>NZ_JBHUMJ010000002.1:0-1771699 GCF_042684905.1 Paenibacillus shunpengii | reverse complement strand
GCTCCCGCATCTCCCGTTGCTCCTTCCGGACCGGTTGCTCCCGTCGGTCCTGTCGCCCCCGCATCCCCGGTTGCTCCTGTCGGACCCGTTGCCCCGACTGCTCCGGCCTCACCGGTTGCTCCCGTTGGACCCGTTGTACCGACTGCTCCCGCATCCCCGGTAGCTCCTGTCGGACCCGTTGCACCAGTTGAACCACCCGGCGGCCCTTCTGGCCCTGTAATTCCTGTTGCTCCTGTCGCACCGGCTTCACCGGTTGGCCCTGTTGCCCCTGTTGCCCCTGTAGCTCCGATCCCTCCAGAGTTTGCTCCAAGGAGTTCAGATGAGACAATCCGATGGGCTGCTGCCAAATTTCCAGCGGCGTCTTTGCCCCATACAGATAACTCAATTAAATCCTCTGCAAGACCGCTTGTAAGAAATTCGAATTCAAATCCATCCAGGTTAGCGAAATAGGTTCTGTTAATCACACCATTAGGTCCAATACTTAATGAATCGAGTACATATAATGTTCGAGCACCGTCCAACACATATCCCTGAACCGTTACAGTTCCGCTATTGATGGTATCCCGGTTTTCAATGGATATCGTTACCTGCTGTGTCAGTCTGACTCCATTTACCGCATTATTCTCAATAGGTCCCGTTGAGTAATTAGCCATATTACCAATCTCCCTCAATTATGAAGTGCTTTGTTAGTTACAACACTCACTTCTTACAATTCTGAAGATACTAATCGATGCGCGCTTACAATATGACCTGCTCCATCTTTTCCCCACACGGATACTTCAATCGCATCATGATCTTCAACCGACACTTTAAACTCATAACCGTCGACATTGGCTATATAATCGTTTGTAAATACTGCATTTGGATTGAGATTGAAGAGCTGTTCCACGTAAATTGTTCTTACTTGATCCAGTACATATCCTTGTATTAAGATCGAAGCATTTTGTGTCAGTGATCTATTTATCATTTTAACTGTAACCATTTGGACCGGCCGAAGGCCGTTTACCGCACTATTCAAAATAGGGCCCGTCGTGACAACCAATTATTGTTCCCTCCTTCATACCTGACCAATCCCAATAGATTAAGAACCATCTTTCTCAACATATGATGTCGGTGCTCAATGAATGTCATAAAACTTGTCGAATTAACCATTAATTTGGATCCTATTCGAACATTTCATCTACATATGTTTAAGTTTTGTCTCCTGGGTGAACATAATAGAGTGTGCTGTTGTTTAGAGGACATTGAATAGAGCTTTGTTTATTGTCAAGTGAATTATTTGTGATATATGATTACTAATGAATTTCGCTTGCAAACGCTATTATCATCTACATGAATCAATTCAACTTACTGATTTACATAGATGAGCATTCCGTATAATTAACTTAACAAAGGAGAATGGAGCATGAATAAACGTTTTGATTCAAAAGTTGTATTGATTACTGGAGCAGGCTCCGGATTAGGACAAGCCGCAGCGCTTCAGATCGCTAAGGAAGGCGCCAAGCTGTCACTGGTTGACCTCAATCAAACCGCACTTGAAGAAACCAAGAAATTGATTCTTGAAGCCGCACCCGAAACAGAGCTCCTTCTTCTTACTGCCGATGTATCCGATGAGCAAGCGGTACAGAAATATGTAGATGATACAGTACAAAAATTTGGCCGCATAGACGGTTTCTATAACAATGCTGGGATCGAAGGTACTCAGGCTCCTACAGCAGAATACAACAGCAAAGTGTTTGACAAAGTCATCGACATCAACCTTAAAGGTGTCTTCTATGGTATGAAATATGTACTTCCTATAATGAAAGAGCAGCAGTCCGGCGCTATCGTGAACGTAGCATCAGTCGGCGGGATTCGCGGAGTTCTGAATCAGGCAGCTTATGTTGCAAGTAAACATGCCGTGTCCGGTATGACAAAAAATGCAGCAATCGAGTACGGTCAGTACAACTTGAGCATCAATGCCATCGCTCCAGGTGCCATCATGACTGCAATGGTCGTTGGTTCTTTGAAGCAGATTGGCGGGGAAGACGGTTGGGAAGAAGCAGGCAAGGAATTTGTCAGCGTCAATCCGAAAAGACGTTTCGGTAAACCAGAAGAAGTAGGCCGTCTCGTCGCCTTCCTTCTGTCCGGAGAATCCGAATTTATTAACGGTGCCGTTATTCCTATTGACGGTGGACAGTCGAACCAATACTAATCCATCTTCAAAACGATACTTGGACCCCTGCCTGGGGTCCTTTTCTATTAGTTGAGTTCAATCTGATCCCTCCATCTCCACACAATCAACACAAAGAGGCGGATCCCTATAATAAGGGATTCGCCTCTTTATCTGTGCTTCAATCTATAATTCGACCTAACTTGTCGCCTTCTCCCCTATACGCAGGGAATGCTGGAGCTGTACTAGATCCTCATATATCGCTGGGAACTTGGAGAGCCAAGGGATATTTATTTCTACTGGATCTTTCTTATCCTTAATGGATTGAGTGAGCATATCAAAATAACGCCGAAACTCTAGCCTATCCTCATCGGATATCGCTTCGGTTTCATTTTTGTTTGCTGCTGCCAGCAGAACATATCCCAGATGCAGGCAGTCTGCAACAGCCGGCCACAGCACGGCGATCCGGCCGCTTTTTTTAATAGACTCCGCAAAAGCATCATCGTAGACCATTCTTAATTGAATCAATGCATTACGCAGATCATGCTCTAGTTTCTGCTTATCATGAACTGGATCTTCATTTAGTATTGCAAGCAGTAATTCTCCTTCTTTTTGAACTGCATGGGACATCGTCTCTGGCAGTTTCCTGGAGGCCCTTGTTCTCCAGAGCAGCAATGAACCCACAATAGCGATAATACTTCCGATGATAATATCTACAATACGGGCCGATATAAAGTATTCTGCGGTCAAAGCAGGCTGAATGGTTGTGCCGATCAGCAGCGTGCTTGGTGTCAGGAATAATACAGCCAGTGCATAGTTTCTTCCGTAGATAAGCTCAACAACGAATTGAAAGATCATTAGAGTTAGTGGTATGACTATACCAAGCGGTTCATACCACAGCACAGCAGCTCCAATTAATATTCCGATGATTGTCCCAGCTGAACGCTGCAGACCTCGATATACTGTGCCGATATAGGTGCCTCCTGCCATAACAGCTGCACTAGACAAGGGAACCCAATAAGAGCGATCGAAATGAAAACCATAGGCGATGGCCGCTGCAACGAGCAGCACCAGTCCATATCGAAGTGAAGTGTACAGAATCGTTGAATCTGGTCTGAATGCGTTACGCAGCAAATCAAGGATCGAAGGCTTCGAATTAACCACTGTAACACCATCTCCAGCCGGTGTATCAACTTCTCTCGTTAACATAGCATACGCCGCTTCAATTTGAAGATGCAGATTTCGTAACGAACCCTCAAATTCATCTTTCAGAGAATAGTTCGTACGAACACTAGCATCTCTTGTATGGATGGCATGGCTTAGCCTTTGCAACGCTTGCGCCAGCTCGTCCTCAGCCGCATTTTTGCTCTCCAAGGAGACATCGATGATCGATATAAATATCTCGCTCGCTTGCAGATTTAATCTCTTTAATTTTTCTAAATACTGATGATTTCGCGAGCCAATCACTTTACCATTCGTTAAGGTGCGTTCCGCCTGCTTCATAAGTGAGGCACTCTGATGCTGAAGATCCGTGAATTGCTCTGTCCCGATAGCGGATAGCAGCTTGGATAAGCTCTGATATACAGCAGAGACTGATTTATTCTCAGGACCATAAGGGACGATCAAATAACCGAACATCCCCACAATCCAAGCAAACAGCCCGCCTAGCAGTACACACATTATATTTAGCGGCAATGCACCTGGATCATGTGGCATGGACGTTCCGACAGAATAAGCAAGGACAAAAAACATCCCCCCTGGACCCGTTATTTGAAACAGATTGAATATAAAGACAGATAGTGCGCCTACAACTCCGAACATGAAGACCATTAATGGCACATTGTAGGAGCTTAAGGCGCCTAGCGTTAGAGCAGCGGTCAAGCCAAGTGCAACCCAAAACAAACGGACCGCACGCTGAGCATAGGTTTCATTCGACACATACAAAAAAGTAAAGCCGCCGATGGATGCCAATATTCCAAGACTCGGATTTCCACTCAGAAACCCTAATATGGAAGGTATACCTACACTTATAGCGGATCCAATTCCTCGAAACCAATTTAAAGGAATGGGCTTGATTGCAAATGCTTCTCTATACTTCCTTTCCGCCGGAATGCTATGTTGTACACGGCGTCTGTCGGTGGATTTTATATATTTGCTATTTTTATGATTTTTGTAATTATCCATACTTGTTACCTCGATTTCCAACTAAAAATGTATTGCATGAGTGGCTGCATTATCTTCTATCCTGCACAGCACTTTGTTGAATACAGCTAGCTCATCTTGGGGTATTCCTTCAAGAACCTTGTTGAATACCTGTTCCAGATGTTCATATACCTCATTTCTTAATTTCACGCCTTGCTTAGTAATGTAAATGAGATAGGAGCGCCGATCCTCCTCGTTTGTCTTACGAACAATCAGTTCTTCCCTTTCCAGTATGTCCAAAATTTTAGCGAGCGTTGCCGGATCTTTATCTGATATCGCGGCTAACTCTTTTTGCGTAATACCCTCATGCTCGAACACTCTCTTAACTACAGTCCATTGCTCAGGAGTTATCGAATAGCTTCTTAAATATCCAGTTAGAAACCGCAGCACCGTTCGGCTAGTTCTTGTTATCGCATATCCATACTTCTCTTCATTTCCTAATGCTCTCATCCATCTGCCTCCATAATTGTTATACAAATTATATGTATACGAATCAATTTTATCCCTCTGGTTGTGCTTTTTCAAGTTTTTTCTGAAAATTACTTGTTGAACGAATCAATTTCATCATACCCAGGAGTCCTGAAATTGATGTCTCCACACAAAAAAAGAACCCGCAAATTCAGCAGGTTCTTCAGTAATATAGGTTCCTGTTCATTGGATCTTTCGAAACAGCTTCTCACGCTTGTCAATCGTTTCATACTTGCGGCTATGACTGTTAAACAGCATCGATTCCTTATCTCCCAGTACAAGAAATCCAAGCATAGCTAGACTATCATGCAGGAGATGATGTACCCGATTCTGCAGCTCCCGATTGAAATAAATCAGTACGTTTCGGCAGAATACCACATTAAATTCATTGAACGATTGGTCCGTGACCAAATTATGCCTAGCAAATACAATGTTCTTCAACAGAGATGAATTAAAAATAACAGAGTCCTTGCGTGCCATGTAATAATCTGAGAAATCTCTTGTACCGCCTGAACGAATATAATTATAAGTGTTCACTTTCATATTTCTCAAGGGATATATGCCCATCTGTGCCTTTTCAAGTGCATCTTCATCAATATCGGTTGCATAAATTCTGGCTCTGTCGTATAAGCCTTCTTCCTGAAGCAGGATCGCCATCGACAATACCTCTTCGCCAGTTGAGCAGCCTGCATGCCAGATTCGAATATGGGGATATGTCCGTAAATACGGGATAACATTCTTACGAAAAGAATAAAACATATCCGGGTCACGGAACATCTCCGTCACGCCAACGACAAAATAACGAAGCAGCTTCTGCATCCGATCAGGGTAATGGAGTACTTGAGGGATTAGAGCCGAGATCGACTCTTCACCTATGGACTGCATTCCGTGCCTGATTCTCCTATATATCGAATCATAAGCATAGTTGCGAAAATCATAGCCATACATTCGATAAACCGCCTGGAGAAGCAGCTCTACTTCTATTTTCTCAAGCTCCTTATCTTGACCTGACAGAGGCGCAAGCTGCGTATATTCTCCATGATCAGAAATGATCCTCAGCCTCCTTTACGTATAAAGCCACACCTTCAATAAAGAAAGCAATTTCTCAACATCAATCGGCTTACTAATATAGTCAGATGCACCCGCTTCAATACATAGCTGCCGGTCCTCTTTCATCGCTTTTGCTGTCAAGGCAATAATTGGAGTTTTCTCAAAGCGACTGTTACCACGTATTGCTCTCATCGTCTGGTAGCCGTCCATTTCCGGCATCATAATATCCATCAGAATCAGATCAAATTCAGGATCCTCGGCAAGAACATCCATCGCCTCTCGCCCATTTTCCGCAAAAGTCACATTCAATCCATACGATTCCAATATACTTACAAGTGAAAAAATGTTGCGTATGTCGTCTTCAACGAGAAGAATTCGTTTCCCATCAAAATCGGTCTGATTGCTGTACAGCTTCTTCAGTATATTGCGGCGATCTTCCGGCAGATTTGCTTCGACACGATGCAGAAACAATGCTGTTTCATCGAATAGTCTTTCCTGAGATTTAACGTTCTTAATTATAATGCTCTCCGCATACTTTTTGAGCTCGATTTCTTCCTTCATGGTCAGTTCTTTTCCCGTATAAATAATGATGGGCAGCTGCTTCAAATGATCGTTCTGCCGTATACGGTCAAGCAGTTCAAATCCGGATATGCCGGCTAACCCTAGATCCATGACCATACAGTCAAATCGTTCTTTTTCAAGTTCCCGTAGAGCCTCTTCACCCGTAGATACATCGGTGATCAGCACATCGTCATGACCAATCAGCTCTACCATACTATTTCTTAGAACAACATCATCTTCAACAATAAGCAGTCGTTTCAGGTCACGATTAATGAAGGATTCAATATTTAACAGGGCATTTTCAATCTGAACCTTGTTAGCTGGCTTCTTCAGATATGCGATGGCTCCCATCGTTAGTCCCATCTGTTGTTCGTTCGCTGCAGAGACCACGTGCACTGGAATATGGCGCAATTCCGGATGCTGCTTCAGCCGCTCAAGAACAGTCCATCCATCAATGATAGGAAGCTGAATATCCAATATGATGGCATCTGGTTTATAAGCATGTGCAAGTGCAAGACCATGATCCCCTTGTAAAGCGACGACTCCTTTAAATCTCCGCGATCGAGCCATGTCCAGTATGATTCCAGCAAAATTCACGTCATCTTCTATGATGAGCAGAACGCGATCCCCGGCTTCTATGCTTAACCGATCATCCAATAGGTCCATTTCGGGAGAGCTGACCGAATTCGGTGAATCTGGGTGCGTGATAACGGCAGTAGAATCGTTCAGCTGCTCCACAGCGGGTGGAGGTTCCTCCCCTGCGACAGCAGCCTCATTTATCATCTCGATATCTGAATCATGCTTGTATTCTGGTATGAATAGTGTAAAGGTGCTGCCTACGCCTTCCTCACTGTCAAACTCAATACGTCCGCCAATTAATCCTGCAAGCTCGCGGCTGATCGTCAGCCCAAGTCCAGTTCCACCATATTTTCGGCTTGTTGTTCCATCGGCCTGCTGGAATGCATCGAATATGATCTCTTTTTTGTCAAGTGGGATGCCAATCCCGGTGTCAGCAACGGTGAAGGCAATCCAATGCTCCACTTCGCCTTCATTGAAAGGACATCTTCGTTCTTCTTTATGGACGCTCAGCGTGACTTGACCCTCACTTGTAAATTTAAAGGCGTTGGACAAGAGATTCTTCAAAATTTGCTGTAATCGATGAACATCCGTATAAATGTATTCAGGCAGAGGTGCATCTGAAACAATATTAAACTCAATTCCTTTGTTTAAAGCGATAGGATGAAAGCTTCCCCGAAGGCTGTCTGTAATATCCACAAGCAGCACATCATCCATCTCGACTTTCATTTGCCCTGCTTCTACCTTGGATAGATCCAGGATGTCATCTATCAGCCGAAGGAGATCATTACCCGAGGAATGAATAGTCTCGGCAAATTCAACTTGCTTCGCATTTAGATTCCCGTCTTTGTTATCCATCAGAATCTGAGAGAGAATTAATAAGCTGTTAAGCGGTGTTCTCAGTTCATGGGACATATTCGCCAGGAATTCCGATTTATATTTAGATGCAATTAACAGATCAGATGCCTGCTTCTCCAATACATAATTTTGTTTCTCGATCTGCTCGTTAATTTCTTCAATCTTTCGCAAATGACTTTCCACTTGCTCTGTTCTCACAGACAGATCCAAATTGATCTGCTCAAGGTCTTGCTGCTGACGCTGCAAACGTTCCTCCGATTGACGAAGCGCTTGATTGGATGCCCTCATCTCGTCCTGCTGGGCGATAAGCTCTTCAGATTGTGTTTTTAATTCTTCGGTTTGAGACTGGAGCTCTTCAGACAACGCCTGAGATTCCGCCAGCAATCGCTGGACCTCCATTTGCGCCAGGACATTATTAATTGCGATCCCGATCATGCTTCGTGTCTGCTCCACTAATTGAATATGCTCAGGCGTAAATTTCTTCAACGAAGCAAGCTCAATTACACCCTCGACTTCATTTTCAAATTCAACCGAGAAGATCATAATATGACGAGGAGAAGATTCGCCGAGACCTGTCGAAATTTTCACATGTCCTTCGGGGACAGATTCAAGAAGAATCATTTGCTCCTGAAGTGCTGCTTGACCCACGAGCCCTTCACCTATGAGAAAATATTCGGTTCCTACACCATTTCCAGAAGAAGCAAATGAAGCCGTCTTAACCAATTGATCTTGCTTACGTATATAAAACACCGCATAGGAGGCATCTAACAAGGAGGCGAGTTTCATTATGAATGCTTCTGTAAGCTTGGATACTTCAACTACACCTTGATACGATACGGCAACCTCACGGATGCTGGTCTGCAGCCAGTCATTCTTCTCATACGTTTCAATAAGTCTGTTGGTGACTTCACCTAGTTCCCTGATTTCATCATGCGTGCGAACAGTAATACGTCTTGTGCGCTGCTTGCCTTCATCCGAAGCCATATCCGAAATGGCAGAGCTGACCTGCTTGATGGTTCCCACTATATTTCTTGAAATGATGTATGCAACGATAATAGACAGGAGGATAACAAGGATAATAACGGTATACATCACATTTCTGAAATCCGCATTTTGCTGGTCAAGTAACTCGACTCGTTCATCCGTTAATGCTTTTTCTGTCGCTCTAAAGTCGTTGAACTGGGCTCTCATCCGATCCATCAGCTGTTTGCCAATATCCTTTGTGAAATAGACTGCTATTTCTTGATCCCTATTCTCCCGCTTCAGACCAATGACATACTCACCGGCATTCTCAAGCCATTGTTCAATATTGATCTTAATCTCATCAAGACGCTGGGTCTGAATTGAATTATTGGATACCAGATCATACAAGAGATTGTAATCGGCTTCCCAATTCGATTTGGCTTCATTATAAGGTACCAGGTAACGATCATCACCAGCGATAACAAACCCTCTCTGACCGGTTTCCATATCGAGCATATGCTTCTCGATCTGGTTCGTCAGATTATGTACCTCAATTTCATGATTCGCAATAAAATTGAGCTCCTGCTCCATGGACGTGATCCGGCTGCCAAGGATAAATATCGCTGCTCCCAGGCAGACGATAATGATGAAATATCCGATGATGATCTTGGTACGAATCGTAAGCCTCATTTTTTCAAACATTGATCTCTCCTCCTGAACATTTTTCCTAAAAAGCGAGGCTGTTGATTCATGATTATCGGTACAAATAAATGCTTCGAGCTGCCGTCTCTCATTAAAAAAAGAATCCACAGGTACGGCTCGGATTCTTCATCGAAAGCGTTCTCTTCATGCTAAAATATAGAACCATATCGTTTAACACGAGAATCCAATGAATTCCAGTTTGAATGGCGTCTATTGCTTAGTTTACGTGAAGTGAAAACACTTGTCTATACGGATTATTTAAGTAAAAAAACACAGTGAAGCTCTATAGCTGCACTGTGTCTTGATATTAATTAAAGCATTCTTTTAATTGCAAGTCATCTAACCTATACGAGAATGAAGTCTACTTCAACAAATTCTCGCTATGAAGCTGGTCAAAAATAAGCTGTGTTACTGCTGACACTTGTTCTCGATCAGCATAATTCAACCATTTCAGCTCCTCGATCTCGGATTCAGGACTTAGGACTCCTTCGTAATCAGCCATGTAGCAGGTCATCATCACTTGAACCCCTTCCGATTTGCCATGTGCCGGGGCCTCGAACGTACCGTATAATTGAATCCGCTCCTTAAGAATATCGACAGATAATTCTTCTTGGATCTCACGAATCAATGTTTCTTCATCTGACTCGCCAGGCTCTCTTTTGCCGCCCGGCAAATAATACGTATCCTTGCCTTTACTGCGAGCACCTAGAATTTGTCCGTTAAGCAAGTGAATCCATGCGATCTTATCTATTGTTGTCATTTACTTGAACACCTTTCCAAATCCGCTGCGGGAGCGGGCTAATAAGTCATCCCAAGTTCCTTCCGGCTGTTTCGGAGACAAAATCTCTTGGGATACAACACCATGATATCCGATTTGGGCCAAGCTGCTCAAGTAGCCGGAGAGATCGATGACACCTTCTCCAGGATAAGCCCGGTCATTATCAAGCAGTTGTTCTATCGGGAGGTCATAGGCATCATTTATGTGCACATGAACGATTTGGTTCTCTTTGAGACGAAGCAGATCATTCGGAGTTAAGCCTGTTGTATGACAATGATAAAAATCAACCAGCAATCCCACATTAGACAGGCCAATTGCGTCGATCATCTCCAGCGTCTCATCTGCGGTCCAAATATAAGGATGCTTCCATGCGGTTCTTAGGTGATGCGGCCCCACAAATTCTAGACCAAGACGTATGCCATAGACCCCTAGTACTTCAGCACAGGATCTTAACCGTGTAATGCTTCTGGCCATAAATGAAGCCGCTTTCTCATCGGTGGACGGTAATATATATGTAGTACAAGCCTTACAGCCAAGCTGTTCCGCACGAGCTGCGGATAGGGCAAGACCCTCTAATCCTTGCTTAAACTGTTCATCCGTGCCTCGCCATTCTACGTCCAGTCCGATAGATCCAATAATCATGCCCTGTTCCTTGAGAAGCTGCTGTGCACTTTCCAGTCCTATTGTATCGACGAGCTGCTTGGCATCCAGATCAACGGCTTCAAAACCATATTCTGCCGCTTTTTGTATGAACAAGACGTCATCAATTGCACCAATACCTGCTTTTGTCAGCCCTTTTTTCACGTTCACTTCACCCTTTCTGGCTTGGATACGAAGAAGATAAAGATTTCTTATTTCTATCCTACATCATATTCCATAACTACAAAAGAGATTGAAAGGAATGGCGAATGACATCGCCTCTGCTGATGATCCCTGCAAGAACGCCATTGCGGTGGACTGGGAGCTTTTTGATCTGTTTTTTACCGAGAATCGAGGCAATGATCTCAATATCCTCATTCCAGGATACGGTTATCACTTTCTTCTTACATATGGACATCACATTCAGTTTCATAATTTGTTTGACTCGATCTTCATACTCCTCATAATTCAAATTAACAGCGTATGTATATATAAACATATCATCCTTCTTCCCTATATAACGCATAATGTCTCCGTCACTGATGTAGCCGACAATTTCATTGCGTTCATTAACTACCGGAAGACCACTAATCCGATGATCGATAAATCTCTGAATAACCTGTTCAACATTGTCACTTTCTTTCACTTTATAGACGGGACTAATCATAATTTCATGCGCCTTCATTCTCCAACCTCCTAATTAAGCATCATGTTCATATCCTAATCATCTGAAACGTTATTATTCTTATTCTTTATTCTATACTCTTGTTACAAAAAATGCGTAATGGTTCACACTTGAATTATTGAATCCGATAAAATTATTTTAACACTTCATTTTTTCTTATATCAATTGAATGTAAGTAAAGTGATCGTATTTCATTTTATGTAAAGTATCTAAGTAAGCTAAATGTTTTCCTATTATGAAATTTTCATATGTTGAAATTATAATAATAGATAGATTGCATCGTTCTTATCGATTGCTTTGAATGGAGTAAGTTTACATATGATTTTTCTGGTAAAACTTAATTCATATCTGTTTCTCAAGGAGGTACTGCTCATGCACAATCAAAGCCGGCCGGAATCGAAGACAAAACGTAACCCTGGCTCAGTCGGAGCGCAGGGTCGTCTGCCATCATTAAACCTATGGTCTGGTATTTTATTTGGTCTAGGACTTGTTAGCTTCATAGATGAAACCGTTTTTCATCAGCTGCTTCATTGGCATCATTTCTATGATAAATCAACGACCTCCATTGGACTTATATCCGACGGTATATTTCACGCCTTCAGCTGGTTTGCTACGATCGGAGGTTTATTTATGCTTGCTCATCTGCTGAGAACGGACGCTTTGCATAAGAAACGCTGGTGGGGCGGTGTTCTATTGGGCGGTGGTCTGTTTCAATTATATGATGGTACGATCCAGCATAAGATCATGCTGCTTCATCAGATCAGGTATGTTGAGAATGTACTCGTCTACGACATCATCTGGAACCTGTTTGCCATAGTGCTAGTCATTGTTGGAGTAATGCTGATTATTCAAACTAAACATACAGGAGCAGCTTCAGCCTATGCCGATTCATAATCACATTTCTTCAGCCCAGTCTTCTCTTCCTCTATATTTGTTTGCTCTGCCTCTCATCACAGTGATGATTATATATATGATTGCGGCTATTGTGTCCAGCCAAAAGCTGCGAACATGGAAGATACACCGGACTCTCTTCTGGCTGCTAGGTATTGCATGTGCGCTCGCCGCAGTCTTCGGACCTCTAGCTAATGCGGCTCATCACGATTTTCGATATCACATGCTTAGCCACTTGCTGATTGGAATGCTCGCTCCCGTCCTGCTTGTATTTGCAGCTCCGATGACCCTTATACTGCGTACAATTCCTGTTCGGCAGGGCCGGAGATTCATTTCCTTTCTCAACCGACCTGTGATCCGAATTATCAGTCATCCTATTTCAGCGTCACTCATTAACCTCGGAAGTATGTGGCTTCTGTATATGACCAGTATCTATTCACTAATGCACGTTCACTTCTGGCTGCACTGGTTCGTCCATGTTCATATGCTTCTAGCGGGATTCCTGTTTACATGCTCAATAATCTATGTGGATCCTGTTCCACATCGAGTCAGCTTCAGACTAAGAGCTTGTATCTTGCTGCTCTCATCGGCAGGACATAATATCCTGTCCAAGTATATTTATGCCCACCCCCCTACGGGTGTAGATATCTTACAGGCAGAAGCCGGAGCTGTGCTTATGTATTATGGAGGAGACATTGTTGATGTCATCCTCATCACGATACTTTGTTCTCAATGGTATAAATCCGTTAGCTCGAGGTCCTTCCTATCTAGGAAGAGCAGCACGCACTTGTCATAGAATGAAAATGTCATGCATGGAGCTCGTAATCTATCGCATTACTTTAACATGTTCTCCTGAAGTAATTGAATCGCCTGATATAGCCGATCCTGCGGTACTTCGCCGTAACGATCTCCTAAACTAATCTCTGTCTTGCATTCCTGGTCGTGAACTTCTCGAAGAAACGAGATTAAGCCGACTCCTGTTTGTGTATATACATCAATCAGTATGGGCGCAAGGTCACTAGCAGACATATGAAAATGAAGATGAAACATATTTGTCACGGGGACCTGTGGAACAGTTCTAACTCCAGAGCACTGATTGAACAAGCTGGCGAGCTCCTTTGCCCGGTTATAATATTCTGCCATTCGGTCAATCCGTTTATTGAAATAATAATCACTGCTCAGAATGTAAGGATATAAGCCGATCAAATCTCCGCCATGTCGTCTCTTCCATACCTTGGATACTGTAGTGAATTTTTCAGGTCCTGCTAATATCGCACCAGCAATACCGCCAATTCCTTTATAAAAAGAGACGTAAACACTGTCAAACAGCGCACATATCTCGGCTGCGGACTTTCCATAGTAAGGTGTTGTTTCGAAGAGTCTTGCACCGTCCAGGTGCAGCCGAATCCCCTGTTCTCTGCAATAGGCAGAAATTTCAACAAGCTCCTCAAACTCCGGCAGCTGACCTCCAATCTCACGCTGCGGCAATTCTAGCAGCAAACATGCCACATCTCGTCCTAACTGCTTCACATCTTGCAATCGAATCAGACGGTGTGCTTCTCCGAGAAGGACTGGCTCCAAGTGATGCAGCTCCTTGAGACCGTCTTCTTCATGTATTTCCAGATGACTAAGTGGATGATATGCGACGATCTTGCTGTCTTTCTCATCTGACCATATTCGCATCGCAATCTGCTGCGCCATCGTACCACTCGGAAAAAACACTGCCGATTCTTTGCCTAACATATCAGCCATTTTACGCTCAAAATCTTCAATCACTTTGCCTGTCCCATAGCGGTCTCCTGCCATTGTCCCGTCCACATGCTCTAATGCCTCCTTCAGCATCTGAACATTCCACTTACCATTCCCTAGAATAGGGTACTCGCTCTTGTTGTATGCTTCTGCTAATGTGATTTTGTTGTTTTGTTCCATGTGTCTCCTCCTGTGGTAGAAATACCTAATTAATAGATTATTATTTATCTAAACATATCATAAAGCAGCTAAAGATATTATGAATTTGATTTCGACTCTATTAAAAATAGTTACTAGCGTAATCCAAATCATAAGGGAGTGCATAAAATGCTATTAAATCCGGTATAGGAGGTGTGGTTAAATGAGCTACGAAGATGGACACGATAACTTCAAAATCGGAGGAATTCTTGTATTGTTCATTTTGTTGGTGATTATCGCAAAATCTTTTAAATGGTACTAATCTAGAGCTTTCAATGACAAAGAATCTTAGCTAGAAGGGTGTTCTAGCTGAGATTCTTTTTTAACAATCTGCTTGATCTAGCTGGCAGTATGGTTATTTTAACAATTTATAATAGTAATTCGTTGGATCGAGCTCCCCAGTCTCACTTCTTGCGTAGTGTGGAATTTGACCAGCGAATATATAACCATGGGATTGATACAGGAGATTGGAGGGATCTCCATCTCTCGTATCCAGAACGATTATCGTCCTCTTATCCTCCCTAGCGCTGGTTTCAGCGGCGTCTAATAACATTCTTCCGTATCCCCGCCGTCTGGCAGAAGGATGAATCATAAGCTTAGCAATCTCAGCTCTATGAAGTCCGTTCTTCTTCATACATAACTGAAGCTGTACGGATCCTACGACTTTACCATTCTCTATTAATACAAAACAACGCACATCCTCCTGTATGACGTCGTCCCAATAGACTCTAGACTCAGCCTTCGTCAAGGGTGGCAGAAATCCGATCGAAGCCCCGTCATTAACTACATCTACCAATAAGTCTGCTAACTCTTCAATATGATCTTCTACTATAGACAATTGCTTAATCATTACTTGTTCTTGCATGGATCTAACCTCCCGTTTCCTGTTTACAAAATCATAGCGCGTCCTTATTCATTTGTATAACGAATAATATGTATTATAATAATTAATATTTTGAATAATTGGAGAGCAGGTCATATTCATATGGATATCTCACAGATTGAAGCTTTACTGGCTGTATGTAAGATTCGCAATTTTACGAAAGCGGCGGAATTTCTACATATTTCACAATCTGCTGTTACGGCCAGAATCAAAGCGCTCGAAGCCACATTAGGAAAAACACTGCTCGACCGGGATAAACGAAATGTCCGTCTTACTCAAGCAGGCATCGCTTTTTTACCTTATGCGGAGAGAATGCTGCGAATTTACGAGGAGAGTAAGGTAACACTCCAAGAGGAAGTGGATCATCACCTTATTGTTAGCGGACCTGGGTCCGTATGGCACTACATATATTTGCAGAACATGCTTGATTTTAGAAAAAAACACCCAAGTATTGCTGTCAAATTTCTAAGCTATATTGACTCCAGCTATATGATTCGTGACCTGTTACTCGATGGAATCGTACAGCTCGCCCTTCGTTACGATCCGCCAGAACATCCGAAATTTACGAAGAAGTTCTTGTTTGAGGAGGAAATTATACTCGTTTCATCCAAACCGAGAGACAACTTCATCACAAGGACTGATTTCTATGATCAGAATTATTATCATATTGAATGGGGCCATCCCTTTCCAGAATGGTTCAGGGGTATCGTGGGTGATGCCTATATTCCTCCGCTTCAGACCGATCATTCGGCAATTATGCTGACCATGCTTCTGCAGGGAGGTGGATTTGGTTATCTACCTCGCGCAATAGCGGACCCCTATATTCAGACAGGACAGCTGTACGAGCTGCCCACTGAATTTACTGTTCCACCCTCCAAATTGTACGCCGTATATCTGACCGACAATCAGGATGATCCCAGGATTGAGCTGGGACTCGAGATGCTCGGTATCGAATAAAGTCAAACAGCCATCTATCCCAGGTGCTTCAGGATACATGGCTGTTTGTTAATTAGGATAACTATTCTTTTTTCTCTGGCAGTGGTGTAAAGAGCAGATTGACAGGCAAATTACTTCCTGGGGCTGCAGTCATCAGGATTTCTACTTTTTGACTATAGTTACCTGTACGGTATAATACTGCCTGCTCATTAGGTGCGCTGACCTGTCCGGCAGAATAGATCGCCGTAATATTGCCGTTGACCATGGCATATCCGGAATATTTACCTCCACGTGGATTGAAGGAGATCAGTGTATTGGCCGCTACGTTATCAAATGTCATTTTGTACAGTACACCGAAGTTACCTGTATTGGAGGCTTCAACACCAAGCATGGGGTCCATACCCGCCAGATTCGGATCGTCCTGATTATCACCTAGAGCTAAACGCTGCGCGGTATCCCCAACATACTCAGAATAACGAATGACTCGAGTCGAATTCGGGTACGTTCCTCGGTTGTGTACACCATCGCGATCGAGAACAGGCAGCTCACCAAGCACGGTAAGCGGATCAAGCTTCTCATCAATCATTACGACATTGTACTCAATCGGATAGTCGCTGTGCATATCAGAGAATAACGAGATAACATCCCCTTGCTTCATTCTCGTCTTACTCAGCTCTGTCATCACCAGCTTGCTCTCTCCCGGTTCGAGTGTCAGCATCGATCGTTTGGAGCCGTTCTGCATGGATTCAAAATAATTGTATACGGATTTCTTACCCGCTGCGGTTGCAATACCTGTCGGACCGGCAAATCCAAGATTCTCTGTCGTTATGGTTGCCTTCGTGGCGTTCTTGTTCGTCGCGACTACATACATCTTCACGTTCTTGCCGACATTGTTCACATGGTGAATCATAAAGCGGGTGTTGCCCACAGAGGTTTCCTTATACACAATACCTTCACTGTTAACGGTTTCTGGACTGTTACTACGAATGAGTGTGCTGGGCTCATCATAATATGAATAGTTAATTTTTGGAAGAGCAGGCACATTAGACCCGTCAAATGAGAACTTCTCCCCTGGAGGCAGCAGCAGCTTATTAAAGTCATCTGCAGAATACAGCGTTTCCCCAGTAACAATAATCGTCTTCTCATAAGTAGCTGTTAACCCTTTATTGTCGGTTACCGTAAGGCTGATGGTTTTGGGTCCTGGCGTGAAATGTGCATAGGCTTTATTATTCCAATCATGCTTCACAATCTGACCATCGTCGGTACTTTGATCCGTAATGGTAATGAATTCGCCCATTCGATATTCATCCTTATCCGTCGTGAACATGGCAACTGGCGGCAGATTAGGCTGGAGTACGGTTATCTTCTGGCTGTATGGATCACTCCAGGTTCCGTTCTCGTCTTGTACCGTGTATGTAATGGTGTACTCGCCTGCTTGAGCATAAATGTCCTGTCTGCCTTCCCAGCGTTCGTTAACAATCTCAAGTCCTGAAGGTGAAGTCGCTTCCGTTACATACGTAAGTGTCGTTTGGCCAGCAAAAATTTCCTTCTCCTGGATTGTGAACTTGGCAACAGGCTTAACCGACACATCCATAATGATTCGCTTGCCGACATTGTCTACCTTATAAGATATATTAAGTGCTTGAGTAATCGCAGTCAGCGGGACCATGAAGGTATTCTTCGTTTGGAAGGAGGTGCCTTTCATCGACTTTGAAACTCCATTAACCGTATACTTGCTGCTGTCCGTTTTGAAGCGCAGCTCGTTTGTTCCGCTCGTAATAATGGTTTCCTTGGTTTTCTTGTCATAAGTCACCTTATAGCCTACACGGTCCACAAGGGCACGGATCGGAACATACGATACACCTTTCTTAACTTGCATTGGCTGAGGTGCATTATATACTTGGTCGCCTTGCTCCATCTTCGTGCTGTTAAAGTGCAGTATCAGCTCATTAGCGGAAGCCGCAGGTATAGGTTCCGTCGTATCCGTATTGTCAATAACTTCTGCAGGCGGTTCAGCCACCTCACCCGTTTCCGTTTCAGTGGGTGCGTTTGGCAATGGCGATGACTCGTTTGTAACAGAACTGTTATTTTCAAGTTCTCCTTGAGTGCCTTGCTGATCAGAGATAGAAGCTTCGTTTCCAGTCTCTTGAGATGTCAGGCTCTGCTCGAGAACTTTGCTCACGTCCGATTCTGGTGGAGCATTGGTTACGGTAGATTGTGCACTAACCGGGATAGCTGAAGCGATCTGTGACAAGGCCAGGACGGTTAGCATGGATAGTTTCTTCAGTTTCATTCTTTGACTCCTTTTGTTCTATTTTTCTATTCTCCTCTAAAAATCATAGTATTAGACGCTCTGTATCGGAAAAAGTTTCTAATTTTATTCTATATAATTCTAATTTTCGCCATAATATCCTAACCCATCTAATTCACAGTGGTAAGTAAAGGTGTTAAGCTTGCACACAGGTAATTGGTAAAGATTAGATGTCTGAACTATAATTTAATAGAAGAGACAACAAATAGAGAGGAGTTAATCATGCTATCCCATCTCAAGAAAATAGACTGGACGATCGTTATCATTCTATGCTTCTTTATGGTTGCGAGCATCCTTCTCATTCACAGCGGTATTCAGTCTGATCCGATTATGGCCGGCTCTGACAAGACAATGCTGCTCTATTATATGCTTGGATTTGTCGTACTCTTTGGGACGGCATTTATTAATTACAAGCTGTTCATTAAGTATCATTGGATTCTGTTTGCGGCTGGTCTATTGCTGCTTCTCTATGTTGCCTTCTTCGGAGATGTCATTAATGGTGCCAAAGGCTGGATCAGCTTAGGACCTGTCAACGTACAGCCGGCAGAAGTGTTTAAATTCATATTGATTTTGAGTCTTGCCGCTATTGTAGCAGCCAAGCAGCGGGAGCTCTTCTTCTGGAAAGACGTTGTTCCCATTTCTCTCCTCACCTTTGTTCCCTTCGCGTTCGTTATGGTGCAGAATGATATGGGAAACGCACTCTGCTATGTCGTCATTCTGCTGGGTATTCTATGGATCGGTAATATGAAAAACACGCATACCCTGCTGATTATGTTACTTATCGCGGTGCTCGTGTATGGAGGAATCAAGTCGTATATCGGTTTTCATGATGAGATTACCAGCTTCTTGACCGATATAGACAAAGAACACTGGCTGGATCGGTTTGATGCTTGGCTTCTTCCCGATGAATCGAGCAAGGATGCCACCTACCATACCAACAATGCCAAGCTGGCTATTGCTTCGGGCGGATTATTTGGCAAGGGCTTTCTCAGCGGTGCTTACGTTCAGTCGGGCTTTGTCCCATACACCTATTCTGATTCGATTATCGTTGTAGCCGCGGAGGAGTTCGGATTTCTTGGTGTATCCGTCATTTTATTTTTGTATTTCATTATTGTTCACAGACTCATTACCATTGCGCTGGAGTGCAAGAGCAGCGAAGGTCCTGTTATCATTGTGGGAATCGTGTCCATGCTGCTCTATCAAATTTTTGAGAATATCGGGATGTTTATCGGTTTAATGCCGCTGACAGGAATTACGCTGCCTTTTCTCAGCTTCGGTGGATCATCACTGCTCATTAACATGGCTTGCATGGGAGTAGTGCTTAGCATCCGGCTATATGATGAAGAACCAGAGGAACTATTTATGAATCCTCACCCTTCTTATCTCATGGAGCAGAAGGAACGCTCACTATAAGCAACAAAAAAGGGACTCTGCCTGACGTTTCTCAGGAAGAGTCCCTTGCACTGTCCGTACTTCTACTCATCATGGTTATTCATCGTTTTTCGCACTTCTTTAAACGTCCTCGCCGCATAGATTCCTACAAACACAAGACCGATCAGCATAGGGATGAATCCGATGAATTGATCTCTCCCTGTTAATGTCATGACGAGCAGGCCCACTAGTATCAACCCGATACCTGCATATTTGTTCCATTTATTATTGCGCATTCTGTCAGCTCCACAGTTAATGATGTACATTCACTGTAATCATACCATATCTTTACGTTGATGCTCTATTCGTCACACTGTAAAATGCGGGCTACGTTGAATGCACATTTAGATTATATTGCAGGTATCGTTTCAACAGATGGAGGAGTTTCAGCTTCGTCGCTGCTCACTTCTGCCTTCTTCAAATATTTCTTTCCTCTCCATCTGTAATAAGACAGGATTCCTCTTAAATATTCGTCAGCGATCATACAGGAATAGATTCCGACCAGCCCCCATCCCATGTGAACTCCCAGTACGTAAGAGAGCCCGGTAGCTACAATCCACATTGATCCTAATGAGATATACATTGTAAACCTCGTATCTCCAATCGCATTGAGCGAGCTGCCGAGTGCCATATTGAGCATTTTCCCCGGCTGCAGGATCAGATTCATCCCGAGCAAGGAGGCCCCAATCGCAATAATAGTCTGATCATCGGTGAACAAGCCTAATATATGTCTTCCGAATACAAAGAGTATGAATGCATTGACGACAACATATATTGCCCCGATACCCAAGGCCCTGTAAGCACTGCGGTATGCTTCCTTTATTTTGCCTGCACCAAACAAATGCGCAATTTGAATTTGAGCTGCCATCGCAATCGAGGATCCGAGCAGGAAACAGAACGATTCCAGTGTGTTCATATAAGTTCTCGCTGCCAGTTCCGCAGATCCAAGCGTCGCGATAAAAGAATATAGAATAAGCTGTGTAAAGACCCAGCAGGAGGAATTGACCCCAAGCGGCCAGCCGATCTTCATAATTTCGCCGAACAAAGGTTTGTTAAATATACGGAATTCCTTCAACTGTATCTTATAATCAAAGGACCGAAGGAACATGTAGAACAGAAGTAAAACTGCCAAAAGGCGGCTTACGACCGTTGAGATCGCTACTCCAGTAAGTCCCCACTGCGGGAAACCGAAGGCCCCGAATATGAATCCATAGTTAAAGAAGACGTGTATAATATTCATCCCGATGGCAACATACATCGGCCCCTTCGTATTTCCTGTATTCCGAATCACCGTGCTCATCGTCGCCATCATTGCCACGAGCACCATACCCCCGCCTACAATCGAAATATAAGTCCCTGCGAGCGGAAGCAATCCGGCTGGTAGCTGCAGCATGGAAGAAATCTGTTCTGGAAACACATACAGAACAACGCTGCAAAGAATGCCGATCAGCGTGGTTACGCTAAAAGCCATAATACCGATAATGCGGGCATCCTGCTTCTTGCTTGATCCCAGCTTCTGAGCAATCAGAATCCCTGCCCCACTGGCAATCGTTGTAAACAAGACCGTCATTGCCTGAAACAGCTGATTAGAGAAGCCGACAACAGCGACGGCATCGTCGGAGATCCGGCTTACCATTAATGTATCGACTGCTCCGAGCAGAAACTGCAGAAACAGCTCAATAAATATGGGCCATGCGAGCACCCACAACGTAAACTTTTTGCTATCCATATCTAATATTCCAACCTCCACAACAAAATAAGCGTTTATTACAAAAAGCATTCTGAACGCCTCAACATTTTCAAATTATAGATGGTATACTAAATGGATAATATCATTTTATGAACTCAAACTTATAATATTCAAACCTAAGGAAATGAAAGGGCTTTATTATGACGATTCTTCATTTCTCCGTCCCTCCGCTGCCGGAGTATATCATGAGCGGGATTTGTAATGGACCTATGGCAGGTAAGCATCCAAACCGCAGGAATATCGGCATATTTGATCTGCTGGTTGTGCTCTCTGGTGAGCTTGATGTCACAGAGAACGGAACTGCCTATCAGATCAGCGCAGGGAAATATTTAATACTACGGCCGGATGCGCATCATTACGGGACGAAAGATTGCTCGGAGGATACAACCTATTACTGGCTGCATTTTCAATCTTCCAGCTCATGGAGTACGGATTCTTCATCTCTGAAGCTTCCGAGCCATGATTCTTCCGAGCTGCAGTTAATGGTCCCGAATTACTTCACGTTACAGATCCCCCAGTTCGGCACGCTGCCAAGCATAGACAGAACAGAGGAATTGCTTCGAACATTAACCGGGCTTGTACAGCATGGTCATCATACTCCATCCTTATGGAAACAGCAGCTTGTCTTTCAAGAGCTGATGGAGCATTTGGCAGGAGCACTGGAGCCTCCGACTTCCTCGCCTTCCTCTACGTGCGCCAGTAAAGCGGCTGCGTATATACGCAAGTATTATCGGGAGGAATTCAAAGCTCAGACCATGGGAGAGCATATCAATTTTCACCCTGTCTATATCGCACGGTGCATGCAGAAGGAATTCAATTGTTCTCCAGTCGAGTATTTGCTGCAATACCGAATCGAGCAGGCAAAGCTGCTGCTATTACAAACAGATCTATCCATCAGCCGGGTTGCTGAAGAAGTAGGCTTTAATCAGGCTGCGTACTTCACATCCTGCTTCACCAAACAGGAAGGCATATCACCACGAAATTTTCGGAAGCGATTATTCATGAGTGATAACTCCTAGATAATGAAAAAAGGTCCGAACCCTTAAGCGGTATCGGACCTATTATCCACGTATGAGAGCCTCTATTGATCAAGCTCAATTGTATTTAGAGAAGCATAGGCGTGAGGCTTAAACCCTTCCGTCGGTTCTCCTTGCGGGATGGATACCTCATAAATGAACCAGGTGCCATCTATATCCTTGATGATATATTCATAGGAATCACCTGTCGTTTCTTCCCGTACTTTTAGATACAGGCTTGCATCGTCTATGCTGCCACTTTCCTGTTCTTCTACCGTGCCATACTTAGAGAGTCTGGTTATCCCCTCTTCTCTTAACTGTACAAGCTCCGTATCACCGCTCTCTTGACCAATCTTCACCTCATAGTCCGGATCCACATCCATAGACAACACACCGGTCTCAGGATTAAAGGTGAATATATCAAACACATATAGAGAATATCCATCTGCTGCTTTTACCAGCTCTGCTTCTTTTTGCTCCGTCGTACCTTCAAGCTGCAATTCGATCTCTGTTACGGCAGGTCTTCCGTCTCCCGGTGATTCAGAATCAATGCCTTTAGGACCCTCACTTCCTTGTGCAGAGCTTATAATCTCAATGAGAACCAACTGCTGAAGGGAGTCCTGGCCTTCAATCGGTCGCTCTTCATATTTAAACTCAAGCACGCTGTTCTCTTCTACCTCTGCAATCGCATCCTGCATTCCCTCGCCTAACTGAAAGGCTGTCGGCTTGCCATCGATTACAATCTCAACCGTGTGCGGATCGGCAAGACCTGTAAGCGTTCCTCTCGCTTCCTTGATTACTGCCTCGGGCTCATTCGGCTCCACAACGCCTTGGTCAACTCCTGGATCAGGGACAGGCCCCCCTTCCGTACTCTGACCACACCCTGCAATCGTAAATACAAATAGTAATAACCATATCATTTGAGTTCGGATTTTCATCATTCAGCACCTCCTCTATATAGGACGCGACCTTATACTTTAAAGTTGCTTGTAAATACAGAATTGGGCTCTGAACTTTTTGTATTGCTGTATTCATTTGCGTGGATTGCCGTCCTTCAAGGAATGTTGTACGCTGGGGCGGAGGATTTGTAGAATTTATCATCATACTCCTTCTCTAATTAGCTAAACAAGCCGTCACTTGTGCTTAACAAATGACGGCTAATTTGTTAGTCTCCTTTCTTAACCTTTGAGCTTATTTGCTTATTTCCCCAGGGTCTCTGGTCTCAACGATATGGTGTGCACAGGCTCTTCTTTTTTGTTTAAGTTGGAATGAATATAGAACATCGCAAGTGCAGCAAATGAAGACATCGTGCCTAGAAAAATAACCGGAACAATCCCCCAAAGATCATATACATTACCGAACATTAACGGACCAATCATTCTTCCCACATTGGCAAATCCTCCGGACAACCCCATATAGAAAGGTGCATAAGGGCCTGTTCGTTCAGAGAAAAAAGTAGGAATTGTCGGCAGCAGCATCATCTCACCGATGGTCGCGAGGATCATGCCGAGAACGAGGTAAATGTACTGATCATGGAAGAACAGGATGAAAGTAAACGCAATAGCTGAGAATATTGCACTTACAAACATTTGCCGAACGATTGTTTGTGCAAAACGGCTTTTCATCCAGGCAGTAAAAGGTTGTCCGAACAAAATTACAAAACCATTGATTGTCCACAGCAGACTGTAGAACTTAAGATCCATCCCCTTCTCGTCTATGTAAGGAGCAATTCCCGTTGACCAGAGAGAGAAGGAAATCCAGAAGAACATGGCACCAAGTGAAATAAACAAATATATGCTCATGTTTTTCAACAAGCTTTTTCGATCCAGATGTGCCTCTTCCATTATTAGCGGCTTACTTTCTTCTATTATATTGGGATTCTTATCTGTATTCGGAATAGAGTGAGGATGTGAAGAGGTGCCTGCACGTACACGCATAAAAAATAGCAAAAATATGGCAAATAAAAGTGTTGTTGTTCCTGTGAACGTATAGGTTAAAGTAAAGGAAATAGAAGCAATTAGACCACCAACCATCGCTCCAATGGACAAACCGAAATTGTTGCATACATACATCAGGTTATACAGTGTTCTTCGATGCTCTTTCCAACGAAACCCAACATAGGCGTTCAAGGATGGAAGTGCAATTCCGTTAACGAAGCCAAGCAAGCATACGCATAAAATATACGCCGGCCAGCTGTCAGTGAAGGCTATACCATACAGCGCGGCAGCAGACAGAATAAAGGAGCCGGTAATCAGGAGCTTCGGGCCAAGCCGGTAATACAAATTCCCCCCTACTATTTCACCGATTACACTGCACAGCGCTTGATATAACACAATGAGTCCGGCCTCACCATAGGATTTCCCCATTATATTGTGAACATATAGTGTAGTTAGTGGCCACATGATCGCTTTGCCTGTGGAATTGACAAAGCTGGCGGCAATAAACAGCAGCGCATCTCTTGGATATTTTTTTAGCAAATCGAGCTTGGTATTCTTCATATGCCCTCTACTTTCATACACCCGTCCTGCGTGAGTCCATCGCATCACGAATACCATCACCTATAAAATTAATGGACAGTACGGACAGTATAATAACGAGCCCCGGCGGAATCCATAACCACGGCTGAGTGGTCAGTGCAGTGATGGACTGTGCTGCATTCAGCATATTCCCCCAGCTTGCAGCCGGCGGCTGAACGCCCATTCCCAAAAAGCTAAGAGAGGATTCAGATAGAATCGCGGCAGCTGCTCCAAAAGTCGCATTGACGAGAATAGGTCCCATCGCATTCGGTAAGATATGTCCGAAGATGAGGCGAGGTGAACTGAAACCAAGCGCGATCCCGGCTCTTACAAATTCAGTTTGCCGAAGTGAGAGCACACTGCCTCTCACCAGTCTTGCAACTGCTGGCCATCCAAGCAGAGCAAGCACGATAATAATATTTGAGAGTCCTGTACCAAGTACGGTTACCAGTACAAGAATGACCATCATGCTGGGAAATGACATAAACACATCAATAATTCGATTGATCAGCATGTCAACCCATCCTCCGACATAACCTGCAATGGCGCCAACTACTGTACCTATTAGTACATACAGGATTACGGTGATAACACCTACCGCAAGCGATACCCGAGTAGCATATATCAACCTGCTGAGCACATCTCTTCCTACCTGATCCGTTCCAAGCCAGTGAGCCCCAGAAGGGGGTGCGGAGAACGCACCTATAATTGCATTCGGATCGTATGGCGCGATTAATGGCGCAAATATACCAACGAGAATTAATAATCCCATGATTATAAGGCCTGCTACAGCAAGCTTGTGCTGCATAAATCGCTGTCTAATCATTCTCCAGTAGCTATCCACTTCATAGGAAGGCACTTGAGCCATGGCTGCTGATGTCCTATCTTCTGAAGCTGCAATAGGCTGCACATTCAGTGAAGGCATACTTTCTCACTCCTTTCATTAACTGTATTTGATACGTGGATCAACGACCGCATACATCACATCAGACCATAGGTTTGCGGCTAACACAGACAAGGCGGCCAGCATATTCACGCCCATAAGCAGTGGAAAATCTCTTGAGAATATGGCTTGAATGGTAAGCTGCCCCATTCCGTTCCACTGAAAGATCGTTTCCGTAATCACTGCCCCGCCGATGAGTATGGGAATATCAAGACCCGCAATCGTGATAAGAGGGATTAGCGCATTTTTTAGCGCATGTTTATTAATAACGATAAATTCCTTCATTCCCTTTGCCCTAGCCGTCCTGAGATATTCCTGCCCGAGCACTTCAATGACACTTGAACGCACATAACGGATCATGCCCCCGGATATGGAGGTCCCTAGCGTAATTGTAGGCAGGATAAGGTGAGTCAGTGTATCCCAGAACCCTCCGCTTCCTCCCATCGAGTTCATACCACCGGTAGGAAGTATACCTAGCAGAACACCGAAGATATAAATAAGACCTAGTCCAAGAAAAAAATTGGGAATGGATACACCAAGAAGAGAGCCCGTTGACATCAAGTAATCAAATTTGGAGCCAGATTTGACAGCACAATATATCCCAATCGGTATAGCAATTAAATAACCAAACAATATAGAAGCTCCGACTAACAGCAAGGTCGGACCAATGCGTTCAGCAATCATGGCCGTAACAGGCTGGAATGAGCTGAAGGAATGCCCGAGATCACCCTGTAATAAGTTTGCAAGCCATTTAAAATAACGGATCATAAATGGATCATTAAGACCTAGAGCCTCTCTCCGGATCTGCTTGTCCTCCTCCGTTACATCCGGATTCACATACATATCCACCGGGTCACCAGGGGCTAGGTTAATCAGCACAAAATTTAGAAAGGTAACACCAAGAAGCACCGGAAGGGCGATAAGTAATCTACGGATAATGTAATTAAACATAGAGTGCCCCCTCTTCTCGAGTCCTCACTATTGGGTTACTTATGAGCGGATAATGACAGGCATAATGATGGTTCTGTTCAGATCCATTATTGGTCAGCACAGGTTCTTCTTCCTTACATTTATGATTTGCCAGTGGGCAGCGGGTATGAAAACGACAGCCTGTCGGTGGTGCTGCCGGACTCGGAACATCCCCTTGCAGGAGGATCCGCTCTTTATTTCGAAGATGTGGATTAGGGACAGGATAAGCATCCAATAATGCTTTGGTATAAGGATGCTTCGGATGCTGAAACAAAGCTTTGGCAGAAGCAAACTCAACGATTTTCCCTAAATACATGACTGCAATTCGGTCGCTCATATATTTAACTGAGCCTAGTCCATGTCCAATGAACAGGTATGTCAGATTAAACTCTTGTTGTAAATCCTTCAGCAAGTTCAAAATTTGGGCTTGAATCGACACATCCAGTGCCGAGACTGGCTCATCACATACGATGAGTTTAGGCTTCAGGGCCACAGCGCGAGCAATGCCTATTCTCTGTCGCTGGCCTCCCGAGAATTCGTGTGGATATTTACCAAGACTTGAGAGAGGGAGCCCAACAATCTCCATAAGCCAAGAAGCCTGCTGCAGAGCCTCTCCATCCGTCATCCCCCGTAGTACTTTGAGCGGCTCTGTCATTAAGTCCACGACCCGCTTTCTCGGATTCAAGGATGAATACGGATCTTGAAAGATCATTTGCAAGTCGCGCCTGATTCCTCGCATTTGTCCAAGAGGCAGCGGAGCAAGATCCTTTCCCTCAAATAAAACCTTACCTGTGCTGACCTCCTCCAGCTTAACAATGCTTCTCCCAAGCGTTGATTTTCCACAACCCGACTCTCCTACAAGTCCGACTGTTTCTCCAGGAAACACCGTTAAATCCACCCCATCCACCGCTTTGATATGACCGATGGTTTTGGAGAATAGTCCTTTCTTTATCGAGTAATATTTATGAACAGATTCTAGTTGAAGCAACGGTGTTGCAGCTGTAATGATTTCTTTTTTATTCATCTGTAGTGTGGACATCGATTCACCCCTCGATCTTGGACAAATTGTCCGGCATGATTGGATACCAGCATCTTACTTTGTGACCTGCTTTAATCTCTGTAAGCGGAGGCAGCGAATGACATCGTTCCCCAGCTCTTGTGCATCGCTTCATAAATCTGCAGCCTGAAGGCATCTCCTGCAGGGAAGGAACCGAACCTTGAATAGAGCGAAGCTTCACGTCATCCATTTCTATATGAGGGATGGATTCCATCAAGCCATTGGTGTAGGGATGTGCAGGATGGTCAAACAGCTCGAACACTTCCCCTTCCTCCACCACCTGACCGGCATACATCACGATAATTCGATCCGCCATCTCTGCAACAACACCCAGGTCATGCGTAATCAGCATGATTGAAGTGCCATATTCAGAACGAATATCCTTAATCAGCTGGAGAATTTGAGCTTGAATCGTCACATCCAGAGCTGTCGTAGGTTCATCCGCAATCAGGAGCTTGGGCTTGCAGGCAAGAGCCATGGCAATCATAACCCGCTGTTTCATTCCACCTGATAAGGTATGGGGATATTGACCAAGAATCTGCTCTGCTCTTGAAAAACCGACTTGCTTAAGCAAGGTTATTGCGTGCTCTTTGGCTTGTTTAGCGTTTAAATCTAGATGCATCCGAATAACCTCGATCAATTGATTTCCGATGGTGAATACCGGATTAAGAGAGGACATCGGGTCCTGAAAGATCATGGCGATATCTTTGCCTCGAAGTTTAATCAGTTCATGTTCGGGGAGCTCAGCCAGCTCTTTATCCTGAAACCGAATGGATCCGTGAGATATATAACCACTTCGTCCAAGTAAGCGCAGAATCGATAGAGATGTCACGCTCTTCCCGCAGCCAGATTCGCCGACGATACATAAGGTCTCGCCTTCTTGAAGAGAGAAGCTGACGTCATCAACGGACGTCACTTCTCCTGTTTCTGTACGAAAATTGGTTTTCAGCTCTCGAACCGTAAGCAAATCGTTCATGCTGTACCTCCTTCGTCATTCTTGATCCTTATCTGCGTTCCCATGTGTTAACGTCATAGTGCATACCATCGACGACACCACCCTTACCGTTAATGTCCTCTCCTATTGCCATAAGGTTAAACTCGGAATATACCGTGATGAGTGGAACATCCTCCTGAATAAGATTTTGAAGCTTGTCATAGATTTCACCTCGTTTCACAGGATCCGTCTCTGCCATACCCGCATCAAACAACGCATCTACTTCTGGATTGTTATATCGCATATCGTTCAGTGCTGCAGTCGATCGGTAGACCGTCGCTGGCCCGTCAGGATCGATAATGCTTCCGAAGCTGCTGAGCGCAAGATCGAAATCTCCTGATACCAGCTTAGAGACCGTCGTTGGAAAATCAAAATTGACCTGATTCACCTTCAGACCTATTGCCTGAAAATTTTGTTGAATTATATTCCCTGCCATTTCACGTGTTCTATCTCCAGTCGGAACAATAAGCTCAATGGGAGCATTCATATCGAAACCTGCTTCAGCTAACATTTGTTTGGCTAGTTCTGGATCATAGGAATATTTAAGGATATTCTCGTCGTGGTAAGGATGGCTGTTTGAATAAGGCCCATCCTGCAATTCGCCTGTCCCAGGCATCAGCTGATCTACAATCATTTGACGATCGATTGCGTAGGCAAGAGCTTGACGTACTTTTTTATCAGGAAACCGTTCGGTATTAATTTCAATGGAATTATATCTTCGGGTCTGTTCTTCAAGGGTCTTTAGACTCTCGATTGACTTGACTGTGCTCCACTCCGTTGCTGGAATATTCCCAACACCTTGCGCAGCATTCATGTCGAGCTCACCAGACTCTAATTGCGCAACCATATTGGCAGCGGGCATGATTTTAATAAACACTTTCTTTATCTTCGGTGCTCCCCGGTAATAATCCGGGTTGGCAGCCAGCTCAACATAAGATTTGTTCTCATACTTAACAAAAGTATAAGGTCCGGAGGTTACATTGGGACTACGCCAGAACGGATTTTGGTTCAGTTCCGCGGGATTCACTTCAGACAATATGTGTTTAGGTACAATGAGCACATCTGAGAAACGTTCATATACGAGATTGGGGTCAACCGGGGTTTTGGTGCGCAGCTCCAGATGCTTGTCATCAATGACTTTAATGGACTCCAGCTTGTCCTTTCCTTCCGGCAGCATTCCTTTCTCATTTAAACCGTCCAATGAAAAAATAGCACTGCGCTGAGTTGTAATGGTCTTCGGATTGGCGATTAAATTAATCGTAAATTCAACATCCTCCGCCGTAATTGGTGTACCATCCGTCCAGTTTGCATCTGGATGGAGGGCAATTTTGAATGTTTGATTGTCCTCTGTTTCAAATGACTCTGCCAGCTGAAGCTCAAATTGAAGTGGTCCTGTCGTCTTGATCAAGCTGTCAAAGAAATAACGATACGTAAACACAGCGCCGCTCGAACCACTTCCGTCAGAATCAATCGGATTAAACATAAGCGGAGGATTGGTGATTCCGATCGTCAACTGGTTTGCTTGAGAAGCATTACCACCAGACGCCGCTCCTACTGCGGTTCCCGCGCCTTCCCCCTGTGAGCCGCAGCCTGTTATAAGCAGCATGCCAATCAGAGGGAATAAAGCCATTTTTTTAAACCATTTTCTCATATGACATGTCCCCTTCCGCCCGTGTCACGCGTTCTGACTTCTCTCTACGCTTTACTGCAAGCAAGCTGATAAACTCAAACACAATATTAGCTGCATTCAGTGCCGTCACCTGACTTGAATCACGGTCAGGCAGTACTTCTACCAGGTCAAAACCAATAAAATCAAGGCCCGCCAAGCCTCTCAGCATCTTTTGTGCTTCGTAGGTCGTGAAACCGCCGACCTCTGGCGTTCCCGTTCCAGGCGCATAGACCGGATCCAGAAAATCAATATCAAAGGTAAGGAACACCGGGCGATCTCCGACACAGCCTTTTACCTTGCGACAAAGTTCAGGAATTGTTAAATCCCTGACATCATCTGTCGTCAACACTTCAAAACCCATCGCTCTAGCTTCCTCCAGACCATCTGCACGGTATGTTGTTCCTCTCATTCCCATCTGGATGGAATGATTAGGATCGATCAGACCTTCATCTACTGCATAACTGAAAACAGCACCATGCGACCACATTCTTTCCGGATGCTTGGATCGGCCAGTGTCAGAATGGGAATCAAAATGCACCAGACATACAGGACCATGCTTCTTGACTGCTGCTCTTAAGTGAGGCAGTGATATAGAATGATCTCCTCCCAGCAATATCGGCACCACGCCTGCTTCAAATACTGGCGTCAGCTGTTCTTCAATTGCCTGATAGGATTGTTCGATATAACCTGGGTGAACGATGAGATCCCCATAATCCACCCCTGATAAATATTCAGAAATATCAATCTGATGTACGGGAGAGATCGGCCTGATCCGCTGCGACATGCTTCGAATTGCTGACGGACCGAACCTAGCTCCAATTCCATAACTAACACCTGTGTCAAACGGAACACCGATTACGGCAAAATCCACGTCATCATCCAGGTTTTGTTCGTAAGGCAAATGCATAAACGTATGGATTCCTGAATACAACGGTTTCCCCATTTCAATCTGTGGACGATATTTCATCTTAAGCTCACTCCATTCTATTTTCTTAGAAAAAAGCAAAAAGAGGCTGCTTAGAATTAAGCGGCCTCTTTGCCATAGACAAGCATCCCATACTAGAGGATGCATGCTTGTATGCAGTTGTGTAATGCAATTATAGAAACAGGAGTTACTTATGTCAATATGTTTAACATATTATCTTGAAATTCATTATTTTTTGTACTTTTGTGTCAGATTACTTCACTTAATCAGTTGACTTTTAAATAGATGTATTATATAAATTATCATTAATCAGGAACATTCTCCTTTGTACATACACAAAACACGAAAGCTGTTGTCTCAATTCCTACTTCGAGGTGATGGGTAAATTATGAAACCAAGATTATTGCATGTTCATGATATCCCGACGACCAAATGTCAAGTTGATGTCAAGTTCAAAGAACTAGGTTATCGTGTTGAGTCTGTTGAAGCTGAATGTATGAGTAAGCTTACAGAGAGCAGGTTTGAAATGATCATTCTCGATTTGCCTGCTTGCCGACTGAAGAAATGGCTTCATTCGGCAAACTCCTTATTCTCTTTTCCTATTCTGTGGTGGTGCGATGAACGAAAACCTGCTACTGCCGCTCCCCACGAGAAGCTCGACGGTGTACTCTGCTCAGGCATGAATGATAATGAGCTTCAATGGTCATTGCTCATAGGAGTAAAGAACTATCAGATGAGGGTCCATTTGGAACGTGAGTATCGTTTCTTATCCAGCAAGCTTGATGAGATTAAGCGTGTTGAAAGCGCCAAGCTGTCACTTAGTAAACAGAAAAATATAAGTGAGAACAAAGCGTATGAACTCATGCGTACACAGGCAATGAATGAACGCAGAAAAATCATCGAGGTCGCTGATTCCGTGTTAAAACAGACTATATGATCTGCCTCCTGGCATGCCAGGCGCACACGTTAAAACATCCGCTGAGCAATTAGCTTCAGCGGATGTTTTTTATATAACGTGAAGTCAGACAGTCACAGATTCTGCAGCCATTAGCTTTTGACTCCGGCGATGTATTGCCAGAAGTGTAATAAACTCCGATACAATGGCGGCCGCATTCAGAGCCGTTACCCTTGTTGGATCACGGTCAGGCAGCACCTCTACAAGATCACATCCAATGATATTTATTCCAGCAAGTCCTCTCAGCATCTGAATCGCTTCATATGTCGTAAATCCCCCGACTTCAGGCGTTCCCGTTCCTGGTGCAAACACAGGATCCAGAAAATCGATGTCAAAGGTCAGGAAGACCGGTGTGTCTTTTACTCTGTCCTTGACTCTTTGACATAGCTGCTCCGTCCCCATTCTCTTCACATCATCGGTAGTAAGCAGATCAAAACCAAGGGCACGAGTTTCTTCATAGTGCGTTAAGCTCGAATGTCCCCGCATTCCCATTTGAATGGATGTCTGAGTATTGATCCAGCCTTCTTTGGCTCCATGATAAAACATATTACCATGAGAAAACCTGCGTATTTCATCCATAGGCTCCCAAGCATCCGAATGAGAATCAAAATGAACGAGGCTGATCGGACCATATTGGGCTGCAGCAGCCTTCACATGAGGATAGGATATGGAGTGGTCACCCCCTAAAATAATAGGAACAATGCCTTTATCATAAATTGGAGCAAGCTGCTCTTGAACGGTTTCATACGTCTGTTCAATATAACCAGGATAGATGGAAAGGTCACCATAATCGATTCCTGACAAATACTCACTGCTATCAATTCCTTGGGCCGGATTCGTTGTCCGGATTCGCTGTGACATTTCCCGTATTGCTGACGGACCAAATCTTGTGCCTACTGCATAACCGGCTCCCGTATCAAATGGATTTCCGATAATAGCATAATCGACATGATCCAGTGTCTTGATATGCGGAAGATGCATAAAGGTACGAATTCCTCCAAAAGCAGGTTTGCCTTTCTCTGTTAAAGGTCGATACATGTACAACACTCCTTAGAATGATTTAAAAATGCATAAAGTAAACAGAAAGAGCCGCTCCCTTATCTTCTTAGATAAGCAAGCGGCTCTATTGCCGATCAAGTAGTCACCCGTCTTGGAAAGACTACCTGAGATATGCATTTGTTGTGTATGTAATATAGCAAACAATGGAAAAATGGTCAAGATGCCGACTAAATTATGAATCTAAAGAATCATTTACACAGGCAGCTCCTTGCTGACATAGTCTATCCCCAGCTTAGAATACCACTCATTTAACCCGGTCCATAAGCCTTCACACAGCAGGTAAATCTCTTCCTTATTACGCAAGTCTCCTTCTATCACTTTCATTACCAGCGCTTGATAACCAGAAGGAACGGATGGCATCAGAAGCGATTCTATATACGTCGCAGCTCTGGTACTATAATATCGTTTATTTGCAAGACCGATCAATTTTGCAGTTTGCCAGGTTATATCATAAGCTGCACGAGAGAGATAAGTAAGGTCTCCATTGTTATAGCTATTACGAAATTTTGCCCATGGTTTCGTAAGGTTCCCAAATCATGAATTCACGCATGACTTCATTTATTTGTTCATCAGATAACGACAATGCTGTTTTCTTCGCCGTATCAAACAAACCTTCCGGGTCATACAAGGAAATGATATGAATGAATGCTCCATACCAAATGGCCCAGCTGTCATCCACACGTCTTGATTTAGCCAACCATTTCGTCCGCTCTGTAACTCCAATCTCCAGCTTAAATGGAGGATACACGATTTCAAGTTCAGCAAAGCTTGTACCATCTTTGGTTACAACGTGAAGCTCAATGTCGGAGTACGGACCATCTTTTTGCTGTCCAATGGAACCATACACTCCGATAGCGTTAATCATATCACCATGCTTAGCCAGAAGCCTGTCTTTGATCTGATCAATGAATTCCCACTTTTCTTCCCTGGACGTTCTATAAGGATACGCCAGCATTTGATCCCCTCCCTGTGATCTATACAAATTAATCTATACGAATCTCGTCCCCCACTTATCATATTGTATAAAAAAATCCCTCAACAGCATGGAATATCGTTCATGATCAACAGGATCAGTCCGACTCATGTTAACTATCGAGGGATATTTTATCAGACATAAGAATACTTGGGCCTATGTACTTTATCCGCCGAAATAGAAGATCTTCTCAGCAGACTAGCTCACCGCAAGCCATTCTTAATAAGGATCCTGCTCGTGTCCTTTTTGAATCGCTTCATCCACTGCCCCAGGTGCATCATCGGCTCCAAGCGGATGTGTTTGTGCAACACTGTTATTGTCACCCATCATTTTGCTCTTCTCTGCAATGCCTTCTCTCAAGCGGCGTCCATAGTCATCATCGGCCTGCTCTGCAAGAGCAATCATTTTATCTTGAATGTCCTTCGGGCAGATGGCAAGATCGTTCACCATGTTGTTGATCAGCTCATCCTTTTCCCATTGTTCAAAATCACGGTAGGTTTGACCTGCCTGCTTCGTATTGTCATTGCGGTCTATGGACTCTCGGACAAGATTGCCTTCGACATACGGGGTGTACTCTTTTCCTGTCTGCTCTGCTTCTGTAAGTCCGCCCATACTGGATGGTTCGTAATTGACATGCAGATTCTGCCCCGGTGCCTTGTCGTTATAATAACGAAGCTGACCGCCCTCCTGGTTGGTTGCAACACGCTTCTTCGCGGCATTGATCGGCAGCTGCAAATAGTTCGCACCTACACGATAGCGCTGTGTATCCGAATAGGAGAAGGTGCGACCCTGCAGCATTTTGTCATCCGAGAAATCAAGTCCATCGACCAGTACTCCTGTACCAAAAGCAGACTGCTCTACTTCATTGAAATAGTTCTCAGGAGACTTGTTCAGCACCATGCGTCCAACCTTCTTCCATGGGAACTGATCATTCGGCCACAGCTTTGTGTCATCCAGCGGATCAAAATCGAGCTCTTCATTCGGACCATCCTCCATGATCTGCACGAACAACTCCCATTCCGGGTAGTCACCACTCTCGATAGCCTCATACAAGTCCTGCGTCGCATGGTTGAAGTTCTTCCCTTGAATCTCTTCTGCTTCCTTTACAGTGAGGTTCTTAATGCCTTGCTTGGGTTCCCAATGATATTTGACAAGCACTGCTTTTCCTTCTTGATTGACCCATTTGTATGTGTTTACTCCCGAGCCCTGCATCATTCGGTAGTTCGCTGGAATGCCCCATGGAGAATAGACAAATGTAACCATATGAAAGGATTCCGGCGAATTGGCACAGAAATCAAAGAACCGTCTCGCGTCCTGAATATTGGTCACTGGATCTGGACGGAACGCATGAATCATATCAGGGAACTTCATTGCATCCCGGATAAAGAAAATTTTGAGATTGTTGCCAACGAGATCCCAGTTGCCGTCTTCTGTATAAAATTTAACTGCAAATCCGCGCGGGTCACGCACCGTTTCCGGAGAGTGCAGGCCGTGTACAACGGTAGAGAAACGCACGAAGACGGGTGTTTGCTTGCCTTTTTCCTGGAACAGCTTGGCACGAGTGTACTTGGATATCGGCTCATCCCCGCATGTTCCATAGGCTTCAAAGTAACCATGAGCTCCTGCTCCTCTGGCATGTACAATGCGTTCGGGCACCTTTTCCCGGTCAAAATGGCTTATTTTTTCGATAAAATCGTAGTTTTCCAGAGTTGCAGGCCCCCGATTGCTGACCGTTCTAATATTCTGATTGTTTGTAATCGGATGACCTTGTCGATTCGTTAAAGTTTGGTCGTCTTCTATGTTCGTTTTCGGATCAGTATTATGCGTATCCAATGCATGTACCTACTTTCCTATAATATGGGTGAGGTCAAGCCTACCCCTTGTATATTTTCCACAACTGGAATTTTTATTCTTATATTTGTGTGCATAAAATGATTGCAAAGTGTAGAATCATGAAAATTTACAACCAAAAAACCCCTTCCCGGCTGTATCGCCAAAAAGGGGCTTAGATCTAAATCCTTATATATTTTAATAAAGGCTGACCGGTTACATCGCACCCATACCGCCGTCAACGCGATACTGCACACCTGTAATAAATGAGCTCTCATCAGAAGCGAGAAATAGTACGAGATTGGCGATATCACTGGATTCAGCATAACGTCCCAGCGGGATGGCCTTGGCCAATGTCTCCTGATCCGTCTGCATTCCCGTTTCGAGGGAGCGCATCATACGTGTATTGACTGGTGAAGGGTGAATGGAGTTTACACGAACATTTTTGCTGGCTACCTCAAGTGCGGCTGCTTTGGTCAGTCCCACAACCGCATGCTTCGAGGTAATATAAGGTGTTACTCCAATGCTTCCGCTTAATCCGGCGATGGATGAAGTGTTGATAACACTTCCATAGCCTTGATTTACAAGCACTTTAAGCACATGCTTCAATCCGAGGAACACACCCCTGACATTCACAGCAATAACCTTATCGAAATCCTGAACCTCTTGTTCCATGATCGGCGCAACCTTACCTTCGATCCCGGCATTATTAAAGAAAATATCAATTTTACCAAATTGATCCACGGTCGCTTTTACATACTTCTCCACATCTGCTTCATTCGATACATCTGCTTGGATAGCAACGATTTCACCGTGTGATGACAATTCCGACTTCACCGTATCGAGGGCATCCTGCACGAGGTCTACAATAACCACCTTCGCGCCTTCCTTCAGAAACCGCTCTGCAGTCACTTTACCGATTCCGCCGGCTCCTCCTGTAATGATCGCAACTTTGTCTGTTAGTGTAGCCATTTCGCATGTCTCCTGTCATTTATATTCTGGGTTATAACTCGACCTAAGTAATTTACCCAATTGACAGAAAAAAACGAGGTTTTCGAGAAATAATGGACGATTACCTATCTGCTTGACCACGGCATAATTTCAGTGATGACCTCTTGACCTTCCTTGATTGATCTCTTCATCATCATGGATAAATAATGATCCTGCGCTGCCTTTGCAAAATTATAGAATGAAGGTCCTAAATCTAATGCATACAGGCCCATCTTATACATGCTTGTCGCAACAGCAATCTCATCGTCCGACAGCCTTCCGCTTTCGAATCGATTCTCATAGATCATCTCCGATTCAAATTGGATTCCCCGGTGCGCGTATCCTTCCAGATTTCCTCCGTGTCCTGTATCTATTCTTCTTAAGCGGGATGTGACGGGCGTTCTGAAATCCTTCAGATAAGAAACCTCGTCATTGACAATTTCTCCACGCTCCCCGCGAACCAAGATCCGATTCCCCCGAATCCAAGAGAAGTACTGAACATTGGAAAAATCAAACACCGCGGTCTTCTCTCCAAATTGAAATACTGCCAATTCCTGAATGGACTGAACGATCTCTTCGTTTTCAGGCAAGCCCTGTCTGCCCGGTCCTTTCACAATGGGACTTGTAAATTGATGTCCTGTAATACTCGCCTTCTCATACCCGGCCCCCAGCAATTCTCTGATCAGGCTTATTCCATGATATCCATGTGCAGCTGATACTTGAACATGAGAGACCTCACCAAGAATACCGGACCGGGCAAGACGAATTCTGGCCGCATGCATCGGCTGATACAAGTACTGCTCTGCGACTTCCACCTTAGCATTTGCGGGCAGCTCCTGATGCAGCTTCAATAGTCCGTCCATATCTGGAGCTGGAGGCGTCTCGGCGAGTACAGGTATTCCCTGCTTGCTCAGCTCAGCTATGTAATTCGGATTGGCATCCCATGGTACAGAAATAATCGCATACGAATAATCCCGGTTCTCCAGGAATTGATCCAATGTTGTTACAGTCTTTATTCCCCATTTCTTCTGAAATAGGTCAGCCTTAGCCCCATTTCGAACCAACACTCTGCTTACTTCAAATAAATCCGGCAGCATTGCAGCAACACGCATAAAAAATTCAGCTCTCCAGCCAGCCCCAATTACTGCGAATACGATTTTATTTTTATCCATCTCTCATCCTCAACCTTCCATTTCATTTCATCCTATTTATAACACATCGCCCTAGGGGCTGACTCAATTTCTGGATTGGACACGCAAAAAAAACAGCGGACTAATAAATCCGCCGTTCGATAGTGTTAACCGATCTTTATGGAGTTAAGACAGGAGCCGTACGATGCTGGGTGTTCTGTTCGTAGGAGTAGGCAAGCTTGATCAATGTCGGTTCACTGAAAGGTCTTCCGATGAAATCCAACCCAACCGGCATGTTGTCAGACGCTCTGAAGCCAGCCGGAACCGTTATTGTCGGGTAACCTGTAAAGGAGCTGAGCTTAAAGCCATCGCCGATGGTTTGCTCATCCCCGATCTTTGAAATCGGGTTTGCGGAAGTAGGAAAAATAAGAGCATCCAGATTATAATCCGCCATCATCTTAAGTACGGCATCCTGTGCTAATCGGGTACGATGAAGAACAATATCTTTGTATGACTCATCCTCAAGGGATTCCCGATTGTTGCGCTCAATAAGCTGTGTCTTCACCGATTCATCGTATAAGCCGGATTCGATGATCGCTGCAAGATCCTCATATGCCCGTTCTTCTCCCAGCGATTCGAGATAATCATTAAACTGAAATTTGAATTCCCAGCCGCTAAGACTGGCATAACTGTTGATCTGTTTAAAGTTAGGGATCTCAACATGATCAATGAGTACAGCACCTTGGTCTTTCATGTCCTGAATTGCCTCATCCATCACATCATTGATATCTGGATCCGAGCCAAACACTTCACGGACAATACCAATTCTGGCCCCGTTTAATCCTGCTGGGTCCAAATAATGCAGATATGACTCCGGAATGCGGTCCACACTTGCTGCTGTAGTCACATCATCAGGGTCATAGCCTACTGTTGCGTCAAGAATTGCAGCTGCGTCAGCAACGGTTCTAGCAATCGGCCCTCCAGTATCCTGTGTCAATGCTAATGGCATGATTCCGTCTCTACTCGACAAACCAATGGTGGGACGAATTCCGACCAGATTATTAAATGAAGACGGCACTCGAATAGAACCGCCGGTATCACTGCCCATTCCTGCTGCGGCAAAGCTCGCCGCAATCGATGCCCCCGTCCCGCCACTTGAGCCTCCAGGCACTTTGGATACATTATACGGATTCAGCGTCTGACCAGACACCGAGCTTACTGTTGTATATCCAAATGCAAATTCGTGCAAATTGGACTTCGCTAGTATGATTGCCCCGGCTTCTTTCAGCTTCTCTACTTGATATGCATCATCCAATGGAACACTTTCTTTTAATGCTAATGAACCACCCGTAGTTGGCATGTCCGCTGTATCGAAATTATCTTTTAAAATGACAGGTATTCCATGAAGGGCACCTCTTGATCCACTCTTCCCACGCTCGGAATCCAGCTCCTTAGCCAGCTCGTCCGCCTGCTCATTACGGGAAATAATTGAGTTAAGCTTCGGGCCCTGTACATCGTATTTCTCGATACGTTCCAGATACATATCCACCAGCTCTGCGGAGGTAACTCTTCCCGAAGTCATTGCTTTCTGCAAATCCGAGATGGATGCCTCTACGACACTCACCGGCTGTAAATATTGATAGACCCTGAGAGCAACAACTGCTGCATCCCCTTTGGTAAGGGGTTTACCATAACCATATGTATGTTCCGCAATCCCCTTCATCACGCCGGCCGTCGTGATTACACCAATTGAGCTTGCATAAGGACTATTGATCGGAATGTCCTGATACAGCATGTCTTCAACATAAGGCACATCAATTATTTCATCCAGCAAGAGAGCTGCCACTTCTCTCTTGATCTGATCCGAATGCGTAATTTCCGTAATAAGACGCTCAGCGCCGGCTTCCTTGGCCGCCAGATTAATGAGCTCCGCAAACTGTTCGGTACTGATGGACTTGTGTCGTTCAGTTTCCACAGTCCATTCACTCGGAGCCCAATTCAGTTCCATAAATTCAGACCATTCCGTGCTGACAGGTGCTGCAACCGCTCTCTCGCCAGAAAAACCGGCTACTGGAAGCAGCAGCCCTCCAGCCAAGAGCACACTCATAATTTGCATTTTGCTATTTCTCATACTCCATTCCCTCGCCCTCATTCTATTAATGTTATCTAAACTAACATATAATAGAATAAGAGACTTGTAAATAAGGGAATTCGAACATTATTTTAGCTATTCGTACGTAAATCGGATTAAAAAATACAAAAATCGCACTTTCAAACGTAAGGTTTACTCACATTATTTAAATCATTTCCAGAGGCACTTTATGATCGGGCTTCGGAAATGCTATATCCAGCTCGTTGATATCTTCCTCCGTTAGCTCCACCTCATACACAGCAGCATTTTGTTTTACATGCTCCTCCTTAGAGGATTTAGGGATAGCGAGCACTTGACCGTTCCGAATACTCCAAGCAAGCATTAACTGCAGCGGAGTTATATTATGTTTCTCAGCAACTGACATTACAGTCTCATTGCCAATAATTTCACGACGCAGTGTACCTCCCTGTGCAAGCGGAGAATAGGCCATAATTGGGATCTGATGCTCCGCCTGCCATGGCATGAGATCAACCTCAATCCCTCTCGAGCCAAGGTGATACAGTACCTGATTAACCGCACAATTACTGCCTTTAGATACAGATACCAGCTCTTCCATATCTTCTGTATCCAGATTGGAAACGCCCCAACGCGCGATTTTGCCGTCCTGAACAAGCTTCTCCATACCTTCTACTGTTTCGGCCAGCGGTACGTCTCCTCTCCAGTGAAGCAAATACAAATCCAAATGGTCTGTCTTCAGTCTGCGCAGGCTCTGCTCACAGCGGGTAATGATCCGGTTTCGTCCTGCATTATGAGGATATACTTTAGAGACAAGGAATACTTCTTCCCTAATACCATGGATCGCTTCTCCCACAAGTGATTCGGACAAGCCCTCGCCATACATTTCTGCGGTATCAATAACATGCATGCCCAGCTCAACACCAAGGCGAAGTGCAGCAATCTCTTCATTTCGTACGGAAGGATCATCTCCCATGCGCCAGGTTCCTTGTCCAATTGCGGGAAGCACGGTGCCATCTGCCAGCTTAATTGTATTTCTCTTGATCATGATTACATCTCCTTTTTATGCTGTAATATTACATTTAATGAATTAGGTAATTGCTGGATTATCCGGCTACGAATGTTATACCCGAATCTGATATCTCATAATCGAACGATGTTACATTCAGGCGACCAATAAGAATATATGTTCCCATATAGCCTTTCATGTATTATAATAGAATCTGTTCTATCAGAATAGAGGTGTATCTATGTCCAAAAGAGATATTCAGTATTTATATAAAAATCCAAAGTCACTGATGAATAAAGGAACTGGATTCCTGTCTGGCTACACCCATACGTTGAATCCATATACCGGGTGTTCGTTTGGATGCTCGTATTGCTACGTCCGCCGGATGCCTGTCTCTCTATTTCGCGGGTCGGAATGGGGAACTTGGGTAGATGTGAAGCAGGAAGCGTCAACCGTATTCCTTAAGGAATTAAAGCGTGCCACAGCTAAGGGGCCGGTTACGATCTTTATGTCTTCCAGTACAGATCCTTATCAGCCCATCGAATATAAAGAGCAGATTACTCGTTCCCTGCTGAAAGCAATGTGCGAATCTCCTCCGGATTTTATACTGGTACAAACCAGAAGCCCTCTCGTCACTAGGGATATCGATTTATTCACAGCACTGGGTGACAGGGTGCGTGTCAGTATTACGATCGAAACCGATCTGGATGAGGTCAGAAAACATTTTTCTCCCTCTGCTCCTCCTATTGCTGCCCGTATAAAGGCACTGCAGAAATTAACAGAGGCAGGCATTCCGACTCAAGCAGCGATCGCTCCGATTCTGCCAAGCAGTGAGGCTTTTGCCTCCAAGCTTAGTCATGCCACCAACCGCGTTACCATTGATGATTATTTCATGGGAGATGGCAGCAGCGGTAAAAGAACAAGGCAGCTGGGGATGGATGCTTTATATGATGAGATAGACTCATCAGCATGGTATGACTCCGCTGCATATCAAATCGTTCTTTCTCGGATGCGAAGCGTTTTTCCGGAAGATCGGGTATATATTAGTCAAGAGGGCTTTGAGCCTTAAGATATATGCAAGAAGGTCCTGCACTACTGAATATTCAGCAGAGCAGGACCTTCTTATTATTCATCAAGCAAAATATTGTTCGCCCTGTTACTTCACATTACTTCACAACAAGGACAGGACAATGCACATTCTTCACTACTTTATGACTTACACTTCCAAGCACCATAAGAATATCTGTTTTAATGTGTACTCAATTTACCCTTGCTGTCTGTAAATACCGCCAGCTTATCGATCATGCGCTGACTCGCTTCATTTAGTCCGGTCAGTCTGACTTCATTGTTATTCTCTCTGTATTTCAAGATGATTTTATCAATCGCGCCTACAGCAGAATCATCCCAAACATGAGAATTGGAGAAGTCAATGACGATGTCGCGATCTTGTACAGACAGATCAAAGGATTGTTCAAATGTCGTGGTAGAGGCGAAGAATAATTGTCCCTTCACCTTGAACACCTGTTTCTTGACATCCTCCGCTGGCTTGGTCACTTCCAGTTTCGATATCTTCGCCACGAAGAACACCGCGCTTAAGATGACACCAGCAATAACTCCTTTGGAGAGGTCATGGGTGGCAACAACAATAATTACGGTAACCACCATAACGATGGCGTCCGGACGGGGCGCTTTTTTCAAATATTGGAATGAAGACCAATCAAACGTCCCGATACAGACCATGACCATGATTCCAGCAAGAACGGGCATCGGCATTAGGACTACCAGATCACCAAGTACAAGAATCAGAAACATAAGAAACAGCCCTGCCACGAGCGTAGACAAACGGCTGCGTCCGCCTGATTTTACATTAATCATGGACTGACCGATCATGGCGCATCCCGCCATACCGCCGAAGAACGCTGTGACGAAGTTTGCAATCCCTTGCCCCCTAGCTTCACGATTCTTGTCACTCTCTGTATCTGTCATATCATCGACAATGGATGAAGTAAGCAGTGATTCAAGCAACCCGACAATTGCGAGTGCGAGAGAATATGGTAATATAATCTGTAGTGTTTCGATAGAGAACGGCACATCAGGCATCAAAAATGACGGTAAGGTCTGGGTAATGTTCCCCATATCCCCTACGGTCTGAAGATTAAATCCTGTAAATACGGATACAACAGTTAATACGACGATGGCAATCAATGGTGCAGGAATGGCCTTGAAGAATCGAGGCACGACGTATACGATAAGCAGTGTGATACCTAGGAACACATAGGTTGCTCCATTGATGCCCCAGAAATAAGGGACCTGCGCCATAAAGATCAGAATGGCCAGTGAATTGACGAAGCCAATCATGACGGCACGTGGAATAAACTTCATCAGTGTAGCTACTTTGAACACACCTAGCAGGAATTGAATAATACCTGTTAATATGGTAGCTGCAAGCATGTACTCAATCCCGTGCTCCCTCACCAGGGGAGCAAGAACCAAGGCCATGGCCCCTGTCGCTGCTGAGATCATCGCTGGTCTGCCGCCAGCAAAAGCAATGATTACAGCAATACAGAAGGAAGCATACAAACCGACCATAGGGTCCACACCCGCAATCAGTGAGAAGGCAATGGCTTCCGGGATGAGCGCAAGAGCTACAACAATGCCGGACAAAATATCAGCTCTTACATTAAAAAACCATGTTCTCTTGAGATTTTCTAACACTTTCTCTCCACACCTCTTTATCTATTTTTGAGAACCTGACTTTTAAGTCTCATAAAAGTCAAGGCATCATATACATCCAAGTTATCAATACCTTCGTTAGTTTATCATGGATCGTTCCAAAATGGAACCTTTTTGAGACTAGTGAATGTCCAAGGAGTTTAATACATGCTAATCGGATATGTAAGACCTTATCAGGACGATTTACAATGTAACCACCAGCAAGCCGTATTGGCCCAATATGCCTGCGAGCATATCATTGCCGAGGAGCATGGCTCTGCTAAGAAACGAACTGCGTTGTACGGTCTATTAGACAAGCTAGTGCCCGGTGATCATATCGTTGTTGCTAAATTATTTGCACTCGCTGATTCAACGAGGCACCTGGCCGAACTGCTCGATGGGCTGCGCAATAGAGGCTGCTATCTTATTTCCGCAAAAGAAGGGATCAATACAAGTGCTTCTACCGGCTTGGCCTTTCATGAGATGGTGCACCAACTGCTCGATTTTCAAAGTGATGTAATTAGTGAGAAGACTAAAAAAGGATTATATGAAGCAAAGCAGAAGGGGATTAGACCCGGACGCCCCAAAAAACCGGACGAAAACGTCAAAAAAGCGATTGTTATGTATCAAAGCAATCAATATAGTCTGGCACAGATAAAAGACGAAACTGGAATCAGCAAATCTACACTGTATCGATATCTCGATTCCGAAAATTAAACTTGGAGGAAATGGCATGGCCACGATAGATGATTTTGTAAAGCTGGATATTCGTATCGGGACCATTATTAAGGCAGCGGCTTTTCCGGAAGCAAGAAAGCCCGCAATCAAGCTGGAGATCGATTTTGGAGAACTAGGGATCAAGCAGTCTTCTGCACAAATCACGAAACGATATATACCCGATGAATTAATCGGAAGGCAGATTGCAGCAGTAGTAAACTTCCCTCCGCGCCGAATCGCCGGCTATGTATCCGAGGTTCTCGTACTCGGCGGCGTTCCAGAAGAAGGCGATGTCATCTTGCTGAGACCCGATGAAGAAGTGCCTAATGGAACACCGATCGCTTAAAAATTGCAATCTCGAACCGCACAAAGGAGCAGACCTTTGATTTTCAATTAATCAAAAGGTCTGCTCCTCCATTCATTTTACAAATCGGATCGGTCATGAACACTCATCTGCTCCATTCATTAGCCGAGTATAACGAATCACTCGTTAGGCTGCTCCCAGAACCAAGACCTCAGTCCAAGAATGACCTCCGTCTCCCGTTCGATAAATTGCAGGATGCATGAGGCTTGTATCTGCCATCCAGCCTTTATTACGTTCCGTGAAGGAAATGTCACTTTCGTATCCTTGAATAGACGGCAGGTTCGTCCACGTCTTCCCGCCATCGGAAGAGCTTCCCACGCCGATCTTCTCCCCTGCCGGTGAGAACCCAGCGAGATAGGCCGCCCCAGTTACAAGCGATAAATTTCCTGGATGCCCGGCAGGTGCTGCAGGACCGGCATCTGTATACCCTGGTTCGTCGCCAGGCCCGGGTCCGGCTCCTGCTGTATCTTGACCGATCACTTTGACAAAGCTCTGACCGGCATTGCTCGAAGCGTATACGGCGTAGGATTGCTGGGACATACGAGCCCCGCCGTTCAGCCTAACCCATACCTCCTGGCCGTTCACGGCGATTTCACCGCCACTAACTGTCTCCGAGGATACGGAGAGACGTACCTTCCAGTCTGTGCCGCCATTTGTCGTTTGATGCAGCTTATATCCGTATCCCGGATGAACTGCCAGTGCATAACCTTTCTTCGCATCTGTGAATACCGCATATCTTGTATTCGTCGGTGTGGCTATCTTGCTCCAGCTGCTGCCTCCATCGTAGGTATGGTAAGTGTAAGCCTGGGAGTAGCCAAATCCCTCATCCTCCTTAGTGAAATCGATACGCTGCAGATACATGTCCCCCGTTTTTATCTTCGTTAATGACTTACCACCATCATCCGTATGCAGTAGCGCATTCGGTCCGTCACTTGAGGATTTCGCCAGCGCATAACCTACTTTATTATTGATAAAATCAAGCTGAGTGAACTGCCAAGTTCCTGTATAGATGTTCTGCCAGTGATCACCGGCATCGGATGTGCCAATCATATATCCATTACCTGCTGCACGTCCCGTCGTTCCGTTTAAGAACTGAATGTCACTAATATAGAAGGTCTCTCCTCCTGCAGGCTTATTCCCTGTGAGCTCACTCGTATCCTGAGCTGAGACCGAACCCATTGCAGTCATAGATCCTGTCAGCGCTAAAGTTAAAGTTAATTTCGTTAATCTAGCGAATGGAGCTAGTCTTCCGGTTGTTCTGCTTCCCATGATTCATTCTCCCCTTTATGTCAACAGCTTGTATACTCTTGCTTCAAATGGCTTTAATGTGAATTGCTTAGAGATGCCCTTATCCTGAATTTCATAGTTATGAATCAGCAGCTGTGAATCGGAGTACTTAATATTTTCATTAAGCATGAATTCCGCTTCCTGTTCTGAGAAATTTAGCACAACGATGAGCATCTCTTGTTCTAATGATCTTGTATAGGCATAGATCTGTTCGTCCTCCTCATGTAGCAGCTCATAATCACCATACACAATAACAGGATGTTCTTTTCTTAGCTGAATCAGCTTCTGATAATAGTAAAACACCGAATTCGGATCTGACAGTGCCTCTTCAACATTGATTGCTGTATAGTTCGGATTCAGCTGAATCCAGGGTGTACCTGTCGTAAATCCAGCATGTTCACGTTGATTCCAGTGCATCGGTGTTCTTGCATTGTCTCTGCTTCGCTCATAGATTGACTGCATTAACAGATCATGCTGATGCCCGGACTGAGTATACTCGTGGAACATATTTAAGGTTTCAATATCCCTATAATCATCTATCGAAGCAAAATTCACATTCGTCATTCCGATTTCTTCCCCTTGATATATATAAGGTGTCCCTTTCAGCGTATGCAGCAGAGTGCCCAGCAATTTGGCCGATTCTATTCTATATCGATCATCATTTCCGAAACGTGAGACCATTCTCGGCTGATCATGATTGTTCAAATACAGGCTGTTCCAGCCTCGATCCTTCAGCGTTTGCTGCCATTTGTGCATTACCCGCTTAAAATCACTCAGTTTCCATGGAATGATATCCCATTTGCCAAGCGGTCCGTTGCCTACATTCATCAGCTCGAAATGAAATACCATGTTCAATTCGTTGCGATCTTCCGCTACGTAATTAACGGCCTCTTCAGGTGATACATCTAAACATTCACCTACCGTCATAATGTCGTACTTCGAGAGAACTTCCCGATTCATCTCCTGCAAATATTCGTGCACTCTCGGTCCGTTCACAAAATATTCCCCTCCCCAATGATAGGAGGAATCTCCTGTTTCCTCGGCGTCTGGAAACCGCTGATCCTTTGATATCAAATTAATAACATCCATGCGAAATCCATCAATACCTTTGTCCAGCCACCAGGTCATCATCTGGTACACTTCCTTGCGTACCTGCTCGTTCTCCCAATTTAAATCCGGCTGCTTCTTGGAGAATAGATGCAGATAGTACTCATTCGTTTCGGGCTGATGCTGCCAGGCAGAACCGCGAAAATAAGACATCCAATTGCTCGGTTCCTCTCCATTCTTGCCTGGCCGCCATATATAGTAATCTCGATACACATTATCCTTGGACTTCTGTGCTTCTACGAACCAAGCATGCTCATCTGAAGTATGATTGACGACTAGATCCATGATCAGTTTCATTCCACGTTCATGCAGACCCTCGAGCAGCTCCTCCCAATCCTCTAATATCCCGAACTCATCCATAATCTGCTGATAATGCCTTATATCGTAGCCGTTATCATCATTCGGAGAGTCATAGACAGGGCACAGCCATACGACATCTGCGCCAAGTTTTTTTAAGTAATCCAGCTTCGAGATGATTCCTTGAAGATCACCGATACCGTCTCCGTTGTTATCCATGAAGCTGCGTGGGTAAATTTGGTATACGACACTTTCTTTCCACCATTGCTTTTTCATAACTGTTGATGTGCACTTCCCTTCTCTGCTGACTTTAACTAGCTTTAAATATTAATTACTTTCTTATATAGTTATTTAACCAATATACTTCATTACTTATTTCCATTTTTCTAGCTTGTCCAATCTAGATCTTGAACATTAGGAAGTAAAGACAAAAAAAGAAGGGAGCAGTCTCCCATCTCTACTCATGATTTAGTTCGAAAAATTATCTTGTGATCCTAGATAACATGGACTCAAATTGATCGCAGTATATAGAAGTGGAAAATTCGCTCTTAATATGCTGCTCAGCAGCCGAAATAATCTGATTCCTTAAGCCTCGGTTTCGCATTAAGGTGAGAGATTCACCTACCGCATGCTTGATATCTCCGAGGTTATAATATTTGCCGGTTACATTATGCTTAATAAACCGCTTTACTCCATCCGAGTCGGTAGATAGTACCGGGCATCTGCATAGCATTGCTTCTGCTACAGCGTAGCCAAAGCCCTCTTTAATCGAGGTCGAGCACAAGAATCCTCCTGAATCTCCAATGATTGATAAATAGTCCGCCATTTGCTCATGAGGAATATTCGAGTATCGAATCAATCGCTCAGACAAATTTAGTGTACGTACACTAAATTCGAAATAATCTTTCTGCGAGGGATCGGATAGTGTATCATCATCGAACATCCATAAATACAGATCGGGAATCTGCTTACGCAGCTCAAAAACGATCCTTAAGTATTCGCTCCAATTCTTGTTCTGTTCGATACGGCCGATCCAGCCTATAATCGGATAGGGTTTAGGGGGATAGGACACATATCCAAAGTGCTCCGTATCCAGAGGATCATCAAAACAGAACTGCGGGATGGCAGGGAAGATTTGCTCAAACCACTGCTTTAAATGTGAAGTTCGGGGATATAACAATGCGTCTGCATATTCTCGAATTCCTGAATCGAACACCTTCAGCAGCTCAAGGGCAGTGTCTGTCGTACCCAGTCCTTGAATCTCAAAGACCGCTTTGCCACGAAAGCCCATTTCCTTTACCTTTTGAAGCAGATGAATGTCTGTACAAACGACGATGATGTCATAATCCTCTGATTCAATGATACGCTTGATTTCCTCGTTATCATTAGTTACGAACGTTTTAATCCCTTTTATATTTTTACGTCCTTCACCATCAACCGCATATAATAGATGACATTCATACCCGCGAGCCATAAGTGCCTTGCTTCTTATCCGATTTAGCGTCTCCATACCACCGCTCGGATTAAAAAAAGTAAATAGTATTTTCATCCTCCACTACCACGCATTCATATATTTAAATTTTATGGCCTGAACAAGCTGCTCAGTTTTAAACAATTCGTTATAATAATCAAGCTTCTGCGGCAAATAGGGTGCGAACCGATAACCGATCTGTGAATGATCTGGTGTGTAATAATTAGACATTGCGCTTGGCTCGGCCTTCGATAATTCGATTAGCAAGGTTTCCATTTCCACCACGTCTGTTGTACATACATTGTTTAGAATCATCGTGTAAGGGGTTTGAATCATCTGAACCGCAATGAGACTGGCTACAAGTTCATTTACTGTGGGATACCACTTGAAATCCGTTATGGGATGGGGGACTTTGGACAACAGTGCTTGAGCACTCTGATCTGTGGTCAGATCCAGCACATAGCAATAGTAATTACTAAAGCTTTGCTCATATAGATTCTCCAATCTCATAAGAGCTGCTTCATCTGCGATACTTATGGGGAACAACACCGTGACTTGAGGCTTCATTTTTCTTCTTGATCGAGCCAGATGACGTGCCAAATGATACGTATATCTCCATCTTCGATGCTGCTCACTTGATTTGAGTGTCGCCGACACGCTATAGGTCGAATTCACTCTGTAATCCATCAGCTCGACCGGGATATATCGAATCTCGCAATTCTCCGTCAAACGGAGCCAATAATCATAATCCTCTACAGGTACAAGATGATAACCATCAATCATTTTGGCATACTTGGACTTATACATAAACGAAACACCGATAATCGATGAATCCAGCAGCCTCTCCTTGGGTCTGCTCTGGTATTTGCGTAGTGCAGCCAGCTGATGCTCATTATGAAGACGGCTTCCGTTATTATCAATAGACTGAAAGGAGCTGTATACCAAACCTAACTCATCAGATCCCTTCTTCAGCTCTCTGCGCAGCATCTCCAGATAATAGGGATAATACACGTTGTCACTTGATACCCACGTCAGATATTCTATATGTTCATCCAAGAACAAATGCTGGAATCCGGTATTCAGTGCATGCGCAACACCTTGATTATTAGGATAAGCTACGATTTTAACTCGCTGATCTCCATTCACTATGCTCTTGACCAGCGGTTCCATCTCAGGAGCACCATCAATTACAATCACCATCTTGAATTTGCTAAAAGATTGGTTTAACACGGACTCCAGTGCTGCTTGGAGAAATTCGGGCTTCTGTACATATACAGGCATGACCACACCTAAATCAATCAAACCCAATCACCTCTTCCGCACATTTGGTATAGTGTATGAATCGTTGGACAAATGGATTGTGCGGATACCCTCATTCCCACAACTCGATCAAACCCGAAGAACCCATTGTTATAAAACAATGGGCAGATAAAATGTTCTATAAAATGAAACTTTGGCTATATTAAATGGACAATGCAGAAATAGGAGTCAGTTCGGATTGAAGCACACCTTGCTCTGTAACAAGATTACCAAATTCATCTAAACCAAAAGTAGATATTGCCGCTTCTGTAAGGGTCGTGTCAATATTGTACTGCACTTCATAAGCCACATTTCCAGCAATATTAAATGAGCGAATGTCTGCGTTATCTGGAGCGATCGAATAACTGGAGACATATAACGGAGTAAGTGTCAAAGTGGTTATTGGAACGACGTAGACCACTACGATGATACTGGCAACAGAGTTCCCCACATTTCGAACACTAACTACCGCATTCGTAGCAGCTGTACCAAAAGCTCTTGTGTTTGTAATAAGTCCAGTAGTATACACGGGCATACCTTTCTCCTCCTTTCATCTTACACTATCATTTATATTCAGCAGATTCAGAGAGTTATAGACTAACACCTTTACATGTGCGGATTTATGACAAAAACGGGTGTTGTCCCAATCAGTACCGATGCTGTGTATATAGAATAAGAATAGATAAGACGAATGAAAGGAGGAGATTGCCGTTGACCAATTTTAATTTTCAAGTGACTCCAGTTGGTAATCCCAAGTTCGAACCTAGTGTCGCCGTGAATTATCTAATCCCCGGCATCATGGTCGCTACCGCAGTGGATACAACAACAGGAGTCCCGATCATTGGGGTATACCGATCCTTGAACGGTGGATTTTCTTGGTCCAATGCCCTCTTACCCCTTCCTCCAGGGTTCACAGGAGCAGAAGCTTCTGCGGTTGCTTATGCCTTTCCAAATACTTTTGTCATTACTGCCCATGCTTTTCCTGGCGCGTCTGACGGGACAGCGATCATTTATATATCTACCGACAATGGGGCAACATTCAGCGCACCGAGAATAGTAAATCAGGGATATGGTACTTATATAAATAATGATGAGACGAATGTCATATGCGATACGGCTCAGTCCAGTCCTTATCTAGGAAATATCTATGTGACCTACAATCACCAGTTTAATGTAGCGAATGCAGGGAACTCCACAGCCTTCTTCAGCAGATCAACCGATGGTGGTATTACGTGGCAGACACCTGTACTTCTATCTAGTGAAGCGGATCAAGTCGAACGTCCGGAGGTAGCTGTAGGTCTAACCGGAACCGTGTACGGAGCCTGGATAACGACTGATCCGACAGGACGTTTTGTTGTTCGCCGTTCCTTTGATGGAGGAGTAACCTTTGAGCCTCCAGTTCTCGTCTCCACCATTTCCCTCGTTCCTACCGTACTTCCCGTTCCCGGATACGGTTTTCGTGTCCTTACCTTTGCCAGCATTTCCACTGATCGCTCTATAGGTCCGAATACAGAGGCCGTTTATGCTGTATGGCAGGATTTTCGACTGGGGTACTCGGATATATTTATGTCCAAATCTACAGACCTCGGAGGAACCTGGTCTGCACCCGTAAGTATTACCGGCGCGCCAGCTGGTTCACAGAACTTCTTCCCTTCTGTTGATGTCGATCCACTTACCGGAGTCGTTAACATCATTTATTATAGCAATCAGATCAATGGGTTCAATCTTGATGTATATGTTGCCCGCTCCATCAATGGAGGTCAGACCTTTACTAACACACGGATCACCAATGTCTCATTTAATCCAAACGGTTCAAGTCCCACCCCAGTTCCGCTGATTGGTGATTACATTGATATTATCAGTGTTCCTCCAGGGGGTTACATTGGTGTCTGGACAGATACCAGTACCGGAGCTCAAACTATCTTTGCAGGATATTCGGATATTGTCATTACTTGAATCCATATACACCTGGTTTATTCGAACAAAAATAGATCATTCGTCAAAGAACGAATGATCTATTTTAACGCCTGCATGCCTCTAACACTGCTATTTGAGTCTAAAGGATGCCGTACTGAGTGCAATCAGCTCTCCACGAGGATTCGTAATTCTCGATTCCGCCGTAATGGATCGGCCCGTTTCATGAACAATTTTACCGGTAACTTTAAGATACTCCTGCTTCGCAGGCATCACAAAATGTACATTCAGATTGCTGGTAACACTGGAACGATGAGGATACTTCAGCATTACGGCAACACCCATTGTATTGTCCAATAACGAAGATAGAACACCGCCATGTACGATTCCCATGAGGTTCAAATGATGTGGAAGCGGATCAAGCGACACGACGACTTCATCATTTCCCGCCTGCTCCAATTTACATCCTAAATAACCCCAAAATGTGGATTCAGCTGCTCTTGTAATCGCCTCAAGGTACTCTCGTTGTTCATCTGTCTGGCTGTGAGCATCTTCTTGCTCACGATCGATCCTGACCACTGCGCTCCCTCCCTTCTATATTCACATATTTATCTTGGGCTGAAGGGACAATCGACATTAAATTACGCTGTCGGCTGCTCCTCTTCCTCCTCCAGTAATTTCCGCCTTAGTACTTTACCGACCATAGTTTTGGGCAAAGAGTCCCTAAATACATATTGTCTAGGGACTTTGTACGCTGCCAATTGACTGCGGCAGAACTGTTCGAGTGAAGCTGGATCCGGCTCTGCACCATCCTTAAGCACAATATAGGCCTTCACAGACTCCCCGCGATAGCTGTCCTTCATCCCAACAACGACGGCTTCCTTCACAGATGGGTGCTCATATAGCACCTCTTCAATCTCTCTAGGATAAATGTTGAATCCGCTTGCAATAATCATATCCTTTTTACGGTCAATAATCGTAAAGTATCCCTCTTCATCCATCGTAGCCATATCGCCTGTAAAGAGCCATCCATTGCGGATCGTTTCAAAAGTTTCTTCCGGTCTTCCCCAATATCCCTTCATCACTTGAGGACCTTTGACAATCAGCTCACCCGGCTCTCCGACAGGCATTTCCTCCCCTGTTTCAGGATGAATCACTCTTGCGTCAGTGTCTGGAAAAGGGATGCCAATGGTGCCGATCTTGCGTTTGCCCCATATTGGATTGGCATGAGTTACGGGAGAAGCCTCCGTGAGTCCATACCCTTCGATAAGCCGTCCTTTCGTCATTTCCTCGAATGTATCCTGAACCTCTACAGGAAGCGCAGCCGATCCGCTGATACAAGCATTAATAGACGATAAATCATATTCCTTGATTCTGGGATGATTGATCAGTGCAATATACATGGTTGGAGCTCCCGGAAATAGTGTCGGCTTCTTCTTGCGGATCAGGTTCAAGATCATATTCACTTCAAATTTAGGTACTAGGATCATCAGCCCGGCTCTGTATATGGCCTGATTTAATACACATGTCAGCCCAAAGACATGAAAACAGGGCAGTGCCGCTAAATAACGTTCCTTACCATCCTCCACCTGGTGACACCAGTTTCCCGACTGGATTGTATTGGCAATCAGGTTCATATGCGTGAGCATTACACCCTTTGGAACGCCAGTTGTACCACCCGTATATTGGAGCTGTGCCAATTCTTCCTTGGCATCGACGGACTCCAATATGGGATCGGCAGCGGCGCTGTTGATCAGTTTGGTGAAGGAATGGACTTGGTTATTGTAAGAAACTACAGGTAAAGGTCCCTCTTTTTTGGCCTTGATCGGATACAGCCACTTCTTAATTAGAGGCAGATAGTCTTTAACACCTGTAACGATCGTGTGCTTGATCTCCGTTTCCTGTACAGTGTTCTCAACCCGGGAATAGAAGGTATCCAGTGTAATGATGATTTTCGCTCCCGAGTCCTTCATCTGGTGGGCCAGCTCACGTTCCATGTACAAAGGATTGGTCATCACCGCTACGCCTCCAAGCAGCAGCGTACCATAATACGCGATGACTACCTGTGGACAATTAGGCAGCATTATGGCTACCCGGTCCCCTTTCTTCACGCCTAAACCGCGCAGCACATTTGCCATCTGGTATGACAGCATCAGCAGCTTCTTATAGCTAATCGACTTGCCCATAAAATACATTGCCGGCCGATGGGGGAACTTCTGTGCTGATGTGACAAGAAACGCAGCCAAGTTCTGATTCGGATATTCACACGTCGGGGCCACTTCGGCCTCATAAAACGGCAGCCAGGGCTTATCGTTCATGATAATCATCCCTTTCATTCTCTTTTATCGAGAATGCTTCCTCGCTGACCTACTCCTCATCCAATACCATCTGATCTCTTCAGATTAAACTGTATAACGCTCATTATGGATAACGCGGGCAGCGATACTGCGTTTGTACTGATTTGTGTTGACCGGATTGCTTCTCGTCAGTTTTTTGAGCACGGATAATTGCATGCGCAGCATATCGCCCGACTCTATTGTCGTCAGCAGCTCTTTTGCCACAGATTCTACTCTGAGGAATGCTTCATAAGCAAACACTTTTGTCATTTCAATCATATTTAGTGCTTTCTCTTCAGAGGTTCTAGATGCTTGTTTGTTCGCACGGGCGAGCACACTCTCGAGTGCAAAAATATCAATCATCATATCGGCAAGACCTGCGAGCACTTCCTGCTCCTTCTCGAGCTTCGTCCCGTATTTCTGCACGGCAAGACCGCCAACCAGCAGGAAAATCTTCTTACTCATCTCCAGGAAATGCCCTTCCTGCTCTAAAACACCTTCAAACGTTTGATTCGGCAGAATCTGCAGGATTTCGTTTTGAAGGGCCTGTGCCTTTTGGAGGAGTGCTAATTCCCCCTTCAGCGCCTTCTTCACCAGTGTGCCTGGAATCAAAAGTCGATTGATCTCATTCGTCCCTTCAAAAATCCGGTTAATCCGCGAATCGCGGTACAGCCGCTCAATTTTATATTCTTGGATATAGCCGTAACCGCCGTGAATTTGTACACCTTCATCCGCAATGACGTCCAGATTCTCGGAAGAAAACACCTTATTGATCGAGCATTCAATGGCATAATCGGAGATTGCCGCGGCAGCCAGTGTTCCTGCATCATCTGCTGTATAGTCAATATCCTGCATTGCCTCATCCAGCAGGCCAGCCGTGCGATATACCATACTCTCCACTGCAAATGTTCGAATATTCATCTCTGCCAGCTTCTTGCGGATCAGCGGGAAATTGGAGATCGGTGTCTCAAACTGTTTCCGTGTGTTGGCATATCTCGTACTGAGCTCAACCGCTTCCTTGGCCGCTCCCACGGAGCCTGCCGCCAGTTTGTATCTGCCAATGTTCAGGATGTTAAATGCAATTCGGTGACCTTTGCCAATCTCACCTAGCAGATTCTCCTTCGGTACTTTGACATCCTCGAAGTATAGCGGGCGTGTAGATGAGCCTTTGATTCCCATCTTCTTCTCTTCCGGTCCAAGTGTAAAGCCTTCCATTTCTTTCTCGACAATAAACGCAGTAAAGTGCTCCCCATCGATCTTGGCATACACAATAAAAATATCTGCGAATCCCGCGTTTGTAATGTAGAGCTTAGATCCATTCAGAATGTAGTGCTCACCGTCGTCCGATAACACAGCGGTCGTCTTTGCGCTCATTGCATCCGAGCCTGAGGTCGGTTCCGTTAAACAATAGGCGGCAATTTGGGTCCCTGAGGCAAGATCGGGCAAGTACTTTTCCTTCTGTTCCCGTGTACCGAAGAATACGATCGGCAGTGTTCCAATCCCAACGTGAGCACCGAAGGACAAGGCAAAGGAGGAGCCCTTCGCCAGCGATTCACTGATAATCGTCGAGCTCACTTTATCTAGTCCAATTCCGCCGAATTCTTCCGGCACATCTGCTCCAAGCAGTCCAAGATCACCCGCCTTTCGAAGCAGCTCTACGGTGAGGTCATAGTTCAGCTTCTCGATCTCCTCATCTCTTGTCACCACTTCACCGTCTATAAAATCGCGAACAGTCTCTGCAATCATTCGATGCTCCTCGGTAAAATCCTCAGGCGTCAGGATACGGTCAAGATCAGCCTTTTCAATGACAAAGCTTCCACCTTTGATCTTCGGTTCTTTGGTTTGGTTGTCGCTCATGAGTTTGGGCTCCTTTCGGGAATGGGGATGGTTGATTGATGAAGAATGTTCATGTGCATGTATTTGAGTGGCTCGATGATGTTGCTGTGAGTGCAGCTGTGGGTGATTCGATGATGCTGTGGGTGATTCGATGATGCTGTGGGTGATTCGATGATGCTGTGTGTGCTTCGATGATGCTGTGTGTGCTTCGATGATGCTGTGTGTGCAGCTGTGGGCGCTTCGATGGCGAATCGGGTTCCGAGCCTTCTTGCCCTTGGATTCTTCTGATTTCACCTTTATGGTGAGAATCCAAGGGCAAATACGCACGCTTCGCTTCTTCACTCCGATTTCGCCCTCTCCGCTTGTCGCTGCACTCCTTGCATGAAAAGCAATTCTTCCTCTCTCAACCTGTGGGGTGAGAGGGGGGACGGGCTTCCATTCTTCTTCTTATGGAAGTCGTCTGATTTTCTTATGTGAGTGATTCAATGATGAAATGAATCTGCTGGGCGCTTCGATGATGATGTGAGTGCAGCTGTGGGCGCTTCAATGGCGAATCGAGGCCCGAGCCTTCTTGTCCTTGGATTCTTCTGATTCCATCTTAATGGTGAGAATCCAAGGACAAATACGCACGCTTCGCTTCTTCACTCCGATTTCGCCCTCTCCGCTTGTCGCTGCACTCCTTGCTTGAAGGGCAATTCTTCCTCTCTCAACCTGTGGGGTGAGAGGGGGGACGGCTTCCATTTCTTCGTCTTATGGAAGTCGTCTGATTCTTGGTGTGAGTGATTCAATGATGAAATGAGTGCGCTAGGTGATTCGTTGATGCTGTGTGTGCAACTATGAGTGCAGCTGTGGGCGCTCGATGGCGAATCGAGGTCCGAGCCTTCTTGCCCTTGGATTCTTCGGATTCCACCTTAATGGTGAGAATCCAAGGGCAACTACGCACGCTTCGCTTCTTCACTCCGATTTCGCCCTCTCCGCTTGTGGCTGCACTCCTTGCTTGAAGGGCAATTCCTCCTCTCTCAACCTTGTGGGGTGAGAGGGGGAGACGGGCTTCCATTCTTCGTCTTATGGAAGCGCCGAGTACAAGCTAGGCTGTTCCAGCGCTTTGTGCGTGCACCTCGAACACCCCCGCTGCACCCATCCCTCCGCCAATGCACATGCTCACCACCCCATATCCTCCACCACGGCGCGCTAGTTCGGATACCAGGCTCACGGTAAGCTTCGCGCCCGTACAGCCGAGCGGATGACCAAGTGCAATAGCACCACCGTTCACGTTAACCTTCTCTTCGTCAAGGTTAAGAGCACGGATGATGTGCAGGCACTGGGAAGCGAATGCTTCGTTAATTTCAAACAGCCCCACTTGTTCCAGCTCAATCCCCGCCATTCTCAGCGCTTTCGGTATCGCTTCGACAGGTCCTACCCCCATGATTTCCGGCTCCACACCTGCCAAGGCAAACGAGCGGAAGGTAGCCAGGGGCTTAAGCCCAAGCTCCTCTGCTTTTTCCCTGCTCATTACAGCGACAGCTGCTGCCCCATCGCTGGTTTGAGATGCATTGCCTGCCGTAACGGTGCCTTTTACCGAAAATGCAGGTCTCAAACGGGCTAGCCCCTCTGCTGAGGTATCTGCACGCACCCCTTCATCGGTATCAAAAGTGAATTGACGGTTCCTGATCCGCCCGTTGTCATCAATGGTCGTATGGGTAACCTCGACAGGCACAATTTCAGCCTTGAATCGGCCGGCAGCGATTGCCGCATGGGCTTTACGGTGACTGTTCACGGCATAGGCATCCTGTGACTCTCGGTTCACCCCGAACCTGCGGGCAACCTCCTCAGCGGTGTGTCCCATTCCCATATATACTTCCGGCATCTCCTCCACAATTCGGTAATGTGGAGCAGGCTTGAAGCCGGTCATGGGAACATGGCTCATGCTCTCCACGCCGCCCGCAACAATGACTTCAGCAGAACCGAGCATTATTCGTTCCGCCGCAAATGCAATCGCTTGCAGTCCGGAGGAGCAGAACCGATTGATCGTCAGTGCGGGAACGGTAACAGGAAAGCCGGAATACAAGGAAATGATGCGTGCAACATTCAACCCCTGCTCTCCTTCCGGCATTGCACAGCCGAGGATAATATCCTCGACATCTTCCTTTTTCAGCCCTGGCGCGCGTGCAATAACAGCTTCAAGCACAGCTTTGCCCAAATCCTCTACTCGTGTATCCGCCAGGCTACCTTTCTTGGCCTTGCCTACAGCGGTTCGGGCAAGTGACACAATGACTGCTTCTCTCAAACTAATCACCTCAACCTTTAATTGATATAAGTGAATCCGTTTCATAAGACTGCTGAAATGGATCCGGATAATGATGATTTTAAGGGATGTATTTAGTAAGCTCTGCCGTCTAATGCAAGTGATGTAATGTGACCGCTAATTGCGAAGAGGCTTACCCTTGGCAAGCATGTGCTGCATGCGCTGCTGGGTTTTCACTTCACCTAGCAGGCTCAAGAAGGCCTCCCGTTCAAGGTCCAATAAATACTGTTCTGAGACAAGGGTACCTGCCGGGACATCTCCCCCTGCCAGAATATGAGCAAGCTTCTTCGCAATGAGGTAATCATGCTCGCTAATATATCCGCTCTGCTTCATACCCAGCGCCCCCAGCTGAAGCACCGCACGTCCGTCACGCCCTGCAACTCTTGCTTTACCGGCAGGAGCTGGTGTATATCCTTCACGATCCAATTCAAGCACGGCCTGCTTGGCTTCATAGATGCGATAATCCTGATTCATCACGACTCGATCCTGGGAGCGGCCATATCCCATATGCAGTGCTTCATGCCCACTGGATGAGGTTTTGGCAAGTGCAATCATTTCAAAGATGCGGTTAAGCTCTGGCTGAAGGTCATCCTGCTGATCCGGAAAGCGATCGCTCGTCATCCGCACCAGCTCTTTGCAGCCTCCTCCGGCTGGAATCAGGCCTACTCCCGTTTCCACCAAACCAAAATAGGTTTCTGCCGAGAAGATAATTCGATCTGCGGGTAGACAGGCTTCAACGCCTCCTCCAAGTGTCATCCGATGTGGGGCAGCTGCAACCGGTTTAGCTAATTGCTTGAGCTTCATCATACTGCCCTGGAACAATCGGATAATGTCATCCACCTCATCCCAATCTCCGCTTTGAGCTTCCATGAGCATCAGCATGAGATTCGCGCCGACACAGAAGTTTCGGCCTTCATTGGCAAGAACGAGCCCTCTATAATTAGCTTCGACTTCTTCGGCTGCCTGCTGAATCATGACCAGGATGTCGGCGCCAATGGCATTGTTTGGAGAGGTGAATTCCAGAAGGGCAACATCATCTCCAATATCAATCAGATTTGCGCCTGTGTTTGAACGAATGATTTTGTTCTGAGCTTTAAGTGCTGCTAAGGATATAATCTCAGGACGATTTTCTACCGCTTTGTACTCCCCTTTAAAATATTGGAATACGTCTCCTTCCTTCTGCTGATAAAAGGAATTGTTCCCTGCAGCGATCCAGCTCTTCACCCATGCAGGCACGATCAGACCTTCTGCTTCCATGCGATCAACCGATGCAGGCAGACCAATCAGATCCCAGGTCTCAAACGGGCCCAGCTCCCAGTTGAATCCCCATTTCATCGCATGATCGATATCCTGGATGGAATCCGCGATTTCCCCCAGCTTCTCTGCGGAGTAAATCAGCACTTGCTTAAGCACATTCCATGCCAGCTCTGAATATCGGTCCTTTGTGTTCAGAAAAGCCCTGATCTTCTTCCTTGCCCCTTTGACTGTCTTCGCAGCTTCAATCGACGCTGAGCTGATCTTGGCGCTTGGACTGTACTCCATGTTAGCTAGACTCAGCGATAGAATCTGACTGCCGTGATCTCCTTTCACTTTTTTGTAGAACCCCTGACCGCTCTTCTCTCCAATCCAGCCTCTTGTTAACAGCTCCTGCAGCGCGGGAGGCACTTCAAATACATCCCTCTCCGCTCCATCCGGCACGGAATCATACACATTCTGAGCCACATGAATAAACGTATCGATCCCCACCAAATCGAGCGTACGGAACGTTGCACTCTTGGGCCTGCCGAGTACTGGGCCTGTTGCGGCGTCCACTTCCTCTACCGAGTATCCGTTTTCCGCCATTTCTCTCAATGTGACGAGCAGTCCATAAGTGCCAATACGGTTTGAGATAAAATTAGGAGTATCCTTGGCAATGACAACGCCCTTGCCCAGCCTTTTCTCACAAAATTCTTTCATGAAGGATGTGATCTCAGGATCGGTGTCGAACCCTGGGATAATCTCCAGCAGCTTCATATGCCGTGGTGGATTAAAAAAGTGTGTTCCTAGAAAATGACGCCGAAACTCCTCACTGCAATCCTCCACCATGGCATTGACCGATATGCCGGACGTGTTCGTGCTGACAATGCTTCCTTTTGCACGGACCGCTTCAATCTGCTTCATGATAGACTTCTTAATTTCCAGCTTTTCGGTGACGACTTCAATAATCCAGTCAACTTGTTTCAGTAGATGCAAATGATCCTCTATATTGCCAGGTGTTATCCGTTCTGCAAAATGAGGAGCATAAAGTGGAGCCGTGCTTGACTTAGGAAGCGCAGCAATGGCCCGATTGGCGAATCGGTTACGTACCGCAGGATCTTCCAGCGATAGCCCTGCCTGCTCTTCTTCTGGTGTTAATTGAGCCGGTACAATATCCAGCAGCAGACAAGACAGTCCCGCGTTGGCCAGATGTGCAGCAATTCCTGCACCCATGACCCCGGAGCCGATTACGGCAGCTTTGGATAAGGTCCTCTTCGTAATTGCAGATGGATGAGTTGGGGTTAACATTTGGTTCACTTCGCAACGACCTCCTGTTCATTCATTTCAGAAACACCGAACACGGAAGCTTCCAGTATTTCTGCAATATCCTTTGTTTGCACTTTGTCTTCTATTTCTATAAGCTTCGTCCCATCCTCCAGCATCGTCAGGCAGTAAGGACAAGCAGAGCTGATCATCGTCGGTGATACAGATAATGCCTGTTCTGTCCGGGCGAGATTTACACGCTTGCCGGTATCCTCCTCCATCCACATCTGTCCGCCGCCGGCACCGCAGCACATCCCGTTCTCTCGACTGCGTTCCATTTCAACGAGCTCGACGCCTGGAATAGCGCGCAGCACATCTCGCGGTTGATCGTACACATCGTTATATCTTCCGAGATAGCAGGAATCGTGATAGGTGATTTTTTCTGATAACGTGTGCTTGGGAATCAGCTTGCCGGTCTTCACCAGCTCATCCAAGAGCTCGGTATGATGAAGCACTTCGGCTGTAAGGCCAAAATCGGGATATTCATTCTTGAACACGTTAAATGTATGGGGACAGGCTGTAACGATTTTTTGAACATCATATTTATTAAAAATTTCGATGTTCTCCACACACAGCTGCTGGAACAAAAATTCATTCCCCATTCGTCTCGGTGTATCACCCGAATTCTTCTCTTCATTGCCCAATATCGCAAAGTTGACACCTGCCTCATTCAGCAAATGAACGAGCGAACGTGTAACCTTTCGGCTCCGGTTATCATAGGACCCCATCGAGCCTACAAACAGCAGAATGTCAAAGTCCGGGTTCTCCTTCACCGTCGGAATGCTCAAATTCAAGGTGCCGTCCGGGTCAATTTCCTTCACCCACTTGCTGCGTTCTGCCCGGCTGATACCCCATGGATTACCTTGACGCTCAATATTCTGCATCGCTCGTTGTCCCTCATGAGGTACGCTTCCCTCCATCAGCACGAGATGACGTCTGAGATCTACAATTTTGTCCACATGCTCATTTGCAACAGGGCACTGATCCTCACAGTTACGGCACGTAGTACAAGCCCATATTTCTTCTTCTGTCATGACTCCACCGATGAGCTGCACATCCTTGGCGGTAACACCTTCAACTTGATGCCAGGCTCTTTTTTGCACACTCATGGTTGGACGAATGTCAGTTACTCCTTCCCCCGTCCATTCGCTAAGTGATAGATCGGCAGTTCTCATTTCGTGGACTCCAGCGTAACCAAACACACTGGCAGGCATCCAGGCCGACTTCGACGTCAACGCCTCGCCCTTCTCGGTTAAGTGGTCTCTTAACTTGATAATCATGTGCATGGGGGACAAGAGCTTGCCGGTATTGGTCGCCGGACATACATTCGTACATCGTCCGCACTCTACGCAGGCATAGAAATCGAGCATTTGCTTCTGGGTAAAATCTTCGATATGACCGACCCCATAGGACTCTGCCTCTTCATCTTCTAAATCGAGCTTACTTAGCTTGCCAGGTGGATCTGTTCGTCGCAGCAGGATGTTAATGGGTGCAGTAATAAGATGAAAGTGCTTGGATTGGGGTACGTATAGTAGAAAGGAGAGCAGGATCAGCAGATGAATCCACCAGAAAAAGTAATACATTGCGGCCACCGCTATATCGGGCATCCAGGTAAATAACGATGCAATTCCAGATGAGATGGGTGCATAGGCTGAAGATGGCAAATCCTCTCTGAGACGTTCAAATGCCATTGTGAAGAGAACGGATATCATTAGAGATGTGATATAAAAGACAACAAGGCTTGGTTTCCAGCCTCTTTTTAACCGATGCAGCTTCTCCCCATATCTTCGATAGGCAGCATATGAGATGGCGAGGAGAATAAGCACGACCGTAATCTCCTGGGTCAATATAAATCCTTCGTAACCCGGTATAGGCAGACTGTGCCCTGTGAGCCCCTTCCAGATAATGTCCAGTGCACCAAACTGCAGAATAATAAATCCGTAAAAAACGGTAAAATGCATGATTCCGCTTCTCGGATCCTTGAACAGCTTGCTCTGACCGAAGACCTGCACCATAAATGCTGCAATCCTGTCTTGAATGTCCTTGCGAAGATCCGCAGGTCTGCCTAATTTGATATATAAGTAACGGTGGTATACAACTCTGGCGAATAGATAAACCGCCCAGCCGGTAATGAGGGTAAAGAGCAGTGCATTCATCATTTGTAGAATCATCCTCATCAAGCCCCTTGTATTGATAAAATTTAATTTCAGCTTGCATGGCGGATAGCTGTTAGTTTGAGCTTTAGTAACTTACTATCTTTTGATGTGCAGCTTCACTCCTTTCGGGCACAACCCCCCTAGCCATTGACAATGGTAAGTACGATTCATTTGTTAAGCGCTTACATTGTGTCTGCAAAAACAGACCTCCACATCGTTTGTACTCTTTGACAATATCATTGTCATACTCGCTGCAAACTTCGATATGAACGCCTAATGAACCATCTCAACCTTGTAGAACGATTTTCCAATGAGACAGGGATTGAATCGTTGACAATGACTGGAACGTATTTTATAGTGGATACAAGAAATGAATGAGTATTCATTCAGAAATTTAACTGTATTCTAACACCGGGGTGAACATATGACAAGTAAAAAAACAGAAAAATATCAACTCATACTTCAAGGCGCCCTCAAAGTGTTTGCCGAGAATGGCTACCATCGGTCCCAGGTTTCCAAGATTGCCAAAGCTGCCGGCGTAGCCGATGGGACGATCTACCTCTACTTTAAGAGAAAGGAGGACATCCTGATTCATCTGTTCCAAGAGAAGCTGGGTGAGCTGGTGCAGAAATTCCATGACAGTGTCGCTGGCAGCTCTGATCCAGTTCAGGCCCTCCGCACGGTCTGCCGCATTCATTTTACAGAGCTTGAGAATAATCCTGAGCTTGCGTACGTCACGCAGATCGAGCTAAGACAAAGTGATATTGAGCTTCGCAAGGAGATTGGCAAATCACTCAAGCCATATATTGAGCTGATTGAGAATATTCTAGAGCAGGGCATTGAACTGGGACATTTTAGAGAAGACCTGAATCTCAAACTGGTTCGAAACCTCATCTTTGGCTCCATGGATGAAGCAGTTACCTCCTGGCTGATCTCAGGGCAGAAATATTCGCTTCAAGAACAGGTTGACGACACCCTTAGCTTCTTTCTTCACGGTGTTTCCAAATAATTAAATTCATAACTCATGTTTTGAAGGGAGACGATCGAATATGAAGATAGTTGTATTGTTAAAGCAAACTTTTGATACAGAGGAGAAGATCACTCTGCAGAATGGAGTCGTGTCTGAGGATGGTGTGAAATTTGTCATTAATCCATACGACGAATATGCGGTAGAAGAAGCTGTCAAGCTTCGAGATGAACACGGCGGCAGTGTAACTCTTCTCTCCGTCGGTCCAGACCGTGCTGCAGAAGCCCTGCGTACAGCGCTCGCGATGGGTGCAGATGAAGCGGTTCTGATCTCGGATGAGCGAATTCCTGACGACGAATATGTGATCTCCAAAGTGCTCTATTCCTACTTAAACCAAGAGAATCCGGATCTCATTCTTGGCGGTAACTTCTCCGTCGATCGTGGATCAGGTCAAGTCGCCATTCGTCTGGCTGAGCTCCTCGGCATTCCTCACACCTCATCCATTACCAAGCTAACGATTCAAGGAACAACAGCCGAAGTCCATCGGGATGCTGAAGGTGATCTTGAAGTGCTTAGTGTCACACTGCCTGCGCTGTTTACCGCTCAGCAAGGGCTAAACGAACCTAGATATCCTTCCCTGCCCGGCATTATGAAAGCGAAGAAGAAGCCATTCAAGACGCTGTTACTTGAAGATCTAAATCTCACGGAAGCGGATGTTCAGCCTGCTACGAAGCAAGTCGAGCTGTCGCTCCCTCCTGAACGAGGTGCGGGTAAGATCCTTAAGGGCGATGCCGAGCATGTTGCGCGTGAGCTTGTCGGCCTACTGCGTACTGAATCCAAAGTCATTTGAACGATACATTGCGTGCTGAATCATACTGATTCGTTAATTTATTGTGCAACAGTGGACTTTGCCATGCCAAATCCATCATTTTGTATGCGGTTTCAATTATGTGCATCTCATCTACCCCAAGTGTATGGCAAACGGAATGTCCGACATGCGTTATTTTTCCATTGGCTGTTCATGCATTCAAATTCAAATGTCCTTAGGAGGTTCTTGTGATGAGTAAAACATTGCTTGTATATGCCGAGAATCGAGATGGAAGGCTTCGTCAGGTAGCACTCGAAACGTTAGGTGCTGCACAACAAATCGCAGGTGCTCAGGATCGGATCCAGGTTGTAGTGGCAGGTTCAGATATAACGTCCGCCGTAAGTGAACTCGTTCGCTATGGCGTCGATTTGATATATACCATCGAGCATTCAGCACTTGAACACTATAATCCCGAAGCTTATTTAGCTGCATTAAAATCTGTCTTACAGCAGGCAGCACCAGACCTTGTCCTCTTCGGACATACCGCTCTGGGTAAAGATCTAGCACCATTAGTTGCAGCTCACCTTCAGGCAGGACAGATCTCGGACATTACTTCTATTGATCTAGAAGGAGGTCATCCCGTATTCACAAGACCGCTGTATGCAGGCAAAGCCTTTGAAAAACGTGTATTTGAGGCTGGACCCGCGGTCATTACCATTCGGCCGAACAATATTGCTGCTGCTTCTGCGGCTGAAGGCAGTGCTTCCCCCATTGAAGATGTTGCTTACCCCTCTCCATCACTACGCACAATCGTTAAAGAGGTCGTTCAGAAGACGACAGGCAAGATTGATCTCAGCGAAGCCAAGATTGTCATCTCTGGTGGCCGGGGAGTCAAGAGCGCAGACGGCTTCAAGCCTCTTGAAGAGCTAGCAGATCTGCTCGGCGGAGCTGTAGGTGCTTCACGCGGTGCGTGTGATGCAGGCTATTGTGATTATTCTCTGCAGATTGGTCAAACAGGGAAAGTAGTGACACCCGAAATCTATATTGCTTGCGGCATCAGCGGTGCCATTCAGCATTTGGCGGGAATGAGCCAATCGCGTGTCATTATTGCGATCAATAAGGATCCTGAAGCTCCCATCTTTAAGGTTGCCGATTACGGCATCGTCGGCGATCTGTTCGACGTTGTGCCTCTACTTACTGCCGAATTTAGGAAGGTACTGGTATAGGCGTTCCATTATTGGACGCCGAGTCTCCGGTTGCTTGCATTTGTTTGATGGAATCTCTGTAGATTTACTTTGCAGCTGTGGGAGAAGAATTCTTGGGAGTCGGGCTGGCGTTACATTTTTTGGCTCCCTCTCTCCGGTTGCTTCGCAAAAGTCGTTGCAATCTTTTTAGCCCCTTCCTTTGGTTGCTCGCAAAAGTCGATGGGCTCTCATAATTCCACTTTGCAGCTGTGGGAGAAGAATTCTTGGGAGTCGGGCCGACGTTACATTTTTTGGCTCCCTCTCTCCGGTTGCTTCGCAAAAGTCGTTCGAGATCCAAAAAATTTCACTTGCAGCTGAGGGAAGAATTCTTGGGGGTGCGCTGACGTCGCAAACTCTTAAGCTACATCCTCTTCGGTTGCTCGCAACTATTGCTGCTTCTCTAAACAACGTACTTGCTTTCATAAATCACCGGTGTTAGGACATACCATTTCCAGATGGTAACGTTCGATTAACTGCAGGATTGGACAGCCATTCATATCGCCGTTCCCAATCTTCTTCAATAACAGGCCTTAATGTTACTCGTTGTTCGCGTAGCATATTTCCTTTCTTGTATGCACTCGCCTTCATGAGCTATTCAATTAACGCTCTTATCTTCCTAATATTAATATCTCTCCCTTATCATTTACTCCTCTAAATATAAATCCACTAGCATCTTTTGTATTTAGTTCATTGTATGATGCTGCAAAACCATCTTCTAAAATTAATTCGATAAATACTGTTGAATTCTCTTTTATTTCATCCATATCATACGAAATTACGTTATCAATATTATCATTACTTATGATTACTCTTTTAATTTCAGGATTATCTGATTCCACTCCGAAAATAGTATCGTACATATTTCTTGAGTTTAGTCTCGCCGACCATGTCCCCATCAGTTCCCCTTCTGTTCCGATCAACGGTTGCATGGACTGTAACACAGCTACATTTGATACTTGATATAAGAACCCCAATTTAATTTCAACTTGCTTCACATAATTGAAATTCTCGGTTTCCCATATAACCGCTTTATTATTTTCGAATTTTTTGTTATATACTACATCACCGTCTGTGAAAGGGTATGATATTCTTAAAGCTTGTTTCTCGTTTAGTGAATAGCCATACCTATAAAGAATGAAAAATACAATCGCTAAGATTACAACAAAGAAAATTGATCTTCTCTTTATTTTCTTGTTCATAGAGTCTCCATTCATCCTAATACAAATATAGTTTGCATTGATTTCCGATAATGTTCTTGCATTAACGAACGCAAAAGGCTTAAGTGAGGGTAACGATTGAGTCGGCATACTTAGCCTTGCAGGGCTGTCCGTGAATCAATTCCTCTGCCAAAAACATCACCAGTGACCGAGGTGTGCATGTGAATCCGCGTTAATACTTTGTTATACAAATCTATTTCGTTATTGACATAGCTTATAAAAACTATTTCATTAAGTCTTTCATCAATAAATATACCGACAGAATTAACAATATTATTGTAATACTTATGCTAATCACAACTGCAATACTAGTACTAATATTTGAAAACAATGCAAATTGTCCAACTACAAGAATTAAGCATGCTAATGGAAATATCTTTTGAATTAGTATGTCTTTTCTTTTCTTAGATTTGTCACTTCTTTTAATTAATAAGTTTATTACCATCGATAAAATTAGGGGATAGGGTATAATTATTATCAATAAATATAGATAATTACCCTCATTGACGTCGTTATTCCCTGTAAAAATAAACAAATCAGCATATAATGACAGTACATAAATTAGAGTTAGCATTAAACAGCTAGATGATAGAAGCTTTAAAATCACGTTTTTATTCAGCACTATTTTCGCCCTTCCTTAAAGAGTTTCATTTAACCTTATTCGAGTTTGTTTACTAACCTGTCCTTTCTCATTTCGATTATTTATTTTAACTTTGATTCATCTTTTCTCATGTGTTATCATATTCTTAAATAAAGACCAAGTGCGTCTACACTTGGTCAGTACAATTGGCTTGGATGGTCCCTTCTAAGTCTCAGGTAATAAAAACCCACCTTCGGCGGTCAACCTTTGGGTGGGTTTTTACTTTCTCTTGTTGTTATTAATGTACGTTAAAAGTGCAATAATGAATGTTCCGAATAATAACATCAGTGTCATCGCATCTTTTACCTCCATGGTCTCACCCCCTTTCGAAGGGAAACCATGCCCACCCAAGATTCAATTGTATCTATATTTTACCTGTGTTTACATCTCCGTACAAGTGTTCTCATCTAATTTTTGTGTTCTTCCTTTATTCTTTTTTTGCCCATAATTTCTATCATATAACTCTTTTATCTCTGAACTTCGTAAAACTAGGAGAACTTATTAAAATCCTGTCTGTACTTGTTTATTCATCACTTCGTTCATACGCAGGAAGCAACGCAAAAAAGCTGGCTTATAAAGACCAGCTTAAACAGTTCATCTATTAATTCGCAGTAATATCACTCCTGTGGCTTTCTAAACCTTGTCCGGTTACCCACCCCGTTCGGTGAACTTAAACTTTTACTGCATCCAGCCATGCTCTTGCAATGAGGGCATGACCCGCATCAGTTGGATGCACGCCATCTCCTGCCCAATAGGCTGGCTCCGCCTTGGTACTCGCTTGAGCAAACAGGCCATCCAGCGGCACATAATATGTTCCGAATTCACGAGCCAGCTCTCGAATGGCATGAATTTTTGGATCAAGATCTACTCTCCATCCCTTGCGATCTTCCGGAACAGGCAGTACGAACGGTTCTATTATCACGATATTGGCATTCGTATGCTCTTTGGTCCGCACTAGCAGCTCACGATATGTACGATAAAATTCATCTGCAGAAGTCTCTGCCTTGGAATCGTACCAGCGCCACGTATCATTGATTCCAATATATATGGACACCCAGGTTGGGTTATGCGCCAGGCAATCCTGCTCCCACCTTTGCTCAAGATCTGTAACTCGGTTTCCATTGATGCCGCGATTCATAAACTGAATTTGCTTCTCAGGATAACGAAAATTAAGTTCCGCTGCAACCATCATGGCATAACCTCTGCCAAGGTCACCCACATTATCGTAATTTCTGCCACAATCCGTAATACTGTCTCCGATAAATAGCACTGTAGCTTGATCTTCAATCCGTGTCATATGTATATTGGCTCCTTTAGAAATGATATAAAGCTCTGAACTAATGATAGCGCTAACAGAATGGTCTTGCAACGCCAGATACGACGAATATGTCAGAATATATTTTCATAGTTTCCCTTTATCAAAAGGATTTCGATCATACCTATAGAATTACCAATTGGTATACAATTCCAGGAGGTGATTCTGATGAAAGCACTGTTAGTGGTTGATGTACAGAACGCCATTGTCGAGCTAAAAGATTTCACAAAAGAACTCACATTAATAGAACAAGTGATTCAAGATTTTAGAAAAGATGGACATCCGGTCATTTTTATTAGACATATTGATGATCAGGAAGAAAGTCCATTGTACCGAGATTCAGAGGGCTCACATATACATGATTCAATTCTTAAATATGCTGAAACTGTAGTTGAGAAACAGACACCGAGTGCATTTTATAACACGAATCTTGCAGAGACTCTGGAGAAGTTAGGCGTTAATCATCTCTTCATCGTCGGCTTTGAGACGGAGTTCTGCTGTATGTTCTCAGCGATATCGGCTTATGACCGCGGGTATAAAGTGACTTTAATTAAGGATGCTTCAGGTACGGGTAATACACCGGATACGTATGAGATGAAGGATCTGGACATCCAAGGTTTTGTCGGAAAAGTGCTCGATTGGTCAGGGGCAATTGAGGTGCTCGATCACGACAGCTATGTTCAGAATTATGCCGTACACAATACCATCTAAGTCTACAAATCTAAAATCTATTAATATACAAATCTATTTCAATATAAAAGGATGAGCCAAAGCAACCAGAGTGGATAGGCCGCAATTAATTTAACCTATGACTCTATGTAAATTGCCTTGCTCATCCCTAGTAATTATTTATAACCGTTAGCAGTTAAGCATTTTGAAGAGATTCGTCAAGCTCCATTTCCAAAAATACAGGGCAATGATCACTTCCCATGATATGACAGTCTGCTCCTGAATCCTTCAAGTACGGTGCAAGCCGGGTCGAAGCAAGGAAGTAATCAATTCGCCAGCCGATATTCCGCTCTCTGACCTTCGCCATATAAGACCACCAGGTGAACACATCTGTCCGATCGGGATAAAAATAGCGGAACGAATCCACAAAGCCCGAATCCAACAGCATGCTCATTTTCTCGCGTTCCTCTAATGTAAAGCCTGAATTACCACGGTTTGATTTGGCATTCTTAAGGTCAATCTCCTGGTGAGCTACGTTCATATCTCCACATACGATCACAGGCTTATGCTGGTCCAGCTCATTAAGATAGGCTCGAAAACGTTCCTCCCATTCCAGACGAAGAGGTAATCGCGATAAATCCCTTCTCGCATTAGGTGTGTATACATTAACTAGATAAAATTGTTCAAATTCCAGCGTGATCATTCGCCCCTCTGGATCAGGATCCTCCTCACTCATACCATATTGAACCGAAATCGGCTTGATTCTCGTAAACACCGCGGTTCCCGAGTAACCTTTTTTCTCTGCATAACTCCAATAATCCTGGTAGGAGTCGCCTAACTCCATTTGAATTTGTCCCTCTTGCAGCTTGGTCTCCTGCAGGCAAAAAATGTCCGCATCCATCTGCTTAAAATAATCCATAAACCCTTTATTTACACAGGCTCTCAGCCCGTTTACATTCCAAGATACCAGCTTCACTGTAGATGAACACTCCCCTTTTCGTAGTTATCAAACCTCTTACGAAAGTCTAAATAGACAACCCTTTAATTATAACATAGAAAATTCCTTACTCTCTTGCTGCTGTTCAGGTTTCAGCACAGCTTCACGCAATGTACATTTTTATAGATATTCTATTCATCAAAAAAGCCTCCCATTTATCCCGAGATAAATGAGAGGCTGACAGTTTAAACTTCAACTTTCATCAGAAAGTTGTAAGTTCCTATTCTTCAAATTCCACGTTATGGTACACTTGCTGCACGTCCTCAAGATCCTCAAGTACATCAATGAGCTTCTCGAATTGTGTAAGTGCATCGCCTTCCAAGGATACAAAGGTTTGTGGCAGCATCGTAAGCTCAGCTACAGTAAACTCCGTTACTCCTGCATTTTTAAATGCATCTTGTACGGCATGGAATTGATCCGGCTCCGCATACACGATAACCGCCTCATCTTCTTCCACAATATCCCGAACATCCAGATCAGCTTCCATTAATAGCTCCAGTACTTCATCCGCAGATTTGCCTTCAACCCCGATAACCGCCGTAGAGTCGAACATGTAGCTTACCGATCCGCTGACTCCCAAATTGCCGCCATTCTTCGTAAAGGTTGAACGTACTTCAGATGCTGTACGGTTTACGTTGTTCGTAAGTGCATCCACAATGACCATCGATCCATTAGGACCAAAGCCTTCGTAACGAAGCTCGTCAAAGTTCTCTTCCGAACCGCCTTTTGCTTTTTCCAGTGCACGGTCAATGATGGCTTTGGGTACGTTGTATGTCTTAGCACGCTCTAGTACGACTTTCAGAGCGCGGTTCGATTCCGGATCAGGCTCCCCCTGACGGGCTACTACATAAATCTCACGTCCGAACTTCGCATATACGCGGCTAGTGCTTGCGTCTTTGGACGCTTTCTTTTCTTTAATATTATTCCACTTACGACCCATATCAATATTCGCTCGCTTTCATAGAGATTCTAAACAATCCTTTATATTATAGCTTTTATGGGTCGGCTTGAAAAGTTATCATCCAATTGTACAACACTATTCATTAAATTTAACTGACTACGAAAGAAACAACCGTCCAAGGTGTTACGCTATGGGGAGAAGATGAATTAGTCCGTTATTTGATCGGAATCGTGATCTTCTCTTCAACTGAACCTGGATATCTATGCATTTCAAGCCGTAGTGGCTGCTTGTAATCTCCTGCAGGCAGGAGGTATTTGTACCGCCAGGTCTGAGTAACATGTTCAGATACTAACTCTGTTCGAGAAAGCTCCAATGGATATGAGTCTCCAACAGCGTCAGTAACATGATCACTTATTTGGAGCATTGGATGGGAGCTGATATCTTTACTTTTTGACATTTCCTTCAGTAGAATTGAGATTCTCATACCCTCATCTGTCGTCTCTACTTGTTCAAGAATAATTCGGGGATCTGGAGTACTTATCGTTTCTACTGTATTCGTATTAAATTGAAAGATTTCGTTTTTATTGTTCAAATACACACCACTAACTTCCAAGTTTATTTGACTCGGTCGATCATAATAGAGACTCTCAAAAAAATAGGTTCTGCCGTCCTCATTCAAATCACCAGAAGCACTATTCGTTCTTAGTCTATTTCCCGTGTTATCCGTCAGTGTCAGCTTCATGATATCACTAATTAGTTTTGTGTTATTCGGATCTGCGGTTACTTTCATTTTGGCTTGAAGCGGTGTGATTATAAGCTCTTCGAACGTTAGATTTTGCCCGTCGATCTCGATGGTTTGATGAATGGGGACAATTTCTCTCATTTCCACGAACCGGCTCTGATCAATCTCCAGTGGAACTTCAATGATTTGTTCTTCCTCATCCTTGATGTAGAGTCCTTTAAGAATGGCCGATGCAGGCATATCTTCACCTTCGTTGAGTACAAAATCCGCTCTAGTATATAAATTAGATAGCACATCATCTCTCACAGCATTTTTATTGCGATAATCTGCATGACCAATATCTTTTCCTTCGGAATTTGATATTCCTAGCCAATGGAAACCTCTCGAGTTCATCTTTTCTACATCTGCACCCTGAAGAGAATAGAGTAACGTCAAACTGTCCTCATCAGCCAAGATTCCTCCAACCGTTAATGTTGTGTCTCCAACTTGCATTGTAATGTCCATCTCCTGATATAGATTACTCTCGATCGCCTCTGAATAGACACTGTTATACCGCACAACCTCAACGAATTTATTCATTAACGGGAGCTCACTGACAACCGCAGCAAAGACAGGTGAGATGCGAATGCTCGCCGTGAACAGTATAAGCAAGGAGGCCGCTGCCGCTGTACAGATAATGCCTATGCGTTTTTTATGCTGGCGCCTTATTCTGTGCTTACCACTTACCATGCCGAGATTGATACTCTCATCCATAGCTGACAATGGCAGATCCTTTAAATATGAATCTACCTTCGCTTTATCCTTTAATACGGCTTGTTCCCACTCTTCTGTTATGAAGTGCATGATCGATCTCCTCCTTATCCTGCGTTTCGACCCGCATCATTTTGAGTGCTTTGTTGAGCCAGGTTCGTATGGTGCCATCCGGGCGGTCCAGCAGCTCTGCAATCTCCGTAATCGTCAGATCTCGGTAATATTTCAACACAATAACCATCCGATATTTCGGCGGAAGTGCAGTGACTAAATTCTCCATATCTATTTTTTGTGCCGGATCACCGGCGACAGCAACTTTAGTAATGATATCCATCTCCTCAGTTCCCGAAGGCAGCTCACGCTTTCTTTTCTTCCGTTCATCCATACAAACCCGAATCAGAATACGAATGACCCAGGTCGTAAAATATTCAGGCTGTCTTAACGTCTTCCGTTTCGCCCATACTCTACTCACCGTTTCCTGCACAGCATCCAGCGCGTCCGCTTCATTCCGCATATATGAGTATGCAATACTGTACATCCGATGCTTGTCCACATGAAGCCGTTCTATAAATGCTTCTTCATCGCCGTCTCTTGATTTGGCGGCAAGCTCATGTAAGTCCATGCTGTTCCTCCTGTCCGATATTGCAGCTGCTTGTTAATTAGACGTCCAGGTTATTCATTCGGTTTTATGTATGTTTCTTAAAAAAGCATAAAAAATCCGCAGCATCAGCGCACGGTTACACGTATCTTATGCTGCGGAACAATTCAATTTTTTCGTCTAAAGAACCTTAATCTGATGGGTTGACGCTGTTAGAACACAGGAATGTCGATCTTCTGATTTATTTTTTTCGGATATTCGTTAATCTCGAACGTTAAGGGTTGCTTGTAATCTTCATTAGGAATGGTAACCGTATATAACAGCGTAGTCCTCTCATCTCCAATTCTAAATCCGGATTGAGGTGAACCTGTTATCTTATACTTTTTGCCTGAAGCGTCAGCAAATTGGTTATGATCATTGATTAACCTATATACTCGAGAAGGTGGTTTATTATGAGATTCTGCTGAATCAGTGAATTCAAGCTGAAGGTATACATAACCTTGATCTTGATCTTGATCTATTTCTACTATATCCAGCCGCTGATCAGGAGCCTTCACCATTTCTGAAGTAGCGGTATTAATTACAAACTCTTGATCTTTGTCAGATATAAAAGCGCCATCAACGATTATGGATAGACTATCTGGCTTATTGAAGTAGATGCTGTCCATATACGCAATGTAAGTCCCTGAGCTTATTTCCCCAGAACCATTCGTTCCATTAGAAATTTCTCCCCAACTGTTCCCTTGATCATCGGCTAACCTCAACCCACTAAAACCGTTCATATTCTTTGTGTTCTCCGTATTCGTCTCCATTCTAATCATCGTTTGCAGTGGTGTAAGGGTGATATCGTGAATTCGAACGGTTTGGTTATCTACAACAAAAGACTTATTCATATCAATATATTCTCGCATACCTGCAAACCGAGAGTGATCTATCGGGAATGTAACCTCTAATGACTCCTCGTTTATATTCATCGCCAGCTTTAGCTCTTTGGGTAATTCTTCACCATATTCCATATTTAGCTGAATACTTTGATAGGTAATCGTCTCGTTTTTGTTCGGAGAATTGTGTCCATAACCAATCGAATGAGGTTTATCTTCCTCGATTATTAACTCAATAGCATCCGTGCTATCTTGATGTTCTTTAAGATCAGGTCCACTCACCGAATACAGGATCACGGCTTTTTCCTCATCTGCAATAACTCCCCCCACAGCCAGTTCATAAGCTCCGCTTGTATCCGATACATGCAGTTCCTGCAACAGGTTATTTTGTGCAGCAAGCATGAAGTTCCGGTCATAATCAACAGCCTTTATATATTTCTGTATCTTCGGTGAATAAAGCTTCTCCATTGGGCCGGGTAATATATACCCCATTATCAAGTATCCTGCTAAGAGCACTGCTGCAGCGGAACCTAAGAAGATATAAGTACGCTTCCTTCGATTGCGATGTCTCTTTTGTTTGACTACTTCATTTAATTGCTTGTCATGTCCAGATATTTCCTCATTCCCGTGATCTGAATTCATTGCCTTCCTCCCGCTCAATTACGATTCAATGTCCTGTTCTGTAATGGGTGAACGTTTGGTTTGTATTCATTTATAAATTTTAATGATTATAGGCTATATTGTTGGCTCATCCACAGTCCTTACCATATAGAGCTTCTCATTGAAGCCAAGTCTATTGCGAAACCATCTTTGCTTTACGGCCTTATAGATGTGAAAACCATGCTTCTCATAAATGGATCGTGCCGCATGATTCGTATCAACGACTTCCAGCTTAAAGACCCGATACGGCAGATGATGTATCAGATGGAGCAGCATGGATGTCGCGATCCCTCTTCCCCGATACATAGGGTCTGTGGCAACCGCTTCTAGATAGCACTCATCTCTATAAATTGGGGCTGGTATGTGAAATTGTTTTGCCAGAAAATAATGTACAACACTCCCCTGAACATTACCTAGAATGCTTTTTAAGAACTCTTTATCAAAATATTGCGAGCGAGTAATGCTTGTGGAATATGCCATAATGCCTACGACTTGGCCTTCAATAATCGCAGCATAGAATTGATCTACAACAAAAGACTCTTTAATTATTCTTTTTAACATCATTTTATCTTTCGACATGGAGGTTAATTCGTTATAATAACTATTCACGTAGACGTCTGCCGCCTGCTGCAGCTGCTGCTCCCTAAGCTCTGTCATCCTGACAATATTTATCGATTCCATCATGTTCCCCCTCCATTTAATAGCCAACGGTTTATACTAAATCTACCGTGCCTGGGCTAGACAATACATACATCTGGAGACCGATTTTGATTCATTTATAAAGGAGATTCTACATACGATGCCATTTACTTTTGCCCATCCTGCTGCCGTTCTGCCGTTTTCACGCAAGAGCAAGTATCTTCATTTTACTGCGCTCGTATTGGGCAGCATGGCCCCGGATTATGAATATTTGCTAAGAGGACAACCTGCGGGCATGACCGGACATACTTTCGCAGGTTTCTTCTATTTTAATTTGCCGCTGGTCGCGTTGGTCTACCTGATCTACCATTTTTTCATCCACCATACTCTATTTGATCATTTGCCTGTGTTTATGCAGGATCGTTATCAGCGTACGTCTAATTTCGGAATACCCGTCCAGATCATTATTTTCTGCTATTCTGCCTTACTCGGCATGTTAACGCACGTCGTGTGGGATGCTTTTACACACCAGCATGGATTTGTTGTCGATCGGATCCCGCTGCTCAGCGTTGACCTTCATGTACTCGGTTACGAAATTCCCATCTACAAAATACTGCAGCATGGTGGGACGCTGGCCGGACTTTCGTTAATTCTGATTTACCTCCTCTATCGAGCCAGAAAATACAATAGTCTAGCTAACCGCAGTACACCGTCTGCACAAAAATGGCTGTATTGGCTATGTATTGCCCTATTGTCTATTGTATTCTTCATTATCTGGTTTATCGCTGATCCGGTGGCTATTCATAGCATTGGTGTTCATGTGGTCAGAGTCATCGATTCCGGTTTGCTTAGTCTGCTCTTCGTTTCCATCTTCTTTAAATTCAAAAAGAACAAGGTGCGCCCCCAGCGTTGAGGCGCACCTTGCTTTCATTTTATAAGATTACGTTCGTCTCTCCAGGTAATCATAGGCTGACAATGCCACCTCGGCTGCGGCATACCCGTCCTCTCCCGTAATCGCTACAGGCCTTCCATCAAGAATACGATTCACAAAATCCTGAAGCATATAATAATCCATTTTGTCTCCAAAGTAGCTGTACCGTGCTCTGCCTTGCTCTATGCTGAACACTTCATTGACTTGGGCAAAAGCATCCATTCTTATGATTCCTTCCGTTCCGATCACATCCAGCTTCACATCTCCCCAATAAGGAAACACAGGATTTCGAGACCAGCTTGTATCGATAACCCCAATCACGCCATTTTCATATTCCAGATGAACAATACCGGAATCCTCGACAGCAATATCGTGAAACAGTGTCCCTTTCTCAGCATGAACAACACGGGGCTGTACTCCCAGCATCCAATTCAGCAAATCAGCAACATGTACCGTATGATCGAGCAGTGCACCGCCGCCAGATTGTGCCGGATCGACAAACCAGCCGCCGGGCATGCCGCCTCGGTTATACCCTTTAACGGCCATGACTTCACCAATCTCACCTTGGGCTACGGTTTCCTTAACCCGAATGACCGACGGAAGGTAACGACAAGGAAAGGCCGTCATGAGCTGCACCTGCAGTTCATGACAAATATCAATCATTTGCCGCATTTCCACGCGTCCTGTTCCAAGCGGCTTCTCGCACAATATATGCTTGCCTGCCTTCGCACTGTCCGTGACTAGGGCGGCATGATGCCTATTTTCCGAACAAATAATGACCGCATCTATATCCGGCAGCTCGAGCAGCTCCAGATGATCTGGATAGAATTGAACATGGTCACGTTCAACTATCGCCTTGACCCGATCATAATAGGGATCTGAGATGACAGTTACCTCCGTATTTTCAATCAGCTGCAGCTGTCTGTAGTAGCTGAAGGCATGGGAATGGGCGAAGCTGATCATACCGATACGAAGCTTACGCATCCCGCCACCACCCATCGGTTAAACGAAATGACCGCATGGTCACGGCCTGGCCGTTACTTGCCGAATAAGCTGCCGCCTGGATGACAACCGCCGTCTTCCAAGACGCCTCCAGCGATATTACCGGTTCAGTCTTATGAGCTGCAATATTCAGCACGGATCGTATAAATCCATCGATCGCATCCTCAAATGCAGGGCTGACTAAACTGAATTCGGAACCCCCTCTTCTGATCTCCACCGAAGCGCTCATCTTCGGACTGGAGCGAACAATTCCTTGATTTCCTGCCATCTCGAATTCAGATGTTGCCGGACTCGGGTAACCTAATATACCTTCCATATTCACAATGGTGCCGCATTCATATTTCAGTGTGAGCAGCGCATACTCAGTCCCTTCTTTGCGAATATGCTGTGCGAATACGCTCTCCACTTCGCCCAGAAGATAACTCATAAATTCAATTTCATCGATAAACAGCGTCATAATGGGTTCGATACGATGAGCAGAGGAGGAAGGCAAACGACTGCCGTAAGCTTCCTCTCCAGTCATCATACGCCGAACATGAACTACGCCTGGACTGCCGATCACACCTGCTCTCACTTGCCTTGCCAGATCCGAATATTCCGGTCTGAACAAGGCCTGGTGAGAAGGAATAATCTGTACGCTGTGCTGTCTGCATATGGCAGCCAGCTGTTTCAGATCCGTAGCTGACAAGCCGAAGGGCTTCTCACAAACCACATGAGCACCCGCTTCAGCAGCGATGTACAGATCTGGCAGATGCTCCTTGATCGGAAGTGCGAGATGAAGGATATCCGGCTTCTGCTCTGCCAGCAGCTCCGGCAGGCTGCGGTATACAGTGGTTTGAATATGCTCTGCCCACTCCTTGGCCTCGTCATCGCGCTGATCACATATACCTGCCAGCTGAATCGCAGGATGTTCTGCATAGTACTTGGCATAATTTACAGAATCCGCATTGTATCCCATAACGGCTATTTTTACTTGTTGCTTAGCTTGCATTATAACGCTCATAAGCAGCCTGGTAGATCTTCATATACTCTTCAAGTCCCATTTTATTAATAGTCTCCACATACGTATCCCACTCATCAAAAGAAGCACTGCCATTTACGAACTTCGCTTCCATTTCATCAATATAATCATGGATGTCTTTACCGACAGAGGACATGAAATCTGTCTCTTCATTCGTAAAGTTGAAGTTATACCAGATGTCTTCCACGGCGTGCGGCTCGGCCTTCTCTGCAGCTTCCATCGAATTTGGCAACGTTTCTGATCCTTTAAAATACTCGCTTTTCACATAACCAGGGTAGCTTCCACCCGTCCAAGTAAAATATTGAGTTAACGCCTGGTCCATCGTTAGCCCATTCGGATTATTCCTAATATCTTCAATGTATTCAAGCTCTCCGTCTGCATTTTTGTTATACGTGGTACCCTCTTCCCCCATGAAGAAGAACGTTGCACCTTCCTTCCCGAAGAAGTGATCCATCCAGCGGATGGTTGCCTCCGGATGCTCATTCTTATCTGTAATCGCAAAGGCTCCTACGTGCACCATCGGAACCTTAACATGGGAATACAGCTTGTCGCCATGCGGACCTTCCAATGCACCCAGACCAATATAATTGTCCTTGCCCATTACGGTATCCGGATTCGGTACGATGGTCGATCCCAGCAGGTCGGCCTGCCCCTTGGCGTTCAGTGCGCTGCTCTCAATGGTGAATATTTCTTTGTCAATTAATCCTTCTGTGTACAGCTTGTTCATAAACTGCAGCAATTCCTTGTACTCTGGAAGTGTCTTCGTAAAGCGAAGCTCATTCGTGTCCGGATCCACATCGACAAACTTATGACCCAGACCTTTCGTGCCAAGACCCCATGCGCCTTTGACCTGATCAATCATAGCTGTAATTCCGGTTCCTCCATATGGAATCTCATCATTTTTGCCATTTCCGTTCAGATCGGTCTCCTTGACCGCCTTTAGATAATTATAAAGTTCATCAATAGTATCCGGCTCATCCATACCCAGCTGCTTAAGCCAGTCTTCATTAATCCATAGAGGCGTTCCAATCAGCATGGATAAGAAGTTGGGATCATAGAAGGAAGGCAGCGAGTAAATATTCCCGTCCGGCATCGTCAGTCCTTTACGAATACCTGGATTCTCGTCCATCAGCTTCTTGAAGTTGGGAGCGTACTGATCGATTAGATCATTCAGCGGGATAAATACCCCTTGCGGACCATAACGGGTCAATTCAGCAGAGCTGACTCTTGCGGAGTAGAAGACGTCGGGATAATCTCCACCGGCAAGTGCCAGATTGCGCTTCTCTGTCAATGTTTCAAAAGGAACCAGATTGAAATTCACATCGATATTGGACATTTCCTGATACTTATCCCACACGAGCACTTCATCATAATTGCTGCTGTTTCCGGCCCACTTCCCGGTGAAAAAATCAAGCGTAATCTGCTCGTTGACGATGGGCATCCCCGTCTCATTTAGATTAGACGTCACTTCTGGTGCCTGTTCTCCTTCTGCTTCTCCGCTGCCTTCACTTGAGCCGCATCCCGCCATTAAGCTTGCCGCAATAACTAGTGATAATGAAAGACTCCCCCATTTTTTCCACATACGCTACTTCACTCCTCGATTTTAGTATAGAACCTCAGTTAATGAACCTCAGCTATCCTTTAATAGCGCCGATCATGACACCTTTAATGAAATATTTTTGCAGAAACGGATACAGGATCAGCATCGGCAGATTTGTCACCATGACTGCTGCGTATTTGATGGCCTCAACCTCCATCAGGCTTTTGGAATATGTATCACTGCCTAAGTCCACCATATTTTGCATTTGATCCTGAATTAGAATTTCTCTTAAGAACAGCTGCAGTGGATACTTGTCCCTGTCGGATAGATAGATAAGTGCGTTAAAATAGCTGTTCCAATGACCGACGGCATAAAATAATACCATAACCGCCAGCACCGGCCCGGACAGAGGAAGGATAATCCGTACAAGCAGCTTCAGATTGGAGCATCCATCCAGAAATGCGGCCTCCTGCAGCTCTTTTGGAATAGAGCTTTGAAAGAAGGTTCTCATTATGAGAATGTTCCACACGGATACCGCTGTGGGCAGAATCATCACCCAGAACGAATCGAGAAGTCCGAGATCCTTAATCAACAGGTAAGTCGGGATCATGCCTCCACTGAAGAACATCGTAAATACGATCAGTACCGTGAATGCGTTTCTCCCCTTGAAATCCTGACGAGACAGCGGGTATGCTGCAGCAATCGTCATGACAACGTTCAGAGCGGTACCGATGACCGTGTACAGAATCGTATTGAGGTAACCCTTCATCAATTCGTTATTTTCAAAGATCCGTTCATAACCAACAAGAGATAGACTCTTCGGCCACAGCCATACCTTGCCCAGCATAACCTCCTCCGGACTGCTAATAGAGGCTATCAGTACAAAATATATCGGATATAAGACGATGAGAGAGACAAGTCCGAGCAGAATGTATATTGCAGTCATGACGTAACGATCTCCCCGGCTTTCTGCCATGCTTACAGGCCTCCTTTCTACCATAGACTGCTTGAACTGACTTTACGTGCAATCCGGTTAACGGTGAGCAGCATAAGGAAATTGACGACTGAGTTGAATAATCCAACGGCAGCTGAGAAGCTGTACTGTGCACCGAGTATGCCGCTGCGATAAACATTCGTAGAGATTACATCAGAGCTCTCCATATTTAAGTCGTTTTGCATCAGGAATACCTTCTCGAATCCTACTCCAAGAATGGAGCCCATGTTCAGGATGAGCAGTACGATAATCGTGGGTGCGATGCCCGGTAAATTGATATGCCATATTCGGCGGAGTCTGGATGCTCCATCCACTCTGGCTGCTTCATGAAGCTGCGGATCAATTCCGGCAAGCGCAGCAATATAGATAATGGAGCTCCAGCCCATCGTCTGCCATACACCTGACCATACATAGATGCTCTTGAACCAGCCCGGTTCTGTCATGAAGCTGATCGGCTCCCCGCCAAATAACAAAATGACTACATTAATGAGTCCAGACGCGGGTGACAAGAACATCATGATCATGCCCACCATGACAATCGTGGATAGAAAATGCGGCATGTACGTGACGGTCTGCACGAATTTTCTAAACTTGCCTGTTCTCAGCTCATGGATCATGAGCGCTAGGATAATCGGAATCGGGAAACCTACGACCAGCTCATAGATACCGATCCCCAGCGTGTTCTTAATAATTCTCCAAAAATAGAAGCTGTCAAAGAATCTCTCGAAATGCTCGAATCCGACCCAAGGACTGCCCATGATGCCTTTGTTCGCGATGAAATCCTTGAAGGCGATTTGCACTCCATACATCGGAATATAGTGAAAGATAATAAAGTAAGCGAGCACGGGCAGAAACAATAAGTAGAGCTCCCAATTTCTAGTCCATGATCGCAGAGTGCTTCTCTGCTTCCATTTCTTTCTCTCTGACACCTGCACCTCTGATCCTATTTCCTTCCCAATACTTACACCCCCTTTTGACGGTTACGAATGCTAAGCACCGTGATTCACTTGCAAGTCACATGATACAAGAGCTATGACGAGAAAGGTATTTACCGTTCTTTGGATTGTAGACATCTATTCAGAACTTTACGAAACCTAACATCTTTTCGTAAAAACACAATACAATCTTAAAAAATACACAGCTGGATTTTACATCGGATTTACAATGGAGTCCCTGCGAGTTAATACTGTCTTGCTACAATAAGCCGATTAAGAAGGATTCGGTCAAGCCTTAGCAGCACAGAAAAGATTAACGTTAGGAGATGATCGTACGATGAGGTGGATCTGGGCACGCAAGCGTTCTTTATACTTCAAAATATTTGTGAGCTTTCTCACCCTCATTCTGTTGTTTGGGTGCTTCTATGTACTTATCTATAAAATGTTCCGTAATGGTCTTGAACAGGAAATTATGCGCAGCAGTCAGACGCAGACCGAGAATACGGCGGAGAGATTTGCCCAGCATTTTGAGAGAATACAGATTCTACTCTTCGATCTGTATCACAATCCGGATCTGATCAGCTTTAATAGTGAACTGAACAGGTATGGTATAGACGGAGCGAATTTCTTGAAGGCTAAGGAGGTCATCGAGGAGATAAGAAGAGAGGCATACAATCCGTTATTTATGGTTCAGGATGTCATTGTCCATCTGGATCAGGCGGATCTTGCATTTGGCAAGAGCGGCAGCAGCAGCAATGAATATATGTTTGAACGTTTTTATCACAATGTGAATTACACCTTATCCGATTGGCAAGCAGAGCTGAATCAGAAGACTTCATTTCAAATGCTGCCTGCGTCTACCTTCGAGCTTGCGGCTAAGAATATCGAAGCTAAGAAGCTGCTGCCTTATGTGTTCCATTATCCGGACACGTCTTATCAGCTTGTTGCGATGATTGATATTGAACAAGCTGCAGATGCATTTTATGGGACCGCAGCAGAACAAGGAAATTTGATGCTGATGGACGAAGCCGGACATATCCTGTACAGCAGGAATGAAAGCGCTCAAGCTGAGCAGATCCCCCTATTCCCTGATGGCAGAAGCATGGTGAAGCATAATGGGGTATATTATTTCAAGACTACAGGCAGTGATGGATTAACCTATGTTACATCGACTCCAGACACGCAAATCACCGTTCAGCTTCAGCAGTTGTCCAAGTATTTACTGCTGGTGTTTGTCGCTTCACTCGCTGTTGCTGTTATCGCTGCTATCTTGCTTAGCAGAAAGCTCCATTCTCCTGTGAAGCAAATGCTCTCAAGTCTGTTAGATCGAGCTTCGGGCGGTGCTGGTGCAAGTGAACAGGATCTAGGGATTGACTCCAATGCTGCGGGCCAGATATGGGAATATGATCTTATCCATACTCGGATTCAGCAGCTTCAGAAAGAAAAAGAGAGCATTATCCAGCGGATGAAGGAGCAAAAAGCAGCGCTCCAAAGCTATACTTACATGAATCAGCTCAAAAATATCAACACTGACATCAATGAGTGGTCAGATTTCTTAAACAGCTCAGGTCGTTATCATATTGTTTATTATGATATTCGTTTTCGCCAAGCCGGAAGTAAGGCTCGGGATGAGACGGGCCGGGTTATCCGCCATTTGCTGGAGCATATCCATCTGATCTCTTCCGAATGTGTACAAGATACACATACATTCCAGCTGGAGAGCGATGAAATTGTCTCCGTATTAAAAGGAGCCTCTTCACAAGATTTGAGCATGCTGCTGGAACGAATCAAGCAAACATTTGATGCAGATCATGAGCATTATATCGTCACCGTTGGCGTCAGTCCGCTGGTTGCGGATGCATCGGGTTTCAACGATGCGTATCAACGATTGCGAAATCTCTCTTCACAAGCCTATATAGCAGAAGAAACTCAAATTATATTCGAGGAAAGAGAGCTCCCTGAGCTTCCTCCCCTGTCTTCGATCATGCAAAAAAATCTACATCAGGCTCTTCAATCCGGCGATGAGGAACGCGCGATGGAACTGATTCAGGAACTGCTGGTACCCTTTTATGAGCAAGGAGCCGGCGTACTGCAGTTTCAGGAGTATGCTCATCTCATTGCTATAAAAGTGATGGAGAGTACAAACGAGCTTCTGCCAGGTGAAGCTTCCCTACCAGCACTCAAGCTATGGATGGAAGGGATAGAGCACTGCCATACCCTAGCAGATTATCATCAAGGCTTCCTATCCTTTGTCTCTGCTGCATGCGCACTTACCCGCAAGCGCCAGGACTTCTCATCAGAGCCTCTTGTCGTTATGTTCTACGAAATCATTCAGCACAAGTATATGGAGGACATCTCGCTGGATTACTTGTCCGACAAGCTCAATTTGTCCAGCGCTTATCTCTCGGCTTATATTAAAGAGAAGACGGGAATGAATTTCAGCGAGCATTTGCAGGGAGTTCGGATGTCCAAGGCATGTGAACTGCTGGTGACTACAGACCTGAACGTGAATGAGATCAGCCAGCTCGTGGGATATCATAACATCACCTCCTTCAACCGATCATTCAAGAAGCTGACGAACATGACGCCTGGCGCTTACCGGAAGCAGCATGTCCTCCAGGAGCACAAACGAAGTATTGGGTAAATGCAGTTACTGGCCGTAATTTGATAACTTTACAAAAAAAACACCTTCAATTGAAATGCCTGCATCTTGACGTAATAGGCAGGTAATTCATTGAAGGTGTTTATTATTATTTTTTATTTCGAACCTGCAACTTTCGCGACTCTAAACTCTGAAGCTTCTCCTTCGAGTTCCTTTATCACCTCTGCAGCCACCATTTGAGAGGTTCGATTCAGTGCTTCCTCTGTTGCACCGGCAACATGAGGAGTCAGGATGCAGTTTGATACACTGAATAACGGATGATCTGACGGAGGAGGCTCTTGCTCCAATACATCCAGCACTGCTCCTGCGATTTCACCTGCTTCGAGTGCTTCAACCAAATCCAGTTCATGAACGACTCCGCCACGCGCTGTGTTAATGACATACGCAGTAGACTTCATTCGCTGCAGTGCTGTACGGTCAATAAGGTGACGAGTCTCTGGCAATAAAGGAACATGAAGACTAACATAGTCGGATTCTGCCAGCACCTCCTCCAACGTTTTCAGTGCGATCGCATTCTCTGTCGTTGTACCAGGCTCATACATCGGGTCATATCCGATGACATGGAGTCCAAGGGCCTGTGCTTTGCTGCCTGTCAAGCGTCCGACCTGTCCGACACCGATAAGACCTAATGTGGTGCCCTGAATTTCTCTGCCGCCGAATTTTTTTCGATCCCAACCACCTGAAATGACATCTCTTGTAGCTGCAATAAGTGGACGGTTCACGGTCAGAATTGAAGCCATTACATATTCAGCAACCGATGCTGCATTCGCGTTCTTTGCACTTACAATAGGTATACCCTTAGACGAAGCAGCCTCGACATCAATGTTATCCAAACCTACGCCAAGCCGACCAATGACCTTAACACGAGGAAGTTCATCCAGGAGCTCACGTGTAAGTTGTGTTTGATTACGGACAATAAGGACTTCAGCATGCTCAGACGCTTCGATCAGACGACGATGATCTGACCATAAAGTCGGATCATATTTGACTGAATATTCACTCTTCTGGAGCAGTTCTAAACCGGTCTCACCCATCGCTTCAACTATGACAATCTTCGTCATCTATACACGGCTCCTATCTATTTTTTTAGTCCAAATTTATCAGCAAGCTCACCATAATATTCGGTTTCCCGAGTAATGAACTCATTAAATTCATCCTTGTTCAAATAAGAGGACGACATCTTCATTGCAGCCAGTTTCTCTTGGAATTCGGGATCTGCCGCTAGTTCTTCCAGTGTGTCATTCCATTTCTGCACAATGTCCGCAGGTGTACCCTTAGGCATGCTTAGTCCAGTCCACCAAGTCGCAGACAGGTTCGTAAAGCCCTCTTCTGTTGTAGTTGGTACATCAGGGAAGTGTGGGCTTCTTTCCGCGCTTTGAATTGCCAGGATTTTTAAGTTACCCGAATTCACCATCGTCGCGACTTCACTTACAGGATGGACGGCAAGGACAGCATTCCCCCCTGCAATCATGGGAAGTGATTCCGCTGTTCCTTTGGTTACAATCATACGGGTCTTGGAGATGTCCACTCCAAGCTCGTTCAGCCATTCAGCTACAACATAGGTCGCATATCCTGTGACACCTGAGGTTGTCCAGCTGAGCTGCTCGGGATTTTGCTTGACCCATTCGGAGAATTCGTTCAGGTTCTCCCATTCTGCATCTGATTTCACCGTGAAGGTTGGAGCATCTTCTACAATACGTGCAACGAGCTCCTGATCTTCAAGCTTAATTGCTGGTGAGGCATAGCTCGCTTCCATCATCGAAGTATTAGATACCACATTCGCCAGTACCGTATAACCATCCGGATTTGTTCCAAGTGCATATTGTGCTCCCGTTGTTCCACCTCCACCTGCTTTATTAACTACAGAGACGGGCTGTCCCCATTTCTCGCTGACTGCATCTGCTACAACACGAGCAACGAGATCCACCCCACCTCCTGCGGCATATGGAACAACATATTCTATGGGCTTACTTGGATAATTATCAGCAGAAGAGCCATTTGTTGCTGCATCCTCGTTAGCAGTCCCGCCCCCGCAAGCGGCCAGAACAAACATACTGGATAATACAGCCAGAGTGGTAAGACGCTTTCCTGCACTTGTGATATATGAACGATTCATTTTACATCTCTCCCAAGATCGTATTTTTATTAACCAATTAAGATATCGAATTTAGATCAGAAGCTCCTGCTTCCACCAGCCTTCTTTTTGTGCGACGAATAAGCAGATTCGAAACAATAATCATGACTAGAGATAAGATTAAGAATATTAGAGCTATTGGACGAGTCAGGAATATTGTAAAGTCTCCGGCAGACATGGCCATGGTCTGTGTAAAGGACTGCTCCAACAGCGGACCAAGGATAAAGCATAGGACAAGCGGCATCACCGGCCAGTTATATTTATGTAAGAAGTACCCGATAAAGCCGAATAGCACAGCAATCACAACATCAAACAAGCTGTTCCGTACCGAATAGGCACCAATAACACATAGTACCAGGATGATCGGCCCCATAATGCCAAAAGGAACTCTCGTCAGCTTAGCCCATACACCCACGAGCGGAAGATTGAGCAGCAGCAGAACTAGATTACCAACGACCATGCTCGCAATAACCGTCCATATAAAGCCGCCTTGCTGTTCAAACAGCATCGGACCTGGCGTTACACCATAAATCATCAGACCAGCAAGTAGTACGGCAAGCGGTGGTGAAGCAGGAATCCCTAGTGAAAATAGAGGAATGAAGCCAGCCGTGCTTGTTGCATTGTTTGCTGCCTCAGGTGCAGCTACACCTTCTATGGCTCCTTTTCCAAACAGCCGTTTACGCTTGGAAAATTTCTTCACAATATCATAGGATAAGAATGAAGTCACTGCGGCTGAAACACCTGGCAGAAGCCCCATTACAAACCCAATTGCACTCCCTGTCAGGGCAGCTCCAGAGCTCTGCTTCATATCCTTAACAGAGGGATATACGCTGCCTATTTGATCAGAGGAAATGGCTACTTTCTTCTCACCAAAGGTCTTGAATACTTCTGTTATCGCAAACAGCCCAATGATGATGCTGATCATTTCAAACCCGCCGGACAAGGACTCCAAGCCAAATTGATATCTAAACATTCCTGTGGAAGTACCAAGTCCGACTAATGACAGCATGAATCCAAACAATCCCATGATAGCCGCTTTGACCATAGATCCTCCGGCGAGACCTGAGGTTACTGTCAACGCAAGAATCATGACCGCAAACAGTTCGGGCGGGCCAAATTTAATAGCTTGTTCCGCGAGAAATGGTGCAAAGAACACAAGTCCGACAAGACCAAGCATTCCGGCAAAGAATGAAGAAATGGCAGCAATACCTAACGCAGGTCCCCCTCTTCCCTGCTGTGCCAAAGGATACCCATCCAAGCATGTAGGCACAGATGAAGCCTCACCGGGGATGTTTAGAAGAATGGCAGTTGTTGAGCCTCCATACATCGATCCGTAGTATATGCCTGCCAGCATAATGATGGCTTGGGATGGTTCTAGAACTGCTGTAAGAGGCAGCAGGATGGCAATTGCAGAAGTTGGGCCCAATCCTGGAAGAACGCCAACAAATGTGCCAATCAGTGCCCCGAGTGCAGCCATTAACAAATTCATCGGTGTTATAGCACTCGCGAAGCCGCTGCCTAAGGAAATCAATGAATCTAACACGTGAGCACCTCCTGCTACAACCAACTGCCGCTAGGCAGAGGTGTGTTCAGCCACTCTACAAATATGAAGTAAAGAGCCGCTGTTAAGATTAGAGATCCGCCGATAGACCAATACCAGCGAAATTTTCCGATAAGATGGAACAAAATAATGGAAGCGATAAAGGTTGCGATTAGATAACCTGACCAATCGATAAGTGCTACATATAGGAGCAGGACGACAGGAATGATATATATAAGATGAGATACTTTAACTTCAGATCTGTCATTCGTTGTACCCTCGGATATCCGATCCCCCCTAATGCTCAGCATCATTCCGAATAACACCAATCCAAGTCCAACGATAAACGGAAATACATGATCTCCATTAAATAATCCAATTCGGTAAGCATATAGCTTCCATGCTTCTGATAACGACAGTAAGCCGATTAAGACAGCAACGATTCCGGCAATCCGATCAGCTGCGCTAACCTTCATCAAGATCCTCCTCACTTCTATGAAAATATATACGAGTGATAACCATCATTACTTAATAATTCCGATAGTTTAAGTATGTATTTAGGAAGATATTACTTTTTCGCCCCTCTATTGTCAACCACAATGATTTCCAGTTCCGCTTCATAATTCCATTTTGAAATAAGAAAAGAACCTCTATTATTAGAGATTCTTTTCCAAAATCAAATCATTTCGTATTCTCGGATAAAGCTGCCCATCCGCTTCGCTGCTTCCATAAGTATTTCCTGTTCTTGTACAAGTGCAATCCGGACATACCCTTCTCCTTCTGTTCCAAATGCCTCCCCAGGTATGACCACAACCCCTGTCGCCAGCAGCAATTCACGGGCGAATCTCCGTGAGCTCCATACTTCTGCATCACCCTTTGGCACTTTAAAGCCCACTGGGAGCGGGGCCCACACGAACATTGTCGCCTTAGGCTTAGGAACATTCCAGCCTTCGACTGATAGTGCCTCGACAAAAGCATTTCGGCGGGCTTCATACAAGGGCGCGACTCCCCGGTCACCTTTTCCTTTATTCATCGCCTCTTCCAGTGCCGCAATGGCGGCCACCTGAATCGGTTCAAATACTCCGTAATCAATGTTGCTCTTCAGGTCACGAAGGGCAGCTATGACTTCCGAATTCCCGGTTAGGAAGCCAATCCTGCATCCGGCCATGTTAAAGCTCTTCGAAAAGGAATGAAATTCAACAGCGATATCTTTAGCTCCGGGTAGTTCTAGAATGCTCATTGGACGGTAATCATCAAATGCCATCTCCGAATAAGCCAAATCATGTACAATGAGCACGTTCCACTGTGCTGCAATTCGAATCAATTTCTCATAAAATGCTGTATCCGCTGTTACGGCAATCGGATTTCCTGGAATGTTAAGCAGTATGAATACAGCTTCCTCCCATACTTGATCAGGAACACTATCTAAATCAGGAAGAAAATCGTTCTCTTCCTTCAGTGGAAGATACCAGGGCTTCACTCCCGCAATGGCAAGAGAACCGGAATAGATCGGATATCCGGGATCTGGAACAATGGCCAAATCTCCAGGATTACATATAGCCTGAGCGAGGTGTGCCAGCCCGTCCTGAGAGCCCATAAGTGCAAGAAGCTCTGTATTCGGATTGACATCCACCTCAAATCGATGCTTCATCCATGCAGCTGCCTGCTGACGAAAGGACAGAGTACCGGAAGTGCCCGGGTAAGCGTAATTGCTCTCTTCAAGCACGGCTTCACTTAATACATCTCGAATATGAGCCGTAGGTCCGCGGTCAGGACTTCCAATGCCCAGATCAATAATCTCTTGTCCAGCAGAGCGTGCTTCTTCTTTCCATTCTGCAACTTCTGAAAAGATAGACGAGCCTAAATGAGATAATTTCTCTGCCCGCCAAGATCGCTTAGTTCGTTCAAATGTCAATGCAAGCACCTACTCTTTTTTTATCCATTATAGCAGGCAGGATAAATGATAAAAACCCTGCCGGCCCGGGAGCCAGCAGAGTCGTTTGCACCATTTATTACAAAAAATTCTAATGGTAAACTAAACTAGGTTACACATTATCAGATACCAGAGTACCGCTGAAGCTCTCCGGACCTACGCGAACAGCTCCTAGCAGGTTAGATGTAACAAAAGCGGTATAGGTTAATTGCGGTGTTACCGGTGGATTAAAATCTGCTGCATTAAACGCAATAACCTGAGGAGCAAGCACACTCAAATCAAATGTTGAGGTTGCTGAATACACGAGAGGATCTGTTGGAGCCGTACCTCTGACAATCGTAATGGTAATCCCTACGAGGGCAAGCGGAAGCTGCAAAGATATGGTTCCTTGTAATACAACACGAGGGTTTGTACCAACCCCTGCGGTTTGAAGGCCGATTTGACCAAATAATTGCGGTGTACTAATAAGCAGAATTGGAATCGCAATCGAGTTGGCAAAGCTGGCATTCTGTGAGGTTCTGGCATCTACAAACTCAGCCATAGACCTTACCTCCTATCCTATTAAGATACTATATAGTATGTAAAATGGCAGATATGGTATAGGTAATTAATAGGAGGCAAGTATCTAAATATATCACTGCGTGCTAGACATCTTTAGTCTGAACGGACTGAGGCTGAATGAGTCCTCTTCCTATTACGTTTGCAGATAGAGGAGCCTTACCCATCTCCCTTGCCCACACTGATATTTGTCCTAGATGATGGATCTGGTGTGCAATGGTATGCCGCATAATTTCTCCCCATGCATCGACGTGCACTTGACCCGTTGGCTCGTGAAAATAAAAAGGAGTTGTCTCTAAATTATCGTTCCAATTCTCGATAAAGTCTTTGATGTCGAGACGGTAACGTCGATCGAGCTCCTGAATCTTGTCCACTGTATTGTATTCGTCGAAATTTTCCTCATCATGAGGTTTTCCTTGCATCATTTGGATCCAGCTCCACTCCACGTCAATTATATGAAAGAGTGTTCGCATGATGCTGCCGACTCCGCCGGTCCGCTCTTTTACCAGCTCCTCATATGGGACATCCTGGCACCATTCATACCACTGATCTCTCAGCAGCCAATTATGCTTAAACCACAGCTTCATTCCATCAACCTCCTGTAAAATAGTAGAATACTTTGCAATCATATCAAATTTCAATCATTTTGTAAGCACGTATGTTCTCAATTATATAAATTGTATAAATCTCAAATTATACACTTATAGACTAGTACTAGTTTATAACCGTTAAATTTAACGGTTTGTCTATCCAAAGCATGAATAAAATAAATAAAACTGCGGAGATTCCGCAGTTTTATTTACCAGCTTACGGGTAGGAATTACATCAATAAACTGAGTGTAAGTAAATTAAACAATGTGAGCGGCAGTATTACGTTAGGGTTAGGTCCGGGGCCGAAACCTGGGCCATACCCTGGACCCGGTCCGTGTCCAAATCCCGGTCCGCCGTGACCAGGTCCATGACCGCCACCAGGTCCCCAGCCCGGGCCAGGTCCCCAGCCCGGGCCAGGTCCTCCATGTCCGGGTCCTCCATGTCCAAATCCAGGGCCAAACCCAGGGCCGCCGAACCCCCGCGGTTCATGAAGTCTGATATATACATGATGCGGGTCTACATTTACAATCGTACCTTCAAACGTTTCCCCGTCCAATGTTTGTATGCTGACGTCATAGTTCATGAATTGCTCACACGATTCCTTTACATAGTGCCGATACTGCTTCAAATAATCCGCGATCTCATGTTCACACTGAAACATCAATTGACGTTCACGCTGAGTAGACATGACGTTCCTCCCTATTCTCATCTTGATAGACAGTATATGCAAATGCCCATGTATAAGTGTTTGACCACCAGAAGATGTCAATATAATAAAGTCGATTGACATCCACAGATCACATATTCACCTTGAATCCGGGCACCTTGATAACACCAATTCCCTGGCGTATAAGGCTTGACGTGCTGGGACACACAATCCGTGCATTTGCTCCTGAACCCTACTGGGTCACTGGTGTACCACCACCCCGAAGGATGCGGACACAAGCCCCTGCAGCCCATAAGTGCGTTGTATGTTGTGCATGTCGAATAAGTGGAAGGACAGGCACCGTCTGAACCACACTCACGGCACAGCTGACCATGTGGGGGAAAACAGCCCCCTGAGAGATAAGAAATTTGAGCTGTATTTCGATCTCGAATGAACAGCCGGGCTAATGCTGCCGCAATCGCACCTGCTGCTTTATTCAAGGCCTTTTTCAGCCCATGAGCATGATTCCATTCTCTAACTTGTCTGCTGATGTAGTCCTGTATCTGTTCGTCTTTATTTTTAGGATTACGCCACATACTTCACCTCTTCATGAAGCTCTTGAAGCCCTAACGTACAGCTCCAGCTGGTCTCGGCTGTTAACCAGTCCTTTATGCTTGATGATCCCATTACGGTCGATCGCATAGGCGAACGGTGTAACCTGAACATCCAGTTGATTGGCCAAGTCCGGATTTACCAGCATTACTTCATCTGTGTAATTAATCTTTCTTACATACTCAGCAGCAAGCTCAGCCGTTGAAAACAACAAGAGAATGGGCTTTACCTCATTTATTTCCGCTATACGTTTAAAATCGGGCATAATCTCTGCACATTCTTTGCAGGTGGGAGAACCAAACAGCATTAAGGAAGGGGCACCGAGCAACTCGGCCGTCGACCATTCCTCCCCTTCTAACCGGAACGCTGCAGCTTGAGGGAGCTTATGCCCAATCGGAATTCCGGACTGATTCACTCCTCGGGCCGTTCCCATAATCATGATTCCGAGCTGCCTGAACAGCACCAAATTCAGCATAACGAGCGGAACGACGAGCAGCCAGAGCATAATATACGACAGCCAAAATAAAGTACTCAACTTCCGCCTCCTCTCTGCTTGACTACGACTTGCCGGTTAAGACGGGCAGCAGAACGGTAAGCTGCTATGGCATATAGTGCATCAGGTACACCTACAGCAATGAATAAAGCGAGAAGGATAAGAATCACATAGATGACTGCCCCTTCAAGCATAATAACGGGATCGTAGATTGAATAAGTCAAATAACTGATTATAAGGGCAGCTAAGGCAAACGACAGATTCAGTAGAACAAGCTTATAGCTCAATTTGGAGTTCACCTGTGGACCCAAGCAGCCACATTCTACCTTGCCTTTATTACGCATGATGATCAGAACTCCTATAGCTTGGGACAGATACACCAATGAAAGAAGGATGAAGCTGAGGGGGGCTTGGTAAATGAAGACAATAAGTACAGCCAAAATTTGTACACTAATAAGTATGTTATAGAGGATAGGATGAGCTGGAAAATTACTCGGATCGCCTAGTGCTTTTCCCCAAATGAAGCTTGCTGCCGACATGAGTAACGGAAAGGCCAAAAGGACAGCAAGAAATTCGTACATACCCTCCACCCCATTCCGCATTGTCTTCGATAAGTTAAGAAATTAACAGTACCGCTATAGAACCTAATATAAGCAAGTAAGACAGCGTCAGCCTTATAGCCGTGAGGAGTGTATAATGGCCCGCTCTTTTTTCAAGCAGTCGATACACCCACGAACGGACCTTCGGAATACTGTAAACGATCCCTCTTATACATCCGAAACTGCAGCCGGCTGCAATACTTGCCCACCACGGAGATATGAATAATGAGACAAAGACATACGTATGAAACAGGACGCCCGCCTGCAATGTAATGAAGCCAAGCCCCAGTATATTTCCCCACAAGGCAGCGGTACGGTAATCCGCCTTACTGATCCAGGATGAAGGCACGATAAAATTACCTGAAGGCAAAATCGCCGACTTATTAAACATCTCCAGAAGCAGCACGAGAATAAACCATGTAATGAGAATAGGCACATAATAGGCAGAGAGCGTGGTGAGGCTGATAACCACATTCAGCCCGCTGATGATCAATCCGGTCGCCGTACCGCCTGCTGTGCAAGAAATAATGTAGATGAATGCATACTTAATCTTGCTCCCCTTCGTATGCTCAAGGCTCCCCAGCACATTAAGCCCACAAGTTGTATCTACACTTGCAATCGCCGAACCGATGGCAAACAGGAACAGAATTATTAGCAGCAATAGGAGTTCTCTCCTCCCTTCGAATGCTCTTTACGCCCCATCTATTTCAGCATATGAATCATTAACGTAATTTATATCTTAATTCAAGAATGCAGTGCATGCGCCGAGCATGACTCAGATCGCGAGGGAGCAGGAAGCTTCAGCACCGAAGCCCTGCTTCCCTAATATGCTGGACGGTTAAAAGGTGAAGTCTCTGCTGTAAGGTTTACACTTTTTAGCAGTGAAGCACAGCCTCATAATAAAGACATCAAGAAGGAGGTCTTTATTATGAATGATTATACACAGCACAAGCTGCATGAATATCAGCTGCAGATTTGGGAACATCAGGATCGTGTTGGGATTATAAGAGCTTATTCAAGCAGCAGAGCAAAGAGAAGAATGCTTCATAGTTCACCTTTTCATTTTTTTAATTTAAGCCTGTTTTATGGTTTCTTTCGGAAACGCCGGTCACGATAAGCATCATCCGCTTGAATAAAGAACGATGGGACGTATTTGGATCAAAAAGAGCAGGTCTGCTATCTAGCAGCCTGCTCTTTTTCTTAGCATTTTCACCATTCATGCGCTTCGCTTGATTAAGCTTTCCAAATCTCCTTGAAATCAATCCATCCTAGTGAATTAATAGCTACGCCTTTAAAGGAGGCATCGGATTGAATTTGAAAGCTTGAATGATTGAGAAACAGAACATGCGCTTCTCTTCTCAAATATTCCTCCACCTCTTCGAGGATCGCCATTCGTTCATCGGCCCCTCTGCAAGCCAGCGCTTGATCAATCCGCTCATGTACCCAATCCGTTATACCGGGGTCAAGCAATTCCTTAACATAGCTGCCTTGCTGCTCATAATTTTCGATCAAACACACCTCTTCACCCGGAAGCACGACGGAATGAATAATACAGTCCAGCTCTTCGACTAAATGATCCGACAGAATATTAGTCATGCTCTTGGCAACGACCACCGCCTCAATGTTCAATTCAGCAAGGATGCCCTTAATCCATTCTGCTTCACGCACGTGCAGTCCATAGCTCCCGATTACGATCGTTGATCCATCGTACCCCGATTCCTTCAATAACTGTCTGGCTTGCTGTTCATCCACAGCATGAGCTCGCCTTGCATAGCGGTTGTCTGCAAGAAAGGAATGTGCCGGGTGGGAAGGATGTTCTCCTAACTCCTCTATCATTCTTGCTCTGTCCAAATACAGATTAACCGCATGACGGAACTTAGCTTTCTGATGATACCCCTCCTTTGTCATATTCCAGGAAAGAAGTCCGGTACAGTAATGCTCAGAAGCGATATTATCAAGCGACTGCGAATGTGGAGTATCCGTATTCGTACTGATTTCCATGCCATTCACAGCAGTGACACTGTTCAGACAGCTCCATTTCTTAGACGAGCCCCCTATCAATCCAGCCTCCGCCGGCAACGTAGCAACAATGACGCTGTCCAGGTAAGGCCGGCCTTGGTAGTAATAAGGATGAGCGTTCATCGTGAAGCAGTCTTCCGTCCATTCTGCAAACTGAAAAGGTCCTGTTCCAATCGGATGCTTCCAATACTCCTCTTCAGAGAGTCCTGCATAATCCTTTGGAAGAATCGACATACACACTGCGGTTACGAATCGGAGAAAGATCCAATTCGGACGATGTAATACAAAGCGAACGGTATGAGAAGACGGAACCTCGATCTGCTTCAGAGACCGGAGAATCCAGCTGTTTCTTCGATCTGAGGCAAGGCGTTCTAACGTAAAACGGACATCTTCAGCGGTTAACTTTGCTCCATTATGAAACAAGACGCCCTTTCTAAGATGAAACGTCCACTCCGTAGCATCTTCACTGGATTCCCAGTGGTGTGCCAGGGCTGGGATAAACCGCTCTGTATTGATATCGTAGATCACTAGCCGGTCAAAGAGCTGTTGTATCATATGTGCGGACAGACTGCAGAAGCAATCTGCAGGGTCCATGGTATGGATGCGCGAATAGATCGGGATTCTTAGTACATCCTTTGTTTCACTACCCGTTTTATGTTCTTTTTCAAGTCCAAAATACCCATCCAGCCATAAAGAGAACTGATCTATCGAATGCGGTTTACCATGAGTATGAAGCAGCTCGAAAGCAGGCTTGAATTGTCCTCTCTCTGCCAGCTCTCTGGCCATCGTTAGCAGCATGTCTTCGCGATCAACAAGGAATGTAAGCCTTGAACGATTCCCCCTGCCTCTGCCTGATACGAAGTTAATCAAGCCTTGTTCAGTCATTTTTCGTATAACCAATTTCGCATTTCTCGTCGTGCAGAACAGGATCTCAGCGATACGCTCAACCGTAACCTCAATCGGGATATCGTCTGCCCCCCTGGTGTGCAGCTTCTCGTTTAGTAACAGATATTGCTCATACAGCATGATCACTCAGCCCCTCCTTCGGTCAGAGCGTTTCCTATCCATACATTGTACTCCCTCGGATGAAGCTTAGGAATTATTTTTTTACAGCAAAAAACCATCCGCAATGAAAATTACGAATGGTTTCGCTTGTCGCTTGCATGTGATTAATATAGAGCTGCTCTCTACAACCTTATGGGTTAGTTGACCACATGCCGGCTGATTTAATGAAGATACGTGAATTCAGCTTCAGCTGTGCCAGCATATACTCAGCAAGATCTTCCGGCTGCATTACTTTTTCCGGGTTGCCATCTGTCAGATTCAGTTCTACCGCCATATCGGTCGCAACTGTGCTAGGTGTTAGGGCGCTCACACGAATATTGTGTTTTCTCGCTTCCAGCATTAGAGATTCTGTCATCGCGAGTACTGCCGCCTTCGATGCGCTATAAGCGCTGGATACTGGAGACCCCTTCTGCCCTGCGGTAGAGGATATATTAATGATGTCACCGCTCTTGCGTTCGATCATTTGTGGTAATACCGCTCTGGTAACATAATAAACGCCAAGTACGTTTACTTTGATAATATGCTCCCACTCCTCTGGCTCAAGCGCAAGGAATCCGCCAAATTTGCCGATACCGGCGTTGTTAATCAGAATATCAATAGGTCCCAGCTCACTCGTAATGTGTTCCACCGCTTGATTGACAGATGCAAGATCAGCCACATCGGCGCTTGCCAGTGATACACGAACTCCATATTCAGTCAGCTCAGCCGCTACCTTCTCAAGGTTCTCAATACTTCTTCCAATCAGTCCAACATGAATGCCTTCCTTGGCAAAATAAATGGCGGTTGTGCGTCCAATTCCTCTGCCAGCTCCCGTAATGAGCGCGGTTTTACCTCTTAGATCCTGCATGTAGATCCTCTCCTTTATCTGTATCTAGAATTTATGTAATTGACAGTCTACTTCATTATAACTTTATCCCATCCCTCATTTCCAGCCGTTGATAGCCAGATGCGCCTTGAACATTTCGCTTGTGTTCGGGTGCTCTTCCTTCGGAATCCATTGATCCTGGCTCCAGAGACCTCCCTGCTTAAAAGCCCGAGGGCAATGCACGAAGCACTCTTCAACCTCAACTACAACGGCAAGTCCCGTCATTTTACCGTCCCAGCCTTGGGATGCAATGAACTCCTCATTTCTCGTAATGACCGCTCGTCCATTAATTCGAAGCACATCGTTAGATCCAGGAATAACGACAATCATGCCAACCTGGGGATTTTCAATGATGTTTTGAAGTGAGTCCGCTCTCCGATTACCCGGACGATCTGGGAAGGCGAGATGCTTCTCGTCCAATATCTTCACAAAGCCCGGTTCATCTCCACGAGGGGAAACATCTGCTTTACGCTCCAAGCTCGAAGTAGCCAGAAAAAAGATCGAGGATTTGGACACATAATCCCGAATTGTTTCATCAATTACACTGATCGATTTCTTCACAATCGCTTCATGAGGCTTATCTATGCTTTCTCTCAGCTGTTCTGCAGAGGTAATTTGATCCTTCATCCATATCGGTTCGTTGTTCATAACGTCCCCTTTCGCTTCCTTCGTATGTAATGTTGTTTTGCTTCCTATTATTATAGGCTCGACGACAGACTCACTTCAAACCATTTTCAAGTGCAGCAGTAAGAATATGAAAAAACATTGACAAGGCTCCAGACCTTTCCTATAGTGATTGGTACACTAACTACTATTACATCAAAGGAGACAACTGACCTCGTGGAAGAAGAAATCTATCGATCACTTCAAAAATTAGGCTTCTCCGCCTATGAATGCAAGGCTTATATCGGCCTATTGAAGCACTCACCAATTACAGGCTACGAAATCAGCAAACGTACCGGTGTACCGAGATCTATGATCTATGAAGTACTTGGGAAGCTGCTGGATAAGGGGGCTGTTCACACAGTACCCAGTGATCCCGTAACCTACGCTCCTCTGCCGGCGAGAGAACTCATCCATCGAACTCGCAGCGAGTTTGAGCAATCCTTTCAGTATCTCGAAACGAAGCTCACTGCTCTGGAAGGAGAACGCGAGGTAGATGTCATTCATCGTATTCACAGTGATACACATGTCATTGCCGAGATGAACTCGATGATCAAGCAGGCAGAAGATGAACTGTGGTTCTCCATTTGGGAGAACGAATTTTCATATATACAGGACGAAGCACTGATCAGACAGGAGCAGAAGCTCCCCATTTATGCGATTGTATTTGGTCCCGATCAGATGAGGCTCGGGTTCACAACTCACCACAATTACATGTCTCCGCAGGTGGCAGAAGAACGCATGGAAGGCAGACTGACCATTATTGCCAGAGATAATAAAGAAGTGCTAATTGCTAATTTCTCACCGGGATCAACAGCTTGGGCTATCAAAACAGAAGATCCTGCTCTCGTCCTGGTTGCCATGGAATACATACGCCACGATATGATGTTCTCAGAGCTCGTCAAGGAGGTCGGTTCCGATAAGGTAGAAGCATTATGGAGAGGACACAAGGATTTGTATCATGTTGTAACAGGTAAATGGGCAGGAAATCAAACGGAGGATTTGAAAAATGAACACTCAAGCTAGAAGCAATATCCCTATGTCTAGAGATCAAAATTCATTTCTGCAAGGCATTAAAGATTGTGTGCCTACCCTGCTGGGTTATATGAGTATTGGCTTTGCCTTCGGAATTGTAGGCGTATCATCGGGGCTAAGTATATTAGAGATCGCGCTTATCTCTATTCTCGTCTATGCGGGTTCCGCTCAGTTCATCATTTGTGCACTGCTCGTTGTAAACACGCCGGCTTCAGCCATTATTTTCACTACTTTTATTGTCAATCTAAGACATTTTCTACTGAGCCTGACGATCGCACCTTATCTGACAAAATATTCGATCTCCAAAAATATTGGCTTCGGCGCACTCCTAACTGACGAAACGTTCGGGGTAGCCGCAAATCGTATTGCAGAACAGGGCTCTCTATCAGGAAAATGGATGAATGGTCTTAATCTGACAGCTTATATATGCTGGATTGCAGCCTGCACCTTTGGAGGAATATCAGGCCAGTGGATCGCGAATCCGGAAGCATTGGGACTAGACTTCGCTCTTGTTGCCATGTTTGCAGCCCTGCTTGTCCTTCAGCTCCATAGTACCGAAAAATCCAAGCTGAAGCATCGGCTATCCCTCGTTCTATATATGGTCATCTGCATGATCGTACTCTCTTATCTCGTACCTTCGCATGTAGCCGTATTACTCTCCACCATCATTGTAGCAACAATCGGGGTGGTGACTGAGCGATGAATACAAGCATGACGATGATTTGGCTGTTCGTGGGCTGTGCGCTTGTTACTCTGCTGCCCCGGATTATACCTTTCATTTTTGTTCGAAGCGTCCGTATGCCAGATGTTGTACTCAAGTGGCTCTCGTATATTCCAATCTGTATTTTGTCTGCCCTCGTTATTGAGAGCATGATAACAGAGACTAATGATCAGATTGCGATGGATTGGAGCACCGTCATTGCTCTTGTTCCTACGCTTGTAGTTGCGGTATGGACCAAAAGCTTGTCTGCAACGGTGATTGTCGGTGTTGTATGCATGGCCGTCCTTAGACTATTTTTCTAAGTGATTAACCCGATTGCGTCCTCCATAGTGCACTTGTTGCACTCATATGAGACAAGGGTACAATATGAAGGAGTAGAATATTGATGGTTGGAGGGATTCGATGCTGCAAAAATTGGCACTGAAAACATTCAGTAGAGATGAGATGCGGGATGTTACGGATGAAGTGAGGGCTGCTGTGGCGAAGAGTGGTATAACCGAAGGGATTGCGATTATTTATTGTCCTCATACTACTGCCGGGATCACCATTAATGAAAATGCCGATCCCGATGTCAAGCACGATGTGCTGCTAAGGCTTGATGAAGTATATCCGTGGAATCATCCCAAATACTTGCATGCCGAAGGAAATACGGCTTCTCACTTGAAGGCAATCACGACGGGAACGTCCCAAACGGTAATTGTCCAAAATGGAAGACTGGTGCTCGGCCGCTGGCAGGGTATTTACTTCTGTGAATTTGACGGTCCCCGAGATCGAGAATACTATGTGAAGATCATGGAAGGCTGACCTAGAAACATCAAAACCGGCTTAGGAATTTGACATTCCAAGCCGGTTTTTGCTGCTCTTTTGAATAAACTAATCCATCTACAAAGGCATTCATTACGCTGTAAATCATCTGCCCTGAATTACTCAGCCCTACTTCTAATGTTATTAATCCGAGTACAGCTGTCCATTGAACGTTTCCGGACCTACCCGAATGGTCCCAAGCAAGTTGGCAGTGACAAACGCAGAATAAGTAAGCTGTGGCTGAATCGGCGGATTAAAATCCGTAGCTGTGAAATTAATAATTTGCGGTGCAAGCAAGCTTAAATCAAAGGTTGAAGTAGCTGAATAAACGACAGGATCGGTTGCTAGAGTACCTCTGACTACCGTTATTGTAATACCAGCTAGCGCCAGCGGAAGCTGCAATGCAATGGTTCCACTGAATACTACACGCGGGTTTGTGCCGACACCTGCTGTCTGTAAGCCAATCTGTCCGAACAGCTGCGGCGTTCCAATGACTAGAATCGGTATAGCTATCGAGTTGGATGTGCTCGCATTTTGAGAAGTTCTTGAATCGATGAACTGAGCCATTTTTCACTACCTCCTGACAAGAATCGTTAACATATCCTATGTCAGCAGATCATAATTCAGTACTTTTACGGTAACAGCCCGAGCATACTTCGTTGTCTAATTCACATCTACTACGGTGAGATGGGCTCACCCTTCTCATTATAATATTGGAAGGAGTAGCTGTACTTATCTGCTTCAGCCAAGTCAATCCAGAGCGCGGATTGTTGACCGGTCTGAATCTCCTGAGGAATGACTTCATTATTCACACGAAGCGCAAGCTTCGCAGCCTGATTCTGTTCGCTCGTCATAATCATGAACTTCGGTGGATGATCCTCTTTTGGTAAACCTCTAATGAGAAAGGCTTGGATATTAGGATTACCTCCTGTCTGCATCACAACCAGACCGTAATTCCCTTCCTCATTTTTGGTAAACTGTACGTACCCAGGCTTGTTATCAAAATAAAATCCCACGATTCGATTATTATCAAAATCAGCTATGTCAACGATCTTGATTTCACTGGACTCTAACCCTTTAGTTGACTTAATGGCTTCAATGATGGAAGCTTCATCATTCCCATAAATAACAGGATCCTTCTGTACATGATTAAACATAAATACAGCTGACAGGAGGATTATTCCTGCTGCTAGAAATCCAATACCCCGCCTTGCTTTCCTATTCTTGAGCATATATATGGCCCCTTCTCTTTAAAACATGTCATTTATTTGAACGCTTGGTTTATGTAAATGTTGCGTTCTGCCCGCAAAAAAACAAGCCAGGAAGGTAAGTAAGCTGCCTTCTTGGCTTGCATTCGTACTTCATTATTGGTTATCCTGCTTAACACGAAGCAGAGATTCGAGCAGCCCTTTTAGATCCGTATCTGGTAAAGCCTTGATTAGTACTTCATTAAAGGTATGAAATGCTTGGTTCACTTTCTCCTGGCCGATATCTGTAAGTGAAGTATACACACTTCTCCGGTCTTCTTCACATGCTGATCTTCTCAGTGCACCGCATCCTTTGGCCTCAAAGCGGGCCACAAATCTAGACATGGCACTCTGGCTAAGTCCTACCATCGACTCCAGCTGCTGCAGCTTCAGTCTTTTTAGCGGGGCTTGAGATAAGAAGTACAACATATAAAATTCATTTAATGACAGATCATGTTTAGCCTGCAGTGACTGATCAAGCAAATTCTCTATATTCATTTGGATGTGAGTCAGTGATAACCAGCTCGTTATAAGGTCATGCTCTTGATTCATGTCCATAAGTAATTCCCCTCAGCTTCATAAGATGAATCTCTAACAATAATCCTACTACTCATCATCTCATTATAACAAACAACTTCAGATTACAGAAGTTCGATTCATCCTGAAGTAGCAGAGGGATTAGCTTAACCGGAATCCGCCTGCGTATTGTCTTGGTACATCCGTCCGCTTGCGCAGAGATTCTGCAGCAGTTAAAGGCCAGTACGGATTCTTAAGCATCCCTCTGCCTACAGCGACCAGATCAGCATCCTCATTGCCGATAACGGAATTGGCTAATGCCGGCTCATCCAGTCTCCCTACAGCAATAACCGGAACATTCAAGCCCTGCTTGATTTCTCTGGCAAGCGGCACCTGATAAGCTGTATGAGTGCCTGGTCGTCCATCCGCACCAATAGGGCCTTCTCCTCCAGAGCTCACATGGAACATGTCAACGCCTGCTTCTTTGTAGGCCTTGCTAAATTCAAGGCTTTCCTTGATGCCATATCCGCCCTTCACATATTCTTTAGCGGAGATCCGCATAATGAGCGGCATATCCTCCGGCATTTCACTCTTCGCAGCACGAATAATCTCCACGCCGAATTTCGTTAGGTCCTGACCATATTCATCCGTTCTTCTGTTCGTGAGCGGAGAGTGGAATTGATGGATCAGGTAGCCGTGTGCACCGTGAAGCTCGATAACATCCATACCGGCCTGTACGGCACGGCGAACAGCAAGTCTAAATTTTTCCACCATTCCCTTCACTTCCTCAGTAGAAAGTTCACGCGGAGTCTTGGATTGTTCATCAAAAGCAATAGGTGAAGGAGCAACCGGCACTTCTGCATCCTCCGCTTTACGACCGGCATGGGCGATCTGAATACCCACTTTTGCACCATATTTGTGCGCATCTTCTACAATACGTGCCAATGGAGCAACCTGTTCGTCTGACCACAGGCCGAGATCATAATCACTAATTCTTCCGTCGGGTTCTACATCTGTCATCTCAATGATGATTAGTCCGGTACCGCCAATGGCACGACTGACATAATGCGTATGATGCCAATCATTCGCTACGCCATCTTTTTTGGCAACCGAATATTGACACATCGGAGGCATAACGATCCTATTCTTAAGCTCAAGACCTTTAAGTTTATACTCGCTGAACATATCAATCATGTAACGTATCTCTCCTTTTAATATCGAGGTTTTAACTAAGCTAAAAAGCTTCATCAGTTAAATAAAAGTGATGCATGCACATGCATGTATGTTAACCGATTCCAATTGCTGTGTCAATGATATGTGCTGCGATCATTGAGATATTTGAAGTCCCTCTCAGCACAGCTGAATGCTGGGAAGGACTTTATCTTTATTATGGATCTTATATAACAGCGTATTCACCAAACTGATGTCAGTCGTGATGTTTCTTCCAACCATCCTTCAAGGAAACGGTCCGATTGAAGACGAGGCCTGCTGATTCAGGAGATTTGGGATCTGCACTGAAATAACCATGCCGTATAAATTGATATGTCGCGTCTTGAAGTGCCGATGTGATCATCGGTTCAATCCATGCATTCATCACTGTCATGGAATGAGGATTAACCAGCTCTGCCCAATGATTATCCGATTCCGCAATAACCGCGTCCTCTTTAAGCAAATGGTCATATAATCGGACTTCTGCTTTCTCCGCATGTGTTGCGGATACCCAGTGAATGGTCGATTTCACTTTTCGTTCATTGTATCCAGTTCCGCTCTTGGTTTCAGGGTCGTACGTACAGTGAAGCTCCACAATTTCCCCGGTAACCGGATCCATTATGACAGACTCGCATCGGATATAATATGCCCCTTTTAACCGTACCTCTTGTCCGGGAGATAATCTAAAATATCCTTTCGCTGGGTGCTGCATAAAATCTTCTCTCTCAATATACAGCTCTCGGGAAAAAGGAACCTCCCGCACTCCGAAATGCTCATTTGTTTCATTGTTTTTGATGGGGAGCATCTCTACCTCACCTTCAGGATAATTCGTGATGACCACTTTGAGGGGATCTAGTACAGCCATGACATTGATCGCTTTGCCCTTCAAATCCTGACGAATGAAATGATCCAGCATAGCCGAATCTACAGTGCTGTTCTGACGCAGCATGCCCACCTCGGTCATAAACTGAAAAATACTCTCGGGGGACACCCCCCTCCTGCGATAAGCCATCAGAGTTGGAAGCCTTGGATCATCCCAGCCATCAACGAATCCGCCTTCCACCAGTTCTCTTAAATACCGTTTGCTCGTCACTTGACCCGTAAGATTCAATCGTCCAAACTCTCTTTGCTTAGGAGGCTCCGGTATTTCCAGCTCCTGCAGCACCCACTCATACAACGGGCGATGCTCCTTGAACTCTGCCGAGCACAACGAATGGGTAATCCCTTCGATTGCATCTTGTATCGGATGGGCAAAATCATACGTCGGGTAAATACACCACTGCGTCCCTGTACGGTAATGTGGAGCATGAATAATCCGATACAATACCGGATCTCTTAAGGTGATATTGGGCGAGGACATCTCTATCTTCGCACGAAGCACCTTGGCTCCGCTCTCAAATTCCCCCTTCCTCATTTGCTCAAACAAATATATGTTTTCTTCTACTGAACGCTCCCGATATGGACTATTCTTGCCTGGCTCTCTAAGCGTGCCTCTGTATTCTGTCAGTTGTTCTGGACTCAGATCACATACGTATGCCTTTCCTCTACGGATCAAGGTAACCGCTGCCTCATAGATGCAATCAGAATAATCCGAGCCAAAATAAACCTTTGGCGTCAGTCCAAGCCAGCGGAGATCCTCCTCAATCGCTTGAACATATTTCAAATCTTCCTTGAGCGGGTTCGTATCGTCAAAACGGAGATTAAATACACCGTCAAAATGCTTCGCAATCGACGAATTGACATGAATTGCATACGCACTTCCGATATGCAGATAACCATTTGGCTCTGGAGGAAACCGCGTGTTAATTGTTCTGTTATAGAGCCCTTCCTCCACATCTTGCTGAATCAGACTGGTTAAAAAATCACTTGCAGCTTCCCTCTTGTGCTCTGCTTCTTTCATTGTACATTGCCTCCTCCGGATTGAAACCATTTCGTAACTTCATCAACAGGTGAATAAAACAAAAAAATCCCGCCTCCAAGACATCTGTCTTGGGGACGAGATTTGATCAACCGTGCTGCCACCCCTGCTTCATGAATACATCACTGTATCCACCTCTTCAAGTACGGCATAATGCCTTGGCATTATACTTATACTCTAGCTCTATAACAGGAGCTCCTGTCACACCATCGCCTTCAATCCCTGGTTCCGATGTGCTGCTCAGAGGCTTGTTTCAATGACAGACTTCCTGCTCCTTCTCAGCTTCCGGAGCTCTCTGATGAGGAATTCTGTTCATTTACTCTTCTCTTCATCGCGTTTATTCATCCATTAATTTTTATAATAGTATCACTTAGAATACCGAATGTAAACCAGATCAATTCATGTCTAATTCCTTTTCTTTCTGACATACATAGATGAGTTCCGGTTTGCTGTCCACAGGCGGGTTCTCTTCCCAGTCCCCGTAGAGCTCAATCACTCGGAATCCGTGTCGGGCGAGCAGCCGCTCCATTTCCATCGGGTACGTGTACCGCAGCTGGATCGTCGTTCTAAGCTCGTTCTCAATCGTCAGGTCATCCTGTTTCATTTTCCGAACAATAATATAATTCTGTACTTGAGTCAGTGCATCATAATGACTAGTCGTATATACATCCACTTGTTTTCCGTCATCCGTTACATAGGTTCTCCAGTACTCTTCCTCAGCAGCCTGCAGCAGCTCTTCCGCACTCGGAAACCGGGTGTTGAATATGAATACACCGCCTGACTTCAAATGAGCAGCTACAGACCGCAGTAGCTTATCCTGCGCTTCATTCGTCAGAAAATGCTGGAAGGCGTTACCCACCATATAAATCATGGAGCTCTTCATATCCAATTCCAGCTCTTCACAATTCTGTAGTTCGAAACGGATGTCCGTGTGCTCTTCCTCTGCCTTCAGCTTGGCTCTCTCCAGCATCCCTTCGTGTAAGTCTACACCAATAACGGAATAGCCTTTCTCAGCGAGAGGAATAGCCGTACGTCCTGTACCACAGGCTAGATCAATAAGAGTGCCTCCCATTAAAGATGCCCATTTCTCAATAAATGCAAAATCACCATCAAATTCGTCATTCTCCATGTCATACATTGTTGGATCATTATACTCTTCCAAATTCGGTGAATGCGTATGATTACTTAAGCTCTTCTTCATGTCCATATTCAGCTTCCTCTTTTTAACCCATTTTTAATATTGGAATGAATTGCAAAATACTGACATTAGAATAACGTTTTTTGATGGTGATTTCAAATGTACTCCACTAGGCTCTACAACAACAGCTGAGTCAGCACATGGATGCACTGGTCCAGCACCAATCTGGTCTCCGTACGCTGTGCGTGGTCGATTAGCGTAATTGGCATAAGCCCTGTCTCTGTCTCTGCTTCATTCGATTGGACCGATTCGATTCGAATTGCGTATCTCAGCGTGAGCTCATTCATGATCTCGTTCGGGTATATGGTTCTGGCAGCGATACCCGCCCCCTCAAGCTCAGCCGCCGCTCTGGACGCAGCTTCACTCCACTGAGGAGCAGCCATCACCGAGATCAGCTGAGCCTGTTCTGCTCGATTCGCCACTACCTGTTCCACTCTCAACTTCTCTATAGCCTTAAGGTCAATGTTTAATTTCACCGCGGAATCCGAAGCGTTCGAAACGTACACAGACCGGGCAAGCAAGCTCTCACCTGTATCGTTAAGTATAGAGAAGATCACCATTTCTTCATCACTGCTTTGAATGTCTGCTGTAGAATCCGTTACAAGAAGATGCGCGATTCCTGTTTTCTCGAAGATTATTTCAGCTTCTTCAGCTGAGAGTTCCGCTCTACGAAGCCACCCCGTATTCCACTCCAGCTGAACAGGTATACCTAAGTGATCAAACAAATTGAGAGCAGCAACAAGCAGCTGTGCTTCTGCTTCATATCCCGCTTGTTTCGATATAGTGAGTGAGCAGGAATGCTCCTTGAATCCTAATTTTTCCATTTCCTCTTCTATAGACGTTTGTCGTTCATTGCTTTGATTGGTTAATTCATTCCATTTCATCGATTGCATGTGTTTCACCGTCTCCCTTCATTTGGCAAAAATAAAAAACGCGCCGGACCCCATTGGTCCTGCGCGTTTCATCTATGCCGCAGGGGGGCCGAACGCGAAATGCGTTAGCCCACCTGTTAATGACGTATCAGGTGTGCTAACGCAGATTAAAATGATAATATTGTTGTAAGTGAGATAACCTCATAAATTTCAATCTCCTTCAACATGACAAATTTAAGTTGTCATTGATTATATACGAAGCATCCGAGGTCTGCAACATATATTTAGAGACCATTTATGTACTTTCAAGAGCTTATTGTCTTATAATGAATTCTAGTAACCAGTCAGGGACCATGCATTACAGCATGGGGAAAGGAGTCCATATGCTTGCAGCAGAAAGACGTCAATACATTATGGACATTGCACAGAATGATAAACGTGTGCTGGTGTCAGAGCTCAGCCAGAAGTTTAATGTAACAGAAGAAACCATACGACGTGATCTGGAGAAGCTGGAGAAGGAAGGAATTTTGACCCGTACATATGGCGGAGCCATTATTAATAAACATACGAATGAGGACCTGCCTTTTGTGACTCGGCAGCGGGCCAATCTGGAGATCAAGCAAGCAATCGCCCGTAAGGCGTTGAATTATATACACGACGGAGAAACATTAATGATGGACCCCAGCTCCAGCTCCATGGAGCTCACGAAACTGCTTAAGCACCGAAGCAATTTGACTATTATCACAAATTCGGCTCTCTCTATGCATGAGCTGGCAAGCACAGGACACCAGATGATTTCAACCGGGGGTACCCTGCGTGCATCCTCGATGTCTTTGACAGGCACGGTTGCACAGGACACTGTCCGCAAATATCACGTGGACAAGCTTATCTTGAGCTGCAAAGCTCTCTCGCTGAATAAAGGAATCATGGACTCCAATGAGCCGGAAAGTGAACTTAAGCGAACAATGCTTCAGCAGGCAGCTAAAGTGATTTTGCTCGCGGATCACACCAAATTTGATAAGACCGCCTTTGTCCAATTAGCCAGCTTCTCAAATATTGACATGCTCATCACTGACCAAGAGCCTGCTCCGGAATGGATTCAGCTTCTGCAGGATCAGGAGATTGAGCTTGTATATTAGAACGTCAATCCGCCAGTACCTAAGAATCATAATTCCGGCACTGGCGGACCTTTTTATCTTATTCTTTTCTATAGATCCATTCACCTGAGTTCGCATCTATATATACAGAACGTGAATGCAGTAGCCCTGCCTCGCTCTTATACCTCACCACAGGTTCATATACAAGCTTGTATTCCTTCTCTCCCGTAGACGCCGTATGTAAGAACCATTTCAGCTGTACATCCATCTTCTGGCTATATCTTTGATACGCTGCCTCTGCCGTAAGCTTCGGTTGATGCTCCAAGGACATTAACTCCGTTATCAAATGTGGACTTAACCCCCGGTAGCTGCTAATTCGTCCATTGCTTGTATTCACAACGACCATAACTTGCTCGTAAGCAACCGGAATACCAGACATAAATAAAGGGTAGAAGAAAAATTGCTTTTTTCTCGGCTCCTCATTCTCCAGGCCGCTATCCATTTCTCTTTGCAAAAAAGCCCCATACTCTGGAAAAACGTCTGCGAGAAACCGCTCGGCGATCTCCCTGCAAGCTGACCTGCTAAGCGTCTCCTGCGCTGTCTCCGTATCCCCTTCCTGTTCAGTTGCATGAAATGATAGAAGACGGCTTGTATTTTTATCGATTGCAAGCTTGCACGAATAAAGCATCCGGTCGAATATATTTCCCCATTTTCGTTTAACGTAGGCTTCTGCCTGAAGCGGGTTTGATACTTGATTACCGTATTGATCCATGTCCTTATTCTGGTTCCTTAATGTATATAAACAGCGGATCTCTCCTTCTTCTTCCTTCATTTCTTCCCGCTCAAAAATGGAGAAATCTATCCCTAAACGTTCCTCCCACTTCTTCAGCACGGAATCTATTGAATCAGACACAGTCTCGAATTGAAGTTTCAGTTCAGCGAAGGATTCATCACCTGCTTGTACCATAGGCTCACTTCTAGGCAATCTGAAATGATCTTTATCGAATAGATCCTCACCCGTAATTGCACAGATGATTTGTCGTTCAGGAACCGTGGTGTATACAAGTCTAAATGCGGAGACTGAACCTTGGTAATCATATAGCGTGGAATAAAAATGTTGGATTCTTAGCTCCATGTCAACTGTGCTCAACAGGTTTGCTCTAATCATGTCGGGTTCGATCACCTCATGCGGCCATTGAGGGAGTGATCCGGAATTAGGCTTATGACCTTCAAATCTAAATCTGAATAATTCCATGTCTCTGGTAAAAATGAACTCGCAACCCGTATGAGGGAGTGGAAGACCTCCGATCTGCAGTCTATAATCCACCTTCACTTTATCCTCTATATATTTCATTTCGTAGAACATATAACGATCCGGTTCTTGTAAGTACTGCTCCAACATTTTCTGCGCCCTATCCCTTATACTTCTATCAGAAGGTGAGCTTATCGAAGAGAGTTCTGCTTCTCTGTAAATTTGCAGTCTCAAGAGTTCCTTGCTGTGAAGATCCAAATCGATCTCAATGGTTTCCTCTGCATTGTCAGGATTCTCCCACACAAATACGCGTTGCAGCGGATTCTCCTTCGGTAAACTATCTTCCATGACCAATGCGTAATGCCCCGGTGGCTCAGCATACTTCTCAGCAAGCCTGCGCATATGATCGTAGTCCACTTATCATTCCCCCTTTATTCGATTGTACAAAAAATCATGAAAAAAAACAGACCGTCCCGACATGAATCGGAACGATCTGTTCTGCATAGCTCTACACCCGTTCTACACCAGGACTCGCATCAACCGCGCATCAGCCTCTAATCCTTACATCTCGTCTTGCCCGAAGTGCAAGGATAAAGCACAGGAATAAAATAAGGCTTGCTGATATATACGGAAAGTTAATATTGATATCAAATAGGAATCCGGCGATCGCCGGTCCGAGTACGTTACCCATACTCGTAAATGCCGAGTTAAGTCCAGCAATATAGCCCTGCTGCTCCATTGCCATCTTGGACATCTGGGTACTCAGCGTCGGTCTCAATATATCCATGGATAAAAATACGATAAAAGTAACGACGAGGATGAGCCAGTAGTTGTGCACGAACAGCGTCAAGATAATGAACAGTCCGGCAGCAAACAAACAGACGGCTACCACGTTCTTCTCTCCGAATTTATTTAGAATCCAGCTAAAGATCGTGACCTGCACCACTGCACCAGCTATTGAGCCAAATGTAATAATAATGGCAATATCCCGTGTCGTAAATCCAAACTTCTCATCGACGAACAAGCTGAATACCGTTTCATAATTGGCAAGTCCAAACGAAGCAACGAACACAATAATGAGTGCCAGGAAGTAGGGCTCACGATAAGAATAGCGCAGTTGAGTGAACAGACGTTGACTCGGAAGCTTTACGACCTCCTCCTCATTCTCCGTGCTGCGCTTGGATTCAGGCAGAACCAGCAGCGTAATGACCGCTGCCACCACACCTGCTGCAGCTGCTGCATAGAAAGGAACCCGGACACCATATTCGGCCAGAAATCCACCAATCCCTGGACCAATAATAAATCCGGTCGTTATGGCCGCATTAATATATCCCATTCCCTTGGCCCGCTCTTCACCAGAAGTAACATCCGCCGTGTAGGCCATGACAGCAGGCATAATCAATGCAGCCCCAATACCTCCCAGAAATCTGGCGAGAAAGAGAAATAATGCCGTATTCGACATTCCAAACATAAGCTCAGATATGGCAAAAATGATCATCCCAATAATAATAATTTTCTTGCGTCCAAGTGCATCGGACATCCTGCCTGCTAGCGGCGAGAACAAGAACTGGGTCATTGAAAAGGCGGCTACGAGCAGCCCAACAATGCTTCCGGTCATGGATAGCTCCTTCATGAAGGTCGGCATGACCGGAACGACGAGTCCTATTCCTGTGAAAACGATAAATATATTAAGCATCAACAGGAGAATCGCTCCCCTGTTTCTTAACATCAGTGACATGTGTCTTAAGTCCTCCGTCTATATTTCATCTGTAGATTACATCTCTAGTTTGCTCTTCTTAATAATCCTATTGATCTCTTCCATCGTTTCTGTCATTTGAATCAGTTTGGGCAGATCAATCTTTGAGTAATATTTGTCAATCATCACCCGGTCAATATCAGCCAGCTTGGCAATAAAGGATTCTCCTCTCTCCGCAAGCACGATAAAGGATTCTCTTCGGTTATCCGGGTTCACCCTCTTCAGTATCATCTCTTCCTGCTCGAGCTTGGTCAGCACCTGACTGACGGCACTTTTGGTAATATCAAAAGCATGCGAGATTTCGCTCGTTGTAATTCGCTCATGCTTGGATATGTAAATGAGAATGACTTCCTGCTGAGAAGTCAGGTGATAATCATCTAAATCCTTCACTTCTTTTGTAATTAAAACATTAAACTCATCGAGCACCTGATTCATCCGTGTAACCACCTGGATATAATCGTTCATGTATTTAATATCAGCCCCTTTGCGGAGGATTTGGCTAACTTCCTCTTATGATTAAAAATTAACGTCACCGGTACAGTTTAGTTCAGTTAACTAAACTGTACTAAACCAATATAGAGACACTTTAGAAGCTTGTCAATGAATATTGATGTTATCGTACTATAAACCGGATGATCACGATGGATCATCCGGTTATCACACTTGCTACGCTTTTCCCAGCACAATAGCTTTAATCGTCTCCAGAGGCAGCTTAGGTACCCGATCATAGGTAAGTAGTCCATTGATCTCTTGCTCCACATCCGTAAGCTGTGTATAACAGAAGCCCTGCACTACACTTGAACGATGCAGCGGATCAATGACAGCCTGAAGGCGGGCCGCATAATCATCATCATTTTCTGCACCAGAGTATCCCCAGCCCTCCCACTCACTTTTCTTATATGCAATGCCTCCAAATTCACTGATTAGAACGGGCTGTCCTTCATAAGGGAATCCCGTTACCGCCAGCTCCCGATTAGAAGGTCTTGAAGCCAGTACATGATCGATGGTCCGATAACGCTCTTCCAATACTTCTTTACGCCATTCGTAATCATGAATATTAAACAGATCCGTCTTCGTCATTTCCCAGCCGTCATTGGAGACAACCGGTCTCGTCGGATCCAGAGATTTGGTCAGATAATACATCGCCAGCGCATGATATTGCTGCTGCTTATCTACCCATATATTCGGGACCCCCCAGCTCTCATTCAAAGGAACCCAGCCAATGATTGAAGGGTGATTATAGTCTCTCTCGATCGATTCCTGCCATTCCTTCGTAAATCGCTCTACGTATTGCTCTGAGAATTCATAAGCATTCGCCGCTTCACTATAGACGAGAAGTCCAAGCTTGTCGCACCAGTATAGGTATCTTGGATCTTCCAGCTTCTGATGCTTCCGTGCGCCGTTGAAGCCCATGACTTTGGTTAATTCAACATCCTGTTTAATCGCAGCATCGCTTGGAGGCGTAAGATTTCCATCAGGAAAGTAGCCTTGGTCCAGAACCAATCGTTGAAAGTACGGCCTGTTGTTCAGACACAGCTGTCCGTTCTCTATTGAAATCTTCCTCATTCCGAAGTAGCTCTCCACCTGATCTAATACGCTTCCATCCTGAAGCAGCTCGAAGGTCACATCGTACAAATTCGGATTCTCCGGTGTCCACCATCCGCCTAATCCATGATCATTAAAGTCATGAAGCTGTATGGATCTGGTTTCACTGGCTGCAGTGACAAGGCACTGATCCTCTGCAATCAGCTTGCCTTTGAATTCGATACGAGTCTTGAGGTATTGCCGTGTCTTCGTCTCATAACCTTCGATAAACGCTTTGATCTCAATCTGCTTCCGATCAATATCCGGGGTCATACGTACTTTGGCAATGTAAGAAGAAGCTACTGGCTCCAGCCAAACCGTCTGCCAAATGCCGGTGGTACGTGTATAAAAAATGCTCGCTGAATCCTGCAGCCAATACTGTTTCCCACGCGGAAGCGTTACATCTGTGCTGTAATCCTGTGCACGAACGACCACTTCATTCTTCCCATCTTGTATAAAAGGTGTAATATCTGCGCTAAACGGTGTATGTCCTCCGGAGTGTGTCATCGCCAAATTTCCGTTAACCCACACAGAAGCCTCATAATCCACGGCGCCGAAATGCAAAATGATGCGTTTCCCTTTATACTTTTCAGGCACCTGAAATGACCTGCGATACCATACTAGATCATAAAAATCGGGCTCAGCTATTCCGCTCAGCTTGCTCTGATAAGCAAATGGAACCTGAATCCGCTTGGAGTACTCTTCCTGCCTCTGCCACCACTGATCCTGGTCACCCTTCCCGTGATCATCAAATTCAAACTCCCATTCTCCATTAAGATTGAGCCATTCCTTACGTACGAACTGAGGTCTTGGATAATCATTTCTATAAACTTCTGACATGGTCTCTGCCTCCATTTTGTTAATTTAAAAATTAATTTAAATAATCTGAAGGAAACTTTATACATGCAAAATTATGCACCCAATGTATGAAAACGTCAACAATAAGTTGAATGATTAACTTTTAAGTTATATAATCTCATACAAAACGATATCGATGTAAAGGATAAACGACAAATGAATATTCGTGTAACTTCAGAGCATTTTCATTTTCTTGAAGCGTTTACTTCTGAGACCAGAGTTAAGATAATTGAAATACTGAATGAAAAGCCTAGAAATATTAAAGATATGGCCGCTGAGCTGTCGCTATCGTCAGCGATGATCACCAAGCATATTCAGAAGCTTGAAGAGGCCGGAATTGTGGGTACCGAAAGCTTGTCCGGAGCACGTGGCAGGCAGAAGATATGCCGGCTTATCCAGGACTCAGTCACCCTGCAGTTCACCTCACCGGTTAGTACAGATCGCAGCGGTTACTCGGTCAGTATTCCTATAGGCCAATATACTCGCTATCAAGTCAACCCAACCTGTGGGCTGGCCTCCGAGAGCGGCCTTATAGGTATGATGGACGATCCGCGCTATTTTGCCGATCCTGAACATGTAAAAGCGAAGCATTTATGGTTTGGCAGCGGTTATGTTGAATATTCCATTCCCAATTATTTAGTAGGAGATCAAGTGATCAAGAGCCTCAGTATCACACTTGAGATTTGTTCGGAAGCCCCTGGATATAATGAAGACTGGCCATCAGATATTACTTTTTATATTAACGATACCGAGCTTGGCACTTGGACTTGTCCTGGAGACTACGGTCATGCGCCTGGTGTATTCACTCCTGGATGGTGGACGCTCGGAACACAACACGGCTTGTTAAAAACCTTGATGCTCCGAGCAGAAGGAACCTTCCTGGATGGGATTCGGCTGTCTGATCGGACTGCAAAGCAGCTAAATGTTAGAAAAGGAGATGACATCCGTCTTCGGATCGAGTGCAAATCGAGCTCCGAGCACCCCGGCGGAATCAGTTTGTTCGGATCCGGATTTGGCAATTACAATCAGGATATTGATATTCATGTCTTATATGAGTGACAAATAAGCAGCAGAGCCTATGATTGTTCATCATAAAGCCCTGCTGCTTTTTCGATGTTGCTTATAATTTAAGATGGTTTATATCTTGTTTTACGCAGAAATCTTGTTTTGTCATTAAGTTCTATTGCAGTGTCTTTCGTTTTCTCTTTCTGATTGGTCTCTCCACTTCGTTTCTATCTATTATCTTATCTTTCTATTCATTCTACTATCTCACACTTTTAGCTCCGTTTATCGGAGGCTCTTGGGACGCATATCTGTCCAATGTACTTCGATATAATTCTGGCATGCCAGCTTATTATCTGTACCATACACGATCGTCCACCCTGGCGGCACATCGATCGTTTCCGGCCACATGGAGTACTGCTCCTCATCGTTGATCAGCACAACAAAGCTGCCATTTTCATTGTCAAAAGGATTTGCCATGATTCTTTCCTCCTCATTAGACATATACTCTATTCCTGTGCGCTAATCGCTCTGCGATAATACGCCCGATTTCTTCCAGTGGTCCCGCCTGGCACATGTCCTTATGTCTGCAATTCAGATCGTATTGTTCCATTGCTCCGCCGATATAAGGCTCCCAGGTCTCTGGAGCAATCGGATCGAACCAATCTGGGATGATCGTTGATTTAAAGAACAGAAGATCCCCATTGTAACGGCCAGGAACGTAGGATCCGAGTATACGCACAGAATTGACATACGTATCTTTCAGGTTGTGCAGCGTCTCCTCCGATAGACTGGCAAGTGCGCTTCCATCCCTTTGAAGAATTTTAAACGCCAGCTCCAGAGATAACGATTGATCTTCCAGATCATCTGGGTCATACCCTCCCAAAGCGAGCAGTGCTGTTAAGGCTTCTTCCTCGCTTGGACCTGTTCCGAGCGGCAAGAAATGTCCCGGATACGCGTCCAGCATAATCAGTATATCAACCTCTTCACCTTGAGCTTCTAACTGGACCGCAATCGCATGAGCAACGTTTCCTCCGAGTGACCAGCCGAGCAGACGATATGGGCCGCTTGGCTGTACCTCGCGGATATGCTCGATATAATCTGCTGCCATCTCCTCAATGGATCCAGGCAGCAGCTCCTTCCTCCCAATACCTCTGGCCTGCAATCCATAGATCGGCACACTTGAAGGAAGTGTCTTCATGAGTCCTGCGTAACACCAGCTGAGTCCACCGGCTGGGTGAACACAGAACAGAGCAGATTCCCCACCACTCTTTCTGAGCGGCAGCAGAACATTTAGCGCACTAAGTGAATCTCCCGCTTCCATTCTGTCGCTCAGCTTCGCTACCGTTGGTGCCTCGAACAGATTGCCGATTCCAAGCTGAACCCCAAGTGCATCATGAATTCGACTCATCAGCTTAACTGCGAGGAGGGAATGTCCTCCGAGATCGAAGAAGCCATCATCTATGCCTACTCTGGATAAGCCTAACACCTCGGCAAACAGCTCACATAATAGCTCTTCCTGTGGATTCCGCGGTCCACGGGTTCCCACCAGATGACCGTAATCCGGTGCAGGCAGTGCCTTTTTATCAAGCTTGCCATTTGCTGTGAGCGGCAGCCGATCCAGGATGACAAAAGCGCTCGGAATCATATATTCCGGTAATACAGCTCCAAGCGAACGTCTCAGCTCCATCGTATCCGGCATCTCTTCATTACTAGCTACGATATAGGCAACCAAGCGTTTGTCACCGATTTGATCCTCTCGGACCACAACAGCGGTCTGCAGCGCAGAAGAATGCTCAGCAATTACGGTTTCGATCTCGCCAAGCTCAATTCGGAAGCCGCGTATCTTCACCTGATGGTCGGCACGGCCAATGTAATCCAGATTCCCATCCATAGTCCAGCGAGCAAGGTCTCCGGTCCGGTACATAACTTCTCCAGGCTTACCATATGGATCAGCGATGAATCGTTCTGCTGTTAATCCCGGTCTCCCCAAATAACCTCTGGCAAGACCGGACCCTGCTACATACATTTCCCCTGTAATTCCCCAAGGAACAGGCTGGAGATAATCATCAAGCACATACAGCTTCAGGTCGGATATCGGTTCACCAATTAAGCTGCTCTGCGCTCTCGTCTCGGCTGCTTCCTGACTCAGAGGATTAAATGTCACGTGTACGGTCGTTTCCGTAATGCCATACATATTCACGAGTAGTGGGGCTTGTTCAGTGTACCGGCTATACCATGATTTGAGACGACCCAGCTCCAGTGCCTCTCCACCAAAGATCACATATCGCAAATTCAAATCCGCGGCTGTACCACCCTGCTCTTGATCCGCCTGCATCAATGAATAGAACGCAGATGGGGTCTGATTCAGCACCGTAACCTGTTCCTCAATCAGCAGCTGATGGAATTCAGCAGGCGTTCTCGTTACGGAATGAGGAACAATGACAAGCCGTCCACCATACAGCAAAGCCCCCCAGATTTCCCACACGGAGAAATCAAACGCATAGGAATGGAACAATGTCCATACATCACTTTCATTGAAGGAGTAAGATTCATCCGTCGCTTTGAATAAACGTACAACATTTTGATGAGGGATCATGACCCCTTTCGGTTTGCCTGTAGACCCTGATGTATAAATAATATAAGCAGTATTCGCTGGTCTCAGTGGTACGGGCATATCATCCTCCCCAGGGTTATGGATGGACAACGTACCCAGCAAATCCTTAATAGATTCATCGTCCATAACAATCTGTGGAATCCCATCCAAGCCGGGAATATGAGACATCACATCCGAATGAGTGATGATGCTTACAGGTGCAGCGTCTTCAATCATATAAGATAACCGGTCCTGCGGGTATTCCGGATCTAGTGGCAAATAGGCGCCTCCGGATTTAATAACCGCCAGAATTCCAATAATCATGGATAAGGATCTAGGAAGAGCAAGAGCTACAATCTTCTCGGGTCCGACACCTTGATGTATGAGCAAATGTGCCAGCTGATTCGCCTGTGTGTTCAGCTCTTCATAGGTAAGACTTTTCCCTTCATAAGTAATCACGGTATTATTGCCTGATCTTGCCGTCTGCTGCTCAAACCATTCCTTGATGGTCATTTTTGAAATTTCAGGAGCAGCCGGGGTACCCAGCTCAAGCATAAGCTGTCTTTCGGATACATCCAGCATAGACAGTCGCTCGATCGGCAGATCTGGATCTGCTGCTGCGGATTCAAGCAATTTTATATACCAACTCGCCAAGCATTCCACCGTTTCCTCGTCATACAAGGCTTTATTATATTCAAACCAGCCGTGAATTCCGTTTGAAGCTCCTTCGTTAGTTCGGTGTTCACGAAGCTCCAGCGTTAGATCAAATTTGGCTGATCCGGTATTCATAATCTCTACCTTGGTGCTAAGATTTGGAATGTAAAGAACTGGATCCGGTGTATTTTGGAAAGCAAACATCAATTGGAATAGCGGATGTCTACCGCTTACCCGATTCGGATTCAAGTGTTCAACGAGCTGTTCAAACGGTATATCCTGATTCTCAAATGCCATCAGATCAGATCTGCGCACTCTGTCCACGAGCTCTCTGAATGTTGGATTCCCCGAAGTGTCCGAGCGAAGCACCAGATTGTTAATGAACATACCGATCATATTCGTCAGCTGATCATCGTTACGACCGGCAATTGGGCTTCCGATTGGAATATCATATCCTGCACCGAGACGAGTAAGCAGAGCCGCAAGTCCGGAATGAAGCACCATGAACAGGCTGCTCTTCGTGTCTTTGGCCAGTTTAGAGAGCTGATCATGAAGCTCGGCTCCTACCTCAAGCCTCACGATTCCTGCTGCATTACTGTGATCGGATACCCGTGGACGATTGCGAATCAGCTCCAGCTCCTCCGGCAGACCTGCAAGCTGTTCTTTCCAATAATCGAGCTGCTCTGTCAGCGGATTGCCATCTTCCTGCTTGCGCCCGTTAAACCACTCTTCCTGCCATGCGGCATAATCCGCATATTGAAGCGGCAGCGGCGCAAACGCAGGTGCTTGTCCCGTCGTTCTTGATTGATACGCCTCGGACAGATCGTTTAATAAGGGGTTCAGTGACCAGCCGTCACATGCGATATGATGCAGGAGCAGGACAAGCACATATTGATTAGAATTCAGAACGAACAATTCTGCCCGGACCGGCACCTCTGTCTCAATCTGAAACGAATACTTGACCGCCTCATCAATTCTCGTGCACAGCTCCATCTCATCAATCTGGCTGATCTCAAATCGAGGTCTCCTCTCTCCCTCAGATAAAACGAGCTGTCTGGCACTGCCGTGATGTTCAGGATATAAGGTATGCAGCGCTTCATGCCGATTCGTTACATCATAAAAAGCCTGCTCTAGTGCCGCTATATCCAGCTCACCGGTCATTTCTATCACTGCCGGAATGTTATAGGTTGGCATGGGACCTTCCAGCAAATGCTGAAACCAGATGCGTTTCTGAGCAAAAGACAGCGGGATTACCTCTGGTCGTTCCGCAAGCTGAATAGACGGACGTGATCTCTCAGCTGTCGTCAGCTTTTTGGCCAGCTTGGCTACGGTCGGTGCTTCAAACAAATGTACGATCGAAATATCCTTATCAAACACATCCCGAATTCGAAGCAGAAGCCGTCCTGCTAGAAGGGAATGGCCGCCAAGATCGAAGAAGCTGTCATCAATTCCCACTCTCGGAAGCTTCAATATTTCTGCAAAGAGTTCAGCCAGCATGCCCTCCTGCGGGGTCCGTGGAAGTCTCGAACCAGCTTCAGCAGAGAAATCAGGCGCAGGCAGTGCTTTACGATCCAGCTTCGCATTGGGCGTTAACGGAAGCTCCTCCATGAAGACGACAGCAGATGGCACCATATATTCAGGCAGCTGCTCACTAGCATAGGCACGTAGATCACTAGAATTCAGCTGTCCTCCTGCATCAGCTACAACATAAGCGACCAGCCGCTGCTCACCGGAGGCATCACCTCTCACAACGACAGCAGATTTGAGTACAGCATTATGACTCATGAGTACGGATTCGATTTCTCCAAGCTCTATGCGATAGCCTCTGATTTTGAGCTGATGATCACTTCGGCCAATATAAGCGATTGTCCCGTCTGACTGCCACCTGGCGAGATCTCCGGTTTGATACATTCTTGATCCAGGTTCTCCGTATGGATTCGCGATAAATCGTTCGGCAGTGAGTCCCGGGCGATTCAGATAGCCTCTAGCCAGGCCATCGCCTGCAATGTACAGATCACCGGCAATTCCTGGTGGAACGGGCTCAAGTCTCGAGTCAAGAATATACATTTGTGTATTTCTAATGGGACTGCCTATGACAGGTGCCTGTCCTCTCCGCTCATGAAGCAGCGCTGCAGAGGACCAGATGGTCGTCTCTGTAGGTCCGTATAGATTCACGACTTCACAATTAAGCTCGTTGAAGCGCTCGAAGAGCTCTTTTGTCAGGGCTTCCCCTCCTACCAGTACCTTGATACCTGTAATCTGATCCGGACAGCTTAACACCAGAGACTGCCATAATGTTGGTGTTGCTTGCATCATTGTCATACCTGATACAGAAGCGAGTCTTGAGAATGCTTCAGGGTCCTGGACTGTTCTTTTGGGAGCTATAATCACTTCTGCCCCATGTAGAAGTGGAAGAAACAGCTCGAGAACCGCAATGTCAAACGATACCGTTGTTACCGCTAGCAGGCGATCAGAGGAGTTCACCTTGAGCAATTCCTGCATGGCGATGAGGAAATTACTGACTCCGCCTCGAGTGACAACGACACCCTTTGGTTTACCCGTTGAACCGGAAGTATAGATGACATATGCCGGATGCTCGGAAGATAGGGACTCAGCTACTACCTTCTCATGCGCTGTGAATGGATTCCCTGAGGATGCAGACAGCTCTGCAGCAAACAAGGAATCATCCACCACAAGCAAGGAGAGCTGCTCCGGAATAAAGGCTCTTTCTTTCATTTCATGCTCAGTGATCAACAAGAGTGGTTTAGAATCGAGAAGCATGTATTCCAGCCGTTCATCCGGAAATTCTGGGTCCAGAGGCAAGTATGCAGCGCCGGACTTGAGAACCGCCAGCATGGATACGACCATATCCACGGATCTGTTCAGCAGGATGGCTACTTTTTCTTCCGGTCCTGCTCCCTTCTTGATCAGCAGCCTTGCGAGTCGATTCACTCGAATACTTAACTCACGATAGGTTACTAATTCGTTGTTATAGGTAATTGCTGTATGATCAGGTGTTTTATCTGCCTGCTCTTCAAACCACGCTATAACGTGCTTCACATCTTTCACAGAGTCCTTTGTTCTGTTCCATTGATACACTACAAGTTCTTTCTCCTCAGGAAGGAGGACCTCTGTATGCAGGAAATAGTCATCCTGACGATGGCTCGCCAGACTTTCAATATAGGCGCTCAGCCTGAGCAGATGCTGATTAATTTCCTCCTTACTATACAGCTGTGGGTTAGCATCGATATCAAATCTCAGCTTTTTCCCATCCGCCGATCCGTATATGTTAAATGTCAAATTCTCCACAGGTCCAGCAGCCAGATTGTAAACAAGGCCTGTCGTTCCCCCGCCCCATTTCAATGTGGATTCAAAGGGCATAATATTAATGATTGGACCATATAAGTTCTGAGCTTTTAGATTAAGCTTCAAGTCGCGCCTTAACTCCTCATGCCGATAGCTTTGGTGCTTTCGTATTTCCCTCATACGAGAAGCTGTCTGCTGAATCAATGCTGTGAAAGAATGACCTTCCTGCAATTGCAAGTGAAGCGGAACCACATTCATTACTGTACTGGGAACAGACAGAGCTCCAGAACCCGTTCGGTTCATCATGGGCAGTCCAAACACGATGTCCTGTGAACCCGTCAGACGGTGCATATAGGCGGCGATGGCAGCAACGATAACTTCACTCCATACCGATCCACTGTTTTTGGAGGCTCGCTGAAGACTGTCGCAGCAGGATTCTGTCAGGTACAAGCTTTCACGAAAAAAAGAATCCGCTTGCCCCGATGCCGCTGCTTCCTGAGCTAGACTAGGAATTTCAATCCCATCCTTGTACTTTGACAGCCAAAAATTTCGGTCAGCGGCTTTTTCCTCAGAAGTCCTGTAGGCATTCTCCATTTGAAGAATGGAAGATATTGAACCGAATTTGCTCGGCATCGGCTGTTCGTTCTGAGCCAGTGCAGCGTAGATCTGGGCTGCTCTTCTTAGAAGCAGCGTTACGCCAAATCCATCAATTGCGATGTGATGCACACGTTGATACCAATAATAGCGGTCTTTACCCAGCTTAAACAGTGCTTCGGCAAAGATAAGATCGCTTCTCAGGTCTACAGGCGTCCTCAGGTCCATCTGCATCCAATTCAGTGCCGACTGCTCAGGATTGGAAAGATGACTGACATCAATGATCTCTAGATCCCATTTCATATCCGTACGGATAAACTGATAAGGTCCTTCTTCTCCTTCTTCAAAGGTCACGGTTAACGTACCCGATTCCTCTACCATCTGCCGAACTGCCATCTCAAACCTGACCTCATCAAGAGGTCCCTGAATTTCAATGTATTCCGCCGTATTATAAATCGGATTATCCGGATCAAGCTGCTGAGCATACCATATCCCCGCTTGCGCTTCCGTCATCGGAATCCTGTTACTTGAATTCGTTCCAACCGTCAACTCCATCCCCTCCTATTTCAGCATGTAGTCCAGATTGGGAAGTGATTTGTTAACTTCTGCAAGCTCGTGTGCTCTTGCCAACTCAGTAAGCATCTCCGACCAATCCGCAATCGTTGGCTTGTCCAATAGATCAACAAAAGTAATCTCCATTCCAGAGGATCTCCATTCCTCAACCAATGTCATTATTCGGATGGAGTCCAGCCCGAGCAGGGTCAGATCTTCATGGTCACTTAGTTCGGATTTATCAATCCCCATAAGATTCGCAATTTGATTACGCAGTTGTTCCGTTGACCATTGGTTATCCGATACAGTGCTCTTCTGAGCTTGTATGCCCTGCAATTCATCCACTAGCTGCTCGGTTGACACCACCATTGCACAACGCTCGGAAGCATACTTGAGCGCCAGCTTGTGATAATCCTCAGAGAAATCAGCCACTGCATCTGCCACATAGAATGGCTTGATCTCCTGCATGTAGGCTTCCGCAGCAGTCAAGAGACAGCCGATATGAGCGTAAATGCCAGTAATCATCATTTGATCCCTGCCCATTTGTCGAAACTGCTCCAGCAGATTTGTTTTCTGAAACGCGCTATAGCGCCACTTGGTGAGCACGGTATCCTGATCTGACGGCTCCAGTTCAGCAATAATCCGCTTCTGCTCTGAACCGTCGTCAATGCCCGAACCCCAGAAATCCTGAAGCAGTCCACGCTGTTCCAGTGTCTGACCACCTGGCTGTGCCGAATATATAACAGGGATTCCGAGCTGATGAGCTGCTTCTCTGAGTCTTGTAATATTTGTGACAAGTTCCGTAACAGGAGACTCCTGTGGCGTAAATGCGTCTACAAAATATTGCTGCATATCATGAATTAAGAGCACAGCTTTAGCGGGATCGACCTGCCAGTTTACCTTATTTTCAGGAAGGTCTGCATTTGCCGGCATAGAATAGCTTTGGATTTTCGGAATTGCCATGATGATTCATCCTTTCTAAGTGCGTGTTGTTATTTTTTTGACTATATAGCTTCGAGTTCACCTTAGTCATGTATGAGATGGATTCAGTTCTGCTGCAATTTTTTCTCTCAATGCCTTCTTACTGACTTTGCCCACGGCAGTCATCGGGAAAGACTCGACACACTCCACGCGGTCCGGTATTTTGTAATCTGCGACTCCACGATCACGCAAAAACCTGCGTATGTCCTGCAAGGTCAGCTTGGTATCCTTCGGTATAATGTAGGCACAGGTTCGCTCTCCCAAGAAAGCATCCGGCATGGAAACAACGGCCGCATCATATACCCCTTCATGGGCCAGCAGGTGGTTCTCCAGCTCTTCTGCGGCTACTTTTTCACCGCCTCGATTGATCTGATCCTTGGCCCTTCCTTCGACAACGAGATATCCTTCCTTCGTCAGACGAACCAAATCGCCTGTCCGGTAGAAACCATCCTTCGTGAAGGCCTTCTTGTTATGCTCATCCGCCTTGTAGTAACCCTGTATCGTATAAGGTCCGCGGGTCAGCAAATGCCCGATTTCTCCCGGTGCGACCGGTACATCGTCTTCGTCTACGATCCGAATTTCGTCATCAGGAGAGATCGGTCTGCCTTGTGTATACAAAATAAGCTCTTCCGGATCATCAAGTCTCGTGTAATTGACAAGGCCTTCCGCCATCCCAAACACCTGCTGCAGCGTACAGTCAAATGCCGCATTCACCTTGATGGCAGCTTCTGTCGTAAAATTCGCTCCTCCCACCTGCAATACTTCAAGGGAAGACAGATCCTCCTTACGCGTCTTCGCTGCTTCGAGCCATACAAGGGCTAACGGCGGAACGAGAGCCGTAATGGTTACCTGTTCCTGCTCAATCAGCCGAAATGCCTCATCTGGGCTCGGTCCCGGTGACATGACCACTCGACCTCCCGCATACAAGGTGCCCAGCACTCCTGGAGAGCTCAGAGGAAAGTTATGAGCAGCAGGAAGTGTAGCCATGTATACGCTGGATTCATTCAAGTCGCATATTTCTGCGCTTCCGTGAAGGCTGTAAATATATTCATCATGCGTCCGTGGAATCAGCTTCGGCAGCCCTGTGCTTCCTCCGCTCAGCTGCAGAAAAGCCACATCTCCCGAACGAACATCTGGCAGCGGCAGCGGTTCCTGATCGAGCTCTTCAAAGGATAAAAATGAGCCAGGGTCACCGACCACGATGACATGCTGCAATGAAGGCAGCTCGGTAACAACCTCCTCTGCAAGGCTGCAGTAGTTAAAACCGCTGTATTTATCAGGAATAATGTAAGCAACAGCCTCAGAGTACTCGGCCAAATATTTGATCTCGCTCTTTCGATGAGATGGGAGAGCAAACACAGGCAGTGCACCCATTCGAAAAAGCGCAAAGATCACCAGTGCGAATTCAGCTATATTAGGCAGCTGGAGTACAACACGGTCTTCCTTCTTAATCCCCAGCTTCATGAGCCCCGCAGCCACTCGATCAGCCTTCTGATCCAGCTCGCGATAGCTCCATCTTTTTGAACCGCTGACAACGGCAAGATGATCTCCGTATTTCGCTGCTCTCTGTTTCAGCATTTCTCCAAACGTAATTCCCTGCCAGTAACCCGCTTGACGATATTTATCCGCTGCCTCCTGCGGCCAAGCTGTGAAGCCATCCAGCATTAAACTCCCTCCTTGTTCACCATCGTCTCGGTTTCGTTCTTAAAGCCGATTGCCTTAAGAAATGTTCCCATCTTGGCTGAAGTCTCCCGCAGCTCATCCTCAGGCCTCGAACCCTCTACAATTCCAGCACCGGCATACAATTTGATATATCTTTTTCCAACCTCAGCGCAGCGGATCGTGACCGCCCATTCCCCGTCTCCAGCTGCATTACACCAGCCCACCGTTCCGGAATAATAACCCCGGTCAAATCCTTCAAGCTCCTTAATGAGCTCTCTTGCTTCATCCGTCGGTGTTCCGCATATGGCAGGAGTCGGATGGAGAGCATAAGCCAGCTCCAAGGAGGATGTATCCGGGCTTAGAAGCTCTCCTCGAATCGTTGTAGCCAAATGCCACATGGTTTCGGTTGCAACAAGTGACGGTTTGTCTGGAACTTCAAGGTGTTTACAGTAGGGTCTGAGTGCTTCTGCAACAGCTCTTGTCACAAAAGCATGCTCATGCAGATCTTTAACCGACTCCATTAATCCGGCAGCCCGCTTCCGATCCTCTTCCGGATCATCACTGCGTGGTATAGAACCCGCAAGCGGACTGGATATCACTTCAAGTCCCTTCTTCGAGACGAGCAGCTCAGGGCTAGCGCCTAATAGCGTCGTGCCTGATTCTAGGCGCAATGCCTGTTGCTCGTCGTTAGCTGGGGACGTCCGCTTCGTCTCAATGGGTACAGCAAACGTATACCCGCTTGTATTCTGAGCAGCGAGCTGGTGAAGCAAGGTACGAGCATCTACTGGCTGATCAGAGACCAAATGAAGGGAACGTGCAAGCACGGCCTTGTTCACACGACCTTGTCGGATATGTTCAAGCAGCCGAGCAACCCCTTCTTGATATACCTCAGGCTCTGGAACCGGCGTTGCTGTGTAATCTGATATATTCAGTTCATGCTGCGGTGTTTCAGACGTGAATGTCAGGCCTTCTGCCTGCTTAAATGAACCTGGTATATAGAGCTGGACAGGATCGTTACAGTCAAATGGCACTGCACCGACAAGAATGCAGGGCTTCCCGGTTGATTGCTCTTGAATATGCAAAATTTCCGTCGCTTGTTCGGCCAGCTCCTTCCATTCCCTCACTTCCCCATTTGTCAGAACCCGGAGAGCACAACCTTCTGTTAACAAAGTGTGGTTATGTGTTGCAAAAAAGAAGCTCTCTCCCGGTGTATATTGTTCAAGCAGCCGCTGTGAAGGGCTACCTTCTTTAACACCCGTTCTCATTAACCCCCGCCTCCTAAATCGTTCATATATTCACACTACACACCAAGTGTAGCGCCGCCATCTACTCTGAGCTCACACATCGTAATGTGCTTCGCTTTATCCGAGATTAAAAAAGCAACCGTGTCTGCTATATCCTCTGCTTCGGCAATTCTGCCGAGCGGGATGCCGACCCGGTAATTCTCCAGAGAACCGCCAATAACCGCTTCAGCTCCTAGTTCATCAGTCCACATGCCTCGCTGCATGTCTGTATCCGTTGAACCCGGTGACACAATGTTGCACCGGATTCCATGCTGAGCCAGCTCCAGCCCAAGACATTTCGTAAAATGGGCTGCAGCTGCTTTGGAAGCAGCATAGGCTGACATATTTACACGTGGCATGGCATATGCGTTGGAGCCGACGGTGATGATTACGCCTGTTTTCCGTGGAATCATATGACGCGCTGCTGCTCTGCTCACATAGAAGACCCCGTGTGTGTTAACTGCAAATGTCTGATGCCAATCCTCATCATCCATAAAAGCCACCGGTCCTATATCAAGGACACCGGCTACATTGACGGCTATATCGATATGGTTCATTTCCCGGATGATTTGCTGCATTGCATGATCGACAGAGCTGCTCTCCCGGACATCCGCAGGAAATGCGGCTGCAGCATAGCCCTCTCTTTGTAATTCCTTTACGGTATCGTGAAGCTGTGATGCATTATAATCAATTAGAGCAACCTGAATTCCGTCAGCAGCAAGCACCTTTGCTACCGCTTTTCCAATTCCTTGGGCTGCTCCTGTCACGACAGCGACTTTTCCTGACAGGCTTGCTGAAGCCATTTCGACAACACCTCTATATTATTGAGAATGATTATCAATTTGTTGATAACGATTCTCATTATAAGGTTATGTCATGCAGCTAACCATGGATTTTATCCGGTATTTTCCATCAAAAAATCACGCGTTTCTTGTCGTATTCGACATCACATACCTGACATTAGCACTAATTTTATGTCCGAAATACCCTTCCGGCATCTATACTTATTGGGATTAAAACGGGGATGTATTGGCATTTATTTTTCATTGGCATAGTCCAGCGAACGTCTAAATGGGACATCACTAACTCCAGTTCGAACCGATCACCTAAAGACTAAAATATGGCTTTCACATACTGCGACCCTTGACCTACCTCAGACAGAAGCTTAAGCACATGGACATCGACCGGAAATTTAATAAAAAAGCTGCAATTTTCAGCTCTCAGTTATGTGTTTTTTCTACTAAATAAATAGCTGTCTTTTTCTGTATCAAAAAAAGAGATTGCAAATGATAATGAGAATTGTTATCATTCTTTAAGTGATTTACATATAAATTAGGGGGAACCAACATGGCAAAATCCAAAAAGAAAATAGCCTCGCTTCTGGCGAGCTTACTGCTCGTGTCCACATTTCTTGCCGCCTGCGGCAGCAGTGAATCGGGTACAGATAGTAACACCACTCCAAACAATGTCTCACTGACGGAGACGGAAACACCTGTGAGCGAGGTTGAAGAATCGGCAGAAGAGCCTGCAGAGAGAACTGTAACTGACGCCATGGGGCACGAGGTTACCATTCCAGCAAATCCACAGCGCATACTCGCGACTTATCTAGAGGACAACCTGGTTGCTCTCGGTGTAACACCAGTAGCGCAGTGGTCTGTAGCTAACGGTATTCAGGATTACCTGCAAGGGTCGCTGAAAGATGTTCCAACTATTCCACACGATCTTCCATTCGAACAAGTAGCAAGCTTTGAACCTGATCTGATTATCCTCGATTCGGCTGATATGGCGAGTGGAGATAAATATGAGCAATATTCGAAGATCGCTCCTACGTATGTAATTGGTTCAGAACAGAACAATGATTGGAGAGATGAGCTCCTCAAGATCGGGGAAGTGCTTGGCAAGGAAGAAGATGCACAGAAAGCGCTTGATGATTATGACGCCAAGGCTGCTGAAGCCAAAGCTGCGCTTAATGAAGCTGCAGGCGGCGAATCCGCTGCTGCCATCTGGCTCGTATCCGATCAGTTCTATATGGTAAGTGAAGAACTCTCCAGCGGTACAGTAATGTACGATGATCTTGGACTTGCTGTTCCTGAGGTTGTGAAGGAAATTTCGGCAACGGGCACTGGCAACTGGCTGCCAATCTCGCTAGAGAAGCTAGCCGAGCTTGACGCAGACCACCTCTTCCTGATCAACAGTGATAAAGGGGCAGGCGGTGAAGCATTAAACGATCCTTTGTGGAAGAACATCCCTGCAGTGAAGAACGGCAATGTATATGAATTCAGTGCTGACACAAGCTGGCTCTACACCGGTACGGTGGCCAATACCCAAATCGTTGATAGCATTGTAGAGAGCATTACAAAGTAAAATTTCGGATCATAAAAAAACCTTTGAGATCAGTGTGAACCTATCACACCGCTCAAAGGTTTTTTTGACATTTATTATATAATCCCCTTATGTGGAGTAGCTTTCAGAAGGATTTCCTCCAATCCCCTCCTGCGGCTTCCGGCCAGCGAGCTGAGGATAGGCGATGCCAATCAGAATGACGGCAATCCCGACCCATTGCAGAATGGATACCTTCTCATTAAGCACCAATATAGAAGCAAGTATGGCAACAGGAAGTTCCCCAGCACTTAGAATGGAAGCAAGTCCAATACTAATCTTAGGTGCACCGAGAGCCAGCAGCAATACCGGTATGACAACGCCAAATATACCAAGGATCAGTCCATATATCCATAAACCATTGTCGAATGAAACCTGTAATACAGCTGCTGGACCATACATGGTGACATGAAGCAGTAACAGAAGCAGCAAACTCCCTGTAGAGGTAAAGAAGCTTCTTGAAATTGTAGGCATTGCTGTCTCGACCCGGCCACTGAAAAATATGAACAGCGCCATCATAACCGCAGCCATGAGTCCTAGAAATATACCCTTTACACTCAATTCTATTGAACTCGCCCCAATTATGCCTCCAGCCAGTATTGTTCCCAAGAACAATAACAGAATGGATATAAGCGTAGCTTTAGAGGGTCTTTGGCGTGTAGTGATGACTTCTATGACGACGCCAATCCAAGTAAATTGAAACAGCAGCACCACGGCGATCGACGCAGGAATACTCTGCAACGACAAATAGTAAAACACTCCCGTCAAACAAGTGCATGCCCCTACACCGGCGAGACGAATAAATTGTACCAGCTTCACCTTTTTCCTGGAGAACATAAGCATGAGAATCAGCATAATAATCCAGCCTGATCCAAACTGTCCTAGAGTCACTTCCTGGAAAGTAAATCCCTGCTGGTAGGCAAGCTTAACGATGCTCGACAAAATCCCAAACGAGCAAGCTGCCAAAAACACATAAAACGAGTTCTTCATAAGTTGTAACAAAGCTGTTTACCTCCATAAAAAAACCCATCTTCTATTGTTTTAGAATCCAGAAAACAATAAAAGTGGGTCAAATTCACGTTCTATTCAATTACAAAATAATATTAATCTAATATCTATGGATTGTAAACCTATTATTTTACCGTTACAACGATCTTGTCTGTTTGTGTAACTCCGGCATCGTTAACCAGCTCCGCAGCATACTCATAGGTTCCAGCAGCGCGATCCTGAATTGTAATCACAGCCTGCTGACCATTAGGAGAGCTGGGCACAAGTGTTGTAGTCTCGAGAAGTTGTCCGTTCTCATATAAACGATAGGTATGAGCATTTGTTCCCCACCACAAGTTCATGAATACAGAGTAGCTGCCATCTTGATCCCAGTTGTCGTTTGAGAGCACTGCTTTTCCTGGATTCGCATCGGTAACCGTAACAACAAGCTCAGAGCCTGTAGTCGTTCCATAAGTATTCGTCAGCTCGTAAGTATAAACATACGTACCATTGCTTTTACCTGTAATCGAGGTCGTTGCTGTTTGTCTCTCTGGAGACTTGTCACTGAGCTTCTGCTGATCAATGAGTACACCGTTCTCATACAGCTTGTACGCTGTTGCATTGTTTCCCCACCACATATTCATCGTTATATCATAAGTTCCATTTCTCAGCCCCGTGTATCCGTGATTGCTCGTAAGTGCAGCGTGTCCAGGCACAGAATCTGCAAGCACCGGTTCTTCTGGAACCTCTGGTTCTTCAGGCTCTTGAGGCTCTTCCGTTTCCTCCGCTGCAACAATATCCTCAATTCCCCTTGGTTTCAACTGATAATTCCCACGAAAAATGGCAGAAACTCCGGTAATACTAACTTTGTCGCCTTCCTGATAAGGGAACTCTTCGAGGCTTAGTCCTGTTCTTGTATCTACCCGAATATGATTCGTTTGATCTGAAACGGCATCAAATTCAAAGGATCCCGTCGGAGCAGCCGTAATGATGCTCTGAATGGTTACATTGTTTAATGTAACTAGCTGACCTTGATTACTATCATTGATAGCTGTCACTTCCTTGGATTGTGGAAGATCAGCGGTGCCTGTCTTCTCAATTGAGACAACATCGGCCAGCTCAAGCTCAGTATTATACAGTGTTAAAGGTGCAGTAATCTGCACCTTATCACCTGTATTGAAGCCGCTTTGTGTTTGGTAAACATAAATCCCTGCTGTTTCATCCTGAATGTAGAACGCCTGACCGCCAAATGCACCGGGCTGAGTTGTAATTACACCCTCAACTTTGACAACAGTGCCTTCAGGCTGGAGACGTGCTTCACTGATCGGAATTAAGCTTATCTGGGGAGACTCCTCTTCTTCATCGGGTAACGGTTCGGCAGATACATTCGCAATCGTCACCGGGGAAGTGAGGAGATTGGAGCCGTTTAGTCTAAGTCTCAAGTTCGCAGCACCTGTCGTTCCCGGTTTGATCTGTACAGTCAGATCCTTGTAAGCCGTGCCTTGACTATTCGCCGTTACACTGAAGGCTTGACTATAGCCGTATGCGCTCGGCCACGTGCCATTCTCATTTTGCACCTTCGCAACCTGTGTTCCGCCTGCTAAATAAATTCCTGCACTATATCCTGATACCGTACTGTTCGGAGCAAGATTGTTGATCACAACCCGAATTTGGAACGTTTCTGCATTCGGGAGCTCGTCTTGGTGAACAAAGCTGTAAGCCGGGTTCGACGGTGCTGGAGTTGTGCTTCCATAAGATCCTGGCTTGAACGTCGATGGATCCCACCACTTATAGCCTGCTGCCGGTTGAGACCAAGGCTCTGCTTGAGGCTCGGTTGATGCAGCTGGTTCTTCAAAAGCAAGCAGCTCTGTCGGCTGATCGAGCTCAAGACCGGAAACCTCTGTCAGATCCGTATAACTCTCTTGATCAGTCAACCAATTCATCAAATTCACCAGCAGCACGGCATCATCCTGCTCCTTGAAGCCGTCATACGTTGTCTTCTTGCTTCCTGTTTCTTCCCTCAAATACTTCGGTGTGGCATCCTCGACTGGTGAAGAATCCCCAATAAAGGCCGCTTTACCAAGACCTACCTTAGATACGGCCACATATGGCCCTTCTTCAACGCCACCGCCATTGTATACTCCCTGATCTACTGCATTGCCCCATGCCTCATTCGTCTCAGGCACGTACACGATGCCCTTAGCCTTCTCCGGATCAGTAATGGCAAGCGTGGAGCCCGCATGCATCGCTACAGAGTCTACGCCTTCTGTAATATCGAAGGACTGCTCTGGTTCAACAATGACATTTGCATCCACATCGCCAAGTGCGTTATAGCGGAAGCGGACACCAAAATTATCCGACAGCCAGTCCGAACTGACGACTCCTTGCATAGCAGCCGAGTTCTTCTCCTCGGTACTCATACCCTTGGCCGGATCTGTCCATGCGCCTCTCCGGTATCCGTTGAAGGATTCAGAGCCATCCCAGCGGTTCTTGTTGCGGTCTGCGTTATAATGGTCACCAATGAAAAAAATGCTTCCGCCCTGCTCTACATATTGTTCCATGGCTGCTTGTTCACTTTGTTTGAAAGGAATATTCGGTTCTGCGATGACAAAGGCATCGTAGTCAGACAAGTCGCTGAGTATGATCGGAGTGGATTTACGAAGCTCTTTAACATAGAAGCCATCTGCTGCCAAAGCATTACCAAAATCGGAAAAACCACCGTCAATAACCCAATCTGCCGCACCTGCCGTCTGTGCATGCGTATTATCAAACAGTATTTTCTTCCCGGCATTCTCATTAACAATCTTTGCGTTAATAAATGGTGCCGGATCCGCAGGACCTTCTGCATGAGCGGAAGGTCCGCCAATTCCCCATCCTGTGTGAATTGTAGCCGCGAGGGATAATGCGGCAACCGCTTTAAACCATCTGCTGCGTCTGATCAATCCCGAAGCTTCTCTCATCCTTCTCCTCCTAAATAGTAAATATTTGGTATCTAGCAATTTATTCTATCATTTGATTAATAAAAAATATCGTACATTATGTAAAATATAGATCAATTTAACAAGCTCATCCCGGAGAATTATGCAGCATTTTGTAGTTTCGTGACGGGTATCATACATCCTTTATCAATTAACTTACAAAAATAAAAAAACCGTCTTATTTTGAAAGACAGTTTTTTCGTTACGGTAAACCAATTATTTAATTCTTTATTAACCTGCAGGTATAGCAACAAAATGACCTTTTGACACTTCAACCAGCTGTGAATTTCGTAAATTGTATTTATCCTCACTTGTCTGCTCTTCCAGTAGCCTTCTTGTCTTCTGCGCTTCAATCTTGGGATCCGGCACAGGGATTGCGGCAAGCAGAGACTTCGTATATTCGTGCTGGGGATTGGAATACAGCTCCTCACTCTCAGCAAGCTCTACGATTTTCCCGGCGTACATAACTGCAACTCTATCACTAATATGCTTAACCATTGAAAGATCGTGGGCAATAAACAGATAAGTAAGGCCCAGCTTATGCTGCAGCTCTTCGAGCAGCTTCACCACTTGGGATTGGATCGATACGTCCAGAGCAGATAATGGCTCATCACAGACGATAAACTTCGGCTCAACCGCGAGCGCACGCGCAATTCCGATCCTTTGTCTCTGGCCGCCGGAGAATTCATGCGGATAGCGGTCTGCAAATGCCGAATCCAGGCCGACCATATCCAGCAGCTCCTCCACTCTCTTCTTACGAGCTTCCTTGCTGCTGCTGAGACCATGCACGTCCATAGCTTCACCAATAATATCCACAATTTTGAATCTTGGATTCAAAGACGCATAGGGGTCCTGGAATATCATTTGCATGTGACGGCGCATCATTTTCATTTCCTTGGGCTTTAATCGGTTGATGGCCATGCCTTGATACAGCACTTCACCTGCCGTCGGCTCATGCAGCCTCAGTATCGCTCTTCCTGTCGTCGATTTGCCTGAACCTGATTCACCAACGACCCCAAGCGTCTCGCCTGGTTTAACGTAAAAACTGATATCGTCAACGGCTCTAACTACGTTTCCTTTGCCAAGATCAAAATATTGTTTAAGCCCGTTCACTTCCAGTAGAGGTTCATTGCCAAAGGGAGTAATAATCAGAGGTGCCGGCTTGGGCTTCTTCTTCTCATCCAGTCTTGGCAAGGCATTCAGCAGCTTCAAAGTATAGGGATGCTCAGCCTGTTCGAATATCTCCGTTGTCGTTCCCTTCTCTACAATTTCTCCATCCTTCATCACCACAACACGATCACACATTCCTGCCACAACGCCTAAATCATGCGTAATCAGGATAATAGAGGTTCCGAATTTCTCCTGCATATGCTTCATTACGTTTAGAATCTGGGCCTGAATAGTAACATCGAGCGCCGTCGTCGGTTCATCAGCAATCAGTAATGAGGGTCTGCATGCAAGGGCAATAGCAATCATCGCACGCTGCCTCATCCCTCCAGAGAATTCATGCGGATACTGATTATACCTAGCCTCACTGTCCCGAATTCCGACCAGCTTCAGCATTTCGATCGCTTCCTGCTTCGCTTCCTTCTTCGTCATATTCCGATGCTTGATCAGACTCTCTGCAATCTGCTTGCCAATCCGGATCGTTGGATTAAGAGAGGTCATCGGATCCTGAAAAATCATCCCGATGTCTCTTCCACGAATCGATTCCATCTCCTTCTCCGATTTGTGAGCCAGATTCTGTCCTAAGAACAGAATTTCCCCGTCCTTCATACGGGAAGGAGGTGATGGCAGCAGTCTCATGATCGAACGGGCGGTTACGCTCTTCCCGCTTCCGGATTCGCCGACAATTCCCAGGGTTTCCCCTCTCTTCACATCAAAGCTGATCCCCTTAACTGCATCAAATTCCTTCTCTTGTGATCGGAAGGATACTTGCAAATTATGCACCTGTAAAATAGTCTCCACGATGTCACCTGCTTATAAAGTTAATGAATGAAGTCAATCGCTTAACATCTTAAGAGTTATGAAATTGATAAATGAATTGACCTTATGTAAATTTTGTCACTATGGTGATTGACAAGGTTCTAAACCGCAAATAAAATATACTATATTGATCGGAATAATGCAATTTCTTTAGAAAGGAGGTAAACGATATGGAAATTGCGAGATCACCGGAACCTTCCCAGTCACCTGTGCATTTCCGTTTTTCAGATATTATCAGTGAAGCCTATGGCAAAATGCTGCATCGCCCCTTGTATGCCTGGGCACTGATCATCCTGGGACTGCCTGTTCATTTGGTCACTTTCTTCATTCATTGGTCTCGGAGAGGCAAACAATCTTCCTCTTCACTCATGGAGCAAATTAGAACAGAGCTGATCGCTTCAGGCGACCGGGATGAATTGAAACGAAAATACATAACCCAGCTGGAGCGCAAGCATGCTTTTTTCAATCAGAAGGTATCAGCAGCACAGCTTGAATCAGAGGCTGAACAATGGACAGAGGAATCTTTCCAGTCCGCAGTATTGCTCCAGGCTGAAGAACGAGGAAGAGCCCTTGGTCTGGATCAGCGAAGCTATCATCAGAGGTTTCAGTCCTGGCTGCAGCAGCCTTTGTTCCTTGGTATTTCATTACTTCCAGGACTATTGATGTACATACTTATTCTTCTGTACAGCAACCCCTACGTGAAGTATATCTTTGAGAGACTGATCATGAGCTTTTTCGTCATCATAGGAGTCACCATTGCAGTATTTTCAATCCTGTACCTATCTCCTTTCGATCCGGCTGCCAACATTCTCGGCGAAGGGGCGACGAAGGAGCAGATCGCGAATTTTAATCACATTTACGGTCTGGATCAGAGTTATTTCGCACAGCTGTGGAACAATCTGAAGGGAATAGCGTTGTTTGACCTCGGTACTTCCTACACCGGCAATGAAGATGTAGCGTCGAGTATCGCACGTAAATTTCCGATTACACTTACTTTGACCCTGATATCACTTCTTATGGCCATCATCATTGCGATTCCTGTAGGCATAATTTCAGCAACCAAGCCTAATTCCTTTTTTGACTACACCTTTATGTTCGTCGCACTGATCGGTCTGTCCATCCCGAACTTCTGGCAAGGGCTCATCTTTATAATGAACTTCTCAATTAAGCTGGGCTGGCTTCCCGCCACCTTTAATCCTGAGAATGCAGCTTCGATCATCATGCCGACCATTGTGCTCGGTACCGGCCTTACCGCCGCCGTTGCTCGAATGACCCGTTCTTCTACATTAGAAGTCATTCACGAGGATTACATTACTACAGCCAAAGCAAAAGGACTTAGTAGAAGAGCCGTACTCTGGAAGCATGCCGTGGGCAATGCCATTATCCCGATCATTACGGTCATTGGGCTTCAGTTTGGCGGAATGCTCGGCGGTGCTGCAGTAACGGAGAAAGTGTTTAACATCAGCGGTATCGGAAGCTACATCGTCGATAAGCAGTTTATACCTGATATCCCTGGTATTCTAGGGGGAGTCGTATACACCGCAATCACGATCTCCATCGTTAATGTCATTATCGACATTTTGTATGCGTTCTTTGATCCTCGGATCAGATCCAGAATGAAACAATATTAAAGCAGGTGCTTCTTATGTCCATGGTATTAAAGCATGCTTCTCGTTCCGGACAGCTTAAACTATCTACCGAATATGTACAATCTCAATTTACATGGGTTGTCTCTCTTGCTCTTACGCTGATCTTTTTATTTAACAGTTTCGATTGGGGCACCGGCAGTATACAGACTATTGGCTTCACTGCTTTTGCAGCCTATGGCCTGTTTACAATTCTGCAGATCATCATCACTGTTCTTATAAGGAAAGATCTGATGAAGCATGGCGAGATCCGCGGCTCTACAAGAGCGCTGGGATATGTGCAGCTGCTGTCCGTTGCGACAGGCAACATTTTTATCGTCGCTTCCGCATTCCATTTGATTAAGAAGAAAAAGTCCGCCGAGTATACACTCGCCGTATACCTACTTCTTACTCAGCTGTTTGTCATTGTACTATCTGCGTTGAATCTATTTAAGCCTTATGTATCCGACACATTTCTTCCTGCCATTTTTGTACTTGCGGTCGTCCTTCTATTCGATCTCATCGTCCTTGGCTTGACAGCGAGATATGTCAGCTATGATCAGGCACCAAAATGGATGGTTTACATCGCAGTTCCACTGATCATCACGAGCATTACAGGCAACCTGTTTGCTTTACTGTTAGGTGTGAGTCTGCTGATTAAAGTACGCAGCTCTTATACGGTAACTTCCGGCAAGTGGGAACGCGTGTGGGGAAAAATTACGCAAAATACGACTTCGATGCTGGGTCTATTTTTTATCATCCTAATGTTCGCCATATCGGTATGCAGCTATTTCACATTTGACTATGATATGGCCATCGAGAACAATTACAGCGCTATCTTGCAGACACCAAGTCTGAGCTATCCCTTGGGAACCGATCATTTCGGACGAGACTTGTTCTCCCGTATCGTATTCGGCGCAAGAATATCGCTCATCGTAGGCTTCATGTCTACCTTAATTCCGGTTATTATAGGCGGAATACTTGGAGCACTAGCAGGCTATTATGGTCGACGTGCTGACAATGTGATTATGCGTTTACTGGACGTTCTGTACGCTATTCCCGGTATATTGCTGGCCATCGCCATCATCGCTGCATTTGGTGCAAACACAACGAACTTGATCATTGCACTCAGTGTCGGTTCGATACCGACCTACGCAAGAACGATGCGCGCTAACGTACTCATGGTATCGAATTTCGAGTATGTCGATGCTGCCCGTGCCTTTGGCTCAAGCAACCTGTCTATCATTTTCAAGCACATTGTACCAAACTCGCTTGCGCCTATGATTGTCAAGTCGACACTTACGATCGGCGGAGCTGTTATTGCAACAAGTAGTCTAAGTTACTTGGGATTAGGCGTGGAGCCTCACATTCCGGAATGGGGCAATATTCTGAAGGTGGGCAGTACTTATCTTGAATCTCACTCTTATCTCGCCATCTACCCAGGTCTAGCGATCGTTGCGCTTGTCTTGTCGTTCAACTTCTTGGGAGACGGACTGCGTGACGCCCTTGATCCCAAGCTTGATTAAAGCCATCATGTTCATTCATACATTATAAGGAGGAATTTTCCCATGAAAAAAAGTCTACTGCCTCTCTTGCTTGCACTCGTTATGGTTGTAGCAGGATGCTCTGTCAATACGAAATCGGATGTTGCGGAGCAAAATGAACCTACAGCTAACGAACAAACGCCCGAAGCCGGTGCAGTTCAAATCGAGCTGCTTGCTACCAGTGCCAATGAATCCGATGTCAATATTATTCGCGATCAGCTCGTGAAGAACGGATTTGACGTCAAGCTGAATCTGCAGCCAGACTACGGCAGCTTCAAAGCTCAGCAGGATGCAGGCAATTATGATGTAGCCCTCTCCAGCTGGACTACGGTCACAGGGAATCCGGATTATGCTGTCCGCTCTTTGTTCAAGAGCGGCGGAGATTACAGCATCATGGCAGATCCCGAAGTCGACAAATTAATTGATGAAGCAAGTACACAAGCACCTGATGAATATCAGGCGACGTACAAAGCTCTTGAAGATTATCTGGTCTTCGACAAAGCTTATATCGCACCGCTCTACATCTCTCTGAAGAGCCAAGGTATTAACCAAGACGTTCTGAATGCAGATACCGTCCGACTGTCCAAGTCCCGTTCTCAGGTATGGGAATCCATTGACTTCAATGATACCAGCAAGCGTGACACAGACCCGCTGCTCCTTACACAATCCATCTCCACTCTGACTTCACTGGATCCAATTAAGGGGAATGACGGTTCAATCAACGCATTGAATACCAATATGTATGTTCGTCTTGTCAATCTGACAGACGATGACCAAATTACTTCAGAAGGCTCATTGTCCTTAAACAATGTCATTGCTGAAGGAAATTCAGAATACTATTTTGTACTGCGTGACGATATCCATTTTGCCAAAATTACGGATAAGCAAGCTGCAGATTCGGGAGAGCGCGTCGGAGCAGAGGATGTTGTATTCTCTCTGAATCGTGCTAAGGATCCTAACTCCGTTCCGGATCACCGCACCTACTCTCTGCATGAGCACATTCAAGATGTTGAGATCGTGACCGATCTGGCTGCACTTGACGCTGTACAGCAAGCAGGCAGCGGAGACAGCGTGAAGCAAGCACTTGAGACTGGCCTTGACGGACAAATTACAGAGCTTGTCGCTGACAAAACACAAGCAGATAACAAAGCAGGCAAGTATCAAGTTGTGAAGCTGACGACTACAGAGCCTTTCCCTCAGGTTCTTAACTATCTGGCTCACCAATCCGCAGGAATCGTGTCCGAGAAGCAAGTGAAGAGCATCAACACTTATGATGTAGCAAGCTTCGACGTTAACAAGGATATTCCTTATGGTGATCAAAACACAGTAACCGAAGGCGACAAGTACAACAATACACTATACGCGAGTGGTCCTTACATTCTGTCCTACAAGAATGACTACGAAGCTGTATTCTACAAAAACCCGGGCTATATGACCGGAACTGAGCATGAGCCTAAGATTTCAACGGTGATCGTGAAGTTCATTAAAGACGCTGACAGTGCTCTCTCTGCTCTTCGCAGTGGTGAGATCCATATGTATTACGGTGTTCCAGAAACGAAATATGATCTGGTAGAACAAGACAGCAAGCTCAAGCTTCAAACGATGGAAAGCAACGGAGTAAGCTACCTCTTGTTCAATACAAAGGGACGAGATGTAGCAGAGAGTGAAGATTTGAGAAAAGCCGTACTTTATTCCATTAATCAAGATGAGATTCTTGCCTTCTATAATGGAAACAAAATCAAAGCGTCTTCAACGGTAAGTCCGCTTGTGAAGACTGGAAATGAGCTAGTAGCTGATTCGGCTAAGGTTAAAGAATTCCTTGCCAGCTATCAGGCGAGTAAACAGTAAGCTCTGTCCAGTATAGCCCTTCAGTACAAAGAGGATAGTCTCCCTAGAACCGGGAGCGCTATCCTCTTTGTTATATTAGGATTTTGTCTCTATTTTCCAGTATTCGCTTAGTCTGAATTTCACCTCTTCTAACGCATAGGATCCCTTCCATGACCGTATACATAGAGATACACTCCACACACATCACAATATGGATACTGCCCCCATATTCACATACTTCTTGAAATTCATGTTAATAAGACAATATTGTAATAATCCTAGTCTTAAGACTAGGATTCATATAGACTATAGTCAAGATGCAAAACAATACCCCAGTACGTTTATAACTGCTTGCTAACAAGCTAGAATGGGTTTATCGATTTGTTGGAGGGGAAAAGTTACATGTCAGCGAATAGTTACATTTATATCGTTCTGACTTCTTCAGGTACGTATTTTTCTAAAATGATTAAATATTATACGAAAGCACCGCTGAACCATGCGTCGATTGCTTTTGATGCTGAACTGAACGAAGTATACAGCTTTGGCCGCAAGAACGCAGCCAATCCATTCAATGCCGGACTCGTCCGCGAGGATTATCGCTCGCCCTTCTTTCACTCCTCTGAGTGCGCGGTATTTAGACTGAAAGTTACAGCTGAACAATATGAAACCATGCACCACCTGGTGAAGGAAATGATGAACAAGCAGCATACTTACAAATATCATCTATTAGGATTAATCGGAGTGATGCTGCAGATTGAGCTCCATAGGGAGAATGCGTATTTTTGCTCTCAATTCGTATCCTATGTGCTCAGCCAGGCGGGTGTTTCTCCTGTTCGGAAGCCGCCTCACTTTGTTAAACCATCGGATTTTGAAGATGCGGATATGCTGCAAGAGCTGTTCCGGGGAAGCCTCGCTGCCTATACGAAGCAGCCCGAATCTCTTAATTCAGGCGGTATGGAGATCATCAAGGCCCGTATAATATAATGAGTATACCCTTTGTTTTACAATTTGGAACAAGATAGGATGTTTATATCAAATGGGCTATGAAATTTTATTAGACCTCATAGGAAGCATTGGATACTTTGCCTTATTCCTCGTATTATGTCTTGGCTTGATTGGTCTTCCGATTCCCAACGAAGTCGTCGTCATGACAGCAGGTATGCTTGGCGCTTCAGGAGTTCTGATCGAGGTGCCTGCTTTTTTGGCGACAGCCCTGGGAATCTGTTCGGCCATGACTGTGGGTTATGTCGTCGGACGGTACTTAACACAAACCAGTATCTTTAAAAGCTTAAGAAGAACGGAGAAAACTGAGCGTTTCTTCGCAATTTCTGAAAAATGGGTTGTCAAATATGGTGGCTTCGCTATCAGCCTCAGTCTATGTCTGCCCATATTGAGGCATGTTACGATGTACGTCGTGGGCATGAACTCCATGTCGTACCGCCGATTTGCAGCCTTCGCCTATCCATCTGCCTTTCTATGGACTCTAGTTTATTATTTGATAGGCAGAACGCTTGGAGATCATATTCTTGAGATCGGTGCGCTCATTAACCAGTACGGCATGCTGATACTGATTGCATTAGTTACTCTGCTCGTCCTTTATGTGCTGTATCTGTACTTCCGCAGCAAGCAAAATCCAGAGAACAAGGAAAAGTCGATGAAGATTTGAATTGGTAAGGCTTATGATCCTAATCCTACGAAAATGGAGGCACTTAACCATGCATCATCTTGAATCGCAGCTTACAGCCCAGGAAATTGCTCATTTCTTCAGCGGTTTCCAGCCGGAACTACATAGCAATCCGTATCCATTCTATCAACGCTTGCGCAGCGAGCATCCGGTCGTCTATTTGGAGGATCGGTGGATGTGGATCGTTTCCAAATATGAGCATGTGCAGTCCATCCTTAAGAGTCCTCTCATGATACGTGAACGAGAGCGTCTCCTGACAGAGCAGGAACGAAAAGAATTACCACCTCCCCGCTATCAGAATATTCAATCCCTTGTGAAGGACTGGATGCTGTTTCGAGATCCGCCTGAGCATACCCGGCTTCGCAGTCATGTTGCCTATGCGTTTACTCCAAAGACGCTCGAGCAGAGCAGGCCGAAGATTTATTCCATTGCAGAATCCTTGGCTGATCAATTGGAATTGAACCCGGATTCTAACTTTATGCAGACCTTTGCCTTCCCGCTCCCTGTCGTTGTTATTGCGGATATGCTGGGTGTACCGGAGGAAGACCGGGAGTTTTTCAAAAAATGGTCGAACACGCTTGCCAAGCTGCTTGATGTGTCGCTGATGGATGATAATTTTTTTGAAGAGGCAGATCGCTCCTCAGCCGAGATCAGAGATTATTTTAAACAATTCGTACAAGCACGGAGAAAAGCCCCTCAGGATGATATCATCAGCCAATTAATTCATGTGCAGCAGGAAGAGCACAAACTCAGTGACGAAGAGCTTATCAATAATTGTATCCTGCTCTTGGTTGCCGGTCATGAGACGACGGTGAACCTGATCGGTAATGGAACAAAGACATTGCTGGAGCATCCTGAATCCTATGAAATGCTCGCTGCTAACCCGGAGCTCACTGCATCTGCCGTTGAAGAGATGCTAAGATATGAGTCTCCTGTGCAATTCACCAATCGGGTGGCTTCTGTCGATGTGGAATATGGAGGTAAGCTGATTCCGCAAAAGGCAGAGATTATCGTTAATCTGGGAGCTGCCAACCGGGACGCGGATTATTTTCATGATCCGGATGTATTTGATATTACGCGAAGCAAGAACAGGCATCTGTCCTTCGCAAGTGGTCCTCATTTCTGCCTAGGTGCCCCGCTTGCAAGAATGGAAGCAGCTATTGCTTTCGAGGTGCTCACTCGGCGTTTTCCTCATATGACAATGGGTGGAAGATCTCCTGTGTGGCGGGATAATGTGCTGCTCAGAGGACTAGAATCCTTGTATGTGAAGGTATAGAAATTACTGCGTTATCCTTATCGCAACACAGCAGAAGAGCCGGTTTGCTGAGTCATTAGATGATGACCCAGCAAACCGGCTCTTCATTTTTTCCCAATTTATAGCATACTGCAATCCTTGCCTGCGTTCAGTTCTAATATTCACCATTGCTCGTCTGTTCCAGCATCGCATACATGACATACACGGTATCATTGAATGCAATTTCGGCCTGCAGTGCTGTCTCATCATTGGGGCTAAAGCTGTTGATCCTGTTCTTGGTGTTCATGCGCAGGACACCTAATATTTGAGGTTCACCCAACTGTAGATCAACGCGCTCCTCATCAGTGAAGCCAGCGTCCCAAGCCACTGAAAAAGGAGCGTCTTCATTCATTTGGATGGAGGGTAATTCCGTAAGACTGGTACTTCCACTTCCGGCGTACAGCTTGCCGTATTTATGCTGCTGACCCTTATCCAAGATCAGGAATCCCCATTTAGTTCCTGATAACATATCAGGGTCAAACTCAGAAGCAAGCCCCAATATTTTGTCCTGCAGCTCCCCATCTAGATAAACATCTGTCCATAGGCTGATTCTCAGCAGTTGACCCTCAAACTCTTCTGGGATTGTCAGGTCATAAAATCGAGCTGTTCCCAATCTCAGGTCTTCGAATGTTTGGGAATAAGCCGCTGAATCAGAATACTCAAGCGTAACTGCACTCGAATCCTTAGCACACCCTCCTATCAACAACATACTGCTCATCAGTAATGCAATCCATTGATTACGTTTCACGTCTTAAACTCACCTCATTGCTATAAACATTATTTATAGTAAGAAGTTTGTTTAAAATTTCGCGCAACAGCGGCAAGCAGGTAACAAAACGATCGATTATGTCCTATATAAAAAGAAGAAACATCATACCTGCCTCTGCCTGGTTCATACGTAACCAGAAGCCGATTTCCCATCCGTTCCATGGCATACTGCACAAAATATTCGGTAACCGGACCATCAAGCATGGTAACATAAGCATATAAGGAGTGATCATCCGCCTCATCCAATATACTGACTCCTGCACACGAAAATTCAGTTGGAATGGAAGCTTCCTGCAGTGCCATTAAAGCCGGGTATATTGCAGCATCTACGTACACTCCATTAAAATCACACAGCGCTTTGCCTGCGGTTATCGGTTTGGGACACTCGATCCAGGCAGCCAGCTCTCTTCTCCTTCTCGTCCACAGGTTGGAGGATTGCTGACTGATGAGCAGCTCTTTCTCTGCTTCCAGCATAATGAAGCCACCACACTTCTTCATTTATATTTATTATTACTATATAGCAGCTCTTGGTTTAAATCCAACGATCGTAAGAGATCGTTCACTAGCTAACATTCCTAAATTTAATTTATTGCTTCTTAAGCTTGTGTCAGCACCCATGGTAAAGGATTTGACAGCTGAGACCAGTCCATCGTCATCTCCGCATCGGTGAGCAGACATTCGTCCAATTCAGCCTCAAGCATCGTCTGATCCATCTCAATTCCGATCATTACGATCTCATTCATACGATCTCCGAATTCGTCATCCCATTTACTTCGGAGCTCCGGTTCCTCAGCTAAGAGCTCGTCACGCTCCTGCTCCGGTAATGCAGCCACCCAGTATCCTGCTGGGCCAAATTGAATTGAAGGTCCCGCTTGGCTGATACTTGCCGCCATATCCTCCTGTGCTGCAATCCAGGCAAGTCCTTTAGCCCGAACAACCTCCTCCGGCCAGGTTCCCATAAATTCAGCCAGGCGCTCGGGGTGAAAGGGCCTTCTCCGTCTGTAAACAAAAGAACTTATGCCGTATTCGTCTGTTTCTGGTGTATGTGTCTCCTTCTGCAGCTCTTTAATCCAACCGGGAGACAGACTTGCCTTCTCAAAATCAAACCGACCTGTATTTAAAATTTCCTTCGGATCGATCTGTCCCTGAATAGTCCGAATAAAATGCGCCTCTGGCTGCAGCTTGCGCAGAATACTCTCCATTCGAATGAGCTCTTCCTCGTGGACAAGATCACACTTGTTCAAAACAAGTACATTGCACATTTCAATCTGGTCGATGAGCAGATCTACGACATCTCGTGTGTCTTCTTCTCCAGTTCCCTGATTGCGGTCAAGCAGACTCTCTCCGGAAGAGAAGTCATGCCAGAAACGGTTGGCATCAACTACGGTGACCATACAATCCAGTCGAGCATAAGACGTTAAATCAATGCCTGAAGCCTCGTCATCATAATAGAAGGTCTGCGCAACTGGCATGGGCTCCGAGATCCCCGTTGACTCGATTAATATATAATCAAATCGCTTCTCTTCCGACAACCTTTTGATCTCATGCATCAGATCCTCACGTAATGTACAGCATATACAGCCATTAGATAATTCTACCAGCTGCTCTTCTGTTCGAGATAGATTCGCACTTCCTTTGACCAATGCTGCATCAATGTTAATCTCACTCATATCATTGACGATGACTGCAACCTTCAAGCCCTCACGATTGTTCAGAACATAATTAAGCATGGTTGTTTTCCCTGACCCTAAATATCCACTAAGTACGGTAACTGGTATTTGTTCTTTCAAAGGTAGATCCCCCTGTACTTTTCTTATTAGTAATTATTACGATTAACAAAAGCGAATATACCTCTCTTTCTCTCACTTGTCAACTCCAATCACGGCTTCTTTTTATCAAATCGATAAATTTGGTACAATCAATACATATTCCAAGAAGGAGAATCCAAATGTTTAAAATAATGATCGTTGAGGATGACCGATCTCTGGTATCACTGCTTGTAGAACACTTACATAAATTCGGATTCGAAACCCACGCGGTGCAGCATTTTGATTTCGTACTTAGGGAATTCAAAGACTACCAGCCCCATCTGGTACTTCTGGATGTCAATCTTCCCAGCTATGACGGCTACTACTGGTGCAGACAAATCCGCGGTATCTCAACCTGTCCCATCGTGTTCATCTCCGCAAGGGACAGCAAGATGGATCAAGTGATGGCACTCGAGAATGGAGCCGATGATTATCTTACCAAGCCCTTTGATTATGATATCGTCATTGCGAAGCTGAACAGTCATCTGAGAAGAGCCTTCGGTTCGTACGCTGCTCCTTCGAGTGACCGGACGGTTACACTTGCTGGTCTTACTCTTGATATGGAACGGCTTGCCTTATTTTATATGGATCAGAAGCTTGAAATCAGTCATACCGAAGCTAAAATGCTGGATGAATTCATGAATAAACCAGGGCAGGTTGTCAGCCGCGACCGACTATTGGAGAAGATCTGGGATGAGCATTCCTATGTAGATGACAACACACTGAATGTATACATAACACGTGTTCGCAAGAAGCTTGCCGGACTTGGACTGCCGGGTGTCCTTGAGACGATTCGCGGTATAGGCTATCGTCTTCACCCCGAGCTTCAGGTGGAGTCCAAGACATGAAGAAGGGATTTAGACTGTTTTTGCGGGAACAAACACCTCTTATCTTTATTTATTTCATTCAACTCGCTGTCATCACTTTTGTATATTGGCTTGGCGGATTCAAGAACTGGCCCATTGCGCTGTATGCAGCCCTTCTCAGCGGTGCGCTGTTTGTTGGTTATATGACATACCGATACTTGACCCACCGCCGATTTTATAAGCGGTTATCTGAGCCCGTAACCTCGGTAGAAGAGATCACCTACACTTCAGAGCACGCTCCTTTGCCTGAAAGTTTACATCAGCTTACGCTAAGCCATAATCGTGTATATCAAACTCGTCTTCTTGGTATCAAGGAGCAGCTTGATCAGCATATCCATTTTATTCATCAGTGGGTGCATCAGATGAAGACCCCGCTGTCCGTGCTGCATTTGATGAATCAAGGACGTGATGATGAACAGTCCGCAGCGATAGGAGATGAGCTGGACCGGATGCGCAAAGGACTTGATATGGTGCTGTATGCGGCAAGACTCGATTCATTCGAGCATGATTTATATATTGAACCCGTATCACTAAATACCTTGGTCAGATCCGTTACTTCTGAGCAAAAACGTTTGTTTATTCGTAATCATGTCTTTCCTTATGTAGATATTGACCCTCAGCTACAAGTGATCTCCGATGAAAAATGGCTAAAGTTTATCGTTACCCAGCTGTTGACCAATGCCGTGAAGTATTCAGGAGGAAGGAACAAGAAAATCCAGTTCCGCGGATATAAGCAGAAGGATCAAATTATTCTATTGGTGGAAGATGAGGGAATCGGAATTCCGAAGGAGGATATTAACCGTGTGTTCGATCCTTTCTTCACAGGGGAGAATGGAAGAACGGTCCAGGAATCTACAGGGATGGGGCTCTATTTGGTTAAGGAAGTAGCCGACAGACTTGGTCATTCCATCACTTTAAGCTCCGTACAGCACCAAGGAACAAGGATTGAATTGATCTTTTAGCTGTCGCAGCGACTCCATTGCTGATTGTCTTACAAATCTGTAAGCTAACTGTAAGCCTGCATACTAGCCATCGATTGGGGCGGTTCATTATAATGAGTACAACGAAATAAAGAAAGAGAGGTGACTGTGACCGTGCCGCTGCTGGAAGTACAGAACGTGTCCAAAATATATGACGGTTACTCACATGATAAAGCACTGGACAATGTTCGGTTTCAAGTAAGAGACGGGGAGTTCGTTGGCATTATGGGACCATCGGGCAGCGGCAAAACGACGCTGCTAAATGCCATAGCGACGATCGATCCTCCCTCTTCCGGAGAAATTCGGATCAGCGGTCACAATGCATATCAAATGACGGCCGAGGAAATGGCGCTGTTTCGCAGACGCAGACTTGGCTTCGTATTCCAGGACTTTAACCTCTTAGAATCACTCACTGTCGAAGAAAATATATTGCTTCCACTGACATTTGACCATGTGCCGCAGGACGAAATGCACAGAAGACTCAGCCATGTGCTGTCTAGACTTGGCATTGAGTCTATACGAAATCGAATGATCTACGAAATCTCAGGAGGTCAGAAGCAGAAGACAGCGATTGGAAGAGCCATTATTCATGAGCCTGCCGTCGTGCTTGCCGATGAGCCCACTGGAAATCTGGATTCGAAATCGGGCAGAGATGTCATGAATCTGCTGAAGATGCTGCATGAACAAGAGCAGGCGACACTGCTCATGGTGACGCATGATGCATATGCTGCAAGCTACTGCGAGCGTGTCATTTTTATTAAGGACGGGAAGCTGTATAACGAGATTTACAGAGGAGACAATCGGCAGGCTTTTTTCCAAAAGATTATGGATATGCTGGCACTGCTCGGTGGAGATCGCCCATGACGGTAAGACAACTGGCCTTAAGGAACGTCATCCGGGGCATCAGAACGTATGCGGCTTATTTTTTATGCAGTGCGTTTTCCGTCATGATTTTTTTTGTAAATGCCTTGCTCATTTTTCATCCGGATATCAGAAACGGGCTAAGCTCGGAAACGGCTGTTCAAGCATTTGTAGTCGCAGAATGCATGATTTTTGTATTCTCCTTCTTGTTTGTGCTGTATTCCGTCAGCTCTTTTCTCTCCTCGAGAAAAAAGGAATTCGGCATCTTTATGCTGCACGGCATGACGCTGGCCCAGCTTGGCAAGATGATATTCCTGGAGAACATGATTATTGGATTGTTATCCATTATATTCGGGACCTTTGCAGGAACATTGTTTGCCAAGCTGTTCTTTATGGCCAGTGCCAAAGCACTTGAGATTGCTTCTCTGCCATTTTATCTGTCGCCGTCTTCCCTGCTGCTCACGATTGGGGCATTCGTGCTGCTATTTCTGCTCATATCGGCATACACATCTAGAATGGTAAGGACAAGCAAGCTGATCGAGCTATTTCAAGCAGTTCCTAGGAGGGAGAAAGCACCATATGCCTCTCCTGTTCTATCCGCTCTGTCAATTATATTGCTGCTAATCGGGTACATCTTCGCAGTCACAGCGGACACGTATACGATCTATGACAGGGTTGTACCTGTCGTGCTTATTACGACAGCAGGGACTTATCTGCTATACTCGCAGCTCGGGGTGTACTGTCTCCAGCATTTCCGGAAGACACGCGGCAGAAGAATGAATGGCAGACATTTACTGACCTTGATCGGGCTGTCTTCCCGGTTAAAGGAGCATTCCCGTATGTTTTTTGCAGTGACCATGTTATCAACGATTTCCTTCTGCTCGCTTGGTGTATTTGCTTCCATTAATGTCGTGTCTGGACTGTTCGAAGAGGATTATCCTGCTGCTGTCGGGTATGTATCCAAGACCGGCAATCCTTATCGTGAGGAGCATCTGGCAGATATCAGAGCAGAGCTAACCGAGCGAAAGCTCGACTATAGGGAGGATCAAATCAAGATCAAATATGCTCCCGTTCAGCCAAGCTCTGAGTATGTTCACATTGCAAGAAATGAGCTTCCTGTCGTTTCGTTCGCAGATTACAAGCAGGCTGTGCTGCAGGCCGGATTTACAATGACTGAGCAAGCTCCGGCCTACAATGAGGCGATCCTTATGATCAGCTCACAGAATGACCGCAGCAAGACAAGGCATTGGAACAAAAGAGAATACATGCTGAAGGAGCCTCAGATCTCCATTACAGAGATCGGATTTACGAATCATGTCATTATCCCGGATAATTTGCTGGATGACTTTGACGAGAGCTTTGAAGCCGTTATTATACATGATGAGCTCTACCAACAGATCAAGCAGCCTGCGAGACAGGATGTCTATACCGGCTTTTATTTGGACGATTTTACTCAAACGGCCTTTGTTGCTAGTGATTTAGCGGATCATGGACGTACGCGTTACGATGCTCACAAGTCCTACTCCATCTCGGTCAGTGGAACCTTGTATATCTTGAGAGAGAGCATGTACCGCATCCTGCTGTTTATTGCCATGCTCCTTGCAGCTGTGTTCTTCATCGCTGCTGGCAGCTTCCTGTACTTCAGGCTGTATGCCGATCTGGATCGAGATCAGAAGCAATACCTGACATTAATGAAGCTGGGCTTAACTGACAAAGAATTCAAACGAATGGTAACCGGCCAGCTCGCAACCATGTTCTTCTTGCCGACTTTCGTAGCAGTCATTCATAGCATATTTGCGTTCATTGCATTGCAGAGCTTGTTCTACTTGTCCATTGCTACTAAAATGGGAGTTGTGCTTTTTAGCTTTATGCTTGCTCAGGTGTTATACTTTTTCTTTATTAGGTTTCATTATTTAAGAAACTTAAAGAAAACGCTCCTCTAGTAAATGAGGAATATGACTAGAAAATTTATAGGATTTACAGGAGGTATATCTTGCAAAACTGGATTACTGATTTTATGGAGCAGTTTGGCTATATCGGCATTGCTCTGATCATCGCACTTGAAAATGTATTTCCACCGATTCCTTCGGAAATCGTACTTCCTTTTGGCGGGTTCATGACCACTTATTCGGACCTTACCGTACCGGGAGTCATCTTAGCAGCTACCATCGGTTCTGTTGCCGGTGCCATCATTCTGTACGGAATCGGTCTGCTTCTCGATGTGGAACGTCTGGAGAAGATCATTGACCGTTGGGGGCATATATTACGCGTCAAAAAAGAAGACATCCGTAAAGCCGATGCTTGGTTTGATAAATACGGATACTGGACTGTTCTATTCTGCCGGATGATTCCGTTGATCCGAAGCCTGATTTCAATCCCTGCCGGTATGTCCAACATGAAATTTGGACTATTTCTATTGTTCACAACGATAGGTACGGTCATCTGGAATACCATTCTCGTAATGGTCGGTGCGGCTCTCGGTGAGAACTGGCACTCGATTACTGAATTTATGGATGTATACTCCAATATTGCGTACGCGGTTATTGCTGTGGCTGGTATCGCCTTTTTGATCTGGTTCTTCCGCCGCAACAAAAAACGTGCTAAATAAAATGCTAAGCTGTTACCAGATGTTAAAGGAGAAGTGAGTATTTCATGGAATTTGATTTTATTAATTTACTTAAATCGATCATTCTAGGGATCGTGGAGGGTTTAACGGAGTTTGCTCCGGTATCCTCAACAGGTCATATGATCATCGTGGATGATATGTGGCTTAACTCCAAAGAGTTCTTGACTCAATATGTTGCCAATACGTTCAAGGTTGTTATACAGCTCGGTTCGATCCTAGCCGTTGTTGTCGTCTTCAAAGACCGATTTATTAATCTGCTTGGGCTTGACCGATTATGGAGCAAGAACAAAGCCGCTGCTATACCTGCTTCGGGAACGAATCGTTTGAAGCTGATGCAAGTCATTGTTGGCTTAATTCCTGCAGGTGTGCTTGGTCTCTTGTTCGAGGATTATATCGATGAGCATCTATTCTCGGTAAACACCGTACTTATCGGGCTTGTAATTGGTGCGTTCTTCATGATCGCAGCTGATCTCTTCGCTCCGAAGACACCTAGAGTAGAGACAGTAGATCAGATGAGCTACAAGCAAGCTCTTTCCATTGGACTCATTCAATGCTTGTCCTTGTGGCCAGGGTTCTCCAGATCTGGTTCGACGATCTCCGGTGGTGTACTCTTAGGGATGAGCCATCGTGCTGCTTCCGACTTCACCTTCATTATGGCGGTGCCTGTCATGTTCGGTGCAAGCTTCCTGTCCCTTGTGAAGAACTGGGAGTACTTTACGCTTGATGCATTGCCATATTTCATTGCTGGTTTTGTAGCTGCATTTATCTTTGCACTCATCTCCATTCGCTTCTTCTTGAAGCTCATTAACCGTGTGAAGCTGGTGCCGTTCGCAATTTATCGTATCATTCTCGCAGCTATCATTTATTTCGTATTTGTGATGTAGTGGAATCATATCATTTAAAAATAACAGAAGAGGAGACCTGTATAGATTCTACAGGATCTCCTCTTCTGTTATTTTAACAAGACAGACTTAACGTTTACTGGAACTCAGCTGAATAATCATCAAGATGAGCACAAGCAGCTGGATGAGCAATTCCGCACTCATGACAAATCCCTCCTGCTATCTTAATGCTCCTTCAGCCCGTTCCCTCCTCTGTTTCCATCGGTGATCTATACGTTTCCCATACTATACCTATGCACAGAGCTCTTCGATTATGATCATCACTTGCTTAAGCACTTGTCACTCTTATGGAATAAATGTCATACTTGTCCTATACAATAATGAAGCATTAATCACAATGCGCCCCTATCTATAGAAGTGAAAGGTCGGTTATTATACATGAATGATGCTAAGCTGAAACGAACATTCTTGCCTCTTCTGCTCATGACGATCATCCTGCTGCTTACCGCTTGTGCCAAAGGCGAGGCCCATGTAACGGTAAATACAGACGGTACAGCAGACGTGAAATTTAATATTCAGATGAACAATCAAAACCTGGAAATCATCGGTCAGCCCGAGCTGATCAATAAGTTGAAGGATACCTTTGCAGAGCAAGGATTCGAGACGGAATCTGCAGCTACTAAAGATACGCAAGGGCTGACGGCTTCGAAGCAGATTGACATGAGCTCGGCAGATCAGAAGCTGGAAATACCGGATAGTGTTAAATTTACTCACGACACGGATGATAAGTTCTTCTATTCAACCCATCGTATTGTGGTCGATGCAGATCTGATGAGCGCCATTCCTGTCAATGATTGGACAGATACGCTCAACTCCATTCCTTCCTTTGTTCGCAACCTGGTGTTTAAAGAGGTAGATCTGGACTTTAAGCTTACGCTGCCGATCAAGCCAGAATCCAGCAATGCCAATCAGACGAGCGAGGATCATAAAACGTTGACGTGGAACATTAATCCACTGTCGAATAACCATCTGGAGTTAACCGTTAATGTCCCTAATATTCAAAATATTCTTATCGTTTCCATTGGCCTGCTCGTCCTCATGATCGTCACCATCATCTTCTTGGTCAGAAAAAGAAAAAAGAAAAAGACCTCCTAGTACGTCAGGCCACTGGCGCAGATTCGTGAGATCCAAAGAACCGGAGAATTGCCTCCCGGCTACCGTACAATCACAATCTAACTCAACGCTAGGTAGATACCTCTTAGTATATATATCAATAATGCAAAATTCTGAGGTAAGAAAAAAAGACGAGCTCCATTCTATAAAACAGAATGGAACTCGTCTTTTAGGTAATCGATTATCCTTTTACTAAGCAGGCTGGTCTACAGCCGTTCATTCGCCTCAATTAAATAAGCTTATTTATTATTATCCTTGTCAGATATAAACCGATCGGCAGCTTGATCAATGATCTCCATAAAGGCGCTCGGCAGCATGAATTGCTGATCCCTGATAATAATCTTACGAGGGTCCTCTTCCTCTGCCTGAAGATCCTTTATTTCCTGGATTTCATGATGCAATCTCTCCATCTTATGATCCAGATGGTTTGCTGCATCCGCCGCGCTCTTCAGCTCTCTAAGCATATGCTCAGGAACATCCTTGTTATATTTGTAAAATATTTTGTGCTCCAGACTCGCCCAGAAGTCCATCGCGATCGTTCGAATCTGAACTTCAACGCAGACATTCTCTGTCCCGTCAGACAGAAATACGGGTACTTCAATAATCAGATGCAGACTTTTGTAGCCATTCGGCTTCGGATTGGCAATATAATCCTTTACATCAAGCACTTTAATATCACTTTGCTTCTGCAGCATCTCACTGACTTTATAAATATCGGATATAAAAGAACACGTTATTCGAAGGCCTGCGATATCCTTGATATGCTCTTTAATGTTGCCAAGCGAAATCGGATATCCCTTGCGATACAATTTCTTCAGAATACTCTCGGGAGACTTCAATCTGGACTTGGTATGTTCAATAGGGCTGTAATCATGAAAGGCTTCGAATTCCTCTTTTAGAATATCGATCTTGGTCTCAATTTCGTCCAGGGCGAATTTGTATACCATCACAAAACGGGTAATTTCATGCTTGATTCGCTTCATCTGATCTAGCTGACTCATTTGATTCATGTGTATTTCTTCCTTCCTCACTCTAGGTGATCCTACAGAAATAACTTGATTAATTTTCTTTTCCTTATTTCATTGTACACGATCTGGACTCCCCATTTCAAAACAGGCAGCTTTATCGAAAAAAAGAACAAATTTACAGGAACTCAGGCATAAGCTGATATAAATGGTTAGACATCATGATAAAATACGCTCGGCAGGTTTACTCAAATATAAACTTAATCCATATTCAAGGGGGTGACTCCAATTCCTCTTGTTTTACGTGCAACGTACAATGCAACAGGCGCAATCACCTTTACCGGTAATACACTTGGCTTAAGCCGCTCCAATACGGAGGGTGTGCCAGGTACCTTGGACAGCATCGGCGCCTTTATCACAACGAACTCGGCAGTCAGATTCGGTACATACCCGTTAGGCACAACCAGCTCATACCAGAGCAACAATTCATCAGCGGTGCTGGTACTTCCCTCAGGAAGTACGGTACTCTATGCCGAGCTTATATGGGGCGGCTCTTACATCAACGGCAGTGTCAATTTAAGTTCGGCAATCAACAACCCGGTAATCTTCACGACTCCTGCCGGCACCAGCAGCGTGACACCTGACCCCACTACTTATAATGCCTTTGATCTTGGTAACGGAGCACAGGCTTATGTAAGATCGGCCAATGTCACTTCCCTCGTTCAACAAGGGGGAGCAGGGACTTACATTACCGGCGGAGTCGTGGGAACGATCGTTGTTAATAACGATACGACAGCTAATCATGCGGGATGGACGCTTGCCGTAATCTACAATAACCCGACGCTGCCTTTTCGTAATATGACGCTTCGGGCAGGCGGTCTTCTGGTTAATACGTCCAATCAATCGACGATAACCGGATTTGCCACCCCTACTTCAGGCGCACTTGGAGGAAGAGCCCTCTTTAGCGCCCAGGAAGGAGATGCGAACCGTACCGGAGACTCGGCACAGTTCGGACCGACCGCAGCTACGCTCGTGTCTTTATCCGGGCCGAACAACTTCGCGAACAACTTCTTCGCCTCACAAATTAATAATGATGCGGGACAGTTGAATACAACAGGAAGCTTTGGCACGTCCAATCAGACGAACGGTGCACCAGGGACGAATATCATCGCCGGACGTCAGGGCTGGGATATTACGAACGTAGATATATCCGCCAGACTTGTCAATAATCAGACCTCAGCGGTGCTTAATCTTACAACCTCCGGCGATGTTTATATCGTGAATGCCAATGCACTGCAGATCAACATTAATTCACCCAATATAACGGTATCCAAAAGCGCAAACGTATCTGGCCTGGTTGTTGGCGACACCGTCATTTACACCGTTGTTGTTGCAAATACAGGTACAGCAAATGCAGCCAATGTCGTCCTTACCGATGTGCTGCCTGCAGGTCTAACCTTTGTTACGGGAAGCGTTACGGTTGCAGGAACTCAAAGACCAACGCTGGATATTCGTTCAGGCGTACCAATCGGCACATTGAATCTGTCAAGCAGCGTGACGATTACGTATCGTGCTACAGTAACGTCCATCCCGAGCCCTCAGCAGGTGGTGAACACGGCGAATGCCGCTTTTACGTTCCAAAGCGTTGCGGGTGGAAGCACTATTACCGGCGTTATTCCGTCCAATGCTGTAACACTTCCGGTGTATGCTCCCATTTTTAATCTAGTCAAATCCTCCAACATCGCTAATGCAACCGTCGGGGATACTCTTACTTATTCTATTGCAGTTACAAATTCAGGGAATATCGGGGCGACCACCACTTTTACTGACAATGTTCCGGCCGGTACCAGCTATGTGCCAGGAAGCTTTCAAGTGAATGGCAGTACCATCGCAGGGGCAAATCCTGCGACAGGAGTGAATATCGGAGTCGTTGCGTCAGGCAGCACCTCACAGGTCACATTCCAGGTCGTTGTAAATTCCTTGCCTTCTCCCCCGACACTAAACAATCTAGCCTCCGTATCCTACACCTATCAACCACCGGATGGTCGTGTATTTAGTGGATCCGCAGCCTCCAATACCTTGTCAACGCCTGTATCATTGCCAAATGTAGCTGTCAGCAAAACAGCAAATCTGACGGATGCCGCAGTAGGTGAGGTGCTCACGTATACAACGGTGATAGCGAATAACGGCACTACAGCCTTGGCAAGCATCGTATTTACGGATGTTATTCCTGCAGGAACCTCCCTTGTACCCGGAAGCATCACGGTTAATGGAGTAACCCGCAATAATGCGAATCCCGGAAGCGGTATTTCGCTGCCAAGTATCCCAGGAGGAAGCTCATCGACCGTAACCTTTCAGGTGCTCATCCAGTCTGTTCCTGCGAGCGGGCAAATCGTCAATCAGGCCAGTGTCGCATACCGTTCAGGGACTTTTAACGGTCTTGGCACCTCGAACACGGTATCTACTCCTGTATATCAGCCGATTATCAGTGCTGTGAAATCATTGAACGACAATTATGCTACAATCGGCGATATCATTACAGTAAACATCAACCTGCAAAATACAGGTAACATCGGTGCACAAGTATCAGTCACAGATCCTATACCTGCTGGTACCCTTTTTGTCCCAGGGAGTGTTACGATTGGAGGCACCAGTGTGCCTGGCGCTGATCCAGTATCAGGCATCTTTATCGGGACACTGACAGCGGGAAGCACCAATACGATTACTTTTCAGCTTCAGGTTGCGTCTCTACCTGCACCGCCTTCCATATCGAATACGGCCTCGGCTAATTACTCCTATGTGCTTCCAAGCGGCCGTACACTAACAGGCTCAAGTTTGTCCAATACTGTCACTATTCCTGTATCGGCTCCAAATGTAACCGTTGATAAAATTGCCAACGCAGCCGAAGCCGCAATCGGTGATGTCATCACTTATACCCTTACTGCTTCCAACAATGGCGTAGAGCCTGTCAGCAATGTCATTATCTCGGATACCATCCCGCAGGGAACCGTCTTTGTTCCGGGTTCAGTAAGAGTTAACGGTGTGGTGTCTCAAGCTTCCAATCCTTCTGGTGGAGTGGCCATCGGGTCTGTACCTGGTCAGTCCTCCGTCGTAGTCAGCTTCCAGCTTCAAATTGTTGCCCTCAACGAAACAGGAATAGTAGCGAATCAGGCAAGTGTCGCTTTTACCAGTGGTACATTCACCGGGGCATCTGTATCCAATACTGTTATCCTGCCTGTCTATAATGCGAATGTATCACTAACCAAGTCTGCTAACAGATCAAACGTCACTGTAGGTCAAACCTTAACGTATACTTTTATACTCTCTAACACAGGAAACACACCGGCTTTTGCCACACTCTTCGATGAGCTTCCGCCAGAGGTCGTATTTGATGCTAACAGTGTTGTCATTGATGGTCAGCCTACTCCAGGCGCAGACCCGGAAACAGGGATCAACATTACCAGCATTCCTGCGGGCGGAACGACAACAGTCACCTTCATTGCGACCGTCAATGATCTGCCGTTATCCCAGCGGGTGATCAATCAGGCTGACGTGAATTACTTCTACCAGACAGGAAGCGGAAGAATATTAACCGGTACTGCTTCCTCCAATTCGGTCACGGTTAACGTCTCGGCTCCAAATGTGACACTTAGTAAGACTCCCTCCAGAACAACGGCTATTGTGGGAGATTCCATTATTTATACGATTGTCGTTACAAACAATGGAGGCGCACCAATTAATAACATCGTACTTAGCGATAGGCTTCCATCCCAAGTTTCCTTCATTCCTGGGAGCGCGACTGTAAATGGAACTCCTCTTCCATCTGCATCTCCGCAATCAGGTATTCCAATCGGCAGCTTGGCTCCTGCAGTCAACGCGACCGTAACTTTTGAGGTGAATGTGACCATGGCAGTGCCTTCAGAAATTAATAACCAATCAACCGTAAGCTTTACATCCGGCGTCTTCTCAGGTACTTCGAACTCCAATACATCTACCATTCCTGTCATACAGCCGCAAATTTCTCTGCAAAAAACAGCAAGTACAAGTAACGCAACAGTGGGTGATACCATTGTATATACCGTTGTTATTACCAACGCAGGCAATCTGGCAGCCGATTTGGTTCTGAGCGATACCGTTCCGGCAGGAACCACATTCTCGCCTAACAGTGTTATTGTTCAGGGCAGCCCGGTTCCCGGTGTGGTCATTAGTGATGGGGTCAGTATTGGTACCATTGCTGCAGGACAGAGCGTAACCGTCTCTTTTGCCGTCGTGGTTACTTCCCTGCCGTCACCACAGCTGATCACCAATCAGGCATCCTCTGTCTTTACTTTTACACCTCCGGATAATCGGACGTTGACGGGCACTGCGGTATCGAATACCGTCAGCTTCCCCGTGTCCGCTCCAGATGTAGAAGTGACGAAATCGAGCTCACTGGCCGATGTTTCAGTGGGAGATATTATTACCTTTACGGTAACTACCCTGAATGAAGGGATTGCTCCGGTCACGAACGTCCTGTTCTCAGATCCTACGCCAGGCACGACCTTCATACCGGGAAGTGTGACCATTAACGGGGTGCCTGACCCTTCTGCTTTTCCTGCGGGAGGGATTGAACTGGGTACCATTACACCCGGAACCTCCACTACAGTAACCTATAACGTAAGGGTGGACACTATACCTAGTCCTCCTCAAATTACAAATCAGGCGGCGGTTACCTATACATCAGGCGCTTTTACAGGGACCACCTATTCCAACACGCCGATTATTCCGGTATATGAGCCTGTTCTCAGCGCTGTCAAGTCAGGGAGCTCCATCAATGCGACCGTCGGTGATACGATCACCTATACCATTAGTGTCACGAATTCAGGCAACTATGCTGCATCATTCACATTAACGGATCCGATACCAGCTGGGACGTCCTTTGTCGTAAACAGTGTATTAATTAACGGCCTTCCGGCTCCTGGAGCCGATCCGGCAGTAGGTATTCCCGCGGGCGTCGTGGCTCCAGGTACTTCAACAACCATCATATTCTCGGTCGTCATTGATACTTTGCCGAGTCCGCAAATTCTGTCAAATCAATCGTTTATTGCTTATGCTTACACGCTTCCTTCCGGCAGAACCTTAAGCGACAACACCGCCTCCAATGTCTCTGTTATAACCGTCTCTGCTCCAGATGTCGCGGTAGTAAAAATTTCTGCGCTGACGGCGCTATCAGTAGGTGATGTAAATACTTACAGTGTAAATGTCACGAATAACGGCATCGCAGCGGTAAACAATGTAATTCTGAGTGACCCGCTGCCTTCATTTGCAACCTTTGTTCCCGGAAGTGTAACGGTAGATGCAGTATCTATTCCCGCTGCCAATCCTTCTACCGGCATCAACATTGGAAGCATTCCGCCGGGTGCCAGTGTCAATGTTACTTTTCAGGTACAGGTAAACGCTCTGCCTCCGACAACACCTGCTGAGCTTACTAACCGCACAACGGTTACCTTTACTTCCGGTACCTTCTCAGGAAGTACCTTCTCGAATACCGTGTCGACTCCAGTATTCCAACCGATCCTAACGGCCGTAAAGTCCGCCAATACGGCTAATGCAACCGTCGGAGATATCGTCGTTTACAGCATCGTATACTCGAATGCAGGTAATTATGGAGCTAATGTCATTCTTACTGATAACATTCCCGCCGGAACAACACTGGTCCCTAACAGCGTCATTGTAAATGGAGCTCCTATAGCAGGTGCAAATCCGGCTGCAGGTATTGACCTCGGGGTCATCTCGACAACAGCTACTGTCCTCTTCTCTGTAACGGTAGACAGCCTGCCTGTAAGCCAGCAGCTATCCAACCAGGCGAATTCAACCTTTACTTATACATTGCCTGACGGCCGTACGTTAAATGGCTCCTTTGCTTCCAATCTGCTGCAGATTCCGGTCTCTTCGCCGAATGTTTCATTAGTCAAGAGTGTCTCGGTGCCTACAGCAGTGGTTGGCGATACCATAACTTACAGTGTTGTAATTACCAATAACGGGATTACAAATGTCAGTAACGCGGTTCTATCTGATGTTCTTCCGTCCCAGAGCAGCTTCGTTCCTGGCAGTGTTACGATTAATGGCGTTACCCAGCCTAGTGCAAATCCAGCCGGAGGGATCAGCATCGGTACACTTGCACCCGGAGCATCAGCAACCGTTAATTTTGCAGTCAGTATCAATGCTTTGCCCCCAGCGCCATATATTATTGAGAACCAATCATCGATCAGCTTTACAACAGGAACCTTTACGGGAGCTTCTTATTCCAATACGGTATCTACTGCAATCTATCAGCCGATCTTGAATCTCGTCAAAACGGCAAGCTCATCCAACGCGACCGTTGGGGATACAATTGTGTATTTCCTGAGCTTGACGAATAACGGCAATCTGCCAGCAGATATGGTCTTGTTTGATGACTTGCCAACAGGCACCGTGCTCATTCCGAACAGCGTACTCATTAATGGAGTTCCGCAACCGGGAGCAAATCCGGGCACCGGCATACCAGTCGGGCTGGTACAGCCTGGAAATAGCGTATCCATTACCGTTACCCTTCAAGTTGTTGTTGATACGCTGCCGAATCCTCAGCAGTTAGTCAATCAAGCGACCGGCAATTATACGTACTCACCGCCAGATGGGCGTGTATTGTATGGAACCATCAGCTCTAATGTGCTGGTTATTCCGGTATCATCGCCAGATGTTACTGTAGTGAAGAGCTCCCCTGCAATTGATGCTGTCGTGGGAGATGTCATTACATATACTGTCGTTATTACCAATAACGGGATTACAGAAGTGAACAATGTCATCATGGTTGACCCTGTACCAATTGGCACAATTTTTGTCACAGGCAGTGTTACCGTAGACGGTGTACCAAGACCTTCAGCCAATCCAAATTCAGGCATCAATGTAGGAACGATCGAAGAAGGTACCTCTGTCGCAGTTACATTCCAGGTGCAGGTTGTCTTGATATGAGCCTGGATCCGAATCAGGAACGCCTTCTTCAGAACCAAACGTCGGTTACTTTTATATCAGGAGCAACAGGTGGTGTAGCTTATTCCAACCTGGTGAGCATTCCACTAACCGGCCCGGTAATCACGATTCAAAAATCAGCTTCCGTTACGCAAGCTGCATTAGGCAGCATCATCACATACGAGCTGAACATTGCTAACACAGGGAACGCCGATGCAGAGGTTATTGTGCAGGATGCGATCCCGGAAGGTCTGCAATTTATTGTTAACAGTGTGCTTCGGAATGGGCAGCCTCTTCCGGGTGTAGACATTTCTTCACCTCTGAATATAGGTATCGTTGCCAGCAGCTCAGCAGCCAATATCAGTTTTCAAGCCATTGTCACCAGCCTTCCGCCTTCTAACGAGATCTTCAATGTGGCAAGCGCAGCGTATACTTTTCAAACTTTGGATGGCCGAACCATCACGAGATACGTCACTTCTAACGGTGTGCGGATTGCAATTGCCAATGCGCAGCTGACCATATCTCAGCGTGCCAACACGCTTCAAACCTTTGTTGGAGATGTTATTACTTTTACTGTAACGATTCAAAATACAGGCTCCGTACCCGTGCTCAATGCGAGATTGAGCGTAGTGCTCTCTGCAGGAATGAGCTTTGTTCCGGGGAGTGTGATACTTAACGGTATCATCTCTCCGGGTCTTGATCCTGTTCAAGGCTTTATACTTCCCGTCATTAATCCTGGAGAGGTTGTACAGCTGACATACCAAGTTCGTGTGCTCAGCGTTAGTAGTCCTTTATCGAGCGAAGTACTCGTTGCTTACACCTCTGACGGCGTGCCTGTACAGACCAGTTCCAATGAAGTCGTTCTTTCCCCAGTTGAACCCGTCGTGAACATGGTCGTAACGGTCATGCCTGGTCAAGTCACCTATGGAGGCGCTGTACAGTTTACTGCTGTGATACTAAATGAAGGGGATCTCCCGATCGAGGCTGTTTACTATATGAATTTTCCACAAGGTCTTATCTTCGAAGATTATTCGGTTCAAATCAACGGGGTCGAGGTTCACAATGCCAATCCTGTGCTAGGCATAAGGCTGGGGACTTTGTTTCCGAGATCCAGAACGGTCATTACGTACCGAGCCCTTGTATCCTTCACCCCCTATTCCCGATTTACGCAGATGAATCTGATCAATCAAGCAGCTCTCCAGTTTACGTATCGACTGACCGATAGCAGAACGGTCTCGCTTCGTGAGGAGACAGAGGTCCAGGTATTATTTCTTGCACCTGTTATTCAGGCGGAGCTCACTTCACAGCCTGTCCGGGTTGAGCGGGGTGATGAGGTCACCATACGAATCTTGGTTCGCAATACGGGAAATCTTGCAGCAGCTCTATCGCTGCGAGGTCTCATTCCACCGGGTACAGCGCTTATGAGGGGAATCTTGCACTTCCAGGATGGGACCATAAAGCCCTTCTCAATACAAGATTTGATAGACGGGATACTCATCATAGGGGTTCTTGAGCCGGGACAATATGCAGAGATTGAATATATCGTTCGTGTGAATATCGAAGGACTTCTGCCATCCGATTTGTTAAAAGGGTACGTTACTGTATTATTTACTTATTTGTTTGAGAACAAGGAATATACACTGGAAGTTCACTCGAACGAATATATCATTGTAATCGAGCAGCACGATGAATAGAAATATCATACTCATCATATGAAAATCCCTCACTTCAATCCTGGAAGTGAGGGATTTTCTATTCTTGGATGATACTTAACTCCTCAATCTACTAAATTCGACAAAAACTAATGACAAGTTTGTCAGAAATTTATGAACGAATGAACACCTTCCAAAGTTCCTATACCTTCGGTTTAACGAGCACTTCACGATTTATTTTACACAACAACGAAAAAACTATGCCAAACTTCGGAAAAGAGAGTTGATAAATATACCAGTGAATGATAAAATCCAAAAGTAGATAAAGTAACAATTTCGTAATCATTAATGTCACTTTCGTTGTCGAAATCATTAGGTGTATGACTGATAACTGCCGAATTCTCGCACCAAGAAGCGGGGGACCCGACCATTTATGGGTGAATTGATCAATATTAAAGTGATCATAGGGAACCTTCAACCGAATCCTTAGCTAACCTCGCAGGCATTGGAAGGAGTATTATTTACTTTGAAAAAGACACTAACAGCAGCGGCACTAGGGTTCGCTCTATTATTCTCCGCAGGAGTTACAGAAGCATCCGCATCTATTCTATCTAAAACAGTTAACAATACCGTAGGCATACCTTACCAATTTGGTGGTTCCACTCTATCCGGATTCGATTGCTCCGGATTTACTCGTTATGTATATAAGCAGCTTGGTGTGAATCTGCCTCACAGCTCCAAACAGCAATTCCATAAAGGACAGGCTATCAAGAAATCCGAGCTTGTAAAGGGAGATCTTGTCTTCTTTAATACCAGCGGATCCGGTGTTTCACATGTGGGAATTTACCTTGGCAACAATCAATTTGTGTCCGCTACCTCATCCAAAGGGATCGCCATTACACCGATTAACAAAGGATACTGGAGCTCCAAGTACTACGGAGCCAAAAGAATACTGAGCCCGGCCTCTGCTGAGAGAGCTGGATTATAATTACATTACCCGATATATTATCGTTCAAACAATAGTACAAGCATATAAAATAAATGAAGAAGGTCCAGGAATGATTCCTGGACCTTCTGATGTATATGACACAGCAAGGGCTTGGAGCATTACGTTTAGATTTGGCTGCTCTTCGCAATGACATAGGGCTTCTTGGCATCACCGATCAACCTGCGATCCGCAGACAAGTGTACATCCTTATCCAATATCACGTTCTCAAGCACCGCATTCTCCTCAATTACGCATTTCTGCATAATAATCGAGTTACGTATTCGCGCCCCGCTATGTATCTTAACACCCCTAAAAATGATACTGTTCTCCACCGTTCCCCCAATAACGCATCCATTCGCAATTAAGGAATTACTGACTTCGGCCTGTTCCAAATAACGAGTTGGCGGCTCATACTTAATCTTGGTATGCACCTCATGATATTTAAACAGCTGATTGTACTGTTCCTGCTGAAGCAGCTCCAGACTGTTGCGGTAATAGCTGTCCACAGAGTTAATCACGGCATGATATCCATCATAAGCATAAGCTGCGATTTTGAGATTGGTCAGATTGTTCTGTATTCCATCTCGAAAGAAATGATTGTGGCCATGAGCAATACAATGATCTATTAATTTCAGGAACAGCTGCTTCTCTACAATAAATGCACCTAAATAGATATTGGGATGTCCACCTTCCCCATGCATCTCCGTGACCCATCCGTTATCCACATCGATTCGGATGCTTGATTCATATTCTGGGAGAATTTCATCTGCTTTTTTATACAGCAGGGTGATGTCAGCCTGTGTTTCCATATGATAATTAAACATCTCTCTATAATCAGCTGTGTAGAGATGCTGGCTGCCGGTATGAATAATATGTGTTCCAGACCCTCTCAGGAAAAAATCACGATTGTTATGAAAATGCTGCAGGTCTCCTTTTGATCTGTCCGTGGGATCATTCCAATCCGGCGGCAATATGAATAATCCTCCATGCTTGCGGTCCAGATCCCATGGCGCGCCTTCCCCTAAATGATCCATCAGGGATCGATATTTACGACGAACAAACAAAGCGATGTTATGTACTCCGGAGTGCATCATATTGGACAGGACAAAATCGATCAAACGATACCTGCCTGCAAATGGAACGGCTGCGCCGCAGCGAAAATAAGTTAATTCGTTCATTAAATCGAGTTCATGATCCAAGTTCACTACACCCATGAGCTGTTGCATATAACGGCCACCGTCCCTGTTCATATTATTTCAAACCATAGGTATGAGGTCTGTAAGCTTCATCAACGAGCAATATTTCATCCTGATCCTCTCCACCTATGATAGAACCGTCTCTGATGATCATATTTTCACTCACGATCGCTTTATGAATCTTGACGTTCTTCCCAATCTTCACCTTAGGCATGATCACCGAATCTGTAATTTCGCTTCCCTCTCCAACCTCAACGCCATAAAATAATACAGACCTGTTCACATCACCGTGCACAACACAACCTTCATTCACGATACTGCTGCGTACTTGCGCATCCTTGGAGATGTAACATGCAGGCTCATTGGGATTACGGGAAAATATCCGCCAATTCGGATCATTCAAATTTAATGGGGGATCGTCAACCAAGAGGTCCATATTAGCCTCCCATAGGCTTTGAACGGTACCGACATCCTTCCAATAACCGTCAAATGGGTATGCAAACAGCCTTTTCTCATTACGGAGCAGAAGAGGAATAATATCTTTACCAAAATCATAGGTGGAATTTGGGTCTTGCTCGCTTTCGAGCAAATGCTGACGCAGCACAGACCATTTGAATAGGTACACACCCATGGAAGCAAGGGTGCTGCGCGGCATCGCTGGTTTTTCTTCAAATTCGAAAATCTCGTAATTATCGTTCGTATTTAGCAGTCCAAATCGACTTGCCTCGGATAGTGGAACGTCAATAACGGAGATTGTGCAATCCGAATCCCGCTCTTTATGGTACTGCAGCATGGCATCGTAGTTCATTTTGTAGATATGATCGCCTGACAATATTAGAACATGCTCAGGATCATACTGATCAACAAAATGGATATTGCGATAAATCGCATCCGCGGTACCCCGATACCAGCTGTTACTTCCTTCGCGTTCGTGCGGAGGAAGGACAAATACTCCGCCTTTACGTCGGTTTAGGTCCCAATCACTCCCAATACCAACATAGGAATGAAGGATCAGCGGCTCATACTGAGTAAGTACACCAACTGTATCGATTCCGGAATTAGCACAATTACTAAGCGGGAAATCAATAATTCGATAGGTTCCTCCAAAATAAACCGCAGGCTTGGCTAAAGTTTTGGTCAGACCCTTCAAACGTTTACCTTGTCCTCCGGCCAGCAACATGGCCACCACTTCTTTTTTGTTCATGGAAGAGCCTCCTCAGGAATCGGTATGAGTTAACTGTAGCTGCTTCTGGTGAAGTGAATTCGCAGGTATGAAGTTGTAATGTAGGTATGTCTGTTTGTGAAGTTGGTAAGGAATGATGTTATTACTGAAGAAGTGGTAAATGGCAGTAAGATAGTGCATGAGGTTAAATGAATGAGAGTTAGTAGACCTAAGAGTATTTACACATTTAGTTCAAATTCATAACACATGAACAGGAACTACAAGAATAATTAATTTCTATTATATTATAAACAATAGCAACAGCTCTTGACAAACAGAGGTTTATGACGTTTCGCCCCTAATCTCCTCGGGATATGTCGACTTTAGACATATTTATACTTTTACAAAAAATATAATGCATTTGGCTTGCAATACATGTTCGCAGATAGTAAAATACGGCTTTGAGTGTATGAACTATAATAAGAATTAACGCTAAGAAAGGGGATTATTCCCATGGAACTTCTCAAATCTGAATTGCCCGGTGTAGGGATGAAGTATCAATTGGAGACGAAGGCAGGTTCCAATTTCATCATTGTTCATCATGAGGATGGACGCCGTGAAATTTACTGTTCCGATCCAGAGGATCAAGAGAGCCTCATCTTTATTGCCGAGCTGGAGGATGAGGAGTGTATGTTGCTCTCGAGTATTATTGGCGGATGGAATGAAAGGTAACTAACCCATAATCAGCTACCAAAAAATCAGACAGTCGCGTACAGAGCTATGCCTTTTGTACGAGGACTGTCTTTTTTTGTATCCTTGGGGATTGATGAGTCATCCTTTCTTATAGAAATAAGGTGGCATTCAAATAACGTTTGGACAGAGAATACAGATACGTCGTTTGGATCGATAATGTGGCGATGAACAAAATATTTCGAACGACCAGATGCTGCTTCTCAGACAAATGGGGAAATTGTTCGGCCATCCGGCTTGCTGCAGTGCGAATTTCTTCCTCCACTGCCTTATCTGTATGAATCGTTCGTTCATATTGACCTTCCAGCTGTTCAAACAGTTCCGCATAAGTGCTGTACAATTGCAGTGGACTAATTAGATCATCATCCTCGCGTTCCGGCTGGTTAAATATGCCTTCGAACAAATGACGGATAGACTCAAAATCAAGCACGGATTTGAGGTCATCAATAATAAACAATAACGAGGCTTGATTGATGGAATACTTTTTACCAATTTTCGGAGAGGACAAATATTCTTTGAAGTCTCGTTTCACCCAATTTTGCATGGATGTAATAGAGACATTCGAATATTCAACGAGCTGACCGAGCGAAGCGATTTCCTGCAATGAGAATCCTGCTGCACGATTGCCCTTGATGAGCTTCTCTAAGATCGGCGGCACGGATGTGGATAGGAATGCGGGGAGTGCATTGCCATTCTCCACATCTGACGGATGGTGTTTATTCCATGCTTTTTGCAGCATAGCTAGGGGTGTTTCATGATGTTGTCCCTCGATGGACAGCAGCAATTGTGCCATTTCACAGCGAGTAAGTGAGAACAACTCTGTCATCTACCGGACCTCCCTTGCGTCTATGGTTAAATGTTTGTTAAAAATCACATGGATTTATATTACGCCGAACGTATGACCTTGTAAAGAGAGGTCAGGATAAGGAAATTTGGCGTCTAACTCTCTATTAGGGCCAAAATTAACCCATACGGTCTATTATTAACCCTACAGACCATTGATAATCACAGGATAAGTTCGGTATATTAGTTCATATGAACCTAAAATTTATTATAAAGGATTGTGAAGAACTCTAATGGGTATAGGACCGAATTTATTAGTGTTTGCAATACTCATTGTACTAACCGCATTCTTCGTCGCTACCGAATTTGCGATCATCAAGCTCAGGCCGAGCCGTGTCGACCAGCTGGTGCTCGAAGGACGCAGAGGTGCCCTTGCCGTACAGAAGGTGACAACGAATCTGGATGGTTATTTATCGGCTTGTCAGCTAGGGATTACTATTACGGCTTTAGGTCTAGGATGGTTGGGTGAACCCACAGTTGCGATTATGATTGAACCTTTGTTCGCACGCCTGGGCGCACCTGAGGAATTAGTTCATCTCCTCTCTTTCATTATTGCGTTTATGATCGTTACATTCTTACATGTTGTTGTAGGTGAGCTTGCGCCGAAGACGATGGCGATCCAAAAAGCCGAAGCGATCACATTCATCGTTGCTAGACCGATTATGCTGTTTCATAAGATCATGTATCCGTTTATTTGGCTGCTTAATGGCTCGGCTAACAAGCTCGTTCAAATGTTTGGTCTAAAGCCGGTGAAGGAACACGAGGATGCACACTCGGAGGAAGAAATTCAAATCATATTATCCGAGAGCTACCAGAGCGGTAAAATTAACAATACAGAATATGGCTATGTAAACCGGATATTTGCTTTTGACGAGAAGCTTGCCAAGGAGATCATGATTCCTCGTACCGATATGGTCTGCTTATATACAAACAATACACTTGAAGAGAACATGAATATAATCCACAGAGAACAATATACACGCTTTCCTGTTGCCCACCAGGGGAAGGATCAGATCGTAGGCATGATTAATACAAAGCAATTGTTCCTGAACTATAGAGAGAATGAAACGTTTGATCTCAAACAGTTCTTGCACCCTGTACTATCTGTTTCAGAAGCAACACCTGTGAATGAGCTCTTAAAGAGAATGCAAAAAGAACAGGTTCACCTGGCTGTCATTGTTGATGAATTTGGTGGTACCGCAGGACTCATCACCATCGAGGACATTCTTGAAGAAATCGTCGGCGAAATTCGGGATGAGTTTGACTCTGAGGAACGCAAAGAAATTGAACAGATTGGTGAAATGCATTACATTGTAGATGGCAAGATTCAATTAGATCAAATAGCCGACCTTACAGGGCTGCACTTCGACCTAGAAACCGCCGATACGATTGGCGGCTGGCTGTTCACGATCCTGATGAATCCTAAGGTCGGACATACCCATTATCACGAAGGAATGGTCTTCACTGTCAAAGAAGTAGGTCGCAACCGTGTCAAGAAGGTTGAATTCAAAAAAGCTCCCGAGGAGCTTGAGCTGGAATTGACCCCGCAGGCGGTCGGCTAAAGAACATACCGGTAATCACTCAAATACGGCAGCCCTAAAGTAGGCTTAGGGTCTGCCGAATTTTTTTAAATTTGAACTACCCGAAAACCGAGATTTCCTGTGGAGCTGTCTGGCGTATTACTGCTCCGGGCCGCAACCCGATAACGGTTACAATAAGACCGGTGACACAAATAGGAACCGCCGCGCATTGACTTTCTGCCCGTTTCCCGTTGGTACAGCGGGTTATCCGCTGATGTCTCACGATGATATCCCGGGGTGAACCAATCTGCACACCATTCCCATACATTACCTGCAACATTATATAACCCGTATCCATTTGGCTCATAGGAGTCCACAGGAGCGGTGCCAATATAGCCGTCACTTGCATTATTCTTGACAGGGAACTTTCCCTGCCAGATGTTACACATATGCCTGCCATCCTGCTTGAGTATATCGCCCCAAGGATATGTCTTCCGCTTCAACCCGCCCCGAGCTGCATACTCCCATTCCGCTTCTGTCGGCAGCCTGGTTCCAGACCAGGTACAGTAAGCGACAGCATCATTCCAAGAGATATGTACAACCGGATGATTAAGCCGGTCCATAATGCTTGAATCGGGTCCCTCAGGACGTTTCCAGTCAGCTCCTTCTACGACATACCACCAAGGCACCTGTTGAGGTGTGCTTCGCACCTGCTGCCTCGTCTCCTCAGAGACAAACAGATGGAATACATAAGACCAGCCATATCTCTCGGCCTCGGTTACATATCCCGTAGCTTCGATAAATTGTCGAAATTGTTCATTCGTTACGGTATAGGCTGACATACAAAAGGAATTAACGTATACTTCTCGAACAGGCCCTTCACCATCACTAGGGAAACCTTCTGACGTGTCCGTCCCCATATCAAAAGACCCTGCCGGAATATCCGCCCAATTCATATGAATGATGGCTGAAGAGGACGGATCCGTTTCCTGTTTGAACTGTGCTTGAATATCTACTGCACTATGCACGGGGTGTAAAGTTCTACTGGCTGAACAGCAGTTGTTATTCTGCATCGGCTATATTCACTTCCTTCTATTATTTGTGCTTAATAGGCTCATGTTGCCTCAATTTAATCATCATATCACTTTTTTCATTTTGGAGTTTAATCGAATCAATTTCATAAATCATAAAAAAAGTGAATTCGAAACTATATATAGACAAATAAAATCATTTTGATCTATATATACTCTTGATTGAAGCAGCCAAAGGTATTATGAAATTGATTCAATCCATTGGAATATTAGGGTTAGTCAATGGTCTTTGACTCCCAGCTGAGTTATAATCGTTATCATATCTTATCGTGAAAAATAACCTTATTCATTGGAGCAGCGACTTTCATGAACAAAAAAGAACCTGTATTACAATCAAACAAAAAATGGATTTATTCCTGGATTGCTGAGCATGGTCCTATATCCAAGGCTGAACTACTTGATGCTTTTTCACTAACGAGCAGTACACTTACCCGCCTGCTTGAAGAGATGACAAGCGAAGGTCTTATTCAGGCGGCAAGCCTAGGCGCTTCCAGTGGAGGTCGTCGCCCCATTCTCTATCAGATTGAACCTGATTACAAATACATATTTGGCCTTGAAATTTCCCGGTTCTCTTCCACACTCGGTCTGTTTGACATGGCTATGAATCCGAAATCCGTGATGCGCTGGCGGATGGATGAATCGATGACGCCCGAGCGTTTTGTTGAATTTGCTTCCGGGCATATGAGGAGCTTTCTAAAGGATCATCAGCTGGAGCCTTCACAAATATTAGGTATCGGTATCGGTGCAGTCGGACCCGTTGACCGAAACAAAGGGACGATTCTCGATCCATTATACTTTCCAGCATCAGGATGGCGTAATATCCCTATATGTCAGCAGTTTGAGAATGCTACAGGCTGGAAGGCTTATCTTGAGAACGGAGTTAACGCTGCACTGATCGGGGAGACCTGGGCGATGCGTAATCAAGGTATTCAGCATGCACTTTATGTTCACGCCGGAGTCAGCCTCAGATCTGCTATTATGTCTCAGGGCCAAATTGTTCATGGTACCGTTGATACGGAAGGCTCCATCGGTCAAATGATCGTGCAAATCGATGGTCAGCGGCTCGGTCCGATTGGCAATTATGGAGCACTAGAGGCATACGCCTCGATCCAAGCACTTGAGAGGACGGCACGAGCACAGGCCAAGGCCGGAAGACCACTCGGTCCTATACTCAGCTCATTGCCCCCCGATCGAATTCAGTTTGAGCATCTTCTCAAAGCACTGGATGCAGAGGATCCTTTCGCAAGGGAAATATTCGAGCAGTCTGCCGTCTATTTTGGTATAGGGCTAGCCAATTTGATTAATATGTTTCATCCGGAGATTGTTATATTAGGTGGAACCTTAGTCAATTACAATGCACTATACTTTGATACAGCAACACATATCGCCAAGAAGAATACCTTCTATAATCCTAGATATGAGCCCTTATTCTCAAAAGGTAACCTTAAGGAAGACGCAGTCATTACGGGATGCGCACTTAACGTGTGCCGGGCTTTCCAGCTATAGAAATTACAGAAGCTTTTCATAAGATAAAAGGGTTGTCCTAATGCAGTATAACTGCGATTAGAACAACCCTTTTATTTTGGGAGCATATTATTATGACAATGCTTCTGTCAGTACAGGAACGATCTGAGATTTACGGGAAACAACGCCTTTCAGAAGTGCTTTGTTGTCCACGAGCTGAACATTGTACGCACGCTCAACTGCCTCAGACTTATGTCCAAGTGCAATCGCCACAGAGTCATTGTTAAGAATGTCTGTAATTACAAATACGAACAGATCGAGATTCTTCTCAGCAATGGTTTGGTAAATTACAGCCTCAAGCTCTGCTTGTTTCACAAGCAAATCGTTGACATCCACCGTGTTGACTTGTGCAATTTCAACTTTGAACTCGCCCATTGAGAATTCCTTCGCATCAAGCGTAAGGAGCTGAGGAACGGATTTTTTGCTAAGATCAGCACCTGCCTTGAGCATATCAAGACCGTACACGCTGGCATCGACACCTGCAATCTCAGCCAGTTCCTTGGCTGCAGCAATATCCTGCTCGGTGCAAGTTGGAGATTTAAACAATAGAGAATCAGAAATAATAGCAGACAGCATCAGACCCGCAATCGGTTTCGTAATCTCCACATTATTCTCTTTATACAGCTTGTTAAGAATGGTAGCTGTGCAGCCCACTGGCTCTGCGCGATAGTACAGCGGCTGGCTTGTCTCAAAATTAGCAATTCTGTGGTGATCAATAACTTCCGTAATCTGAACCTGATCAATATCGCTTACGCTTTGTTGACGCTCGTTATGGTCAACCAAGATAACGCTGTTTGTTTCATTCGCTACAGTCTCTACAAGACGAGGTGCATCCACGTTGAAGAAATCGAGAGCAAATTGTGTTTCACCATTTACTTCTCCAAGACGCACGGCTTCTGCTTCAAGACCCAGCTTAACCTTAAGATCAGCATAGGCAATTGCAGAACAGATCGTGTCCGTATCCGGATTTTTGTGTCCAAAAATCAATGTTTTCCCCATTTAATTGAGACCTCCGTTAATATGTTGTTGTCATCATGTGTGAGCATCCGGTTAGGATGTATTTCCCTATACGATTATATCGTTAAATGAATTGTATTCCAATGTTTATACCTTGTTTTAAAAAAATATTTTTTATGGCATTAATTCAACGACTGCCTGTTTGCCGCTAAGCTGAATTCCCGTCTTTGGCGTGCCGTATTCCTTCAAATCACGTATAAGACCCTCAAGAAGTGATTTCGCCAGATCTCCTTCTTTCTTTTGAATCTTCACAACCAGCCTCACTATATCACCAGATTTAAGGATACGCTCCATTTGAGTCTTCTTCGTATCATAATCATGCTCCTCAATATGCGGAGTCAAGCGGATCTCTTTGATCTTCGGCTCACGGCTCTTACGCTTCTCGGCCGCCGCCTCCTGCTTGGCAGCTCCCGCTCCAACTAGCCTGCATGGCGGAGGACTGCTCATGAGTGATGTGCATACCAGATCTACCTTTAGCTTCTTGGCTAGTGCGAGCGCTTCGGCGGTCTTCATCACACCGAGCTCTTCCCCATCTATACCGGTAACCTCTACTTCGGCTGCTTTGATTTTTTCGTTCTTGATCAATTTACTCTTCCCCTTCCCTCATCGCTTCCGCAATCAGCTGAAATGACCTCTTCCTTGCTTCAAAATCGTGGATGGCAGATGCAATCATGATTTCGTCCACATGATAAAACTCGCTGATTCGGCGTATTCCTCTATTCACCTGCTCAGGATTACCCACAATGCTGAGATGCCTCCTGCTGTTAATCTGCTCCTTCTCCACTGCAGTATAAGGATATTGAAGCGACGTCTCCACCGATGGGAAGCCGGATAGCTGTGCTCCTCGCATCAACGCAAGAAAATAGAGCTGATTGCTTGAAGCAAGGCTCTTCGCTTCCTCCTCCGTATCTGCGCAAATCACACTAATGGTAATCATCGACCGTGGGGTATCCCTCACGATGGAAGGCTGAAAACCAGATTTATAATGATGAATCGCTTCTTCTCCTCCAGGTACGCCAAAGAAATGAGCAAACGAGTAGGAAACGCCATGTCGTGCTGCGATCTTTCCTCCTTCACTGCTTGATCCAAGCACCCATAGCTCCGGAACGCTGTCGATCAGTGGAATGGCCTTCAGTTTGGCATACCGGTGATCCTCCGGAAGATCCTCATATAAATAACCGATCAGATCATCAATCTGGACTGGAAATTGCTGCGAATTCATTCGCTTCCCTTCGTTTAAAGCCGCTGTCGCGAGCGGCATCGCGCCTGTAGCTCTCCCGATACCCAGATCAATTCGGCCCGGATATAAAGCCTCTAACAAACGGAAATTCTCAGCCACTTTATAAGCACTGTAGTGGGGCAGCATAATGCCTCCCGAACCAACACGTATGCGTGAGCTGTGAGAAGCCAAATGGGAGATCATCACTTCCGGGCTGGAAAAGGAGAGTGCAGGCATGCCATGATGCTCTGAAACCCAAAACCGGTGATACCCCAGACTTTCGGTGAATTGAATCAGCTCTGTCGCTTCACTCAAAGCATCGTGAACCGTGAACCCTTCTTTTATGTAGCCATGCTCTAATACACTTAGTTTGATCATTTTCATTCACCCTTCCCTACAAGAAAATTCCGCTCAATTGCAGTCCAAAGTTAAAGGACACCGTTATTGTTAACGGTGTCCTTCTATCATATCAGAATCCACGCTTCGGAAGCAGCTTCACATATTCATCCGAGAGCTTCATCAGCTTCATAATATAATCGTAATCGGCACGATACTTCGAAATATCGGCGATGGGTTCCAGCGTTGTCAGCGAAATCGCCTGTCCATCTTCAAAACCGCTGCCCGGCACGAACATGACTTCATTATTGAAGAAAGTACCCGTCGGCATGTAATACCTCATCCCGATGACATTCTGGTCAATATTAAGCAGATCCTGTCCTAATGCAGTGAAGTTCGAATCCTTCAAAGAAAAACCGAGAAGGTTGGAGACCGTAGGCAATATATCCATTTGTCCGCCAACCGTATCAATCTGACGTCCTTCCATTCCAGGTACACGAATGACAAGCGGCACATTGAAGCGGCTGATCTGTTCATGATAAGGAACGCCTAGAGCAGCCTCAACCTGCTCCGGAGAAGTGCTCTGATTCTGCAGCCCAAAGTGATCGCCGTAGACGACGAGAATCGTGTCCTCCCACAGTCCTTCTTCCTTCAGCCCGTCAATTAGTGTTCCCAGAGCATAATCAGCATAGTTCAGTGCTGTCAGGTAATCGCCCAAGCCAGTGCCTGCAAGCTGCTGAGGAACTTCCATCTGCTTACGATCCTGCGGTACTTTGAAAGGCGCATGACTTGAAGTTGCGATAAAATGTGCGTAGAACGGCTTGTTCTGCGCATCCAGATCCACCAGCTTATGCAGTCCGACACGATACATTTCTTCATCAGAAGCACCAAAATCGTTAAAATGATCATTTGTAAAATAAGGCTTATCAAAATATTGATCAAAATGAAGTGCAGGATACATTTTATTTCGATCCCAAAAGCTCACATTGTTAACATGGAAGGTCTGTGCTGTATATCCTTCATTCTGTACAAGGCGCGGCAGACTTGGCAGCACGCGGTCACCAAACCCGGTTGCCATCGCCATCGTCCCAATCGGATAAATTGATGTATTCGTAATAAATTCGGCATCCGAAGTATTCCCTTGTCCTATTTGCTGAAATACATGTGGAAAATACATGCTCTCCTCGATGAGATCATTGAGCACCGGCGTGACCTCTTGTCCCTCTACCTGCTGACGAACCGGGAAATTTTGAAATGATTCCAGCTGTACGATAATCAAATTCTTCCCTTTTGCTGCACCGAATCCATCCGGTATCGCCTCATTACCATCTTGTTCGGATTGTTGTTGATATGGGTAGGTGGCTTGATGCTCCTTAATTTCTTTAACCGTCTCCTCGATATCTCCGGCAGCAATCAATTTATTCTGCTGATTCGCAAGAATCGCTTGTGCCACCTGATAATTCAGAAAACCAAGCTCGTCGGCACGAACGGTTTCGTTCTCAATCGAACCATCCTTGGCAATCGTCAATCCAGACATGACAAGACCAATGACGGCGACCGATAAAATACCGATCCGGGACAGCTGTCTCGTATATACGCTTCGTTTACCTTGAACTCTGTATATGATCCATAAGATCGTCATCACCATGACATCCACAAAAAACCAAAAATGCTTCGGCTCGATCAGCAGACCGATACTTGAGGCAACCTCCGGCACTTGATTCAGACTAAGTAGTGTCGTATATGTCGGTATGGAACCGAACTGGACGTTATAAATTGTTGCCGCGAACAGAATGATCGAGAACAGCGTGTTCAAGCTCCAATAAGCTGTTCCCTTCCATTTCCCTGAGAAGAGAAGCTCCCATAGGCATAAAACGACCAGAACAGCTATCGCATCTACAGCAATGCGGTCCCATGAGATGTCTCTAAATACAAAAAAGCGGAATAATGTCAGCTTTGCCATCATGAGCACAAACACAATAACAAATAACGACCTTCCCAGCCCTGTCTTTGTTTCTTTCAATTGAATTGACCCCATTCTAAATCTAAAATTTTATAATGTTTTTACGAAATATGTGATCCATTATAACATTTATATTGTTTTAGTTCTAATTTAATGAGCTGTGAGTTTGATTCAAGCAGAATAAACAAAAAAACAGGAAGCTTCCTTTACGAAGACGCTCCTGTTCATTGACCATTTCTTAATTTAATTGTTGGTATCGTTACTTACACTCATCGAAAATGCAGTGCCTGCTTCATTTCCGGCGTTTGCTCGTAGGCATTACTCAATCCCTTTTCTTCAATCCATTGCTTGGATACTCTCTTATACGACAGCTCCGTCTGAAACGGTGCGGCAAAAGGGGATGGTGTCACCTGTACCGTCTGGCTGTCCAGCCATTTTGCCTGAAGTGAAGGCGCATCAGGATCTAATGTGCTGAGTTGAGTCAATCCGTTCTTGAACCAGGGATGTTCCTCCTGCTTAGTGACTCCAGGTTCATTCATGCATACATAGAGCGATAGATCGTCACAGAACTCAAGAAGGCGGGAATGCTGATCAACAACCTCGGCTTCCTGCGGCGCCGCCTCTCTACGCAAACGCTGCTGTCTATACCCTTCCTCTTCACAAAAAGCGATGCTGAACTCATCTGTCCCGTTCTGAATATCGGGAAACTGGGTGAAATGGTGACTGACCAGGTAGGCCGCATAAGGACTGTGCTCTTCTACTTCTTCGATTCCGGCTTGGTACATTCTCAGCTTCACCGGATAAGGATAATTGACGAAATAATAAGGCTCCTTCTCCTTGTCATTCCAGATCGGCACCTCATCTACCCGAATCCAAGCCCGATCGTGCTCGTAAATAGCATACAATACATCCTTCTTATATGTATCCTGGCTAAACAATTCCGGTAAGAGTCTGGAGGCAATCTCTCCCGACAGTCTTGCATGCTCATGCTGCTTAATCATAATGAAGTGCTGTGCTTGTTCTCTTATAATCATCTACGATAACATCTCCTTCTACATCCGCTTGTGATTAAGTAACCCATGCAGGCACCGTTCTAAACTTTATATAACATACAGAATAAAGTACAAAGAAGCCCGATCAGGCTCCTTCGGTTATTACACTTATATCTTCTTATCTACTAGAGATATCCCAGTATTATGCCTGCTGTCTCTTCAATGGCTTTGTCTGTTACATCTATAACCGGACAACCCAGCCGATCAAACAGTTCATAAGCATATTCCAGCTCGGTAACGATCCGCGCGAGCGAAGCGTATTTTGACCCATTGGGAAGTCCCATGACCTTAAGCCGTTCTGAGCGTATTTTGAGCAAATGCTCTGCATCCATGGTCAGTCCGACAATTTGACCCTTGATCGGCTCGTTTAAAGGTTCAGGAGGCTTGATCTCAGGTACGATGGGATAATTGACAACCTTATAGCCTTTATGCGCGAGAAAAATACTCAGCGGTGTTTTTGAGGTCCGGGATACGCCAAGCAGAACAATATCGGCTTTGACAATGGCACTGGTGTCTTTGCCATCGTCACACTTTACTGCAAATTCGACTGCTTCCACGCGTCTAAAGTAGTCTTCGTCCAAACGATGCAGGACACCCGGACGCTGTGTCGGCGAATCATGGAACGTATCAATAAAGGCCTGCATCATCGGCCCCATGATGTCCACGGTTCGAATGCCAAGTCGCACCGATTCTTCCTTGATCGCTTCACGCAGCTCAGGCTGAACGAGTGTATATGCGACAAAACCGGATTTACGGTGAACCTCTTCCATCAGCTCTCGAATCTCATCTTCACTGCGGATTTGGGGATAACGTCTTAGCTGAATGTTCAATGACTCAAATTGTCGCAGTGCGGCTCTTACAACGAGATCAGCTGTTTCCCCTAGAGAATCTGAACAAACGGCGACGAATTGCATCCTCTTTTCCCCCTGCTGCTTTATTCATACTCACCCTTCGTGATGTACCGAATCAAACGCCCTGGCTTTTTGATTCATACTCACCCTTCGTGATGTACCGAATCAAACACCTCAAATAATACTCTAACGATCGTCGTCTTCGATATTCGGCCGACCAGCTCATTGGTCTCCCGCTTTATAACAGGTAAGCTGTCGATCTCGTGAAACACCATTTTTCCAACTGCGTCTATTATTCGATCCTCCGGTGACACCGATATCATATTCGGCTCTCTTGTCATCATCAGGCTGACCGGAATCTCTCGAATATCCTGATCTCCTAAGGTCACCTTAAGCAGATCCTTTCGAGAGACAATCCCGATCAATGCGCCCTCTGAGTTAATCACCAGCAGTGTTCCGACATCCTCCAAGAACAAGGTCACTACGGCCTCATGGATGGTGGTATGTCCATATACTACAACGGGTACACTCTGTACATCTTTCACTTTCATTTCGCCTATCTCCGTCAAGTACCTGTCTGAAGCAGTCATCACACGGCCGAGAAAATATCCTACCTTGGGCTTTGCAGACAAGTAACCTGTCATTACAAGTAAGGAAAGATCTGCTCTAATCGTCGGCTTGGATAGTGACAAGCGGTCAGCAATCTGATCCCCCGTAATGGGAGCACTCTCCTGAACAATATCTACAATGCGTTGTTGTCTTCCTGTTAGTTCAATCACAATATGCCCCCATAATCAGTTACCATAAAAATTGATGATAAGCTCACATTATGACGAGTAGCGTTCATCATTATGCGGTGCTCGTTACCTCTGAGCAATCCTCAGGGACTGACACATTTCGCTCCCGTATTTCGGCTTGCGCCGCAGCAATTCGGGCAAAGGGCACGCGATAAGGTGAGCAGCTGACATAATCCAGTCCAATCTGATGACAGAAACGAATAGAATCTCGGTCACCACCATGCTCCCCGCACAGTCCAGCTACAAGCTGCGGCTTCCAGGAACGTCCTCTATTCAGAGCCAGCTTCATCAGCTCACCGACGCCTTCTTCATCCAGCACTTCAAAAGGGTTCGCTTCAACAATCTTCTGCTCCAGATATTGGCTGAGGAATCTGCGTTCCGCATCATCTCTACTGTAACCGAGCGTCATCTGTGTTAAGTCATTTGTGCCAAAGGAGAAAAAATCGGCATGTTTCGCGATCTCTGCGGCAGTTAAGGCTGCACGCGGAACTTCAATCATCGTGCCAACCCGATACGGACAATGCCTCAGATTCTCTCTCAGCACTTGTTCCGCAACTTCATCCACAAGCCTTCTCAGCGTGGACAGCTCATTGGCATGCCCTACCAGAGGAATCATAATTTCAGGTACAACCGATATCCCCCGATCTATACAGTTCGCGGCTGCACGGAAGATTGCCTCTATTTGCATATCATAAATTTCGGGGAATACAATTCCAAGCCTTGCACCTCTCCAGCCAAGCATGGGATTCGTCTCTCTTAACTCCTGCACCTTCGATATGACTCGTTCTACTTTATCCAGCTCTTCGGTATCCCCATCCATTGTTATCATGCGAAGATGCTCTTTTCTGCCTTCCAGTACTTCAAGCTTCGGCAAAAATTCATGCAGCGGCGGATCCAGCAAACGAATGGTGACAGGCAGCCCATCCATCTCCGTAAAGATCTGCTCAAAATCCGATTGCTGAATCGGCAATAAGCGGTATAGTGCCTCTTGACGCTCCTGGGCATTTCCGGCGACGATGACCCGCTGAATCAACGGCAGTCTGGAAGGTGACAGAAACATATGCTCTGTACGGCACAAGCCTATTCCTTCTGCTCCCCATTTGCGTGCATACTTTACGTCACCCGGCTGATCAATATTTGCATAGACCTTCATATGCTTGATCTCATCCGCCCAGCTTAGAACGAGAGACAATTCCTCCGAAATTTCAGGATCCTTCAGCTTGATCTCTCCTGCATACACCTGCCCCGTTGCTCCATCCAGTGAGATCAGATCTCCTTCTAGGAAGGTATATTCCCCGCAGACCAGCTCCTTCACATCCTCACGAAGCTCCATCTCTTCACAGCCGCACACACAGGGTGTTCCCATTCCTCTTGCAACCACCGCTGCATGGCTTGTCATTCCTCCCCGCAGTGTAAGCAGGCCTTCGGCCGCAATAACTCCATGAATATCCTGAGGTGTAGTTTCTCTGCGTACCAAAATAACTCTTTTGCCCACAGAAGTCCATGCTTCTGCCGTTTCGGAATCAAACACAAGCGCACCGCTCACAGCACCGGGAGAAGCTGGAAGTCCCGTCGCCACAACCTTATCCGCATCCTGAGCCTCAATTGACTGATGCAGCAGCTGATTTAGATGCTCAGGCTCAATTCGCAGCAAGGCTTCTTCCTTGGTAATAATGCCTTCCTTCGCATAATCGACTGCTGCTTTCATGGCTGCTTGGGCAGTCCGCCTTGCTCCACGAGTCTGCAGTATGTACAGCTTGCCCTGCTCAATCGTAAATTCAATGTCCTGTATATCTCCATACCAAGCTTCCAGCCGGGACGCTGCTTCGTGAAGCTCTTCATATACGGCGGGCATCGTTTGGGCAAGATACGATATTCCGAACGGAGTACGTATGCCCATGACGACTTCTTCTCCTTGAGCCGATGGCAGATATTCCCCTAGAATTTCATGAACTCCAGTGGATGGGTTTCGAGTAAAAAGCACACCTGTCCCGCTGAATTCATCCAGATTGCCGAATACCATTTCCTGAACACTGACAGCCGTTCCCTGATCCTCTGGAATCTTATGAACCTTGCGATATACTTTGGCCCTCGGATTTGACCAGGAACGGAAGATCGCGCGTACGGCATCAATTAACTGCTCTCTTACATTTTGCGGGATCGGTTTCTTGGTACGCTGATGAATGAGTGATTTGTACTTATCGATGAGCTCCGCAAGGTCTGCTTGTTCAAGCTGTCCGATATGTTCCGTCCCTTGAGCTGTATTGAGCTGACGCAGTAATTTCGAGAATGCATTATTCTCGATTCCCATAACCACATGTCCATACATTTGTATAAAACGGGCATAGCATTCCAGCGCATATTTGCGATTGCCGGTCATTGCCGCGAGACCTTCTGATGTCTCGTCATTCATGCCAAGGTTCAGGATGGTATCCATCATCCCCGGCATGGAAGTTACTGCACCCGAACGTACGGCAACGAATAACGGATTCGCAGAATTCCCGAATGTTTTGCCGGTCTTCTGTTCTAGACTCACGAGTGCTGCTTCAATCTCTTCAATAAGGGAGAGCGGAATATGTCCAAGATGCGTGTAATAATCCCGGCATGAAGCCGTCGTAATCGTAAAGCCGTAAGGTACAGGCAAGCCCGCTCTTGTCATTTCCGCCAAATCCGCTCCTTTTCCACCCAGAAGCTCTCGCATCGATGCATTACCTTCACTAAACATGAATACACGTTGGTCCGTCATCCGATCTCTCCTCATCTCATTGTTTTTCAAATGCATATTTTCCATTTTTTTCAAATCTAACTTAGCCAATATATTACGTCACGAATGAGGAATGGTCAATATATAATACGTCATATAAGAATGTTTTATAGGTGTAGATTACACATGATTTCGGATGTAGTGACCATAAATTCAACACAAAGAAGCTGTCACTACGGACAGCTTCTTGGTCTGTGTTACAGAAGAGAGATCACCGTTGCTGCTCAGAAACACCGTTCATTTCCAGCACCGATTGGATCATACTGCTGCGGTATTCAATTTTGGGCTTGAGATCGATCCCTCTGGATTTACCTTCAATATATAATGTGACATCATTTGATCCGTCATAGGATCTGTATCCTGTCACCTTATCATAAGGAATAAAATAGAGGCCAAACTTAACACCGTTCTCCCCGACATAAAACTGACTAACCAAATAATAGACAACAAACGAGAGTAAGAAAATAACGTATTTTAGCCATCCTTCACTCGTTATCAAGTAAATACCGCCAAGTACATAGATCAGCACCATCAGCAGCGTATTTTCTTTACCTAGTCCGCTAAACCTTACTTTCCCTGCTCTGCGACGCTGCTGAATGCTAACAATCAAGGCAGCCAATGAGAGGATTAGAAATAGAACCAGACTTATATTGGATACCAAGTGCACTCCACTCTCCCTTGCAGCGACTACATCTGCTTATGCCAACCTGATAGCAGCGTCTCCTTGATTAAGCTCATCGTTTACGGCAGTCTAGGTCCTCTCGCTGTAACATACAGCTTGTACCATTCATCCCGTGTCATGAGCTGGCCTTGGCGAACGGCGTCCCCCGTCGCTTTAATCCGCTCAGGATTGATCGTTCCAATGACCGGCTGAATCATCGCCGGATGTCTCATAAGCCAGCCGAGTACGATCGCTTCACGAGTGGTGTCCTTCTCTTCTGCCATATCCTGAACGAGCTTCGCTGCCGCCTGAATATGCTCCGGCTGATCCGAAACGTCCTTCCCTGTGAAGATTCCCTGTGATAACGGACTCCAGGCTTGAAGCTGAATGTCCTGCATCTGGCTGAACTCCAGCAGTCCTGCCCCAAAGTTCACCTTCGTTCCAGCCCCTTGATTGACAAAGACCACCTCGTCAACAAAATGCAGGTGAGACAAGCTCATCTGCAGTTGGTTTACAATAATCGGATACGGAAGCGAACGCTGCAAAAATTCAATTTGACCCACATTCATATTGGAAACACCAAAATGACGAACCTTGCCAGCAGATTTGAGCAACGTTAAGGCTTCCGCAATTTCTTCCGGCTCCATAAGTGGATCTGGACGATGTAATAGCAAAATATCGATATATTCCGTACCCAAACGGCTCAATATGCCATCCACCGAATTCAAAATATGTTCTTTGGAGAAGTCATATCTTCCAGGCAGATCACCGTCTTGAAGTCTTATACCGCATTTGGATTGTATAATAATCTCTTCCCTAAGAGACGGCTGTGCCTGCAGGAGCTTGCCAAACGTTTCTTCTGCTTTGCCGAAAGTATAAATATCCGCATGATCGAACATATTGATCCCTACTTCACGCGCAGCATCTACCGCTCTCTCTGCTTCAAGCACATGTTCCTGCGTGACCGGATTCGTGTTCCACCCACCACCCATGGACATGGAACCGAGCACCAGTTGACTGGCATCAATGCCTTTATGACGCAATGGCATCATTTTCATATATATAACGCCTCCTTCTATGAATATGTACGTAACCCTACCCAATTCTACCAACATCATCTCAAAAATAAAAGGCTTGCCTGCGGCAGCAAGCACTTCTGCTGCGTCACAGACAAGCCTTTTTCAGACCAAACATCCTTATCTCATTGCCCTGCCCATACATCCTTTACATATCTGCCGCAGGATTCCAGCTCTTGCAGCCACGATACGGCTTGCTCTTCACTAGACTGTGTACGACGCTGATAACTGGAGATCAGTGTCTTTTCCACATCAGGTGCCATCCGCACGCCATCTCCACAAATGTATATTTTTGCGCCGTTCTCAATCAACTTGAGTAAATGATCGGCATCTTGTTGAAGCAGATGTTGAACATAGCATTTGTCCTGGCCTTCCACCCGGGAAAAAGCCGTATGGAGTGTAACAAGCCCCTCCTCCTGTGCCAAAATGAATTCTTCCTGGTACAAAAAGTCATGCTCCGGATTACGACAGCCGAAATACAAATGGGCCTCTCCCAGTTTCATCCCTTGTTTCTTCCATACACCTCTCGCCTGAATAAAACCACGGAAAGGAGCTACTCCGGTTCCTGGTCCAATCATGATGATCGGCGTCTCTGGTGAGTCAGGCAGCTGGAATCCAGATTCTGGAGTCTGTACAAATACGGATATTTTCGCACCAGGCTCAAGCTCTGCCAAGTAATTTGACGCAACTCCCCTGTATTCGGCTCTGCCGTTCCATGCCGGTCCGCGAACCACACTTACAGTGATGCTTGCCGTATGTGGTCGAAGCTTCGGAGAGCTTGATATGGAATAATATCGAGGCACAAGCGCAGGCAGCAGCTCAAGAAATCTCTCAAATGGAAGCTCGCATGCCTCGTACTTTTCGAGCAGGTCAAGCATGGTTATTCTTTTAGCCCTTATTTCATTCTGGTACAATTCATCCTCCAGAAGAGCATTGAGCTCTTTGGCATGAGGAGGGCACACGGTATGGGAAGCAAGCTCTCTAAGCTGTGCTCTCGTGGCAGGTGCCTGAAGCTCGACACTATGTGTGAGCAGATCATCAAGCCTTACCGTCGATCCTACCGGAAGGTGAGCACTGCTGCGTCCTTCGGCATGAAGAACAAGATGACTTGAGCCCGCTAATCCAAACCGTTTCAGCACCCTGCTTACCTGCTGCTCTGAATTTTGTGCCAGTACCCCCAGATGATCACCTTCCTGATAGGTTATCCCTTCCGGCAGCTCGATCTCGATATGCTGGGTTAATCTCCCACTGTCTTGATGCTGCAAGTTCCTGCTTCCTGTAATCATTGCCGGATAAGCCTGATAAGTCTCCGCGAGCGGTACAGCAGCCACACCGTCTACATATGAAATAGATAGACTGCTCCTTCTCTTCGTCATGGATTCTTCGACCGTGATCTGCAGCTTCTGCATTAGATCGGGCCATAGCGATTCCGTAAAGTCATCCACTTCCCGTTCGAAATCCCCGCTTGCATCGCTCTCGCCCCGATCTAATAAGCGGATGGCCCCTTTGGCATGGAGCGTTTCATCAATGAACCTCGGTACGCGCTGATAAGTGCTTGCCCAGTTATGGTCGCCGCACCCGAACACGACATAGCTAACTCCCTGAAATTCAGAAGCCGGTGCCTGCTCCAGCCAGTCTACAAAATGCTTGGCGTTCGATGGAGGCTGACCATTGTACGATGAAGTCACAATAAACACAATTCCTTCCGCCGGAAGACGGGATGTGTAATCATCAAGGGTCGCTATATTTACATCAAACCCTTGATATTTAGCTGTATCCGCAACCTCTCTTGCAATCCCTTCGGCTGTACCGAGATTTGATCCGTATAGTACTAGCATTGGTGTGTTATGACTTGGCACAGGGCTCGCTTCTCCCGGCTTGCTCACCCTGTCTGCATGTTCTGCCAGAGAAGATCCAGATCCCATCATGAAACTGTTCATGCCACGGCTGCGAAGTTTGACCCTGAAATCCTCTGGTTTCAGCGTCAAGGTTTCTTTCACCTTCAATTGATAATCCGCGTAATCAAACAGATCAAAGTGCTTAAGCACCATGCCGAGCACCAAGGTAGCTTCCTGCATGGCAAACTGCTGACCTATGCAAGCCCTTTGACCATTTCCAAAAGGCTTGTAGGCATCATGCGGCACCTTGCTTGGATCCTCAAAGCGCTCTGGGATGAATTTATCAACATCGACTCCCCATACACGCTCGTCACGATGCAACTTGGGAATGAGCACCGTTACACTGTCGCCTTTTTTTAACGGATATTTTCCGCCAATTTCCGTATCTTCCTTGGCATATAATGAGAAGGCGGGGGCAGTCGGCCATAATCTCAGTGCTTCGTTAAGCACCATACGAATATATTTTAAATCACGAACCTGATTGTAGGTTGGAAGGGAATCCTTGAATATGCGATCCACTTCTTCCCGTGCCTTCTTCAGCTTATCAGGATGCTTCAGTAAATAATAAATGGCGAAGCACAGCAGTCCGCTTGTTGTTTCATGTCCAGCGATCAAGAACGTGATCATTTGATACCGGATATTCTCCAGATCCAGCGATTCACCCGTCTCCGGATCGGTCCCCTCCAGCATATGTGACAGCAGATCCCCCGCATTACCTCCGTGCGCCTTGCGTTCCCTGATCAGATCGTCAACCAGCTCAAACATGCCCTGTATATCTTCATTAAATTGCTTCTTCTTCTGTACCATGAACAGATCCTGAATACCCAATCGGTGAAGCTGGCTCATTCCTTCATCCAGCGCTCTAACCATACGATCAATAAAGGGATGATAATCCTCGCGATAGAAGCTGTTGAATCGATAGTCAAAACCACATAGTCCGATCGTATCCAGGGTCAGCCTGGTCATATCTGCGGGGATGTCCACCGTTTCATCGGGATTAAGCCTTGCCCATTTTTGAATCAGCTGTACGGCAATATCCAGCATCTTGCTATGATAGCCCTGCATGGCCCGCTGACTGAAGCTCGATAGCAAAATATTGTGAGCCTTCTTCCAGTTCGGCTCATCTGTCGCACTCGTAAATAAGCCATCGCCGGCAAATGGACGCACATTGCGGAGCGGTGCCCAGATTCTCTTGTCAAACCGCTTCTCATCACATGCGTCCTTTACATATTCATGACCTGAGATATAAATTTCATTACGGCCCGGATATTGTATTTGAAAAATCGGACCTTGCTCATAAGCGATTTTGACGAGAGACTGCACTGGAGCATGCACATCAAGCAGAGGCAGATTCCCCAGCGGACCGTAGGTTTTGGGCCGAGGTATTTTTACAGACAAAGACATCCACATTCCCTCCAATTCACGTTTTCTTTTTAGCCTTGCTGAGTAGACTCAAGTCACATTTCGAATTCTAATACCTAGTGACCGTTTTGGTTAAACGGTCAATTTAGTATAAAAAAAAGCGAAACCTATCCTCCTTTTTTTCGAAAAAATCTTGCTCTTGATGATAAGTTCCATGCTTATAGCTACCCTATCACGCTCTTCAACAAGGTTACAACAGGCACAAGGTCATAATTACCTAAGTCTAATTATCCATCTTGCGTTTACATTAAGAAGCTCAGTATAAAACTATATCTTACGCAAGACATAGCTAAAAACCTGTCAATGGCAACAGCATTGGACAGGCTTTGTCTTATGAGAGTATAAAAACTCCTTCGTTTCTTATCTCATCAGGATCGCATATACGATTCCCGGTCCATGAACCCCAATGGTCAGTTCATTCTCAATATCAGAGGATCGGCTTGGTCCGGAGATAAAATGGACGCCTGCCGGCAGACCCTCCCGTCCCAGCTCATCCAGAGGGGCGAGCAATTCACCAAGTCTCGTCTTCAGCCGCTCCACAGGGATAATAATGAACATGACCGTGGGCAGAAGACTCACAGATCTGCCCTTGTCACTGGCAGATTTCACGAGAATGGATCCGGTGTAAGCGGCCGCTCCATCTGCAATGACAATTCCGAAATCCGCTTCTGCCGCTGCAGACTTCCAATTCACATTATCCTCTGAATTCCAGGTCGAGATATCTAAGGCAGGCAGCCTCCCCTCCAAACCTAAGCCATTCAGCTCCGCTTGTCCCTGTTTAATGACGCGCTTAGCTCCAAGCTCCTCGGCTTTGTCAGCAATAAATTGTCCGGCTTCCATGTAGCTCGTAACCTGAATAACATGCCCGCCTACACTCTGGAAATGGCTTGTGAATTTGTCCATGCGTTCCTGCTCATCCCACTCCATCTCATACCAGAAGTCCGGAGCGCCGCGAAATGGCTGAACAGGCGTCGTCGTTTGTCTCGGTCGCTTCAGACGGGAAGCGATATTATTCATGAAGCGCTCTTGCTTCTTCATGGACTGCTCTGTAAGCTCCCGCAGCCAGGACTCATCCGTGCTCATCCTTTACGCCCTCCCTTTTCCTGTCTGGCATCAAGAATCGCCTGCAGCCTTGCTACAAGAGTCGGCTCCATCTCAGGTGTTTCATGCTCGATCTCGGACTCGATCTGTTTCCAGGATTGCCTAAAGCTCTTCTTAGCTAAGGACGGTGTCACACGATAGGAATTCCAGCCTTTTAGCGGTCCTGCTTTTAATGTAATTTCTCCATTCTTGACTACCAGCTTCTGCCCTATTTGTCCCGCCTTGATCACAGCGCCGAACCGGTTCGATTTGGATACAACGGCCGCAAATGCCTTCATCCCTGCGGTTTCGACCTTGTTACCGTGTCCGCCCTCCACCTTGCGTCGTCGCAGCGATACCAGCATATCATGCAGTGGAATTTTGACCGGACAAGCCTCATAACAGGCGCCGCATAGACTTGAAGCATTGGCGATGTCATCCCATTCAGCCACATTCTTGTTTAGTGCAGGGGTAAGCACCGCTCCAATCGGTCCGCTGTATGTACTTCCATAAGCATGCCCGCCGATATGCCGATATACAGGACACGCATTCAGACACGCACCGCAGCGGATACAGTTCAGCAGCTCCTGGAATTCGGGATCGCCAAGCTGTAGCGAACGGCCGTTATCCACAATTATAATATGCATTTGCTCCGGACCGTCTGCATCCGCATTCCGCTTCGGCCCGGTAATACCAGACATATACATTGTAATTCGCTGCCCCGTCGCTGATCTGGGAAGCAACGTGGCCATGACCTCCAGATCTGTCCAGGATGGGATAATTCGCTCCATTCCCATCAGCGTAATCTGGGTCTTCGGCAATGTGCTGACCATACGGGCATTACCTTCATTCTCGAAGAGCACCATGGAACCGGTCTCAGCAATCGCAAAATTGCAGCCCGTCATGCCGATATCTGCATCAAGGAAGCGCTCCCGCAATATTTTTCGAACAAAACCGGCAAGCACCGTCGTATCGGGAGGAAGTGTTTCTCCTGCAACTTCTGACAACAGCTCGGCAATCTGATATCTGTTCTTGTGAATCGCGGGAATTACGATGTGCGAAGGCATCTCACCGGCCAGCTGAATAATGTATTCACCGAGATCGGTCTCAATCGCTTCGATTCCTGCCTGTTCCAGGGCATGATTAAGATGCAGCTCCTCCGACACCATGGATTTGGACTTGACAACGGACTTGGCACCTCGGTGTTCTGCAATTTGCAGCGCAATACGGACGGCTTCTTCTCCCGTATCCGCAAAATGAACGTGAACCCCGTTCGCGCGGGCATTCTCCACAAAAAGATTCAGATAATAATCTAAATGAGCGATCGTATGCAGCCGGATCTGTCTCCCCTGCTCACGCCATTCTTCCCAGCGCCCATGCTCCTCGGAGGCCAGCTTCTTCCCGCCCCGGAGACGCTCTGTCGTAAATTTGACAGCTTTACGCAGGAACTCATCATTGAGCGCAAGACCGGCACGCTCCTTCACCTGAATCTTGGGACCTGCTGAACCCGGACTAATCATGACGATTTCACCCCCTCATACAATAGCTCGGCTAAATGCATGACACGTACCGGTTTATTTCGATAACGCAGCTGACCTGCAATGTTCATTAGACAAGCCATATCCAGTCCGACAAGCACCTCAGCCTCTGTCTCAACGATATGCTCCGCCTTCTCTGTAACCATTGCGCCGGAAATGTCCGGCATTTTCACCGCGAAAGTGCCTCCGAAACCGCAGCAGTCCTCGGCAAAAGGCAGGGGTACAAAATCAATACCTCTCACTTCTTGCAGCAGAGCCATGGGCTCGTTCTTCACTCCAAGCAGCCGACTGCCGTGGCAAGAGGGATGATAGGTCACCTTATGTGGGAAAACAGCTCCTATATCCTTGATCCCCATCACATGGACGAGAAACTGTGTGAACTCATAGGTCTTCGCTTCCAGCCTTTTTGCTTTTTCCCGCATTAGCGGCTCATCTTGGAACAAATTTGAATAATGATGAACCATATAAGTACAAGAACCCGATGGAGATACCACAAAGTCGCTATCCTCAAAAGCATCCAGTATCGTTCTCGCTGCCGCTCTGGCCTCATCGAAATATCCGCTGTTATAAGCAGGCTGTCCGCAGCAGGTCTGGACTTTGGGAAAATCCAGCTTGATACCGTATCGGGCCAGTATGCGTACCATTGCTTCTCCTACCCTCGGATAGATCGCATCGCTGAGGCATGTAATAAATAAAGAGACCTTCATTTGAATACACCTCTATTCTACTCAAGACTAAACTAGGGTGACATGTATTGAACGCTCTACAAGTGTTCTAGAAATCTCTTCTGGCAAATCATGGCTTGTAATGATCTGCTGTACTCGATCAAGCCCGGCGACATGAGTAAGCGCCTGGACACCGAATTTGCTGGAATCTGCCAGTAAGAATACTTGATCTGACATTCCAATCATTCTCTGCTTCACTCTAGCCTGAAGTTCATTCATTTCACTGATGCCTCTCTCTAGATGAACACCTTGGCAGGATAAAAAAAGCTTATCCACGTGATAGGTTTCCAGAGAGCGCTCTGCCAACGGCCCTACAAAGGACATCGATTCAGGCAGAAGCTGACCGCCAGCAGCAATAACTTCAATATGCTTTTTGCTGGACAATTCAGTCACCACCCGAATGGAATTCGTGAGGACCGTAAGCGGGATATTCGGTAAGCTCCGGGCTGTGTACCAGGCGGTCGTACTGGCATCAAGGAGAATCCGTTCGTGAGGCTCTATAAACTTCAGTGCTTCAAGCGCAATTCGCCTCTTCTCCTCCATACGAGTGACCTCACGTTCACTGTACGGTGTTTCTATATGTTCTTCGATAAGCTTAATACGTACAGCACCGCCATGTGACCGTCTCAGCTTCCCCTCTTTTTCAAGCCGATCCAAATCCCGCCGAATCGTCTCCTCTGTTACTTGGCATAAGCTGCTCAGCTCAGATACACGAATACTTCCTCGATCATTAACAAGCCGGGTGATCTCCGCATAACGCTCAGCAACTAACATAGGCTCCCTCCCAGATTAAGCATAGGCAGCGAGACCTGTATATTTGGCAAAACTGCTGTACGCCTCTCTCCAGGCTTCCGCATGCTCCGGCTCATAGGTAAGGACGGGAAAAGAATCGCGTATGACGGCCCGCGCCTCCGCCGCACTCTTGAATATGCCCTGGTTCATCCACTGCACGACCAGATTACCGATTGCACTTGCCTCTACAGGACCTGCGTAGACGGGTTTACCAATCGCGCTTGCAGTCCAAGCACACAGCAGCTTATTGTTGATGCCTCCGCCCACCATATGAAGACCATCAAATTGCTGTCCGGATACCTGCTCTGTCATATCAAGCACATGCTTATATTTCAAGGCGAGGCTCTCAAGAATACATCGAACGATCTCCCCGTCAGATTGCGGCAATCCTTGACCCGTTTTGACCAGGTAGGCTTCTATACGATCCGTCATACGGCCCGCTGGCAAGAATGAAGAATCGTCCGGATCTATAAAGTGTTGGAAAGGCTTAGCTTCTTGAGCAAGTGTTAGTATTTCATCATAGCTGTACACTTTGCCCGCACGTTCAAATTCTCGGAGCGTCTCCTGAAAGATCCAGAGCCCCATAATATTTTTGAGTAGACGATAAGTATGATTAGCTCCGCCCTCATTTGTAAAATTCAGCTGCTGAGAGGTTTCATTAATGACAGGTGCTTCCACCTCTGTTCCCATCAGTGACCAAGTTCCGCAGCTAAGATATGCGAATGATCGTGTTGTTGCCGGCACGGCAGCCACAGCTGATCCGGTATCATGCTCAGCTACAGCTACGAAGCGAACACTAGGGATACCCAGCTCCTGCATTATAGAAGGTCTCAGCTCACCTGCGTCCGATCCCGGAGTCAGTACTTTGCCGAACCATTCTTCAGGTATACCAATCCGGTATAGCAGCTCCGAATCCCAGTCCCCCGTATGAGGGTTAAACAGCTGCGTCGTCGTGGCATTTGTAAATTCATTGAATTTCTCTCCCGTCAGGAAAAACCGCAGCAAATCCGGGATCATCAGGAAATGGGCAGCTTCCTTCAGCATATAGGAGTTCTGCCGCTTAAGAGCGGCAAGCTGATATATTGTGTTAAAGGGCAAGAATTGAATTCCTGTCTTCCGAAAAATGTGCTCTGCCGGAATCTTGGCGGTCACTTCCTCCATTACACCATCCGTCCGTTTGTCGCGGTAATGGTATGGATTAGCCAGCAGCTCCTCATTATGATCGAGCAGCCCGTAATCGACAGCCCATGAATCAATCCCTACGCTGGTAATGTTCTCCCCTTGCAGCTTCACTTTGAGCATACCCTGCTTAAGCTCATGAAGAAGCCTAAGTATATCCCAGTGCAAGTGATCTCCTGCCATAACCGGATAATTAGTGAAGCGGTGGATTTCCTTGATATGGATACGAGAGTCACTCAGCAGTCCAAGGACTGCTCGACCGCTTGAAGCTCCTAAATCATAGGCGAGAATGTTCACCAGCTCGCCCCTCCTTTGCCGCGTGCCTTAATTTCCTCCGGATAGCTGCTTGTCAAATAAGCCTCCATCGGATCAATTGGTAAGCCTTCTTCCTCTCTTACGGCATGCAGCAGTGGAGTTACATCAAATTCCGATGCCTTGCGGATCGCATGTTCAGCTGCCAGTACATCATTCTTCTCCTGGGCTGCCGCCACCTCTCTATGATCGATGAGAAGCGCTTTGGCATAGGCAGACTGAACATTCAGCACCGAACGAATCATCGCCGGTATTTTCTGCTCAATGTTATGGGATTGATCCAGCATATATGCAATGGAGTCTACTCCTCGTCTGATGCCTTCATCTGAATCCGCAGCCCCGTTCAGAATTTGATAGAAGATTAGAAACAGCTCATAAGGATTCACAGTCCCCACGATTAAGTCATCGTCCGCATATTTACGGCTGTTGAAATGGAATCCGCCTAATCGCTTCTCATCTATGAGATAGGCGACAATGTGTTCAATATTCGCTCCGGGCAGATGATGACCTGTGTCAACGAGTACCTGAGCCTGATCCCCTAGCTTCAAGGCCATATTGTATGCCATGCCCCAGTCCGCCAGATCCGTATGATAGAACCCAGGCTCGAAGCATTTATATTCGATCAGCATCCGCATATCCTTCGTAAGCGCTTTATACATTTCGGATAAAGCTTCCTGCATCCAGTTTTTTCGCTGCCGAATGTCACCCTGACCCGGATAGTTGGTCCCATCTGCAAACCAAAGGCTAAGGTCACGCGAGCCTGTTTCCTTCGCAATGTCAACGCATTCTAGAAGATGGTCCGTTGCCTTACGGCGCACAGCCGCATCACTGTTCGTTACACTTCCAAGCATATAGTCGTCTTCTTGAAAAAGATTCGGGTTCACTGCTCCGATCTGAAGACCCAGGCTCTCCGCATGGGAACGAAGCTTGCCGTAATCCCCCACCTTATCCCAAGGAATATGAATGGCTACGGTTGGAGCAAGGCCGGTCAGACGATGAACAATCGCCGCATCCTCCATTTTCTCGAATGGATCTCTCGGCACACCTTCTTTTTGAAATACTTTGAAGCGTGTTCCCGAATCACCATAACCCCAGGATGGTGTTTCAATCTTGAACTGCTTGATTTTGCGCTTCACTGCCTCTACATCAATTCCTCTTGCGGTTTGCTGCTCCTCAAACAATGCATAAGCTTTATCCGTCATCAGAACCTCTCCTTTGATCATATGTGATAAAAGAAAATGTTTCGCGCACTCGGAAGAAGTATCAAGTTGTTCAATCCGTCGAATGATGCCTCCTCCGAGGTGCGCGGTGTATCGAACATCAAACTGAAGAATTAACGTGTAAATGCAGCCGGCACCCCACCGTCAATGGTGAGCATGCAGCCTGTTGTTTTCTCGGCCTTCGATGAGGCAAAGAAAGCAACACCTTCGGCTATATCCCTAGGGTAAATGTTGACGAGCAGTGTGGTACGCTTACGATAATGCTCCTCCAGCTGATCTGGCTCAATACCATAAGCTGCCGCTCGCTCATTGCGCCAGTTGGAATTCCAGATTGCAGACCCCTGCAGAATGGCATCCGGCAAAATCGTATTGACACGAATACCATATTCTCCGCCTTCGGCTGCGATGCAGCGGGCGAGATGAGCTTCAAGTGCCTTGGCTGAGCTGTAGGCGGTGACATTCTTACCGGCATAGATGGAATTTTTGGAGCCGATAAATACCATGCTTCCTCCAATGCCCTGTTCCTTCATTAGCTTGAAGGCTTCGCGTGCGACCAGAAAATATCCTGTTCCCAGCACATTGATATTGAGGTTCCATTCCTTGAGAGATGTTTCATCAAATGGGCTGGACGTGGCCAGACCGGCATTATTCACAATAATATCGACTCCGCCGTAGGTCAGTGCAGTTTCCGCATAAGCTCTCTGAATCTGCTCTTCACTGGTTACATCCATCTGAACAGGAATTGCCCGCTGTTCGCCGTACTGGCTGTTTAGTTCGTCAGCCACCTTCTGAGCACCTTCCAAATTCAGATCGGCAAGAACAACATGGGCTCCTTCGGATACAAGCAGCCTTGCGGTTTCGCTGCCGATCCCGCCAGCTCCACCTGTAATAAGCGCTACTTTTCTGGAGAACTCGGTCTCTGCCTGCGCGAGCGACAATTTGTACAGCTCCAGCGGCCAGTATTCCACATTGTAGGATTCGTTCTCACTAAGCGACACGAACTGGCCTAGCGTAGTAGCTCCTCTCATAACAGCTATGGCACGATGATACAGGGCACCGCTTACTTTGGAATTGGACCAGCTCTTACCTGTGTTAATCATTCCGATACCAGGGATAAGAATAACCCGAGGCGCTGCTTCGAACATGATGTCCCCCTCATGCTTGTTACGTTCGAAGTACTGTTCATAATACGCTTTATAATCCTTGATGGCTGAGCCTAACAGCTCCTTAAGTCCTGCAACATCCCCCTCATCTGGAGTCCAGTTCAGGAATAGCGGAACAACCTTGGTATGTACTAAATGATCTGGACAGGCTGCGCCAATCTGAGACAGCTCGGCGGAATCTCTGCCATTTACTAACTGCAGCACATCTTCTGCATCGTCAAAGGTCAAGATCATCTTCTTCTCGTCGCTGACAGCTCCGCGAATGAGCGGCATAATCTGTGCTGCAATATCCTTTCTGACCTGTGGCGGCAGCGCGTCATGTTGGGCTCCCCCGAACAGGCTGGCTTCATCTATTTTGGATTCAATATAGCTCTCTGCTTCATTAATGACGCTGATGGTCTTCGCATAAGCTTCTTCTGAAGTGCTTCCCCATGTGACCAGTCCATGCTTCTCCATAAGAACAAGCTCAGCCTGCGGGTTATTGATGACGCCTTCTGCAATCATCTTGGATAAAGTAAATCCTGGACGAACATAGGGAACCCATACGAACCGGTCTCCGAAAATTTCCTTCGCGATTTCACGGCCGTTATCCGCACAGCAGATACTGATGATGGAATCCGGGTGTGTATGATCAACATGAGGATGTGGTATAAACGCATGCAGCAGCGTTTCAATGGAGGCACGCGGATGCTTCGCGTCAATCATACAGTTGGCCAGATACGCAACCATATCCTCGTCCGTCATCTCATCTCTCTCCATCAGCGGTCTAATATCATCGAGCCGAAGACCGGTAAAATGACCCGCCTTCATCGTTGCCAGATCCGATCCGCTGCCCTTAACATACATAACCTCAACATCTCTGCCGCGAAAATCCTGGATAACCGTCTTGCTGGAAGTGTTGCCGCCTCCCCAGTTGCACACCCTCCGATCCGAACCAATCAGATTCGAACGATAAACTAACCTTTCGAGCCCTTCCTTTAATTGTCCTGCATTGGATTCATCCCACAGATTCTGAACCATGATCAATCCTCCCAAAATGTTGTTTTTGTACTGTTGTAAACGCTTAATGGGAGTATATCACTTTTATTTTGGTTTGAATATGATTATTTTTTATAAAAATTATTATACAAACAAATAAAAACAACATTTATAATGTTTGTTTCGAAGAATCCTTTATATAATTGATGCCCATGTATTGCACGAAATTAAATGGATCTGGATGGCTTAAATCATGAATATTAACGGTCTGAAATATACACTGATGAGTGACAACTCCGACTCTCCCGCATTGTCCTTATACACTGCGCATAAATTAGGAATAGGCTGCATTTATTTTGATTAGAAGGAGTGAGTGAAGAGCATGCTCATTGAAGTGGAATCCGGTGTAAAGCTGTATGTTGAAGACCTGCGTCCACAGGATGGCGGAAATGGACATACCCTCATGTTCCTGCACGGTTGGCCGGGTAATCATCGGGTCTTTGATTATGCCTATCAGATCCTCCCTCATCACCGGTTCCGCTGTATCGGCCTCGATCTTAGAGGCTTTGGCAAATCCGATAAGCCCTGGCATGGTTATCATTACGATCGAATGGCAGAAGACCTGTCCGTCGTCATTGATACACTGGATCTGAAGAACGTTATCCTCGTCGGATACTCACTCGGGGGTTCGGTCGCGATTCGATATATGTCCAAATATCATCATGGTTCGAGAATAGATAAGCTTCTGCTGGTATCCGCAGCTGCCCCTGTCTTTGCCAAGAGAGAGGAGTCATCACCTTACGGCATTCCGCTTCCGTTGCTTGATCAGCTGATTGATCAGCTGCATCAAGATCTGCCGCAAGCGATAACCGATTTTTCAGGAACGCTATTTCATCGTTATGTCAGTCCAGAGTATCGGAATTGGTTTTTGCACAATTGTATGGAGAGTGCGTCGTACGCACTTATTCAAACCGCAGTTGCACTCCGTGATGAGGATTTATTTGAGGATATTACTTATATCGATGTACCTACAGGCATATTCCATGGTATTCACGATCAAGTCGTTCCCTTTACAGCGGCCGTAGCCATCCAGCAGGAAATTCCAGGCTCTCTGATCTACCGTTTTGAGCAAAGCGGACATTATCTTATGTATGATGAAAAGGAAAGATTTCTGTCTACCCTGCTGTCTTTTTTGAAAAATAGCTGAAGAGAACATCGCTCTTTCGTTTAATCACCTTGTGAACAAGGGTATAATATACAAGCTAAACAACTAGACCAAAGGTGATGAGACAAGCGATGATCTATCATGTTACATATCCGTCCCAGGGACTCCAGGTCAAAGGATATCTCAGCCTGCCCTTGGGATATCAGTTATCGGAATCGGCTGCAAGAGACTTGCTGCACGGGAGATTCAGTTCGGATGAGCAGCCTGCCATTCCATTGACGAGTACTCTGCATCAAGAAACCAATAGAGAGCTTACATCAAAAAAATGGCCGGTATTCATCTATTGTCGCGGCGGAATCGGCAACTTCGGCAAGGTGAAAACCCATTGGGTTGAGGAATTCTCGAAGCACGATCACATCGTATTTGCTCCTTCGTATCGTGGAACGGAAGGCGGTGAAGGCCGTGATTTATTTGGCGGAGAGGATAAACATGATGTATACGCTGCAGTGCGGCTGCTGTCAGAGCTTCCCTTCGTTGATCCCGAACAGATTAGCATTATGGGCTTCTCCAGAGGGGCCATTAATGCAGCCTACACCGCTCTAGAAATGCCCAATATACATAAGCTTATCTTGTGGAGCGGAGTATCTGACATGACGCAGACCTATGAAGATCGAGTTGACCTTAGACGCACTTTCAAACGGGTCATTGGAGGTCCTCCCTGGAAGAATCCCGATGCTTACCTGGAGCGCTCTCCTCTCACAATCGCGGAACAGATCCCTTGTCCAGTTCTGATCGTGCATGGAACAGATGATGTACAAGTCTCATTTAGTCAAGGAGAGAAAATGTTCGACCGATTAAACCGTTCACGAGATGATGTAGATTTTCATCGATATGAAGGACTTGGTCATCATTTTCCTCAGGAGCTGCATCAGGCTGCCATTTCACGAATGTTTGACTGGATCGGAGCAGAGCCACACGAGGCTGTACTTTGATCGTCAAATAGGCCTCGCATATGATTTTTGGCAGCAGTTTTAGGCAAAAAAAAGAAAAAAGAGGAGCTCCCCATATTTGGGATGCCCCTCTTCAACTACTACAATTAGATCTGCTCTGAGCTTGTGGGACGGAGTCTCTCAAATCCAAGAAATCTGGTTCCTTGGTAGCTCAATATGCCGCGGTCACCCTCGACAATCAATCCGTAATCCTCAGCCTTCACCTGCAGCTCAGTACGCTGTCCATCTGCATGCTCAAAGGTTATATAATAACTCGTTCTTGCGCTCGAATCGCCTGATCCTCCGCTCACATACGTTCTTCTCGCCAGCACCCGTGCTTCTTCTGTCATTCGCTCTGCGGCGTTATTCTTACTCCACACACGGATTCCGTTAATGATCGCATATAGTATGGTCCCTCCAATGACTAATGCAATCACTGTGAAGAAAATAGAGAACAATGGCGGCGCTCCACCCAGGAAGCCACCGGAGAATCCATCACCATGTATATCTGGAAACTCATTAAATAATGTCCTCATATGGACTGGCTCTACATTTATAATCTGTCTAGAACTAAACACCTTCTCGACGACCTCTCTATGATTAATACAGGCTCTCTAATTCATCGATCAGTGAGCCGACGTACGCTGCCGCACTTCGAATCGGATCGGGACGCGTCATATCAACTCCTGCCAGCTTCATCAGCTCCAGCGGGCTCATGGAACCACCTGCTTTGAGAACCTCTAGCCAGCGATCAACAGCCGGTTGTCCTTCTTCACGGATCAACTGGGCTACAGCCGTTGAAGCTGTTAAGCCTGCAGCATAGGTATAAGGGTACAAGCTCATGTAGTAATGCGGCTGGCGCATCCAAGTCAATTTTGCATGATCATCAATGACAACCCCTTCTCCCCAGAAGCTGGACAGAATATTTCCTTTGAGCTCGCACAGCTTAACAGCCGTCAGCGGTACATTATTCATCGCGAGGTCATAAACCTGGCGCTGGAGCTCTCCTTCGAGCAGATGCGTTACAAAGTTATGGAAATAAGTGCCTAGCAGCTGCGAAATAACCCAGCGGCGCATTCTTGGATCTTGAGAACGCTGCAGCAAGTGATCTGCCAGGAGCAGCTCGTTCATAGTCGAAGGCGCTTCGATGAAATAAAGTGAAGGCCTGGAGTTGGTCGGACGCTGATACTTGTTCGCGAGCATCAGGTGTCCCGCATGCCCTACTTCATGAGCAAGTGTAAATGCGCCTCGCATATTATCTGCCCAGCTGATCAAGATATAGGAATGCACACCGGGGATCGACATACAGAAGGCACCCGTTCGTTTTCCTGCATTGTCTGCATAATCCACCCATCGGTTTGCGAATGCATCCGCTACGATCTCTCCGTACTCAGGCCCTAGAATAGACAAGGCTTCCTTAATGAGATCCCCGGCTTCCTGAAAAGTAATACCTGGACTGAAGTCAGGATCGAGCGGAGCCTTCAGATCAGCAAATGTCATCTCATCCAGGTTCAGCACCTTCTTCTTAAGTGCGGCGTATCTTCGCATATGAGGGGCAAGCTCTTCCTGCAAAATGTCAAGAATGTTGTGATACATCTCTGTGGTCACTTGCTGTGGCGTAAGCAGCATTTCAGTTACCGAATCATATCCGCGCAGACGTGATTCAATAACCTGACGCTTCACTTCTGTACCGTAAGCCTCAGCGAAGGTGTTGCGGTATCTGTGGAGCGTTTCGCTGAATGCATGAAATGCATTACGGCGTAAATCCGTGTCTGCGGATTCTACATATTTATTCTCATACAGGGCAAATGATACCGGCACTTCTTCTCCTCGTCCGTCTTCTGCTGTACGAAAAGTCATATCCGCCAATTTGCTTCGTTCATATATGCGATAAGGAGCTCCCAATACATCTCCAAATGAAGTAAGCACTTTTTCCGTTTCTGCACTGAGGCGATGCGGCTTGGTCTTTAGAAGCAGCCCCAAACTGCGTTCAAAATCTTGAAGTGCAGGTTGTTTCTCTATGTATTCCTCAATCATTCCATCTGGAAGAGACAGAATTTCGGACTTAACAAAGGATAGCGCTGAACTTATTGAAGAAGCCGCATCCCGGGCTCTAGCCGCACGGATCTGATTCTCGGGATTAATGCTGTCTCCTGCCAATTCCAGCTGGGCGTAAGCACCCACTCTGCTGATTCTACCTTGGAGTTCCTCCTGTGCAGTTAGACAGGCAAGCAGTACATCCGGCCCTTCTTTCAGTCTTCCTTCGTATTGTGTGACAGAGGAAATGTCTTGCTGTACATCGTTTAATTCTTTCTCCCAAGCTTCCTTCGTCTCAAATATATCCTTTAAGTTCCATGTTGCTTCAAGATCTACTTCTTGGCGTGTTAAAATTTTGGACATCAATTAAATACACCTCTCCTCAGCCTATTTATTGACCATTGTTTGGCACCATTAAATCCCATTGTATCATAAAATAACCTATGTCCTCTTCAATTTTCGCTATAAAAAAATGGATTCTCTCGAAACAAAAATCGAGAGAATCCATCGTATTCATAGACTGTCGTTTAAATCAGTTTGCAAAGACAGCTACCTGTAATAATTCAGCCAGTTAAAATCCATTATTCCGGTGGTTTACCATCCTTCCAGATTACGGTTTCACCATAATGCTTGCCCCAATCATACATCAATCGCAGGACAGGCATAAGACTCTGACCGTGATCTGTAAGCGAGTATTCTACACGCGGGGGAACCTCTGCATACACCTTACGGTGTATCAGCAGATCCTCTTCCAGCTCACGGAGCTGGTTTGTCAGCATCTTCTGCGTGATATGCGGGATCAGCTTCTTCAATTCACTAAACCGTTTCGTCCCTTCAAGCCCTAGATGCCAGAGGATAATAAGCTTCCACTTGCCCCCAATGACTGCAAGTGTCAGTTCCTTCTCGCAGTTAATTTCCTTCAGATTAATTCTCTCTTTTACTTCGGATGCCACGTGCATACCCCCTTCCTAAGCATTGTACTACATCCTTACATTACTCAGCAAAAGAGGTGCATGAGGCACTATTCCAGATTCGCATGCCGTTTTAACATCTGCTCCGCGCTTATGTCCATCTGATTCATAAGTGTAAGAATCAGCCCATCCAGACTAATCAGTAAGGATTGCTCAAAAAGTGAGCCCATCGGCTGTAATGATTCGTTATTTCCTTGTTCTTCCTTCGCCTTTGCTTGAATATGAATAACTCCATCCGCAAGCACGCCGCAGGTTGAATTCGGATTCGTTGTAAGCACAAGCAGCGATGCACCCAGCAGCTTCGCCTTCTCGCCCATAGCCGCAAGACTTCTCGTTTCCCCTGAGCCTGAGCATATGACGAGCAGATCATGCTTATCTATACTAGGAGTCGTCGTTTCTCCAACTACATACGCTGTAATTCCAAGATGAGCTAACCGCATGGCAAAAGCTCTGCCCATCAGGCCGGAACGTCCTGCCCCTGCGATAAATACTCGTTTCGACTGTACAATCAGAGATGCAGCCCGCTCCATCTCTGTAACATCCAGCAGAGAAATCACTTGCTTCAGCTCATTCAGGATTAGCTGTGTACTTGTTGTCATTTGTGCTTATCCTTGCTTGATCAGCTGCTGCATTTCAGCTGCAACTGCTTTCTTATCTTCCTGGCCTGTAATACCTCCGCCCACAATCACAAGATCTGGACCTGCTGCAATGACTTCAGGCAGGCTTTCCAGCTTGATTCCGCCGGCAACTGCTGTTTTTGCACGAGTCACTGCTTTTTTAATCGTTTGAAGATCCTCGAAGGAGTTCTTGCCTACAGCTTGGAGGTCATATCCTGTATGCACGCAGATGTAATCCACGCCGAGCTCGTCAATTTCTTTCGCACGTGTCTCGATATCTTTAACGTTGATCATATCAACCAAGATTTGTTTTCCTTGCTTTTTCGCTTCCTCTACTGCACCCTTAATCGTCATATCATCTGTTGCACCCAGGACAGTAATAATGTCAGCGCCTGCTTCGGATGCCTTCATGATTTCATATCCGCCTGCATCCATAATTTTGAGATCTGCAAGCACATCCAGGTTAGGGTATGCTGCCTTCATTTCTTTTACGGCGCGAAGACCTTCATTGATGACAACAGGTGTGCCGATTTCTACAATATCAATATAAGGCTCCACTTCTCTAACGACTTCAATCGCCTGCGGAATATCTACCAAATCAAGTGCCAACTGTAATTTCATATCGAACATCTCTCCTTATTATTGATTACAAACCCTATCTTATAACTGTTGATTACGAATAAGGAAGTACGCACTTTGAAGTGGTGTAGTTACCTGGAAGTAACTAATGTGATATGTCAAGCATTTAAAAGCATTCCATCTATGGAAAAATGTCTGATTTGATAAAAAAGAATCAGCTGTACTATAATTGCATTACTGTCTTATCTTTGTCCGATTTTAATAGATTCATAGAATGTAATGGGGAGGGGAAACACTTGCCATCCGTTTTTGATGCGCCTTGGCAAGGTCATATTCATGAAACCACCTGTCGAAGAAACAAAGGCTCTTAAGGAGCCCTCTGCACATTATCAGCCTGAGGAGAAATCCTCGATTTATCAGAGAACAGCCGCCGTGATCCGATTGGTCTGTTCACGATCACTTCTGTTCTTCTCTCTTATTATGCTGCTTAAGAGCTATATTGCTTGGTTCGGTGTATTTGAGAATGGGCCTTCCTGGACTACCATGCTGAAGGAGCTTCCTTTTGTACTTATCATCTTCTGTTTAATTGAATGGTTTGCCACCAAGCGAAAATTAATAGTCTATACGATTTTTAATCTGCTGCTTACCGCGATCTTCTTCGCCGTCATTATTTATTACAAATACTATGGTGTGATCGCTACGTATAAGGCACTTGAACAGGTCAATCAGGTTACCGCTGTCAGCAATAGCGTATTCTCTCTTATTGATCCACAATATCTGCTGATCTTTACGGATATCATTGTGTTCGGTATTCTGCTCATTCGCAGCAAGGCAGCTGTAGACTGGAAGAAAGCGATCCTTAGACCTGTAAACAAGAAACTGGTTGCTTCCTTATTCTGTATTTCGCTCATTATTTCTTCGCTCAATATTTACGTCAATCGGGGAGGGTTTAATGAGGTTGTCAAGGCAGAGAACATGGGCATCTTCAATTACGAAGCCTATACTTTGCTGGATCAAGAAGAGCCTGAGCTTGCGCCTGTTTCCAGCATCACGCAAGAACGAATCAATAAATTAAAAGGAATTGATGGAACATCTGCCCCATCTGGTCTAGAAGGCATTGCCAAGGACAAGAACGTCATTATCATTCAGCTGGAGTCATTTCAGGACTTCCTCATCAATCTTCATATCGGCGGCACGGAAATCACGCCTAACCTGAATGAATTGGTCAAAAATAATGCGTACTTCTCGAATTTCTATCAACAAGTCGGTCAAGGCAACACTTCGGACGCCGAATTTGTTGTCAACACGTCCTATTACATCCCTCCTGATGGGGCGGCTGTACAACGGTATGTCGATCAGGAATTACCGAGTCTTCCGAGACTGCTCAAAGAGCACGGATATACGACGACGACATTCCATACGAATGTGGTAGAGTTCTGGAACCGCGGTGAGCTGTACAGCTCTCTCGGATTTGACCGCTTCTATGATAAATCCTTCTTTGGAGAAGAAGATACGGTATATTTCGGGGCATCCGATGATGTTCTATATCGCAAAACAGCGGAAGAGCTTGAGAAAATGGATCAAGCGGATAACCCGTTTTATGCGCATGTCATCTCGATGACAGCTCATCACCCATTTACTTTGCCTGAGGAGAAAGTTGGCGTCACCCTCCCTGAACGTTATGACGACACGCTGGTTGGTGACTATATTCGTTCTCAGAACTATGCGGATCGTGAGCTTGGTAAATTTATTGCGGATTTGAAGAATCGTGGAGTCTGGGATAATAGTATCGTCCTGCTATACGGAGATCACTTGGGACTCCCTACCACATCACTTAATGAGGAAGATCTGGTATTGCTGGAGGAGCTGCTCGGACATCCATACGACTATCCCGACATGATCAATATTCCATTCATCATTACTTCTTCAGATGATATGCCAGCTGGAGAACAGAAGCAGGTTGGCGGTCAGGCAGACATCATGCCTACACTGGCTGGTCTTCTCGGCATCTCATTAGATGAACATCTGCACTTTGGTCAGGATCTGTTCGTGAATAAAGATTACAACCTGCTGCCGCAGCGTTATTACCTGCCAACGGGTTCCTTTGTCAACAATAGTGAAGTCTTCATCTCCGGAAGCGGGTTTGAGGACGGCTGGCACCACAAGCTGAAGGGAACGACCGGAAGTGATTCACAAGCAACCGAGAAAGAATTCAACAATGCACTAGAGCTGATGCATTTATCCAACAGCTACATTCTGCAGCTTCCTTTAAAAGAATAGATATATTATAAAAAGGCATCTGATTCCCTCCATCTGTATAAGGAAGGATCAGATGCCTTTTTTATTTTAGCAGTCAAACTACCCGCATGTATTGTCAACAGAACAAGTTACAGATAAACCGGCCATACACAAACAGGCTTCGGAGATGTGATCTGTTTGCCTGTGTAGCTCAATTGACCCTTCTCCTGATCTACCTGGAAGAGAACTATATTGTTACTGTCACGATTGGCTGCAAGCAGCTGATCACCCGCAGGTGTCAATGCAAAGTGACGTGGATGTCCGCCCTCAGTTGAAATATGCTGCACCGTGCTCAGCGTACCGTCCTCAGAGATCGCATATACTACGATACTGTCATGTCCGCGATTGGAGCCGTACAGGAATCGTCCATCCTTGGAAACCGTAATTTCCGCGCAAGTGTTCTCCCCAGCGAAGCCTCCTTCAGGCAATGTGGACAGCGTCTGCTGTTCGGTCAATGAACCTTCTTCTGCATCATATGTAAAGAAAGTAACGGTAGAATCCACTTCGTTAATCACATAAGCAAACTGTGCATTCGGATGGAAGACGAAATGTCTTGGCCCCGCTCCCGCATGTGTGCTTACTTCACGGTGCAGAACCAGCTTATGCTGCTCACGGTCAATTGTGTAGACGTATATTTTATCGAGTCCAAGGTCCTGAACCATAATATACTTCCCATCCGGTGAGAAAAATGCGGAATGCACATGCGGGCGATCCTGACGCTCTGGATGAGCTCCCTTGCCGGAGTGCTGTTTGGAATCTACCATCTGACCGACGCTGCCATCATCATTCAGCGATACGAGACTTACCGCTCCGCCATGGTAACTGGATATGAGCAGATACTGATACTCAGGGTCTATCTGCACATGACAGGTAGGAGCAATAGCGGATGGAGTACGGTTAATAAGCGTCAGCTCGCCTTGCTCTGGATGTATCGTATAGGCCAGCACTTCACCGGCCTTCGTTCCTTCTGCCGTTGTTATTTCTCCAATCGCATAAACACGCTGGTGTTCGGTATCAACTTGAAGAAAAGTCGGATTCTTCACTCCGGATGTCTCAGATAACAGAGTAAGCTCGCCTGCTTGTTCATTGAATGCATAAACATGGATACCAGGATCGCTTGCCTCTGAATAAGAACCCGTAAATACGAGTAGTCGAGATTGTGCTGTCATTTTGTAACTTCCTCCTTAATTGTCTGCTATTTGCACGATAGGATCTGTGTGTATAAGTACGTTCCCAGCTACAGCTCTTGAGATCATACAGGAGCTTTCTGCCTTGTGTGCAATACGAATCGCCTTATCCATATCGTCCTGTGTCGCTTTTGACGTTAAGATAACCACAGGAGCATGCTTAATCGCTTCGTAGGTGAAGATATTATTGGTTACATCTACTGTTGCCTCAGATGTCAAAGTGAGACTCTTTGTTTCCAGGGATGAACGCTCCAGCATAGCCGCCAGGGTAATAAGGTAGCAGGTCGCCGCAGCGCCAAGCAGCATTTCATCCGGATTGGTTCCAACTCCAGGTCCGCCCATTTCCTTCGGGATGGAGATCTGTGTCTTTAACTGACCCGCTTCAATGGTTCCATCGCTGTTCCTGCCGCCATTCCAGACGGCAGTTAGTGTAAAGGGATGCTTCATAATTTTGTAACCTCCAATCCTTCCTATCATACCATAGCCTGTCTACATAAGATCAACATCAAGACCTAACACATGAACAGCCGGGAGGACTCATGCAAGAGTCTTTCCCGGCAATTCATAAGCCACTTCCTAAGCATTAACTATACGATTACTCTGAGTCCACCACAGGGAACCATCCAGGTACATTCATGATCATATTCCATAGTGGGTCAGGAATAACCAGTCTTTCCTGGTCCAATTTCGTTAAGTTAACCGCTATATGCTCTTCGTTGCCTGATTCAATCTTCTCCACCCAATCTGGCTCAATGATCAGCTCACGTCCGAGCGCGAGAAGCGGAACTCCTGTCTCTAGAGCTGCCAAGGCTTCATCTGGAGTGTGAATTTGTCCAACCCCAATAACGGGAGCTTTGCCGCCTACCCGTTCCAGAATCCATTCCATTCTAGATTTCGAATCATCTGCTCCTCTTCTAGGCTTCGACCAGAAGTCATTCAAGGATACATGAATATAATCCAAGTTCTTCTCTTTAATTGCATCAAGCAAAATGAAGGTCTCCTCCATCGTCAAACCGGGAGTTTCCGGCTCCTCTGGAGAGAAACGGTATCCAACAATAAATGGAGCTTTGGCATGCTCTCGAACGGCTGCCTGCACGCTGTCTATTACTTCTAGCGGAAAAGTAAGCCGCTGATGTGCATCTCCTCCGAAGCGATCTTCTCTTCGATTGGAATGAGGGGATACAAATTGCTGAATGAGATATCCGTTAGCCCCGTGAATTTCCACACCGTCAAAACCGGCAGCAATCGCACGGCGTGTCGCTTCACCAAAATCCTGAATAATGCTCTCAATCTCGGATTCAGCAAGTTCTCTTGGCATCGGTGAACCTGGTCTTTCACTCGCCACCGCACTTGGTGCCACAACATCTCCACCGACAGCATCAGGAGGGCATAAACGACCACCATGAAAAATTTGCAGTACAGCTTTGGCACCTTGTTCCTTAATGGAATTTGCCAGCTTGGTAAGACTCGGTATAAAGGAATCATCTGTTGATGAGAATTGGCCTACGAACCCTTTTCCATTCTCCGTCACGTAAGTAACCGCTGTGACCACCATCCCGGCTCCTCCAGAACGGCGTGCATAGTATGCAAGCTCTGCATCGGATACGGTGCCATCTTCATTCGAGGATGAATGGGTCATCGGTGCCAAGACGATTTTATTCTTCAGTATAATGCCATTCGGTAATGTCACTTTCTCAAAAATCGGACTGTATTTTGGATTCATTCGATTCCACTCCTTTAATCTATATCTTCATTCATATTTGTAAGATATAAAGAGCTAATAAACTACAAGTACCTTACTGAAACAATTATAGTAACTTGATTATACTCTTTCAAGCTGCTTCGGTCCTGCAATGAGATCACATGAAACAGTCCAATGGACTATCCCTTCGACATTTTGCGGAAATTATGTTGATCTATGCTACTCTTACCCTCAGATAAGATTTTCAAAAAGACAAAAGTCCGACCCACATCACATATGCAGACCGGACTCCTTAGGTTCAGTGTATCGGCGTAAATGTATTAATTCTTAACCAGCGCTCTCTGCATGTCCACTTCCTTGACACATTCCAGTGAATCATGATTATCATTGAAGGCAAGCGGTGTCACAGGATAAACATCCATTAACGTATCTTGAAATGACCTGATCATCGGCAGCATCCGATGCATTTCGGTCATATTCGGATCAAGCCATGCATCGATCTGATCTGGCGTAAGTATGGCCGGCATCCGGTGATCAAACTCACGAATGGTCATGTTTGCATCTGCCATCAGCATCGTACAAGTACGGAGCGGCTGCTTCCTCGTATCCTTCCATACCTCATACAATCCGGCAATGCCGAACATAGAGCGATCTGGCATAACTACACGTACCGCATACCTGCGCTTGCCATCCTGACGCCAATAATAAAAACCATTGCAAGGTATAACACAGCGTTTTTGTTCCACCATTTTGCGGTAAGTCACATTCTCACTAACGGACATTAAGTCGGCATTAACAGCATCCTTGCCCCAAAAAGGAATAAATCCCCAGCGATACTCATCCATGATACGTTCTCCATCCTCATAGAGAATAATCGGAGCATGCTGCGTCGGACTAATGTTATAACGGTTCTTGTAATAGTACATAACTCGTTGTATCGCAAAGTGATCACGCACCTCATCTAAATCTGCGGCCAGTGAATAACGTTTACACATCTGTCTTCCCTCCCTGTATTTTCCTATATCATTTGTGGCAGGAGGGAATTTTATACTTAAAATTTGTAGAAATTATTCATCATGTGTACTATCATGTAGAACTGAATGCATAGTTATGGAATTAAAGTGTTTCAGGATGAACCGTTCCTGGTGAATAGGATTCGTTAAGCAAAAATACCAAGTACATATTAATAGTAAGGGGCGAAGCGGATTGGATTTTTGGATATACTCTATTATCAGCATGATTTATATCATCCTCGTCTTATGGATGGCGATCGATCTATCACGAACGAAGAGGTGGCTTCAGTACCCTCTGCTCCTTCTCCTTGTTACACTTAGCCTTGCTTACGATAATGGCATCATAGCTGCAGGCGAAGCGATAAGCGAAGGAAACCTGCTAATGACACTGAGCAGTCTTCGTTTTTGGCTGCATGCTTTTGTTACACCTACACTTGTTCTGGCCGGCTATTATATTCTGCAGCGCTCAGGTGTAAGATGGGGACGTAAGATGGCTACGCAGATCGCTGCCTGGTTGATTACAGCGGGTCTCATTATCTATCAGATCGTAAGCTCAACCTTGGCTGAAGTGCAGCATCTTACTCTCACGGTAGAGTATGGTGTTATGAGATATAGCGCAGAGGGCCAGGCAGGTCCACCCATTATGGTTATCATTGTAGGCATTATTCTGCTCGTGATAGGAATCCTCGTCCTCGTGAAGCAAAAATGGGCTTGGCTCCTTGTTGGGACGGCTCTATTGTTTATCGGGCAGCTGATCCCTATTCCCATCGAAAGCTCGGCTGCAACCAATGTATTTGAATTGATTCTGATACTGTCCATTTGGCTCACCATTCGGCATCAGGATCGAAATCCAGCATAGTTCATGTCATGAAATATTCAGCGAGTAAATTATGACGTGGTATATTTAGAATTAAATGTGCACCAAAAAACTCTAGATCTGCTGAAGCAGATCTAGAGTTTTTTGGAGTTGATATTCGAGAAGATCACAGCGTCCATATTCGCTTCGTAAGTACGGGGACGTTAAACTTATCTCCCCACTCATGAATTGTTTCGAACACATCATCTGCATCCGTGCCATCCGCTATTCGGTAAACATTCATGACAGGTACAATTCGGCGTCCCTTGGGTTTAATTGCGATAGAAGGACCAAAGGCTTCCTCAATAATGATGGATTTAATATCCTCCGGTTGATAAATACGATCACCGATCTGCAGCGAATGATTAATGAGCTTAAATAGTTTGGGCTTCTTGGACAGCTGGGCAAGAAGGATTGTAATTTCAAATGCAAAAACTGCGCTATATAGTATGAACTGGATCGTAAACAATTTTCCGTCCTCTGACAGATTAAGTAGGCCCAAAAAGAGCGTAGCCACTCCAAATATCACTAACGTGCGGATTCTTTTTCTGTGACTGACCACAAACTCGGGTGTAGGTTTGAATAGCTCCATATCTGTCCTCCTCACATTTCCATTTATTCTAACTTCTATCGAACCCTGCCCAGAATCAGTATCTAAAATTCCCCCACTTTACCGGAATTTGATGCGGCTCTGCCCAAGCTCTAATCTCCTTCATAATCATATCTTCCTGCTTCTGATCTTGGAATTTAATTCGCATGTACATAGGCGTTCTCTTTTTGTTAAATAACTGTATTCCAACGCATGGATGAAAGTAACCTCTAACAATAATGAACTGAATCTCAGAAGCAGTGATTTGATTAGACCCGACTCGATAAGAGTCTGGAAGCACTTCAAATTCGACAGGTCTCCAAGGCTTGTATTTAATGAAATACCAGGCCATCATGATAAGGTAGTATAAACATAACAATATGTAAAAAGAGAACATCCAAAAAATCTCCGATTCTCTACGTAAGCTAGTGACGAATACCCAAGTTTGGAGCGCTATAAACATAAAGACGGCTATTAAATTTGATAATTCCTTAGGACGATTAACCATGTGGACTTTGCCTGATTCCATGAACTTCAGCCCTCCTTCAGTTAACTATTGATCCGCGGATAAACACAAACTGAACATTCCATAATATGACATTCCTGCTCTATATCGTAACTGAGTTACTTTTGTACTGTCAATGCACACAAAAAAGAACACCCTTATATTGGTGTTCACCCTACCTGACTTCATTTCAGTAATTTCCTGAACCCTTCAACGTGCTCTTCACGATAGCCCATAGATTCATACATTCGGTGAGCTTCGACTCTTTGTCCGCCGGATACGAGAATAATATATCTGCAGTTCTGCTGTCTGGCAATCACTTCAATCTCATTCATCAGCTTTCGGCCAATGCCTATTCTTCGGATTTTGGAGGATACTACGACATTTTCGATCACCATAAAAGGCTCGCACTCCCCAATCAGATCTTTACACAGGATTCCCATCAATGATCCCGCCAGCTGATTCTCATAAAAAGCACCCAGCACATAATAGCTCTTATCTTCAAGCAGCGTTTGATAGGTCTCTTCCATCTTCGCTAGGTTTGTACTGACACCGATCAGTTCTTCGTACAGCTCTGCCAGCTGCGGCAGATGCTTCATTTCAATTTGCTCAATATAGACCATGCGACTCCCTCTCTCTTGTTCATGTGCCATTTAAAATTTTTTCTTCAGAAAATATTGCTTGATTTCCCCGGGAAATAAATCGTTGATTCCGTATACATCATACCCGTTCTTCTCATAGAACGAAGGCGCTTGATAAGAAAAAGTCGACGTATGCGCAAACAAACAGCCTGCTTCTCTTCCTCTGCGCTCGGCTTCGCACAGCATATATTTGCCGAATCCGTTGCTCCGATAGGCTTCTGCAATCCAAAATACATCAATATATAAACCGTACAGCCATGTCTCGCAAAATATTCCTCCGACCACTTCTGACGCTTCGTTCTTCAAATAGAGATGAATACTGTCGCCAGGCTCTTTCAGCAATCCACCGGTTGCTCGCATATTATATCCATGCAGCTTACGGCTAATATCTTCATAGTCCGAAACAGCTTCTCTGTCCGAAGATAAACGCATATTCTCAAAATAAATATCTGCCATCAGCGCTGATCCTCTCTGAATGAATCTAATCTATAAACCGCAATAGATTCAATTTATGTTTTATTTCTCGGGTAATCGCAGAATTAGCATAAGTTTGACAAATACTTGTCTATTTTTTGTCAAAAGCTATAGCTTACTGTAGATTGGTTGACCTATTCGTCTATTTTCAAGTTTCCATGTTCCTGCTTATTGATCTCAGCCTTCCAGATCACGTGCATAGGCGGTCAACTTCGTACGCTGTACTAATGTATCATATTCGCTCTTTAGTATACTCATGTGAATGATATCATTGTATTTCCCATTCCGATAAATCTTCTGCCTCGCTCTTCCTTCTTCTACAAAGCCGCATTTCTTATAGCAACGGATTGCCGCATGATTGAAATCATATACCTGTAGCTCCAGCCGATTTAAATTCATCTCATTAAATACCAGATATTGCAGCAATCGTATCGCTTCAGAGCCGAAACCTCTTCCTTGATCTTTCTTCGAACCAATAACAATCGCAAGCGAGGCCGTTCGTTCTTCCAGGAGATATTTAACACATCAATCTGACCTATATAGTCGAGTGTATTCTGATGTGCAATGACAAAGCTCTTGTGTGTATCTGACTTGCCGTCCATCATCATATGTATGAAGTCTTCCGTCTTTTTTATACTTTGCGGATAACTAAATAGGTCACTTAAAGTAGACGTAATAACCGAATCGTTAACCCAGCTTTGTATTGCGGATAAATCCTCCATTCGATATTCTCTTAGAACAATTCGTTCGCCTATAATGTGCCCCATTGCTAACACCTCTTTTGGTTTTTTAGCCTACCTGACAGCCCTTCTATCACAGAAATCGTTCATGGGATTAAGGACCTGCAATCCATCTTTTCATTATAAAGGTCATTGTACTAAAAAAAAGATGACTTCGGAATATCCGAAGTCATCTTCATTCATTTAACTACAGCTTCCTAGACGTCAGCTTAGCCTGGGTAAACAAGAGCAGGTAATCGTATCCCCCAGCCTTGGAATCCGTACCTGACATATTGAAACCGCCGAATGGATGTGCTCCAACCAAAGCCCCGGTACATTTGCGGTTTATATACAGATTTCCACAGTGCATCGTCTCCAGCGCTTCCTCAATGCGATTTTGGTCTGAGGAGAAGTAAGAGCCTGTTAATCCAAACTCTGTATCATTATAGATCTCAATCGCTTCCTTATAATCTGATGCCTTGCATATAGCAAGAACGGGACCAAATATTTCTTCCTTCATGATTCTGGCACCTGGTTTCACATCTGCAAAAACCGTAGGCTGGATATAGTAGCCATTACCTTCGGCCGGACTTCCTCCCGTTAGTAACGTTCCTTCGCCTTTGCCAATTTCGATGTAATTCAAGATTTTATCATAAGAGCCCTTATCAATGACCGGTCCTGCTGGATAATTCAGCTCTGGTAACCCGACAACAAGCTTCTCCGTCAGCGCCTTAACCTTCTCCACAACTTCATCATACACAGCTTCCACAATGATCGCTCTTGACCCGGCAGAACACTTCTGTCCCTGGAATCCAAAGGCGGAAGCCACAATGGACTGTGCCGCTGCATCCAGATTCGCAGTCTCATCTACGACGATCCCATCCTTGCCGCCCATTTCAGCAATAAGCCGCTTGATCCAGATTTGGCCTTCTGACGTATTCGCTGCCAGCTTACTTATATGAAGACCGACCTCCTTCGAGCCGGTGAAGCTGATAAATCGGGTCTTCGGATGAGAGGTTAAATAATCTCCAACTTCTGCTCCGCTGCCAGGTATAAAATTGATAACACCAGCTGGAAGACCCACCTCTTCCATAAGCGCAACAAATTTATGAGCTATAGCAGGCGTCGTCGATGCAGGCTTAAGCAATACCGTGTTTCCTGACACAACGGCAGCAGTTGTCATGCCTACGCATATAGCCAGCGGAAAATTCCATGGAGGTATGATGACGCCAACGCCTATAGGAATATATGTTAAGCGATTGTCTTCCCCTTGCACCTTGGTTAGAGGCTGTGTTTCATTAATTTGATCAAGGCGCAATATTTCACGCGCATAAAATTCAATAAAATCTATGGCTTCTGCTGTATCTGCATCGGCCTCAGCATAGTTTTTTCCAGATTCAAGAATCATAAGTGCTGAGAATTCATGCTTGCGTTCCCGCATAAGCGCTGCTGCCTTGAATAAATACTCCGCTCGATCTCTTGCAGGTACCCTCTTCCATGTTTCGAATGTGCTTACCGCCATTTGCATCGCTTCTTCTGCCAGTGCCTGATTCGCTTTACTCACATAACCAATGACTTCGTCCAGATTACCCGGGTTAATTGAAGTAATGACATCCTCAGTGAACACCTTTTTTTCACCGATATGCAGAGGGATATTCTGACCTAATTCAGACTTTACTATGCTAATCGCTTTTTCCATTGCCTGCTTGTTCTCTTCCAAACTGAAGTTCACGAAAGGCTCATTGACAAAAGGACTGATATTCTCTGTCTTATTCACGTTACATATCTCCTCTCAAATTAGAACATCGCAATTGTAATCAAATAAACCAAAGGGGTATGTTTCCTTCACTTACTCCTAAGGTACTGCTAGCTTTATTCAATTATGAGTGAGCCAGAAATATTGCAGCAGAGCTTACGTCCTTTCCCAAGTGCAATGTCACCATTAGGGTTACTCATAAAAAAACCGCCTCTGCACTTTCGTTCAGAGACGGTATTCGAACTTATTTATTTTATTATACTTTCAAAGGCTTCTTCCATAATCCTAAGATGAATCCAGAGAGAACGGCACCAATTACAACCGCCAGCAAGAACATCAATGCATTGCTCGCAAGTGCAGCGACAAAGATTCCTCCATGGGGAGCCGGGAGGTTAATTGCCCACAATTGAGTCAATCCTCCGGCGACCGCCGATCCAACGATACACGAGGTCAATACCCGAAGCGGATCAGCTGCTGCGAATGGAATGGCACCCTCAGTAATAAAGGACAAGCCCAGTACATAATTCGTAATCCCGGATTTACGCTCCTCTTCCGTAAACTTATTCTTGAAGAAGGTTGTTGCTAACGCTATAGCCAATGGAGGAACCATCCCCCCCGCCATGACAGCTGCCATCATCAGCCCATTCTCATTTCCGCTTGACGTAAACACGCCAATCGCAAATGTGTATGCAGCTTTGTTAAACGGTCCGCCCATATCAATTGACATCATACCACCGAGAATGATTCCGAGCAGAACCATATTCCCTGTACCCAGATTGTTAAGTACATCTATCAAACCGGTATTAATCCAGCTGAAGATCGGTGACAAAATATAGAACATCAGTGAGCCGGTAATCAGCAGTCCGAACACCGGATATATCAGAATGGCTTTTAATCCGTCAATGGCTTTGGGCAAATGCTTAAATACCCGGCGAAGTCCAATGACAACGTACCCTGCCAGGAAACCGGCTGCAAGTCCACCGAGAAATCCGGCATTGGCATTAACCGCCATCAAACCACCCACCATACCCGGCATAAGTGCCGGTCGATCAGCAATACTCATTGCAATGAACCCCGCCAGAATAGGAATCAGGAAATGAAACGCTCCATCACCGCCCCCGATCGTCTGGAGCAATTGGAAGATCGGATGATCCTCTCCTCCGACTTGTTCAATGAGGAACGAAATCGCGAGCAGAATCCCGCCGCCGACAACAAACGGAAGCATATGAGATATACCGTTCATTAAGTTCTTATACAAGGTACTGCCGACACTTTTCTTCTCATCCGCAGCTGGTGAAGCCGCTCCACCTTCTGCCTGGTAGATCGGGGCATCTCCTTTTACGGCTTTGGATATCAGCTCTTCTGACTTACGAATACCATCGCTGACAGGACGCTGCAATACAGGCTTACCTGCAAACCGGGCCATCTCGACATTTTTATCTGCCGCGACGATAACCCCCTTCGCCCGGCGGATTTCATCTTCGGTCAAGACATTGTTCGCTCCTTCAGAGCCGTTGGTTTCCACTCGAATATGAACGCCCATCTCCTGAGCCTTCTTCTTGAGTGCGTCTTCAGCCATAAAGGTGTGGGCAATTCCCGTAGGACAAGCAGTTACCGCAACAACAAACGGAATTTCTTCAGCTTGGTCTACTGCCTTCAGAGTCTCATTTGTCGATGAGTCTGCCGAGTGCGTCTTATGCTCCGACTTCTCTGAACCCTCCGCTTCCTCAGCCTGCTTCTCATTGAATAGGGCGGTTACCTCATTCGGCGTCTTTGTTTGCAGCAATCGTTCAATGAAAACGTTGTCAATCAATAGCCGGGAAAGGGCAGCGAGCGTACGAAGATGTGTACTTCCCGCTCCTTCCGGTGCTGCAATCATGAAGAACACATGAGCAGGCTCACCGTCCAATGATTCAAAATCGACACCGGCTTCGCTTTTTGCAAATACAACGGTTGGCTCGTTCACTGCTGAAGTCTTCGCATGAGGCATCGCGATCCCTCCGCCGATTCCTGTGCTGGATTCTGCCTCACGTTTATATATCATTTCTTTGAATAGAACAGGATCATTGATACGCCCGCTGCTAGCGAGACTAGCTATCAATTCATCCATTGCGCCATCCTTCGAAGTGGATTTCAAATTCATGATCATCGTTTCTTCAATCATCAAATCCGTAATTCTCATGTGTAACAACTCCCCTGAATGATCAGGCGTGCATTTTCACGCCTATTAGGTCTTACTTTTATATTTATAATTTGGTGATTTGGACTTCAGGAATCAATTTATCAATTTCTTTTCGCTGAGCAAGATCGTCTGAAAATGCCGTTGCACTGCCTGAAGCTACACCTGCACGAAATGCCTCTAACGGGTCTTTTGTTTGAGTAAGCGTTCCTACAAAGCCAGCAATCATCGAATCTCCGGCACCGACTGAATTTCTTACGGTTCCCGCAGGAACCGTGGCGTGATAAACAGCCTCACTTGTAATCATCAAGGCTCCTTCACCAGCCATAGAAATAATGACGTGCTGTGCGCCTTCATCCAGCAGCTTCCTGCCATAGGTAATGAGGTCGTCCTGAGACTCGATCGTAACTCCGAACATTTCAGCTAATTCGTGATGATTCGGTTTCACCAGCAGCGGTTTATAGTACAAAGCTTCGAGCAAGGCCTCACCTGTCGTATCAATGACAAATTCTGCCCCTGCCTTCTGGCAGGCTTGGATTAATCGAAGATAGAAGTCACCGCCAAGTGAAGGTGGAATACTGCCTGACAGCACGAGAATGTCTCCTTCTGCAAGCTGATTCAGCTTCTGAAGCAGAGCCACTGCCTCTTCCTCTGTGACTACTGGACCAAGTCCATTGATCTCGGTCTCCTGGTCATGCTTCAATTTGACGTTAATTCGTGTATCATCCTGAATGAAAACAAAATCCGATCTAATTCCTTCCTTGTTCAGATACGCGTCTATAAAATCCCCAGTAAATCCACCAATAAAACCGAGTGCTGCATGTTCTGCATTCAGCTGCTCAAGCACCCTGGATACATTGATTCCTTTACCGCCGGGGAGCTTAAGATCCCGCTTCATTCGGTTCAAGCTGCCAAGCTCCAGCTGTTCAACTTCCACGATGTAATCGATGGATGGATTGAGTGTTACCGTATATATCATTTTAATCCCTCAATTGCTTTAAATTTCGGTCCAAGCCATTTCCTATATTCGGCCGGAACCCTGTCTGTTATTAACGTCGCTTCTTCCAGATTAAACAGCTTGGCAAAAGCGATTTCCCCAAACTTGCTTGAATCTGCAAGCACATAGGTCTGTCCGGATAACTGATGGGCCCTGCGTTTAATTAATGCCTCTTCCGGATCCGGAGTCGTATAGCCCATCGCCATATCCAATCCATTGGTACCCAAGAAGCTCTTGTCGAAGCGGAAGTTATCCATATTTTGAAGTGCTATACTGCCAATGACCGCCTTCGTATGCGGTTTCATCATGCCACCGAGCAAATAGCTGCGTATCTTTTTACTTACCAGCGCTTCTACGTGGGAGAGTCCGTTGGTAACAACGGTAATTTCCTGTGCTTCAATATAAGGAATCATGGCAAGCGTGGTCGTGCCCGCATCCAGATAAATACATTCACCATCATGGAGCTGTTTGGCCGCCAAGATCGCTGCTGCGGTCTTTTCTTGAACGTTTTTGAACGTTTTCTCATCCATGCCAAGCTCGGTACTCTTATGACTTACAAGTGAAGCCCCTCCATGGACTCTTTTGAGCAGGTTCTTCGCCTCTAAATCCACCAAGTCTCTTCGAATCGTGGATTCAGAAGCCTGGAGTAATTCAACCAGCTCCTGAAGTTTAACCACTCCACGCTGCTGTAAGCGTTCTAAAATCATCCGATATCGTTCTTCTGTCAGCATCTATTCTTCCTCCTGACTGATTCTATAGTACCACATATCTAGATAAAAACAATCATTTTCAATCAAAAACATTCACATTGCGTCAGATTATGATGTTTAACAGTAAAAAAGGCTCTATGCAGGCTTGCCTTCATGCAAGAACTCCCGCCAGAGCCAGATCACTAGTCTAATCTATAAATATTACTTACCCAAACGATATTGAATTGCTTCACGCTGCTTCTTCGTCAAGCTCTTAAATACCAAGTCGTAGGCATGATCGATCATCGGCAGAATATCCTCTGCTCCAAGGTCTTGGTCCAGGTATACCGTGTTCCAGTGCTTTTTGTTAAGATGATAACCCGGCACGACCGCCTGATGCTGTTCACGCAGATTCACGGCTATGAGCGGATCGCATTTGAGCGATATGCTGAGCGGTTCCTTATCCTTATTCAGGGAAATCAAGGCAAACATTTTCCCCTCAATTTTGGCCACAAGGGTATCCGCCCCGAAAGGATAATCCTCCTTGGCAGCCTTTTTGGACAAACAATAGGAAACGATTGAATTCACTTCAGAACTCTCCTTAGTACGTATTCAGTCAGAAATAATATGTATTACATCAAAGGTATTGCAATCCCTCGCTCTCCCTCTGACCACTTGTCTCGTATCATCCTGTTACTTTCTCCCACAAGCACTCTACCTGAACAAGCCGATTGCCTTCAAATTCTAACCGATAGATGTCAGGCTTCGTGGTTCCTGCCCAGAAATCATAGCCATACTGTGAATCGTAATAATTCATAATAGCCACCATGATATTGCCATGTGTACCGAGAATAATACTCTTCTCCGCATAGTCTGCTAGAATTTGTTCAATGATGGGAATAGCACGCTGCTGTGTTTGCCTTGTCGATTCTCCGCCTTCCAGCGCATAATCCGGATCTTCAAACGAAGCTTGAATCGCTCTCTCCAGCACTTCCCAGTCTGATCTATGATGAGGTCCTTCTATCATTCTTTCCTTAAGTTCCTCATGGAGTACAACCTCTAATCCCTTGGATTTCGCAATAGGATTAACCGTCTCAACGGCACGAACGTATGGACTGGATATAATCAGGTGCACCGGTATGGAAGCAAATATATGAGCAAGCTCCTGTGCATGTGCAGCTCCTTTGTCAGACAAGCCTCTTGTACGCTCTTCTCCAAATTTAAACGGGGATTCCGCGTGCCTTACCATATATAATATCGTTCTACCTGCACTCACTGATATTATTCCCCCTGATCTATAGAATATATCGTATAACAATGTCTTATTTCTTACTCCATACTACAATAATCAGCGTCGCAAGCGGTCCTAGTAACAATGAGAGCAAGAACCAATTCAAACCACTTCTATTCTTGCCTTGTGCCAGGCCTGCATTAATGAGGGCGAGCGTTCCCCATCCGATGTAATAACCATTATCCATAAGATTGCCCTCCCCACAAAAAGGTGTTTCTGCTCAAGTCATTTACTTGTGTATTCAATAAGCCAGCAGTCCCTGTAGGAGCCTTCGTGCCATTCGTGATTTGGAAGAAGCTTCACTTGACGAAAGCCGCATTTCTCATAGACTCTTAATGCTCTCGTATTCCAGGCTTGAGGATCCATAACGATCCGTTCTGCATCCAGCTTGTCCGTTAAATATCCATTACTTCCACATAGCTTCATGCAAGGATAACCCCCTAAACTTCTCCCCAGAAGATTTGTGTCGTATATTCGAAATACACTTGTCCTTCCTGTTGATAGGAATTAAACAGCTCCAGCAGCGCGTTCATCATAGGCTCATAATTAGGGTGGCCTGGCGGTGGGCTGTAGGAGGAAGATTGTAATCTGCCGCTTAACCCTTCATAGTCAAAGATTTGCCGATTAGGAAATTCAACCTCATGCAGCTCTCCATTCTTAAAAAAAGAACGCAGCATATCCGAAGTGATATTGGTATGCTTTACTTCATTGTAATCTGTTCCATAGGTATGAAGCAGCTCATCATATTTGACCAGGAAAGGCGTACCTTCGGTAAGTCTTGAATTCCATATCAGGATTACCTTCCCTTCTGGCTTCAGAATACGCTTAAACTCCTCTTTTGCTAAGCGCTGATCAAACCAATGAAATGACTGGGCGCAAACGATATAATCAACCGACTGAGCTTGCAGGCCCGTCTCTTCCGCAGGACTTGACTGCGCTCTGAATTGAGCGTTGCCAGACAGCCTTGATTCTGCTGCCAGCCGCATTTCCATGTTTGGCTCGACCGCAATCACTGTACTCCCTCTGGCCAGCAGCAGCTCTGACATAATTCCTGTCCCTGCGCCGATATCGGCAATCGTACTTGCCGGCTTCATCCCTATCGTTCCATACATGTAATCGATGGCTTCTACCGGATAGCTTGGACGATATTTCACATAAGAATCGACCCGATCTGAGAAACGTTCTTTGTTATTCATTTGATCAGCCACTTCCCTTCCTATTAATAAGTAGAACTACCTCTTTCTTATACCGAGGCTGTACATTCTATTATAGCTTCCATATCTGGAAGATGATAGATTACCAGTATCAGACCATTTTGGCCATATACAATTCATCTACATACTGTCCATCCACGATCAGTGAATGACGCTTCTTGCCCTCCATTTCAAATCCCATCTTGTGATACAAGGCGATCGCAGCTTCATTATGAGCCATCACCGTCAGCTCAATCCGGTGAATCCTGCGCAGCCTGCACCATTCCTCCATTGCCCGAAACAGCTTCGTACCGACACCTTGACCGGTGTATTGCTGTAGAATGCCAATGACCATGTACACGACGTGCTTCTTACGCTGCAGCTCAGAACCAATAATACCAAGCTGCCCGATCACACTGCTGTCTTCATTAACGGCCAGAAGCAATGTAGAGTGCCCTGATTCGAGCATCCCAATAATTCGCTTCGTCTGGGACTCGATCGTAGCAAGTCTTTCCCCCGGTTCATACAGCATGAACTTCGTCTCCCGATCCAGCTCCTGATTCAGCCTGAGCAGCTGCTCGGCATCTTGTACCTGTACCTCTCTAATCTGTATATTCTCCATATGTCGTTCCCCCTTCTAATCATCACTGAACAACTCATTCAATATCTGTTTTTTATTCTCCAAAAATCTTCTTGTCACTTGATAATGCTCCGTATCTTCATATGCAATCGGACGAATCGGCGTTTGATCAAAGCTGAAAATATCCGCATCTGGATATCCCAGCAATATCGGTGAATGCGTTGCGATGATGAACTGAGCCTGCTCTCTTAAGTCATAGATCACTCTAAGCAGTGACAGCTGTCTCGTTGGTGACAAAGCAGCCTCGGGCTCATCCAGCAAATATATTGCCCTTTGGCTTCCGAACCGATGAACAAATAAGCTGAGGAAGGATTCTCCATGTGACTGATGATGTAGTGATTTACCTCCATAATTTGGCAAGTGCTCAGGATCAGAATCAATGTGGGAGGCAAATTGATAGAAGGACTCTGCCCGGAGGAAGAATCCATTCGTAATTTTGGGCATCCAGGATAATCGAATGTAGTCTCCTAAGGCCGATTCCGAGGCTTCTACATCATACAGATTATTTCTCCCTCCGCCAGCTGTATGAAATCCACATTGATAAGCAATGGCTTCAAGCAGCGTTGATTTGCCAGAACCATTTTCACCCACAAAAAACGAGACTGGCTTGCGAAATTGGATTTCCTCCATACTATGAATGGAAGGTATTGAAAAAGGATACGCTTCACTGTTCTCGATTTTATCATGAAGCATGAGAACTCTTTTTAAATACATCTTCATCCTCCTCAGAATACGAATTTGGTGATATATTTCGCAACGAATCCTCCAGATTACAGATACAATAAAAAAGACCGTAGCCTAAACTGCTAATACGGTCCTGACAAGTATGTAATTCAATTCTATCATTTAGGAGCAGCATTACCCAATTCTTTTACGAAATAGAGCAGTAAATCATCATTGACCTCCACCTGATCACCTAGAGCTACTTCCCGATTATGATTCATCAGACCATTGCCATCTGGAATATAACCTCTCTTGCAATAGATACGCTGAGCAGCACCAAAATCCTTATAAAGCCCCATGCCAATCCCAATACTGTCATAGGAGTTATAGGCTGCTATACTTTCAAATTCTTCGATCAGCTGATTACCGATCCCTCTTCTCCGGAATTCCGGAAAAATATTCACATCATTAATTTCGGGTATACCTTGTGCTCTAAAATACAAATAGTCCGATTCAAACTTCAAATGTGCGCAGCCAGCAAGGATTTGCTCGTCCAGGTACACAAGAAGTGTGACCCTAAGGCCGATTTTGTTCTCATGCAGACATTGTTCATAGAATGAGTCAGCACGTACGATTTTGTGGCGCTCAAAAGCTTTTTTCCATTGCTCGAGTGTTTTCTCTGAATCAAGTCTCTCAAGAATCATTGACATAATCAACCTCACAATCAGAATTTAAAGCTGTACTGAAGCTGTCATTATTATAGATTATATGCCTTTTTCAATAGTGTTGCTATACTAAAAAAACAAACGATAGCGGAGCGCTACCGTTTGCTTCATGTGCTGGATTAATCCAAGCATTTACTAAGTGTATGCGCGAATTTCTAACGGATAACGTGAACTCCAGTAATTCCTTACCCACTTGCGAATCAGCTTACCAGCTTCTTCGGGAGAGTAAGCAGTTGTGTCCATTGTCGATATGGGAGGACTGAACGAGAAATTATCACTGCTCAGCAGCCGATGTGCGAGTCTCGTGTTGCTCCATATCATCTCTTGAGTGGCTCCACGATCCCTAAGTCTATGGTCTCTCACTTCATCACTGCAATGCAGATTCATAAAATAGACTTGGCTGAATAGTTCTCTGTATCCGCTCTCGATTACATCCTCCGGGGTCAAGGTGCCTACAATCACCGTGCCCCGATCACTCATTGAAATTTGATGAGCCATTTGCAGGACAGGTCCTAATGACAAAGAAGAATCCAAGCTTTCTTCCGGATGCAGGTCAAGAACTACAAACTCAGGAAGTAAACTTCGCAGATAAGGAACAACCGATGATTTTCCTACACAGCTTGCGCCTGTTACGATAAATAAGGGGGTCTTAGGCATATATCGCATCTCCTCTACTTTGAAATGAAACCGTTTGCTAAAAATAATGAGAGGGCTTACAAAAATCCTATACCTAAGGTTAACACATTTTCGCCCCGGATAGAAACGCTAAAGTTCATCAATTTGTAACGAAAAGACTCTTTTTATCCATGGTTTTGTGATTTTTCTCGCTGTTTGAGCCCGGCAATAAAATTCAAAGCTCATTTAAATGATGGTTTATGAAATTTGCTCTGCTAATCCAATTAGTAATTATTTTTCCAATCCGGCAGTTCATCCAGTGTAATTACATATGGACTGTTATACACCTTTGTCAAATGCTGTGTACTATTCTGAATACCATCTCGTAAGAACTCTCCAGACCAAGTCACAAACCAGCTCCAATCCGCATGATAGGCCTGCAGCAAATCCGGATCGGGAATAGGCCCATTTTCCGTCAATGCAATAATCTTGTGATCGTTCACCAGTGTCTTCAGATTCTCATAACGGCTGCTTACCGGTCCATAATTCCCAGCACCTGGATAGCTGTCAACGCTGATAATATCAACATATTGATCCCCCGGATACCAAGCCGGATTCTCCGAGTTCCATACCCATATGAGATTATCAAGCCCATGGAAATTCGTGAATCGGTCATACATCAGCTGGTACAGCTCTTTGGCAGGTTCCGGACCCTTGGCGCCCCACCAGAACCATCCTCCTTCCGCCTCATGCAGCGGTCTCCACAGTACCGGTATATTTTCCTGCTGAAGTCTTTTGAGCTGTACAGCAATGGCATCCATATCACGAATGAGCAGCTGATAATCCTGGGAATCCGGGTGTGACATGGCATATTCAATGTCGAAAGTGGTTGCTTCCGTATAGAAGCCTCTCCACCATTCCTTTCCAGGTTGATCGATCAGATCTTTTGGAGCATTCCAGTGCCACGCAAAGGTGACGATACCGCCTCCGGCATCCCACTCGATCGCATGCTCAATATCCGATGATACCGTTCCCCGCTCTGTCCTTGAAGGTGAATAGTCCATCAGATCAAGACCTAATACAGCCGGCTTCTTGCCAAATGTGCTATGGATCCAATTCGCATCGGCCAGTGTTTGCTGCCCAGACAGAATATGCTGTCCATACTCTGATTTCAAATAATTATATAGGGACACGGCCTCACTGCTGGCATCTGGATTAATGAGTGCTGCATTGATTTGATGCGGTGGTGGATCTGAAGCTCTCTCCAGCCGTACATAGTCAATATAATACCAGCCCCAATTACTGATGAAGCTGATCTCCGTCGTACCTCCTTGAAGCATGATTTTCCCTGCATCTACTTCACCGAAATTCGTTGTTTCATGAAGTGTAATCTCACCTTGCGATGTGCCTCCCACGACAAGACTCGTATTCTTCGTTCCGTGCGGAGCCTGATAACCGATACTTAAATTGTAGAGACCTGTATCCGGTACGGTCACTTGTATACTCAGCTTATCGTTCTGCTCATCAAATCCCCCTACGTACCCGCTGCCAGAGTAGCCTTGCAATTGCGTCATTACATCAACGCCTGTGAATACTCCATTCTCCGCTTCAAATATAATGGGAGCCGCCTCCATTTTCTTCATATTAGAAGGTATCATACTGCTAATCAGCAAAATACTAAGAAATACTGCCCAGCTATTCTTTACACGCATGGCTAGATCCTCCTTTCCAATGGCGATGCATTCCGTCACATCACAATCAATCCAATCCGTTAAGCAATCTAAGCGTTTACATTTTTGTTCGTCTGATCACCTCCTTATAGAGATGTGGCCGATAAGGAGTCCAAGTCGTGGACTCCTTGATTAGGTCATCATTTTCTTCAATAAGGCCTGTTCAAGTCGTGGATTAACAGACAGGTTCATATAGGATTGAGGAGGATTAAACGCATAGCCCCCCTTAAGCAGCTCGAGCGACATGGGCGCAAATTCGATACAGGATAAGATAGGAATGGCATATCCATGAGACACACCGCTGAAATATTCACGAAGCTCCGCCCCTGATCCTTGCTCATGTCCCTCTGCAATAGATACGAGTGTGTCGATATCCTCCTGGATCGGCATTCCAAATTCAATAAAAGCTTTAATTTGTTTCACAGGAGAGGATACATATATGAATGCCGCTGCAGGCTCTTTTATAAACCTCCGACGAAATTCAATCGTTTTCTTGCCTTCTTTGATTTGCTGGTAAGGCTCAGGCTGTAAACTCAAAATAATCTGACGTTTAGGCAGATCCAATAACAGCTGTAATTGTTCATTCATCTCGTCAGCACGCTCCTTTGTCTGTTTCCAACTGAATATTTTCGCTAAAAACAGACTGAACCCTGCTCCTTCGATTACAAATGAACTTAAGCGGAGTTCCAGTGTGAGAAGACAAATACAGCTGGTGAGTTCCAGTAAATCGTGATTTCGTTCCCCGCATAACTATCCTCATCGTCGATATAGCAAGCAGCAGCAGGCTTGCCTTGAAGATGAGCTCTCATGCATTCATCGTTCAAATGTTTGTTTGGTCCACCAGCCAGCATGCCTGGTACGGGTAACTCTACACTATCACCTACGGATGGCCGATGATGAGGATGCATAACGGAGTGCTCTCCAAACCCTGTTACATAAGACAGATCAAGTACATTTAAGCCTAATATATAATGCACATGACCAAGTGCAGCCTGTTCATACTCCACATTTCCACATAATTTATGAGCCAAGAGAAGAAGCATCGCTCTGTTCATGACAACCATATTACTCCCCCAGATATAATCGTCTTCCATAAGGGAGATACCATAACCATCTTGCTTCGAGATCTCCAGCAAGCGATCCGCTTCATTCATAAGATGGCCCTTCAGGTCAGCGTAGAGGGCAGTATCTTTCTCTTGCTCATCTGCCAGCAAATAGCGAACGGTTCCATATCCTCCCATATCCGCCCAGCCCAATTCACATTTAGGGAAATCCCCCTGCACGTACCCTTTGATTGCATCATGGTATACCGATTCACCGGTGGAAAAATACAGCTCGGTTGCAGCCCAATACCGCTCATCAAGATCGCAACCATCCCCATATTCACCCGTGTAAATATCCGGGGGATTTTTAAATCCTGGCTCATCCGGATGTGCCTCAAGCCAAGTCCAGGAACGTTTGGCTGATGTGAGACATCTGTCAGCAAACTCAGCATCGTAGGTATCGTATATTCTTGCAGCCACAGCCATCACTGCACAGCTAGCCGCTGTTGCCGTTGCAGATATAGGAGCAAATACAAGCTCGTCCTCGTCCTCCTCCGGCATGACATCAAGACCGGGAAATTGCTTGGTTGTCAGCTTGTGATAGGACCCGCCGGTGACCGTATCCTGCATCTTAAGCAAGAACTCCAGCTCTACCTTGCATTCATGCAGCACATCAGGCAACACACCATCCGATTCGGGCAGAGGTACCGAATAAGCAAAGGCTTCCGAATACAATTCCCAGCTAAGCATCAGATCGGCCAGTGCTTTTGCACCAGCTACAACATATTTCCCGTAATCGCCTGCATCGTGCCAGCCTCCATTGCCGTCAAGCCGCTGATCCGGATTCGTATGAACATAGCCCGGAGAAGTATGACATGCCTTATGCTTCCACACTCCCGCATACTCCTCATCCAAGTCTTCTCCACAGCGCAAATAATAGAAGGCCTTCAATAGTCCGGCATGAACCTCGTCATAGGGCTGTTCGGATATCATAAATGGAGCAGATTTATTCCCTTCCTCATCTTCAATCCTGTATTGTCCAGGCTCTTCAAATGATGAAAAATCACCCTGAAATAAATGATCACCAGAGCATAGATCCTCCACTCCATCCTGTGCCTGAGCAGAATAAACAATCTCAGAAGTCGCTATATCCCTGATGTGGAAGGTAGAGCTGCTTCCTCTTAATATCACGAGCTTGTTCCCCCTCAAGGGGTAGCCGATTTGATTGACAAGAATTTTACGATTCGAATTACGCACGTTTTCGCCCTCCTGATCTTTTATTCGATAGAAGAAGCCATCCCTATGCATGATACTTACATGTCTTTAGGAATGGCCTTCTTTGAATAACACAAATGGACTGCAATTGAATTATTGATGGTTTATTTGTTCAATAAATGAGTGGCTTTAATAAAATCTGACATGGAGCGAACGACCACTTTACCTGGTGATGCCGCTGCAAAAGCTTGATCTGCATAAGTACGGGAAGCGAACGATACTTCTTTTACTTCACCTGGGAGCAAGTCGAAGAAATTGTCACTGAATACACCTTCGGCTTCACTATCCAGCCATACCTGCTTCGCCAGCATATTGGATTCCAAGACAAAGCGAGTTCCATCTGAGCCTTCGACTTCAGTTATCTTCACTTCAGCAGCGCCCAGCTTCAGATCCTTGAATGGGACAAAATAGTGACGCTGCACATCAACGACTTGACCGTTAACCAAGAGTTCAGCAACAGCCGTTGTACGTTCCGGATCATGACCTTGAAGCAGCTCAGCAAGTGAGAGAGACAGAACGAGATTCGTGGCATTCCCCGGATTACTTACCGCATGTGTCTCGGTATGATAAACCGTACCGTCAAAATCAACAACTCGGATTTGCAGTTCACCTTCTATTGGACTAAGCAGATCAGACAGCAAGTAGAAGTCAACTTGGTTATCCTTGGTTCCGTCAATGGAGATCATTTCGTCGGCAAAGCTGCGTTTAGCGTAATATTGCAGCGCCTTCCAGTTGCCGTAATAGTCCATCCCCGCCCAAGAAGCGACAGGCCATGTATCGTTCATCTGCCAATATAATGTTCCCATAACAAAAGGTCTGTTTCTGCGGTGCGCCTCAATTGCCATCTTCATCGCATCCGCTTGGAGCACCTGACTCATATAGAGGAAGGAAGGAAAATCCTTCGGCTCTGTCATATACATATCCATATATTCTTTGATGAGGCGGTTCCCATCCCCATTCTTCTGATGGGCACGCATCACTTCGGAAGTCAGCTCAAGATCCGACTCTGTTGCATAACGAAGAACGGATTTGTGCTCAGGGAAGGACTGGAATCCGTATTCACTCATGAAACGGCCCAATTTGATATTGTAATTCTCGAAAGGCTCCGTGTTATGCCATACTCCCCAATAATGGACATCCCCTTCGATCGAGCTGGTAGAAGCATGCTGGTTAATATCATTGGTAACCGAAACAATCGGTGAAGATGGCCAATAATCTGTACCTGGAACGAGTTCTGACAATACTTCAGGGAGCAGTTTATGGAAGACAGCTTCATAATCGGCCCAGATTTTCTCACGCTGCTCGTGCGTATAATCCTTTTTCCAGCCCCATCCAGCATCTTCATTATAGTGCGCCCAAGCCGAGTCAATCTCGTTGTTGCCGCACCAGAGTGCGATACTTGGATGGTTGCGTAAACGCTTGACATTATCGATCGCTTCATGACGAACACTCGTAAGGAATGCTTCATCACCCGGGTACATACTGCAGGCAAACATGAAGTCCTGCCATACCAGGATTCCATATTCGTCACACAGCTCATAGAAGACGTCTTGCTCATAAATACCGCCGCCCCATACACGAAGCATGTTCATATTGGAGGCTGCTGCAGATTCAATCTCATGTCTGTATCGCTCACGGGTAACCTCTGTAACGAAGCTGTCGTTAGGAATATGGTTAGCCCCTTTAGCAAACACCGGAACCCCATTCAGCTCAAAATAGAAGGATCTGCCGTATTCATCCTTATCACGGACGAGACGAATGCTGCGCAGCCCCGTTTTTACAGAAGCTTCAGCTAGCGCTGTTCCTGCATCCTGATCCAGCACCTGAGCGGTGAACGTGTACAAGTGTGCTTCCCCAAGACCTCTGGACCACCATAATTTAGGATTCTTGATATTCAGTGCAATTTCTACTTTCTGAAGTCCAGGTACTAGGGAAACCTTCTCACTCCACTCTCCTTGCTCTGTAGCAATGCGAATGACTCTGTCGCCTGGCTGATCTGCCGTGATCTCTAGAATGGCGGTCAGAGCAGCGGCTTCCTTCGTTACTACCTGCTGGTGAATATACAGGTCTGCTACGCGGACACCCGTCCAGGCTCTCAGCTCAACCTCGCGCCATATACCGCTCGTTACAAATCTCGGACCCCAGTCCCAGCCGTAGTGATAAGGCGCTTTTCTAGCAAAGATGCTTACTCTCTTATTGCCTAGCTCGCCTACCTCAGACTGATCATTCGAAGCTGGAAGCGCATATCCCAGTGCTTCAAGCTTGGGCAAATCCTCGTTGATCGGAGAACGGAAGACGATTCTCAGTTTATTGCCTTCTGATTTGGCGTATGGCTTAATATCTGCTTCCCACGTGCGGAACATATTGTCTGCGGACAAGACATGCTTATCATTAATGAACACTTCCGCATATGTATCAAGCCCGTTAAATACGAGCTCAATATGCTCCTTCTCCAGCAGTTCATTTGGTATATCAAAAAGGGTTTTATATTCCCAATCTTTTTTATCAATCCATTGAACAAGCTTTTCATTCGTGCCATAGAACGGGTCAGGGATCTGGCCATTTCGCAGCAGATCCGTATGAACACATCCCGGAACTACGGCTGGCAGCCATTCTTCTCCTTCACACGATTTAAATGTCCAGTCATTTAGCAGCAGCTTCGATTCATGCATGGTTTAGGAACCCTCCAAATGTGTTATATTCGAATCCATTTCATAATACTCTTTGGCATGACTTATAAAATAGATTCATTTCTGAAACCTATTGTCTCATGGAATCGACAACACTTCAATCATTTTGTTATCCTAACAATATATATTTTAGATAACAAAACAAAACATCATATAAGTTCGGGTTTCCAACATATAAAGTTGTGACTGAAATATTACATGTGCGGCATAAGTGGGTTGTTCTAACGCTTAACGAGCTTAACCAACTACACCCGTACGCTCCACACTTTCGACAAAGTAGCGCTGTACGAATAGGTACAAAATGATCAGTGGGGCAATCGCCAGCAGGATCCCTGTATCCACAATCATTGCTACATGGTTTGGATCCGCCTTAATGTCTGTACCCGACAATCCCATCAGCTGAGGAATAATCAGATTGACCTGCGAAGGAAGCGAAGCAACCTTCAAAGACATCAGACTGCTGTCGCTCATGAACAAGGATGGATAGAAGGTATCATTGTACGTCCACACAAATGAGAACAGCATGACAGTAATCATAGGAGGAATAGCGTTTGGAAGCATGATTCGGATAAAGGTCTTGATTCCGCCTGCTCCATCAATCAGGGCCGCCTCCTCGATCTCCTTCGGCAGACCCTTAAAGAACTGACGGAAAATATAGATAAACAACCCCGCCTTTAGTCCGGTCGCAGTAGCCGCTGTAATCATAGAGGGCCAGTACGTATTTAAGAGATTGACTCCTTCTTTACCTGTTAACAAAGTAATCATGCCTAAGATATCAAAGTTTCTAAAATGGAGGTACATCGGTACCATCAGTGTACTGGAAGGTACCAGGATGGTCAGAATCACCGCACCAAACAATATTTTACTCCCCGGGAATTCAAATCTGGCAAAGCCGTAACCGGCAAGAGCCGTGGATAATGTCGTTAGCAGCATGATAACGACAACATAAACCATCGTGCTCCCAAGCAGAGGGAAATAGTTCATTACCTCAGCTGCAAGCTTAATATTATCCAGTGTAAAGTTCACCGGTATCATATAGATTGTAGGATTATATATATCTACTTTATCTTTAAACGCAGTGGATACCTTCATCATAATTGGATAGAGGATGACAAAGGAAATGCCGATTATGAGCAAATAACGAAAGATGTCCCAGAGCACGTTCATCACTTTGTTTTTCGTGCGCTGCATTCGAAATACGACCGCTTCGCTGCGTCCAATTCTTTTGATTTCCTGCATGAATACCTCACCACCTAACAAGACGGATTAATTGTAATGAACGCGCTTCGATATAAAGAACCCAATGAAGAAGAGCAATAGGCCGACTACGACCGTGTAGATCCATGACATCGACGCGCTCAGCCCGAAATTCTGCGTCTGAAATGCGGTCGTGTAGATCGTTTGTGTAATTGGACTTGTTGTAAAGGAATCGATCACCGTATAAATGACATTCGTCAGAATCAAGGGACTGACCATCGGAAACGTAATCTTCCAGAAGGATTCATAGCCTGTTGCGCCTTCAATTTTGGCTACTTCATACATTGAGCTAGGGACAGATTGCAGGGCTGCAAGGAAGATAAGGATCTGTACCCCCGAGCTGCGAATAATATCGTAAATTCGCATTACCGCATCCACAATATACTCGGTGATAACAAGGGGTAACCCCGCCTCATTCAACAATTGGACCATGGACAGTGTATTAAACTGAGAAGAGGCTCCGGCCGTTTCTTCCGCCACTGTTGCATTACCGATTAGGTTAATTAGTCCTGAAGCTTCTGCAGATGCGACTGCACCAGATGCCAGGATCACGGGTAGGAAGAAGATCGCTCTCGCCAGTCCTCTTCCTCTAAACTTTTGATTAAGCAGCACTGCCGAAAACAGGCTGAAAAACAAAATAAGCGGAACATTAACGATCATTTGCAATACAGATTCTGTCAGAATACGGTTGTAGTTTGCATCGATGAGCAGCGCTTCTTTGAAGTTACTCCAGCCAACATACGCCAGCTCATAGCCTTGAGAAACTACCGTCAGCTCACTAAGACTGAACCGAATGGACTGGATCATAGGTGTAAGAAATAGAAAGATAAAGCCAAGCAGCCAGGGCGCAATGAAAATGATGCCAAGAAGTGATCTTTTCTGAGATAAGGTTATACGGCGTGTTCTCATGATGGGTCACCGCCTATTACATAGTCCTGTGCTGGAATGCTGACTCCTCGAGCCACCACAGATTCCGAATTATAATTAACAAGTAGAGAAGTTCCGTTACTGTATTTCACTTCAACGACACCAGGCTGATGGACAATTCGATCCTGCATCTTCTCGGTCCGGAGCGGACCCAGCACCTGATTCACTTCGTCGTACATAGATACAGCATCATCGATCCAGTTGGAATACTCGGCTGAGTACATATAATCATACCGGGTGTATTTCAGCTCTGAAGAAGTGCTCGCTGTCCATAGAAAATGCGGAGCCGAGCCAAGCTCTAGGCTGTGCAGAAGCTGGTGCCTCATATTGGCTGCGGACGTAAGATTGACCGGATCTCCTGCATAATCGATATACCCGTGAATAACCATCTGATAGAAAGGCACCGATTCATCTGTCAGGTTAAATCTACTGGAGGATTCCGGTATGTTGACAAGATGCTGAGCATATTGCAATGCATAGGCGTTTCCTCCGCTGATCATCAAATTCGGATATTCTTCTGCTAGTAGGCCGATTTGCTCTTCGACGATCGCTCTCGCCGTATTTCGGAAGATTAGGCTGTTGTTACGATAGTCGGAATGCAGTGTACTTCCCAAATCGCGAAGCGCAAGAGCCGACAATTCCTTCTTGCGGTACTGCTCCATAAATCGAGCTGTTACATCCGGAAGCTTGGCAGGAGACAGCAGATAATATTCATCCTGCAGTAGGGACATTCGATTAAGCGATCTGTCATACGGTGAGAGCTCTGCCGCCTCTTTTGTTATAAAGCGGGAAGCGTCACTAGCCGATCGAAAACCTTTGCCATTGTCATAGACCTGTTGAAAGGCTACGTCAGGATACAGCTCTCCCCCTGTACGATTCAGCTGCTCCTGCAGTGCATTCAGCTCTTGGTCTTTGCCTAACTCAGAGGTGTTCAATTTGACGGGAAGCTCGTGCTCAAGCCCCGCTCCGAACCATCCCAAGTACTGCATTTGAATATTGGAGATGCTCTGTGCCTGCAATTCTGCAGCAATGCCCTGTGCCTCTTTGAAAGTGGTCATCGGTACGGTTGCATTATAAGGTACACCCAGAAAGGATTGCTGTTTATCAATTGCCCCCACAATATCGACATAGAAAGGGATGTCCTCTTGATCGGATAGAGGCTGAAGAACACCTTGCTCTACCAGCATTGTTCGATAAGCTTGAGCCATTCCAGAGTAGCTTGCACCATCACCCGACAAGAAGCTGTATTTCACACGAATATCACCATTATATTTTTCGCTCGACAGCAGCTGGATTTCTTGAACCTTACTGCCTGTGTACAGCTCCAGCTCATCATCTCCCCGCACAGCATGTCGGCTGAACACGTGATTGAAGGAATTTTGTTTACCGCTGATATCGGCTGCGATGCTGGCATTTCCTTCCCCTTCCTCAATGACTGCGAAGAATGCATGATCACCTGATTTCAAGCCAAACACCGGTAGGCGGGCGGGTTCAGCAATTTGAGCTCTCGTTCTGCTGTTATCATTCGGATCCTGTCCATAGACGGGCTGAACATACTGCGGCTCTTTTACTTTACCGTTATCAAAATGAATGAGGCTGCCTGAGCCATCAGGCACAAGCATATAGCCATCCTGACCGGAGATTGCTGCCCCGAAGTAGGAGAGCAAATCCAAGGTTTGAATTTGATGCCCTTCACTTTCCTCCAGCTGGGAGAGCGGAACGGTTACCATGAGGGCATTCCCTTCCAAACGGTATTCCACAGGAATGAGAAACTTCGGTTTATCCGCCGACCCTCCGGGTCCACCAATCCCGTTCTCTTCATTGTCGTAAGCTAAATCTTCTGGCGTATATCCTGCCTGCTCGAAGGCTGCGAGCATCTTGCGAAGCACGAGCGGCCGCTCGACCTGCGTATCCGCCCTTTCCACGACCTCAGGATTAGCATCCTGCACCAGATAGCGGGTCTCGACATAGCTTGCGGTCACCTCATCCAGTTTGCTCAGCACTTTTTCCTGCAGCCTTTGTTTACTAATAAATTTGGGAAGCGCATCGATCCCAAGCTCTGCATCCCCGAGGGTATATTCAATACGAACACCGTCCTTAATGCCTTGTAATTCGAACTGTCCATTGGAAATGCTGTACTTGTAATTCGTATAAGTATCTAGAACGCCCAGTGTATTGCGAAATGAGACCGTGATCTGGGAGGCGATGGATTCTTTTTCAAAGGCAGTAGCGATACCATCCTCTTCCATCTCCAGCGGATTACTGTACCAGATCTCTCCTGACCGATGATCCTTCACTGCAATCACTGTTGTATCTTCATTAATGTACAAGCTTAAGCTGTCATTCTTGGCTGCAAGAGCCATTCCAGCTACACCCTCCGTCGAATCCTGAAGCGGTGTGAATTGTTCTGCTCCTGAATCAGCGGATGCTGACACATATGACTCAGGATTTACCCCAGATAATCTTCCACTTAGCACGATGAAGCAGAGAATACTGACCAGCATGAGTGCGCAAGCCAGCACGGCTGTATATTTCCATTTACGAGATGACACCAGACTTACGCCTCCTTAAGATCGGAATATGAGCTCACGGTAAATGTTGGTTACAAATTCAATGATCTGTTGGATCAGACTCATCACCAGCGTGCCCAGAAATACGATAATCGCCATAACGACGATGGTCAGCAGAATCGTTACAATCGTCTTCGTTGCTGTGTATTGATGTACTGTCATGATGCCCACAAACAGCAGGTAGATGAACCAGATGGCCGCTACGGTATTCAGCAAATAATAAAATGCGGTCTCCTCCTGCGTCATAAATCGGCTGATCAAAGTCATGGGCAAGTACACCAAGATCATCGGGATGAGTGCATAAGCGGTGGCATTAACTATTTCACGAAACTTCCCTTCCCCTTCCATAAGTGTCGTAATGGACCAATTAGATACACACCACAGGATAAAAGGAAACACTACGTACTGGAGCTCAGCCAGGCTGTTTAATGTTCTAGGATCGTTGAAGTTGACCAGAAATCCGGCAAATTGACGCTGTATAACCATCGTTATAAATAGAAGAAATAGTATGGTAATCGCAACTCTCAGTTTTCCTTTCCCCTCATATTTAAGATCCCAATACCCTTCAAACGGATGGATGATGAGATGGAGAGGAAACTTAATAAAATCCTGCTTCATGCTGCTCTTTCCTCCTTTTACGCCAGGATTTCGACCATCTGTATCCGGCAAACACGATGACGGTTGTTGTGCCGATCGTTAATATCGTACCGAAATGCTCCTGCAGCACTTCCTTTCGGTACCTCTTGAAGGCAACCGAGTAATTTTTACGATCCATTCCCAGCTTAAAATGCTCCATCGCTTCCTTATTCTCCTTCGCATATAACAGAGATTTTCCGATTCCGATGTAAGCGATATCATAATTCGCGTTCAATCTCAGCACTTCTCTCCACTTGGCTACTGAAGCCTCATCATCCCCGTTGTAATGCGCGGTGACCGCATCGTTAATGGCACTTCCATAGCTGGTCGGGGAGAAGAGTGTGATGGTTTCTTTACCTTGGTCGAGGACAATATGCTGATTCCCCAGCTTCTCTATAGCGACTGGTGTACTAAAGGTTCCGACCTGTGTTCCTATTCCGCCGTAAATATATAGCAAATTGCCTTCATGGTCATATGTGAAGATACGCCCTCTGAGTGAATCCAGCACACTATACATGCCGTTTCCCTGATATTTGATATCTACTAATTTGGAGGGTCCTCCATTGACTCCCATGGACCGATATCGGATATCTCCTTTCACATCAAAATACCCATACCTTTTGAGCACATCCTCACCTGAAGGATTCAGACGCTTAATCGGGGTGCTCGAGCCAGGATCAATATTCGTTGCATATACGAAGCCTTTCTCCCCCATATCAATATTGGAGAATTCTGTCGGAATGTATAATGCCATCTGATTCTTCTGTGCATCGGTAGCGATGAGACGCCATAAATAGTCAACAAAATTGCGGCGTACCTGTATTGTTCCGACGTAACCAATGAATTCACCCGACTCATCAAACTGCAGAATCCCCTCGTACGCTCCCCGGGATGTGACAAATACCCGTCCGGCATCATCCACCGCCAGCTTTAACGGAACGAAGGAGAAGCTGGCTCCGAGCACCTCGGACTGTGGGTTCTCAATCGTTTTGATCCATTCTCCTTCTGGGGACAAAACAACGATTCGCTTGTTCTCCGTATCTGCAATATATAGGTCTCCTGCTTTATTCACAGTGATGCCACTAGGCATATTAAAGGTCTGCTCCGTTCCGTCCATGCTGTAATTGGAGAAGATTCGATCTACTGTCCAATCCTCATTTAGAACGACAATGCGATGATTCCCTGTATCCGCAATATAGATCTTGCCTTCACTGCTTACAAAGATGTCCTGCGGAGACACGAAGCCTCCAATGCCGAGATCAACTCCCGATATGCTTCTGTCCGGCAGAAATGCATCGGGAGCCGGTACAGCTTCTTCATAATAATTATAGGTATAGCTTTCGTATGGAGCCTTGGCCGCTACCGCTGAAGGAGCGGAACAGAGCAGCGCTGCTGATATTAAGGCAATGCAATATCGCTTCAACCTTCGTTTATAAGCATGCAAGTTCTTATCCCTCCTATTCCTTCATTCCGGAAGTTGCCATGGTTTCAATGATACGGCTCTGAGAAAAGACAAAGATCGTAATCGGAACACTCATCATAATGAGTGCAACAGCTGCACCAACACCGGCTCTCGCTATTCCCCCTTGAATAATATTCGTTGTCGCAGAGGTCAGCGTCTTCAGGTTCTCACTATAGATAAATCCATTACCGTCGGTTCCCCACAGGATCTGAAACAGCAGAATGATAAGTGTGAGCCAAGCGGGCTTCACATTCGGCATAACAACCGACCAGAAGATTCGATACTCACTCGCCCCATCCATCTTCGCGGCTTCGATCAGTGCGTCCGGAATCTGCTCCATGAACTGCTTCATCAGATACAGTCCGAGCGGATAAGAAAAGGCCGGAATGATGACAGCCCAGTACGTATCCACCCACCCCAGCCAGGACATGATCATATAAGTTGGGATGGCCGTAACTGCAGGGGTGAACATCAACGACAGTACGATCATTTGGAACATGATTTTGTTTCCAGGAAATTGATGCTTGGCAAGTGGGTAAGCAGCAGCAGAAGCCAGCAGAACGTGACCCACGATCCCCATCCCGGTAATAAATACCGTGTTAAAAATGTACCTTGTGAACGGCACCCATGAAGCACCCAGCAAGTTGATCAGATCTGCAAAATTATCCATCGTTGGATTTTTGACAAACAACGTCGGCGGAAAAATAAAGATCTCATCCAATGGCTTGAAGGCGGCATTTATGGCATACACCAGCGGCAGCACCATGAAGGCGCCTACAACTCCCAAGACAAGAAACAACGACAAGCTTCCCAGAAAGGAGCGATTGACTCTCTTAACTCTTTTTCTCCGGAATAGGCGATAGGGTATATTCATCATCTTTATTCACCTACTCTACGCAATAATTTTTGGACAATGATGTTGGAGCCAATCATGATAATGAACAATACCGTTGCAATTGCCGATGCAAATCCCATCTCGAAGCGGATCGTACCAAAATCCATCAAATGCGTCACAATCGTCTCTGCTGCATAATTGACGCTTGGGAATCCCGCTAGCTGAATGGACACATCCGACACGGCAAGTGAAGTTGTAATCTGAATAACGGCACCGAACATCAGCTGGGGCTTCATTGAAGGCAGGGTAATATACCACAGCTCCTGCCATCGATTCTTAATACCGTCAACGGCTCCTGCCTCATATAACGTCTTGTCAACGGTTTGAAGACCCGCAATAAAAGCTAGGAATCCCGTCCCAAGACTAAGCCACAGCTGAACCAAGATGATGATCGGCAGCACATAGGCTTCGGTTTTGAGCCATTGAATAGGCTCGAGCAGTATTCCAATTTCAATGAGCAATCCGTTAATGATCCCATAACGGTCCCCGGAGAAGATGAGCAGCCATATGAAGAAGACATTCCCTGAGATGGAAGGAGCATAGAAGATCAGGGTCATGAAGGCTCGCCATTTTGGACTCAGCTCATTGATGATCCAGGCGAAGATAAAGCATGCAAAATAACTGACTGGTCCTGTAATGGCAGCAAATAGTAGTGTGTTCTTCAAGGCAATCAAGAAAATATCATCTTCAAGGAACAGTCGAGTATAATTCTGCCATCCTACAAACTTTGGCATTTCGAGCATGTTGAAGTACGTAAAGCTGATAATAATGGAGAGAACAACTGGCAATACAGTGAACATCAGGAACAAAATCATATAGGGTGCCATCAGTATATATAAGTGCTTTTTTACTTTTATTTCCTTGATTACTCTGCTAAGTTTGCTATCTCGAGGCGCCCGTTCGCCCTGTGGAGGGACTGTGCGAGTCTTTTTTTCAATCTGAATATTGGACATACACTTGTATCCCCCCTCTATTCCGTCAGACCAAATTCACTGCGCTTGGCACGAATTTCATCCTGAATATATTGAACGTAATCCATCAGCGCTTCGCGCGGTTCAATCTGTCCATCTACCGTACGATAAAAAGCATTAATGAGATGTCGTCCTGTAAAGTAACCGCCCGGAACTTCCGGAATACCCTCTACCCATTCGAATCCGGCCTGCAGCTGATCAAAATCCTCAACTGGCCATGGCAGCTTCTCAAGTGCATCAATATTCGCTGTCGGATATCTGGCAGCCGCTCCCATTAAGCCTTCCATCTCACGCCCAAATTTGACCTGTGTCTCCTCGCTGGTCCACCATTTCATATACTCCCAAGCCGCTTCTTTATCTTCGGCACCTTCCAGCATAAGTACACCGCTTCCTCCGCTGGCTACAGAACGATTAATCGATCCATTCTCCAGCTCCGTTCCCGGAATTACGGTAAATCCCCACATACCGCGAATTTCTGGCGCAAAGACGGTCAATTGGTTATAGGTCGTGTAATCTGCAATGCCAATCGGCATTTCTCCCGTACGAAAACGGTTCGCAAAGTCATATTCTCGTTCCAGCTTGTAATCCGTATAGAACTCCGTCCATTGCTTAAAGGCATCAATGCCGATCTGAGAATCCAGGTCCGATTCCTTGCCTCCATCCCGATAGAATTCTCCGTCCGTCTGGAAGAGCAGCATCGAATATACGGAGTTCGGAGGTACATTCTCTCCTGGATAGCTTGGCTGCACGACCAGCGGCAGGCCAAAATCCATATGGTTCTTATCCAGCACAGAGAGAAGACTCCATACTTCATCCCACGTCTGAGGTACTTCGAGTCCCAATTCATTCAAGACATCCTTACGATAAAACAGCATGTTGAACGTCTGTGTTTCAGGAAGCGCATATACGCCATCCTCATACGTGTATGGAACTAGAGCACTGTCACGGAATCTTGCGGCCACCTCGTCATAATCCGAAAATACAGATATATCTGCAGCTGCATTACGCATCGCATAGTTGACAGGTATGTCATTTCCCATTTGCATGGCGACATCCGGGCCTTGACCGGATAAGGTCGCAGGGAGCAAGGAGCCCATGGGAACCAGCTTCAGATTAACCTGAATCCCTGTCTCCGGAGTAAATGTCTCATCAATCATGGATTTGATCGTATTCGCCTGGTCTCGGCCACTTCCAATCCATACCGTGACCGTTCGCCCCTTCTCTGATTCGCTTGCTACACTCCCGATGGAATCATAATCAATGAAGAAGGAATAGAAGAAGGTTACAATTTCATGCCACATTTCCGCGAACCAGCTGCTTCCCTTATTAGAAATCGTTTGATCTGATGAAGCTATGTAGATAGAATCGATCTCAAGAGGCTGTTCCCGTATTTGCTGGAGCCATGTACCGAGACCGCCTGTATTGGTCTTGTAGGCCTGTAGTCGTCTAGGAATCGTATCCGGATCATCGACCATTTCATCAAGCTGCAATGACATCGTTTTTAATAATGCGTCCTGATCACCGCTGCCTTGAGACAACGCTCTTAGCTTTGCTCCGACTTGCTTCAATCGTTCGCTCTCCCTGCTGAACACTTCGAGCAGATCAGGAATCCGTTCATCGACTCGGTAATCCCGCACTTCATCAGGGGCCGTACCTGTGATCATCAAAATTTTGCGGTACATGGAGTTCAGTTCGATAAGGCTATCCTCTACCTCGCGTATAAGCGGTGCAAACTCGCCTAATGTGACCTCCATACGAATGGTGTTCGTGCCAGCCTTCAAATGATACAAATATGGCTCTCTGAATTCATCTTCCATGATTCGCATTTCGTAGCCATTCTCGTATCGAAAAGGAATTCTGCTCATTTCTTCGAAAGGAATTTCACCATTAATTGTCAGTTTTCTCGTTGAATAGATCCCTCTTACAAAATTCTGCTTGGTGTTAAATGCGAGTTTATACAATCCTTCCTTCGGCACCTCGACCTCCCATTCAATCCACTGACCTGGGATCCGCCAGTTATACCCGCCGATCGTGTTCACTTTTGACAGCTTCGGACTGTATGGATAGGTCGCCGGACTGGATCGATCCATCAGCGGATATAGGGTTGGGGAAGATTTCGCTGTAGCGTCCTCTGCCTGCAGCTCAATGAGTACTCCTGCTGGTGAATCCACTCCTTCAGATGTCTTCAAGCTTGCATATTGTTCATATGCGGCCGGCTCCTCATACTTGTGAAGCGCAAGCTCCTTGATGATCACCGGCTCACGTTGCGCAATTAACGATAAGGTATGTGTGCCTTGACTGAAATAAAATGCAAATGGCTCCTCATAGTAACCGTTAGAATCCTTAAGCATCGTCGTTTGCCAATCCGGTGTCTCATGCTGCTGAGGACGAAGATCATTGCCTCGATTATCCTGCTCTATCTCGGGCTTCAGATTGTCCCATACCCGGTCCATTTGAATGAAAGCCGCCTCACGAAATGGAAGCTCCCCATCAATGAGCAGACTTCGTTCGATGGCTGAGCTCTTGCCCTCGATTGGGTAATAAGTGGATGAAATATAGTATAGGCCAGCTGTTTCGACCTTAAATGTCCATTCCAAAGTGCTGTCTTCCCCTGTTTTTATCGATTGTCCTGAGGCTCCCTCCGCATTTGAAACGATTTCTGAGCCCTCCCCCTCAAGAGAGCTTACCTTAGCTGCATCCAATATGATGGATTGGTCAGGGTAAGATGCCTGCTCATACTTCTTAATATATTCACTATAAGATTCATCTTTGGTCAGAATCAGATCTTGTGACAACAGGGGGGCTTGCTCCGTAGATTGAAGCATCGAAGCATTCTCATCGGCAGCGACAGTTCCTATGCCTGAAGCAGAGAACATCACACTGGAGCCGACCGCAAATACCAGTATCACTTTTAACCATGTTTGCACACGCATCAGCGGATTCAATTCGCACGCCTCCCTACTACCATAGGCAGCATAATTCATTTCCTTTATAGAAAACTTAATAAAGAGAGGGACAGGGCATTGTGTATCATAAAACCCTGCCCCTCTCCATCTTCAATAGATAAAACCAATTATTTATTTTGTGCTTCGAGCTTATCGATCGATGCCTGGGCCTGCTGCTTATATTTCTCCGCAGCCGATGCCACGGAAGCGTTCTCAACAAGAACATCAGCAACGAAGCTGTAATACGGATACTCTGGATAAGCCTCGTCAAGAGATACCAAGCCAGTGCCTGTAATGTTCTCTCTTATAATGCGGATGTCATCTTCGTAGGAGTAGAGGCTTTCTAAGTAGTTCTGGGAAGGATACTCCTCCAGCTGTGGAACATCGTACAATTCCTCGAAGATCTGATATACAAGCGCCGGATCCTTCACACCTTTCGGGATGAAGTAAGCATTCAGAGCCGTATCTCCATAGGTGACTTCAGGATTACCTTGAGGACCGATCGGATATGGAACAACACCAATTTCAAAATTAATATCGCCGATTTGCCATTGTGCAGCGTGGAACATCGCAATATCGCCGTCCTTGAAAGTGTCTGTTTCTTCCCACAGTGTCTTGTCTCCCGATTTCACTTTGACCACGTTATTGTTGTACAGTGACGCCAGATATTCTATCGCTTCAATCGTACGAGGGTCGGTGAGACCTTCAGTTGCCTTCGTCTCGTCTCCTGCTGGATCGAGCACTGTATTACCGCCATTTGCCACGATCAGATTGCGTCCGACCTGAGCGGACCAGCCGGAGAAGCCCCAAGTGTCCATTTTTCCATCATTATTTGTGTCCTTAGTGGCCTGCTTGGCGATCTCAAGCATCTTATCCCAGGTCCATTCGCCTTTGTCGTATAATTCTTGAAGATCAGGGAGTCCCAGTTCTTCGAATAAATCTCTGTTGTAGTGAATTCCTACGCCGCCGTTACTCGGCATGCCGCCGTAGAAACCGTATTGCTCTCCAAGTAATGCTGGCCCGGCATTCGCTAAGCGCTGATCCGTGTTAATGCTGGATTCTGGTGTTGTAAATTCCGAGATTTTGTGAAGCTGGCCTTTCTGAATGGCAGGAAGTACTGCTTTGTATTCGAGGTAGGTGATATCAGCGAGAGGCTCTCCCGCCAATACGGAGGCTGTGAATTTTTCCATGTATTCTTCATAAGGTATATTAACGAATTCGAACTTAACGTTGTATTTCTCTTCTGTCTTCTTCAGCTGTTCAACCAAAGCCTTGCCTTGTGCATCTGTATCTGTCGGTGTGAGATCCCACCAGGCTGAGAGCTTGATGACCCGTCCGCCTAAATCGGGCACGTCTTCGGCAACTGCTTCTTCCGTATTTTCGGTATCCGTTTCGGCAGCTGGTTCTGTATCATTACCGCCAGAAGCTTCCGTATTCGTTTCAGGAGTCGTCTCTGGAGCATCCGCTGGTGTGTCTGCCCCCCCTCCAGAACACGCTGCCAAAAAGATGAACGTGAACACCATCAACAAACTTAAAAGCGCTTTCATTTTTCTCATTGAAAAATACCCTCCCCTTTGAATTCATCAAGTTTGCTGTCTGCATGCGCTGTCTGACGTGTCTGCTGTTTCATGCTGTAAATGACCACCACCCGTTATGTTAATGCAATCAATTTACAAAACAACAATAACATCCTATGGTAAAATCAGTCAAACACTTTTTTATTTAATTCAACTTTTGTTATTTATATGTTATTTTATTTAGGGTATTGTTTTATATTTTATGCTGAATATGTTGGATATATGATTTGCTTCTCTGCTATTACCAATCGAGGGGCACTCGTTGAAGAAGTAAAAAAAGCCGTCCTAATGGCAGACCCATCAGTACAGCTTATTTATCAATTCATTTCAGGATTTAGCATCTTTTCGGGGCTAGTTATTGCTGACAGCTGCATCTGCGGCTCCTCTTGCCGGAATGCTCAGCTGATTCCGTATAACCAATTCTGCTGCCAGCTGCTTCTTCTCCATCGGCGCCTCCGGATTGGCAATTCGCCACAGCATTTGATCTACAGCTCGCATGCCAAGCATTTTTTTATTCACATGCACGGTTACAGCAATGCTATGAAGATCATTGATATGATCAAATCCCGTAACCAAGCACTCCTCCGGAGTCTTAATCCCATGCCTGCTGAGCTGTTCAATCAGATCCAGCGCAGTTGCATCATTCATACACACGAACACCTCAGGCAGTGTACCCTGCATGTCTGTTAAAGCCTGCCCTATATCCTCGAAAGTTCCCTTGAGGAGCTTCTCATTCTGATTACATGCAATACCATATTGTTCCAACACAAGTCGAAATACGGTCCAGCGTTCAAAAAAGCTGTAAGCCTCTGTCTTGTTGCCTACAAACTGATAGCTTCTAAATCCCTTTGTTACAAGGAGCTGCATCAATTCTCGCATACTTGTCTGATTATCCGTGAAGATCATATCACAGCCTAACGACGCATCCATATGATCAATCATGACAACCGGAATTTCCAGCTTGTGCAGTTCAAATAAGCTTGCGGACGAGACCGCCCCCACCGTTATTGTACCTCTAATCGCCTCTGGATTAAGGAGAGAGAATAAATGATCATGTGACGGCTCGGTTACCGTCAGGATGTCGAGTCCATATTCATTAAGCTGGGTTGTTACTCCCTCCAGTATGGGTCCCCAGTAGGCTGAGTCATAATTCTGAAATCTAACATTTGGAAAAAGAACGAGAATCGTGCCCCGGTTCCTTGATTCTTTGTTAATCTGGCCAGCGTCTCCTGATCTAGCTGCGGAACTGTCGGAAACAGAGATTGGCATGTGATTGTAATAACCAAGCTGTTCTGCCACATGTACGATTAACTCACGTGTCCGCTCGCTGACACCTGGTTTGCCAGCTAAAGTACGTGAAACCGAGAATTTGGATACACCTGCCTGGTTGGCAATTTGCTGAATGGTAACCTTTTTACGCATGCTATCACCTATGCTTCCGTCTGCAGTATCTACTTCTGCTCTATATTAGCATAATATCGACCTAAACCAAACATTAAATGTTATTCCTATATCATAACAAATCATAACAAAATCTTAATCCAGATAAAAATCTGTGAAAAAAAGCATATCTCTCTCAACCAAAAACGGTCAAAGCAGGGATATGCCAAAGATCATCCTATTTTGTTAATGCATAATGGTCTCTATGGATCAGATCAGCCTGTATCAATAGCCTCTCATATGGGGATTCAGGATGAGACAGCCTCCATATCAACTGATCTACCGCTCTCTTGCCAAGAAGAGCTTTGTTTACATCGACGGTTGCCAGTATCGGCTGATCTGTTTCCACATTGTCGAAACCCGTTACCGCACAGCTATCCGGTACAGATCGTCCTAATTTATGTAACTCCTCAATGACAAAACGTGCTGTAATATCATTTACACAGACAAACACTTCTGGTAATTCCTCCGGCGGGATCTCATGGATGGAGTGTATCATGTCTATATCCTCCAGATATCCGAGCAGAGACTCCTTCTGAGGACATTTAATTCCATGCTCGTCCAGCGCCATACGATAGGCAGTCCACCGGTCCATAAAGCTAGGTGCTTCTTTAATATTGCCAACAAATTGGAACTTCCGATAGCCTTTGCCGATGAGGCCATTCATCATTTCCCGCATCAGAGTAATATTATCGCTGAATATTGTATCACAGTGAAATACCGGCTCAATATGATCGACCATCACTACAGGAATTTGAAGTCTTTGGAATTCCAGCAGCAACGAGACAGACACGGTTCCCACCGTAATAATCCCTTGTATTGCATCAGGATTCAATAAAGAAAATATCTTCTCTGAAGAAGGCTCGGTCAGCGTCAAGATGTCATGCCCCATCTCATTTAACCGCGCTGAAATGCCTTCAAATACAGGTCCCCAATAGAGTGAATCCATGTTCTGGTATCGGATGTTAGGAAAAAGTACAACGATCGTTCCGGTTCCTTTACGGTTATCCGTTATATACTGTTCTTTGTGTGATTCCCCATTCACTGGCTTGCCAAGCCCTGCAGCATTCTTGAAGTAACCAAGCTGTCCGGCAGTGCGAATAATCATTTCCCGCGTTGTCTCGCTTACTCCGCTCTTTCCAGTCAACGCTCTGGACACGGCAAACTTGGAAACGCCTGCTGCATCAGCGATTTGCTGCATTGTAACTTTGTTCCGCATTTTTTCACCTGTTTTCTAGTGTAAAGATATAGGTCATCTTATCATAATCCGGAGGAAAAATGCCATGTTAGAGTTGATAATTCACGATATAGGGACTTAACATCGTGTTGTAATATCCGGTGCTCCACTCAACAGCACGACCATCTTCCGTATAGGCAAAACGTTGTCGTCTGAGGACAACATCTCCTTCAGACATGCCCAATTCACTGGCGATGCGTGCAGATAAAGGCGCTACCGTGAACTGATCATGGTACTGTTCAGCTACCAGATCATGATCCTCTAACCATTCGTATAAGGAAAATTCATCTCCAACACTCCAGTCCTCTGCCTCGGCAAGACCAAGCGGCAATCTATGCTCATAGTAGATAAAGGGCTGGTCATTTAACAGGTACAAGCGCTCCAGGCACAAGCAGCGATCCCCAAACAGCGTATAAGCTTCGCTGCCCGGACTATTCTGCTCCATATTCTTGCCGACCAGCCGTTTATATATCGTTTCCCCTTGCTCAACCAAGATCTCGGTAAACTGCTTGCCCTTCGATAATTGAGGCGCAACGCTGTTTCGTTGAACCGTTGTCCCTACACCGCTCTGCTTCATCACGTACCCTTCCTGCTGCAGCTCCTTAATTGCATTTCTCACGGTCATTTTGCTTACCGCAAATTCCTGCTCCAGCTGGGGCTCAGAAGGGATCAATGTACCAACCGGATATTGACCATGCACAATTCGATCTCGGATGATCTTTTTCAGCTGCAAATAGAGCGGTCCTTTCTTTCTTGATAAGGACATAAGTATCACTACCTTTCAATATCTGGTGCAAGCTCATGCATTGCTCTTACGATATCCTGCTCGGATAAAGCTGCAGTATCACCCGGCACGGTATGAGCCAGAATGGAAGCAGCTGTAGCGAACTGAACCGCATATTCAGCATCATAGCCATTAATATTACTGTGTATAATACCTGCCGTGTAAGCATCACCTGCACCAACCCGGTCCAGAACAACAGCGTTCATGGGTCTTCCAATCTTCATCATACCATCCTTATACATATATCCGGTAATCATATGATGATGGTCTGGACCTACCTCCCGCTGCGTGCCTGCTATCATTTTTATTGCATATTTGGACGCGATCATAGGAATAAGCTCCTGAAGCTGCTCAGTACGTCCTTCAAAGCTGGACTGATAACCTAGCAGTGAAATGGCATCCCGCTCATTCATCATTACTATATCTGCAAGACACAGCATTTCCTCGTAATACGATTTGGCATGCCTGCGTTCTTCTTCCTCCCACAGTGTGCTCCTGTAATTACAGTCAAACACCACACTTCCACCTGCCAATTTGACCTGTTCTGCAAGTGACTTCATTTGATATCGTACATTCGCATTCATAGCCAGACCAATACCGCATAAATGCAAGTAATCTGTATTTTCAGCGATCAGCATCGTGTTATATGCCTCTTTGGCCGTGCTGTTAAAGCTGCTGTTCTTCCGGCTTCCATACGTAACTCTCGTTGGTCTCATGCCATAACCGGTTTCAAGATAGTAGCTTCCGAGGATGCTGCCCTCTGCACGTACAAAGCGTGTATTTAGATCTAAGGCCCGAAGTGAAGCCGCAGCCGCATCTCCAAGCGAATTGTCAGGGACGGTGGTAACTATGGATGCTTCATGCCCTAAGCGGGCCATAGCTGCAGCGATGTTAACTCCTGTTCCTGTAAAAGCATAAGTCAGAGACCTGGATTGTGACAATGTCTCGTAATTCGGGACGGCGAGCCGCATCATCACTTCTCCAAATGCAGTAATCCGCTTATGTGCCTTCATGGGCATCCACCTCGCACTTCAGAATCTGTGTCAATTCAAGTACGTCTTGGATGTTAGTTAGACCCGTTTCCTTATCAATAATGGAGGAATAAACATGCGGTATCACTTGCGGTACTCCTGCATCTAGAGCAAGCCGTAGGATATCTCTGAAATTGTCCTTGTCGATGCCTCCGGTTGGTTCGAGAGCAAAGTTCGCCCTGGCACAGGCCTTAGCGACCTCTAGGTATTCTTCTTTTGTCTCCAGCCCGTTCATCGGAAAATACTTCAGCGCGTTTCCTCCCATATCGGCCACGAGAGCAATTGCAGCCTCAACGGGCACGATGGCTTTTTGGGTCAGCATAGAACTGGCTGGTCCGGTAGATAGATTCACGAATCCGGGCTTGCCGCATGGGGACACCAGGCTGTTGATCCAGCTCTCCTTACCGTTTAGATTGGCACGCGTCGCTCCAACACCGGTAAACACCTGATTAATATGGGAGCCTGCATAATGAACTGCAATTCTACTCACGACCTCTGACTGTCTTGGATCTCCTGCCCCTAGTCCGATCGAGATGGCATCCGCACAACCCTCGCCATAGCTCTGCATGGCTTCTGCAGCTGACACTGCATCTGGATAATTCTTGGATAATACGCCGATCAGCACATAACCTTCCGCCGCTTCAAAAATGTCCTTCGCATTGTCTACACTTCCGGCCAGAACGTTTAGTGCTGCACGGCCTTTATATAATCGCTCCGCCATTTTGCTCATTTCTATTCAGCCTCCCTTAATAATTTCCGTAATTCGATCAATAATAACCGTCATATCGTCTGCCTTAAGTGACCGTGGATCAATATCGAAATATCCCTGCTTCACACCGTAATCACGGGTATAGATGGCAATATCTCCTGTACGGAGCCTCTCTGCCACTTGTAAGGCATTGATTCCGGCTTCTTCTGCATTTACCTTGATTCGTCCCCGATAAATAAGCCTTCCAGCCTCATCCTGTACGATGCTCATCTCGATGCCAGCGAGTTCAGATAATGCGGCAAGCTCCATCAAGGATTGTTTCTCTTCTTCGCTTCGATCCTGCTTGACCCCATATTCATCCAGCGCCTGCAGCAGCCCGAACGAGGCTTCCTTACCAACTTTCATGCTTCTGCCAATGCCATGGAGCTGCACTTTAAGCCATTCAATGTATTTACTTCTACCCGCCACGATACCGGATGTAGGTCCTTCGATCGCTTTGGAACCGCTATAGATAACGAGGTCGGAAATGGATATATAGCTCTTCAGATCCTCCTCCGCTGCCGCGTCTATTATAAGAGGCACCTGATGCTCTCTTGCTACCTCCCATGCTTCCGCAGCAGAGATCATATTCTTCTGAACACTGTGGTGTGATTTCACATAGAGTATTGCCGCCGTTCGCTCAGTAATCGCATCCTCCAGATGCTCCTGCTTGCCTTCGTTTGCATATCCCGCCTCAACCAGCTTGCCTCCGCCCAAATAGATCATCGTCTCTACAGGAGCTCCGTATTGAACGTTGTGACCCTTCAGCATCACGATTTCATTTTTACTGATCGTCTCTTGATGGAGCTTGAGACTTAGTCTTCGATTCCCCTGCGTAACCATAGCTGCTACGGACAGCGCAATGCCGCTTGAAGCTGAATTGACGATAGCAGCCGCCTCTGCACCGAGCAGGCTTGCAATATGCTCTCCTGCCTTGTTCGTTAGATCACTGATTTCAACGTACTGCTGTCCACCTTGCTTCATTGCTTCCATAACAGAGTCCGTCGGTGCGGATACACCCAGAACGCTCATTCTGCCGCTTGCATTAATCACTCTTTTTAAACCGTATTTATGAAGAATAGAAGTATTCACCTATGATTGCTCCTCTCGATTGAATAATTGACTTGGCCAGACGTGTATCTCCATTTGAATCGGTCATTGTTCTTGACTCAGGCACCACTTCAAATAAAGTGAGATTCGCTTCATCCCCTACCTGAATTCGTCCCAGCTCCGGCCGTCCAAGCCAGTCTGCAGCCCGCTTTGTCACCCGATCTATAACCTCGTCAAGAGAGTATCCGATGACCATAAATTTGGTCATTACATCAGCCAGGCTGTACACCGGACCCTTCACACGATTGCCTCTGTAAATGTCTGAACTGATGGTATCTGGATGAATTCCTCTATCTTTGGCAGTCTCAGCAACACGAAAGGAGAAGCTGGCCGTTCCATGTCCGACATCCAAATGCACGCCGCGACGGATCGCCGCGTTCAGCTCAGGTATGAGCTCATTTTTGTCGTCCAAAATGTTATTGGCCTTCCCATGCAGATAATGAGTGACAATATCTCGTGCTCTCAGGCTGTTCAGCACTTCTTGAATGCCGGGAGGACCGGAACCTATATGAACCATAAGCGGTAATTTGACTTGCTCTGATATATGAAGGGCTGCCTTCAATGGACTTATCCCTTCTTCCTTGACTACACTTCTGCTGATTCTCGCCTTGAGTCCGACGATAAAATTACGGTATCTGGCTATGGTCTCCACAGCTAATTGCCGGTCTATCCACTCTGCTCTGCTCAGCTCATCCTGCCTTAAGCCCAGCCCAATTCGTGAGATATTTAAGAAGGCCAGCACTCGCGTCTTTGCTGTCCTGCTGCGTCGATACAGCTCCTCTAAATGATCTGCACCACAGCTTCCAGCATCAATAATTGTGGTAACACCCTGGCTCACACCGATCTTGTCAGCATCATCACCATAAGGCTGGTAGCTGTCCATGGCATGGACATGCATATCAATCCACCCGCTCGATACATAGTGGCCTGAACAATCTATAATCTCATCACCTGCAGCGGATTCTGCTGTCTCTATAGCAGCGATGTGTCCCTGCCTGATCACCAGATCAAACCTCTCCTCCGAATGAACGGTCCTCACTGAACGAAGTACTCGGGTATGCATTACAACCTCCTCCATCTCCATGTTCTTCCGCTTTTCACTTGTACCTTAACACAGATTTAGCAGCAGGTAAATATAACGTTATAATGTTTAATTGATTATCTGACATACTAAAAAGACGTTTTCTCTATTGAAAACGCCTTGATTCCGGGTTAGACCCAATGCTCAACCTACCCACTCGAATTTTTGATTCCTATAGCTAACTTTGTACAAAGATTGCTGCGAAGCCTCTATTATATCCCGAACTGTTGAGATGGGTTTCTTTTTTTGAAGTGAAGCAGCTTATTCCACTTAACCTCGGTAAGAATAACGCCTCCCAAGATGAGTGCTGCGCCCATATAACCATTCAAGCTTAGCTGTTCTCCATATATTGCATAGGCAAATCCGGCAGCAAATACAGGCTCCAGGGAAAAAATAAGTCCGGCACGCGTAGAGGAAATATGCTTCTGCGCCATGATCTGCAGGGTGTAGGCGACTGCACTGCATAATACAGCCAGTCCCAGAATGGATATCCAGGCTCCTTCTGAAGCCGGAAGCTTCGGTTCCTCAAACAGGATACTGAACAGTAGAGCGAGTCCTCCGGCAAAACCGAGCTGCAGTATGCTGAGTGCCTTGCCATCCCCTTGCTGAACCATACGCCCTGATAGAAGGATATACAATGCATAGCTCAAGGCTCCCATAATACATAACAGATCACCTGTTTTGAGCTGCATGCTGTTCTCAAGCGTAAGAAGCCCGATACCCGCTATGGCTAACAAAATACTGCATACAATCTTCGCCTCAGGCCAGCGTTTTTGAACCATCGATACGAGAATCGGTACAAATACCACAGATAAACTGATTAGAAATCCGGCCTGCGAAGTGGTTGTTTGTTTGACTCCATAAGTAATAAATACAAAGGAAACAAACAGGACTGCCCCTAAGACAAAACCCTGCCGCAGTGTACGAAAAGTCATTTTGGACCATGTTCTGTAGAAAATAATGCCCATAAGAATAAAGGCCAAACCGAAGCGAAGGGCAATCATATTCAGCTCTTGAATCGATGTCAAACCTTCCTTCATAAATAAATAAGAGGAACCCCACAACAGGGTTACAAGCAGCATCTGCAGATCTGCCTTACGTTCTACTTTCACTATCGTTCTTCCCTTCAATTTCTTGCTTGTATGTATAAGTGGATTACCGAACTCAAACAGCAAGATTCAGTATATATCAAGTCTTTTCACAAGAAAAATGAATGTTTATAATTGATATTATGAATTTATTTCATGTAAAAGGAAGATGACAAATGTCTCTGGCAAAATACGAGATTTTCACAACCGTAGTCGAACTCCAAAGCTTGACCAAAGCTGCCGAAGCTTTGAATCTCACTCAATCTGCAGTTAGTCATGCCATTTCAAGCTTAGAAGCAGGCTGTGGATTTGCATTACTTATTCGCTCCAAAGCGGGTATTCAGCTCACCGCAAACGGAGAGCGAATTCTGCCCTATATGAGAGAAATATTGAAGTGGAACGAAATGATGCATCAAGAAATCCAGTTACTGAGCGGCATTCAAACAGGTACAGTCCGAATCGGAACATTCACGAGTGTGTCCTCACAGTGGCTTCCTGGTGTTATCAAATCCTTCCAGCATGAATATCCCGCTATTCATATTAAGCTCAAGGAAGGAGATTACGGTGAAATCAAGGGGTGGATTGCTTCAGGAGCGGTTGATTTTGGATTTTTGTCGCTGCAGGGCAGGTCTATTTTTGATACAATCCCGCTGAAGAAGGATCGCTTGGTATGTATCCTGCCGGATGGACATGCTCTGGCATTAGAATCCTCCCTTCATCTGGATCAGCTGCGAGAGGAGCCTTTCATTATGCCGAAATGGGGCGGAGATGATGAGATCGAATCCATGATTCGGACTCATAAGGTAAAGCTTAGCATCCGGTTTGAGGTTGCTGAAGAGCAAGCCATAATAGGGATGGTTCAGCACGGACTCGGCATCAGCATACTGCCGGAGATGGTACTTGGGAATCTGCCGGATACGGTACGAATTGTTCCATTGGCAGAGAAGCCCTATCGCATGATCGGAATGGCTGCATTGTCCTTGTCCGAATTGTCGCCCGCAGCTCATAAATTTATTAACTCGGTTCAGGACTGGCTAACCCTTCAGCATCTAATGGATGATCTTGGGCACCTTCCCTCTTCACCATAAATGATGATATCGCCCAATCAGCATTCGCCTGCATCTCATATATTACTGTGTAGATGAATGATGAGGAGGTAAATGTCATGGGAGAAGCAAAGCGTGGCTATGGTGAAGGTGGATATGGTGGTTACTCTTCGGTAGGGGCGATCTTGGTATTGTTCATTCTGCTCGTAATCATCGTTAGTACATTCCAATATTAATCCTTCTTATAGATATTGGAACAGAACATGGCGATCTCCATTGGAGATCGCCTCTTTTTCCTCTTTTTCGCTTAACCTGACTAGAAATCTTCATAAACAAGATCCATATTGATTCCTATAGCTGCCTTACTGCCTTCCGCTGCTGCGATAATTAACTGTGTAGGAGAAGGAACCGTACTATCCCCGGCCGCATAGATACCTTTAATATTCGTCCTTCCATACTGATCTGTCATCAAGGCGCCCCGGTCGTTCATATGACACCCCAGTCTTGGCCCAATAGGGCTTGCTTGGCTTAGCTGTGGTGTAACAAATCCACCCTCTCGCTCGATAGTTTGACCATTCTTGAACCGTATGGCCTCAAGCTTTCCGTTACGTCCGGATAATTGGCTGATTGGCTGCTCTGCAATTCTTATCCCTTTACTCACAAGTTTTTTTTGTTGTTCTACATTAAGGATCCTCTTTCCATTTGTACATATAACCAGATCCTTGCTCCAGTGATAGATCATTTGAGCCGTACTGAATACATTCATCGTCTCCGCTAGAAAAACAAGGCGCTTCCCTCTTAGCTCGTAACCATCGCAGTAGGGACAACTAAAGAGACTCTGCCCGTAATACTCCTGAAGTCCTGGCAGCGAGGGAAGAATCTCACGGAGACCCGTACTTAGCAGAACTTTTCTTCCGGTTACTTCTTTGCCGCTGGTCATACGGGCTTTAAACCCGCCAAATACAGGCTGAACATCAATGACTTCCTCTTGCATTATACTTATGGAAGGATACTCGGATAGCTCTTGATGAGCAATCTGTCTGAATTCAGCAGGACTAGCCCCATCCCTGGTCAAATAACCATGAGATTGTCTGGTCCGCGCATGCCGAGGTCTGCCGTGATCTAAGATGATCGTTCTGCGGAGAGAACGTGCCAGCACCAATCCAGCACTCAGTCCTGCAGGACCGCCGCCTATAATGATGCAATCAAGCATGCCAATCCCCCTTTGATATTTCAAAATTTCAGATATTCGATATTATGATAGCGGGCATAGAAATAGCCCCCTTGCTATCGCAAGAGGGCTGAATGTCATCCTTCTTAAGGAATATATTGTTGTACGATTTGTGTAACTTCACCGTTCTCAATCGTTAGATGATAAGGAAATACGCTCATGTCCATATTCGTTGTATCTCCGTAGAGTTCGGCAAATTTATCTAAGCTGATCTCTTCATTCCACTCGATGTCAATATCCTTGGCATCTCCCGTACGATCATAAATTTGAACCGTAACGGTTGCATCATCTGCGATCTTTAGGGTTTCATTTGCTTCCTGCTCATTCACAATATAGTAGCCGTCCGGAGCATAGTCAATTCCAGCGTCAGGCTCTTGCTCCACGAAAACGGTGTTTGCTTCTTCACCTTCATACCACTCAATCTCGTCAGCTTTGATTTGCAGTTCTCCGTTAAGATCGCTAAGATCGTTGATATATACAGTTTGATTCTCTACGCGAACCGCCGTATCCTGAGCTTCCTCTGACTTCGCAAAGACTGTTGAATGATTCCCGATATTAAAGTTACCATATATTAAAGTTCCCGAAAGAATTACACCCAGCGCAACAAATGTAAATAGCCGATTTTTCATTTGACATCTCTCCTTCTGGTGCGGCTCTATAAAGCCTCCATGTGCTATGTATTAAATCTTCTTAGCTGTTCTTAGTACCTAGTATAAACGTTTATTGTTAACGAAGAGTTTCAATCTTGTTAATAAAAATATAAAATTTATTCATCTCATAAGGATAAGGGTCCCGACGAGGGACCCGAACCTGTCTTCATTTCCAACACTAATTCTTAACGAATTTGACCAACACATGTGCTAATGCATGCTGTTGTTCGTTATTAGCTGCATTCCATAGCTCTTGGAGCAGCTTCTCCTCTCTGTTTCTCGGCTCTTCATTCTTGGATAACATCTCTGCAACCTTTTCTGCAACCAATGTTAACTGTTCTTCGTTCAAACCGAGTGATTCTCCCAAGGATACACGCTTCTTCAAGTATTGTTTGAATGTTTCAAATTGTTCCAAAATATCATCCTTTTGTTCCGGAGCCATTCGATTCATCACTTCATCCACCTGATTCAGCTCTACTTTTCCATCCTTATTGATCATATGTGTTTGTTCAGACATCGTATTCTCCTCCAGTTATACGGATATTTTGAACGCTTGCACACTTCCTATTAACCTTTCCGTCTAGAATGAAACAAGATGAATCTATTACATTTTCTTTTTATCCTTAGCTGCTATGCATTTGATGCAATGCTTTGTTGATCCAGATTGCCGACAGAAGTCCATCTCCCATCGCTACAGCGGCTTGCTCCGAGTGCAAGCCGATATCACCCGCGATCCATAGGTTCGGTACAGATGACATTCGCGAACGCCCGTCTGCCTCAACATGCTTGTTACCCTCTACCTTAGCACCGAGCTGCTCCGCCAATTCCGAATGAACCTTGTTGTCTCCAAAAGCGATAAACCCTCGTTGAGCCTCGACAACAGTACCATTTGCCAGCTTGACAGCTGTTATCATGCCCTTGTCATCACTCTCTACTTCAGTAATGGCCTCTTCAATATATTGAACACCCTTCTGGCTTAATTTGTCTCTCAATTTCGAGGTCAGCTCAGCTTGATCGTGATTAATATAGATCATCTCGGAGGCCCGTTTAGCCAAGATGTTCGCCATACCGGCGCCGGTAACACCGGAACCCATAATGACGGTCCGCTTGTTCTCAATCTCGTATCCATCACAATCAGGACATATATAGACAGACATTCCCAGTGCATCTCGGAGACCCGGAATATTCGGGTGCCGATCTGTAATACCTGTAGCAAGCAGAAGTGTTCTAGCTTGATACAACTGATCATGATTACCGTTTAGTAGGAAGAGCTCACCTTCCTTTTTGGCAGAGGTAATGCGATCCGTACAAAATTCTATGCCCGTCGCTTCAGCATGAGCTCTTCCTCGTCTGCGGATCTCCTCTCCAGATATCCCCTCCGGAAACCCCAGTATATTATGATAATTACGGCATATGGTCGAACGACCTTCCCCCGCATCAATGACTAGCACCTTGTGTATAGAATACCTTCCCAGCTGTATAGCAGCCTGCAGCCCGGCAATACCTCCGCCGACAATTATGCAATCATATATCATCCTATCCCTGCCTTCTTCTATATGTCTTCTCTCTTTTATCCTTAAACAATATGTATCTTTTTAAACGAAGAGCCCGGAATCATTAAAAAGGACCATGCTAAGCATGATCCTCTTAAGAGTTATAATCCAAATGAATAAGCTGCATATTGTCTGGCATTATTCATCGCTGTCCACACATCGCTAGTCTCAGAGCCCATATACCAGAACGCATAACCTGCAACATCATATGCTTCAAACAGAGTTGTCTTGGCTGACAAGGAACGGCTGTCTTCTGCCCATATCCCGCGAGATATCCCCTGAGAAGTATATGTTAACGTGTATTGCGCAATATCAGAATTCCATTTCATAGCAGGTGAATATTGACGATAAATTTCTCCCTGCGTCTTCAGTGAAATATCATAGGAGCCAAGCTGAGGAGATGACAAGGACCAATTCCGAGTATAGGTTGGCAGTGCTGCGATAATCTTGTCCTTGGGCACGTTCTGCTGTAATCTCTGAACAGCGTACTCCAGCCATGGGATTGAAGCGACCGAGCCTGCAGTGGACGAACCATTCCAATGCTCCTCATATCCCATTAACACGACATAGTCGGCCACCTCGCCAAGTGCCTTGTAATCAAAAGCAGCCGTCCAGCTTGTACCCAGATCAGGAGATACATCAATAGATAAAGTCACACCTATGCTGGTGAGCTTAGAATACAGCGAAGTCATAAACAATGTCAGATATTCGCGTTCCTCTGGTGACACATTTTCAAAATCAATATTCAGGCCGGCTAACTCATACTTCTTCGCATAATCCACCAATTTGGAGACAGTAGCTTCTCGCAAGACAGCATTCGACAACACCCGATGTGTCATCTCTGCATTTGCGCGGTTGCCTACCATACCCCAGATATTCAGCTTATTTCGCTTAGCAAAAGTTAATAGCCTCTGATCCGTATGATCCTGGACAACTTCTGTCTCATCGAGAAAATACCAGCGCGGAGAAAGAGTATTGATTCCTGCATCGAGCACCTGCTTCTCGTACTCGGCTGTCGTTGAATCGTACTGCCAGCCAAGCAGAATCGGATCCGCTTCACTGATATTGAGCTCAGATTTAATAGCTGGTGCTTGCAGTATACGGTCTAGCAGAACCGCTGCTTCCGCACGGGTCAACGAATCATTCGGTCTAAACGCCCCGCTGTCACCCTGCATGAATCCGAGCTGAGTTACTTGACTTATATAGCCCCATGCCCACTTAGAGGTTTGCTTATGATCTATGTAAGGCAGCTCTGCTGATGCTTCGATCGGATTAGGAGCGGACTTCAGCATACGGACCATCAGCGCTGCAGCTTCCTCCCGAGTCACGTCTGATTTGGGTGCAAAATAGTTCTCTGATCTTCCTTGAACGATCCCCAAGTTCAATAGAGCACTAATGTCACCGTAATACCAATCCTTCTCTTTCAGATCCTTGAAAGGAGTCAAATCGTTCATCGTCGGATCAAGCCTGAGAGCAGCGACCATCATTTTGGCAAGTTCTGCTCTTGTAACCTTCTTCCCAGGCTCAAACGTCGTCAAGGTAGTTCCTCGAACAATGCCTTTATTATACAACCGGACGATGGCCTCTTTAGCATAACTATTCGAAATGTCTCTAAAAGGGGGCTCCAAAGAAGATGCAGCTGCATGCTGCGGTGTGATATAAACTGTCAATAATGAAACAATAATGCCTAGGTTCATGCCTTTTTTTACAATCCTGCCCCATGTGTCACTTTGTATTCTCAAAACCAGCGCCTCACTTGCATTATAGGATAAATCTATCCTATCAAAGTGCTGTGAGTCGTGTATGTACTTAAATTATGGTTATACTTCTATATTTATCTGTGCAGCATCTTGAACGACAAAAAAGAGTATCGCTTCATTCGAAGCAATACTCTATCTAAGTATTCGTTATTTCAGCAATTATTTTAACACTTTAAGACGGGTATCCAGTGGAGCAAAATCTTTGTCACCCGGATCTGCCGCAGGCGTGCCAAAAGGCATTTGTGCAATCAGTTTCCATGTTGCAGGAACATCAAATACTTCCTTCACTTCGTCGTCAATCAGCGGATTGTAGTGCTGGAGAGATGCTCCAAGACCTTCTTGCTTAAGCGCTGTCCATACGACCAATTGCAGCATGCCGCTAGATTGGTTCGCCCAGACTGGGAAGTTGTCCGCATAGAGAGCAAACTGCTTCTGCAGGTTCTCAATCACTTCCTGATCCTCGAAGAACAGCACGGTGCCGTATCCTGCACGGAAGCTTGCCATTTTGTCCGCAGTTGATTTGAATTTCTCATCGTCATTTACCGTTTTGCGAAGTGTATCTTCCGTAATGTTCCAGAGCTTATCATGCTTCTCTCCCAGCAATACGACAACGCGGGCCGATTGGGAGTTAAAAGAAGACGGCGTATACTTGACTGCTTCACCAATGATCTCCTCAATTCTTGCATCCGAAACATGGGATTCTTTAGAAATCGCGTAGTAAGATCTTCTTTCCTTAAGAGCTTCCATAAATTCTTTAGCCATTAGAAAAAACCTCCTGGTATATTTTGTAGGTCGACAAAACTAAAGATAGTATACTCGCTTACATTAGTCAAGTAAATCTATAAAAGTTTGAGTGAATGTCGTCCATAACTAACCGTCTTTTATTATTTATAATCCGCATTGATTTCATTCACGAGCTTTGAAGTAATTCTTCAATTAATCCCGATAATCGGCACGGTATTTCTCTTCTGTTGAAGAATTTTGCTTGGTCGCCTCTTTATCCTTCTCTTCTTGTTTCTCCATATTCAGATCCTGAACCGGAATGGGGTCTACATGCAGTTCTTCTTCATATTGATCGAACAAGCTTTCCTTCTCTGTCGGGTACTGCTCGGGATGATCCATCTGAGTGCGATCTTTTTTATCATGATTCTTCATATCAGCCATTGTTCATTTACCTCCTTGTTCTGGAACGATATTTATCATTACCATGCTCAACCCATGACTAAACATGCACAAGAGAACCCTCGATTGACACTAGACAGACATCAAAAAAACACCGTCAACTTCGATTCATCGAAATTGACAGTGCTATTTCACAGACTATTGGATCAGCTGCTGCTCATAAACCAGCTGGGCTTCAAAGATACTGAATCCTTCTGAATTCATTCCACGAAACCAGATGCTCGAACCATCTCCATCCGAACGTTGAAGGGTGAATGTCTCGTTCAATCTTACCTCTCGGTGATAAGTAATTCTAAACCTTCTCCATACGAGATGTTCTAATTCCTCAGCTGTCAGAGCATCATAACAGAGGTCTGCATATCTTGCATTATTCAGATGTCCATTGCTATCGGTTGTACTATACCCGGCTTTGAACTCGTAAGCAGTCTTAAGCTCAATAGCTTCAGAGATGGATACTTTATCCGGCATATCGCCGGAGGAGGATTGACTGGTAACCGTTGGAATGTCATAAGGCAATGCAGATGGACGCAATATCTTGCGTTTATGAATATCAACCAAGGTCCAGGTAGACCTTGCATATCCCATTGCTCCCTCAGTACCCTCAAACCGATAATCTCTTAGCCAGACAACACCTTTGTACCCTCTGGACCATGTCGATACCGTCCACTCTTCCTCAAGCACCGGTATCTGCTCACAATCGATCTCTATCGTCATGAGCATCCAGCCATAATGATTCTTCAGCATCTCGCTTATCGTAATTCCCAGCTCCTGCAAATGACGGTCGGCAGCATCCTGGAGCCTCTCAAGAACGGACGAAAGCTTAATGCGAGAATGCAGATCAGACTGGCTGGAGCTCACGACGAAGATTTCTTTACATATGTCTGTCACATTTACACTTCCTTTGCCTGCGATCTACTCCTGCTGCCCTTCATTTTAGTAGATAAGACCAGGCAAGGCAAACGAAGCGTTAACAGCAAAGTGGTTAGCCGCCTAAATCATTTAGCTGCTGGCTCAGATTATTAATGTTCGTTATCAGATCCGGAATACCCGTCTGTTCCCAATTCTCCAGTGTGAAGCCCTGCTCCTGTATTCGCTGACTGAACTGATCAACCATACCGGTGAGCTGTTCATTATATTCTACGAGCCTGGCATGGATGGATTCTCCAATGGCTGGAGGGGTTAGCTGAGCAAACTCACTAGCTTCCGTCCGGATTTGTTCCAGCTGTTCCTGAAACTGAGCTGCCGCATCAGGGTTATTGACAGCTTCCTGGGCCAGATTTTGAAGCTCTGTGCCGGCTGTTGATACTTGATTGATATATTCGGTTGCCTCATTTACATAATTAAGAGATTGATTCACACTATCTACGGCAGAACAAGCAGATAGCATCACAGCGGATGCAAGCATCGTCGCCATCATAACAGCCTGCTGTTTTCTTTTTCGTTGTCTTCTCATATAGCGGGTCTCCCTTCACAAAAAAAGCGTTCACATAAACGTTTATACGAACTGCTTTATGTTCAGGTTTCATTTCATATAAGATGATGCGTCCGAAAAACCTCCGGTGTACAGCCCACCGTCTGTTTAAACATACGGCTGAAATGCGAAACCCGCTTAAATCCCGACTTCTTGCTTGCTTCCGTGACGGACATATCCGGATGGAAACGAAACAGCAGCTTGGCTTGATTGATTCGTCGCATATACAAATATTTAAAGATTGTTGTGCCTGTCATCTCTTTGAACAGTGCTGCCATATAAGGCTTGGATAAATGCAGCTCCCTGGCGATCTCATCCAGCCCAATCTCGTTCATATAATTTGTCTCCAAATAAGTAATGATGCCTTGGATGTGTTCTTCCTTATCTGTACGTGTCCTGTGCTCTAACAGCTTATTGTCGGTGAATTGCTGTGCCATAATCAAGAAGTCACACAGCTTAAGTACGAAGCGGTCGCTCATCTGTTCCCGCCCCTTCATCTCATACAGCTGGTTCAGCTGGGCTAGACTCGTCTCCGTTTCCTGCTGCTGCTCAGCTGTAAGATGAAAAACATGATTCTTCAGTTTCTCGAATGGTGCGAGCAGCGCATGAGCGCGTTCAGCGACAAGATACTCTTCAAGCATCATTGGATAGAAATGCAATGTCGTTCTTATATAAGGAATGCTTGGATCTGGGTGTGGTCTGTGTAAGGTCATGCCATGCATCAAGATTAAATCACCAGGGACAAGAGTATAGATCTTGTCGCCAATAACATACGTGCATTTGCCTTCATGGAAATAGTACAGCTCATAAAATGGATGGGAATGAAACCCATCATCCTGACCGTGCTTTACAGGGTGGCTATTCCGGTAATTAAAGGCGAGCGGATCAATCATGTTGAACGTATTTGCCACAATTGAAGTCACTCCTTCATTCCTTTGCATCGTTTTGTTGCTCATGCAAAGATCTCATCGTGACTTCATTGTATCACGCAATAGGCTGCAAACGACAACATCAATTACCGTGCGGCTTGGAATGTCCCTGCTGATGCCAGTTCTTGAGCAGTGAGACATAACTCCGCTGCCTTAAAAGCATGAGCCTGAGACATGGCATCCTCTGTTCTATTTATACAATCCTTAATTAATTGACTGAAAAAAGGATAGCCTACCTTCCCTTTTACATTAAACCGGTATTCCCCCTCATGATTGACCAGATATACTTGATCGCCTATCGATTCTCGTGCAATGTCTGTATATTTACGCAGTTCAATGTAACCGTCCGTCCCCAGTATGGTCGTACGCCCATCTCCCCATGTAGAAAGGCCGTTCGGTGTAAACCAATCCACCCGAAAATATCCTGAGGTGCCGTTATCACCCACGAGCGCAGCTTCTCCGAAATCTTCCAGCTCCGGATACTCGGGATGCGCCATATTAACCGCACGACTATACTTCACTTCTGCATTCTGACAAGAAGCAAAGTATAGAAATTGTTCAATTTGATGGCTTCCAATATCGCAAATAATTCCACCGTATTTGTCTTTCTCGAAGAACCATTCTGGGCGGCTGCCGGCATTTAAACGATGCGGTCCTGTACCCATGACTTGGAGCACCTTGCCGATCGCCCCTTGAGATATAAGCTGACCAGCATAAACAGCGCTCTCGACATGTAGGCGTTCACTATAATAAACCATATACTTTCGGCCTGTTTCCTTTACCTTCTGACGAGCAGCCTCAAGCTGTGTGAGGGAAGTAAAGGGGGCTTTATCCGTAAAATAATCTTTACCTGCGTCCATGACGACAAGACCCAGCGGCCCTCTTTCCGAAGGAACAGCCGCTCCCGCCACGAGACGAACCTCGGCATCATTTAATATTTCATCAAGGGAATTGGCTGCCTTGGCCTCCGGAAATCGTTCCTGAAAAGCCCTTACTTTATCCGGGTCAGGATCGTATACCCATTTTAGAGTAGCTCCTGAGCGTACAAGCTCGCCACACATCCCATAGATATGCCCATGATCCAGAGCTGCTGCCGCGATGACAAATTCTCCAGGTCCTGCAACAACTTCATTCACTGCACTCTCCGGCGCATAAAACATCCCATCTCGATTACTCATTGTCAGCACCTCTTTCCAGCATATTCTTTAACTCCAACATCTTATTGAAAGGTACCGCTTAGATCAGCCGGTGATTGAGTCTCTCTCACTGGATCCGTATTCATCTTGGAATGACGAATGCGTTCCTGAAGATGCTTGTTAAACAGCTCCTCATCAATTGGCAGCTCGACCCAATGATCCGTCCAAGTAGATAAATACATGGCATTGGATAAAGTCAGTCCATGAATTCCTTCTTCCCCAGGAGCAATAAGCGGTGAGCCATGCAAAATAGCATCTACAAAGTTCTGCATAATACCAAGGTGTCCTGTCTCTCTGCCCTCAATGGGAATATCAATCTTCCAGCATTCTGGCTGTCCAAATCCGCCGGTATATCGCTGATTAAATTCACTTTCGGGTTCACGTAGCCGCCAAAAGGTCATCTTCCCATCCTCAACGACAATTTTGCCGCGATCACCTGTTACTTCAAATCGATTCGTTCCCGGAGTTTCTCCTGTCGTTGTGATGAAGACGCCGGTGGCTCCATTCTCATATTCTACGTATGCAGTCACATCATCCTCGACTTCAATGCTGCGATATTTGCCAAACGCACAGAAGGCTCGCACCCGCTTCGGCATCAGGCCTACTGTCCACTGCCATAGATCCAGCTGGTGCGGAGACTGATTCAGCAGCACACCTCCGCCTTCACCCGCCCAAGTCGCACGCCAGCTTCCAGAATCATAATAGCTCTGAGAGCGGTACCAGCTAGTAATAATCCAGTTGGTCCGCCGAATCTCACCAAGTTCCCCTGAAGCAATCAAATCCTTTAATTTGATGTACAGTGGGTTGGTTCGCTGATTGTACATGATCGAGAACACCTTCCCGCTCTCGCTCGCGGCTTCGTTCATTTCTCTCACTTGACTTGTATATACCCCAGCCGGCTTTTCTATAAGAACATGAAGTCCTTGATTAAATGCCAGTATGGCAAGCTCCGAATGATGATAATGAGGTGTAGCAATAAGGACTGCATCAACTTCCCCCGAGAGCATCATGGCTTTCGGATCCTGGAAATACTGAACTTCTCCTTGCAGGTTATCTGCTGCCCATGCTTTGGCGCTCTCTCTCATATCACTGATCGCCGTAAGCACGGCCCCTTTAATCTTACCTTGATTAATCGTTTTGGCATGGGCAGAACCCATATTGCCGATGCCTATGATTCCGACTCTTACCGCATTCATTGTGCAGCACCTCCAATATGTAACTGTTTGCTCAGTGAATGCATGCTCTGCGTGAAGTTCTTGAGCATCTCCACTGAAGAATAGCTCTGACTAAAATCTTCTATTCCCAGATATCCCTTATATCCAACGGATTCAAGATCTTCAAGAACGGTGCTCCAACGAACGACTCCGTTAAGTAAAGGAGACCATTTTGATTGATAATAGGTTTCTATCTCGCTATCTGGCTTCTCCAGCTGTACCCAGCTGGCATTCTTCACATGAACATGGGCTAGATAGGGTCCAAGCAGCTCTAAGCCCATACGGTAATTTTCATAGCCTTCGTGGACCATATTCCCCGGATCATACAACACTCCGATATGCTGTGGATCGAATGAGGAAACGAGCCGATAGGCAAGTCCCGCACTAGGAGCTATGGTGCCATGATGTGTTTCGACCAGTGCTTTTACTCCATACTGACGAGACATCTCCTGAACCTCGCTTAAGTACGAGATTGCACCATTGTACAGCTCATGATAATTCGCCGAGCGATGATAACCTGGAACACCCACCCGCATCATTGCTGCACCTAGCTTTTGAGCGGATTGGAAGGCCTGCTCCGTAGCCTTCAGATCTCCCGAAGTAAGATAAGGAACAAGAGCAATCGATTTCAGCCCGTATTGTTCAGTTAGTGCTGCCGCCTTCGCGACCTCCTCATCTGCATTCTCAGGATCTATGGAGGCCAGATTTCTTCTCCAAAAAGAAGGTTCTTCCTGGCTTGCCTCCATCGGGACGCCTTTGTACCGCCATTCAATACCTTGAATTCCGGCATCCGAAGCAGCCTTGAGCATTTGTTCAGGCAGTAAATCTGGGGTCGCAACCGTAAATAAAGATAACAACATTCCTTATCACTCCTTTAGAATAAAGCGTATTCACAAGTTCATCCTATCACTGTACTTCAAGGACAGATACGGCTATTTCTTAAGAGATGAACCACAGATAACAAAACAGGCGAGGAAGACACTCAGAGGCAAATCATCTGAAATCATTTATAACCTCAAAAAAAACACCTGCTGATTCGTTATTAAAACGATCAACAGGTGTTTATCACCATTCGTATATATTTAGACTTCGTTATTGCAGCTCCAGGGATGATGAAATGGATTCACTTGCTGGCATAGTAAACATGCTGTATATCTATTTCGTCATCAACCCTGATTACACCGTGTGAATATTGTGACTGCCTTCTCTTGTCCGTAGGTGACCCCGGATTAAATAGTATAATTCCATTCTCTTCTTTAAGTACAGGGATGTGTGAATGTCCAAATACGATACAATCCACTTGCTCTGACTTGAAGGCTTGAAGTGCATTATCTTCCGTGCTCCCTCTACCCATGTGTCCATGTACGATACCAAAGCGCTTACCTCCGGCTTCGACAATGGTTTGTTCAGGCAATAGGCCTCGAATGATGGCAAGGTCGGTATTTCCATATACTCCGTGCAGCTTCCCCATAGACTGAAGCTCCTCGTAGAGTGAAATGTCCGTCCAGTCACCCGCATGAAATATGTAATCCGTATCCTGAAGGTCCTGAAGCAGAGGTGCAGGCAGCTGCTTGGACATTCGAGGCATATGGGTGTCAGATAATACGGTTATTTTGATCATAAGACGTAACCTCCTTGGTATTCCCTATTCGGTTAATCCATGTATGGGTCTTTATCCGGGCGGGCCTTGGCTTTGAGCTGCCGAACACTGTACTCCAGCTGTTTGATTACATCTTCAATCTGTTTACGATCGATCAGATTTGGATCCGCTTGCGGTTTAGGTACATTCTTCAGATTCCGAATCATATATTGCTGTTCCTGCCATTTATCCATCAGATCAGATATATGTGCATAAAAACGCTCATAATCCTTGATGATGATATCGAGAAATTCATCCACCTCATCCGGATCGTAACCCCTAAGCTTGTGGTTGAATTGTTTCTCATGAATGGATAGTGCATCCATCTGAATGCCGAGCTGCTTAAAGAGCTGCTTCTGCTTATCCAGCCGGCGTTTCATATGTTCATCCATATCTAACTAACCTCCATTAATCGAATTCCCTTATTTTTTTATATCATAAACTGACCCCTGATGAAAATGAATCAACATAAACTTTCCCTTACATTAACCAAAAACTAACTTATTCTCCAATCAGATTCCTGTTATTCCCTGATATATGGTATTCCCATCGAGTATGGTTGTGATGAGCTTCGTTAGGGTAATAACATACAAGAATGTGACAAAGGAGCTGCTAGACATGAATACAATAGAACTTACAAATGAAGAACTTAAGACATTGAAGAGTCGTTTGTTGGAAGAAAAAGAAAACATTCAAGCTCATTTTCAAATAAACCAAGACGGAATCAATTCAGAAGACAACTCCCTGCTTGACGCTACGGGAGAATTATCCTCCGTAGATAATCATCCCGCAGATATCGGAACCGAAACCTATGAGCGAGCCAGAGACCAGGCTATTGATGATCAGCAGTCTGAGAAACTGGACCAAATCGAAAAAGCCATTGGCAAGATGCAAGAGCAGAGCTATGGTCTGTGCGAGGAATGCGGCAAACCGATTCCATACGAGCGGCTTGAAATTATTCCCTACACTTCATACTGTATAGAGCATGCTGAACAAGAGCAGCAAGGTGAGCTCAGCGAATATCGTCCTGTAGAAGAGCAAGTGATGACTAAACCTCCCAGAGGGGCTGGTGAGATCAGCCAACGAAATGCGGGTAAATTTGATAATGCAGAAGCCTGGGAAGCTGTAAAAGAATATGGAACAGCAGATTCTCCTGCCACGTCCACGAAGCGGGATGTAGAGGATTATGAGGAGCTGTAAATATAATTTAATATATATGGGGGCCGCTTAGCGGCCCTTTGTTATGATGTCACGATGTCATGATTTCATATTTTTCATTTGTTCTATTACTGTTGCAAACACTTCGTAGGTATTCGTGCCTTTCTCTCTCCGCTTCATAAAATAGGGCTCGCACAGCTTCACAATCTGGGCATACAGCTCTTTGGCTTCTTCCTCGGTCGCATAAATCGAACGGTTCAACAAATGCGCTGAGGAAGGATCTCCTGCGTCCATGCGCTGAACAAAGCTCTGCTTGTTCTGTTCAAACAAAGCCGTAATATGCGATGCATTCTCGGAAGCGACAACCTGCCTCATCGGCTCATCTTCCTTCGTCCCCCGGCTGACAATGATCTCACCGGGAAATACCTCATAGTATTTTGCTATGATACCATTGATTTCCCGTGTCTCCACGAGCGAGAGCAGACCTACTTTTTCAAGCTTCTTAACATGATAATAAACTTTTGCCGGCAGTTCGCCCAGCTCGTCTGCTACTTCTTTTACCGTGGCTGGTTTGCCCAATCTATGAAATACATTTAATATTTGAAGTCGGTAAGGATCGGAGTACGTCTTGACTTCCTCCATCGTAGTTAGCACTTTATTATTCATTTAAGATCCCACCTTTTAATAAGTGTTGCATTCTATTATATGGTGATGTTCCAAGCAGGTCAAAATTACAAAAAAATAACGCCTCTATGGATTGTTTGATCGTTAGTTACCAAACAGAGACGTTAATGATCTATGCTATTGTTGTCTTCAGTAATTATAGGATCATTCACAGCAGTGCAATGCGTTCCCGTCTCTGTGCAGACTGAATGCAGGCTTCCACCACACGTATATTCAGAAGAGCATCCTCTGGCGTAAAGGGGAGCGGTGTTCCATCCAAGATTGCATCGGCAAATGCATCAGCTTGAAGAACAAACGAGTTAGATACTGAAATTCGCTCTTCTCTTGACACATCATCGGTATGTATGATGATTTGAGGAGGAATATCGCTGTTCTCCCATCCAAACACTTTTGGAAGCTCGATTCTGCCCTCTGTTCCCAGTATTTCAAGCTCTGCTCTGGAGCAAGCCCACATTCCGCAATCAAAAGTAAGCGCAACCTTCTCCGGAAATTCCACAAGTCCTGAGGCCATCATATCCACATTATCATGATCTGAAGAGAACAACGCATGTACTGTGACAGCTTCTGGTTCTTGTCCAAGATACATTCTTGCCGCTGAAATGGGATATACACCGACATCATACAATGAGCCGCCACCCATTTCCTTCTTGAAGCGCACATTGTCAGTATCGTAGCAGTTATTGTAAGTGAAATTCGCATGAATCGCTCTTACCTGACCGATTTCGCCGCTCTCAATAATTTCCTTGACCCTTGCATGCTTGGGATGATATCTATACATGAATGCTTCTGCAAAAACGACCTGCTCCTGATTGCAGATTTCAATCATCTGTCTTACCTGCTCCTCATTCAGTGCTGCCGGCTTCTCACACAATATATGCTTACCGGCTCTCGCGGCTTTGATCGTCCACTCCATATGCATGTGGTTCGGGACAGAAATGTAGACAGCATCAATCTCCTCATCCGCAAGCAGAGCGTCATAGCTTCCGTAGGCTTTGGATATATCCAGTTCGGCAGCGACCTCTGCTGCTCTGCTCTCATTACGGCTTGCAATGGCTACAACTTCACCCCGGTTAGAGTTCTGTATGGCAGGAATAACCGCTGTTCTGGCTATCTTTGCAGTACTCATTATTCCCCATCGGATTTTTTCACTCATCATTGATTCTCTCCTTCCCTGCTTACTCATGTGATTTATTCAAATGTGATTAATAATTATCCTGTTCTGCCTTCCTCAGCATGCCTAAACAACGGTCCAGATCTGTCTTGACTTGCTTCTTATATAATCTGGCCTTCTCTTCTCCGTCGTCGGTAAAATGATACAGAACGATTTCCTGAAAATCGATTCTCGGATCATTTCCTTTTAGTCGCTTCGTACGATAAAAAACTCCTTCTTGCACAAGCTCATGCAGCGCACGGTATACTTCACTCTGAGGCGGGACATATCCAAACCCTTTGAATTCTTCCTTCATGGCCTCAAGCATTTCATAACCATATCCTCTATGCTGCTCTACCATCGTAATTAAGTAGAGTTTAATGAACGCCCGCTGGGATATCATAAAAGCCATGCAAGTGTCCTCCTCTCATTTATTTCAAATAACCAACTTTCTCTCATTATAAACGTCTTTTTTCATCTTGACATCCTTCTATTTTTTCATATATCTGTTTTAAGACAGAATATATGACATAAGTACGAGACAAATTACCTCAGTTAAATCAAAGGAAACCAAGTTCAGATGAAACGTTCCATTAATTTGAATTTTTCATATGTTGAATTATTAATTTCAATGAGAACTTATCTTTGCTTTAATAGGCTTTAAATGATCTCCGAATTAAAGTACTTCATACTGATTCAAACCCCTAGAATTTATATTTGCACCTAGTTATTGTGAATTTTTCAGGTGTTGATTATAGGAGTAAAGGGAGACACAAATTTTCAAATAAAATCCAAGCATAAAAAAAACCGCTTTGATTACAAAGCGGTTTCTAGATGAAGCAGATTATATCTCCATTCGTTTTTTAGTGCGTGAAAGGGTATTCTTAGCGCATCGTTCGATCAATTCTTGTTCCCATCGCTTCCTGCTCCACCCGATCCTCTGGCACTCTGTCTGGACCTGGCATATTGTCTGTACGCTCATTGTACCGATCATCATAACGATCCGCATTTAAGGACCGGTTGTCTCTGAATACACCGTAAACATCGGTATCGGCATATTTTTGATCGACTAGTACAAGTATTTTACCTTCATCAATATTTTTTTCGTATTCTTTTGCTTCATCTTCAGGAATACCAAGTCCAACCAAACCACCGACCAGTCCGCCTGCTCCAGCACCGACGGCTGCTCCTGTCAGTGTAGCAGCAATTGGCCCTGCCGCTAGAATCGGTCCAATTCCTGGAATGGCAAGTGCACCGATTCCTGCAAATAATCCCGCTAGTCCGCCAAGAACACCGCCTGTAGCAGCACCCGCTGCAATCCCTTCAGGGGCTTTTGTTCCTGTTTCGCTCTCAATCGCTCTCTGATCTTCCTTGCTCCTCGTAATTACCGAGATTTCTTCATTCGTATAGCCTTTACTTATCAACTGTTCTATTGCACGAGATGCAGCCTCATCTGTCTCGAATACACCAACTACTTTTTGCTTTGCCATTGTTCATTCCTCCTTGAGTTAAGTACTTGTTTCTTACTTACCCTTCTCTCGGAGAGCTAAACAGATCTAGTAGTAACAGATCCAAATCCATTTTAGAATCCTCTTGTGTAATGAATCATTTTGGGAAATCCCGCTTACGTACCAAAGCTATTATTTGGGCCTGACTCTGCTGGTAGGCATTGCTTCCAGTGGATTATCCGGCCAGTAGTGCTTCGGATAGCGGCCCTTCAGATCCTTTTTCACTTCGAAATATCCTTCACGCCAGAAGCTTTCGAGATCTTTCGTCACTTGAACCGGACGCTGTGCCGGAGACAACAGATGAACTGTTAATGGGACTCTGCCGTTACCAATTGCAGGTGTCCGCTCGAGTCCAAACATCTCCTGGAGTCTTACCGCAATGTAAGGAGCTCCCTGTCCACTATATTCAATCTTGACTCGCGATCCGCTCGGTGCGGTAAAATGAATCGGCGCCTCTCGCTCCAGCAGCTGCCGCTCCTCCCAGGTCAGACTGTCCATGAGTACAGAAGCGATAGATACCTTCTGAAGCTGGGCCGCTGTCCTTATTCCAATCAGATAAGGAGCCATCAGTTCTGCAATATAATCCACGAGCTCCGTTTGATTCGTAAGCTCCGGCCACTCCGGATAGGCTCGATGCATGAATTTGATTCGTTCGATGAGCTGATGCTCCGCTTTACTCAATGTCAGCAGGCGAAGTCCCTCTTCCTTTATTCCCTCAAGCAGAGCGGTAATGATGCTCTCCTCAGGAGGATCTGGATAAGCCATCTCCTTCAATATAAGGGCATCCAGACGCTGCCGTTTTTTGGCGCGTACACTTTGCGTTTTGTAGTCCCATTTTACTTCGTGCTCCAGTTGAATCCATTCAGGCTTATATGTCATGAGTTCACTAATTGACAGTGGAGCTGCAAGCCGGATCAATCCGTCTGCCCCTTGATCATCGGCTTCAGCAACGACGATGTAAGCCCCTTCGTTTCCCGTGAAGGCCCCTGCTCCGGGGAAACGTGTACCGCGGCCGCTGGACAGCAGGTAGCGGCCATCCTCTCTTCTTTGCCCAATCCGATCCGGATAGGCAAAGGCAAGCAGTAGGCCGCAGCTGTATTCGCTCATCCTCCGCCCATTCTCCGGCTTCTGCCGGTGATGTGCGAGGGATGCCAGCAGCTGGCGGCTCTCCTGCAAGATGCGGTGCTTCGCCGCATCTTGAGCCCCTGGTGCCCGCATTAGCGTCAGCTGCGGGCGAATGTCCCATCCCGCCGCGGCACCTGCCATGCGGGATGAGCCCTCTGCAAGCAGCGCAGCGAGCAGGCTGGCCTCCTCGGCCAGCCCAAGCTCTGCCGCTTGCAGCAGCATGCTGCCGAGCCGCGGGTGGGTGCCCATACCCGCGATCTCACGACCTCGGCTCGTAATGGTGCCGAGGTCATTCAGACAGCCAAGCCTGCGCAGCAGCTGCTTGGCTTCTTCGTAAGATGCTGGCGGCGGTGCATCCAGCCAGCTCAGCTCGCCTGGGTCAGTCACGCCCCAGGCCGAGAGCTCCAGCGTCAGCTGAGCCAAATCCGCTGACAGTATTTCCGGCCGAGATGACTCCGGCCGGGCATCCTGCTCCAGCTGGCTCCACAGACGATAACATACCCCTGGCTTTACACGTCCTGCACGTCCTCTTCGCTGATCGCTCGATGCTTTGGATATGGGCCGTGTGACGAGTCTATTCATTCCTGTACGGGATGAGTACAACGACTCTTTGCGCAGTCCGCTGTCCACAACAACGGTAATCCCTTCAATGGTAAGACTTGATTCCGCTATTGTCGTCGCCAGGACCACTTTGCGCTCCCCTGGCTGAGCTGCCCGAATAGCAGCATCCTGCTCTTCGGCAGTCAGTGAACCGTACAAAGGACAGATATGTATAGAGCTCCCCAGGTTCATCTGCTGCAGCAATCGCTCCGTCCTGTGAATTTCTCGTGCCCCGGGCAAGAAAGCCAGGATATCCCCTTCATGGTTGGCCAAGCCCCGCTGAATAATGTGGGCCATATGATTCTCCAGCTCCGTATTCATGGGGACTGGCGCGTAATTTGTCTCCACCGGAAAGGTCCTGCCTTCACAGGAAAGCACGGGTGCCCCTCCAAGTAGACCGGATACAGGTTCAGCCTCAAGCGTTGCACTCATGACAAGAATACGCAGATCATCCCGAAGGAGCAGCTTGCTCTCGAGCGCCAGCGCCAGTGACAGATCTCCGTGTATATTACGTTCATGAAATTCGTCAAAGATCAGCAGAGCCGTATCCTCCAACCCTTGATCCTGCTGAAGCATACGGGTCAGTACACCTTCTGTCACAACTTCAATCTGAGTATGTCGGCTCACCTTCGTATCATGGCGAACACGATACCCCACCGTTTGACCTACAGGTTCATTTAATGCCTTTGCCATTCTTACTGCCGCATTTCTTGCAGCAAGCCGCCGAGGCTCAAGCATAATAATCTTCTTATTGCCGAGCCAAGGTTCTTTATATAATTCTAGAGGGACGACCGTAGTTTTGCCTGCGCCTGGTTCAGCAATGAGTACAGCAGACGTATGTTCAGCCAATGTTCGTTTCAAGTCAGGTATGATCTGAACGATAGGCAATGAATGTCCTTGATGATGCTCCTTATGCATTTAAATTCAACTCTCCAATGATATTCTTCTCAAAATGAATGCGGATCTAAATCAATCATCCACCAACTTACTGCGAATTCTCTCTTCATAAGCTTGGAGGGAGGGGTTATGGCTAATCCCTCTTTTTTCGAGCATGATTCTAAGTTTGATTTGTTTCTCGGTCAGCTTCTTGATCCATTGTTCCTTATCTTCTGCTGTCTGACATAATTGAATCATTTGCTCTAGGCTGACGCATTCCTGCTGCAGTTCGAGTTCTGGGGGAAGATATCCTGAATTCTTCAGTATTTTATATGAAGCCCGAAGGTCTTCAGGGACATGAGATAGATCTTCTATTACAAGCGGCTTACCTGCTCCTGGCAGATGATCCAATTCTCCTCTTTCTATTGCCTCAGCAATCTTCTGCTCAGCGATCCTTGAAAATATACTCACCATACCTCCCTCTAATCCGATCCTAGAATGAAGTGACGGCTCTATCATGCATATTAGCTGTCCTGCTCGTTTACAATTGTTTCTTTTAAAAATAACGAAAAAAACCGCTTCCTGCAAGGGAAACGGCCGTTCACTCCATACCTATCGTGATCAAGATCAGCTTAACAGAGACTCCGCTCCATCAATGACAATCTGTGCACCTGTAATATGCTTGGATTCATCCGATGCCAGAAAAGCAACTAAGTCCGCAACCTCCTCCGGCTTACCTGGACCATGTGCCAGCGGCTGACGTCCATCCGGAAACTCCATCTTAATGGATACTTCATTCAGCTCTTCTGACTTTTCGGTGCTCTGATCAATATTTGTCGAGATGGCACCTGGGCAAATAACATTCACTCTAATGTTAAACTTGGCCAGCTCCAGTGCCGCCATTTTGGCGAAGGCTACCTGACCCGCTTTGGAAGTACTATATGCACTCATCCCTATATTCGAGAAGGTGTAATTCCCATTGATCGAGCTCGTAATAATAATGCTTCCTCCATCATCCTTCTTCATATGGGGAACAGCATACTTTACAGTAAAAAAAGTGCCGCCGAGATTCGTCGTTATGGTGTTCTGCCAATCCTCTACATCAATATCTTCAATGGGCGCCACAACGCCGTTAATTCCTGCATTGGCAAATATAATATCGATGCCGCCAAGCTCACTCACCGTCTTCTCTATCGCATCGGCAACACGTGCTGCATCGGAAATATCAACATCATAGGCACGGACCTTCCCCATGCCCATTGCTTGAATCTCTTGTTCTGCTTCGTGGGTACGTTTATCTATTAGATCCAATAAAGCGACATTCGCACCTTCCTGTGCCAGCTTGATGGCAACTGCCTTCCCGATTCCGGAACCAGCCCCCGTTACTAATGCGGTTTTCCCTTGAAAACGCAAACGTTGTTTTGAAGACATTCTTCTTGGTCACTCCTTAGGCGTTGGTATGTACAAGGAGCACATGCGGCTCATACATAAGAATGCCCAGTAAAGGAGAGTTTTAATAATTCAATTGGCAATTCAATTAATCGATTATAATTTATAGTCTAACTGAGTTTCGATCAATCGGATCAATCCAACAATTATGAGGTAAAGCTGATTTCAATAAATGCAGCGTCATCCTCAAGACCACCTGTATGATGTGCATCAAGAAGCACTTGGATCTGCTCGTCTGGCAAATACAGTCCGATAGGATCGAGCTCACCCATACCATCCGTATATAGCCTCAAGACAATTTCTTCACTTGCTTTGAAGCTTTTTTCATAGACATGCGGAGTTCCACCAATCGGTCCCTGCAGTGTAGACCACCGCTCCGATGTTGCCCTTGTCACTTCAAAACATTGTTCAAGCTCTGTTCCATTTTGAAACAAACGGATTCTCGAATCACCTTGCCAGGCAAGCTGAAGATTGCTGCCTTTTTTACCAGAGCCAAGCTGAATCTTGCCGCAAATATACATAGACTGACTGCCGTGCTTCTTCTTCGTCTCCAGCACTTCTCTCAGCATGATCGGAACCTTCTCGTGGTGAACAGCCTGGTATGTACTCAGCTCTCTGGAAGCAGGAATTGTAATATTCGTCAAAAATTGCTGCAAACGAGAGACGGACCACTCCTTCGTCTCCAGCATCCATCCATGCAGTGCCTTCCCTAAATATCTTGCAGCAAAATCACCATAATAACTCATAGAGACCCCATCACACAGAACAAATGTACAAATATCACCTTCCACATGAACGGCAGCAAAGTCTTGACCATTATCCCCATAGGTTGCCGTTTCTGCTGCCAGCCCGTAACCATAACGACATGTAAGCCGACCTTTATAGGCGGTTAGGGGATGATCTGCTTGCTGTGAACTGACAAAGTGAAAATTCTCTTCCGGATGTGCTTTTTCATGACCAGGCATAGACATTCGCAAAGATTTCACTTTCTAACTCCCCCTTACCTGACAGGCGTTGCCGCTGACATTTGAAATCCGATGGACACGAGCTCTGCGCAAGTCCCTGGGAGCATCATTAATGAACCCGGGGCAAGCAGATAATCCGCCTCGACTAGCATTTCCCTATAACTCTCCGGAAGAGGCGAAGACATCTTCTTCAGTTTTTCTCCATGCTCATCTTTCAGTTCCGTATCCTGTGAAATACCCGTCCATCTTCTCGGTTCTGGTATGGGTGCACTAAGCAAATGATCCGAGATGAAAATATTCTCAATCAGCACGTTCCCGTCAGGAACACTCATATTCATAATTCGTCTGGCGATCGGCTCTGGATCCTCTCCCGTCGATACTCCGTCCGTCATATGACATATCAATGGAGCAGGACAATCCTGCATAAATGGAAGCTCTGCCTGCAGGATTTTCTCTGCCTGAAGAAAGGCTTTGGCCGAGTCCGAGAATCGCATCGGAGTTAAATCCGGAATTGAACCAATCGCTGCAATTTCGTCTATTCCCTTAACGCCTCCGAGCAGATCATATACATCGTCACTGTACGCAAGAATTGCAATTCGATACCTTGGTGTCAATCTGCTTCCTTTAGTAGAACGAAACACCATTTGACGTATGGCAAGTGACAATGCTTCGTACACGATGTCCATCCTTCTGCGATTTTCCATCATCATATTCATGGATGCACTAATGTCAATCAAATAAATGATGAGGGCCGGCGTTCTCTGAGATGCTTGTATCGTATAGTTCATGACCGTTCATTCACCCCTAGTTTAAATATCAGGCAATTTATAGCTTCTATTTCTAATAAATTTATAGATATGTGTCTTGCGCTGTCCCACTTTACCTACTCCTGCAAAATATTCAGCATCCTGATTATACAGGTCCATAAAGTTATTCGCGTGTTCTCTCGCAGCTTCAATCTTGCGTCCTTGCTGTGCATTATAGGCTAGATTGTAATAGGCAATGAGCTGCTTGACGTTCTGAGCACGCTTCTGCTTGAGTGCCGCCTTCTCCTTGGCTGCTTTTTCTGCAGCTGCTTTTTGCGCTGCTTGTTCTGCCGCCGCAGCTGCTGCAGCCTTAGCTTGAGCCTGTTTAGCAGCTTCTGCCTTTGCGGCAGCCTCTTTTGCAGCTGTTGTTTCAGCTTCCGCTTGGCGTGCTTTCTTCTGTTCAAGCTGGGCTAGATACGCCTCATATTTTGCCTGCTTGTCATATTTCTCCTGAAGAGCAGCCTTTTCCTTCGCCTTTTGCTTCGCTTCAACCTGAGCTAGATACGCCTCATACTTCGCCTGCTTGTCATACTTCGCCTGCTGGGCAGCTCGCTCTTTCTCTGCGGCCAGACGGGCTTTCTCTTCCTCAGCTTGCTTCAGAGCGAGCTCTGCCTCTTGTTTTTTCTTATTCTCTTCAGCAAGCTTTGCCGCTTCCTCTGCCTTCTTGGCCTGCTCCTGCTTCTCAAGCTCAGCCAGACGCTGTGCCTCGAGCTGCTTCGTCTCTGCCTGTTCAGCCAGTGTATGCATTCCAGGAATCGCAATAATGCCGATTAAGAGCACTGCTGCGCCCGCAATAACCGCTTTACGACTACGGAATTTAGAGAAGCGTGAGTTCTTAGGCTCATCCGTCTCTGTAGGCAAAGCATCTTCAATCTGGCGGATCGCTGCTGCAATCTCTACATGCAGGGCTGTTCCAGACTTCTCCAATAGCAGTGCTGATTTGTATAAGTCAAGGGCCGCATTCAGCTCTCCCTTACTTTCTTTGACAGAAGCTTCCTGGAGCAAACGATCCTGTTGCTCCTTGTCGGTTACTGAATGCGCTGCATTCGTGAGAGCGGGTTCATCTACAGGAGATGAGACGGTGCTGCTCTTAACTTCTGGAATGATTGTTGCAGCTGATGCCTCTACAGATCTCGTATCTTCAACACCAGCGGAATAATCTTCCTCACTGCTGTTTTGTACGGGGACAGCATTCAGATCGATTGTAGATATGGCTACCAGCCATTCGCCAAATGTAGGGCAGCTGCTTAAATCTTGACTATGCCATGCTCTGCCGAACAGCTCCGCTATTTTGGATCCGAATCTGGATTCAAGTGATTGCTGGAGCTTGCGATATCGCTCACTGCTCGTTTGAAGCTCTCTTTGATCGAAGAAGCTCTCTCCATAAGTTCGATTGACAATTTCGGGGTCACTGAAGCCGAGCATTTCTGCTAAGATTACCGCTCCCGCAAACCTGTCAGCATAGCTGCTCCACAAGCCGCTATTCACGATCCGGTGAGCTGCATAACCGGCTGAACCCGCGAGAAGTGCATCAGGCCGGTCCATTTTTGGACTATATAGCTGCTCTACGTCGACTAATTCAACTGCAGCAGCTCCTTCAGGCCGTTCTACTTCGGAAAAAAACGGAACCAGGACGTTCGGTGCCGAGAGATCACAGTGTGCGATACCTCTCTGCTCCATCGCCGAACCTATACTTGCAAGCGACGAAGCTAGAATAACGCTCTCTTCTGTCGTCAGCTGCTTCTTATCACAGATGATATCAAACCAGCTGATGCCATCCACCCAAGGCATGAGCACTGAATATAGAAGATCTCCATGCTCACTTATTAATTTTCCGTTTCTTTCAGGAGTGAGCACGTCTCGTTTACATACCTGCAGGCCTGATATTTCACTGTATTTCTCCATCTGCTCCGATTGGTATACCATAGCCGGAACACGGAATTTAGGAAAGAATACCTTCAGGGCTTTTGCCTCATATTCCTGTCCATTCTGCGGCACTAGTTTATACACCGTGCCCTGCCTTCCTGTTTGTGCGTATGCAATTCCTGGAGCTGCCGGATGCTGTCCTACCACATATTTCTCACCATGAATAAGGAACTCATCACCGGGTTTAGGTTGAAAAGACATGAACATCCCTCTCTTTTAACGTTGTGATGCAAGAAAACCGGAAGTTCGTGAAAACTCCCGGTTTCCTTAAGTAATATAAGTACAGATAATTCCTATTAACGAGATTGGTCAACCTGACGGAATTTCGCAGCGATTGCTGTCAGTTCCTGGCTGATGCTGTTCAAAGTTTGAACAAAGCTTTGCATTTGCTTGCTAGCCTCTTGGAATTCTTGGAAGAAACGCTGTTTTGTCATACCTTCCCATTGTCCTTCCATCCCATTGATGGATTGAGTCAAGCTGGAAACGATCTGTTGACTTTGCTCACCACTTTGTTTGAATTGGTTTGCTACTTGGTCTACCTGTTCTGGGGATATTAAAATACGTCCTGACATAGTAGGGCCTTCCTCCTTTTTCATCTGCAAATATTTAGGTGAAACACATGAAAATTGTACCAAACGACACGAAGTGTGTCTAAAGTCATTGGTCCTATTTGTAATTCACCTAAAAATGAGGCTATGAAACTGCATTTAACATCTGGTTGACAAAAAATTTAACCAACCTTTGCTCCTAGAGAAGGGTCAGTAAACTTCCACCCTGCCGGGTTCAGCTCGGTTGCTAACCGCAGGGTCCCCATATCATTTAGCTGATCCTCCGGACTCCAGGATTGCTGAATAGCCATGACAGCAGACCTAGGATTAGACACCGAAAACACCAAAGGCTTATCGCTATTAATGGATTCCAGGTGCTGAGATTGCAGCATACGCATCGGTGAAACGTTTGTGTAATCAACATGAGCTAAAAACGAATGATAATCTTCGTCAGCTTGCTTGAAATGGTTTGCCTTGCGAAGCAGTTCGGAGCTAAATCTCTCAAGTTCCAATTCAATATGTCCGGCGAGCTGCTTCGACCTCATCCATTCATACACAATTCCCTCATGAACGGCGGTATCGCCTTCTATTCTTCCAAGGGCTTGTTCTAGACCAACAACAATTTGCTGAATTTGCTCCGCCGCATGCTGAAGCTGCCCGCTAAGCGTCCGAAGCACATCCGGTTCCACACGAATGCGCATATACATCACCTTTCTTCATGATCTGCTGGCTGTATCAGCCACTCTAGAAGCATATCTTTAAAGTCTCCTTGACCCATCGGCGTAGCGATAAGCCAGTCGCCTTTACCAACAGTACTCATACGAAAAAGCCAGTTCATAGAGCTGCTCGAGATAAAAGCTGCAGACTGCGAGTCCCATTTTTCTCCAGTCCATACAAGCAGTTGAAGCTCCCCTTCTGTCTCTTGATGGATAATTGTTTGAGCCAAAGCTGCTGCTCCCTGTACATCGTAGCATGCCTCCGACAAACGGCCGGTCAATGTTTCTTCATCAAGAAGAGAATCATTCACGATCTCAAAGAAGCGTTTTTTCGAGAACATCAAAGCCGGAATATCGTTCTTTGTGTGCTCTGTGCCCCATTTAATTTTGCTAATAACCGATTTACAGGCCTGTTCAACATCGCCCAGGTCTGATAACTGGTAGGTATAAGGCTCCTCTTGTGTCGGGATCAATTCCACTACGCGTTCATTTGTACAGTGCAGGTAACCCTTGTATTTCGCTCCTCGCTTCTTCTTTATTTCAAAACGACAAGCTCTGGAGGATAAGCCTGCAATGGCCACCCTTGAGAACACGGTTGGTGTCATGATGAGTTCACTGGAGTCCTGATCTCGGGTCAAATACCCTTTCGTTAATAACTCTTCTTTGGTATTCTCCCATTCCATTACGATATCCTCTGTCAGATATCCTATAAAGGGGTCCTCAATGCCAAGCAATCGATCAGAACCTATGATCCCTGCCAGAAAGAACAGTTCCTTCTGTTCCAGTGTTACTACTTTCTGTTTGGAATGATGAACCGTCAACATTATGAGCCACCTCCCTTCAAACTACAACATGCCATCGGTCGCGAATTTTTTCGATCCAATCGGCACGTTCCATATTGTTATTCCATGGCAGCGCTGCTTTAATCCTGGAAAATCTCCGTTTTACATAGTACCCCTGTCCTGCCGGCAGGACTTTCAGACCATTGGAACCCGTATTCGATTCTGAGAAAGGAATCCGGAAGAACGACAAATCATTAGGGTCCAACGTCCCGAACAACAGTCCGCTTTGGGCTGCTTTAATATCCGTTACCCAGTCGGCACCGAAAGTTGGGAAATCTGCGGCAACTCCCGCGATGATTACATGCACACCACGATCTCTGCCTTGACGTACAATAGCAGCGAGTTGATCTTTCATCGTAAAATCATTCATCTGCTTCGCCAGTGTATCAGCATCATCTATAAACAATACAATCTCAGGACCACAGCGATCAGTTGTAAGCCTCATGACCGTATCATATACTTCCTGTATTAACGGACCAAGCTCTTCATCCTTAGAAGCATTCTTACGTATATGAGGCAGATTGGACAGCCGGCTTAAGCCTTCTTCCCCATACCTCGTATCTATCGAATACATATGAAGTTCCTCAGGACTATAATGGTATGCCAAGGACAGCATCCATGTCAGCATAAAGCTGGTCTTACCACTCTCAAGTGGACTTGCAACCATAAAATGCGGACCTTCACGAAGACTGATATTAAACACTTCCAGGTCATCTGTCATGAGTCCAACGGGCACATTATAAATATCTCTCTGCTCCTGACTCCGTGTATGCTGTGTATTCTCCAGCACTTCTGCAAGTGTAATGACTTCAGGAAGTGGATCTATCTTCTGAGGTATCGAGCCCGTGTACGTATGATTAACGTTTCCAATCATAGCTCTTAGCTGGTCCGCTCGCTCTGCCTCATCTGTACCTGTTACAGGCAGAACCGTTTGAAACTCAAGTGGAGGTACATGCCCTTTAACAAGACCACGACCCGGAGGATATCCGTTAGGGACACGTGCCGGTCTTCCAACCGCATAATAATAGTCGCTGGGATCTGCCATTTCAAAAGAAACCGCATTAGTTATGTTGCTTCTGATCTTCTCGAAAATGTCAGTTATACGATTGGCCGTGACTACAAAAGTAATGCCGAGGCTTACGCCTTCTCTCAAGAATAGCTCCAGCTGCTCATTCTCATCCGGGTATGAATTTCGGAAGGATAAGTATCCGTCAATCCATACGATAATTTGCGGTAAGGTTTGTCCTGTGCTTCGGCGATAGGAGGTAACCGTCTTGACCCCTGCTTCAGCAATTAATTCTCTTCTTTGCATGAAGACTTTGGCTAAATAACGAAACAGCCGCTTAATTCGATCATCATCCTCAGCAGACATCACACCACCAATTTGCGGAAGTTGTCTAAAGTCACGCATCATTCTCCCCATATCAATAACATATCCATGCCAATTGCTGCAGCTTCTGGCAAGCGACATGATCATCGTCTGCACAAAGGTTGTTTTGCCAAGACCAGGCATTCCGTATACAGCCAGATGACCTTGTCCTAAGTTAATGGACATGGGCACCTGCTTCTGGTTCGTCAGATCATCTACAATACCGACAACCGGTTCCAGCTGGTCGGTAAGGGCCGAGCCTGAGCTCTCTGAAACTGCCCCATCCATAACCAGCTCTTCCCATTGAATTAATTCTGGCAATGGAGGGAGCCACGGACCTTGTAATCTCTCAATACCCGCTTGCTCGGCTACCTCTGAGATGTGATCAATAAAGACTTGAAGCTGCTTGGAGGAGCCCTCCGACTGCATCATGGATACTCTCTCGCCCGTTAACAGAGGCTCTCGCTTACCATTTAATCTAACTTCCATAAGGGGAAGTGAAGAAGCACTGTCATCCGTATGTGAGGTATAAGGAGCTCCACTCCATGCAAATTGCATTTCTTCAAATACTTCGTCACTGCCGACCTGGAAATAACCACGGCCCGGCTTCGTGATCCAGGCAGCATTCGGAATCTTGATCATATCCCGGCTGTCTCCCTCGCTTTGAACACGTAAACATATTCTAAATCTGGAGTTACTCCAAATTTTATCGTCAACGACACCAGCAGGTTTTTGCGTGGCCAGAATCAAATGCACACCCAGCGTTCTGCCGATGGCAGCTATACTGATCAGTTCATCCATAAACTCCGGCTGTTCCCGTTTCAGCTGTGCGAACTCATCAATAATAATGACAAGATGCGGCAGCGGCTCAGCCTGGTGTGAACCCAGCCATTTATAATACTCATCGATGTGCTGCAAATTTCCAGCATCATTCAGAATTTTTTGTCGACGTACCAGTTCTGCACGAAGTGATATTTTTGCTCTTTCCATTAGTGATTGGTCAAGGTTTGTAATCGTCCCGACTACATGAGGCAGCTTCTCAAATGTGTTAGACATCCCACCGCCCTTATAGTCGATCAGCATAAACGCCAAGTCATGAGGGTGAAATTCGGAGGCTAGAGATGCAACGATCGATTGGATAACCTCACTCTTACCCGATCCTGTTGTTCCGGCAATCAGACCGTGCGGACCGTGTCCCTGACGCTCGATCTTGTCATGAAGATTAAGATACACTCTCTTGCCGCCAGCTCTGACTCCCATGGGTACCGGCAATGTATTAGGAAATCTGTTCCGGGACCATCTGTCTGCTACATCAAGCTGTTCCACTCTGGATACTTCCATCATGTCGAATAAAGGCAGCAGAGGAGGTATTTCGGAAGCAGAGGATCGCTTCAATCGAAGCGGAGCCATATTTCGAGCACAAATTTCCGCCTCGGACCGTGTCATTCGATCGGGTACAAAAGTCTGATGAACGACATCCGCCTGTTCGGTCTTCTTGGAGTAGCTTCCTTCGTTCTTCCGAGCCTCCACCACGAGCTGACAATGCATTGGCAAATGCTCTTTGCGGGAAGCCAGTATAATCGTACAAGTTGTGATTGCTTCAGGATCTTCCAGGATCAGAGGCAGCAAAGGCTCTTCTTCAATAATGTCACGCTCCGACATTAGAACCACATACACCGGAATGTCCGGCCCTTTCTTACCCCGCTCTTTCCTGGAATTCTTACGGCGGTTCAGCGTCGTGTACAGACTATCTGCCAGCTGATGCGCACCGCTGTGTCTGTCCGCCATAAACCGCTGTCCGCGTTCATCATCCCAAATGTGAGGGAACCAGCGCATCCATTCGAATTCATCTGCTTCTTTTTCTTCATAAAAAGCAGCCAGCTTGACCTCATCCGGCGAATGTCTTGTCGTAATCTGTGTAATAATTACACGCAGCATAGACAAGACGTCCTCACGATCACCTACAATACCTACAATTTTAGACTCGTAGATGGGCAGTGCAATGGATGCACCTTCAACATTAACAAAATCCTCAGCCAATTGATGTGCAGCCTCAATCAGAGGTTCCCGCTCATAACCATCGAATCTTGGAGGAGCAATTGTAATTCGAAAAGGTTCAGCACCGATACCGGCGCGTACGGCCAGAAAATCATCATCATCCGGTGAACGCTCCCACAAAGAGCTGTGTCTGTTCTTAACGATCTGACTGCACACTTCTGGATCGCCATGAATTTCATGGGTGATCTGTACCTGTCTTGCGGCTTCTTTCTCAAGCTCTTCACGATGCTTCGCAAGCTGAGACGTGTACATCTCTTCTCTCTCAGCGAGCCGCTTACGATATTCTTTCTTATTACTGAGATATACAAAGAAAGGAATCGTATACGTTGCGAGCATTACCGTCATCATGACCATTTGAATGGTCATGAAACTACTGTTGCCCAATCGGCCAGTACGGCTCAAATAGAAATAAACTCCCACTGTAGCCAATGTCATGACGAGTGGTATAATTAATGAAATGATCGAGAAAGAAGGCTTACTAGGCTCCATCGGAGGACGCAGAATCTCCAGTGTCTCCTTCTTGAGCACTTCCTTCATTCTTGGAGAACGCTGATATAACACGTTCAAGAAATTTCCTCCCTTCAAAAAGGCATAAACGCGCTTCACATTTGAATCTCGACTTATTACCCTGAATTTTTATTTTGAAACAGCAATCTTCTTCCATGTACAGGGGCTTCGCTTTCCGTTGTCGAAAAAGCCTTTTGCAAACGGACAAAGTTCCCTTCTCTCAGTCCTGTTTCCGTTAATTGTTTTGCGTCAGGCAGCGTAAACCAGTTGCCTTCCGGGAATTTAGCTTCCAATATATATTGAACATTCTCTTGAGGAGGCTCGTTGAATATGCGTACAGAAAGTACAGATTTGAAATACTGGACGGTGCTCTCATCTGGAACCTCAATATCAATCCATTCTCCCTCTCGTCTTGACTGAACGACTGTCAGAATCATCCCATCACACCCTTTTTAGCTATGTCCATCGTCCTAAATCCTTTTATACACATTTTGGCGAATTGCCTTACTATTAATCTACCATATTTTCTAACAGAAGACCCTTTATTGCAATCTTAACTATGCATTTTTAAAGCGAAATACCTATATAATCCAACCGACTCTATTACCATAGTCTCAGCTTTTCGTTACCTTACCATTTCAACAATGTGAAAATCCGACATTTTTGCTGTCATCCCTCAAAATTCTGATATATTATAGTTTCCTATTCTATTCAGGTTTTTGTACAATTCGATGTCATTACTCCCCTCTCATTTGTGAACAATTTTCAAACACTTATCATCTTTATGTTTCCATAAGCTAATTTTAAGGTAATTTTAAGCAACGTTATTTAGAATTAGCAACATGAAACAACTCTAGTAATCTAGTTGAGGTGATTTCTAATGAGAACATTGATCTTTTTCCAAAACAAAAAAATTCCGGTTTATTTTAATGCTGAGAACAAGCAACCTGTACAAAAAACATTAAAGCTGCTAAGCAGCGCATTAGAAGATAAGATTAATAATGGTAAGCGCGCTTTACAAAAATGTTTGCATACATTAATCAGTATTGAAATTATCGGAAGCGAGGCGATTCTCCACAGTATCAGAGAAGACGACACGCTGGCACTATCCCTTTACTAAAAGGGATAGTGTTTTTTTATATCCAGCAATGACAAAGCCACAATACGCAAAAATCGTATTGTGGCTTGCTGGCATCAATCTCATTGGTTAGGTCTGAATCTTGTATTCATCATTTACTTGCGTTAATCAGTTCATTCACTTCCTTCGTAATTTCATCTCCGCCGAGCTTCTTCCAGTTGGCAACGAAATTATCAAACTCATCGATTGGCAGATTACCATAGATAATCTTAAGGAAGGTTTCTGCTCTCAGTTTATCCAGTGTTGCTGATTTCGTGTTCATCGTTTTGGTTGGTGCATATATGAATTCGTTCATAACAATCAGATCGTTATCACGATAGTGCTTAATTACTCCTTGCGAGCTCTCAGGTCCGAAGATCCGTTCCATATGCCATTTATCCAGGTTACCTGAACGATAATCCATAATATCGTCATAGAACAGCTTCGCCTCAAGACCAAGTCCTGATGTATCCCCTGACTCTAGTGCCTTCTCAACCTCATCCTGAGCCTGCACGTTCTTGTTAGCAGGGAGATTGGATACGGTTGCATTCTGGAAGCCGAGTCCTGTCATACCATTTAGATAGTCCGCACGCTCTGTCTCCGCCGCTTCTCCAAACATTTTTTCAGCTTGGAAGTTCAGCAGCTTAATTAGTGCTTCCGGATGCTCATATCCTTTACGTACAGCGAATATACCGCCGAGCGTCAGATGGTTCTGAGTCTTGGCCGGCTGATCATCAATGGATTGAACCGGGTATGGAAGCCAATCGACATTAGGGTCATTCTTGATCATCCCGCTGACTTGGAATGGTGCCCATTGCGGCAGGAAGAACATACCTGACTTCCCTGCATTGACGTCCTCCATCATTTTTGCGAAATCCTTCACACCGAATTCGGGATCAATAACACCATCTTTGTACAATCTTTGGAGCTCTTGCAGACCTTCTTTGACTTCAGGCTGTATTGTACCATTCACGACTTGTCCGGATTCGTCCTTAATCCATGTTTCAAGATAACCATGGTAGCCAAGCAAGAATCCATTAATCGGCAGATCTTTGTTCAGTGCAATACCGAAAGTATCCTGTTTGCCGTTTCCATCTGGATCGTTAAATGTAAAGGCCTCTGCAATTTCAATGACATCCTGCATGGATTGTGGAGCGTCAAGACCTACATTCTTAAGCCAATCTTGACGAATCCAGATCATATCCGAGGAATCCAAGGAACCTGGGAAGCTCACCATCGCGTAGATCTTACCATCTTTAGTTACAGGCTTCAGACCCGCACCGTCCTCCGCTGACAGAAACTCTTTAACGAGATCGGAAGCGTATTTATCATAGACCTCGGTTAAATCTTCCAGCATGCCGGCTTCATACAATTGCTCAAACTGCACCGCGCTCACTTTCAAGACATCCGGCAAATCACCGCTGGCAAGCGTAACATTCATCTTGTCATTATAGTTGGCATCCGCTACAACCCAGTCATAGGTAACTTCAATACCGAGCTCATCCTTATAGCCTCTAAGCCAGATATTATCTGTATGAGTGTCACCTTCAGCTAAAGTTTCTTTTCCCGTCTCGTTCATCGTGGATCTCAGCTTAATTGGCGGATCATATTTGGTAAGCGGACCTCCTGCATCCTGTTGTGGTGTCGTAGGTGTGGATTCCGCCTCTGTACTTCCTGATCCGGATGAACAAGCAGCTAGCGCTGCTGTAAGCACGACAGACATCGATAACATTGTTATTTTCTTAAATGACATTCCCATGCGAATCCCCCTTTATTTCCTCCCCTGAGGTATATACACATCGTACTAAGAAAGCGCTGACATGAGCGAGTGGTACGTCTTTACATCCGGTATCTTTTATTTACCATTTAGGGTCGGATCAGATTTTTTGATCTCGATATTCTTGTGGTGTGCAGCCGATCGCCTTCTTGAAGAAGCGATAGAAATAATGCTGATCACTGAAGCCCACCTTGGCTGATATCTCATGCATTTTATATGTGGACCCCAGCAGCAGCTCCTTGCTTCGCTCCACTCTTTTTTCATAGATATAGTCAGAAATGCCTTTCCCCGTAATTCGCTTATACCACCTCGATAAGTATGAAGGGTTTAATGATACTTCCTGGGCAATCCGAGTCAGCGAGAGATCATCCTCCAGATGATTTTTGATATAAGCATGAATGGCAATCAGTATTTGAGATTGGTCTGTAATTCGGCTGTCACTTCTCTTGGATGCGATCCACTCAAATGAGGATTGGTAGAATCTAACGATATCCGGCCACCGAGTCTGTATATTAAAATGGAGCATTTGAGACAGATCAATCTCTTTCATAGCCACTTCGTACAAGCCGAGCTCCTGCAGAACTTCCAGCAAGCAGCTTCCTGCAGCTGTGTATATTCTCATTCGAACAAACGGATCTTCAAGTCCCTCGGATGCTGTATCCGTCCATTTGCGGAAGGACTCACTCCAATCCTTATCTCTCGTCGTCACCCTCTGTTTAATCTGCTCTAAATGAAGGGATGCGACAGCCAGCTTGTTCATCAGCAGCGGCGTGTGACTAACTTCATTATGAATGTCAACACGCAGCAGCTTCTCCATTCCTTGACCCGGCCCCTCCATCGCGGATAGACGAAGCTGAGCAATGACCTGACTAAGCTTTACCCAGCTCACAGGCTGCTCACTGACCATGATCGATACCGAAATATTGAGACAATTGGCGATGGACTGCTGTACGGTTTCAAGCGTTCCATGCACAAATCGCAGTGTTCGTACCCACTTTTCATCCGGCGAAGGATTCACCATACGATCTTTCATTTGAACAAAACAGGCGATGACCTGATGATCCAGGTCAATTGCTCTCACTCGTGACTTATCCTGCAAATACTCTTCAGCAATATTCGCCGCTGCATAACGAATCAGACTTCGATCTGAGCCTGTCTCATAGTTGTTCCATTCCTCCACACGTATAATAATGGGCAGCACCCATTCGGTAGAATCAAATGGAAGCTGAATCGCATCGAACTCATCCTGTAAACTGCTGGAATCGAGATTCTCATCTCTCTGTATGATGTCTATTAATAATTGTCTATGAAGCTGGGGTAAAGCCCGCGGAAGCTTGTTTCGAAACCAGCTGGTCTGATATCGAAAGTCGTTCTCCTCCTCAATTTGCTGCATAGCCCGGTCTACCGCCTTACGGATCTGACTCATTCCTTCTGTTTTCAGCAGGTAATCGACAACGCATGGGTTACGAATCGCTTGATGAGCATATTCAAACTCGTTATGACCTGTCAGCAATATGATCTTACAGCGCGGCCAGCGCTCCATAATCTCTTGGATTAGAGCCATTCCATCCATTTCAGGCATACAAATATCGCTGAGTACAATATCAATCTTGACCATGTTCAGCCAATCCATGGCTTCAATCGCAGAATGTGCCTTAATAATTTCTAATTCACTGATCTCTGCCTTCTGAAAATAGGTATATAAACCGTCCAAAATAAGAGGTTCATCATCTACAATAAGCATTCGATGCATCATTTATCTTCTCCCTTGAATGGTAAGTTGAAAGTAACTCGCAGACCTCCCATCGGGCTGCGGCTCACGCTGAGTCCGTAAGCATTGCCAAATTGAATGCGTAATCTTTCGTGAACATTGATGAGTCCCGTTATTTCTTCACCATCATGCCGATGTGCTGCATGTGATAATTTCTCAGACAATGTGCTCAAGGTCTCATCTGTCAGAGCCTCTCCATTATCCTCAACGCAAATTTGCAGCTGGTTCTCATCATTCATATATGATATTTTCAGCACACCCCCCTGGATCCGTTTGGACAAGGCGTGCTCGTATGCATTCTCGATTACAGGCTGGATTATGACTCTCGGGACCGTCACACTTCTAAATTGATGTTCGATATCAGAGATAATGGCTGTAACTCTCGAACCAAAACGGATATTTTGAATGGCCAGGTATACAAGTGCATGATCAATCTCTTCCCCCAGTGAGACCTCTGGCTTGGAATCTCTCGTCATATAGCGGAAATACTGTCCCAAATAATCAGTAAATTCCTGAATCAGCTCAACGTTCTCGACCTCTGCCATTTGCTTGATATTAAAGAAGCTGTTATACAAAAAATGCGGCTTAATCTGCGACTGAAGATGCTTGAGCTCCGCTTCACTCGTCCGAATTCGGGCAACATAGTTTTCTTCAATCAGAATATGTAAGCGTTTTAGCATATCATTAAACCGAGAATATAAATAACCAAATTCATCTCTTCTAGAATGAGGAATGTGAATACCTGTCTGCCCTTGTTCTGCCGTCTTGAACCCTCCGATCAGTACGGACAACGGTTTATGAATGGATTTATACACGGAGAAGGAGAAGATAAAAATGATAACAATAGACAGTATCGTTAGACCCCACAGCCACAGCGTATATTTTTCCATTGGTGCTCTAAGAACTTGATGCGGAATGCTTGCTGTTAATGTAAAGTAATGTTCACGGTCGAATAGTGAGTAATGGAAAGCTTCCTCTGTATCATATCGTGTGATGCTCTGGGCTGGCTGGGATGCATCCAAGGTGTGTAAGCTTTGTTTAAGATCTGCCACCTGATTCGTAGATGGGATCACCACCTGATTGCCCTGTCCGAAGGACAAAGTGATCTCACTCCCTCCTGTTTCGGAAAACTCTTGAAGCCGGCGTTTCAGCTCATCGCTGGAGAGCCGGATGCCGAGTAAGAAATTGGGAGCTTCCTCACGATTCATATTGTAAGGATTGCTGCGAAGGAGGTATAACTCCTCGCCAACATGAGATAAAGCGCCATGCAGATTCCCCATAGAATCGATAAGGTTCTTCCACTCCGCGTCCTCCACATTTCGAATGCCGTCAACCGCGCTGACCCTCTTATGCAGAGCGGGCACATAATAGACAACATCGCTGATATAAGGACTTGTTTCTTTGATTTGACTCAGCTTGTTATGGATATCGTTCAAATTTGAGGTAACTTCGTAAGTGTTCATGATCGGTATTCGAGTACTCAAGGTGGACATCGTGTCGTCAAAGGTATATTCGTTGACCAACCCGGTCATCCGCTGCAGCTCAAACTCAAGATGACTATGGTAGAAATGGAGCTTGGACTCGTGGGCCCTCTCCACTTCAGCTTGCATTTGTGCAGAACTGGACATTGTAATCATGATGCTGATGAAATATAACGGTAAAATAACGAGTACAAACGCACCCATCAGCTTCACTACGATTGATTTTGATTTCCACATCGCAAAAAACCTTCTCAAGGTAACATCTGCTCCTCTCCTAACGCAAAAAAGAGCCGGAAAACGGCCCCTTTACTGCTAACTGCTGCTCCCTGTTGGAATCTTACCCTTTTACGCTACCTACAACAAGACCATGTACAAAATAACGCTGAAGGAACGGATAAATAAGCAGTATAGGAATGACGGACAAGAAGATCTGAGATGCTTGTGTTGTGCGATCTGAAATTTGATTCAAAAGTGCTGCATCTTCAAAGGTCATACTGTCCGTGGATATCGTCTGCACTTGCTGAAGCATGGACTGAAGATAGGTTGCAAGCGGATAATTTTCCGGACTCTTCATATAGATCATTCCGTCAAACCACGCATTCCAGTGACCGACCAGTGCAAACAGTGTTACTGTGGCGATGCTTGGCAAGGAGATCGGCAAGTATACACTCCAGAGTGTCCGCAGATGACCTGCGCCGTCCATCCATGAGGCTTCCTCCAATTCTTTGGGCAGCCCGCGAAAGAAATTCAGCATCAACAATACGTTAAAGATTGGCACTGCTCCAGGGAGAATTAGAGCCCATATGGAATCCAGCAGACCTGCTTCTTTGACGATTAAGTATCCAGGAATTAACCCGCCGCTAAACAGCATGGTAAAAACGAAGATCCAGGCGTATACCGTTCTTGAACGAAATTTATCGGCTTCCTTGGATAAGGGATAGGCTACAAGAATTGTACAGACGAGATTAACCAGAACCCCCAGCACGACTCGCAGCAGACTTGTGCCGAAGGAGTTAAGAAACTGCTGGTGCTCCAATATATATTGATAGGAGGACAGCGTGAAATCAACGGGCCAGAAGGTCACGCTCCCTGCTTTTACCGCTTCGCTTGAGCTGAAGGAAATCGCCAGGATGTTTACAATCGGAAATAAACAGAGTAGAGCAAGGATGGTTAAGATGACGTAATTAAATAGGATGAAACAGCGATAGGCTTTGGTCGTATGATGCATGTTGTAAGGGCCTCCTTTCCTAAAAAATCCGATAATTCGCAAAACGATAGGCCAAATAATATCCAAGTCCGATAAAGACGAACGAAACAACCGATTTGATAAGACCCAGTGCAGTAGATACAGAGTACTGTGCATCCTGAAGTCCGATCCGGTAAATCATCGTATCTAGAATGTCCCCTGATTCATATACAAGTGGATTATACAAGTTGAAGACTTGATCAAATCCTCCATTAAGAACATTTCCGAGACTCAGTGTCACCATCAGAATGACAATCGGGCGGATTCCTGGAAGTGTAATGTGCCAGGTCTGCTTCCATCGTCCCGCTCCGTCAATAACAGAAGCTTCGTATAAGGAATGATCTATGCTTGTTAATGCGGCCAGATAGATGATCGTTCCAAACCCAAATTCCTTCCATTGATCCGTAATAACTAATATGTACGGGAACCACTCATTACTAGCAAGAAATTGTATGGGGTCAATCCCGACGGCTTTAAGAGCCATATTGACAATTCCGCTGCTGGGTGACAATACATCGACAATAATGCTGGCCAGTATGACCCACGAGAAGAAATGAGGCATGTAGATAATGGTTTGAATGGTTCGTTTAAATCCAGTCCTTCTCACCTCATTTAAGAGCAAAGCCACAAGGACAGGGACAACAAGTCCTGCGACTATTTTCATTACGGAGATAAATACTGTATTCCATACCACTTGACTGAAGCCTGGTAAATCAAACAAATACCTGAAATTATCGAGACCCACCCAGTTCATATTTTTGAAGCCTGCGATCGGGGAAAAATTCTGAAATGCAATAACAAGCCCCGCCATAGGGATATAACTGAAAACTAAGACGAGAATAAGTCCCGGCAGGATCATAAGATGAAGCGGGATGTTTCGAATAAATTGCTTGATGTTAATTCGCATATGCCGTCTCCTCCTTCAAGTTGATTATAGGAGCAGGGTCCATCGCTTTTATAGTGGAGGGTGTTGACATCAGGTATCTTTTGTTGACTTCCTACCGTGTTTATGCCAAAAAGAAAGAACCTCCTATGTAGAAGGTTCCTCCGAAAAACCGTAGATAAACTTTTATGTTGACATAACGACAATGAACTAGTTGATAAAAACAGACTTCCTGCGCTTCATCACTTCCTCAGTTCTGGCCGCCATTTCGATGCGTATCATAAATAACTCAAGCAAATGCTCTCTCGTATTCTCTTCCTTACAGCTGTCTAATTTATGAAGGATAAATCGATCAATGGACGTTGACATAGGTAACAGCCTCCTATTCTTTATTTCTCAGTCCGGCATGACTGTATCTCCCGCTATTGATCCGGTACACCAGAATTAACCATAAATTGTCATTTCAAAACAGCTGTAAACCAATTTGCTATTGATTATTTTTCCAATCCCCGCGCAACTTACGAATAAGTACGATTTGTCCGATGTGATAAGCATCATGCTGTACCCACTGCGGTAGCTCTTCTGTCAAAAAAGTCTGATCCACAGTTCCCATTCCCTCTGGAGACAATCCCTTTTTCTCCATGTTCTCAAGCTCTTTCCGAATAAGTGAGTATAGGTTCTCTGCCTTCTGACAAGTTGCAGCAAATGCGGTCTCATCTGACGGATCACCAGGAGAACCAAACGTTTCTATATTCGTTAATCCATCCTTTGCCTCTTTGTTTCCTGTTAACTTGTTCAGAATCTTCTGATTGTAATAATTCATATGGTTTAACGTTTGCCAAATCGTGTTCACTGACCCACCCGGTTTCCAAGCACCCATCTCAGCGGATAATCCACTTAATGCTTTGGATAACGGAACATACCAATATTCGTTGTTTTCATTCTGTGCGACCTGCAGCAATAGAGATTTCAAACCATAAGAGCTCATTATTGATTCATCCTCCTTCAATCGTGTAACTAGTTAAATGCCAATTTCCAGGTTACAATATAAATATAAACGAAAAAAGCATATATGTAACCCTCTATTCAAAATTTAAAGGTTACAACAAATTTATTTGATAACAGCCTATTCAGCTGGAGGATGAACAGAATGGAACGAATTTGGACCGATTTTGCAAACAGTCTATGGCATGACTGGAAGGGTCATGGGCAGAGCGAGGATCGACTGATGCAGATAAAATGGCAGCAATTTTTTTTGGATCGATATCAATATATCCACATACAGGAACCAAGTGCTGCAGAAGGACAAAGAATGCTCGAGCTTAGAGACAGTCTAATCGAAGCTGCTGGTTCTCTTGCACGCGGAGAAATGCTGAAGGATGAGGATATTGATTTTTATAACCAAATAATGCATAAAAAATGTCTATTTCCTGAGATCATCAAGCAAGATGAAGGGTTAGAGCTGACGTATGCTGGCAGCATCCTTGACTGGGATGATATTTTAGCGGATATTGTTATCGATTTTGCCAAAACGGTGATCGAAGAAGATCCCTCTCGAATTCGAATTTGCGATAATGAGAACTGCCGCTGGATTTTTTATGATGAGACACGAAATCGGCGCCAGCGTTATTGTGATGACAAGCTATGTGGAAATCTGATGAAGGTCAGAAGATTCCGTGCAAAGAAAAAGGAAGAACTGGAAGATTAATCAGACTGCTCGGTATAAATAGGTTGCTATGTAATAACCTCCCCGTATATCTATGCAAATAAGGCGGCTTAATGCCGCCTTACATTTGTTTGAACTGTATGAACTTATCCAGTTGATCCCACCCGTATGCAATTTCGGTATAGTCTTCGCCTCCGATTTGAACGAGTTTATCTCCAGAAGCAATCCCGTGCCATTTTTCATAAAATGCTCGATACCGGTTATCCTTAAGCGCCCATAGAAACATAGAATCATGCCCTTGGTCCCGTAAAAATACCGCGATCGATTGCATTAATTGCAATCCGATTCCTTGCCTTCGATAGCTGTCTAATATGTATATCGCGTATAATTCACCTTCATAGGGAAGACATTGGGTTCGGCTCGGTCCCCCACTCGCAAATCCAACGATGTCCCCTTCCTTCGTCTCCGCTACATACACCGCTGTTTGATCAAGTGCGGGACCCAGCTGTCTCTGCCAATTCATCGTCCTCTGTTCCACGGATAACCCGGCTAGGACCTCTTCCTTGATAACTCCCTTATATGCTGTTCGCCAGCTATCCACATGTACTCTAGCAATGGCCGCTGCGTCTTCAAATACAGCTTGTCTAATGATCATTTTTCATTCCTCCTGAACGAATTTCATGATCAGGGTAGTCGCCATAGAGCGAATACCCTTGTCAGATCACCCTACGGTCTTATGGTCACTCTTGTGCCAACAGGAACTTTGCTCTCCAGATCAAGCACATCCTGATTGTACATTCTAATACATCCATGGGACACATTCTGTCCAATTGAGGAAGGGTTATTGGTCCCATGAATTCCATAATGAGCTTTGGACAAACCCATCCAAAAAGCCCCGAATGGCCCTCCCGGATTGGGTTGCTTGTTGACAATTGTAAATTCTCCAACCGGTGTCTGTGTAACCATTGCACCAATCGCAACGGGATAAGCTCGAACGACAACATCATGATCAAGCAGATACAACTGATGATCAGACAGATCAACAATAATACGATAATTTGGCATTGTGCATTCCTCCTGTTTCATCCTATGCACTGCCGTATGGATAAGCGCAGTCTTAATCTTCTATTTCTTTACGCCAGCCACTTTTTTTGTCACGAGTCGTACTATGCTTCGCATTTCTAGTGCTCTTTTTTGCAGCTACAGCCTCTTTTTTGACTTGAAACTGAATTTCTCGCAGCATCTTGTGATAATTTTCCAGCCGCTTCGTCTCCAGCTCTCCCGTTTGAATTGCATCCCTCACGGCACAGCCGACCTCCTTTAGATGCTGACAATCAGTGAATCGACATTGCTGTGCGAGCTGTTCAATATCCTCAAAGGTACGGGAGATGCCCTCTCCATCATCCCAGATTGACAAGGCCCTCATGCCCGGGGTATCAATCAGAATACCGCCTCCCTGGAGTGTAAACATTTCCCTGTGTGTCGTTGTGTGTCTTCCTCTACTATCTTCCTCCCGGACCTCTTGAGTCATCTGATGACTCTCACCTGTGAGCCAGTTAATCATGGTCGATTTTCCACTGCCTGAGGAGCCGACCAGCGCAACCGTTTTACCGGAGTCCGTGTAGACTTCCAAGGCTTCTTTCCCTAAGCCATAATGAGCGGATACAGGAATGACGGGTACGCCAGGAGCAATGGCTTCCGTTTCTGTCAGATAGGAAGAGAGATCCTCGCATAGATCACTTTTGCTCAGTACAATGACAGGATTAACCCCGCTATTCCAAGCCATGATCAGATACCGCTCCAGCCTTCTTGAATTGTAATCTCCGTTAAGAGCACACACGATAAATAAGGTATCGACGTTGGCAGCAATAATTTGTTCTTTGGTTTCAAAACCGGCGGCCTGTCTTGAAATCACGCTGTTTCGTTCAAGTACACCATGAATCAAAGCATCGTCATAATCGCCATATGTTTTTACGATAACCCAATCACCCACACCTGGCTTACTCCCCTCGCTAAATAGGGCTCTCGCCTTTCCTGACAAGCTTCCGAACTTATTCCCTTCCGCTGTTAAGATGCCGTACTTCTGTCCGTAGTCTGTTGTAATTCGAGCAGGCCGGAGTGTTTCTTTCTCAGCATGATTGAATGTGCTCATCACGTCTTCCCACTTCTGATCCCATGATGCAGTCCAGCCAAATTCAATTAACTCTGTTCTCTGAATCTCATTCTTCAAATGTTCTACCTCCATTAATTGGGTGTTCTTTAACTCAAACAGGTCTCCCGAAGCAAACAAAAAACCGCAGGATATATCCCTGCGGCATTATCCTCCAATTCAAGCCGAGCATCCCTCAACATGAGAATTAGGAGTATCACATAAAAAATCCGCACAGGATATACTCCCATACGGATCTTCATCATCTGATGAATTGACAGCTCTTCCATAGAAGACAGCTGAAACAATTAAATCTGAGATGATTGTTGTCCGATCGGGAGACGATAGTTACAAGCAACAACATATACATTCATCATTAGGTTACTCATAGATATCGCCTCCTTCATCATTTTCCATATATTACAGGATGGTACATTGTTATGTCAAACCTAATTATTTGACGTTCTCCCATTTCGTCCACATCTCTGTCGGATTAACCTCGTATATTTCTTCCTCCCTGTACATGAAATCATGCATAATAAATTCTCTGCGGATCGTGGCATAATCTTCATGATACGGTTTGATAAATTCATTGATTTCTTTCTCCTGATACTTTCTTCCCTTCTCAAGCTGCTCTACAAGATGCTGAAGTACAATAAGCTTCTTTTTGTATTGAGCGGGAATAGATCTAAGCTTACCTTCCTTCGTAAAGAAATTTTTCATAACGGAATCCTTCAATTTCTGCTTGCTGTCTGTTTCCACCATCTGGCTCTCTCCCTTAAATATGAAATGTAGTGATGCTTCTGCGTGCTCCTTAATGAGGTAAGGATAAAGTGTAAAATAAATCGTATTCTTGTCCCTTCGCTCTTTAATGAGTCCTGCTTCTCTCAGCTTGGCAGCATGATGCGTTACAGTAGGCTGGGAAAGATTTAATTTGTCTGCAAGCATTTGTCCATTCATTTCACCTTGAGATAATAACAGCATCATTCGCATCCGATTTGGATCAGCGAGTGCCTTGTGGTAATTTACAATCTTATCAAGCTGCATAACTATTCCTCCACCATATTTATTGAGCCGAGTCTATTCCATTTAATTTGATGATTATAACATTTGATATTTATCTAATTAGATAATATTCTTCTGCTTCTCGATTGTCAACTTGAATTAAGAGTGGTTTCGAATTACTGGTATTCATCAGCAGAATACGGTACGATAATAAATACTTGAAAAACATGATTGGAGCAGAAAAGGGAGATGAAATGTAGCATGATGAAAGACGTCATTATCATCGGAGGAGGACCCTGCGGTTTATCTGCAGCCATTGAGTGCGGTAAACAGGGACTATCCTCTGTAATTATAGAAAAATACAATGTGGTGCAGTCGATCTACTTGTATCCAACGAATATGCAGTTCTTCAGTACGGCTGCACTGCTTGAAATCGGAGATATTCCGTTCAGTACACCAAATGACAAGCCTTATCGTTATGAAGCTCTAGCTTATTACCGCAAAGTAGCTGCACACTATAATTTGGAGATTTCACTGTATGAAGAAGCTTATGAGATCCGTCCTCTGGAAGAAGAAGGGTTCCGTGTAAGTTCCAAAAACAGAACTGGCGAGACGGTCTATTACGAAGGAAAAAATGTGGTTGTCGCCACAGGATACTTCGACCACCCTAATTATCTCGGCATACCTGGAGAACAATTAGACAAAGTCACTCATTACTTTCGGGAGGCCCATCCTTATACCAAGACAAAGGTCACCATTATTGGAGGAAGTAATTCTGCCGTAGATGCGGCGATGGAGCTGGCTCGTGTAGATGCCGAGATCGATATGGTATACCGTGGACATAGCATTTCAGAACACATCAAGCCATGGGTTCGTCCCTTATTTGAAGGTTTGGTCTCCAAAGGCAGAATTAAATTGCATCTCGGATCAAGGGTAACCGAGATTCTTGAAGATCGTGTCATTGTCACTCCGAATGAAGGGGTGGATTTTGAGCTGCCTAACGATTTCGTATTAGCGATGACAGGTTTCAGACCGGATCGAAAGCTCCTCACCTCAGTAGGTGTATCCATGTCCGATGATCTGGATAAACCACTGTATAATTCGGAAACAATGGAAAGTAGTGTTCCTGGAATTTATGTAGCAGGGGTCATTGCTTCTGGCCGGAATGCGAATGAAGTGTTTATTGAATCAGGCAGATGGCATGGAAGATTAATCGCCGAGCATATCAAAGACAAAATGGGATCTTAACGGTGTAGGGAGATGAACAAAATGGATATGACGTCCCTGTTATTACTCGGATTTGCGGCTCTTGGCATCATTAGTAATAATACGCCAATTACGATTGCCGTTGTCGTACTGCTGCTCATCCGGATTACGGGAGCTCAGCAGGCTTTTCCATGGCTTGAGAAATACGGGTTGACCGTCGGAATTATTATTTTGACAATTGGAGTCATGACTCCACTGGCTAGTGGTAAGATTAGCATCGATACCCTATTATCCTCATTCATGCATTGGAAATCGCTTGCCGCCATCGCTGTCGGAATGCTTGTTGCCTATCTTGGAGGACGAGGTGCATTCTTAATGAGTGGTCAACCCACCGTCGTGGCCGGATTGCTGATTGGAACCGTTCTCGGTGTAGCCTTGTTTAAAGGTGTTCCCGTTGGCCCCTTGATTGCAGCGGGTATTCTCTCTCTACTCATTGGTAAGTCATAACCAAGCAAGGGCCATCCTGCTTCTCGATGAAGTTGACCGCCCTTGCTTATTTTTCGTGAACTAATATAGCTGTTTATGGACCCCATTAAACTGTGATATACTCTTATCAATTGTCAAAAAGCAAAATACATAGTTGCAGCAGGAGGATAAGCTATGCCAAGACAACTGGTTACTGAAGCCGTGATGGTCGCAATTTATGGTCAGTTGCTGGCGCCTTCAGCGCCTGTAGAATACCTCATCCCTTATACCACGGTCTTGGAATTGTATGAATTGCAATCCAGCACAGAGCCTTTAATGGAGTCTCCCCAAGAAGATCAGCATGTGAAACAGAAAATCGGAGAACTTATTTCTTATTTTGAGGAACCCTTTAATAGAAAAAAAATAAGTAAGGCACTTCAAGTACCCTGGGCAAAAAGCGCTTCAATCCCGTTAGATGATCATGTGTCGATCATTATTGTCGGAGCTATGGACACTGCTCAGTACGGAGAGTTTTTTGACCCGATTGAAACAGAGCTGCTACTCACCGCCCAACGGTTTCAACAGCCACTCCTCACAGATCAGGTTGAATGGATTGGCCGTATCATTGAAGCTGGAGTACCTGTACAAGTATATGATATCGAGGACTTTGAATTCGCCTTGGAAAACAATGATTTTACAACAGGCCCGGCTTAGTAAGTGGAACTTCGCAAATAAAATAGAGCCGCTAAATGCGGCTCTTTTCTATGCTAGCTTATCCTTATTACATTTTCACAAAAAAACAGCCCCTCCTAGGAGAAGCTGTTCTTTAGTTCAATTCAGTTAAATCTAAATAATCGGACAGTACACGAGCGGTAACTGGAGAAAGCTTGGGAATTTCATTTAATGCAAAAAAACGCATGGGTCCTTCTTGCATTGAGCTATAGTTTAGTTCCGAATACAGAACTCCCTGGGCTCTGAAGACTCCAATCACATAGTACTCCTCGTCCCCGGAAGGATAATCACGTTTGAATTCGGGTCCAGAGAGGAGCCTTTCGAATTTCATTTCTTCCGCAGTAAGCCCCGTCTCCTCCCATAGCTCACGATATGCTGTATCCTCCAGCATTTCACCTGGCTTCATTACACCTAAGGGCATATACCATAGACCATCATCTGCGCGCTCTTGGAGCAAAATATGGCCTTGATCATTTACTACGGCTATTGCCGCCTTCACCGTAATCATGGATTTGCTTGCAACATATTGGGCCATATCTTTTTTGGCAGAAGTCACCTCATCGTCCCCTCCCTCATAGGCATAATCGCTGTAAACCATCCAATTCATGCGTTATTCAGTTTCGTAACGGTATATAATATCGTCTTCTGCTTCAATATATCCCACATCCAGACGATGTCCTTTCAAATACCAATGATCGTGCTCTTCCATAAAGAATAAAATACCGGACACCTCTGTGCTCTCCACCGGATACTCTGGCTGTTCGACTGAAATACCGAGTGAGAAGCCCGGATGAAGCCCGCCGCCCGAACTATAACGGGCATAGAAGCGAATGGCTTCGCCATCTTTGACACCCAGCTCTTTTTTGTACCAATTTGCGGCTGATTCCGTCACATGAATGCTCATTCAAAAGGTCAACTCCTCATCGTTTTGTGTCTATATTATCATATCGTTCCTGGGCTTAGATTACAAATGACAGATCTGCATCAATGGGCTGTCAAACTTTATTTGAAACGTCCAAATTGTGAAAAAAGTTTGACAGATATTTAGTCCAGTGGTAATATCCTCTCATACGATTCCTAACGAATTAATTTCCAAATGAAAGGGTGACTCTTATGATTATTCTGAATGATTACGCACTACAGCTCAGACAACTTCATATAGAGCAGCCTGGTAACTGGAAGCTAATTCATACGTTTTAAGATGTTTATTTGAATGCACTTCTACATGAATTCACCCGCAGTTCTGCTCACGCACGTGACTTTGCTGCGTATGAACCTGATAAATAATAAGGCATACCGTTTGCGAAAGCGGTGTGCCTTTTTTGTCGCTTCAATCGGTATTTTCACTGCTAGAAGAAGAGTCGTGTCACATTTTCAGATTGGAAAGGAAGGGATTTACTTGTTTGCTGTATTAAAAAATTTAGGCTGGTATTTCAAGCAAGAACGAAGGCGATACGCAGTCGGTATGCTTCTGCTTATTCTCGTTGGTGTCTTAGAACTCGTTCCTCCAAGAGTACTCGGCATCGCCGTCGATGACATCGTTACCGGCTCGATTACTTGGTCTTCTCTCCTCACTTATATTTTCTTTATTCTCGGCATGCTGTTGATTATCTACCTCATTACATATGTATGGATGCATAAGTTGTTTGGCGGGGCCAATCTTGTGGAGAAGCTTCTGCGTTCAAAATATATGGGGCACCTGCTTCGAATGACGCCGCCATTCTTCGAGAGGAACCGTACGGGCGACTTGATGGCGAAGGCGACGAATGATCTTCGTTCTGTTGCCATGACTGCAGGCTTCGGAATGCTGACACTTACAGACTCTACTGCATATCTCGCTACAGTATTGTTAGCAATGGGATTCCTTGTGAGCTGGAAACTGACCTTAGCCGCAGTTCTTCCACTGCCTTTTATAGCGATTGCCATGATGATCTACGGTAAGAAAGTGCACGAACGATACACGCTCGCACAGGATGCATTCGGAGATATGAATGACCAGGTTCTTGAATCCGTAGCTGGTGTTCGTGTCATTCGCGCCTATGTGCAGGAACGTCATGATGAAAAACGTTTTAACGATATTACCGATGACGTATACCGCAAGAATCTCGCGGTCGCTAAGCTCGATGCTTTCTTTGAGCCGACCATTCGCTTGTTTGTTGGACTCAGTTATATTATCGGTCTTGGATATGGTACTTATCTTGTATTCCAGAATGAGATTACGCTGGGAGATCTCGTATCCTTCAATATGTATTTAGGGATGATGATCTGGCCAATGTTTGCTATTGGTGAACTCATTAATATTATGCAGCGAGGCAACGCCTCTCTTGACCGGGTAAACGAGACACTGTATGTCAAACCTGACGTCGAGGATGCAGAGCAGCCCGTTCACGTAAATAAGCCTGATATTATTGAAATGAAACAGCTAACTTTCCGCTACCCTACTTCAACGGTAGACAATCTGACCAATATCAATATTAAGATTAAACAAGGGCAGACCCTCGGTGTTGTCGGACGTACAGGAAGCGGCAAATCGACCCTGCTAAAACAGCTTCTGCATGAGTATCCTTCGGGATCAGGGAAGCTGCTCATCGGCGGGGCATCGATTGATGACATCACCAAAGATCAGCTGCACAGCTGGATCGGCTACGTACCTCAAGAACAAATTCTGTTCTCCAAAACGGTAAGAGAAAACATCCAATTCGGAAGACCGGGAGCAGCGGATAATGTCATTATGGAGGCCATTCGAACAGCTGCATTTGATGGTGATCTTGGCACATTATCGGATGGGCTAGATACGTTAGTCGGTGAAAAAGGCATCGCCCTATCCGGCGGACAGAAGCAGCGTGTGTCTCTGGCAAGAGCATTTATCTCCGACCCGGATATTCTTATTCTCGATGATGCCTTGTCTGCGGTCGATGCCAGAACAGAAGCCCGGATAATTGAGAATATCCGTAACAAACGTGATAGCAAAACGACACTTATCTCGACCCATCGCCTATCAGCGGTAGAGCATGCAGACTATATCGTCGTGCTGGACCAAGGTATCATTACTGAACAAGGCACGCATGATGAGTTAATCCAGCAGAATGGCTGGTACCGCGAACAATATGAACGACAGCAAGTCGAATCTAATCTAGAAGGCTAAGGAGGTGTACCGATCCTATGAAAAAAAGCACCGCTAAACGATTATATGAATATGCACTAAAATCAAAAGGGACATTTATTGCGGCTCTAATCATGCTCGCTATTGGTGTCGCAGCTGATCTGGCCGGCCCATTCATTGCCAAAAACATGATTGACAATCACGTTCTTGCCATTGAGAAGCCTTATTATGAAGCTGCACCCGGAGACGAGTCTGTCTTGTATAATGATCAATATTATAAACGCGGTGATCGATTCGAAGAGGGTGAGGCTCGCGGGGACGAAATTCGTGTGCTCCAGAGCGGACGCACCTTCTACCTGATCGATGAGCCTGTCACTATTGAAGGGGGAGATCGTTCATACTCCAACGGTGAGATGACCATCACAAGAGGTGAAGAAACGGCAACATACCAAGCCACCCCGCTTAGTGCCAGTGAGCTGTTCGCTTTTTACAAACCCGAGCTGCCTGGAATTTACAAGCTGATTGGACTGTACTTTGTATTCCTGATCGTTGCCATCGTCATGGAATTTGGGAAGACCTACTGGCTCCAATCCTCAGCGAACAAGGTCATACAAGGCCTGCGCAGAGATGTATATGCTCATATCCAAAGGCTACCGGTTCATTTTTTTGATAATCTGCCGGCAGGCAAGGTCGTTTCTCGAATTACGAACGATACAGAAGCAGTCAAAGACTTATTTGTCGCTGTTCTCTCCAACTTCTTCTCAGGCATAATTAACATGATTGGAGTGTACATTGCCCTCTTTATTCTGGATGTAAGGCTCGGACTGATTTCGTTGTTTGTCGTTCCGCTCCTTATTGCCTGGATTGTGCTGTACCGGAGATTCGCGACTAAATACAATACGGTGATCCGCTCCCGCTTAAGTGAGATCAATGCGATGATCAACGAATCCATCCAAGGCATGTCCATTATCCGAGTGTTCCGGCGCCAGAAGAAAACATATGAGGAATTTGAAGCATTGAACGAAGATTATATGAAGCATCAGAACAAAATGCTGAATCTGAACGCCTTCACCTCCCATAACCTGGTTAACGTTCTTCGTAATTTGGCCTTTGCTATCATTCTGCTCTATTTCGGTGCAGGCTCCATTGACGGCACAAGCATAATTTCACTGGGTGTCTTATATGCCTTTGTTGATGTTCTCGGACGTCTCTTCCAGCCGATTACAGGCATGGTCAATCAACTCGCAAGCCTCGATTCCTCCATGGTATCCGCAGGCCGTGTGTTTGAACTTATGGATGAAAAAGGCGAGAATGTCACCGACGGTTCGATGCCGAGGTATCTTGGAAATGTAGAATTCAAGGACGTATCCTTTGCTTACAAACGAGACTATGTGCTTAAAAATATTTCCTTCGAAGCAAAGCAAGGCCAAACCGTTGCCCTGGTCGGTCACACAGGGTCTGGCAAGAGCTCAATCATTAACCTGCTGTTTCGATTCTATGATCCGCAGAAAGGCACAATCACCATTGACGGCAAGAATGTGCAAGAGCTTCCTAAACAATGGCTGCGTGAGCATATGGGAATTGTACTTCAGGACCCTTATCTCTTTACAGGAACCATTGCCTCCAACGTCAGTCTTGGGGATAAGAAAATAGCGAGAGAAACCGTCGTCAAAGCCCTCCGAGATGTAGGCGCAGAGCAGCTGCTCGCTCACTTGCCACAAGGGTTTGATGAACCGGTTGTTGAGAAGGGAAGCACCCTGTCTGCAGGGCAGCGTCAGTTGATCTCTTTTGCCAGAGCACTTGCCTATGATCCGGCGATCCTGATTCTCGATGAAGCGACAGCAAATATTGATACTGAAACCGAAGCCATCATTCAAGATGCTCTTGAAGTATTGAAAAAAGGCAGAACAACCTTCATCATTGCGCACCGTCTATCGACGATCCGCAATGCAGATCAGATTCTGGTTCTGCATAAAGGAGAAATTGTGGAAAGCGGCTCTCATGACGAGCTCATGGAGAAGGGCGGCCGATATTATCAAATGTATCAGCTGCAGCATGGCTCGGGAACATCTGAAACTACAGCTGCGAATACACACAGTATCGCAGGCTTATTGGGTAATGCTTAAGAGGCCGATGATTTCGATTCAGAAAAATCGTAAATAACACAACTTAAATAACTCTCTTGCGAAATATCGCAAGAGAGTTATTTTATCCACTGAATGACTCGGTATCCCATAAGCAAGAACGTTTCTCTCATTAAGAAAGGAACCTTTGTACGAAGACTCTGATATCTTGAATTCGGCGTTGGAGAGGATTTCACATCCATCCCAAGGTGCTCAGCAATGACCACGGCACGCTTCATATGCAGTGGATCACTTACCAGCGTGTAGGTACTTATGAGCTGAGCATCACCCAGCTTTTTTGCTTGAATCAAGTTTGTTTCTGTAATGCGTGAAACATCCTCTATGTAGATATCCTCTGGTACTACTCCATGTTGAATCGCATATCTTCGACCTACCTCAGATTCCGCATGGATATCCCTCTCGCTCCGTCCACCTGTAAATATGATCTTATCCGCATCACCGGTTTGATACAAATGAATAGCATGATCAATTCGCGATTGAAAGACAGGTGAAGGTGATTGGCCATAAACCGCTGCACCGAGTACAACTGCTGTATCTCCGTGACGCCGATGGTCCTTATGACTGTAAGAGACAATCTCCCACATCGTCATGCATATCCAGACAAATAACATTCCTATGAATAGGACACAAGCATATCGTATGGTTCTCCATTGGTTACTCCTGTGCGCTCGATTCTTCGTCGCTCGGATCTTGATCGATCTCCTCTTCTTCAAGCTCAAGGGAATTTAACAATTCCCTCGTGTAATATAACAGCTTCTGCTCTAGATTCTGAGCCTGATCCTTAAATTCAATCAGTTCGTCAATCATTTGGCTGCGACCTTCACTGCTGAAAGTCTCCAGAATGCGTTCCTTGAAATAATCATGCACAATGTAATTCCGTTTCTTCCAAATATTGTTAAGAAGGGCGCTTTCCTCTTCTGTAAAAGCGAAATTGTGCTGTATTTCATTAACCAGTTGTCCGAGAGAGTTCCCTAATTTCTTATAGTATAACGAAGTTAACTCTTCCTCGGGGCTGACCTTACCTTGCGTGAGCTTCATAAGCACCAGCAAATTGACGAGTTGTTGTTCTAAAGCCTGTGAGTAATATACCGCCAAACCGTAATAAGAGAACAATTCTTTAGAATGCTCACTATCCAGCAGCCGATGCTCCTGCATACCTTGTCTCTCCTTTTTGCTTTCTTACATTTATGTTACTCGGAAAGCTGTGGAAAGATCAACCAAAATCTATCATACTTGGTCAAATCACGTTCTTTTCTTGGATTGGAATGGTAATTGATATGTTGGTTCCTATCCCGGGCCGGCTGTATATGGATACGCCATACTCATCTCCAAAGGACAACTGAATTCGTCTATGCACATTAAGAATGCCATAGCCCTTCTGTCGATCATCCCGCGATTGCAGCAGCTGAGCAGCGTATGTCTCTGTCATGCCGACGCCGTCATCAATAATCTGAAGCAAAATATGCTCATCCTTCCGTTCACCAACGACTCGAATGTAGATTCGATCGCCAACCCATGCATGCTCCAGTGCATTTTCAATAAATGGTTGAATAATCAGTTTAATGGTATTAAACTTTAAAATTTGTGGATCAATGCAATAGTCCACCTCGAGTCGATCTCCATACTTTACTTTTTGAATATCCAGGTATGCCTTCACCTGATCAAGCTCATCATGAATCGAGATGATCGTTCTTCCATCATTTAAGGTCAATCTGTAGAATTTCGCCAGATTCATAATCATTTGATGCTGCTGCTCTACACGGCCAAACTTTGCTAAACGGCTAATCGACGACAGTGTATTATATAAAAAATGAGGATTGATCTGAGCCTGTAACGATTCCAATTCTGCTTGCTTTTTCTTCAGATTGGTCTCGTATACTTCTTCAATTAAACGTTCGGTCTGCTCCCCCATTCGATTCAGTGCATCTGCAATAATGGCAAATTCATCGTTGCCCTTGTATGCGATTCTCTTGTGAAAATCACCTTGCTGGAACATCGTAAGTACAGATATCACTTTTGCGAACCTTCTGGAGAAAAAGCGGGAAATATATCCAGCTACCACACTGATAAGAACAACAAATAACAAGCTGATGAACAAAGTCATTTGATTGACCTTTTGCACACCGATCTCAAGCAAATCCTGCGGAACATAAGCATTAATCGTCCAGCCCAGCTCCGGCAGCTGTTCCGTAATAAGCAGGTGACCCGATCTGCTCTCAATGGGCTGTCTGCTGTGCTTCTCGGTTTGCATCTCCCCAGAGGAATACATCGTGCTGCCTCCTTGGTCAACCACTTCGAGCAGACTTCCCGGTCCAATTTTTTGGTAGTCAAGACTTGCAAACAGCTCGGAGAGATACACACTGCCGCGTACAAAACCAATCTCCTTCAGATCAAGAGGGTTCATTGTGTTCACAAGCCGCCGAAGAAGTGAGATTCTTCCGAATTTAGCATCATCGTCTACCTGTGTCCAAGTCTGCGTCTTACCATATTGTTCCTTCGGAAAATCCCTATACCAATCTTCATTCTGTATGCGGCTGATGTGATATACATCAAAATACTGCTGTTTAACCCGCAGCAAATCTATATTACCAGAGTCATAATAAATTTCTGGGAGATTATCATCTTTTAAATATATAGACAACCATAATTTCTGATTGGTGGATTCGACCGCTTGTCTGAACTTGGGCAGAAGAATCGTGGATGTCGTCTCGTAGCTGATCCACCCTTCTTCATAACGCATTAAATTGAGGGCAAGTGTTTCATCATAATAGAGCATATCTGCGATTCTTTCTGTATCATCCAGCTTATACCTTACATTATCCCTCATCTGGGATAACGTTCCTTGCAGGTTGTTTCTCGTTTGAATCAGCATGGATTCAACTAAGATTGCATTTGCAGTGAAGCCGAGGATGGCCACAGGTAGGATAATAAGAATTAAATAAGAAATGAGAAGCTTCCAACCAAATGGAAGAAATTTCGGCTTAGGATTGTACATGATTACAAAACCCCATTCTTTATTATGCTTTTCTTCGATACTCTACTGGGGTCATTCCATAGGTTTCTTTGAACTGCTTGCTGAAATAAGGCATATACCTGTAGCCTACGCGATCTGCTACTTCATAGACCTTGATCTTTGGATCTTTGAGGAGATGACATGCTTTTTCCATCCTTAAATGGACAATGTATTCGTTATAGCTTTTTCCGGTCTCTTCCTTAAATATGGCTCCCAGGTAGTTAGGGGAGAAGCTTAGCTCATCTGCAACCTCACGCAGGGTGACATTTAAATGAAGATGAGCTTCCACATATTCTATAATTTGACCGACGATCTTCGTGTGCTTTTTTTGCTTCAGTCTCGGATGATTGCTGATATCAAACAGATCCATAAGATGCTTCGACAGCCAGCCTACTAATTCAGCTAGTGAACCTTTGCTCTTAATCGCCTCCACATCATGCTCTCCAAACGGAATAAAGCCTTCCGGATAACCAAGCCTCGTCCTCACGTAGTGATCGATTTTAATGAGTAAGGAAATCACTATAAAATGAAGCTGTGACAGCAGGTTAAGTCTGTGTACAGGCTCCATAAGTTCGGTAATTTGCGCTTGAACCATATCTTTATCTTGAGCAAGAAGATAGGTAACCAGCAGGTCAAGGGGCTTATCAAAAAACAGCTCCTCGCTGTCCAAGTTCATATGGGATAAGGCAGGATGCTGCTCCGTTACGTTGATGCGTCCGCCCATGATACGATATTCAATCGTTTGTATCACGGCCTCACTGAACTTGTGATCGAGTTCGGTCCGGAGAAGCTGTTCATCCAGTTCACTCGTAATTTGCTTAAGCACGGATATGAGCTCCGTATCATCCATTGGTTTCAGGACATAACTGTATGCATGAAGTGTTAACGCTTCCTTCACATACCGAAAATCTTGATAGCCGCTGACAAAAATAAGCTTCAAATTTTTATTCACCTTTAACGCCGTTCGTGCAAGCTCAATTCCTGACATGCCCGGCATATGTACGTCGGTTACCAAAATGTCGATTGCCTGATTCTTGATGACTTCGAGGGCATCGAAACCATTATTCACGGCATCAACAATACGAATTCCCAAATCATCCCATGGGATAAACCTTACCATCCCCTCAAGATCTAAAATTTCATCGTCAGCTATCAGCACTTGATACATATGACCACTCCCTGACTAAGAAAATAGAGAAAAATGATAAACGTGAGCACCGCTCACTTCAAGGAACGGTGCACGTTTATCATTATTATACTAGGATGAGCCAGCTTATCGTGAAGAAATTATTGACCACTGATTTGTGCTTTATTTTCCTGCCATTTTTGTGTCTTGAAGGCCAGCAATTTATCATAACCAACGGCCATTGCATCTTCCTGAGCCTTATCCAGAATACTTAGCACTTCCTCATCATTTTGTGCGTACAAGGCTTTGGCTCTGGCTTCATTGAAGATTTCATTTACTTGCTGCTGGATAATTCCTTCCTCGGATTCTGGAAGCGGAGCTAAGTTAATGAATTCAGTCGCATTGTATTGTGTCTTCCAGGTAATCTCAGATTGGTATCTAGTTTCCCAGTTCTGATCTTCGGGTGCAAGAGTTTGCTCAAACTTCATTTTGGAGTTATCGACGAAGACTGTATTTCCGTTCCACTGAAGGTTAACCGTTGCATCCATCATCTTCGAACGACCTTCGACATCCGTTACGAATGCATCTGTAAACAGAGGAGATCCTTCTTCATCAGTACCATCCCAATAGATCCCTTCTGGTCCCCACATAATAACCCGTTGACCTTCAGGACCTGTATACCAATCCAGGAAGGCAAAGATTTTCTCTGGATCTTCCGCGCCTTTAGTAATTACACTAACGTTCCAGCCAAGGCTGTTATACGTACCCGTCCAAATTTTGTTTTTATCAAGCCCTTCTTTGTGCACCGGCCAGATCATGAAGTAGCCATCATTCGGATCCTTCTTCTTCAGCTCCGTGTCACCTACCGAACCGTATTCCGTAGGACTTGCCCCTGCGGCAACAGCTACACGTCCTGTATATACTTTTTCCTTAACCTGATCTTTGGTTTGAGTAAGGGCATCCTGTGCCATCAATTTCTCGCGGAAGAGCTTGCTCGCGTATTGAGTTGCTTCTCTGAATACAGGATCCGTGAAGATCGATGTCAATTGATCCCCATTGGGAACCGCTCTATTGCTTACAAATGCGGGTGGGTGATCCTCACCGAATGCACCGTAGAGGACATCCAGACCTTGGCCATCGACTGCAAGATCCGGCTCAAAAGGAATCACATTCGGGTATTTCTCTTTCACTTGTACTAGGTAGTTGTACAGATCGTCTGTTGTCTCGAGCTTAGGCTCACCCAGCTCTGTGTAAATCTTCTTATTAACAATGTAGCCTGCATTACCGTTAGGCTGGGAAGTATACCAGTTCGGGAACTGATACAGCTTGCCGTCACTGGAACGAAGCATATTAAGTGTTTCTTCGCCTGCCCATTCTTTCAAATTAGGGTATTTCTCAAGATATTCATCAAACGGAACGAGTGCTCCAGCTGCCCGAAGACGCTCTACATCCGCGCCGCGATCGGTCCAAATGACATCTGGAAGCTCAGAAGAAGCAATCATCGTATTCAGTTTCTGAGCCGCATTTCCGCCGGAATTAATGGCGGTAATATCCACTTTTTTGTTTTCCTTAATCCATTTGCTGGCCTCGTCTCCGCCCCACTGAGGCATCGTATACCAGTCATAGTTACCATAGAAGGAGAAATTCAGCGGTTCTGCACCAAGCTCAAAATTGGTGGAAGCAGTCTCCTCCTTCGTTGTTTCAGGTGCTGGTTCGGCTTCCGGTGTATCCGTCGTTCCCCCGCTTCCTCCACCTGAACAGCCCGCAAGCCCGATGACCGAGGCCAGAAGCAAAGTCAGTGCACTACTCGTTCGATTCTTTTTACTTTTCCACATCTTCCATAACCCTCCCTTGTTTATACGGCGAATCAATCTATGGTCCAAAGTCTAGTGACTTTAAACACCTACTCTTTAAGTGAACCGACCAATACACCCTTAACAAAATACTTTTGTACAAAAGGATAAACCATAATAATCGGCAGGGTAGCGACCATCATTGTGGCCATCGATAAAGATTTTGATGTTACTTCTCTCATTTGTGACATTCTCGATTGAGCTGCCGAGTCCAGCTGTGACATCTGTTCTGTCATAATGTTCGAATTTAATATTTGCTGAAGCATCGATTGAATGGGCAGTAAATTCTCATTATTGATGTAGATGCTCGGCAGGAACCATTCGTTCCAGTGTCCAATTGCAGTAAAGAGCGACAAAGTAGCGATCACAGGCCCCGATAGAGGAAGGACGATCTGAAAGAACGTTCGAAACTGACCGCAGCCATCAATTTGAGCGGATTCCATCAACCCATCCGGAAGTCCTTTGAAAAAGGTACGAAAGATAATCATGTTCCAAACACTGATCAATGATGGGATGATAAACACCCAGAAATTATCCATAAGTCCAAGTGAACGTACAACCATAAAGGTTGGAATTAGGCCGCCGCTGAAATACATGGTGACAATGAAGAAGACCATATAAAATTTCCTGCCAATCAGCTCACTCTTCGACATTGCAAATGCCAGCAAGGCAGTTAGTAAGACCGACAATATTGTCCCAATTACTGTTCTCATGATGGATATGTAGAAGCCATTTAAGATACGGCTGTCCTGAAATACAATGGCATAATTCTCAAGTGTCCATACCCGCGGCCAGAAAGTCACACCGCCTAGAGCTGTATCCAGTCCCTGATTAAAGGAAATGACAAGCGCATTCCAGAATGGATAAAAGGTGGTGAACCCCAGGAGGATCAGAAACGTGTATATAAAGAGCATCAACATTCGATCTCCAAAGCTCCTATACTTCATCTAAATACCTCCTTAATGCGGTAACTGTGCTTGATATCTACCATAGACTATTCCCCGACTTTCTAGCTACATAGTTAGCAAGTGTCAATAGCAAGACGCTGACAACTGCTTTGAACAGACCTGCTGCTGTAGCGTAGGAGAACCGCTGATTCTCAATCCCTGTCCTGTATACATAGGTATCCAGCACGTCGGATACATCGCGTAGTACCGGATTACCACCGAGCAGTAATATGTCTTCGAATCCTGCATTTAGCAAATTGCCGATCGCCAGAATAAAGAAGATGATGACTACAGGCATGATGGATGGAATCGTAATATATCGGATCTGCTTCAATCTGCTTGCTCCGTCCATTTGTGCGGCCTCGTACAGGTTGGGATTAATTCCGGCAATCGCTGCCAAATATACGATCGAGTTAAACCCGATCTCCTTCCACACATTGACGCTGACAAGAATTCCCCAGAAATATTCAGCGATCCCCAGAAAGCCGATCGGCTCATCAATCAAGCGAAGCTTCTGAAGCAGAATGTTCAAGCTACCGTTATCTGTGGACAAGATCGACATCGCAAATCCAGCAACGATAACCCAGGACAAGAAATGAGGCAGGTAACTAACCGTTTGGATGACTCGTTTAAAGGCCATCTTCCGCACTTCATTCAGCATCAGGGCTAGAATGATCGGTGCAGGAAAACCGATAAACAGCTTAAGCGCACTGATAATAAGCGTGTTTCTCATAATCGTCCAGAAATCAGGTGAAGAAAAAAACATTTCGAAATGCTTGAAGCCAACCCATGGACTCGCCCAGAACCCGTCAAAAATGCTATAGTCCTGAAAAGCCATTAGTACTCCGTACATCGGAATATAGCTAAATATGAATACGAGAATGAGCGCAGGGATGACCATAATCTGTAACTCCCATTGCTTCTTCAATCGAACAGCAAGACCTCTGGATCTTTTGTGCTGTGCCAGTTTTGTATTCGTAGAGATCTCTGACATTGCTCCCCCTCCTCTTGTTATCCATTGTAAAATCTGGAGGATGCAGATTCTATATCTGTAATTAACGAAAAATTATAAAAATCAATGATAGTGTAAGAAATAATAACACATTTCTGTCTTAAAATAATAAAAAAAGATCTATACTGCCGATATTCTTCGACAAATATAGATCTGCGTCATAATGTAAGCGTTACAACATAACATCCTTTCTTTTCACAGAAACATAAACATAACATGATAACAAAATGATAACGTATACAATCACATGCAATGTAGAAGCTGACATGGTAACAACATCATTTGGATTTAGCATGGCTTTAATATTCGGTAGAGCTAGGTTAAAAAGTACAAATGAGGCAGGAGTCGATCTATAGCATAGCCTGTTCGAACTTCCACTATATTACCAGTAGCGCTCCATGCGCGGTAATTTTTCCGCTCGATGGAAAAAGCAGCGCTGCTAATATTTTAGCAGCGCTGCTTTTACCCGATCCATTATGATCCGTGAGGACAATACATTCAGCAGCACCTAAATACATATGAGCAATCTAGTTATTACATCCGTTCCGGTGTCTGCACGCCTAGCAAACCAAGTATGCCTTTAATTCGTTGTCCAACAATCTCGCTGAGCTTTAGCTTGTAAGTCTGTTCATTCTTAGGGCTCCCCAGAATTTTTTCTTGATGATAGAACCGATTATACAGCTGTGCTAAATCAATGACGTATCTTGCCAGCACAGAAGGCTCCTTTAAACGAACCCCTCTTTCGAGCTGTTCAGGGTAACGGGATAAATGCTTCATGACTGCCCAGGCTGCATCACTGATCTGTACCTGATCTGAGTGTTCGTCAGCTGCAGATTTCGAAGTTTCCTCTATTTCCTCATCCGTGTTGGTATTTGCTTTGGACAGCAGGCTTTGAATTCTGGCGTGAGTGTACTGAACGTAAGGTCCCGTCTCTCCTTCAAAGCTGAGCGCTTCCTCTAGTGAGAAATCCACTTCGTTTAATCGGTGATTCTTCAAATCACCAAAAACGATCGCTCCAAGTCCGACCTGCTCAGCTACCTCAGCAGCATTTTGGAGATTCGGATTTTTTTCGTTAATAATTTGGGCTGCCCGCTCTACCGCTTCATCCAGCACTTCCTCAAGAAATACAACCTTGCCGCGTCTTGTTGACATTTTTCGTCCCTCAAACTTCATCAGGCCAAAGGGGACATGGATGAAATGCTCAGACCACTTCTCTCCCATCTTCGCGAGTACAGCAAACACCTGCTGAAAATGAAGCTTCTGCTCGGCACCCACGACATAGAGCACTTCATCTGCCTTCATGACCTCATGACGATAGTATGCGGTGGTTAGATCCCGAGTTGGATAGATGGTTGTTCCATCCTTCTTAATAATTAAACAAGGCGGCATCCCTTCCTCATCCAATCTGACGACCATGGCTTCGTCACTTTCCGTAAGCAGACCGGACTGTTTTAGCTTGGTCACTGTATTGTCCGTTTGATCAATATAATAGCTCTCTCCGAGCACATGATCGAATTTAACGCCCAGACGGTCGTACATCCGGTTAAATTCCTGCATGCTGATATCGACAAAATACTTCCACAAGGATACAGCTTCCTCATCCCCTTGCTCAAGCTTCTTGAACCATGCTCTAGCTTCCGTTCCCAGACTTGGGTCGTTCTCTTCTTCATCGTGGAATTTCACATACAATCGCAGCGATTCCTTTATCGGCTCTTTCGCGAGTCGTGCATCTTCCCCCCATCTTTTGTAAGCCGCAATCTGTTTACCAAACTGAGTCCCCCAGTCCCCCAGGTGATTCACACTTTCTGCTGTATATCCTGCCTCTTCATACATTCGATACAGCGCTGCCCCAATGACTGTGGAACGCAGATGACCGATACCAAAGGGCTTCGCAATATTGGGAGATGACATGTCAATCACCATTTTTTTGCCTGCTCCGACCTGTAATTTACCAAACTGCGGATCAGCAAGCCTTGTAAGCATAGCCGAAGCCATATTTGTGCGTTCAAAATAAAAATTGATGTACGGGCCTGCAGCCTCAGCCCGAAGCTCGGGACTTGTTAGGCTGGCAGCCAGTTCTGCTGAAATAACAGCCGGAGCCTTCCTCATTGTCTTAGCAAGCGTAAAGCAAGGAAAGGCCAAATCTCCCATCTCTGGACGCGGTGGTACCTCCACCATCGCTTCAATCTCCACTCTCGGTAAGTCCAACATCGGTTCTAACAAATCGACAACCTTATTTATCAGCATATACATACACTCCTATTCCAATATATACAAAAAAGCTCCCGCCTCTGTATATTACAGAGACGAGAGCTATGGATTAACATATTCCCGCGGTACCACTCTATGTGAATACGAACGGCTTACCCGCAATGCTTCCCGCAACCGGTAACCTGTTCGATCCCTCTCTAAGCGGATAACGCCCGCTGATGACGAGTACACCTACTGATATTTCAATGTACCTTCTCACGGGTGCGCTTCCTGTCAGATCCTTCATACCGGCTTGCACTATCCCGGCTCGCTGAAACATGAGGTGTTCTGTCATTACTCTCCCGATCATTGAATTTATAATTTTGTAACATTATATCTTGATTATCCATCCATTTGCAACACTAATTCATTCGGGAGTATTGTAATTATACAGCAAGACCAGCTGGGCTACATACTTCTGCACATTTGCGGCAGCTGTCCACACAGGCTTTGCAGTGCAGATGCTCATGCTTCTCACACTCCGCTACACATGCTCTGCAGGCCTTAACGACAAGAGCCAGAATCTCGTCCTTGTAATCTGTACCCCGGCTGAGCGCAGAAGCCGCAAAGCTGCAAATTTCGGCAGCTTCTCTGTTCAGCCTGATACTTTCTTTTAACATGCCTAGATCATATTCCTTCAAACTTGAGACATAACATTTATTACATGCATTCATCGCTTCCAAACAAGCTGCAATCTGTGTCTGTGTCTCCATCTCTATGTTTGTCATTGCCATTGTTACATCCCTCCGCGTAATCTCATTATTCATTCTATTACCCGTAAGATCGGTATGATAATCAATATGCAATAACTTTCCTCTGAATTCGACTTTTTATGATTTTATCTTCGAACTTTCTTCTTCAAGCCGATGCAGCAGCTGGATCAGCTCTGTCTTCGAAAAATGTTCACCTATAAATACACCTACATCCTTCAGCTCTTCTCCTGGGCCCAGCTTCGTAAAATCCGGCTCACGATAAGCATACTGAAATAAGAAGCGGCTTCCTGTATCAGAAAAATGGACAATCCCTTTGGCTCTGTAAATATCACGCGGCAGCTCCCTCAACCATTGCTCAAACAATACGCTATTAATCTTGCTGTTAAAGTAATGCGTATAGACCATTACATGATTATGAGAGTGATGAAGCTGATGTTTCTCTTGTGCTCGGGAGTCTGAAGCTAATCCTTCGCTATTCACCAAATAAATGGCGTCCTCTGTCAAGAGTGCCGGATCAATATTGCAATGCTCTGTAAAATGTATAGCTGCATGCTCATTCCAATCCTTAACCAGGCTGAGTAATTCTGGCCGATCCTTTTCTTCAATCCGATCTGTTTTATTGAGAAGAAGGATGGAGGCAGCGCGGATCTGCTCTTGCATAAGCCGGAATGTTTTGCCTTTCTGCAGGCGATACGTTTCTAGCAAATGAATGCTGTCAACCACGGAGATGAGACCTTTCACCTCCAGCGTTATGTAGAGGGATGTATCAGCGATTCCGTCCAAAATCTCAATAGGATTCGCTGCGCCCGTTGCTTCAATCACAATGACATCAGGTGATGTATTCTGTACGAGCTGGACAAGCTCTATACCTAGATTATCTCGGACAGAGCAGCAGATGCAGCCGCCGAGCAGCTCAGCCATAGGGACACGTTGATCAATGAGCTTGCCGTCCAGATTGACCTCGCCCAGCTCGTTCATGACAACAGCGGGAGTGAGGTTTTGGCTTTTCCAATATTCAAGCAGCTTCACAAGCAGTGTTGTTTTGCCGCTTCCTAAAAATCCAGACAGGATATATACGGGAATCGGAGCTGAAGATGTGTGTTTTGGTTTCATAATATCATGATCCTTTCTGAATATATGTTGATCTTGAATCCGATGATTGCTTACTTCTCTTATATCGTCTATTGTTATGAATAGATTATACTGGAGGGCTGATAGAAATGAATTCTGTCCAAGAGCACCGTAACGAGGCACCTGAAACAGTCCAGTGCATGGTAATCACAGTATCGGATACCCGCACGAAGGATACGGATATGGGCGGTCAGCTTATGCAGGAGCTGCTGCGAGATGCCGGATACACTGTCGTCGATTATATCATTATCCCTGACGATACATCCACTATTCAATCCGTAATCCACCAATCGGTGATTCGAGATGATATTGAAGCCATTCTACTAACTGGCGGCACAGGGATCTCACCTAGAGACAATACATATGAAGCTGTACATTCTTTGCTTGACAAAGAGCTTCCTGGCTTTGGCGAAATCTTCAGATACCTCAGCTTTGCAGAGGATATTGGAACTGCCGCTATACTAAGCCGCGCTGTGGCTGGTGTCATTGGCTCCAAAGCGATATTTTCTATGCCGGGTTCCACTGGTGCCGTCAAGCTGGCCATAACTCGCATTATTGCACCCGAGCTTGGTCACGTCATGCGCGAAATCTATAAGACCAAGTAGTATGCGGCATAATTGAAACCAATCTGGCTTTAAATAGAATGGTGAATATGAAAACTACAGGAGATTCAAAGAAACCAGGATCGCTGATCATATACAATGAGCGACCCTGGTTTTTATCATTCTAGAAAATAACCAGTCTATTCAACTGAATTCAGTCTGACAACAGATCTGCCTACAGCTCTGCCTTCGAGAATCCGTGACAAAGTTTGTGGCAGCTCTTCAAGGCAAATTTCGTTTACGCCTTGGACAAGTGCAGTCTCCGGCTTCCATTCCTTACCCAGCAGTCTCCACAGCTTCAGTCTTCTATCCCGAGGACAGTATACGGAATCAATTCCAACCAGTGATACACCTCTCAAGATAAACGGAAATACCGTTGATTCAAACGTGTTCCCTCCGGTCATGCCTGATATGGCCACAGCGCCTCCATATTTAACTGATGCGAGTACAGCATTCAGAGCAGATCCGCCAACCGGATCAATGACGCCGGCGAATCGCTCAGCTGACAATGGGCCTTTACTTTTTTGATAAGCTTCCTCTCTTGTAATCACTTCAGTTGCACCTAGTTGTTTAAGGAGCTGTTCTTCAGCATCTTTCTTCCCTGTACTTGCGATAACATCAAGTCCGAGCTGGGCCAAGATGGAGATCGCCATCGATCCTACTCCACCGCTTGCACCCGCGACGAGAATAGGACCCATTTCTCTTGTGACACCCGCTTGAAGCAGAGCCTCTACAGACATGGCCGCTGTAAATCCAGCAGTTCCTATAGACATGGCTTCCTTCGTTGTCAGCCCTTCCGGAAGCGGAATTAACCAGTCTGCCGGCAGCTTCGCATAAGGACTATACCCACCGTCCTGCAGAACCCCCAGTCCATACCCAGTCGCTAATACTTTGTCTCCCTGCTTGAAGCGATCATCAGCAGAAGAAACAACAGTACCTGCAAGATCAATGCCTGGTATGATTGGATAAGATCTCACCACTTTTCCATTTTCTGTACTTGCCAAACCATCTTTATAGTTCACACTGGAATACTCCACCTGTATCGTTACTGCTTCATCCGGCAGCTCCGCAAGAGTGCGCTCCTCGATTCCAACTCTGAAGCCTTCTTCGTCTTTACGCACCACATAAGCTTTAAACCGAGTTTCGTTATCTATGCTGTTCATTGCCAGGTCCCCTTCCTAAATTGTCCTCAAATAAAAATAAATCAATTTAATCTACTATCCTATTTCAACGAAACGAATCAAAACACCTTCCCATACCCTAATATAATCTAGGCTGAGAAGGTGTTCTATTACAATAGCTATAGCATTACGACTGAATATATTCCGCCAGCATTTTTTGCTTCAAATTCCACGCTGCAGGGCTGATATGAACCCGATAAATTTCAGGGTTTAGTTTTCTTAAATATTCCGGCCAGAACATTTCCTTCTGCTCCTGATGATAAGCTCTGATCTCCTCTAAGGTTGGGAGCTCGTAGACTCTCCGCCCATTTACGAATATCGGTTCAAGCATATTAACCGCATTATACCTTTTCAGCTTTTTCTTCATGTACGGATGAACCGGATTAAACAGCTCCAGCGCTTGCTGGTCTTTCGGCTGATCATCATCAGGATAGGAAATATAATCTGCGATCGCTTTGTTCGTCTCCGGATCAATTAAACGGTATACCTCTTTCTTCCCTGGTGTTGTCACCTTTTCGGGATTGGCCGAGATTTTAATGGTTGGCTCCATCTTTCCGTTCATTTCGCGCTCGACAAGCTTGTACACCCCACCTAGGGAAGGCTGATCAGCAGCGGTAATTAATTGGGTTCCCACACCCCACGTATCAATTTTGGCACCCTGTGCCTTCAAGTTGAAGATCGTATGCTCATCCAGGTCATTGGAAGCGACGATTCTAACGTAAAACAGACCTGCATCGTCCAGCATCTTGCGTGCTTGAATGGACAGATACGCCAGATCTCCGCTGTCGAGTCGGATCGCGTTCATCTTCTTACCCTGGGCTTCCAGCATCTTGGCCGTAGCTATGGCATGCGGAACACCGCTCCCCAAGGTATCGAATGTATCGACCAGCAGTGTGACCTGATCGGGCATTACTTTGGCATAAGCGTCAAAAGCCTCCTGCTCTGTCTCAAAGCTCTGAACCCAGGAGTGGGCATGTGTACCTGCTGTCGGAATGCCGAACTGTTCCCCTGCCAGCATATTAGAAGTCGCATCAAACCCAGCAACATAGGCAGCACGTGCTCCCCATATTGCTGCATCGGCCTCCTGAGCTCGCCTAGTCCCAAATTCAAGCAGAGCGTCATTTCCTGATACTTGCTTGATTCTCGATGCTTTGGTTGCAATCAAGGTCTGATAGTTCATAAAGTTCAGAATGGCGGTCTCTACCAGCTGTGTTTCCATAATGTTTCCTTCAACCCGAATCAGCGGCTCATCCGGAAATACCATGGCTCCTTCTCTCATCGAATGGATCGTTCCCTGGAATGAAAATTGAAGCAGCTCCTCCAAGAAAGCAGGGTCATAATTCTCTTCCTGGCTGGACAAATATTTAATATCCTCCATCGTAAACCGAAGATTGCTAATATAACGTACAATTCGCTCCAGGCCGGCAAACACAGCATACCCGTTCTTAAACGGGAGCTTGCGAAAATAGGCTTCAAATACCGCTTTGCGCTTGTGTGTGCCATTTACCCAATGAGCATACATCATATTAATTTGATATTTGTCCGTATGTAAAGCCAGGCTAATCGTTTGCATCTAACTCATCCTCTCAAGGCCGATAAAAAAAGCCAAAACAAATTCATATGGTTAGAGGTTTGTATCCTCTTTAATGTTAAACCTTATTACATCAGCCCCGAGGCTGCCTTTGAAATGACCAAGTGCCCAAACATGTCCCGCCTCATTAAAGCTAGCAACTGCATCCTCGTACACCGTAATCGAGAAGCCTTTGTTGTAGGCGTCTACCGCTGTATGAAGCACACAAATATCGGTGCACACCCCAATGAAGTGAACCTCTGTTATACCACGCTCACGCAGCTTCAGCTCAAGATCGGTACCAGCAAATGCACTGTATCTGGTCTTATCCATCCAATAGATCGAGCTCTTGTTCGCTTCATACAGCGCCGCAAGCTCTCCATAGAGCTGTCTCCCTTCCGTGTCCCGTAGGTTATGAGGAGGAAACAGCTTCGTCTCCGGATGGTAAGGATCCTTCTCTTCATGCAGATCAACTGCCATTACAACCAGCTCTCGATTATCTATAAATTGTTTCGTTATTTGTACCACAGCTTGTTCAATCGCAATCCCAGGCTCGCCAACAGGAAGTTTACCGTCCACAAAATCATTCGTATAATCAATAACAACCAGAGCTCTCACATTCTTCACTCCTTAGATAATCAAGTATAAATAGATAATCTCGGCACAAGCTCTGTGAAGCGATACAGCTGTGCTGGCCGCTGAGAATATTGATTAGAACTGACTGGGTTTCCTTCTTCATCCTTCACATCTTCAATTATCCCCTGACGGCTTCGAGTTGATGTAATTTTTCGAATAAAATTAGGCTCCTCAAAATCGGGTACTACGCTTTGTATAACCTGATATAGCTCGCTTAAGGTGAAATGCTGAGGAAGGAACTGTCTGGCGATCGTGGTTTGAAGCATTTGCTGCTGAATTCTTTTGTAAGCATCTTCAATAATCGTTCTATGATCAAATCCGAGCTCCAATTCATTTAATGCTTCCTGAATGGTAAATAATCCGACATCCTCAGCATCATCTGCGGCTTGCCTATGCTCCAGCATCCATTCTTCAACAAGCGCAAAAAAAGCATGGGAGATGATCCACCCACGCGGATCCCGGCCCGGCTGGCTGTATACACCTAAATATTCGAGGTGACCGCCATCAACCCCGGTTTCTTCCATCAGCTCTCGCTTAGCTGCGTCATAAATCGATTCGTTCTCCTGGCAAAAACCACCCGGCAAAGCCCACTTACCTGCAAAAGGCCAAGATTTACGCTTAATCAGCATCACTTTTAGTTCACGGATAGGTAATGTCTTGGTTACTGTCTTGCGTTCTCGCTTCGTAAGTGTAAACATGACAATATCTGCCGGTACACCATCCGGCGTACGGTATTTCTTCTTCTGACCAACAGGTACGGATCGATCTTCTTCATGTTCTTTCTCGTATAGTTCTTCATTCATGGATTATCACCGCTATGATTTCATTTTGATATTTTCATTATGACATCATGATACTGTTTGTCAACCTTACCCAGGAGTTATCGGGATATTGATTTATCTACGGACAATTCTATTTCTTAGGGATAACCAAACGGAAAGAAGCGGTTGCCATACATCCGATGACTCCATCGGCATTTCTAACTTCTGAAGTCGTGGTCAGACTTCTCCCCGCCTCATGGATAACTTTGGCTGTCACGATTAATTCCCCTTCTCTCATCGGAGCAAGATAGTGGACATTCAGATTCGTTGTGACACAGTGATCCAGCTGCTTGGCATGAACAGCAGCCATTCCCATCGTTTGATCCATTAATGACGATAATACTCCGCCGTGAATGATTCCCATTGAATTTGTATGCTTCTTCCCTGCCGTTATCGCTATTGTAATTTCATCCTCTGTTACACTGATGAGCCTGCACCCGAGTAATCCCCAAAAGCGTTCATCAGCATCCTTAATCATTTCTTCTACAATATTCATGGATGTCCCCCCTAGATGTAAAATTATAATTCCCTGAATCAATTTCATAATACCGTCGTTATTTAATAAAGGGATATCATTATATATTTAATGTTTCATTGGTTGTTCGGTTGTGCTTGTAATTTTACATAAAAAGAGCGCGGAAATGTTGAAATTCCGCACTCTTGTCTTTAGTCACATCTTGACGGAGGAGCTTCCGTACCCGTCTCGACATTTACTTTTTCCGACACGGTATCATGTATTACTGAAATGACAAGCTGCAGCAGATAATTGATGTCACTCTGGCTTTGCTGAAATTCCGTTACCAGAGGAATATTGTCAATTTCGTCCTGAAGCTCCTCAATTTCACGTTCAATTTTTTCAACCATTTCTTTATTTTGAAACGATTCGAACGCAACGATTTCTTTTTGCTTTTTCTTCATCTTCTGAATTAGGCCTTGAACTCGCTCGTGCTCACGAATCTTTAGCTCCGCCTGTTTAAAGTGCTGCACTTCTTCACTAGTGCCGATCAAATCGGCCAGTTCTTTTGCCTTTACCATAATATCATCGCGTATAATGAGATCTCGCGTATTAAATGAAGGCATACCATATTGATTGACTTTAACTCTATCTTCTGCCATGAATGATCGCTCCATTCTTGATTTGAATTTCTCACCCTGCAATGTCATGCTGTCATGTTGATATATGCTTACTGGTTTGCTGCTTGAGGCAGAGACACGAGTTCACCTTTAATATACCATGATTTAGCGTCTGTAATTTCAACCTGTACGAAAGTACCGATCAAATCTTTGGACCCTTCGAAGTGAACCAGCTTGTTGCCGCGTGTACGACCCGAGAGCACGGCTTCATTGTTCTTACTCTCGCCCTCAACCAGAACCTCAACGACTTGTCCCTTCATCCGCTCGTGTGCCTCATAGCTGTACTCCTGAACCGCTTTGTTCAGACGCTGCAGCCGTTCCTTCTTAACTTCCATCGGTACATTGTCTTCCATGACGGCCGCAGGTGTTCCCTCACGTGGAGAATAAATGAAGGTGTATGCAAAATCATATCCCACTTCACGAACGAGCGACAACGTTTCTTCAAATTGCTCATCGGTTTCGCCCGGGAAGCCCACAATAATATCCGTTGTAAGCACGGCATTGGGAATCGACTGTTTAATTTTACTTGCGAGCTCTAAATAACGCTCTCTTGTATACTTGCGGCTCATTTTCTTCAGAACTGCTGTGCTGCCGGACTGAACCGGCAAATGGATATGCTCTACCAAGTTTCCGCCCTTAGCAAGAACTTCGATCAGATGATCGTCGAAATCACGTGGATGTGAAGTCGTGAATCTGACCCGTGGAATATCAATCTTGCGAATCTCATCCATGAGATCACCGAAGCCATACTTGATATCCGTGAAGTCTTTTCCGTAAGCATTCACGTTTTGTCCAAGCAGTGTAATCTCTTTGAAGCCCTGACGAGCAAGATCCCGAACTTCCGCTATAACATCCTCCGGACGGCGGCTCCGCTCCTTACCACGCGTAAATGGTACGATGCAGTATGTACAGAATTTGTCACAGCCGTACATAATGTTGACCCACGCCCGCATTCCTTGACGCTTCTTCGGCATGTTCTCAATAATATCGCCTTCTTTGGACCAGACTTCTACCACCATTTCTTTACTGAAGAATGCTTCATTAATGAGGTGCGGTAGTCTGTGAATATTATGAGTACCAAAGATCATGTCTACGAAACCATGCTTTTGGAGAATTCGATTGACTACAGTTTCCTCCTGAGACATACAGCCGCAAACGCCGAGCAGAAGGTCAGGCTTCTCTGTCTTCAGATGCTTCAAATGGCCAAGCTCTCCGAACACTTTATCTTCTGCATTCTCACGAATAGCACAGGTATTGAGCAGAATGATATCCGCCTCTTTGCGATCCTCTGTTGGCTGGTAGCCCATTTCCTCCAGAATCCCCTTGATCGTTTCTGAGTCGTGCTCATTCATTTGACAGCCATAGGTATATACAAGATAATGCTTCCCTTTACCGATCGTTCTCATCTCTTCGGGAACTGCGCTCTCATATATGACCTGAATGTCTTCTTTCCCCCGTTGCTTCTCACGTCTATGGTCAGGCTCCGAAATAATATTGATCTCCCGTCCACGAATCCGGATTTTCTTACCAAACTCATCTTCCGAAATGACTTTCGCATCCGAAAAATCAAAATATTTGGAGTAATCTTTCTTCTCTTTCGCCATGGTCACACGGTCACTCCTTACGCTGAATCTATTTCACAATGATAAGCATCAATGATTGAAACACAAGTGCCTCCACTAACAAAAAAGGCATTACACCAAATTATAACATGCTTTATTATGCATATCCACAATCCTTCACTGAAGGGATTTTTAAAATCGGCACTCTTATAAGAAAATGAGGGTTGTCCCTCTGGAATAAAGCTCCAAAGTGAACAACCCTCATAATATAGTCGTTAATTAACTATTATTCGATGATTTCAGCTACGTCGCCAGTTTTAGCTCCAGCGGCATTCGCTTCATCTGTATCAATGTGCATATCCAGTGCGAAGGAATCAGATACACGGGCGATGACATTCTCAAGAACCAAGCCACGCTCGCCGCCGAGACGAACCTTCAGCATTTCTTTATCCTTGATATTCCATTTCTCCGCATCCGAAGTATGGAAATGAATGTGTCTAGCAGCAACAATGACGCCCTCTTCAAGTGTAACCTCACCTGCTGGCCCTTTCAGTGTCACACCAGGTGTTCCATCAATGGAGCCTGATTCACGAACAGGTGCTTTAATACCGATCGCAAAGGAATCTGTACGTGAAATCTCAAGCTGGCTCGCAGGACGAGCTGGTCCAAGAATACGCACTTTATCGAATTGACCTTTCGTGCCGATAACGGCAACAGTCTCATTTGCAGCAAATTGTCCAGGTTGGGACAACGGTTTAAATTCAGTCAATTGGTATCCAGCGCCAAACAGCACCTCAATGTGCTCTTGCGTCAAATGGATATGGCGTGCTGATACGCCTACAGGTACAGTTTTACTCATGTTTACTAACACTCCTTGTCTCTCTATCTGTAATGCTCCATCCATTATTATACCCATATTAAGAACAAAATGAAAAGTCATCCCGACATTTCGGATGACTTTAATCGCTTCAACGTCCTATGGTCTTCAAGTTTTCCTCCATAAATGACAAAATATTGTCATACATGAAGCCTCTTACGACGGATTCGGGATAATGCTTCACCAGCGAGTTTACGAGTTCTGGATATTGTCCCGGATGCTCCAGCCCGTGTATCCATTCATAAATTCCATCAAAATCCGATCCGAACATCAAATGCTTCTCTCCTCCAAGCTCACAGACTCGTTCAATATGCTTCAGTAGATCTGAGATCTTCACCGTTCCCTTCTCCTTGACAAACCATGGGACGAAGGTCATTCCCATTCTTCCATCCAAGGCGACGATGGCCCGAATCTGATCGTTAGTCAAATTTCTCGGATGCGGGCAAATACTTCGGGCATTGGAATGTGAAGCAATAAAAGGCTGAGATGAAGCATCTGCCAGCTCCCAAAATCCCGCCTCGGACAAATGGGAAACATCCATTAGCATGCCAATCTCATTACATCTGTGAATTAGGGTTCTTCCTTTGTTCGTGAAACCTCCATTTCTTGCTTCGAGGATGCCGTCTGCTGCCCAATTGGCATGATTCCAAGTGATGCCGACAAACCGGACACCAAGAAGGTAGCACAGCTCCAAATAAAAGAGATTGCCTTCCAGTCCGTCAACGCCTTCAAGTGATAGAAGCCCCCATTGTCCACCCCTCAAGTTGTCGAAGCTCTTCCGAAGATAAGCTGCATCTTCTTTGGACTGCACCAATTTTAAGCCGAGCTGGTTGTATATCTCTATCTGTTTCATGATATGCTCAAATCGAAGAGTCCCCAGCTTCTCCGATAGATATATAGCAAAGGTTTGCAGAATGACATTACCTTCTTCGAGTCGCTGGTGAGTTACGTCGAGGCCCGGACCGTTTAAGAACTGAAGCTCCGAATTCATTTGGATTTTGCTGAGCACATCACAATGCATGTCAACCACAGGTATTCGATTCGCCATGACCGTCTCTCCTTGATCGGGATTAAACACTTCCTATTTATATATGCAGTTCCTAAGTGTGGCCAACCTATATATTTCTTCTAGAGCTATCCATCGTGCCGCAAATAACGCAAAAAAGCCTGTTTGCATCAATGGCAAACAGGCTTCAAGACGAGTAAGGAATCAGCATGCTATCTCGGCTCAACAATCAGTTTGATGGCTGTTCGATCCTCCCCATCAATGACGATGTCCGTGAAGGCAGGAATACAGATCAGATCAACTCCGCTCGGTGCCACGAATCCCCGGGCAATGGCAACTGCTTTTATCGCTTGATTAAGAGCTCCCGCTCCAATCGCCTGTAACTCAGCATTTCCTCTTTCTCTGAGAACACCGGCTAATGCACCTGCGACTGAATTCGGATTGGACTTGGCTGAAACTTTTAATACTTCCATGATAAGTACCTCCCCTGGGAATAGGATGATGGAATGTTTTCAAATGCATGGTCCAACAAACATGTGACAAATGCAGCAACTTGAACAGCTTGATCCACGTTCCTTTTTGTTAGCACGGAAGTCCGTTTCAATACATCGGTGCGATCTTTTTGTTGAACAGACTCTAATAAATGTTATTCGCGAGATACAAAAAAATTCCTTCTTTTTTGCATTCCATCCCATGATGCACTGAACGGTGAAGATGAAAGCCCCGCCTTGTTATGAGGAGCTTTTATTCCATGCGCCACTCGTCTTCCATAAGTCTGATCTTCTCGATCTTCATTGCTCTGCCGGTGGACTCCTCGATCTCAACGACTACCGCGTGGAAGTGCCACTTCCCTTCATCGACATTGAACCGAACCGGCAAGCCCGTAAGGAATTTCTGCAGTACAGCATCCCGCTTCATGCCGAGTATGCCGTCTCTTGGTCCTACCATGCCAACGTCTGTAATCACAGCCGTTCCTTCTGGCAGGATACGCTCATCATTGCTTTGGACGTGTGTGTGCGTCCCTACAACCATGGAGGCTCTTCCGTCAAGATACCAGCCCATCGCAATCTTCTCCGAAGTGGCTTCTGCATGGAAGTCGACTAGAATGCACTTATGCTTCTTCTTGAGCTCATCCACCAACTCATCTGCTTTGCGGAAGGGACAATCCAGCGGCGGCAAAAAGGTACGGCCTTGAAGATTAACAATTGCTAGCTCTTTACCGTTAGCCTTGATTACGGCATGACCGTTGCCTGGAGTCGTGTTATCCGGAAAATTGGCCGGCCGAATCAAACGCGGCTCATCCTCAATGAACTCGAAAATATCTCGATTATCCCATGTGTGATTCCCCATGGTAATGCCGTGAATTCCCCAATCGAAAAATTGTCTGGCGATCGCTTGAGTGATACCGCGGCCAGACGCTGCATTCTCACCATTGGCAATAATGATGTGAGGATTGTATTTCGATTTGAGATAAGGTAAATTCTCTTTCACTGCTGTACGACCAACGCTGCCTACAATGTCACCTATGAATAAAACTTTAATGTGCGTTGCCTCCTTATTAACCCAATTAATAATTCAAGAATCATCTATGAATGAGAAAAGTGGCCGTTATCCGGCCACTTTCTTACGTTCATTCTTATTCAAGGATTATGCATAATCCTTATTTAGCATATTCCACTGCACGTGTCTCTCTAAGGACCGTAACCTTGATGTGTCCAGGGTAATCCAGCTCATTCTCGATCATTTTGGAAATATCTCGAGCTAAGCGGAATGACTCTGCATCATCAATCTTGTCCGGCTGAACCATAACACGAATCTCGCGTCCTGCTTGAATTGCATATGATTTCTCAACACCTTCAAACGATTCTGAGATCGCTTCGAGCTTCTCCAGACGCTTGATGTAGGTTTCGAGCGTTTCACGCCGTGCACCTGGTCTTGCTGCTGACAGAGCGTCCGCTGCACCCACCAGCATCGCAATCACTGAAGTTGCTTCCGCATCTCCATGGTGAGAGGCAATACTGTTGATTACAACCGGATGTTCCTTGTATTTCTTCGCCAGCTCCACACCAATTTCCACGTGTGAGCCTTCCACCTCGTGATCCAGTGCTTTACCGATATCATGAAGGAGCCCGGCACGTTTGGCAAGCACGATGTCTTCGCCAAGCTCTCCAGCCATAAGCCCTGTTAAATATGCGACTTCCATCGAATGCTTCAGTACGTTCTGTCCATAGCTTGTACGGAATTTCAAACGGCCCAAAATCTTGATCAAATCCGGATGAAGACCGTGTACTCCCACTTCGAAAGTAGCTTGTTCTCCATACTCACGAATGCGTTCATCCACCTCTTTGCGAGACTTCTCAACCATCTCTTCAATTCGAGCTGGATGAATACGTCCATCAGCCACCAATTTCTCCAAGGCGGTGCGGGCAATCTCACGGCGAATCGGATCAAATCCAGACAATATAACCGCTTCCGGTGTATCATCGATAATGAGGTCAATCCCAGTAAGGGTTTCAAGAGCACGAATGTTACGGCCTTCACGACCGATAATACGGCCCTTCATTTCTTCATTAGGCAGTGTTACAACAGATACGGTTGTTTCCGCAACATGGTCTGCTGCACAACGCTGAATCGCCAAGGTAATAATTTCACGAGATTTCTTGTCAGCTTCTTCCTTCGCCTGCTGTTCAATCTCTTTAATCATCTGAGCTGTTTCCAGTCGAACCTCTTGCTCTACGTTAGACAAGATGATGCTTCTCGCATCCTCCATTGTCAGATTAGAAATTCGTTCAAGCTCAGTGACCTGACTCTTGTAGATCATTTCAATTTGTTGCTGTGTTTCATCAATACGTTTCTCTTTGTTGGCCACTTGTTCTTCTTTGCGTTCCAAGGACTCCAATTTTTTATCCAGCGACTCTTCCTTTTGCAACAATCGTCTTTCTTGTCGTTGAACTTCATTTCGACGCTCACGAATGTCTTTTTCAGCTTCGGTACGTACACGATGGACTTCGTCCTTTGCTTCTAGTACCGTTTCTTTCTTCAGCGCCTCTGCATCCTTTCTCGCATTCTCTACGATTTGGACAGCAGCTTCTTCAGCACTAGAAATTTTAGCCTCAGCTAAAGATTTGCGAATAAAATATCCGGCAAGGAACCCAATAACCCCAGTAGCTAAAGCGGCAACAACGAGAATCAAGATGTCTACACCCATTATGTTCACCTCCTCGTTGATTCCTCCAAGGGATTTATCCTTGGGATATTTGCAATTGTTGTGTTCAAATCTTACACATTTTACAAAAATGGAAACGGTCGCAATCACCGTCTTCTTGTTGTACACGCAAAGCATGTACATATTACCATCGACAAAAGCGATGGTCTTACATCAATAAATGAGTGCACCATACGAAGGTCGAACAAAGGATTTTTTTGGAAGGAAAAAATACTTATTCGCATATGGTACTCATGTACATTTTAGTATTCGTGTTAAGAAATTGTCAAGAGAATGCGCTTTTTATGGTATGGGCCTATTTAGTCGATCATATCCTCTTCATCCACTTCCCCTGCATACTCATCCGCATACTGTGATTGAAGCTGTCCGATGACCTTCCTTGTGACCTCTCCAGAATATCCACGGCGCATTAAGAAGGGGTAGGTTTTACGTTTCTTCTCGAGCAGATCTCCTTTAACCTGATCCCACTTCTTGCGTCCAGCAGTCATCGCGCTGTCCCATTCTTCCTCTAGACTGACTTCGCCAAGAGCAACCTGAATATGTTCTTTGGCTATCCCTTTTTGCCGGAGCTCCTGCCCTACCCACAGTTTCCCCTTTCGGTGGTTGGAAATACGCTGTCTAGCCCATTCTTTTGCATAGAATGAATCATCAATCAGCCTCTCTTGCTCCAGCCTTGATAATACATCTTCAATTATTGAATCCACATATTCCTTTTGCTTCAGCTTCTGTGCCATCTCATGCCTTGTCCGCGGCTTCCGTTCCAGGAATTTTAGACTTTGTACATAAGCTCGCTGTTTCTCATCAGCGATAACAATTTCTTCAAGCTCCGTTTTGTGAAATGAATTTCCCTTGATCATTCGGTACTTGATCATTACGTCTTCCAATACAGACAGCTCATATGAACCAAATGATATCATATACCTCGCTTCACGCCCTCGCAGCTTCTCCACTCGGGTGATCTCTAGTGATTCATTAGGAAAATGGGAGACACCCTGCTCTATGTCCTGGATCATATCCTGCTCGTCATTGTCGTTCATCCTGTGTCTCTCACTTCCCTCATAACTAAATTTGTGGTGCATTCGTATAACTAGACAAAAAACCGCAGATCAAAGTGAGCTGCGGTTTACAGAAAATCAAAAGAATACTATTATTCTATTTCGAACAATTCCTGTTCTTCTTCAGCTTCCTTCGCTTTCTCAGCATCAGACTGAGCTGGAACAGTCGTTGTCAAGTTGCTTGCTTCACGCACTTTCAGCTCAATAGTTTGTGTAAGCTCAGGATTCTCCTTCAAGAACTGCTTCGAATTCTCACGGCCTTGGCCTAAACGATCACCGTTATAGGAATACCACGCACCACTCTTATCCACGATGTTGTATTCTGTGGCGATATCGAGCAGACTTCCTTCTCTGGAAATTCCTTCACCATACATAATATCAACTTCTGCTTGCTTAAATGGAGGAGCAACCTTATTCTTCACGACCTTAATCCGAGTCCGGTTCCCGACAACATCGTTCCCCATCTTGATGCTCTCTACACGGCGTACGTCAAGACGTACAGTGGAGTAGAATTTAAGAGCACGACCACCAGGAGTGGTCTCTGGGTTACCAAACATGATGCCGACTTTCTCGCGAAGCTGGTTAATGAAGATCGCAATCGTCTTCGATTTGCTGATCGCACCAGACAGCTTACGAAGAGCTTGAGACATCAGACGTGCTTGCAGACCCACGTGGGAATCTCCCATATCGCCTTCAATCTCTGCCTTCGGCACGAGTGCAGCTACAGAGTCGATAATAACGATATCAACCGCGCCACTGCGTACGAGCGCCTCTGCAATCTCTAGACCTTGCTCACCTGTGTCCGGCTGGGACAACAGCAATTCATCAATGTTAACGCCTAACTTTCTAGCGTATTGCGGATCAAGTGCATGCTCTGCATCGATAAATGCAGCTTGTCCACCTTGCTTCTGTACTTCAGCAATAGCATGAAGCGCAACGGTTGTTTTACCAGAAGATTCAGGTCCATATATTTCAATAATCCGGCCTCTAGGGAAACCGCCGGTTCCTAGTGCAATATCCAAAGCAATTGATCCACTGGGTACAATTTCGACTTGCATGTGAGTTGATTCACCCAGTTTCATAATTGAACCTTTACCAAATTGCTTCTCTATTTGACGGAGCGCCATATCCAGCGCAGCACGACGATCTGACAATAAACTCACATCCTTCTTTGTTTATAAGTATATGATACTCTCTTTATGGTCGTTTGCCAAGCATTTTTTGAGAACATACATTCGTTTTTTTTTGGAGGAGCGGGCGCCCACCTGTCTCACTCTCACTTTCATATTTGGAAACAATAAAATAAAAAAGGAAGAACCAGCGCAAAACGAGTTCGCTTCGGTTCTTCCGATACATACAGTATACTGCTTCCCACGCTGGTCGTCAAACGGGTATGACCCAGGCCACAATAGCATCAGTCCAGCTTCTCGTTCTCAACAAGCTTGCGCCACAAACGGTATAGCAGCGTTTTGGCAGAACGAATTCGAATCGTTTCCCGGTTGCCGCTCAAGTTAAGCTCGTGAATCTCTGTTTCTCCCCCGCGCTCCGCTATGCCGATATATACAAGGCCGACTTTCTTGCGCTCTGAATAACCAGGACCAGCTACTCCCGTAACCGCCAAGCCATAATCAGCATCCGTTATCATCCGAACTTGTTCTGCAAGCACTTTGGCCACTTCAGGACTAACCGCGCCAGGAGCATCCTCCCCTTCTAAGTATGCATGGGGAACGTTCAACAGCTTCTCCTTCATTTCATTTGTATAGCACACGATCCCGCCACGAAGCATGGTCCCGCTCCCCGGTATGGATGTCAGAAGCTCCATGAGCAGACCTCCTGTACAGCTCTCTGCAGCCCCCAACGTCAGTTCACGGTCAGCCATCATCTCTACAATGACATGCTCAATAGGAATATCATGGCTTGCATACAAATGCTCCGGCAACCGCTGTTGAATCTGCACTTCAAGCTCATTCAACTTGACCATCGCTTCACTTTCGCTTCCGGCTTTGGTAGAGATACGAACCGTCACTTCACCTTCTCCAGCATACGGAGCAATCGTCGGATCGGTCTGTGCCGAAATAAGATCCTTCAGCTTATCCTCCAGCATAGATTCACCGATCCCCGCAAACTTCAGCATTTTAGAGTAGATCGGCATCTCGCCAGTAAGCGCATGCTGCTGAAGCCATGGCACAGCATGATTTGTAAACATGGGTTTCAACTCTTTGGGAGGTCCGGGCAAAATAATATAATAATGATCATCTTGAAAAATCGCATTTCCGAGAGCAAGCCCTGTCTCATTCGTAAGCGGGGTTGCCCCTTCTATTAATGTCGCTTGACGCTTGTTGTTCTCGGTCATCAGCGTTCCGCGGCTCGTAAACATTTGCTCAATCTTATCCAGAGACCGCTGTTCGATATGAAGCTCTCTGCCCAGCAGCTCAGCTACAACATCCTTTGTAATATCATCCTGAGTCGGACCAATCCCACCCGAGAAAATAATGATATCGGCTCGACTTTGTGCCGTCTCGATCGACTGCTTCATCCGCAGCGCATTATCACCTACGACGGTTTGAAAATAAACATCAATACCGATCGCGGCAAGCTCTTTTGATAAAAACTGTGCATTCGTATTTACAATTTGTCCAAGCAACAGCTCCGTGCCTACTGCAATAATTTCTGCTTTCATGACGATGCCCCCATTTCCACTGTGTTGAATAGCTTCTATATTAGAAGCTGTTTCTCGGATACATAATTATAACTTTGAATAAAACTTTCAAAAAAAGCAATAGGATCACCTATTGCTTTTGTCAGAGAGCCCCTATTTTACGCTTTGGTTTGGGTCAGAAGATGCTTGTTCTTCACGAAATAATCAATGCCTGAGTATATCGTAATCAAGGTTGCCAGCCATATTAATATGGTATCCATCGGTATTCCGATAAAGGCAAACGGGAAATTGTTCAGCAGCAGCAGCGAAATTGCCACGATCTGAACAATCGTTTTGATCTTTCCCCAGGCACTCGCAGCAACGACAGAGCCGTCAAGCAGTGCAATCTGCCGAAGACCTGTAACCGCAAACTCTCTACTCACAATAACAACGGCAATCCACGAAGGAATGCTACCCATTTCAACCAGAGATACGAGCACAGCAGTAATAAGGAGCTTGTCTGCGAGTGGATCTAGAAGCTTGCCCAGGTTAGTAACTAGATTATGCTTTCGGGCTATATATCCATCAATACCATCCGTGCTTGCCGCAATAATGAATATTATTGCTCCAATAAGCTGGTTGTACGGCAATGTATAGTCCCCAATCTGAATCGGCGAAGGATACATATCAAAATCAACAAGCAAGAACACCATCATGACCGGAATCATAAAAATTCTTGCCAGTGTAATCCGGTTAGGTAAATTCAAAAAAAAGCGCCTCCCCTTTACATCGTACTATTAGGAACAAGCATCAGGCTGCTCCAAGTCTTTTCTGCCTGAGATATGTAATAGTAATAACAAACATACATGTCTGTATAGAAGTCCCCACCGAGTATATTATACCCCAATTTACATGTCAAAAAAGACATACGTTAAGAGGAACGCAATGAACAGCATCATTTGCATCATTTACATAGGCGATAGTGTAAGAACAGCAGTTTACTTCATATTCGTAAATTGCAGATCCAGTGGAAGATCACTTGAGCGCAGCAATTGAATAATCGCTTGAAGATCATTTTTACTCTTTCCGGTTACACGGATTTGATCTCCTTGAATCTGGCTCTTCACCTTCAGTTTGGAATCCCGAATCAGAATATTAATCTTCTTCGCATTGTCCTGATCAATTCCCTGTTTGAAGCCAAGACGCTGCCTTACAGTTCCCATAGAAGCAGGTTCAATCTTGCCGTAATCCAAATTTTTGAGAGGGAGACCTCTCTTCACCATCTTGGATTGCAGTACGTCAATTACTGCATTCAGCTTGTATTCATCATCCGAAACAATGATGAGTGCGTCCTTCTCAATCTTCAGGCTGCTCTTGCTTCCCTTAAAATCATACCGACTCCCTATTTCCTTCTCTGCTTGTGTAACTGCGTTCGTTAATTCTGCCAAATCGAGTTTGGATACAATATCAAATGAACTTTCTGAACTCATGTTAACAACACTTCCCTTCGATGTAATTTGACCTTGTGTACCATTATATTAAAACCATACATGTGAAGTCTAATCATGGCGTTTAAGGTATGTCCTACACGATAACTCGTAAAAACATGTACAGCGAATGCGCTGTACATGTTCGATGAAACCTATTTTATTGACCGTCTTCAGAGCCCGATTCACTACCGCTGTTCGTACCCTCTTGTGCAGAACCATTATTTTCGCCTTCAGCCAGCCGAAGTAAAATACGATTCGTCGTCTTGCCGTCCGTCACCACTTGACCATTTACAGTGATTTCCGTCGCTGGGGCATAGCCTGACTTAATGTACATTCCTTCCGCGGTCAACTCAAAGCTATGATTGTCTCCAGCAGCCGTTAAGCCAGAAACTAGCTGCTCACCGCTTGAATTCTCACCATTGTACATCTCAAGCCAGCTTTCGCCAGAAGCTTTAACTTCAACCGTAATGGGTTCTTCCGCACTTCCGCCGCTCACATCAAATATTGTAATGTTACCTGATTTGCCGCTTTCTGTAACGGAAACCGGAACATCTTCAACAGTTTCTTCGTCAGCAGGTTCTTCTTCCTGGTCTGTCCCCTCTTCAGGTGCTGCGGCATCTGGATTCTCCTCACCGTTCGGATCACCGCCGCCTACTTCAGATCCAGGATCTTCAGCATCTTCACCTGCACCAGGCTCAGGTGTGTTCGTTACAGGCTGATTATTCGTTTGTTCTGTAGATGGCTCGTTCGGATCTTCTGCCTGGTTTAAGGTAGGCACCCAATAGAAATAAATAAGTACCAATATTAATGCTAAAAAAGTCCATGGCAGCACAATAGACAGCCACTTATTGTTCCGCTCTGCTTGCGGACGGCTGGAACGCTTCTGCATGACAGGCTCCATCGTAGCTTCCTGCTCAGGAGCAGGAACATCCTTCTTGTGACCCTCCAGCAGCTCCTCAGGATTCAAGCCCACCGTCTCTGCATAGGTTTTAATAAACGCCCGCACATAGAAGCTGCCTGGCAGCACTTTGTAGTCACCCGATTCAATCGCTTCGAGATACCTTTTTCTAATCTTAGTCATCTCTTGAACGTCATCAAGACTCAATCCTTTTTGCAGCCGGGCCTCCTTCAACTGCTGACCCAGTTCAGACATGCCAATTCCTCCTCATTCTTTCGTATTCGCTAAGATGTTTGTATATATAAACACATTTCTTTAAATTGTCATTTAATCTTATAGATCGTCTGTATAATTTGCAGTAAATGTATCATATAAAATTTCTTCATCCGGATTATTGCGAAGCTCAATAATAATATCAAAATTATTGTAGTCGTATTCAGACTCCTGAACAAAAATATCCGGATGCTCAATGACCTTGGTGCTCGGCATATTCATAATTTCCTGCAGCAGATTATAATGCTTTTCATTGGATCTAATGGTGCTCACAATACCATCAATGATAAATACATTGTTCGGATTCATCTCGTCCTCCGACATTTGACTTCTGATCGTTTGACGAAGGAGCGTAGAAGAAACAAAAGTCCATCGCTTCATAGCACAAACACTGCCTGCAATAATAGATTCCGTCTTGCCCACTCGCGGCATCCCGCGAAGACCAATGACATGATTACCTTCTCTCTTGAATACTTCACCCAAAAAGTCCACAAGGAGACCCAGTTCGTCACGGGTAAAGCGGAACGTCTTACGGTCATCCGAATCGCGATCAATATATCTGCCATGACGCACGGCCAATATATCAACAAGCCTCGGCGCACGAAGCGCAGTCACCGTAATATTGTTAACCTTCTTGAGCATTTCTCCAAGAAGCTTTATTTTCTCATCGTCGTCAGATTCAAGAAGCATACCTCTTGTCTTGCCCTCGACTCCGTTTATTGTCAAAATGTTCACTTCGAGCATACCCAGCATTGATGCAATATCACCTAATAAGCCAGGTCTGTTCTTATGTATTTTATACTCCATATACCACTGTTTGTACTCCATTTAAACACCTCTGAAGCCTTATTCCTCATCATTCGACATAATCAGCACATTTTTATATAAAAATGTTGCATCTGACATCCATCAAACACGGGTCTTACTTATGATATATAAAATAAAAATGAATTACAAGAACACGAATGTAACAATTAGAGAAAAGCCCCCTTACGGGAGCTCTCCTATGCATTAGTTATGCATTTTTCTTGGCCAATTTGACCATAAGTTTTGCGATGGTGCGACGTTCTTCATCATCGCCCACATCCCACAGTTCTTTTAATGCGCGGTTGGATTGGTTAGCAGGATCGACTTTCTCATCAAGGAAATCACCAATCTCATAAGCCAATTTGTTAATTACATCCTGGCTCATCCCCAATTTTTCGGCTTGCACGACACGCTCACCTAGAAACTTCTTCCATGCATCATAGTTACTCACTACTGTTGACATTATTAAATCCTCCTTTGCACAAAGCATGAGATTTAAAAGTGGGCAGTAGTTAATATGAGCAGATGAAGTTCCTTATATACTGGTTAGTTTATACAACAGTGCAACCGTGTTATGTCAGCCAGCCGCCATTCGGCGATATGATCTGACCATTAATGTAGCCCGACTCCGGCAGTGCCAGGAAGTAAACAAGCGAAGAGATTTCATCCGGTTTTGCCAGCCTGCCTGCTGGAATCTCCTCTTCGATCGATTTGATCTCATCCGGATCAAACGACTGCATCATTTCAGTCTCTACAGCACCTGGGGCAACAGCATTAACGGTAACGCCTGAAGGAGCAAGCTCCTTGGCAAGTGCTTTGGTGAAGGCATTGATGCCGCCCTTGGTTGTTGAATAGAGCACCTCACAGGAGGCGCCCGAGATTCCCCATATCGAAGAAACATTGATAATGCGTCCATAACGCTGCGATATCATGTGCGGCATAAACATTTGGGTACACAAAAACACACCCTTTAAATTCAGCGCCATAACCGCGTCCCATTCTTCTTCTGACACATCGCTCAGCAAACCATAGTGACTCACTCCCGCATTGTTCACTAGAATATCGGGCAGCATGCTATGTGCTTTAAGCTTCTCATACATTCTTTCGATCTGTTCCTTGCTCCGCAAATCAGCAGATACAGTCATGATTCTGCCGCCGTGATCCATGCAGCGTCTCGCCACTTCATTCGCAGCCTCGTGTGAGTTCATGTAGTGAATGACCACGTTCATCCCAATGCTTGCAAATCGTTCTGCTATGGATGCTCCAATTCCCCTGCTTGCTCCTGTAACCAGAACCGTAGTCTCCAGAATAGGCTTCATGAAGGATCCGGTTTCTCTCTCCATTAAGGACTCACCACCAATGATACGGCTAACTGTTCCCAATTCACATGCTCTTTAAGACGTCTGTTGACATCCTCCAGTGTAATCGACTCATAGATCGGCAGCACGTTGAATAAGTCCCCGCCTCTAAACTGATAACGGGTAAATTCATGTGCAATACTCTCGGGTGAATTCAGCATTCGGAGATAACCGCCCATTTTCTTTTTGCGTGTGCGTTCAAAATGAGCTGCATCAAAGCCGCTCTTCTGGATCTCCTCGACTTCCGCACGCACTCGGGAGAGCAGCAGATCCGGATCCTTGGTGTCCCCTCCGATGGCAGAGAATCGATACTGCGGTGAGCTGTTGTACTCATGACCAAAGCCGTCAGATATGAGATCTTCATCATACAGCTTCTGATACAGCTCCGTACTCGAGCCAAATAACAAATCCATCATCAATCTCGTCGTCAAATCTTCACGCAGAAGCTCTTCTCCGCGCAGCCCCTTGGTATCTTCCTTGAAACCGAATAAGCATTTAGGAAGTGAAACCGCCAGTTTTGCTTCACGCCGCTTCTCTCCTACTTCCGTCGGTTCTTGTTCAAACAAGCGCTCAATTTTTCCTTGCTTGTCATAATTTTTGCCTGCTTGATTATTTCTCACAAGGTCCATCACTTCACCTGCATCCACACCGCCTACCACAAATAACAGCATGTTGCTCGGATGATAAAATGCATTGTAGCAATCGTACAACGTTTCCTTCGTAATGGTACTGATGGACTCAACCGTTCCCGCAATGTCGATCCGAACCGGGTGCTTCTGGAACATAGCCTCAATCAATCCAAAATAAACTCGCCAGTCTGGATTATCCTGATACATGTTAATTTCCTGACCAATAATTCCTTTTTCCTTGTTTACATTCTGATCTGTGAAGTACGGATTTTGCACAAAATTAATCAACGTTTCGATATTTTTAGTGACATTCTCCGTAGCCGAGAACAAATACACGGTTTGATCAAAGCTTGTAAAGGCATTGGCGGAAGCTCCATTCGAAGCAAAGGTAGCAAAAATATCGCCTTCCGGCTCTTCAAACATTTTATGCTCCAAAAAATGGGCGATTCCATCTGGAACGCGCTGCTCCTGTTTACCCTCTACTTGAAAGTGATTATCTACGGACCCAAACTTTGTCGCAAACGTAGCATAGGTCTTCTCGAAGCCCGGCTTCGGCAGTACATATACGGAGAGTCCGTTGTCCATCACTTCATAATACAAAGTTTCCTGCAGGTGTTCATACCGTATGCTCTCCACCGGTCATTCCCCCTTCTGATCTCTCAAGAAATAAATCGTATCCAGCTCAAACGTATCCGCTGCCTTCTGGATATCTGATTTGGATAATGCTTCGATCTGTTCCAGCAGCTCCTGCGTCGTGCGCTCCTTGCCGGATAATACCCGATTAAAATCATACGAGATCATCTCAAACGCAGAATCCTGAATCTCCTTCAGCAAATTACGAATCATTGCCTTGGTCTGATTCAGCTCCAGATCACTGATGACGCCTGCCTTCAGATCAGCAAGCTGCTGATGAATGATCTCGACTGCTTTTTCATAATTCGGAATTTCAATCCCTGACTGAATGGTTGCGATGCCCTTATGACCGTCATATCTAGAGGATGCGTAATACGCCAGGCTGTGCTTCTCACGAACATTTACGAAGAGCTTGGAATGTGGATAACCACCCAATATTCCGTTATAGGTTAATGCTGAAGCGTACTGGTCATCCCCATATGTGATCGAGGTTCGCAGGCCCATATTCAGCTTGCCCTGGCTTACATTCAATTTTTCCACCACGGTCTGAACATCACGGCGATCATGATGACCTGCTTCCGTCTTGTACTCAAATGAATGATCCCGATTCAAATGGAAGTATTTCTGAACAAGGCCCTCTACCTCTTCGAGCGTGGTATCCCCGACAACGTACAAGTCCATTCCAGCATTATTAATCCATTCTTCGTATGAAGAATATAGTGTAGCCGCATTAATCTGATCCAGCTCTGAGCGTTCACCCAGTGGATGCAGCCGGTAAGGTTCATTCTTGCACATCTCTTCTATACAGCGTTCAGCTGCATATCTCATTTTGTCATTCACGATAGATTCGAGACGCTTGCGGACCGTTTCTCGTTCGGCTTGAACATAAGAGGAGCGAAACTTTCCATTTTCTTTGGCTGGACTTGTTACAACCTCACCCAAGAAGGAGAACGAACGATCCAGCAAGCTTTCGCTGCTCTGCACAAAGGAGTCATTAATGGTATCCATACGGAATTGGATAATTTGATGATCCCCTCGTTTATATACATCAAAACCAAAGCCTGCACCATACAGCTCCTCAAGCTGCTCACGGAACTGAATGGTCTCCGGATAGGATTCGGTGCCTCTGCGAAGCACAAAGGGAATAAGCGCTGTGCTGGTAACTGTATTTTCTTTAAGAGGTGTCCCTACGTAGAGGGATATGGCAAACGTCTTAAAACGCTTGGTAGGCAGCACGTGTATGCGAATATGCTGATTGCTGCCACGTTCAAATCCTGCTTTAGTCAAGTTCCAAAACCCCTTTTTCGTTTGTCATAATTTACTTATATCTCATCATTCTAACCTATCTAAAAGCACAGAAGCAACCGGAGGACCTGCCGCCGATTGCCAGAGTGAGCATGTAAGTTAGTTGGCATGAAGGTAGGCTTATATGCTATTCGCCCCAGTCATCCCCATTCTATAACTTACAAACAGAATATATGCTGACCAATTGTTTTCACTTGCTCACGTGTCCAGATCCAAGGTGAGGTCGCTGTTCTAGGATTGAAGTAATACAAGCAGCCTCCGGTTGGATCCCAGCCGTCAATGGCTTGCAATACTGCTTTTCTAGCTTGTTCATTTGGTTCAAGCCAAATTTGTCCGTCAGCAACTGCGGTAAAAGCTCTCGGCTCGAAGATGACGCCTGATGGTGTATCTGGAAATTGAGGAGCCTTCACCCGGTTCAATATAACCGCAGCCACCGCGACTTGTCCTTCAAAAGGCTCGCCACGCGCTTCTCCGTATACGGCATTCGCCATCAGCTTGATCTCATTCTCGGTTAAGCCGAGTGAGTTGTTGCTGCCCATGCTGTCATCACTGTCGCCTGTTTTATTTCCTTGACCTGTGTTTCCTCCGCCTTGTCCTCCACCGCCAGCGTATGCTAGCCCTGGGCCAGGCTCAGTTGGACGCCAATCCTTCGTTGCGTTATACAGCTTCAGCTTCGTACTCGCTCCCACGATTCCATCCGCCTTCATTCCGAATTCGGATTGGAACCATTTCACCGAGCCCAACGTTTTTGTACCGAAATGGCTGTCTACTTTACCATAGTAATAACCTAAATATTTGAGGCGGCCCTGAAGCTCATATACATCCTTTCCGGACGAGCCGTATCTGACTTCATTCTGACTAAACGTAGGAATAGCCTCGGCTTCCTGAAGTTGTTGCTCGATACTGGATTCAGCTTGCGACACTTCATGATGATCTGTCTTTAGCAGAACACGATATGAAGTCGCTGAGATCAAGATGATGCCGGCAAGAATCCATAGATTGATTTTTCGCATGAGTAGGATCTACCTTTCTTTAATGTTCTCTTGAGAATCAATTTCATTTTACCTTTTCATGATTTATGAAATTGATTCGATGGCTACAATTATTATGTTTAGCAGTTATTGTTCCTATGCACTAACCATAGATATCGAGAACTTGTAAAAGGCTGGTAATCGTGATCTCCTCATTTTCGTTCTATATAATAAAAGACCTCTTATCCCTAGTTAAAGAGTAAGAGGCCCTGCACTAATCCAAACATTGCTGAGAGAGCATCATCTGATTAATTTATGAGCTGATTTTGTTAGCTTGGTATTGCTCTAGCGATACAAGGACTTCCCTCGGCTTGCTGCCTTCGTACGGTCCGATAATCCCTCTGGCCTCCATCGAGTCAATTAGTCTGGCAGCACGCGTGTAGCCTACCCTCATTCGACGCTGCAGTAAGGAAACCGAGGCTTGCTTAGCTTCAAGAATGATTTGGACAGCCTGCTCATATAATTCATCCTGTACTTCATCTGCCTGTTGAACCGAATCATCGATCTCTGGTACAAGCGATTCGTCGTATTCTGCGTCAGCCTGATTGCTGACATAGCTTACGATGTTCTCCACCTCTTGATCGCTCATAAATGCACCCTGAACTCGAACCGGCTTAGAAGAACCCATAGGCATAAACAGCATATCTCCCCGTCCGAGCAGCTTCTCGGCTCCGCCCATATCAAGAATGGTTCTTGAGTCGACTTGAGAGGATACACCGAAGGCGATGCGCGAAGGAATATTGGCCTTGATCACACCCGTGATGACATCAACAGATGGCCTTTGCGTCGCTATAATCAGGTGAATACCTGCTGCACGAGCCATCTGTGCAAGTCGTGCAATGGCATCCTCGACATCATTAGCGGCAACCATCATGAGATCTGCAAGCTCATCGACGATCACGACGATGTAAGGCAGCACAGCATCAGGGTTGTCCTTCATCAGATTGTTATACCCTTCGACATTACGTGTACCCGACTTCGAGAAGAGTTCATATCGTTTCTCCATCTCGACAACAATCTTCTTCAGTGCGAGAGAAGCGCGTTTGGGATCGGTGACGACAGGTGCAAGCAAATGAGGAATGCCATTGTACACATTCAGCTCCACCATCTTCGGATCGACCATGAGAAACTTCACTTCCGTAGGCTTGGCCTTATACAGAATACTCGTAATGATTCCGTTAATACATACCGATTTACCTGAACCGGTTGCACCAGCGACCAGCAAGTGGGGCATACGGGCCAGGTTTCCAACAATCGTCTGTCCTGAGATGTCTCGGCCAAAAGCAATCGACAATTTTGATTCAGCATCCTGGAAAGTAGACGTCTCCATGACTTCCCGCATCGTGACTACCGATACTTCACTGTTAGGCACTTCAATACCTATTGCCGATTTGCCCGGGATCGGTGCCTCCATCCGAATGTCCTTAGCTGCGAGTGCGAGTGCGATATCATCTGTCAAGCTGACGATCCGGCTGACTTTAACACCGATATCCGGCTGAATCTCATATCTTGTCACAGCTGGACCTCGAACAACCTCAAGCACTTTGGCTCTGACACCAAAGCTTTCCAGCGTTGCTTCCAGCTTCCTCGCTGTCTGTTTGTAGTCGTTCTGATCTCCGCCCTTACCACCGCCATTTGGTTTACCAAGCAATCGAAAAGGGGGCAGCTTGTATGGCTTCGGCGGCTTAGCAGGAGGTTTCTGTTCCCCCGCTTCTCCTGCTGCTGACGGAGTAGAATTCAACTGTTCATTTCCACTATCACTTATCAATTCCGCATGGCCTTCAGCTGCATCCGTCATTAATTCCTCTGTCAATGGGATTTCTTCACGCCCAGAGTCCTTCGCCTCATAAGCATCATCCAGATCCTCCTCTAATACGGAACCTTCACTGCGGACATTTTCGAAGAAATCTCGAATGATAGGCGATTGAGGGCTTGTTCGATCTAACTGAGGAGTCAGATCCTGATCATTGTCCGACGCATCCTCATGCCACACTTGCTGAGAGCGGCTGGCAGGAGCTGAGGATTTACCGTATATAATTGCCCCTTCTCCATTAAGCTCCTCCTCATCATCGTGAGCTGACAAGGCAGCATTGGCATTGTTCTTCGTGCCGTTTCCTTGTCCAAACAATTGGAATAACAAAGGAACCTTTTTTCGGGAAGGAGATATGAACTCCTCCTCTTCATCCTCCACTTCCTCATGAGCTGGAACAGCCTTCGTCTTCTGTTTCGTTTGCTTCGTTTTGTGACGTACCGCTGTCTTCTTGGACGAGCTCCAGTTCTGGATCAGGGATTTCCCTGCGCGGAGAACCCGCGTTCTGAATATACGAATCAGATCGACATAGGATAAGTTCGTTATCAACATGAAGCTGATGATGAACATAACAATCATCATGAGATTCGCTCCCATGCTTCCGAACAGCCATAGCAGTGCTGCATATTCCACTGCACCTGTGTATCCGCCGCTGATGTCTTTACCAAGCATCGAAGTGTTGCTCGCTTCAGCAGGCCTTAACAGCTCTGTCTGCAAATCGATATGTATTTGAGACATCACACCGCCAGGATTCAATTCACCTATAGGACTCAGCTTCTGCTCCATGGCCGATATTGTGCTCATTAACGTCAATGCAAGAACTAACAATAGAACTCCACTTTTACGATGATTCCACCCTGATGGCCATTTACGATGAATCATCACCATTAATCCGTAATAGATACCAATTAAGGGGATGATGAAGTAAAACTTGCCGAGCAGAAGTCCAAACATTTTGGACAAGGATCGTCCTACAGTGGCTTCACCCGATAGAGCGATAACCGACAGGGTAATCAATATGATCCCATAAATCTCATATTTAAGAACCCCGCCAAGAGCTGCTCTCTTTTTCTTTTTCTTTCTTCTGGCCAAAAAGGTCACCTCCAGAAGAATATTATACCATAAGTCTACATCCGCACATATGTTCTTTTTCGTCGAATCTTGACCACAAGGACGTATGTTTAACTTTGAGCAGAGTTAAGCGAAATTTCACGCCCTGGCGTATAAGCGGAATCCAGATAATCATACAAGCTGCCATTGATCAGCCTTACGATGATCCCCGACCTTTCGTTAACAGGCATGATCTGCAACAATCGGCCTTCGATCTGCATTTCTAATAATGGAGGCTGTTCTTTCCACATTCCTTCAAAAATCTGTTCACCGGACATGATCGTATAAAGGGTCATTGTGTCATCCCTCCAGGAGAAGCGGCAGCCCTCATATCCTTTCTCGACAGGATCAGCTTATTCAGCTGAGCGATGGCTTCACCAATTCCGCCTACTGCATCCATCAGGCCATATTGAACCGCATCATTTCCACCTACCGCTGTACCGATATCTCGATTCAATTCCCCCTGCTTAAACATTAGTTCTTTGAAGTGCTCCTCCGTAATACGGGAGTGAGAGGTTACAAATCGCACAACCCGCTCCTGCATTTTCTCAATGTACTCAAAGGTCTGCGGGACCCCAATAAACAACCCGTTCATACGCACCGGGTGAATGGTCATTGTGGCACTCTCCGCAATAATGGAATACGTACTGCTGACAGCTATTGGCACCCCAATGCTATGACCTCCCCCGATGACAACAGTAACCGTTGGCTTGGACATGGAAGCAATCATTTCTGCGATTGCAAGCCCTGCTTCCACATCACCGCCGACCGTATTTAATATAATCAGAATGCCTTCAATTCGCGGATTTTGCTCTGCCGCAACCAGCTGTGGGATGAGATGCTCATATTTTGTTGTTTTATTTTGGGGAGGCAAGATAAGATGCCCTTCGATTTGACCAATAATCGTCATACAGAAGATATTAGATTCTCCAGAAGGAACGGTAGTCTGTCCCAGCTCTTGAATCGTATTAACAACAGGATTAGATTTGGGCTGCTGCTCCGGCGGCAGCATTGGGGTCTCGTTCTTTGCACCTTCGCCTTTATCTTTGCCGATTAACGGATTTGTCACATCAACACTTCCTTTGAAAGTTTTGTCTTCAATATCTGGGTTAGTATGACAATTCCACAATGAATCTTATACACATGAAAAGACACGAAAAAGCCTCTTCCTCGCTAACAGGGAACCGTCCAATATTACCTGTCAGCTTAGAAGAGGCGACTGTGTGCCTTCGTTTGAAGTTATTGGTTTACTATACTTCCATAATGATTGGCAAAATCATAGGGCGACGGCGCGTTTGCTCATACAAGAAACGTCCGAGCGCGTCTTTGACATTGGTTTTGAGCGATGCCCATTCATTGACATTCTCACTCATAAGCTTCTGAAGTGTACTTGTTACAATACGATTCGCTTCATCCAACAAGCCCTCGGATTCACGAACATACACGAATCCTCTGGAGATGATGTCAGGACCGGAAACGATCTTACCATCCTGCTTGCTAAGCGTAACGACAACAACAAGAATTCCGTCTTGTGAGAGCAGCTTGCGATCACGCAGTACGATATTTCCTACGTCGCCTACTCCAAGACCATCAATTAATACATTTCCGGAAGATACCTTGCCCGCTCTGCGAGCAGCTCCGCCCTGAATCTCAACTACTTCACCAACATCGGTAATGAAGATGTTATCTGAATCAATGCCGACAGACTCTGCCAGCAGTGCATGACGACGCTGCATTCTAAACTCACCGTGAATCGGAATGAAATATTTCGGTTTCATCAGATTCAGCATGAGCTTCAATTCCTCTTGACTGCCGTGACCGGAAACGTGTACGCCAGAGTTAGCTCCGCTGTAGTGAACCTCAGCTCCAAGTCTGAACAACTCGTCTATTGTGCGCCCTACGTATTTCTCGTTACCTGGAACTGGTGTTGCCGCAATGATAACTGTGTCTCCTGGCAGGATATCCACTTTGCGGTGAGTTGAGCGAGCCATGCGAGTAAGCGCAGACATCGGTTCTCCTTGGGAGCCTGTGCACAAGATTACAACGCGGTCTGCTGCCATCTTGCCTACTTCTTCCGGCTCAATAATCATGCCGTCAGGAATATCCAGATAACCAAGATCGGATGCAATACCTACTACATTTACCATGCTTCTCCCGATTACGGTTACTTTGCGTCCCGTAGTTTCAGCAGCGTTAATGACTTGCTGGATCCGGTGCACGTTGGATGCGAAGGTCGCAACAACGACACGCTGGCTTGCCTTACGGAAAATATCCTCCATAACGACACCCACATTTTTCTCAGAAGGGGTAAATCCTGGCTTCTCTGCGTTTGTACTGTCTGATAACAATGCCAGTACACCTTTGGAACCGATTTCTGCCATACGCTGAAGATCTGCATACTGACCATTGACTGGAGTATGATCAAATTTGAAGTCTCCCGTATGTACGACGACACCTTCTGGAGTCTCGACGCACACACCTACAGAATCAGGAATACTGTGGTTTGTCTTGAAGAAATTAACCTTAAGGCTGTTGCCAAGCTGTATTTCAGAATCCTCGTTAATGAGAATCCGCTTCGTTTCGCCAAGCAAATTAGCTTCCTTCAGCTTATTTTCTACGAGTCCGAGTGTAAGCTTCGTTCCATATACTGGTACATTTAGATGTTTGAGTACATAAGGCAATCCGCCAATATGGTCTTCATGTCCGTGTGTCAGTACAATCCCTTTTACTTTATCTCGATTTTCAGTTAAGTAGGAAATATCTGGAATGACGATATCAATGCCAAGCATATCCTCTTCTGGGAATTTTAAACCCGCATCTACGACTACAATGTCATTACCGTACTGAACAACATACATGTTCTTACCGATTTCACCGACGCCGCCCAATGCGAAAATCATCAATTTATCGTTGTTATTTTTTTTTGACAAAAGAATCTGAACCTCCTATGGTAGTTGGACGTCGTACCTTAATGATATTATTATTATTTTATTCAAAGAAACCTATAGCTTCTCAGCCGAAGTTCCCACACACTTTGCTGTTAAACAATCTATTTCAAAAATATACCGCACCCAGTCACTTGACATCATTATACATGATTAAAAACTGAAAAAACAAGTCAGTCACGTTTTGTAAGGTTTAGTTTCTCCATTTCATATAAAAACAAACGAGCTCCTCTTCCTTAAACAGCGCATCTTAAGTATATTAAGCCCCTTGGTTACCGCTCAAAGAACATGTCTGTTCCATACAAAAAAACCTCGTACTCAATCTATCTGAGTACGAGGGTTTGACAATACATAATCCAAATTAGTTTCCAGTTAAATGAACTAAGAAATGGTGCCGATTAATTGACGGATAAATTCTTTCTCCTGCTCCGTTGGAGGTACCAGAGGCAGTCTAACGGTGCCTACTGAATAACCTCTCAGTGCAAGCGCATATTTGACTGCAACCGGATTAGGGACCGGATGAGGCGCTTCAAATAAGCCCTTGAAGACAGGTAATAATCTATGATTGATCGAAGCGGCCTTCGAAACATCACCACTAACATAGGCATGAATCATTTCCTTCATTGACGCACCTACGATATGACCGGCTACACTAACAATACCGTATCCACCCACAGCTAGTGCCGGAAGCACTGAAGAATCATCGCCTGAATAGACTTTGAAGCCCTCAGGTGCAGCTCCTGAAATCTGTGCCACCTGTTCAATGGATGCACATTCCTTAGTCGCCACAATATTATCGATCGCTGCAAGCCGAAGTGTTGTCTCCACAGACAAGCAGGCTCCTGTTCGTCCAGGAACGTTATACAGCATTACAGGAAGGGAGGTCGCCTTCGCGATTGCAGAAAAATGCTGGTACATCCCTTCTTGGTTCGGTTTGTTGTAATAAGGAACAACCAAGAGCACTCCATCTACACCGGCTTTCTCCGCCTCACGGGTAAGCTGGATGGAATGGTGCGTGCTGTTGCTGCCTGTACCGGCGATAATCTTGGCCCGCCCTGCCGCATGCTTAACAACAAATTCAAACAACTGCACTTTTTCAGCGTCGGTTAATGTCGGTGATTCACCTGTTGTGCCTGCAATAACCAGTGTATCAGTTTGTTGAACATCAATTAAGTAATCGATTAGTCTGGAGGTTTCTTCCCAATGGATACTGCCTTCATCGTTAAAAGGGGTAACCATTGCTGTAATAAGTCTTCCGAATTCCACGATTGTATCCTCCTTGCACTCTCGTCTCTAGCGATGAAGTTCAAATTTGGAATGAAGTGCACGAAGCGCTCCCACCATATCTTCCTTCTTGACAAGTACCCAAATCGTTGTATTGGAGTCCGCTGACTGCAATATCTCGATATCTGCCTCTGCGAGTGATTCTACAATTCTAGCCATAATTCCAGGAACCCCATTAATTCCTCCACCAATGACAGAGACCTTAGCGCAGCCTGACAAGCTTCTTGGCTTAAGATCCATATCTTGAAGAATACGAATTGCCTTCTCCGAGTCATGATCAAACACAGTATAAACAGCTCCAGAAGGAGATACATTAATAAAATCAACACTGATTCCATTCTCAGCCATCGCTTTGAATACCTTCAGCTGAAGTTTACCAACTTCTTTGTCTGCCTCTACCATAATTTGCGTGACATTATTCACATAGGCAATTCCAGTGACGAATCGGTCTACAATTCCTGACTGTACATCCTTAATCCCTTCAGGATGTGTAATCAATGTTCCTTCCCCATCACCGAATGTCGATCTGACACGCACCGGAATCTGTGCCTGCATCGCGATCTCCACTGCACGAGGATGAATCACCTTCGCACCTTGGTGAGCCATATTGCTGATCTCTGCATAGCCAACATAGAGAAGCGGCTTCGCGTCTTCAACAATTCTCGGATCTGCGGTAAGAATCCCATCCACATCTGTATAGATATCGACCATATCAGCGTGCAGTGCGGCACCAAGCGCTGTAGCTGAAGTATCACTGCCACCGCGGCCGAGTGTTGTGATGTCACCCTTTTCATCAGCGCCCTGGAATCCAGCCACAATGACAACTTGGTGTGTCTTGAGTTCTTCCAGAATGCGTTCCGGCTTCACAGCAAGAATCCGCGCATTACCAAACTGATCGTCAGTTAATATGCCAGCCTGACCACCTGTCAGTACGGTCGCTGTTATTCCTTCATGTTCAACTAAGCTAGTGAGCGTAGCTGCTGAAATCAGCTCACCACAGGATAGCAGAATATCTTTTTCACGCGCCGGCAGCGCATTTCCATTCTGAACAATCCAGTCCAGAAGTGTATCCGTAGCATAAGGTTCGCCTCTGCGACCCATCGCAGAGACGACCACTACGAGCGAGTGTCCGGCAGCAATTTCACGTTTCATATGACCAAGGACACGTTCGCGTGCCGCCGGTGTTGACAGGGATGTTCCCCCAAATTTTTGCACTAAAATACCCATGCATGTATTCCTCCATTTGTAAATCAAGAAGACTTAAGCTGAAAGAAAGTAGCAAAACAAATGGAATGAAAACTTAGGCGTTGCTTAAGCGTTCAGATGCGATAATTTCGGCAATTTGCACAGCGTTCCATGCAGCGCCTTTTTGAAGATTATCCGATACAATCCACATATTCAGTCCTTTTTCATTCCCCAAGTCACGACGAAGACGGCCTACAAACACATCGGGTTTGCCAGCTGCATCTGTCGCAAGCGGATACTGCTGATTAGCCGGGTCATCTACTAGAGTGACTCCAGGAGCTTCAGCCAGCAGTGCTTTTACTTCTTCTAGATCATAATTTTCTTTAAGCTCTACATATACGGATTCGGAGTGACCATAGATAACCGGGATACGTACACATGTTGCAGTAACCCCAAGGGTGTCATCCGACATGATTTTTTTGGTTTCGCGAACCATTTTCATTTCCTCTAATGTATAGCCGTTATCTTGAAACTTATCAATTTGTGGAATCGCATTAAAAGCAATTTGATGCTTCACTGGAAGCGATCCTACCGGAAGGATATCCGGATTAACCTCTTCACCGGATAATACAGCCTTCGATTGGCGAAGCATCTCATCAATGGCACGGCTGCCGGCACCCGATACAGCTTGGTATGTGGATACAATAATCTTAGAAATACCATAGCGGTCATACAGCGGCTTAAGCGCAGCTACCATTTGAATTGTGGAGCAGTTCGGATTTGCAATAATGCCATTGTGCTCGCTGATCTTCTCTTTGTTAACTTCAGGTACAACCAGCGGTGTATTCTCATCCATACGGAAAGCATTGGTGTTATCGATACAAACTGCACCATGACGAACAGCATGAGGAGCAAGCTCCTTACTTACATCACCGCCCGCACTAAAGAGTGCAATTTCGATTCCTTCAAAACTTTCAGGGGTTGCTTCTTCTACTGTAATGTCTTGGCCTCTAAAGTTAATCGTGGAGCCAGCAGAGCGCTTGGAAGACAACAGCTTAAGCTTATTTATCGGAAAATCTCTCTTCTCGAGTAGACCGATAATTTGTTCTCCTACTGCTCCCGTCGCACCCACAACAGCCACATTAAACTTCTGATTGCTCATTATAGTGTATCTCCCCTTTAATTACTGACAAACGAAAGTGATATATTATGACTCTTTCTTCATCAGCCGGATTTCCCGGTATATTTACACCCCGAAAAAGGCATCTTGCGATACCTCTCGTTCGTGAAGTGAATTAACATAACGCTAGTCGCTTCACATAAGGATCGGCTGCATTTGTTTTCCTTCAAGTGCTGCATAAGCTGCTTCAGGGATCAAATGCATCTTAGCGACGAGCGAATTTGGTTTCGCTTGTGGATTATCCTGGCCAAATGGCACAAAATAAATATATTTGGCAACAAGTAATTTAGCAATATTCGCTGCATTCAAACCAAGTCCATCATTTGTTGAGATTGCAAGAACGACCGGGCGCTGATTGCGCATTTGAGATTTGGCAGCCATAAGCACGGGGCTATCCGTCATCGCATTAGCAAGCTTGCTGGTCGTATTTCCTGTACAAGGAGCAATAACCAATACATCAAGCCTTTTGGACGGTCCCAGAGGCTCGGCTTCAACAATTGAAGAAATGATATCATTACCTGTTATATCTTTCAACTGTTTTTGCCAACTTTCGGACGTTCCGAACCGGGTATCCGTTGTCAGCACCGAATTTGATATAATAGGCACGACGTCGGCACCTTCGTCTTTAAACCGCTTAACGACCGGCATGACCTCTTCAAAAGTACAATGTGAACCTGTAATCGCATAACCAACCGTTTTTCCCTGCCAATTCATAACCTGATTCCTCCGTTCATTATTGATCACAAAGCAGCAAACTGACGATCGAATTTGCGATAATCTCACCAGCTGTTTTGGGAGCGACAATGCCAGGGAGCCCGGGAGCGAGCATCGCTTTGATTCCGCGCTTCTCCGCATAACGGAAATCGGTCCCTCCAGGCGCTGAGGCCAGATCAATAATAAACGATTTAGGTTTCATTTTGGACAGGATTTGTGCTGTGATAATCATAGACGGTATCGTATTAAAAATCAAGTCGGCCTCCCCGGCATAATTCGCTAAATCCCTTGTCAGGAAAGGCTTTAGGCCCATCACCGACGCTCTGGCTGCATCTTCCTCACGTCTTACGCTTACCCTTACATCGGCACCGAGTCCCTGCAATGTTTTAGCCATGGTAAATCCCGTACGTCCCATACCGAGCACCAGAGCTACCGAATTGTGAATCGTAAAATCTGTATTCTGAATCGCAATCATGATTGCGCCTTCTGCTGTTGGAATTGAATTATGAATGGCGACATCATCCCGTTCTAGCAGTTCTACCAGACGCAGATTATGAGTACTGCACAGCTCCTTCAAATACGGCTTTGCTATTCCTGTATAGACCGAACTATGTACAGGAAGTGCTCCTGCCAGTTCAGGTGTTAATTGAAGAACGGTTCCCTCTGTCGCATATTTTGCTTGAATATACCCCTCATCATCACAGCCGACTACGGGCAGTATGACAACATCTGCTGAAGTGAGGAGATGCTCACTCAGTTCTTCCTTTACCGCTCCATCAGGGATGTGCTGGAGGGTATCAAAACCTACAATACTAACCGACGCATCAAGCTCAGCGCAGCGACGAATGACCTCTAGCTGACGTGCATCTCCGCCTAGAACGACGATCCGTAATCCGGTCAACATCAGGATGTCACTCCTTTCCACGACTTTACGCTGTCATCTTATGCCGTGAAGTTTGCCCTGGTGATTCGAAAGCCAGGATTTTGTAAAATCCTTAAATATAAAAAAGCCGCTCTCAGAAAGAGCGGCTGCGCAATTCACTTTATTTTATTTACCTGTATGACCAAATCCGCCTGCGCCGCGCACCGTTTCAGACAGCTCGGAAACCTCGGCAATGATAACTTGAGGCACGGCCTGAATGACCATTTGAGCTACTCTTTCTCCACGTGCAATCGCGAAAGGCTCATTACCAAGGTTGATAAGAAGAACCTTCACTTCTCCCCGATAATCAGCATCAATCGTTCCAGGTGTATTAAGACAGGTTATCCCGTGCTTGAAGGCCAGCCCGCTTCTAGGCCGAATCTGTGCTTCATAGCCTGCAGGAATTGCCATCGCAAATCCCGTAGGAATTAATGCTCTTTCTCCCGGCTTCAGCACCGTCTCCGCATCAACTGCGGCATATAAATCAAACCCGGCAGCCAGCTCAGACATTTGCATCGGAAGCGGAATGTCCTCGGTTCCAGGCATTTTTTTAATTTGTACGTGTATTGACAAAATCGTCCCTCCTAAGTGATGCAATCGCACGATCTGAGGCTCCTACCATAGCAAGCGCATACGGCTGTGCGAACATTCGATCAAGCACAGCATTCACATCATCCATTGTAACCCGTTCAATTTTGGCGATAATCTCATCAAGCGTTTGATGCTTACCTACCATCAGTTCATTCTTACCGTTTCGATTCATACGGCTTCCGGTACCTTCCAGACTTAAAATAAGACTGCCTTTCAGTTGTTCCTTCCCTTTGCGCAGCTCATCCTCAGTAAGTCCATTCTCAGCCAGATCCTGTAAAATTCCACTTGTCAGGTCCATGACTTCCTTCGTTTGCTTAGGTGCTGTACCCGCATAGATAGTGAACAGCCCACTATCCGCATGAGCACTATGATACGAATAAACGGAGTAAGCGAGGCCGCGCTTCTCCCGAATCTCTTGAAACAGCCGCGAACTCATTCCGCCGCCGATCGCATTGTTAATGAGCACCATGGCGTACTGCTTGTCATCATGGATTGAACATCCGGGAAAGGCCAGACAAATATGATTCTGCTCTGTTTTCTTTTTGTGAAACAGCAGATTGCCTTTGAAATCAGGAGCCTTAATACCAGACCGATTCGCCGGGCTATGTACATTAAATGAACCAAAGTACTTCTCAAGCAGCTCAATCGTACTGTCCTCGTCAATATTTCCAGCTAAACTAATGACGGTGTTCTCGATCGTGTACTGCTCGTTCATATAGGAGCGCAGGCTGAACTCGTTCATCGTGCTCAGCTTCTCTTCCGTACCTAATATCGGATAAGCTAAAGGATGCTCTCCATAAGCAGCCAGGGAGATCAGATCATGCACCATGTCATCCGGTGTATCCTCATACATGGAAATCTCTTCAAGGATAACGTTCTTCTCCTTAACGAGCTCTTCACTATCAAATTTGGAGTGGAAGAACATATCTGACAATACATCAACAGCGATAGGCAAATGCTCATCCAATACTTTAGCATAATAGCAGGTGTACTCCTTGGATGTGAACGCATTGACATTGCCGCCGATGGCATCAAACTGCTCTGCTATATCCTTCGCATCAAAACGATCTGTTCCTTTAAACAGCATATGCTCGATAAAGTGTGACACTCCATTTATTGAATCATCCTCATTGCGAGAACCTGTCTTCACCCATATACCGAAGGATACCGATCGGCTGGTCGGAATCTGCTCCATGACCACTCTTAGGCCATTACTAAGTATCATTTTTTTCACGATTGGCCCTCCATTGCTTTGTCTTGAATATGATTAACGATCGACAGCATTAATCCTACCAAAAAAAACGGCTTCACTCAACTTTCCGGTACATCGAGTCTCTCCGAGGACAAGGTCTCGCTAACCGTACCCAGCTTGATTCCTTTCTTCGTTATCCCTTCGATCATCCCTCGCATCGCCCCGGCTGAGGAGGCTGTCGGATGCATCAGGATAAGCGAGCCTGGCTCAACCCCTTTGGTAATCTTGGCTACCACACTGTCTGGACTTGGCTTCTTCCAGTCTACAGTATCTATCGTCCACAAGACGGTCTTCAAGCCCTGCTGTCTTGCGAGTTCCACCGTCTCCTGATCATAATCTCCGGAAGGTGGAGCAAACCATTTGTTCTCCACACCAAGCATTTCTTTTAATAATGACTTTGTCTTAGATATTTCAAGCGTAGCCCTCTCTGTCGTAAGCTGACTCATGTTCGGGTGAGAATAGGCATGATTCTCCAGTTCATGACCTCTCTTCTGTATCTCCTTGGCCATTTGCTCGTTCTTCTTCAGCCAGCTTCCATCGAGAAAAAAAGTCGCCTTTATCTTATATTCATCAAGGATATCCAGCATTGGAACGATATACTCGTTTCCCCATGCGACGTTTATCATGAAGGAAGCCATCTTCTTCTCGGGATTTCCACGATAAATCGGCTGTGCTCCCAGATCATCGAGTGTTACTTTTGGTGGTATTTGCTTATAGACTAATGGAATAGAAGCTCCATTGGGATTCGAACGTGCCTGAAGGTATGTTGCCTGAACATCCACTTCCATTCCGTTATATCCAGGAATGGCCTTCCAGACCCGATCAACCTTGGCATCAATAGGTTCCACCTTGTACTCTTCTGCCTTATCCTCAATCTGCCTTTTCAGCTCATCCTCAGGGACCGCATTCACGTACATATCGAAAGCGTCCTCTGTATTTACATTCCGATCCAGTGGGAAATGATTCGTAATGCCCGTGGCTTGTCCAATAGTCACTGCAGCTAGCGTACTAGCGATGACGACAGCCCATTTTTTCTGTTGCGTCTTCACACCTCTAACCTCCCGCCCCTCGTTTGTCCCATTTTATGACGGCAGCGGTTCCAATATGTACAAAAAAACGCCGGAAAGGCGTTCGGTATAAATCTATTTTTAAATATGTGATTGTAGTTCCCATGCATCAAAAAAAGAGCCAGAATTCGAGTTCTGTCTCTCTTTAAGAGCAATTAGATGTTAGGCTTTCGTTTCAGCTGTCAGTACTGCTTTGCGCGAAAGATTAATACGACCTTGCTGATCGATCTCCGTTACTTTAACAGTGATGGAATCACCCACAGCAACGACATCTTCCACCTTGGCAACACGATCAGTCGATAGCTGGGAAATGTGAACAAGTCCCTCTTTGTTAGGGAGTACTTCAACAAATGCACCAAACTTCTCAACACGTTTGACTTTACCAACATAGATCTCGCCTACAACGACTTCACGAACAATGCCCTCAATAATCGCGCGGGCTTTATCGTTCATCTCTTGATCAGCAGAAGAAATGAAGACACGACCGTCCTGCTCGATGTCAATCTTAACACCTGTCTCTTCAATAATCTTGTTGATTACTTTACCGCCTGCACCGATCACATCACGGATCTTGTCCGGATTAATGTACATCGTCAGAATTTTAGGAGCATATTGAGAAAGTGTCTCTCTAGGTGCTTGGATGGCCTCCATCATTTTACCTAGAATATGCATCCGTCCTTCTCTAGCTTGCGTAAGCGCGTCAGACAAAATGCTGCGGTCGATACCATCAATCTTAATATCCATTTGAATCGCAGTTACACCTTCAGCTGTACCCGCAACCTTAAAGTCCATATCACCCAGGTGATCTTCCATGCCTTGAATATCGGTAAGAATGGATACATGCTCTCCATCTTTAATTAGACCCATAGCTACACCCGCAACTGGAGCTTTGATCGGTACACCTGCATCCATCATGGCAAGCGTAGATGCACAAATACTTGCTTGGGAAGTCGAACCGTTAGATTCAATAACTTCGGATACAAGTCGGATCGTGTACGGGAATTCCGATTCTGGCGGAATGACTTTGGAGAGAGCTCGCTCACCAAGCGCACCATGACCAATCTCACGACGACCCGGAGGACGAAGCGGTCTTGCTTCTCCTACGCTGAACGGAGGGAAGTTGTAATGATGCATAAAGCGTTTAGTCTCTTCCGGATCAATTCCGTCCAGAATTTGAACATCTCCAAGCGCTCCAAGCGTACATACACTAAGTGCTTGAGTCTGCCCGCGAGTAAACAGTCCAGATCCATGCGTACGAGGCAAGAGGCTTGTATCGCAGTCGATCGGACGAATCTCAGCCAGTGCTCGTCCATCTGGGCGAACCTTATCGTGTGTAATCAGACGACGAACTTCTTCCTTAACGATGTCGTGAAGAATTTCTTTCACGTCTTTAAGCAGTTCCGGAGTTTCTATGTACTTCTCTTCAAAGAAAGCAACCGTTTCATCGTTAATGGCATCAATCGCATCCTGTCTTGCATGCTTCTCTTCGATACGAACTGCTTCAACCAGACGGCTTGCAGCATAATCGCGTACTTCTTTGTTTACCGTTTCATCAACGGCATGCAGCTTGACCTGCATTTTTTCTTTGCCCGCCATCGCAGTAAGCTGCTCAATGACAGCAACAATATTTTTGATCTCTTCATGACCAAACATGATGGCTTCGAGCATAACCTCTTCAGGCACTTCGTTCGCTTCAGCTTCAACCATCATAATAGCATCCTTCGTTCCCGATACGACTACATAGATGTCGCTGGCTTCCTGCTGCTGAATGTCAGGGTTAATAACGAACTCGCCGTTTACACGACCTACAGCGACGCCTCCAATTGGACCGTTAAACGGAACATCAGAAATACTAAGTGCTGCAGAAGTACCGATCATCGCTGTGATTTCAGGTTCACAATCCTGATCCACACTCATAACAAGGTTCAGAACCTGAACATCATTACGGAACCCTTCCGGAAATAGCGGACGGATTGGACGGTCAGTCAGACGGCTTGCAAGAATTGCTTTCTCACTAGGTCTTCCTTCTCTTTTAATAAATCCACCCGGGATTTTACCTACAGCATACAATCTTTCTTCATAGTTGACTGTCAGCGGGAAAAAATCCAAATCCTTCGGTTCACTAGAAGCAGTCACAGTACATAAAATGACAGTGTCACCATAGCGTGCAGTCACAGCAGCATTTGCCTGCTTAGCAAGTCTTCCGGTCTCTAAGACGAGCTTGCGACCACCAAGCATCATTTCAACACGTTGTTCCATGAGATCCCTCCTTATCTTCTCCATTAATATCGTTATATCCAGTATTACCTGCTTGAAGCTGATTCATAAACACCGCATCAGACAATCTTCTAAATTGTCTGCTATGAATAAAAAGAAGCCCAATCTACAAAACAACCCGGCTGCGAGCCCGTACTCTTCATAGAGGACGGGGACAACCAGGCTGTCGTTGTTAGGATATACGATGATTAACGGCGCAATCCAAGCTTCTCGATCAAAGCGCTGTAACGTTTAACGTCTTTGTTCTTCACGTAAGCAAGAAGCTTACGGCGTTGACCTACCATTTTCAAAAGCCCGCGACGGGAATGGTGGTCTTTCTTGTGCGTACGCAAGTGATCAGTCAAGTTCTTGATGTTTTCCGAAAGGATAGCAACCTGCACCTCTGGAGATCCAGTATCGGACTCGTGAGTTTTGTGCTCTTCGATCAATTGTTGTTTACGTTCTTGAGTTAATGCCATCCTGTTCACCTCCTTCAGTATAATCGCCTTTAGCCTCGTTGCGGCCGGTGAGAGCCCTTCAACCAAAGCTAAGGTTATGTTGTTTAATTAACAACGTCTTTCAGTATAACATACTTGCCTATTTCATGTAAATCTAAACTTCCTAATCTGTTACTAGTTTTGAGAATCACCGGTCAGAAGCTGACTTGCCGTCACTGAATCCTGCTTGATCTGGGCGATGAGCGCATCGATTGAAGAAAATTTCTGCTCTGTTCTAAGGAAATGGATAAGCTCCACCTTCAGCTCTTCCCCGTACAAGTCGCCGCTGAAATCGAGCAAATGCACTTCAAAGGATGGCTTGGTACGGTTGTCGTGAAACGTTGGCTTAACTCCAATATTCATAACTCCGGGATGTCTCCTCTTGTTATGTGTCACCCACACCGCATATACCCCTTTTAGTGGGACAACATAATTCTCCGAAGGCTCGACATTGGCCGTAGGGAAGCCAATCGTACGACCGCGCTTCTCTCCATCCATGACAATTCCCGTAAAGGAGTAAGGTCTGCCCAGCATACGAGTAACTTCAGTAATGTTTCCTTCATGAAGTGCTTTTCGAATAAACGAGCTGCTGATCTTATCACCGTCCAGCCTGAGCGGCGGAACCGTAATCACATTCATAGATGGCGCACCCAGTTCTCTTAGCGTATTCTCATCACCTGCGCCCTTGTGGCCAAATCGAAAATCAAAGCCGACAACGGCGGTTTGAACACCCAGCTTGATTAAAAATTGATTCACGAATTGTTCAGGAGACAGGCTCGACAAGGATTCGTTGAATTCCAGAACATACATAACATCGACGTTCATCTCTTCAAGAATGGCCTCTTTTTCTTTCAGCGGGGTTAGATAGCCTTGGTAATCCCCTTTCCGCATGACTTCTTTCGGATGAGGATGAAAGGTCAGTACAGCAGCCTGTATTCCCTGCTCCCGAGAAAGATTCACTGCGGTTTGTATGACACTGGCATGACCGCGATGGAGTCCGTCAAATTGTCCAATCGCAAGCACTTGCGGCTTCGACAGTTCATCCAGAACACCTTCTGCCAGCGGAAAAGATAGCATCTTTCTTATCACAATTATTCACCTGCAATTCCCACGATTTTACAAAAAGCCTATATTAAGATGAAGTATTAAGAAGGCTCTGGCAAAAACACTTTGACAGGTGTAATTATACCTGATTCTGCTGTCCAATCAAAAATCCCTAAAAATTGTTCATTGGCAGAATATAGCCTTAACAATCCTTCTTCATTAATTTTCTGATTTACGAGTGTATCAGACAGCTTTTTTCCCTGAAACACGGAATTTTCATAACCTTCTTCCAAGCGGTAAGCAGGCATGTTCCATATGGATTGGTCGGTTGGAATGAGATAACTGGACAGAGTCCCCTCATAAACACATTGCTCTATCTCCTCAATCTTAAGACAACGACCCACAGGAATTCCCGCCGACATCGTTCTCGTAAGCTCCACCATCGTAGAAGGATAACCCAATGTCTTGCCAATATCCACACATAGTGTACGTATATAAGTACCTTTGGAGCACAGCACACGAAATGATATTTCGGGATAGCCTTCTTTGATCGTAAGCCCTGTCAGCTCCAGCTCATGGATGGTTACTTCACGGCTTTTGCGCTCAACCGTCTTTCCTTGACGAGCCAGCTCATACAGCCTCTTTCCATCTACCTTAACTGCTGAATACATGGGCGGAACCTGAGAAATCTTCCCTACAAATTGCTCCAGGACTTGTTTAACGTCTTCTGAACTAACCTCAACCTGGTCCACTTGATCAGTGATCTCCCCGGTAATATCTTCGGTGTCTGTTGCAATGCCCAATCGAAGTGTTGCCTCATATTCCTTCGGGAGCTCCTGCAAATATTCAACCACTCTTGTCGCTCTACCCAGACACAATGGAAGCACTCCTGTGACCTGAGGGTCAAGTGTACCCGTATGTCCGATCCTCTTCATCTTTAGAATGCCCCGCATCTTCGCTACGACATCGTGTGATGTAAAGCCTGCTGGCTTGTATAACGGAAGCACACCTTCATATCCGTTCATAATTGTGATTTCACCCGTTCTACAACTTGATTCACTGTGTCTTGCCATGGACCTTCCACTCTAGCTCCCGCTGCCCGAACATGTCCGCCGCCGCCAAAGCCTTGGGCCAGAGCAGCTACGTCTACCTTACCCGCTGATCTGAAGCTGACTTTAGCGACCTCATCACTAATGACTTTAAAAAGAATACCAACCTCGACCCCTTGAATATTCCGCGGGTAGTTGACGATTCCTTCAAGATCATCATTTTGAGCACCGCACTCTACCATGTCTTCTGGAGTGACAACGACCCAGGCAATTTGTCCATCTTCAGAAATAGATAATGTATTAAGAGCTCTTGTTAGTACTTTCAGCTGAGGCAATGTAATCTCTTCAAGCAGTCGTTCAGCCAGCTCGGGGCCATTGACACCAAGCGCAAGCAGATCAGAAGCGATCTTCATCACCTTCGGACTTGTGCTTGAATATCGAAACCCTCCGGTGTCAGTCAATAAACCCGTGTATGCAGCTGTAGCTGCTTCCTTATCCCAAGCCACACCACAAGCTTCAACAAGATCATATAAAATTTCTGCAGTTGCTGCTGCATCATCCTTAATGATGTTCACTTTACCATAACCGTTGTTCGTTGGATGGTGATCAATATTTAAAATATTCGCCTCATCAGCAAACCAGTGCGTTACTTTGCCTACACGCTCATAATCCGCACAATCCACGCAGATAACATGTTGAAACTGCTTCGGAGGGGGTTGCAATGAAGCATTAAGTATTTGGTCCGCATTCCACATATACTGCATGCGCTGTGGTATCGGTCCTTCGTTGATCATCGTGAATTTCTTCCCCAGACATGAGAGAAGCCAGCCCACCATTACGGTGGAGCTGACTGCATCTCCGTCCGGCTGTACATGCGACACGATCAGGTAATCATCATGCAAGAGAAGAAATTCTTTTCCTTGCTCAAGCGCCTGTTCATAAGTCTGCATTGCCGTCTCCTCTATTCATTTTCATTTAGAATCCGGTTTATCAATCTCGGTAAGCAGCTTCTCAATGCGGCTTCCGTAAGCGATGGATTCATCAATCTTGAATATTAACTCGGGAACATGACGAAGTCTAACCCGTTTGCCCAATTCACTGCGAAGAAAACCACTCGCTTTATCCAGAGCCTTCAGGGAATTATGCTTCTGTTCCTCATCACCGAGAACACTCAAATATACTTTGGCTTGGGACAGGTCATTCGTCACTTCGACACCCGTGATGGTTACAAAACCGATACGCGGATCTTTCAGCTCGGATTGGATCAGCAAGCTCAGTTCTTTCTTCACCTGCTCATTAACACGTCCAGTTCTTATTTTAGCCATAGGTGTTCACCTCTCTAGCAAAGGACATTATTATTTACGTTCTACCGTTTCCATTACGAACGCTTCAATAATGTCGCCCTCTTTAATATCGTTGAAATTCTCAATGGTAATACCGCACTCATAACCTTGCGCCACTTCTTTAGCATCATCCTTGAATCGTTTCAGTGTATCTAGTTTGCCCTCAAAGACAACAATTCCATCCCGAATGACGCGAGTTTGAGCTGCACGGGAGATTTTACCGGAAGTAACCATACATCCAGCAATAGTTCCCACTTTACTAATCTTAAAGATATTACGTACTTCGGCATGACCGATGACGCTCTCTTTAAATTCGGGATCCAGCATACCCTTCATAGCCTGCTCGATCTCTTCAATAATGTTATAAATAACGTTGTACAAACGCACGTCGACTTTTTCAGCATCGGCTGTGGATTTCGCTTGAACGTCAGGACGAACATTAAATCCGATAACAATGGCATTGGATGCAGCTGCCAGAATGATATCCGACTCGGTGATTGCACCTGCGCCACTGTGGATAATCTTCACGCGTACACCTTCAACTTCAATCTTCGCCAGAGACCCTTTAAGTGCCTCCACCGAACCTTGAACGTCTCCCTTGATAATCACGTTAAGATCTTTGATTTCTCCGTCCTTAATATGCTTGAACAAGTCGTCCAGCGTTACACGCGTTTGTGTTCCTAGATCGGATTCACGCTGTGTAATTGCACGCTTGTCAGCAATGGAGCGAGCCTTGCGCTCATCTTCAAATACCATAAACGGATCACCCGCAAGAGGTACTTCCTGCAGACCTGTAATTTCAACCGGAGTTGACGGGCCTGCTTCTTTGAGCTTACGGCCTTTATCGTTGACCATCGCACGAACACGTCCGAAGCAGTTACCTGCTACAAACGCATCTCCGACTTTGAGTGTACCGTGTTGAACGAGCAGACGCATTACAGGTCCGCGTCCTTTATCCAGTTCAGCCTCAATAACTGTACCACGTGCACGTTTGTTCGGGTTCGCTTTGTACTCATTCACTTCTGCTACGAGCAGAATCATTTCGAGTAAGTCTTCAATACCCATCTTTTGCTTCGCCGAAACGTTAACAAAGATCGTATCTCCGCCCCACTCTTCTGGAACGAGCTCATAGTTCGTAAGTTCTTGCTTAACACGATCCGGATCTGCACCCGGCTTATCGATCTTGTTGACCGCAACGATAATCGGCAGATTTGCTGCCTTCGCATGGTTGATTGCTTCTACCGTCTGAGGCATAACACCGTCATCCGCTGCAACAACAATGATCGTCATATCCGTAACTTCCGCACCGCGGGCACGCATTGCTGTAAACGCTTCGTGACCCGGAGTATCGAGGAAGGTAATCTTCTTATTGTTTATTTCAACTTGGTATGCACCGATGTGCTGCGTGATACCGCCTGCCTCACCTGCAGTGACACTTGTGGAACGGATCGTATCCAGAAGTGTTGTTTTACCATGGTCGACGTGTCCCATAATCGTAACAACTGGAGGACGAGCTTTCAGATCAGCCGGATCATCGTTTTCTTCAACAGTTTCGAAGCGATCGTCTTCAACCGGGATCTTCACTTCTACTTCGACACCGAATTCACCAGCTAGAAGCAGAATCGTGTCAATATCCAGTTCCTGGTTAATCGTTGCCATAACACCCATCGAGATGAGTTTCTTGATGACTTCAGAAGCATCCTTGTGAAGTAGTTTCGCCGCTTCACCTACAGTCATATTACCGCGAACGATAATTTTCTTCGGTGTGTTGTCGATCTTCTCACGAGGAGGCTGATTGGATTGGTTTCTTCCACGGTTGTTCTTACCACCGCGGTTGTTGCCGCGGTAGTTGCCTCTGCTGTTTCCATCATCAAATCGACGTCCACCGCCACCGCCACCGCCACCGCGGTTGCTATTGTTGCTATTGTTGTTACGGTTTTGACCACCGCGGTTGTTGCCGCCCGCTGAGCTGTTATTGCTTCTGCCTTGGCTGCTGCCTTGGCCACTACCTTGCTGGGAAGAAGGTCTGTTTGCATTTCCGCCTTGTGAAGGACGACCTGCGTTTCCACCTTGTGAAGGGCGGCTTGTGTTTCCGCCTTGTGAAGGGCGGCTTGCGCTTCCGCCTTGTGAAGGACGGGTTCCTTGACCTCCGCCTGATTGGCCTACACTACCGTTTGATCTGCGGTTATCTTGACCGCTTTGTCGTTGGGATCCACTGTTACTGTTTTGATTTGGTCTATTATTCATACCTACCTGCTTTTCCTGTTGTTTTTTTGGTCTTGAGTTACTGCTCTCAGAAGCATTCCGTGTATTGTTAGACTCGTTGTTTTTCACATCGTTTTGCAAATTCTGTGTGGCACCTCCTTGGAAAGACGGATTAGAACGCTCGGTCGCTCCTTGATCTTCACGAACCGCCGATGTCGCCACCGTCTGAGCGGATGAGCTCTGCTCACGTTTCACTGCAGCTCCCGCTTTTATATTGTTAAAAAATTGTTCTACCTTCGCAACGGAGCCATTCTCCATTACACTCATATGATTGTTAACGGGAATATCCAGCTTCTTAAGAATGGTAATGATTTCTTTGCTGCTCATGTTGAGTGATTTTGCATATTCATAAACTCGCAGTTTGCTATCTTGTTTACTCAATATACTCCACCTCCGACATTGTCAAGGCCTGCTTCGCGATCATTTTGACAAATCCCGGATCCGTTACAGCGAGTACAACACGTTCTGGTTTACCCATGGCGCTGCCAAGTGTTTCTCGATCGAAGCCGATCAGAAGAGGAACGTTGTACGATTTGCACTTGTCACGGAATTTTTTGAGTGTATTAGCTGATGCATCGGCCGCAACAATAACCATTTTCGCTTCGGAAGACCGGATAGCCTTTAGCACAATTTCATCGCCAGAAACTAATTTGCCTGCTCGTGTCGCAAGACCTACATAGGACAGCGCCTTATTCATCTTCAGCACTATCCCTTGCGGCCAAAAATTCATCTTCGGCCTTAATAAAGTCTTGTGCAAGCTGCTCATAGATCTCAGGCTTCACTTGTGACTTGAGCGCCCGATCGAGTGATCTGTTCTTCTGAGCGAGACGGAAGCAAGCTTCCTTACCGCAAAGATAAGCACCACGGCCAGATTTCTTGCCCGTAAGGTCAATCAGCACTTCATCTTCCGGTGTTTTAACAACCCTGATTAACTGTTTCTTCGGCATCATTTCTTGACAAGCCACGCATTTGCGAAGCGGTACTTTGCGTTGTTTCATTCTCTAGACCCCCAATCACTTCAGTACAGCTTAATCGACGGTGATGGAATCCTGATGCATTTCACCAGAAGAGTCTTTTTCTCTGCCAAATTCCTGCTCTGCCTGGCTCTCGCTCTTAATATCAATCTTCCAGCCCGTAAGCTTGGCAGCAAGACGCGCATTCTGACCTTTGATACCAATCGCTAGAGACAGCTGATAGTCCGGAACAATCACTCGGGCCATCTTCTCATTCTCAAACACCTGAACTTCCAGAACCTTAGATGGGCTCAGTGCGTTAGCAACATATTCCTCAACCGATTCCGAGAATTTCACGATATCAATTTTCTCTCCGCGCAGCTCGTTAACGATCGTTTGAACACGAGTTCCTCTCGGCCCTACGCAGGATCCCACCGGATCAACCTCTTCATTACGAGAATGAACGGCGATCTTCGAACGGAAGCCTGCTTCGCGTGCAACGGAACGAATCTCAACTACACCATCGAAGATTTCAGGCACTTCAAGTTCAAACAGACGCTTAAGAAGACCAGGGTGTGTGCGGGAAAGCACAATTTGCGGGCCTTTTGTCGTGTTCTCAACCTTAGTAATATAGGCCTTGATCCGATCCCCGTGCACAAATTTCTCGTTCGGCATCAGCTCAGTAAGAGGAAGAACGGCCTCTACCTTGCCGAGGTCGATATAAATGCTGCGTAAATCCTGGCGCTGCACGACACCTGTAACAATGTCCTCTTCTTTGTCAACAAAAGCATTATAGATAAGCCCGCGTTCCGCTTCACGAATACGTTGTGTTACCACCTGCTTAGCTGTTTGAGCTGCAATACGACCGAAATCTCTTGGAGTCACTTCGATCTCTGCTACATCCTCAAGCTGAAAATGCGGGTTAATCTCTCTAGCGGCAGGCAAAGAAATTTCAGTCCGCGGATCGAGCACCTCTTCTACAACCATCTTACGAGCATATACACGGATAACACCGGAATTCCGGTTCATGTCAACACGAACATTTTGCGCAGTATTAAAATTACGCTTGTAGCTCGAAATTAGCGCAGCTTCAATTGCTTCGAACAAAATGTCCTTGCTAATCCCCTTATCCCTTTCCAGTTCATTCATCGCTTCAATAAAATCCATACTCATGAATGTAAATCCCCCTTTCAAACATGTCATCCATAGCGTAAAACGGCGAAGTTCTCTTTATACAGAAACACAAAAGAGAACCTTGCCGTTGCACGCGGGACGAATCTGATCATATCGTGTGTAAATTTAACACTTATAAAACAATGGCCAAACGTGCACTCGCCACTTTTGAATAAGGAACGGCATGCTCTTTTTTACCGGAGGCAATAACCAATTCTTCGTTCTCAAAAGATAACAATTCGCCTTCAAATTCCTTCAGACCGCCTATCGGCTCATATGTAGTGACGTACACATTCTTTCCTACCGCCTTGGCCACGTCGGCAGACTTCTTCAGGGGGCGTTCAGCACCGGGAGAAGAGACTTCTAGAAAATATGCATCAGGGATCGGATCCTTCTTATCCAGCTCAGCGCTTAAAAATTCACTGATCAATCCGCAATCATCCAGATCGATACCACCCTCTTTATCCACGTAAACACGCAGAAAGTAGTTGCTTCCTTCTTTCACGTATTCTACATCTACGAGCTCAAATTCATGCTCATCCAGAAAAGGCTTAATCATTTCTTCCACGGTAGTTTTAATCTTTGTGCTCAAATAAGGTAACCTCCAAGTCAGGTTCGTTCCGGTAAACCGGCAAATTAAAGTGTATACCAAAGAGTAAAGAGTGGGTTTCCCCACTCTTTAAGCAACGGTTTTATCCTCATGATTACCATAAAAATTATAACATAGTCAGACATTAGTGACAAGTATAGTCACTTGACTCACTGTCTCGCCAATAGCAGCCCTTTTTTGCTGACTAAAAGAGTGACAGCTGATTGCTCTCAGGCAGGCCACGGAAACAGCCCATTTGTGTGAGCAGCTCCACCGCCGTCTTACTCGCCTTCGATTTCTGCTGGAAATCCTCAATAGACAGAAACTCTCCGTATTCACGTGCTGCTGCAATATTGCGTGCCGCATTGTCACCAATCCCTGCAAGCGCAGAGAACGGAGGAATCAAGGAATCCCCATCGATCGTAAAGCGTGTCGCATCGGAACGATACAGATCAATCATTTTGAAGCTGAATCCCCGTGCTGTCATCTCCAGCGCCATCTCCAGCACGGACAGCATCGATTTCTCTTTGGTCGAAGCCTGGAAGCCAAGCTGCTCAATCTCAACAATCTTCCTAGATATGGCTTCATATCCCTGACATGCCAGTTCAATATCAAAATCTTCAGCACGCACTGAGAAATAGGTTGCGTAATATTCGATCGGATAATACAGCTTGTAGTATGCTGTGCGAACTGCCGATATAACGTAAGCTGACGCATGGGCTTTCGGGAACATGTACTGAATTTTTAGACAGGAATCGATGTACCACTGTGGAACTTTACAGTTCTTCATTTCATCAATCCATTCCTGGCTGAGGCCTTTACCTTTACGTACACTCTCGGTAATTTTGAAGGCTAGTGCAGCATCCATGCCATGCTTATATATCAAGAACAGCATAATATCATCCCGGCAGCCAATTACGGTCTTAATGTTGCAGGTCCCGTTCTTGATCAGCTCCTGAGCATTCCCTAGCCATACGCCTGTTCCGTGGGACAACCCTGAAATTTGCAGAAGGTCAGCAAAAGTGCTCGGCTGGGATTCCTGCAGCATCTGTCTTACGAATTTGGTCCCCATCTCCGGCACACCGTAGGTGGCGACTGGAGTGCGAATCTGTTCTGGAGTCACTCCAAGCGCATCCGTCGAATTGAACATGCTCATAACCTTAGGATCATTCATTGGGATGGTGGTTGGATCAACCCCCGTCAAATCCTGAAGCATCCGCATCATCGTCGGGTCATCATGACCCAGTATATCCAGCTTGAGCAGGTTATCCTCGAAGGCGTGATAGTCGAAGTGCGTTGTTTTCCATTCTGCACTTGTATCATCCGCCGGATACTGCACAGGTGTCACATCTTCCACTTCGATATAGTCTGGTACAACCACAATTCCGCCCGGATGCTGTCCGGTACTCCGCTTCACGCCCGTACATCCTGATGCAAGCCGGTTCAGCTCCGCTCCTCTCCAGGATTTATGATGGGCCTCCTCGTATTTCTTCGCGAAACCAAACGCCGTCTTCTCCGCGACTGTACCGATTGTTCCTGCACGGTATACACTCTTCTCACCGAACATGACCTTTGTAAAATGGTGAGCCTTCGGCTGATACTCACCTGAGAAGTTAAGATCGATATCGGGAACCTTGTCTCCCTTAAAGCCAAGGAACGTTTCAAAAGGAATATCCTGACCTTCGCCTTTAAACGCATTACCGCATTCAGGACAATCCTTCGCCGGTAAGTCAAATCCACTTTTCACACTACCATCAAGGAACCATTCACTGTGCTTGCATTCCGGGTTAACACAAATATAATGCGGCGGCAGCGGATTAACCTCGGATATACCAAGGAATGTTGCTACGACAGAGGAACCTACAGACCCCCGAGAGCCAACGAGATATCCATCCTCGTTCGATTTCTTAACCAGCTTCTCTGATATAAGATAGTTGGCTGAGAAACCAAATTTAATAATAGGCTCCAGCTCTTTTTCCAGCCGCTTGACGACGACATCCGGAACTTCCTCGCCATATATGGACTTGGCTGTATCATAGCACTTGCTGCGAATTTCTTCTTCCGCTCCCTCAATAATCGGGGTGAAGAGCTCTTTGGGAAAGAGCTGTATCTCTTCAAAGCGATCCGCAAGCTCACTCGTATTCGTGACGACCACTTCATAAGCTTTATCCTTGCCAAGAAACTCGAATTCCTCCAGCATTTCGTCCGTCGTACGGAAGTGAGCATCGGGCTTGCGCATATCCTTGAGTGGACTAAACCCGGTGATGCCGTGAATCGTAATATCTCTATAAATTTTGTCTCTTGGATCAAGGTAATGGACATTCCCTGTCGCGACGACCGGTTTGCCCAGCTTCTCACCGATCTCGACGACTTTACGAATTGCAATTTTGATCTCGTCCGGCGTTGCTACGAGTCCCTTGTCAACAAGATGCATATACATCGTAATTGGCTGAATCTCCAAAATGTCATAGAACTGCGCGATTTCCTCTGCTTCTTCAACCGATTTATTGAGTACAGCTTCAAAAAACTCACCCTTCTCGCAGCCGGACATGATCAGCAGTCCATCTCGATGAGCCACCAGCTTCGACTTCGGAATTGTTGCAACCCGCTTAAAATGCTCCGTATGGGACAGGCTAACCAGCTTGTACAGATTCTTCTTGCCTGTACCATTGAGTGCATAAATTCCACTATGGAACGGCCTAGCATTCGACAGGTCCTTCCCAACATAATCATTCAGCCGATCCAGCATCGTGATCCCCTTCAGCTGTGCAGCATCATTCAGCAGCCCTGTCAGTATGCCGGCAAGCGCAATCGTATCGTCAATCGCCCGGTGATGATTCTCAAGCGAAACCTTATATTTATCCGCGAGCGTATTCAAGCGGTGATTTTTCATCGTTGGGTGCAGCAATCTAGCGAGCTCCAGTGTATCCAGTACGGGATTCTCCAGCGGCTCCATTCCGATTGTTTTGAGATTGGCTTGAATAAAGCCGATGTCAAATCTCGCGTTGTGCGCCACTAATATACTATCCCCCACAAACTTGACGAAGTCATGCAATACGGGCTCAAGCTCTGGAGCATCCTTGACCATCTCATCATTAATGTTGGTGAGCTGCTGAATGTTATATGGAATTCGCTCATGAGGATTCACAAAGGTCGCAAATCGGTCGACTTCCTTGTCATCCTGCATTTTTACCGCTGCAATTTCTATGATCTTATTCTGTGTTACCGATAAACCTGTTGTCTCTATATCAAATACAATATACTCTGCTGTCTTCAGCTCCAAGGGCTGCGGCTTCATAACAACCTCAACAGCATCATTGACGATATTGGCCTCGAGTCCGTAAATCATTTTGACGCCGTGCTTTTTGGCTGCCTTGGCTGCCTCCGGATAGACCTGAACACCTCCGTGATCCGTTACAGCGATCGCCTTGTGACCCCATTGGGCTGCTGTTTTGACATACGTATCAATTGAGGTTACCGCGTCCATCGTACTCATCTTCGTATGAAGGTGAAATTCGACTCGCTTCTCTGCTGCGTTGTCTTTACGTGTCGGCGGTGCCTGTACCTCGACGAGATCTGACGGAATCATGGCGAGCTCAGGCACTTGCATAAACCGGTCGTACTCAACTCGTCCTCGTACCTTCACCCATTTGCCATTTGCCAGCAGATTCATAATTTTCACATCTTCTTTGGACTTCGCAAATACTTTCATCTGCATGGAATCCGTAAAGTCGGTCAAATAGAACATGTAAAGTGTATTACCGTTGCGGAGTTCTTTTTTGTCCAGACCGAATACGGTTCCTTGTAGCGTAATCTTCTTCTCTTCATCCTGCACTTCCTGGATGGGGACAGCCGGCTCCTTAATCTCATAGCCCATTTGCAGCCTGACGTCGCCCTCTTCTTCCTCTACAGGGGCCATCTCGGCTTCAATCATGCTCATCATGTTCTCAATGACAACACGTTCTTCTTCCCGTTTCTTCTGTTCAAACTTCTCCAGCTCTTCCCGGTTGCTCTCGCCAACCAGCATTTTCACTTTAAGTGGTAGCTTGAAGTAACGATCATAATACGTGGTTATTGCCTGATCAATCTGCTTCTTGCGAGCCAGCTCCAGCGCCATGCCATCACTCATCGTCAGCGTAAGCAGACCCGACTCGACCTCCTGCGTCGCCCGGTTCATCCAGCCATTAACAGATGGAATCTGCTGATGGACCCACTCCAGGAACAGATTCCAATACTCTGCCACGATATCTGCTTCAGATACAGCCGAACCGTAGTTGAAAGTAAATGAAATTTTGGCAATATGACTCATCTTATCTCGAATATGCAGACAGAATGCTTTAAAGACAGGAGCGGGAACCAGTGTATCCTTTGTAATGGTGATGTGCCATTCACGATTCATGCGGCTGATTTCCACCTGGTCGATAAAGCCGTCAATAAAATGAGGCTCCACGATGCCCGCCGGCAAATCAACCTGCTTCATCAGCAGCTCAAACCGTTTTCTTTTCTCATCCGTTCCGTTCAATCTTTCTCCCCCCGTTTCAAACCATAGAACATGAAAAGCTTCTGCACGCAAAAATGGGAACCGATCCGCTAAAAGGCACCGTCTCATTTCGGACAGAAGCTTGTCATTCTCTTACACTTATACGCTCAAAAAATACGCTCAAAAAAAATTAATATGCTCTAGCAAATACTACCGTATGTTCGGCTTTCTGTCCACATACCAGACAGGTATGTTTTTCCTCAGCAGGTTCAAACGGAATGTTACGGCTCGTCGCCCCTGTCACTTCTTTGACCTTGTCTTCACAAGCGTCAGAACCACACCAGCCGGCAAGTGAGAAGCCGCGTTTCTCTTCCATCAGTTCCTTCATCTCGTCAAGCGTATTAACAGAGTAGAAGTTGTCCTTCATGAAGTTCTGGGCACGCTCGAACATTTCGTTCTGTACTTGCTCCAGCATTGCCTTGATCTCTTCAACCAGATCTGCCTGCTGAACCACCTTCTTCTCACCGGAGATTCTGGATACAAGCACACATACTCCATTCTCCATGTCACGAGGACCGATCTCCAGGCGCACAGGTACACCACGCATTTCGTATTCGTTAAATTTCCAGCCAGGACGTACATCACTGCGATCATCCATTTTCACACGAATACCGGCCTTCTTCAGTTCTGCATACAGCTCATCCGCTCGGCCAACAACTTGATCACGAGTCTTCGGAGGTCCAATTGGAATCATGATCACTTGTGTAGGCGCAACCTTAGGAGGCAGTGCCAGTCCACGATCATCACCGTGCACCATAATCATGGCACCAATCAGACGCGTGCTTGTCCCCCATGAAGTGGTATGTGCATACTCCAGCGTATTCTCACGATTCAAGTACTGTATTTCAAAAGCTTTGGCGAAATTTGTACCCATGTAATGGGAGGTTCCTGCTTGAACCGCACGTCCATCCTTCATCATGGCCTCAATGGAGAAGGTGTCCACTGCACCGGCAAATTTCTCGGATTTGGTCTTTTGCCCTTTGATAACCGGAATCGCCAGAACATTCTCAACAACCTCACGGTACACCTCTAGCATTTGCATCGTTTCCTGACGAGCTTCCTCTTCCGTTTCATGAGCAGTATGGCCTTCTTGCCATAAGAACTCGCTTGTGCGCAAGAAAGGCATCGTACGTTTCTCCCACCGTACCACGTTGGCCCACTGATTGATCATCACTGGCAGATCACGATAGGATTGAATCCATTTGGAATACATATGTCCAAAGATCGTCTCCGAGGTAGGACGAATAGCAAGTCTCTCTTCAAGCTTCTCTCCACCCGCTTCTGTTACCCATGGCAGTTCAGGATTGAAGCCTTCCACGTGCTCTTTCTCCTTCTGGAAGAAGCTCTCCGGGATAAACATCGGGAAGTATGCGTTACGATGGCCTGTTTCTTTGAAACGGCGGTCCATCTCTTCCTGAATATGCTCCCAGATTTCATAGCCATCCGGTTTGAATACGATACATCCCCGAACTGGAGAATAATCCATCAGATCTGCTTTCTTAATGGTGTCTATATACCAGCGAGAGAAATCCTCTGACTGGGGTGTAATTTCAGTGACAAACTGTTTATCGTTCGACATAAGACTCGTTTCCGTCCTCCCATAGTTCACACACCATCCTTAGACCTTACGGTTCATAAATGATATGCGAGCAACAATTATCCATTAATCAATCTTAAAATATCGTTATAGGTTACAGCGATCATTAACAAGAACAGCATCGCGAACCCAATGAAGTGCACCATACCTTCACGATTCGGATCAATCGGTTTGCCGCGAAGCCCTTCAATCCCCAAGAAGATAAGTCGGCTTCCATCCAGTGCTGGAATCGGCAACAGATTAAATATCCCTAAATATAGGCTAAGGATTGCAGTCCATTGTGTCAACTGTAAAATACCCTGCTTCGCAATTTGCCCCGTCACTTCAAAGGTACGAACCGGTCCGCCCAGATCATCGATGTTGAACTGAGCAATCAGCATCCGGAAACCTTCAAATATGCTCTCCGTTGTTGTGACCATATTTTTGCCGGCTACAGCAAAGGACTGGAAGAATCCGACATCCTCAGTAGGTATTTCAGATGTGATTCCGACCTTTCCACCTTCCTGGCCTTCCATTGCTCTCGGGGTAATACTTAGATTGAATACCTCGTCTCCTCTTCGTACAGTCCAATCCATGGGTTGGTCCATCGATTCAGCAATCATCGTCACCATTTTATTGTAATCTCCACCAATGGCTTCACCATTAATGGTTTCAATGATATCGCCTTTACGAAGGTCGGCTTCTGCAGCAGGCATCCCCTCAGTAACATTACCAATCTTCACATAAGTTGGATTCTCAACCGGGGTGCCGGCGATCATGGCATGGATCGCAAACAGGACAAAGGCCAGCAAGAAGTTCATAAACGGTCCGGCAAAAATGGCCAGCGCTCTTTGACCGACCGTTTTGCTGTTAAACTGGCGATCCTTAGGAGCAATCTGTGTCTCCTGTCCTCTTGCAATGAGCATAGCCTGTGGATGGACAGGGAATTGCTGCTTCTCTCCATCAACATCCATCTCGATCATAAGTCTGCGCTCCAGATCGATGGACAGGATTTCTCCGCGCACCACGTTTTTGCGGTTATCCAGCTGATCAAGGTATATCGATTTCACCAGTCCGTCCGCTGACTTAATCGCAATCGTCTGACCTGGTTGAACCTCAATAAGCTCGGGATCTTCACCCGCCATCCGTGCATATCCTCCAAACGGAAGCAAACGCAGGGTGAACACCGTCTCCTGATACTTATAAGAAAACAGCTTTGGACCAAAACCGATGGCAAATTCTCTAACGAGAATTCCCGCACGCTTGGCAAAATAGTAATGGCCCCATTCATGTACCGTCACAATGACGAAAAACATGAGCACTGTTAGTACTACAATTTGCAAGGTTTCCAAGTTACTTCCATCCTCCTTTTACTTAAGAAGAGCTAGTCATGTCCTACTTACATTATCATTATTCAGATAGAGGATACAAGAGAATCAAATCTTTTATGCCGCATCTCCTTATTAAATCAAGTAAGCAGGATGAAACCTTGTTTACATTTGTCCCGCCAGCTTTCTGACATATTGATCCACTCTGTCAATTTCAGCAAGGTCAGGATTTAGCGCATTGCTGTGAGTTTCTATCACTCGCTCAATAATTTCCTCAATCTTAAGGAAGGAAATTTCACCTGTTAGGAACCGCGCGACAGCGACTTCATTGGCCGCATTAAATGCCGTTGGTGCCGTACCTCCCATTTTGCCGCATTCAAAAGCAAGCCGGAGACAAGGGAAGCGTTCCATATCCATCTCTTTAAAATGCAAAGATCCAATCTCTGCGAGCGACAAAGACTTTGCAGGTGAAGGCAGCCTATTCGGATAAGTTAGTGCATATTGGATCGGCACTCGCATATCAGGATTCCCCATCTGTGCAATCATGCTCGTATCCTGAAACTCGACAAAAGAATGAATAATACTCTCTGGATGCAGCAAGACATTGATCTGCTCGTAAGGAAGACCGAACAGCCATCTAGCTTCGATAACTTCAAGTCCTTTGTTCACCATTGTTGCAGAATCAATCGTAATCTTGGAACCCATCGACCAGTTTGGATGCTTCAGTGCATCCTCCACCGTCACATGCTGCAGCTGATCTCGGGATAAATGTCTGAAAGATCCGCCTGAGGCTGTCAGTGTTATATTTTTCACTTCACGAATTTCTTCGCCGTTCAGACATTGAAATATGGCCGAATGTTCACTGTCGACGGGTATAATTTGCACACCATTATCCTTGGCCAGTGATGTAACCAGATGACCAGCAGTTACAAGAGTCTCCTTATTCGCAAGCCCAATTTGCTTCCGTTCCTTAATCGCCGCAAGAGTAGATTTGAGGCCTACACTACCCATGACCGCTGTAATTACCATCTCTGCGTCGGTTCCAGCAGCCACTTCTATTAATCCTTCCTCACCGAAGTATACTTCGGTGCCCGCAGGAACATTGGATTTGACCCTATCGATATCTTCCTTACGGCCTACAGAGACTTTCTTAGGATGATATACGTTCGTCTGCTCGATCAGCAGTTCCACATTCGATCCGGCTGACAAGCCTTCTACTTGAAATTTATCCGGATGCATTGAAATGACATCCAATGTCTGAGTTCCAATAGAACCTGTGGAACCAAGAACTGATATTTTCTTCATATGGTACACCTCATGTCATGTCTTCGATCGCACAATTGTATCTATACATCCTTCTGCTAGTAAGGTATCAGTGCGAGCATATGTACAAACGGAAATACAAATATCCAGCTGTCACAGCGATCAAGAATACCGCCATGCCCAGGGAGCAGACTGCCCGAATCCTTAATTCCATACACACGCTTGTATGCAGACTGTACCAAATCTCCCATTTGTCCAATAATTGCAGAGGACAGTCCGATCAGCACTGCATTTCCAACACCGACAATTCCATCGGATAACAACGCAAAGCCTATCGAAATGATAACTGCGATGACAATGCCCCCGACAGCTCCTTCGATCGTTTTGTTCGGACTGATCACAGGCCAGAGCTTATGCTTACCGATCGTTTTACCGACAAAATAGGCACCGGCATCACTGCCCCATATACTGACTAGAATCATAAAGGTCCAGAACAAACCATCCTCTAACTGACGAGTTGCTGCAATATAATAAAAACCGATTCCAACATATACGACACCAATAAACATCAGTGCCGCTGTTTGAACGGTCAGTTTGTTCTTGGTTGTTACTGTAGCAGTGAGGAACAGCAGCATTAAGAGCCATATGATCTGAATATGCGACAATGATATATCTAAGCCTGTGAGTATTGATGGAAATACGAGTATCAGAACGCTAATATAGCCTATAAATGCAGTTCCTCCAAAAGGTGAGACCCTGGTCATCCGAATAAATTCATATAAACCGATCAGAGACATCAAGAGGATCAGAAGGTTATACCAAGTTCCTCCCAATATGGCAAATCCCAGAAAAAAAACTCCGGCAACAATTCCCGTTATGACTCGCTGTTTCAACTTGGTCCATCCTCCATTACTTCAAACCGCCATATCTTCTCGTTCTTTGCTGATATTCAGCTACAGCCTCATACAAATGCTGTTTTTCGAATTCAGGCCAATAAATGTCAGTAAACCACAACTCGCTATAAGCAAGCTGCCACAACATGAAATTACTTAAACGAAGCTCACCGCTCGTACGTATAAGCAGATCAGGATCAGGCAAGCTGCTTGTTAACAAATGTTCCCCGATCAGCTCAGACGTAATCTCACTTGCTTGAAGTTCCCCGGCTTCAATTCTAAGGCCTAGTGATCTTACTGCCTCCGTAATCTCCTTACGACTGCCATAATTCAGAGCAAAATTCAGTACCAGCCCGGTATTGTGTTTTGTCTTTTCAATCGCCTCTTTGACCGCCTTAATGGTATGCTCCGGAAGCTGCTCTTCATGCCCCATCATTTGGACGCGCACATTTTTTTCAATGAGCTCATCCAGTTCCTGTGATAAGAAATCAACGGGCAGTCTCATCAAAAAATCAACTTCGTCTCTTGGCCTGGTCCAATTCTCGGTGGAAAAGGCATACATGGTCAAATATTCCACACCTAAATCATTTGCAGCTATCGTAGCACGTTTAACAGCCTTCATGCCACTCTGATGACCCATAATACGGGGCAAGCCCTGCCGTTTAGCCCATCTTCCGTTACCATCCATAATAATAGCAACATGCTTCGGGATGTTATCCTTGGACAGCTGTGGCAGTTCTTTCTTGTCATCACCGTTTAACCATGACCGAAAGCGTTTCATCATTCGACTTCCTCCAAAATTCCCATGAAGTTTCTTTTCACTCTTGTGAAAAGAGCAAACCCCACCGAAGGCGGAGGGGCCGTATGCTATGCTTAATTAAACTTCCATAATTTCTTTTTCTTTTGCAGCAAGAACTTTATCTACTTCAGCAACAAACTTGTCTGTTGCTTTTTGAATATCGTCTTGATGTCTGCGAGACTCGTCTTCCGAAATATCGGATTTTTCGAGCTTCTTAATATCATCGTTCGCATCACGGCGAATATTACGGATCGCAACCTTTGCATCTTCACCGAATTTCTTCGTGAATTTAACCAGCTCCGTTCTGCGCTCCTCTGTAAGCGGAGGAATCGATAAACGAATCATTGCTCCATCATTCGCTGGAGTCAGTCCCAGATCAGATTTCATAATCGCACGCTCGATATCAGCGAGAGAGGATTTGTCCCAAGGCTGAATCATCAGCGTACGGGAATCCGGTGTGTTAATATTTGCAAGCTGGTTCAGAGGCGTCATTGCACCATAATATTCAACTTGAATACGATCAAGCAGTGCAGGCGTTGCACGACCTGCGCGAAGTGTTGATAGATCCCGTTTCAGTGCTTGAATCGCTTTGTCCATGCGCTCTTCCGCATTCTTCTTAATTGATTGTGGCATTAGTCTACACTCCCTTTAACGATGGTTCCAATTTTTTCGCCAAGCAGAACACGTTTGATATTACCTTGTTCCGTAATAGCGAATACAATGAGTGGAATGTTGTTATCCATACAGAGTGAGGAAGCAGTGGAGTCCATAACTCCCAGGTTCTTGTTCAATACATCAAGATATGTTAATTGCTCATATTTCACAGCTGTGCTGTCTTTAAATGGATCTGCAGAATAAACTCCATCCACTTTATTTTTTGCCATCAGGATCACTTCAGCTTCAATCTCTGCTGCACGAAGTGCTGCTGTCGTATCTGTGGAGAAGAATGGGTTACCTGTTCCTGCTGCAAAAATAACGACGCGTCCTTTTTCGAGATGACGAATCGCTCTGCGGCGAATATAAGGCTCTGCAATTTGCTGCATTGCGATTGAAGTTTGAACACGAGTCGGCACTTCAATCTGCTCAAGCGCATCCTGCAGCGCCAAGGAGTTCATCACCGTAGCGAGCATACCCATGTAATCTGCAGTAGCCCGGTCAATACCGTTCTCACTACCTGCGATGCCGCGCCAGATGTTGCCTCCACCGCATACAATGGCAACTTCTACACCCAATTCCACAACTTCTTTGACCTGCTTAGCAATAGATGAGATCGTTTCCGCATCGATGCCGTATCCATTTTGTCCTGCCAGCGATTCACCGCTGACCTTAAGTACTACCCTTTTAAATACAGGCTGTTTCAAATGTTCACCCTCCACTTCAAAATGACGCTTCCCCACGTCAAATAAGCACTTGTAAACCTCATATTAGTTAAAAAGAAAGGAACACGGATTGTGTTCCACTCTTCGTTAAAGAAAACTTTCTGAGCCGAATCTCGGACTATCCAGTTCTTCTTCCAATATAAAGGTGTCTTGTAAAATCTCTTGAAGCTAATCTAATTATATCTTCAGAAGACATGGGCAAGTCCGATTTCTGTTCATACATGTTTCAATAATTAGTTTTTCACTTGTGCCATAACTTCTTCTACGAAGTTATCTTGTTTTTTCTCAAGACCTTCACCCAGTTCGTAACGAACAAAGCGACGGATGGAAATATTTTCACCGATTGTGCTGATTTTTTCGTTCAGCAATTGTTGAACCGTAACATCAGGGTTCTTAACGAAGGATTGCTCAAGCAGGCAGAACTCTTCGTAGTATTTACCGATGCGGCCTTCAACCATTTTTTCAACGATTTTTTCTGGTTTTCCTTCGTTCAGAGCTTGAGCTTTCAAAATTTCTTTTTCTTTCTCAATCTCTTCCTGAGGAACTTCTTCACGAGTTACATAGCGCGGGCTGGAAGCAGCGATGTGCATAGCGATGTCGCGTGCAAACTCTTTGAATTGGTCAGTCATAGCTACGAAGTCTGTTTCGCAGTTAACTTCAACCAATACGCCGATGCGTCCGCCAGCGTGGATGTAAGATTGAACCACACCTTCAGTTGCTACACGGCCAGCTTTGTTTGCTGCTGCAGCCAGGCCTTTTTCACGAAGAATTTCAGTTGCTTTTGTTACATCATTGTTCGCTTCTTCCAGTGCTTTTTTGCAATCCAGCATACCAGCGCCAGTTTTTTCGCGAAGCTCTTTAACCAATTTCGCATCTACTGCCATTTGTTTTCCCTCCAGAGGATATTTTTGCGTATGACCCTAAAAAAAGGGCAGTGAAAGGTTATCCACCTACCAACCACCCTTTTCATTTAATTCATATACATGAGACCCTTACAAAGTCATTCTTAAGCGGATGTTTCTTCGCCTTGATGAGCTTCGATAACAGCATCAGCCATTTTACCAGTAAGCAATTTAACCGCGCGAATCGCGTCATCGTTACCAGGAATGACATAATCGATTTCGTCCGGATCGCAGTTTGTATCAACGATACCTACGATTGGGATACCCAATTTGCGAGCTTCCGCAACTGCGATACGCTCTTTACGTGGGTCGATTACGAACAGGGCGCTTGGAAGACCCTTCATGTTCTTGATACCGCCGAGGAATTTCTCGAGACGGTCTTTCTCTTTACGGAGAATGATAACTTCTTTCTTAGGCAGCACTTGGAAAGTGCCGTCCTCTTCCCAAGCTTCCAACTGTTTCAAACGATCGATACGTTTTTGAATAGTTTGGAAGTTAGTCAGAGTACCACCGAGCCAACGTTGGTTAATAAAGAACTGACCAGCGCGCTCTGCTTCTTCTTTTACGGAATCTTGAGCTTGTTTCTTAGTACCTACGAACAGAATAGTTCCATTCTCTCCTGCGATACTCTTAACAAAGTTGTAAGCTTCCTCAACCTTTTTCACTGTCTTTTGCAAGTCAATGATGTAAATACCGTTTCTTTCAGTGAAGATATAACGATCCATCTTTGGATTCCAACGGCGAGTTTGGTGACCGAAGTGAACCCCAGCTTCGAGAAGCTGTTTCATGGAGATAACTGCCATCTCCACACACCTCCTAATTATTGGTTTTTGTGTCCTCCGCCGGCATCATTTCCCGTCAAGACTTACCATAAGGCAAGCACCCTCGACAGAATTAGCACAGCGTGTGTTTTAACACCGTCAATTAATATATCACAACTGCATCCCCGATGCAACAAAGTTAGCATGAATCTCTTTTGATTTCACAATACCTTCAAAAAACTAGTTGCTAATCAGGGACCTGATATGAGCTTTGATATAACCGAATCTATTGATTCTCCCTCTGTGAACTCGTAGCTGCCTACCTGAATCTTATTGTTGATCTTTTGTTTCCGGGCCTCTTCGATGAAAGCATCACGATTATCTAATACACGAAGAGACGACAAATGATCTGCAACATCATTGAGGGTAGCTCCGTTTATTACTCGATAAGAAATTGTACCTGGTGCTGGCTCGTCTGCCGGCTTGGGAGCCTGTGAATTCTCCGGTGCTGCCGGCTGATCCGGCTGTTCGGGGGTGCTGGCCTCCGGTCCATCACTGCTAGGCTTTTTGCCAGAGTTATCGCTCGAAGATGTGCTGCTACCCTGCGCCCGCTCCTCTGCCTTTGCCTCGGTCCATTCTTCTTCTGTCATGACCTCGGCAGAAGCATCATATACCTTCAGCTCCAATTCATCAGCTGCCTCTTGAACCTGTTCTCTTGTCAGTGTACTAAGATCTAGCGTCTGATCTCCTCCAGCTTGTCCTTGTCCGATCAAAGCCAGCTGCAGAATCAATGCACCTGCTGCAATTCCGGTTCCAAGTCCGAGAAGAAAGGAACGATTTTTGATCATCGTCTCCCCTCCTTATTCCCAAGCTGTAATATAACCTGGACCTCTCCTTTGGGCATGTTCAGCTTGTTCGAAATATAATCTACAGACTTTCCTTCCCCATCGAGCTTGAACAGCTCTGGAAACCGCGACTGAATTGAAGTCGTTTCGGAAGGGACTTCCTTGCTTTCTAGGATCGGATTTGCTTCTACCGCAGCAGCAAGCTCTCTCTCCTGGGTTGATATTGGAACGGCCACTGTTTCCTTGTAAGCTGACTGTACCGCTATTTGGGAGTGTAAGGAGCTGAGCTGCTGGCGTAAATCTTGAATTTCCTGTTCTCTGCGTTTGTCTGTCTCTGACCATTCCTGCTGATAGTGCTTAAGCTTGTGAATAACCTTCTCATTCTCAAGCTCAATTTCCGCCAGGTAACGATCCAGTGTAGACTCTACGTCCTTTACTACCTTCTGTCCTGAGTCCGTCCTTGATTTGGGCATAAACCAAGCGAATACAATGACACATAGGCCAAGTACGACGATAGTACTCCATGGTTGCATGAGTCTGTTCTCCTTTATTTACGTGCACTTGCATTTAGAATTCATTAAGTATTTATTGCAATACAGAACCGTTAACTATATCCTATGTGATTACAAACTCACATCAAAGTTTTTCCCCTTAAACGGGTGCTCAGCGGGGACAGCAGATATTTCGTCTGCAAGCTCATTACTCTGATTCAACGGTTCTCCCTGTGTATGTGAAGCATTGCGCTGATCCCTGATACTTGCCTGCTCAGACTCGTTTGTCTTTGGACTTTGCTTCGATTTTTTCTTGATCTGCCTGGATTGATTGTCCGCGAGCAGCGACTGCTCTGATGATCTTCTGTGGTCGTATTCACTTTGATAACGTCCCGCCTCACTCGTGCGCGGTATAGCAATTTGAAGTTCAACCGCTTTTAGACTCATCTGATAAAGTCACTCCTTTGGGTGGTGTAATATAATTTACATTCCTTTTAAGGGTACCATGGAAATATCGCCATTATGATAAAAAAACGATATTCTTGTCGCAGAATCTTTAACAAATCTAGTGTATCTGCCGATAACTATTTTAGAGCCGCCGTAGATGGTCTTCATGACATCAACACTCGCATTGGATGTATCCTCGAGCAATTTCTCGATATCAAGGATCCGTTCCTTAATCTCAGCAAGTTCTCGCATACTTGACTGATGGGTGACCTGAAGCTTCATTCTCATACTCATTTTTTCAGGGGCCAGCTGCCCGGATGCAGCCATTTGATCAAGCAAATGTAATGCTTTTGCCGTCTTGTCGATGCTTTCCGTTTGGGCTTTAAGCTCTGTTCTCAGCTGTGCAAGCTCATTGCGCAGCTCTGGAACGACACCCACTTCAATCGTTGTCACGGTTGACATGGTATTCCCGATCGTCCGTGCTACCACTTTTTCACCAGCCTGAATGACACCGCCGACGATAAGGCCCTTGGTACCTTCACACATGCATTGCTTGCCTGCCCTAATATTAGAATGCATGATGCTCTGAGTAACGAAAACACTTCCTCCAGCCTGTACATTGGCGTCCTGAATGAAGGAGCTCTTTACATCGACACCTGCTTGGATAAGCCCTTTATTATAGCCGATAATTCCGCCGGTAACCTGTATAGACCCTCCTGCATAGAGTTCTGCTCCTTCGACTCCGCCAACCACACGGATATCTCCTGCAGCTTTGACTTTAAAGCCCGTCAGCACATTTCCTCTTATGACAACCGTACCTACAAAATCAATATTTCCAGTATTATAATCAATGTCTCCGTTCACTTCGTACACAGGGAATACATTGATTCGATCCTTTTCCGTAGGAGTAACAAGCCCATCTAGTGCGGCATACATGGCATCGCCTTCGGCGTTAACGACTACATTTTTGCCCGGCTTAAATCTGGCTTCCTTCCCAGGGCGATAGGGTATCACTTCACCTTTGACACTCTTTCCAGGTATACCTGGCTCGGGCGGCTTCCGTCTAGCAATAACCTGCCCTTTTTTTACATTACTGAGCTGCGTAATTTCTTTGTAATCGACTCTCCCGCCCTCTGTTTCAAGCGGCTTGCGTTCTCCGGCTTCGACCAAATTCGTAATCAATTCAATGGAACCGTCGGTCCCAGGGACCGGGTCATCACCTGAAGCCACCGTCGGCTTCAATCCATAATATGCTGATGGACGTTTCGCGATATCCTGTAGGACCTCCTCGTGAACTCCATAGACGATTCCTTGCTGAGCAAGATATGCTTTTAATTCCCCAGCTGTAATTTCAAATTCTTCTTGTCTAATCATATCAAGTACTGCGCTGCTGTGATCAGCTGAAAACAGCACCTTCATATATTGCGCTGGGTCTAATTTCTGCGTCATCTGCAACCTTCCTTCTTTCTCCATAGACAGCTTATTTTAAAATTACTCTTATTCTAATCCCTGTTCATTAAGAGCTCACGCTGTTTCTCAAGAGTACCTCTCAGCCTCAGAATTGCCTTGGAGTGAAGCTGGGAAATACGTGATGGTGACAATGACATTACTTCTGCAATTTCACTCAATGATAAATCCTCATAATATAATAATGAGACCACAATTCTTTCTTTTTCCGTCAGCTTGTCAATCCCCTGCATCAATGCCTGCTTCAAATGAATATCTTTTACAGTCTGCTCAGGGGCATAGGCTTTCTCATCGATCAATAGAGACATTCGTGTCTCCGCATCCTCTTCGCGCAGTGGATCCTCAAGCGAATAAAGCGACATTACCGCGACTTCCTGCAGCATATTCCTGAAATCTCCAGCAGAAACATCGAGATATTGGCCCATCTCTTCATCAGTAACACTTCTTGAATACCTCTGTTCCAAATGCTGATAGGCCTCTTCAATCTTCTTCGCCTTCTCTCTGACAGATCTCGGCACCCAGTCACCCTGGCGTAAGCCATCGAGAATCGCACCTCTCACTCTCCATGAAGCATAAGTCTCAAATTGAAGTCCGCGCTTATAATCAAATTTGTCCAGAGCATCCATCAGTCCCAGAGCACCATTGCTCTCCAAATCATCCTTTGATACATTCTTGGGCAATCCGACGGCGAGCCGACTTGAGACATACTGAACGATATGAAGATGTTTTTCAATCAGCTGATTCCTTGCATCCAGGTCCCCTTGTTCCTTCCATTTTTCCCACAGGTCCATATCTGCCAAATGGGACGAATTTCGGCCTGTCATATCGCTTCACCCCCTTTAATTGTCTGACAAGTGTCGAACGGCTTTTGCCAATTCTTCAGCATCCTTTGTTCGAACAAGCTTCGGAGGATTTAGAGGTTCAAATCCAGTTTCAGCTGCTGATTTTTTGGGTTCACTCTTACTTTCTTCCTGCGGTGAATACTTTAATAGATTCCTTAGCTCCTCATCATCATCTGGAGCGGTTATATCGAGCTGTGTTCCCTTATGCTCCGTACCATCATTCTGCTGGCTATGATCTTCAGCACTTTGCGTCGGTGCCAGGACGTATCCCAGCACCCATCTGCAAATAAAAGCAATGACAAACCAGATCACAAAGGCTGTGCCCGCACGGTACAAACTAGTAGATAACAAGTTACTGCTGTATGAAACAAAAAAGGTATAGACTAAACCGATAAGACCAAACACAAAATTTATGCGAATCGTACCAAACAACGTAGTCATAACTCTTTCACACCCATCTGTACGCTTCGAATCGTCAACACCCCTGTATCCCGATCCAGATCAATGGTTCTGCCATGATGTCCACCACAATCTTCTGCGATCAGCGGAATTTCTGCTAAATTCAAAGCTTCTTTGCACGCTTCCGTATTTCGAGGGCCAATACGTAACGTATCCCCAGATCCGGCAAATTGAAACATCTGAGATCCACCTGCCATTTTCGCAACAATATGCGGCTGGGATGCTCCCAGCGCCTTCATTCTATCTAACAGAAGTACGATTGCGGTATCCGCGTATTTTGCCCGATTTAAATCCACACTCTCTCTAGCAATAGAGGAAGATGGGAGCATTACATGCGCCATACCGCAAATCCTGCTTACAGGATCGTACAATGTGACACCCACACAGGATCCAAGCCCGGTCGTTCTAATGACTCCTGGCTCAGCCAGAATATTTAAATCCGCCATCCCTACCTTAATCAGCTTCTTCTGCTCTATCATCAGCCATGTACTCCAAGTGCTTCAAATATAGCGTCAAAGGATTCGGGATCGGGTATTAGGAAAAATTGTCCTTGCACCCGATTTGATCCCTCCAGGAAATTCGTATCGATCAGCAGGGCTTCATTTCCCATATGACTCATATGAAGCAGCCCGTAGCTGAGAATCGCTCCAGCCATATCAACGGCAAAGCCGGGCACGGTAGGCAGCATGGCTAACTGAGTAAAATCTGCCAGTGAAGACAGGTAGGATCCGGCCAGTATATTCCCGACCTCAGACAAGATGGATCGTTCCATGTCGGAGAATTCAAGCACCTCATTGGTCACTGCTCCACTGAAGTGATGCAGCAGCTGTTTGGCTGCCTCCGGCGTCATCATAAAAAACAAATTCCCCGGCGCATCACCTTCTACTCTAAAGTAGACGGCAGTTACAATACTCTCGTCACCACCAACGCTCTCTGCAATCAATTCAAAGGGGACACGCTGAACCGTGGGGACCCCCATATCAATCGGCCTGTTCAGCAGTGTCGATAACGCAGTAGCCGCATGGCCGGCTCCTATATTGCCAATTTCCTTCAGAACATCCATTTCAATATCATGAAATTGATCAAAAGAGCGTGTCATTATCCTTCCATACCTTCGAGCATAACAATTTCGCTCTTATTCAACACTTCCACCAGATTTAGCATAATAAGCAAGCGATCTTCACCCAGCTTGGCAACGCCTCTCAAGTACTTGGCTTTTACGCCGCCAATAACCTCTGGCGGATTCTCGATATCTCCTGAATGAATGTCTAGTACATCGTTTGCCGAATCGACAATAAAGCCAACCTGCATCTCTTGCACAGTCACCATAATGATTCGGGTATGATCGGTATACTCCGTCTCTGGAAGAGAAAAGCGTCCTCGCAAATCTATGATGGGAATAACAACACCGCGAAGATTGACTACACCTTTTACAAATGAATAGGTTTTGGGAACTCTCGTAATCGGCATCATTCTCTCAATGGTTTGAACCTGATCCACCTCAATGCCATACTCTTCTTCACCCAGTTTGAATACAATTACTTTAATATCTTCTGCCATGACCTAATACCTCCTTAAGTAATGAACAACCTTCTATGCGGGAATTCAGCACCGCTGAATCTATCAACTATGAATAATGAAATACCTGCTCTATTTAATGAAGCCATTCGGATCAATAATGAGGGCTACCTGACCGTCACCAAGAATTGTGGCTCCTGAGATGCCTTGTATGGAAGGCAGGTATTTACCTAAACTCTTAATTACAATTTCGTTCTGTCCGATAAAATCATCTACCGCAAGCGCTGCAAGCTGTTCCCCCTTGCGGATGACTACAATTTCAACTTCTTCCTCTTCTTCATCGGTATATCCGCTGACACTGAACACTTTCGACAGCGATACGTAAGGAATCATAGAGTCTCTAAAGCTGATCATTCTTGAACCATGTACATGGCGGATTTTTTCTTTTTTGATAATGGCGGTCTCCACGATGGAGGACAACGGAATAGCATACTTTTCTTCACCAAGTCTAATCAGCATCGCTGCGATAATGGATAGCGTTAGCGGCAGCTGAACCGAGAAATTCGTGCCTTGTCCCGGCGTAGAATGGATCGATACATTTCCACCGAGCGAAGTGATCTTTGCCTTAACGACATCCAATCCTACGCCCCTTCCGGAAATATCCGATATTGTCTCAGCTGTACTAAATCCAGGAGCAAACAATAGCTGGTACACTTGCTCGTCTGTCATCAGTTCTCCCTCAGCTTCAGTAACAACACCACGGGAAATGGCCGTCTTCAGCAGCTTGTCGCGGTATATACCGGCTCCATCATCTTCGATTTCAATGAATACATGATTACCGCTGTGGAAGGCTCTTAAATGAATCGTTCCCGTTTCAGGCTTGCCTGCCTCGATCCGCTTGGATATCGACTCAACCCCATGATCCACGGCGTTTCGAAGCAAGTGGACCAGCGGGTCGCCAATTTCGTCAATTACCGTACGGTCAAGCTCCGTTTCAGCACCGGTGACGATCAAATCCACTTTTTTATCCAGCGATTTGGCCAGATCCCTTACCATTCTTGGAAAACGGTTGAATACGGTATCGACCGGGACCATTCGGAGCTTCAGAACAATATTTTGCAGATCTGAGCTCACTCTGCTCATATGAGATACGGTTTCTATTAGATCGGAATGATCCAGATCACTTGCCAGCTGTTCCAGTCTGGATCTGTCAATCAGCAGCTCACTGAACAAATTCATCAGCACGTCAAGCCGTTCAATATCCACTCTGATCGTTCGGTTCCCAACGGCAGCGCCGGCGGGCTTCGTATTGCTCTTCTCTGCTGCGGGCTTGGCCGGTTTAGCAGTTCCTTTATCCTTGTTACTAACTTCTGCTTTCTTCTCTTCGATCAGAGGGGTCTCTACAGAAGCTGCTGCTTCCTTGCTCGCGATCTGTCCCAGCATTTCTATTGTTAATGGTACGACTTCTGCCTTCTCAATCTCGGAAATATTCATAATCGCCTGCTGCAGCTCTTCCGGTTGCATTTGAGTTATGTAGTATAGTGAAAAATCGTAATCGAATTGGTCCTGCTCAATTTCTTGTACTGAAGGCTCTGTCTTAATAACCTCTCCGGAGCGCTCCAGCAAATCAAATACCATGTAAGCTCTAACGGATTTAAGCTGGCTTGACTTGCTGATGGTAACATGTACAAACACTGCACCCTGTCCATCTGCAATGGACTGCGTCAAGACAGACGCTTGAAATTCATCAAGTGATAATGCTGTTCCACTCGAAGCTGCATCTGAACTGCTGATCTGTGATGCAGCATCAGACATACTTGCTTCTCCGCTTTCAATCGCTTGCAGCTTATCTACAATCGCAGACACGTCAGCCTTGCCCTCACCGCCTGCCATAATATCCTGTACCATAGACTCGAGTGCATCCAAGCTCTGGAACAGAACGTCAAATATAGGCTCCTGCATCGTCAGCTTCTCGTTGCGGACCAGATCCAGCACATTTTCCATCTTATGAGTTAATGAGGCGAGATCTTCGAATCCCATTGTCGCAGCCATTCCCTTAAGTGTGTGGGCTGATCGAAAGATCACCTGAACTATGCTGATGTCCTCCGGATTATTTTCCAATTCGAGCATCTTTTCGTTCAATGATTGGAGATGATCATTCGACTCATCAATGAACATGGATAAATATTGATTCATATCCACTTTGTATTACCTCCTTTTATGAATTAACCGTTTCTAGTCACCGCTTTAACCAGTCTATCGGCCAGCTCCTCAAGCGGGAGCAGCTGATTTACACACCCGAGCTCTGCTGCAGCACGCGGCATCCCGTATACAACGCAGGTCTCCTCATTCTCAGCAAAAGTAGAAGTAACGCCTGCTTCGTAGAGACGTTTCATCATTCTTGCTCCATCGCTGCCCATCCCCGTCAAGATGGCTATATGTCTTTCGAGAGCAACATAGGGGAGTAAAGATTCGAATAACGTATCGACTGAAGGCCTGTGTCCATTCACGGGGTCCTCGCTGCCGAGCACAATCTCATATTCCGCATGACGATTCTCCCTAACTCTCATATGATAGCCTCCTGGAGCGATGTAAGCAGTTCCCGCCTTTAAAAGCATTCCATGAGCCGCTTCAACCACATGAATCTCACTGAAGGAATCAAGCCGGGCTGCCAGGGATCTGGTGAAATCCGGCGGCATGTGCTGAACGATGACAATCGGAGCCTCAAAATCCCCGGGGAAATGAGACAGCAGCGTTTTAAGTGCACGGGGTCCACCCGTCGAGCATCCGATAGCTACCAATTTGCTGAACGTACCAGAAGAAAGCGATACATCTAATTTCTTAGGCTTCTTCGTCTCGGCTGCTTCAAGAGAGGCTACGGCTTCGTGCTCTGCTTGAATTACAAGGGATGACCGTTTGTCAGGTTCCTTCTCCTTCTTGCTTGCTTTTGGTCTTGCTTTCTTCTCTGTTTCTTTTTTGGCTGTCTCTAATTCTTGTGCTAGTCTCTGAGTGATGGACTTAATGTCTTCCAGCTTGGTCTTCGCCGATCGGGGAGCGGAAATGTTCTTGCTCACTGATTCTGGAGGCGCAGATTTAGGCTCTTGAGCGATCGTTTTTTCAGGCGTCTTATGGTGGACAGCAGCATCTTTATTCTTTTTCCCAGCAGACGAAGCCGAAACCTCAGAGGGAGAAGCGATCCATGCTGCAACCTCATCCTTCTCCGCAGCTCTTCGGGCTCTTCGCTCCATCATCTGTACGGCTTCCTTCATCTGATTACGAAGCTCAGTCCCCACCTCATAAATGTCCTGACGAAATTGAACGGAAGGCTTACGTATAAAATCAAACGCACCGGCTTCCAGCGCCTTGATCGTTTCTTTGAGACCGGTCTCATTAATCCCTGACAGCATGATGATCGGAATTGGCTGCTCGGCCATAATGATCTTCAAGGCATCCAGCCCGTTTAATTCCGGCATTTCAACATCCATCGTAATTAAATCTGGCCGGAGACTTCTGGCTTTCTCAACAGCTTCCACACCTGTCGCAGCGGTGTCCGCTACTCGAAAAGAAGGATCCTGCTGAATTAAATCGGTAATAATCTTTCTCATAAATGCTGAATCATCAACCACAAGTACCTGATAGACTGACATGTAAGACACCTCTAAAGTAAATTCATCTTGTTTATTGGGCCGTCTTTCTCAACCACTTGGCAACAAATCCTCTTAAGCCCTGCCCACCGCTCGATATCGTTCTGCCCATCTCTGTGTAGCTCAGCGAGATTCGTTCCATATCCTTAGCAGCTGTGCAGTTCGGATACAGGGTAGTAAATGGCGTTTGCTTCTTAACCGCACGCATCACATGACTATCCTCAGTGACATACCCGAGCAGCGGAATATCAGCCCCCAAAAATCGTTTAGCAACCAGCTGTATCTTTGAGCTGACTTGGTCGGCCTCGCGCTTGTTCTCCGCCCGATTGACGATGATGCCGAATGGACTGTGACCGTTAATTTTGTGCATCATTTTGATGAGTGCATAAGCATCCGTGATCGCCGTGGGCTCCGGGGTCGTCACAACAATACATTCATCTGCAGCCGCGATAAAGCTTCTGTTCTCCAGTGATAATCCCGCACCGGTATCAAAGAAAATATAATCCATTTCCGAAGCCAGGCTCTCCAAATCAGTGGTGAATGCATCAATATCCTGTTCCGTTAGAGACAGAAGTTCTACGAATCCGGACCCTCCTGCGATATACGGAAGCCCCATCGGTCCGAGTTGTATAATCTCTGAGATCCTTTTCTCCCTGGTCAGCACATGATATAGACTGAATTTGGAGGAGACCCCCATAAGCACATCAATATTGGCCATTCCCATATCAGCGTCAAATACGAGAACCTTTTTGCCGGCGGCATGAATTTTTAATGCCAGGTTTAGAGTGAAATTGGATTTCCCTACTCCACCCTTGCCGCTTGCAACGGCAATTAATTTAGCCTGTTTCTTCGCTGTTTGCTTCTTTATGCGATTCTCTTCCGTAATCTTCGGAATGGGCCTTGCTGCCATCAATTCTCTAAGAGATGCAGCCTGATCACTCATTCTCATCACTTCCCATTATGCAATCTGAGAGCGTCCTGGCATCCGGCACCATAAGATCATCTGGCACATTCTGACCAACCGCTATGTAAGACAGTGCCACAGGGTAACGGTGCAGAACATTAAGAATGGAACCGAGACTATCCGTTTCATCCATTTTGGTAAAGATGACTTTGGACAGGCCATATTTGGTGAAATGGTCCAAAATGACGAGCATATCCTCTGTCTTAGAGGTGAGGCTCAGTACTAGCACCATCTCGCTGTTGGGTTCATCGAGAAGCAGGCTGTTCAGTTCAGATACCAGCATTTCATTACGATAGTTACGTCCTGCGGTATCCATAAAAATAAGATCACAATCTGCAAGGCGTTCTAGGGCCCGCTTGGTATCTGCCGGTGACTGAACCACCTCTAGCGGAACTCCCAGTATTGCGGCATAGGTTCTCAGCTGCTCGACAGCGGAGATCCGGTACGTATCCGCAGTAATAAGCCCGACCTTGCGCTTGTACTTAAACATTTGCTCAGCAGCCAGCTTGGCAATGGTCGTCGTCTTACCCACGCCCGTAGGTCCCGCAACGTAAACAATACGTGTATCCTGCGCAATTCCAGCATCTATTCGTGCTTCAAGGAATTGCCTTATCTCTTCCTTGACTAGTGCCAAGCCACTCTGCTCGGTCTGTTCCGTCCACTGCTCCTGTACTTCATCAATCCATTTCATCCATAATTCATCGATGACACCCTGCTGAATCAGTTTGACACGTGCTTCATTCAGATTGCTCGGCAGCACGGCTTCATGGGCATCTCGCTTAGCAAACGAAGTCATCATCTGCTTCAACTGCTGTATTTCAGTCAGCAGAGCCTGATCGGTAGAAGCGGAAAAATCCGCCCCTTCCGGGTGCGGCTCCTGAACAGGAAGTGATGGAAGGACTGATGAATGTGGTCCCCTGTAGGATGGATTCGCTTGCTTCACATCCTCCTGTTTTTCCTTGGCCGGTGCTTGTTCTCCGTTATTCATACCTTGTGCTACTTTGCGGTAAGCATCTGGGGCCATTGCTCTTGGTATTGGTCTTGGCTGAGCCGGAGAGACCGGCGGGCTTGCTTGCAGATTGGCCGGTGCCCCCGAACCCGCCTGCTCCTCAACCGCCGCTACGACCTCTATCTTTTGCTTGCGGAACAGTCCGGCAAAACCGCCTGTCTTGATCGATTTCGTCGACAAGATGACTGCATCTGCTCCTAGCTCACTGCGAATCAGGCCCATTGCCTCGGGCATGGTATCCACTATATATTTTTTCACTCTCATAGATTAACCACCCCGATACTTTGAATTTCAACATTAGGCTCCAGTTCGCTGTAGGACAACACCGGTATATCCTGCATCGTTCTTTCGATCAATTGCCGCAAATACATCCGGATTGTCGGTGAAGTAAGCACGATCGGTTGTTGACCCGTCTGAATCAGCCGATTCACTTGCTCCATCAGCTTCTGATACAGCGTCTGACTAGCTACTGGATCAAGCGCAAGATAGCTTCCTTGCTCCGTCTGCTGGACACTCTCGGCAATCTTCTTCTCCAGATTCGGTCCAACCGTAATGACCCGCATCGTCTCCCCTTTTTGGGTATACTGCTGTGTAATCTGTCTGGATAGAGCTTGTCTGACATATTCCGTAAGTACATCCGGATCCTTCGTATAGGTACCGTAATCCGCGAGCGTCTCAAAAATAGTCACCATATCTCGGATCGAGATTTTCTCACGAAGCAGTTTAGCCAGTACTTTTTGAACATCTCCAATGGATAATACAGATGGAATCAGCTCATCAACCAGTGCAGGATAATTCTCTTTCAAGTTATCCACAAGAGCTTTCGTTTCCTGACGACCCAGGAGCTCATGTGCATGCTTCTTAATCATTTCGGTCAAATGCGTTGCCACAACCGAAGGTGGATCTACAACGGTATAGCCGGACAGTTCGGCGCGATCCTTGGTTGCTTCATCGATCCATAAGGCGGGAAGGCCAAATGCAGGCTCGGTTGTCTCAATTCCGGTTATAGAATCATCATCATATCCTGGACTCATCGCCAGATAGTGATTGAGCAGAAGCTCGCCGCTCCCGACAATATTTCCTTTAATCTTAATCACATATTCACTGGGTCTTAGCTGAATATTGTCTCTTATCCGAATTACCGGAACGACGAGTCCCAGCTCAAGAGCACATTGTCTTCGAATCATGATGATACGATCGAGCAAATCTCCACCCTGCCCTGTATCTGCTAAGGGAATAAGTCCATATCCAAATTCGAATTCGATCGGATCCACTTGCAGCAGGTTAATTACACTTTCCGGACTACGCACCTCTTCAATCTGCTGCTCTTCTTCCATCTGTTCGTCACTAATCTGCTGTTTATTCAAATTCTGCTGCATCTTCCAGCCAGCGAAGAAGAGAAGTAACGCAAGCGGCAGTGTTGTAATCAGCTGAATGGGTGTGAAGAATCCTAGGAATGCTACCGTCGCTCCAACAATATATAGAAGCTTTGGATAGGAGAAGAGCTGGGATGTAATATCATCCGCCATAGTACCATTAGAAGCTGCACGCGTAACGATAATACCGGATGCGGTAGAAATAAGCAGTGCAGGGATCTGACTGACCAATCCATCACCGATCGTTAGCAGTGAATAAGTAGACAATGCATCACCAAAGCTCATGCCCATCATTATCATCCCAATGATAAAACCACCGACAAGATTAATGATCAGGATAACGATACTGGCAATTGCATCTCCTTTAACAAACTTGCTCGCACCATCCATCGCTCCGTAAAAGTCCGCTTCGCGTTCGATTTTGCTTCTGCGCTCTTTCGCTTGATGCTCATTAATAAGTCCTGCGTTCAAATCCGCATCTATACTCATCTGCTTCCCGGGCATCGCGTCGAGGGTGAAACGAGCTCCTACCTCCGCTACGCGCTCCGAGCCTTTCGTAATGACAATAAATTGAACGACGACCAGGATCAGAAACACGATGAAACCGATAACCGGCTGCCCGCCTGAGATCCAGCTTCCGAACGTGGCCACAACCTGACCGGCATAAGCATCCTGCAAAATATGCTTTGTCGTTGCAAGGTTAAGTGCCACACGAAATAGAGTCGTCACAAGCAGCAAGGAAGGGAATATGGAGAATTCCAGAGCTTCCTTCGTATTCATCGCTACCAGCAATATAACCAAAGCTATTGCGATGTTGATAACCAGCAGTGCATCAAGTAGTCCAACAGGAATAGGGAGAATCATCATTAGCACGATGCCGATGATCCCGATCAGGATTGATAGGTCTTTAATTTTCACTAGTTTCCATGCCTCCGATTCCCCTTATGATTCGATCTTCCTTTTAATTTGTAAACATAGGCAAGAATTTCAGCGACAGCCTGGAAGAGATCCGCCGGAATTGAATCTCCGATCTCTGTCCTTTGGAACAAGGCTCTGGCTAGAGGCTTGTTCTCCATTAGCGTCACTCCATGCTCTTTGGCGATCTCCCGAATGCGCAGCGCCATATGATCTGCGCCCTTCGCTATGACCGTAGGAGCCTCCATTTCATTGCCATCATATTTCAAAGCGACTGCAAAGTGAGTAGGATTCGTAATGATGACGTCCGCATTGGGAACTTCCTGCATCATCCGCTGCATCGCCATACGTCTTTGCCGTTCGCGAATTTTCGCTTTAATGAGAGGGTCTCCCTCCATCTTCTTATACTCATCCTTGATGTCCTGTTTGGACATTCTAATGTTCTTCTCATGTTCGTATCTCTGATACATGTAATCCAGGATAGAAAGCACAAATAAGGCTGCGCCAATATTGATTCCAAGGTCCAGCGTCATTTCCGCTGCGAATTTCAAGATTCCATCCAGTGACAACAGGCTGAGGCCTGCGAATTCATCACGTGCACCCCATAAGATGTCATAAACCAAATAGCCAATAATGACGAGCTTAAGAACGGACTTTAACAGTTCTACAAGGGCTCGCATGGAAAAGATGTTCTTGAAGCCCTTGATCGGATCCAGCTTGCTGAATTTAGGAGTGACTCCTTCGCCTGTCAGCAAAAATCCCACCTGAATATAATTGGCCGCAAAACCAATGATCACCGCGATGGCAAAGATCGGAGCAAGGAGGATAAGTATCTCCATTCCAAACTGTCCGAACATAACCATTACGTTCTCGCTCGTTACTTGCATGTTCAGCCTGTTAACAAAGATATCCTTGAAGAGGTCTGCAATGCGTTCCTTGTAAAATTCACCAAAGATGAGCAGACACATGAAACAGGAGAGTAAAATGGCTGCTCCGGATATTTCCATACTTTTGGCCACTTGGCCCTTTTTACGAGATTCCTGACGTTTTTTCGGGGTAGCCTTCTCCGTCTTCTCCCCTGAGAACATCTGCAGGTCCAGTTTAAATCTCATTGCTGCTACCCCCGCCACCGCAGATTCAAGCCTTAAGCTCCTTGTTTAATCACTTCCAGAACTCCCTGCATAGCTTCAAACATGACTGCGAATAAATTTTCAAATAAATATAACAAGCCTGGTATAGTGATCAGCATCATCGCGAGTCCTACCAGAATTTTTAACGGAACACCTATGACAAACACGTTGAACTGCGGCGCAGTTCTTGCTAAGAAGCCGAGACCCACATCTGTCATAAACAGAGCGACAACAAGAGGTGCTGCCAGCTGAAATGCGAGCATAAACGCCTGAGCGAAGGCTGTTATGATTAACTCAGCGATATTCCCACTTGCGATTGCTGCAAAAAAATCATTCCCTACCAGCGGTACCCACTCGTAGCTGTACACGATTGCATCCAGCATTCGATGATGACCGTTCATGGTTAGAAACAACAGGACAGCAAAGGCATACTTCACATTCCCTGTCAAAGGAGCAGCTGCGCCTGTCATGGGGTCGTAGACATTTGCCATCCCAAACCCGATCTGAATATCGATAAATGCACCTGCTGTTTGGATCGCTGTGATCATGAGTAGTGCGATGTAGCCCAGCAGCAGACCCATCAGTATTTCTTTCACAATGAGCAGAATGTATTGACCATCCATCGGAATTGACTGGCCCAAGCCAAATGTGAGGTACACAATGACGGTAATAAAAAAAGATATTCCGATCTTAAATACCCCTGGAACCCCTGGCGTAGAAAATATAGGTGCTGCTACAAAAAATGCTGTAATTCGACAAAAAATAAGCAGAGCGACAGAAAAACCTTGAAGCATCATCTCCATGTTTGTATATGCCTACCCGATATAAGTATGAAGATTATTCAAAATGTTAAATGTAAAATCGACCATTGTTGCAAGTATCCATGGCCCAAATAACAACAGTGCCACTAGCACCGCAATAATCTTGGGAACAAAAGCCAGTGTTTGCTCCTGGATCTGTGTCGTCGCTTGAAAAATACTGATAATAAGACCTACTACAAGCCCTAATACAAGCATTGGTGCACTGATTTCCAGTGCGATAAAAATTGCTTGCCCTGCCAGTTCAATGATAAAATCGGACGTCATGGCCGCTTGCCTCCAATGTCTAGATGCGCCCTAGTTTAAGGACTGAAACTTAATAACAGAGATTTTACGACCAAATACCAGCCATCCACCAGAACAAAGAGAAGGATCTTGAAGGGCAGTGATATCATGACCGGCGGGAGCATCATCATCCCCATCGCCATAAGTACACTCGACACGACAATATCAATGACTAGAAATGGAATAAATATCATAAAGCCCATCTGAAATGCAGTTTTCAATTCACTTATGGCATAGGCCGGAACAAGTACATGTAAGGGAATATCCTCATAGGACTCGGGTTGCTCCGCTCCGGTGTATTCCATAAACAGCAGCAGATCCTTCTCTCTTGTATGAGAGAACATGAATTCCTTCATCGGCTCAGCTGCCTCCTCCAGTGCTTCCGTCTGAGTAAGCTCTCCTCTCAGATAAGGCTGGAGTGCGACTTCATTCATTTGTGATATGGTTGGAGACATAATAAACAAGGTCAGAAAAAGGGCCAGTCCGACAAGCACTTGGTTCGGCGGCATTTGGTTCGTTCCGAGCGACGTTCTGACAAAGCTCAGGACGATAACGATCCTAGTAAAGCTTGTCATTAATACGAGAATTGCAGGTGCAATGCTTAATACCGTAATGAGTAAAATAATAGATAATGCACTTGTGCTCGGTTCTTCGCCTTCCGTATTCCCGAACTCAATGGAGATATCAGGGATCGGCTGTGCCGCAAAGGCCTCTGTACCATTGAATACCGTCAGGCACACCCACAACAGACATGCAACTACAATCTTCTTATTCATGAATCCCTCGACCGATCTCTAGTATCTTCTTGAAGCCAGTCTTCCATCTGTTCCTTGCGATCTGGCATTCCTTGAAGTTTCTGTTCAAATAATTGCTTAAAATCAGCTTCATCAACTTCTTCAGACTTGGCCCGATTTCGGTTAAGCCGGGTCTTCAGCTTCTCAATCGTTGAGAGGAGTGATGCTGTTTCCCTTCCTTCAAGCTCGAATTGCTTCATTAGCTGACTGATCTCCTCGGGATCAGCTAAGGTATCAATGACATTGATATCCTCACCAACCCCAAGGATATATAGTTTACTGCCTATTTCAACGATTTGAATGGATTTGCTCGGTCCAAGACCGACTCCGCCAACAATTCTCATCGCTTTCTTTTGGAAAAAATGTTGATTCTTACGACCCAGCCAGCGTATAAGCAGCACGATGGCTGCGATGATCGCAATAAGGACTATAATTACCCATAACAGCTGGCCATAATAGCTGGTTTCCATCGGTATCGATTAAATGCCTAACGTCTTATTAATTGCTTCGATAACACGATCGGATTGGAACGGCTTCACGATGAAGTCCTTCGCACCTGCCTGAATGGCGTCAATAACCATTGCCTGCTGTCCCATTGCAGAACACATGATGACTTTAGCATTAGGCTCGATTTTTTTGATCTCCTTCAATGCAGCAATACCGTCCATTTCTGGCATGGTGATATCCATGGTGATCAAGTCAGGACGAAGCTCCTTATACTTTTCAATAGCCTGTGCTCCATCTTGCGCTTCTCCCACAACCTCAAACCCGTTTTTTGTCAGAATGTCCCGAATCATCATTCTCATAAATGCTGCGTCGTCCACGATTAGAATTCGATTTGCCATGTTAGTTAAAATCCTCCCCAAAAATTATGCTTATTGTATTTTCTGTAGTCGGTCCCATTCACTGATGATATCTGTTACACGTACACCAAAGTTCTCGTCAATAACAACGACCTCGCCCTTAGCGATCAGCTTCTGGTTTACAAGAATATCTACAGGCTCACCGGCAAGCTTGTCCAGTTCAATAATTGATCCCTGAGATAGTTCCAAAATATCCTTAATTTGCTTCTGGGTCCTTCCTAATTCTACGGTGACTTTAAGCGGTATGTCCATCAATAAATTCAAATTATTGTCGCTTTGCTGCCCAAAATTTCCATTTTGAAAGTTTGCGAATTGTACTGGTTGCACATTTACACCGCGTGCGTGCATATTTCCGTAATGCTGTGGTTCGTTATACTGCATATTCGGCATTTGCTGCGGCATCTGTTGCTGCATTGGCGGCATCGCTGTTTGTCCCTGCCAAGGGTCCTGATATGGCATGCTTGGCATCTGCATCGGTTCAGATGGTGCAGAAGGCATACTATTCGGATGCTCCTGCGGAGTGTGTACCGTAGGCTGCGCTGCCTGAGCTGGTGGTACTGGTTCAGTCATCTCCTCGACCGCTGCAGCAGCTTCATTTGCAGCTTCATCCATAGGATCAGACGAACCATGGATCAGCATATGAACCATATTTTTCGCAAAATCGACTCTTAACAGCTGCATAATGTTCGAATCAATTAAATCTCCAATGAGCAGTCTGAAGGATACCTTAATCAGCGTTTCGTCCATTGGGAAATTGTTGAGCCCTTCACCGCTGGACATATTCAAAATGTCGATGCTTGGCGGCGAAATATTTACAAAGCGATTAAACAAAGTGGACATGGAGGTGGCTGAAGACCCCATCATCTGGTTCATTGCTTCTTGAACCGCACTGATATGAATTTCATTCAGTTCCTCATCCTGCGGATTCCCTTCACCGCCCAGCATCAAGTCAGCTATCACCTGCGCGTCGCGCTTTTTGATCACAAGGGAATTAATTCCTTCAAATCCATCTACGTACGTAACATGTACGGTAACATGTGGTTTGGGGAACTCCTCTTCAAACTGTGACTTATTAATAATCGAAATTTTAGGTGTTGTTATATCTACTTTATTCCCGAGCAAGGTGGACAGCGCTGTTGCCGCACTCCCGAAGGTAATGTTGCCAATTTCGCCCAGTGCATCCTGCTCGAGCGGTGTGAGATAATCGTCAACCGTCTTGATTACAGGCTCTCCGCTGGAAATGGATTCAGATTGCTTCAATAGAGCATCTATCTCTTCCTGGGACAAATAATCTTTACTCGTCAAGCTCTTCAACTCCTTCAATCAGAATCTCATCGATCTGCACGGCTACTCGATCTCTAAGTGTACCGGGACTTCCCATAAATTTAGCTCGTTCCCCCACCTTGATCGTCAGCCCTTCCTCAACCGGCTTATTTAATGTAATGACATCTCCGACATTCAAGGATAGAAACTCTGCTATGGAAATATTCGACTCACCTAGTTCTGCGATAATGGGCAATTTCGCTTTTTTAACTCTTTCTTTTAAGGCTACGACTTCCTCAGGCGCTCTCGATTTCTTCTCGGATATAAACCACTGATGTGTCGACAGCTTGGACATGATCGGTTCAACTACCACATGCGGAATACATAAATTTATCATTCCTGTGGTGTCACCGATCTTGGTGCTGAGCGAAATAAGAGCAATGGTCTCGTTCGGAGATACAATCTGCATAAACTGCGGATTCGTCTCCAGTGCTTCCATTCTTGGTGTGATATCAAGTACCGTCTTCCACGCTTCTTGCAGGCTGTCGAATGCTTTGCTAAATATTCGTTCCATAATGGTAGTTTCAATCTCAGTCATTGAGCTGTTCTTGGCTGATGAGGTCCCGGGCCCGCCCAGTAAACGATCCAGCATCGCGTAGGCAACGTTGGGGTGCACTTCGAGCACCATTCTGCCTTGGAGCGGCTCCGCTTCAAATATGTTCAAGATCGTCATCTTCGGTATGGACCTGATAAACTCGTCATAAGGCAGCTGCTCAACCTGAACAACATTAATTTGAACAAAAGTTCGTAATTGTGCTGAAAAATAAGTCGTCAGATACCTCGCAAAGTTCTCATGTATACGCGTCAGGCTTCGAATATGATCCTTCGAAAAGCGTACTGCACGTTTAAAATCGTAGGATCTGATCTTTCGCGCGGTTTCTTCCTTCTTGAGCTCTTCAGCATCCATCTCCCCAGAGGAAAGAGCAGCGAGGAGGGCATCAATCTCATTCTGTGAAAGTACATCAACCATTTATCTCACCCCCTTGCAGAAATAAAAATGAACTTGCCTAAGCTGCATTTTACAAGCCTGCTACCACGATAGAAGTTATTTTACTTTCCGTAACTCTGCCGCTTGGCAGTTCTTTATTAATGAGCTCTGTGAGCTCACTCAGGAACAAATCACGGTTCTTGCCGGACTCAAGCTGCTCAGGCTGAGTATCAGCTAGTTTCTGCAGTATAGCGGGCTTGATTTGAATTTCCTTGATCTTCTCAAAATCTTCTTTGGCTTCCTTGGAGTTGACCTGGAAAGCGAGGTTCAATTGCACAATATTCGTATATCCTGCAAGGTTGGTCTTGATGTCTGTAATTTCTGAAGTCAGCTCTACGATTTCATCTGCGGATAAATGCTTCGTCGCTGTACTTTCAGCCACTTCCTGATTTGAGCTCTCATCTGCATTTGTCCGATCTACTAACAGAACCACAGCAAGCACGATCAGGGTAATGCCAAGCATGATCGTAGAAAGCCAGGGTAACATCTTTTTCATATTAGGAATCCTCCGTTTGCTGCTGCACTTTTATCGTTGCTGCATGTATGCCTATTTCACCGTTATACTCTTTGATCTTGTTAATGATTTCGTCTGCCTTTTCTAATACAATCAAACGTTTACCTGTAACGAGAGTGACGTATGTATCCGGTGTTTCTTCTACAGTTTCTACGAGCAGCGCATTTAACCACATGGATGAACCATTTAATCTCGTCACTAATATCATGGGTTTTCCTCCCGCTTAAGTGCCTAAGGGAAGCTGTCAGCCTCCCCTAAGCTATCAAATTATTAACGCTTGAGGTTTACGACTTCAGTAAGCACTTCATCAGAGGTTGTAATAATACGTGAATTCGCTTGGAATCCGCGCTGTGCCACGATCATTTCTGTAAATTCACCTGTAAGATCGACGTTCGACATTTCCAGCTGTCCTGTAACAATCGCTCCAGTACCTGCTTCAGCGTCATTGGCAGTGACGATTTCAAGCTCTCCTTCTGGATTGGCATTCAAGGTCATACGGTACAGGTTGCCTCCCATTTTCTCAAGACCACCCGGATTTGCGACAAGTCCAATCCCTAGCTGAACATCTGCTGCTACGGTTCCATCCGCAAGCTGTGTATTAATCGTGCCATCCTGACCAATTGAAAAAGCCACCACTTCAGGGTCGATCACGATCGCTGCTCCATCGGAATCAAAGACAAACAATCCGTCAGAAGTCAGGAGATTACCATTTGCATCCACATGAAAATCACCAGCACGTGTAAGATAAGGCGGTTCTTGACCATCCGTAAGACCTACAAGAAAGAATCCATTTCCTTCGAGACGCAAATCCGTAGGATTGTTTGTCGTCTGGGCAGACCCAGCGAGGTGCAATGTATCAATTGAACCCACACTCACTCCAAGACCTACCTGTTTCGCATTTACTCCTCCACTCTCATCAGTTGGCGCGGTTGTTCCGGAGATCGTCTGGCTCATAATATCCTTGAACATTACCCGGCTGGATTTAAATCCGGTCGTATTCACATTCGCAATATTGTTACCGATCACATCAAGCTTGGTTTGGAATCCTCTCATTCCGGACACTCCGGAATACATAGACTTCAGCATTTCGCACTACCTTTCTTTTGTTCAGTTATTTTTGCCGCTTCAGTCGGTCCACGGCATGAAGGCTCTCCGTTTAGGGCCAGCCGGTTAAGATATAATTACTGCACTGTCAATCTGAGTAAATACATTGTCACTCATGGAATCCCCGTTCACTGCGGTTACCACAGTGCGGTTCGGTACATTTACAATAAAGGCCGTATCCTGCATCAGCACCAGCGTTTCCTTTGCTCCTTTTGCTGCCGCCTTATCAATTGCATCACCGAGCTTCATCAGCTGCTCATTCCCAAGCTCGATTCCACGCTGTGCAAGCCTTTTGGAAGCATGATGACTGAGCTTGACCCACTCCTGATTTAGCAGCTCTTGAAAAGAAGTTCCTGCCGCTGAGGAGCTCGTGCTCTTCTTGTTGACATCTCGAAGGCTTCCGGGTGTAACCGGTCCTGTATACAGCTGGCCTACTCTTAAAATGTCACTCATACCTGTGTACCGGATTGATCTTCAGACGATTCTTCATCAGCGAGCTCTGCATCTGGCTGCTGCACTTCTTCTCCCTCTGCTGGTGCTGGATCACTGATTTGTATGATGTCTGTGAGGGCTACTTCTTCATCACCGATCATGGCATACTGAATTTGATCACGAATTATGATGGACTCAACCTGTCCAGTAAGCACACCCGATTCTCCCGACTCCGCATCTTTTCCGATCCAGCTTACATTTTTGCCAATCAATCCGGATGCTGCTCCTAGAGATTGTGCCAAGCTCTCCAGCTGGCCTGAAATATTGGTTAACTGTTCGACTGAAGTAAATTGTGCCATCTGAGCGATAAATTCTTTATCCTCCATCGGCTGCATCGGGTTCTGATTCTGCAGCTGGGTTATAAGAATTTTGAGGAATTGATCCTTGCCCATCTCCTGCGTTGATTTTCTGCTGGCTGCGGCCACATTGCCCGCGGAATAGTTCGGCCATACATTAGATGTTGAGATTATGTCTGCCACTCGTTACCACCTCACTTCCTATCAAGCTTTGGCTGTAAAGCCTTGGGTACGTTCTGCTGAAGGGAAGACCTCCAGTCCTTGCTGTTCTCGCATCCATGTTCGAAGCTCATCCTGCATTTCTACCGCCTGAATGGCATCTTCATCTCTTTGCTCACGTTCCCTGGATCTCCGTTCTCCTCCGGACTGTCCATTAGAACCTCCCCCATCCTGATACATATGGGAAGATAGTGATGTGTTCTGTGTGACTTCCAGTCTTTCGACTTGGATCCCCTGAGCCTGGAGTGTGGCTCTCAGCTGAGTGATCTGCTGCTCGAGCAAATCCTTGGCTATCACCTGCTCTGTCATAAAACGGGCAACGAGTTGTCCATTCTGCATGGATAGCTGAACATCAACCTGCCCTAAATGTTCCGGCCGCAGTGAAATGACCGCCTCCGCTACGCCGTTCTGTTTAACAAACTCGAACTTTTGAATGACAAACTCAGACATATCCTTCACAAATTGCCCCGCAGGTATTGCCATCTCAGATTTTGCAACGGGTGTTTGAACATTACCGCTGCGCAGTACGAGCTGACCCGCTGTTGTAGGTTCATTCTCTTTCCCTTGTTCACCATCTGAGGTTGAAGCCGAAGAGTCCGTCTCTTCAACGATGCTGGTCTTCGAAGCTTCTGTTGGAACAAGCTTGCCGGCTTCCTTGTCTGTCACCTGATTGGAGTCCTCCGTGGTGCTAACGGTACTCGTGCTGTCCTCACCCGCAGCTTTGAGCAGTTGCTCCATTAATGCAGAGCTGGCATACTGGATCACAGCTTCCTTATTCGAAGACATATTTACGACTGTTGCTATTTGTTCTGTTACAACCTGTAATTTCTCTAGAGACTCTGTACTTATATCTGATTTTTGTAATAAATTCTTGAGAGAAGTAATCAGCTCTGTATGTAGGCTCTGCTGCACCAGGGCTTGTCCATCTGAACTCTTCTTCCCGCTCGCTTCAACCACTTGCTGTAATGCCTCTTGCACCGCATATTGGATCGTGTTCGGATCATTAGCCAGGATATTAACTATTTGCTGTGAAGTAGAATCCGATGATTCACTGCCTTCCTGAGCCGCTGGGTAATATGCATTCATGAATTGCGAGAGCCAAGCATTTAAATCGGCTAATAATTCTGAATCCTCTAGCAGAAGCTTCTCTTTGGAGTCTTCCAACGCTTTGATCAGGTTCTCAATCAGCTGTTCTGCTGCTGCGAATAGCTCTGACTCATCCTGCAGTGCCAGATTCATTTCCTCCTCGGAAGCCGCCGTCATTCCGGCTGCGGCCATTAAAGTAAATAATCCCGCTTGATTGACGTCAGATGTGCTGCTGCCAGAAGATGAAGTTGTCCCCATCAATCCCTGTAGCTGTTCGAGAAAGGAAGGCTGCGTACTCGATCCCGTTCCGCTGCTGTTTCCTGCAAGTGTGCTGCTTGTTGATTCGACAGTCTGTGTCATCGCCATTTGCGGCAAGAAAGATATCATTTCTTTTTTTCACCTCCTTTCAAATCGCAAATTAAAGTCTATTTCCCACCCATAAGTCTATTCAGGATTTTGGCAGAAGCTTCTTTGTCAATGCCAGACATGCTGTCAAGGAGTTCTGCTCTCTTGGCATCATCAACCGTCTTAAGGATCGTAATGGCCCGATCAGAGCTGATCTTGTTCATCTCCAGAATAAGCTCTGCACCGCTTGCAGCCGACATGGATGAGAACGTTTGAGTAAGCTCATTCTGGTCCAGATTCCGACTGTTATTGGTCTGCGCCGTCTCTGCTGCGGGCTGACTTGCCGCGAGCTTCGATTGCAATGCCGCGATTGCCTTCACCTCTGATGTTGTTACTTCCTTGAGAGCTGAAGTCAATTCAGCAGCAGACTGTGGATTCATTTTCTCTAGAATGCCTATTCGTTCATCCGATTTCATCTCTGATAGAAGCTGTACCTGCTCTTCTTTTGTCATACTCTGAATAATTGGTGCCGCTTTGCTAGGCTTCATCTCACCATACATCTTGGCCAGGTCTCTGATCTCCTGCACATAAGGATCGACCTGTTCCTCGCCATCTTCCGTTCTGCTATCCTTCGCTTGCTCCAGCTGCTTAATTTCTTCTTCTAACTGTTTCACTTTGTCATCCTGCTGTGTCTTTTGCGCTTCTGCCTCGGCCAGATCCTTCTCAGCAGCCTCAAGGTCTGCTTTCAAAGTTTCGATTGTAGCCTGATCGCTCTCCATTTGCTGCTCCAGCTTTCTCTCTTTGACCAATTCAGGATCAAGTGCATCTTCAGGAATCCATTCTCTAACAATCGGAACTTGGCTTAAGAAAGCCATAGCCTTATTCTTGAAGTCACCGTTCAGTACGATGAGAAGTGCGGTAACGAGAACAGCTGTAAATACGATCGGGACTGCGATTACAAGGAATTTTTCCCATCCGCTGCTGGACTCTCGCTCCAGCTCTTCCTTATCCTTGCCTACCAAAACTCATACCTCCTCCGGCGCATTTCCTCACGTCACTGTCATTAACGTGCTTTGACTGCAAAGCGCACCGTTGCCATTTCATCCAGTTCATTTTGTTCCCGAAGGAGCATTTCCTGTTGAAAATGCATTTTTGCTTTTTCTCTTGCTTCCATCCAAACCTTCTCGTCCAGCATCTTGTCATTCAAAAAATCCTGATTCTTCTTCACGTTCACCTGTGCATAAGCCACGTCGTTGTTCTTACGGCTGATACATTCGTCCAGATAATGAATATATCGGTTCATTTCCTGAAGATTCGCAGCAGATAATGACTGCTGAGATGACGATGAGATGCCTTGGAGCATATTCTCTTTATCTTGAACCAGCTCCATAAGATGCTGCTCCTCTGACTTCAGCTTCCCAATTGCGGAGGATAGCAGCCATTCAGCTTGTGTTTTTTCAGTGGATTTAAGATCGACAACCTTCTGAAAATGATACGTGAATCTCATAACTTACTTGTTCATCTCCTCGAAAATTCTGTAATCAATCTCTGCATAACCTCGTCCAAATTCGTCTTCTCATCTACTTTTTGGCGAGTAAAATCCCAAATATCTCCGATTCGGTCGATAGACTCGTCAATTTCCGCATTAGAGCCTTTTTGATAAGCACCTATGTTAATCAGATCCTCCGAGTTCTTGAACACGGACATCAGTCTCTTTATATTTTCGGCAGCCTCAATCTGATCGCGGGGGGCAATGTCCTTCATCACCCGGCTTATACTCGCCAGCACATCAATGGCTGGGAAATGCCCTTTGTTGGCAATGCCCCGATTGAGCACGATGTGCCCATCGAGAATCCCTCTGACCGCATCGGCAATCGGTTCGTTCATATCGTCACCATCTACCAGCACGGTATAAAAAGCAGTGATTGAGCCCGTTGGTCCTGTACCCGCTCTTTCCAGCAATTTAGGGAGACTCGCAAATACAGACGGGGTATAACCTCTCATAGCGGGCGGTTCCCCAACGGCTAGACCAACCTCCCGCTGGGCCATCGCATATCTCGTAACAGAGTCCATCATCAGCATCACATTCATGCCTCGATCTCGGAAGTACTCTGCAATGGTTGTCGCAATGAGCGCCCCCTTAATCCTCACCAGTGCAGGCTGATCCGAGGTCGCAACGATGACAACAGACCGTTCCAATCCTTCTGGTCCCAAATCCCGCTCAATGAAATCGAGCACCTCACGTCCGCGCTCTCCAATCAGTGCGATGACATTCACATCAGCTGATGTATTTCTTGCGATCATACCCATAAGTGTACTTTTCCCTACCCCGGATCCGGCAAAAATACCTACACGCTGGCCTTTACCAATCGTGAGCAGACCGTCGATAGCCCGAACGCCAATGCTTATCGGCTCTTGAACTCTCGGCCTATTGAGCGGGTTAATGGGCGTACTAGAGGTGGAATAATGCTGCATTCTCGCGGGTATTAATGATCCATCCAGCGGCTGACCTAACCCATCCAGCACTTTTCCTAGCAGCTCAGATCCCACCTGTACATTCAGCGGTTTTCCTGTACCTACGACATCACATCCAGGGCCGATGGATTGCAGATCTCCAAGCGGCATCAGAAGCACTTTATTGTCTCTAAACCCGACAACCTCAGCCTTCAAAGGTGTCGATGACTGGCTGGGATAGATGAGGCATACATCCCCTATGCTGGCGTCTGGACCTTCCGACTCCACCATCAGCCCGATCACCTGCGTTACTTTTCCATTAATGCGAATCGGATCCAAATGTTTGAGCTGATCAATATATCTGTGTGAGCTAAGCACCTTCATACTGTCCTCGCTCCTCCTGATCAAGTGCGACTCTGATCAATTCCTTCTTGATCTCCGTCAATTGGGTATCTATTCTTGCATCCACACTTCCGTATGCTGAACGGATAACACAGCCACGGTCCTTGACAGAAGCGTCAGGCAATATCTTCAGCTCGGCTTGAGAATCAATTGCGAAGCTCAATTCCTCTCTCGCTGCTTGAACAAAGGAGAACTGGGATGGAGCGACACATAGAGTAATGACCCCTTGCTCTCGTTTGCGAGATAGATTCTTCTTGATCAGATCGAGCATGAGATCCGTATCCTCAGTCAGCTGTCTGTCAATGATTTTCTCCGCGATCGCACTGCTGAGCTCAACGAGGAAGGGCTCTGCTTCCTGGATGATCTGGTCCTTCGCTTGGTATGCTTCATTTAGCACTGCTTGAGCTTCAAGCATCTTAATCTCCACTTGCTCCTGAAGCTCCTTCTGTGCTTTGTCACACCCTTCGTCATATCCCTGTTTAAAACCCTCGGAGCGCAGCGCCTCAACTAAATGCTCATCCTGTAATCTTTTTTCTTCCCACCAGGCCTCGATCTGAGCTCTGCCCTCCTGCAGCATCCGTTCCGCTTCTTCTGCCGCTTCACGAATCTGCCTTTCTGCAAATTCTTTCGCATTATGAAGCATTTCTTCTTTTAGTTTTAGCGTTTCCTCATCAACACTCGGTTGTTGACCGATATGAGAAGTAACATCCAAATTGTCCGTAATTTGTTCCTCCTGCAGCTTATCTCCATACTCATGAACAGGTCTCAGCTGTTTGTGAGTATCCACCGGGACGTATTGGAAGGACTTAATCAAATTAGACAACGATATCATCTCCTCCGCCGCGAGCTATAATAATCTCACCAGCTTCTTCCAATCTTCTGATCGTTGCGACAATTCGAGTCTGTGCTTCTTCCACATCACGAAGCCTTACAGGACCCATGTACTCCATCTCTTCCTTGAACGTTTCGGACATGCGTTTCGACATGTTCGTGAATATCGCTTGACGCACTTCTTCACTCGCCACTTTAAGGGCAAGCTGCAGATCGGCATTGTCGATATCACGGATAATGCGCTGAATTGAACGGTTATCCACATTAACGATGTCTTCAAATACAAACATCCGTTTCTTAATTTCTTCTGCAAGCTCTGGATCTTGAATTTCGAGAGAGTCGAGAATGGTACGCTCTGTTCCCCGATCGACACCATTTAGAATCTGAACAATGGATTCAATACCGCCGGCATTAGTATAATCCTGAGTCACCGTTGCAGACAGCTTCTGTTCCAGAACCCGTTCCACTTGTGAAATGACTTCAGGAGAAGTGCTGTCCATGACGGCTACGCGTCTTGCGACATCGGCCTGTTTGTCCTGCGGAAGCGAGGACAGAATGGCTGCTGCCTGCTCAAATTGCAGATAGGACAGTACTAGCGCAATAGTCTGCGGGCTCTCGTTCTGAATGAAGTTAAGAATTTGATTCGGATCCGCTTTACGAGCAAAATCAAACGGTCTGACCTGAAGTGTAGCGGTTAGACGATTGATAACCTCCAGTGCTTTTTGTGATCCGAGTGCTTTTTCCAAAATTTCCTTGGCATAATTGATGCCGCCCTGCGAGATATACTCTTGAGCCAAGCAAATTTGATGGAACTCGGACATAATCAATTCTTTCTCTCCTGAATCCACCTTACGAACATTGGCAATTTCCAGCGTCAATTGTTCGATCTCTTCATCTCTCAAATGCTTGAAGATCTGCGCAGACACTTCAGGTCCTAATGTTATAAGCAATATGGCGGCTTTCTGCCGGCCTGTTAATCCGTTCCCCTGCTTAACCAACTCGTTCACCTCTATTCATCAGCTAGCCATGTACGAAGCAGGTTAACAAATTCATCTGGTTTCTTCTTGGCGAGTGTTTCCAGCTGTTTGCGCACTTGGCTTTCATTCGTGACTGTTTCCAAATTAATGGACGGGAACTCTGTAGGAACCTGGAGCGGAATATCTTCTTCGAACTCTTCTTCCTTGTTGCGCCGTCTTCTGTATATTAAATATCCACCGCCAGCAAGCAGTAATGCAGCGGCTGCAGCCAGCCCCCAGATCATGCCTGATGTGAGCTGAATTCCGGTTTGTTCCGCTTCTTGCACTTGTGCTGGTTTCTCAGTGACAGATACTCTCTGAGTCACTTGGTCTTCAGTATATTCAACCCCTGAGTTCGACAATGAGGATCTGACAATATTTTTAAGCACCTCTCTGATCTGTTCCGTGGTGTCTGATGTTTCATCGTCTTGATCATCATTTGGACTACCAGGTGATTCAACTGCTACATTAATGGTTAAATCTTTAACAACGTATGGACTCTGTACGATTTCTTTAGCAATGCGGTTCACTTCGTAATTGATGACAGAAGAGCTTTCTTCACCACTTGTGGTGGAAGCATCGGCTGCCGGGTAATTGACGACATCTTCTTCTCCAGTGCCAGCAACTCCGCCATCAGCAGAACCTCCGCCAGTATAACTGCTTTGAATATCCTGGACGCTGATTTCGATCCCCCTCATATTTTCTTCATCTACAGGAGTAACGAGATTTTGCGTTTCATTGACCTTGTCAAAGTTCAGATTAGATGTTACAAGCACGTCAACATTACTGCTGCCTGTAATACCCGTCAAAAACTCTCTGACTGTTTTCTCAATGTCCTCTTCATATTGCTTCTGAAGCTGCATGTTCTCCTGCACTTCACCGAGAACACTTCCACCACCGCGCTCCGTAGGTACGAGCTCCTCGCCTTGATCTGTTGAAATCGTAATATTCTCAATTGGCAGATGTGGAACAGCTGTTTTCAGCAAATTGAAATATCCGTCAACGGCCGCCTGCGAAGGCTGATACCCTGGTTGAAATTGAAGCACCGCAGATGCGGAAGCACTATCTTGAGCTGATGATGCAAACAAGCTTTCTTTTGGAAGATTAACTAGGACTTTAGCCTCAGATATCCCCTGCATACCTAATAGCATCTGCTCGATTTCACCATTAAAAGCATTGGCATACTTTACTTGGAATTCTTTGTCCGTCATACCCATTGCTGACGAGCCCTGCTCAAAGATGTCATATCCGATCGATCCATTCTGAATCAAACCTTGGGAGCCGACATCGACTTTTACACGAGCCGCTTGGGTACTTGGTATGGAAATTTCAGAGCCATCTGCGTTCAATTGAAACGGAATATTACCTGATTCCAAATAGCTGATTACTCCAGCAGAATCTCCTGCATCCAGCCCCGTAAACGCAACCTCATATTCCGTCTTGGAGAACTGTATCGTTAGAACCACAATCGCAATGATCAGGAATAAGACGGTCGAAATTAACATTACTTTTTGTTTTTTCGTAAATTTGTTCCAATACGCGGAAACCTTGTCCTTATATTGGGCAATTCTTTCGTTCACTGTGTCACCTCATCCGAAACTTTGCTATAAACATAAACTACATTTGGATCCGCATGATTTCCTGGTAGGCCTCGATTACCTTGTTTCGAACTTGGGTTGTCAGTTGCAGACTTAGGAGAGCCTGCTGTGATGCGACCATAACCTGATCAACATTTACGTTGCCAAGTACAAACTCGGTTGACATTTCGCTCGCATGTTTTTCTTGATCTGCCACTTGAGTGATTGCATCTTCAAGGTAGGAAGAGAATTGATTGATGGTTTCTGTTGGGGTCGAATTGCCCTGTGTCATGTTAACCTTAGGGGTTTGGATAGCTGAAGCTTTAAACATCGTATTTTCGATCACGATTTTCCCTCCCATTATCTTCACGATTATGTATTCACATCATTTTTCTCTAGCTTATTTCTAACGTCCGATCTCCAGTGCTTTCATCACCATGGCTTTGGAAGCATTAAGGGCAGTAACGTTTGCTTCATAGGATCTTGATGCACCTATTAAATCTACCATTTCTTTTGTTGTATCCACGTTAGGCATGTACACATACCCTTCTGCATTTGCATCCGGATGTGTCGGATTGTATACCGGCTTCAGTGGTGCCGTGTCCTCTTCAATCGCCGCGACTTTAACTCCCTGACCCACATTTCCGCCTTGCATCTCATTGTCTAGCATCTGCTTGAAGCTGGGCTGATTGGACTCGAGTACAACCATTTTTCGCTTGTATGGAACGGCTTCACCATTCTCGATCTTTGCTCTTGTCGTTTCACTGTTCGCTATATTCGAAGAAATCACATCCATGCGAAGCCGCTGAGCAGTTAATGCAGAAGCACTGATATCAAAGCTCTTACTGATGTTCACTTATGATCTATCTCCCTTCGGTTGCAGTGCGCATAATCTTGATATGTTCATTCACCAATTGAATATAAGAGTTATACCGCAGCTGATTTTCCGCCAAAAGACTCATTTCCTTATCTACGTCAACATTGTTGTCATTATTGCTCATAGCTGTACTGTTATCGGTGGTTGTGACAGCTGCTGGAATGAAAGAACTAGGACCAATGGGTATGTGTCTCTCATTCGTACGTCTTCCAGTTAAAGTCGGTGTTCCTTGCATTTCCTGTGCAAGCAGCTGCTCGAAGTGAACCTCTGAACGTTTGAAATAAGGAGTGTCACTATTCGCTATATTATTAGTAATCGCAAGTTGTCTGACGTTAGCTGCATCAATTCCTGCTTGCAATGTTCGAAAGCTTACATCATTCAGAAGATTAATCCTCGTCCTCTCCTTCCAGAATATTTAAACTATTACCATTTGAAAAATGAGACCTAGTTCAAATAATTTCGACAAATAAATCTGAACTTTACTCTTTTCCTAGGTCTTTAGTAGAAATAATAAGTTATTTGTCGTATATTCTAAGTTTCTTAGAGTTGGGCATTTATTACAATAAGAAAAAAGCCCTATCTTTTGCCAAAAACAAGGACTTAATATGTATAATTTTCAAAATATGTACATTCTCATGAAAATATAGTCCCATTCTTAGCTGTATATTTTCATAAAAAATTCTTAATTTCAGATAGGTCGATTTTAAGATTTCACTAAAAACGATATGATACTTTAGGAGGAAAAAGCGCGACAAACCGCATTTATTGTCATATTTGACTTGGAGACTGGTTGGATTTTTACCACAAAACAAGTATAGAATTGCACTAAGATGAAAATGCGCACACAAAAAGACTCTTTACAGAGAAATTCTCTATAAAGAGTCTTAATTCTACAAAATATACTGACTTAGATCACGGTCTTTCGCAATTCCACCGAGCTTCTCTCTTACATATTCCGGTGTAATTGTCATCTTCTCTAAGGTGAGTTCCGGCGCTTCAAAGGACAGATCCTCAAGCAGCTTCTCCAAGATCGTATGTAGACGACGAGCACCAATATTCTCCGTATTCAGGTTGACGGATTCTGCGATGTTCGCAATCTCCCGAATAGCTTCTGGAGAGAATTCAATCTCGATGTCCTCGGTTTTCAGCAGATCAACATATTGTTTGGTCAGCGCATTTTTCGGTTCTGTCAAGATAGATACAAAATCATCCAGAGATAGACTGCTGAGTTCTACCCGAATAGGAAAGCGTCCTTGGAGCTCCGGAATGAGATCTGACGGCTTCGACACATGAAAAGCACCTGCAGCTATAAACAGGATGTAATCCGTCTTTACAGGCCCGTATTTGGTCATTACAGTCGATCCTTCAACGATAGGAAGAATATCCCTCTGAACGCCCTCACGGGACACATCTGGCCCTGATCCTTGTCCACGACTTGCTACCTTATCGATCTCATCTATAAAAATGATACCGGACTGCTCCGCACGCCGAATCGATTCCTGTGTCACATCATCCATATCGATAAGCTTGCTCGCTTCCTCCTGAATAAGGACTTTACGTGCTTCCTTGATGGGCAGCTTGCGTTTCTTAGTACGTTTCGGGAGGAAGTTACCAAACATCTCTTGCATATTCATGCCCATTTGGTCATTTCCTTGACCGGCAAACATATCAAACATGTTAGGTGCATTATCCTCAACATCAATCTCGATCGTATCATTCTCAAGCTGGCCGGCCAGCAGCTCAAATTTCACTTTACGTCTGCGTTCATGGATTGAGGCATCTTGTGCCGGATCTTCCTCTTGCTGTGTCTGCTGATGATTGCCAAACAGCATTTCAAAAGGATTTTTTTGATTCTTTGATTTGTTAGCCGACGGGACAAGGATTTGCACAATACGCTCATTCGCATTTTCCTCAGCCTTGTCTTTGACCTTTTCCGTCTTCTCCAATTTGACAATCCGGATCGAAGTTTCAATCAAGTCCCGAACCATCGATTCGACGTCACGTCCGACATAACCAACCTCTGTGAATTTAGTAGCTTCTACTTTTACAAATGGAGCACCGACCAGCTTGGCGAGCCGTCTAGCGATCTCCGTCTTACCTACCCCTGTAGGTCCAATCATCAGTATATTCTTTGGCACAATTTCATCCTGGGCATCTTCCGGCAGCCTGCTTCGACGATATCTGTTACGGAGGGCAACAGCGACGGACTTCTTGGCCTGCTTCTGACCAACGATGTACTTATCCAGCTCAGCGACAATTTGTCTGGGAGTAAAAGCTTCGTTCATTATTTACATACCTCCTTTTATTCCTGTTCCTATTCAGAGTTTACAGTTCTTCAACGATAATATTACTGTTCGTAAACACGCAAATCTCGGAAGCTACAACCAAAGCCTCACGAGCCATATCCTTTGCTTCAAGCTCACCCGGATGCCGCTTCAGAGCTCTTGCAGCTGCAAGAGCATAGTTGCCGCCTGACCCGATGGCTAGAATGTCATCATCCGGTTCAATAATCTCCCCGCCTCCAGATATAAGCAGCATGCCCGTTTTGTCCATTACGATCATTAACGCCTCCAGCTTGCGCAGCACACGATCCTGACGCCAATCCTTGGCGAGTTCCACCGCAGCTCTTTGCAGATTGCCATGATGCTCCTCAAGCTTGCCTTCAAATTTCTCAAACAGAGTGATGGCATCAGCTACAGAACCAGCAAAGCCTGCAACAACCTGTCCGCGGTACAATCTCCGGACCTTCTTCGCTGTATTTTTCATTACCACACTCTGACCCATCGTAACCTGTCCATCTCCCGCGATGGCCGCCTTGCCATGATGACGCACCGCACAGATCGTCGTCGCATGAAATGTAGTTTCCATAATTGCTACCTCCCTTGATTCGTATATGGTAAAAACCCGGCACGTCGCTGAGAGACTTACCGGGCTTTCCTCAAGATGTCGCTATTGCACTGTGGAGAGACCTTGCTCTTGCTTGAAACGTCTTATGCTGTCTAACGCACGATTCGCCAGTGCCTCATTCTTTTCCTTCTTGTTCCGAATTTTCTGTTCCAGCTTCGGTAATAGTCCAAAGTTCGCATTCATCGGCTGGAAGTGTTTGAAATCAGCTGTCGTAATGTAGTTCGCCATACTTCCAAGCGTACTGTCTACGGGCAGCGTCGTCAGGTCTTTGCCTAGTGCCAGATTCGCAGCATTCATACCCGCAATCAGTCCTGAAGCTGCAGATTCCACATAACCTTCTACACCTGTCATCTGACCAGCAAAGAACAGATTGCTCCGATTCTTGAACTGATACGTAGGCTCAAGCAATTTTGGAGAGTTGATAAAGGTATTACGATGCATGACCCCATAACGCACAAATTCTGCATTCTCAAGACCTGGAATCATACCGAACACACGCTTCTGCTCTCCCCATTTCAGATGCGTTTGGAAGCCTACCAGATTATACAGCGTTCCTGCCGCGTTGTCCTGGCGCAGCTGGACAACGGCATAAGGGAGCTCTCCCGTATGCGGATTAACTAGACCCACAGGCTTCATCGGTCCGAATAACGCTGTCTGTTTACCGCGTTTCATCATAACCTCAATCGGCATGCAGCCTTCAAAATAAATCTCTTTCTCAAACTCTTTAAGCTCAGCAACCTCAGCGGCGATCAGAGCATCGTAGAAACGATCAAACTCTTCTTCATTCATTGGGCAATTGAGGTAAGCCGCTTCTCCCTTGTCATAACGGGATGCTAAATACACTTTGTTCATATCAATGGATTCTTTCTCTACAATCGGTGCGGCCGCATCGTAGAAATAGAAGTATTCTTCACCCATCAGATCTTTAATCTGTGTGGACAATGCAGGGGAAGTCAGAGGACCTGTCGCAATAACGACAATGCCATCCGTTGGAATCTCCTGGATCTCCTCATTCACCACTGTAATCAGCGGATGCTCATGCAGTGTATTCGTGATTTCACCAGAAAATCCATCCCGGTCAACAGCCAGTGCACCACCAGCAGGGACAGCGTTCCGATCGGCGGAGCCAATTACCAGTGAATCCAACATACGCATTTCTTCTTTTAATACACCTACAGCATTCGTCAGTCCATTCGCTCTTAGTGAATTACTGCACACCAGCTCAGCAAATTTATTCGTGTGATGGGCAGGCGTCTTTACGACCGGTCTCATTTCATACAGCTTTACCGGTACCCCTCGTTTAGCAATCTGCCAAGCAGCTTCACTTCCTGCCAGTCCTGCACCAATTACCGTTACTTGTTGTTTCTCGTTCATATTTACCCCCTCGCTGCATGTATCCAGGACTCTATATCAGAGTCTTGGATACAGAAAGCTGCAGCCCGTACTACCGGTTAATCCATTATTTTTATGTTTTAAATTTCGACCGCTTCGTCCGCTTCCTCGACCGGTTCTGTATGATCGCAGGAAGTACACTGCAGTCTTGTGCCTTGCTTGTTTCTCTTCTCTACCATCAACGAATCGCATTTAGGACAAGGTTTTGGTGAAGGCTTATCCCACGAGACAAAATCACATTCAGGATATCGGTCACAGCCGTAGAAGATCCGGCCCTTTTTACTGCGGCGCTCGACGACCTGTCCTTCTTTACACGTCGGGCAGGTTACTCCGATATTTTTAATAATCGGCTTGGTATTGCGGCAATCCGGGAATCCAGAGCATGCCAGGAACTTACCAAATCGGCCAAATTTATATACCATCGGTTTGCCGCATTTCTCACAGATCTCATCGGATACCTCATCCTGGATTTCGATCTCACTCATTTCTTCTTCTGCTACATGCAATCTCTTCTCAAAGGATTTATAGAACTCAGCCAATATTTTAACCCAGTCCTCAGATCCTTCTTCAACATGGTCCAAATCCTCTTCCATATGAGCGGTAAACTCCACATCGACAATTTCAGGGAAAAATTGCTCCATCTGCTCGTTAATCAGCTCACCAAGCTCTGTCGGAATAAATTTCTTGTCTTCAATTGCGACATAACCACGTTTCTGAATCGTCTCCAGCGTTGGAGCATACGTACTCGGTCTTCCGATGCCCAGTTCTTCCATCGTCTTGACGAGTCTTGCTTCTGTATATCGAGGCGGCGGCTGTGTAAAGTGCTGCTTCGGCTCAATTTCTTTATGAATAAGCTTATCCCTGCTCTTTAGTGGAGGCAGGAGCTTCTCTTCATCCGTGGTGCCATCGTCGTTGCCTTCAACATAGACCTTCATGAAACCATGGAAGCGAACCTTGGAGCCTGTAGCACGAAAAGAAGCCTCTCCTGCTGCAATATCAACAGACAGGGTATCAAGAATAGCTGAAGCCATCTGACTCGCCACATATCGTTCCCAAATCAGCTTGTATAGACGGAATTGATCACGACTTGTAAATGCTTTCACTGAATCCGGATCTCTCAATACAGAGGTTGGGCGAATCGCCTCATGCGCTTCCTGCGCATTTGCATTTTTCTTGGAATATTGTCGGAATGTTTCCGGAACGAAGGATTCGCCGTACTTACCTGTGATATATTCCTTGGCTTCCTCTTGAGCAGACTGTGCGATACGTGTGGAGTCTGTTCTCATATAAGTGATCAAACCAACCGTGCCTTCCTTGCCAAGCTCAACCCCTTCATATAGCTGCTGAGCTACTGACATCGTCTTTGCTGCACGGAAATTCAATTTACGAGCCGCTTCCTGCTGTAAAGAACTAGTTGTAAAAGGAGCCGAAGGATTGCGCGTGCGCTCTTTCTCTTTGACCTCTGTTACGACATAATCCTTATCTTCTATTTCTTTAAGTATTTCTTTCACTTGCTCTTCATTACTGAGCTCCGTCTTCTCACCACGAAGCTGATGGAACTTTGCCTCAAACGGACTTCCGTCAGCTTCCAGTCTCGCCGTAATGCTCCAATATTCTTCCGGAACAAATTCGTTAATTTCGTCCTCACGATCCAGAATAATTTTGACAGCTACAGACTGAACTCGACCTGCAGATAGACCCTTCTTCACCTTTTTCCATAAAAGTGGACTGATCTTGTAGCCTACTAGCCGGTCCAAAATACGTCTTGCCTGCTGTGCATTGACAAGATCCATATTAATCTTGCGAGGTGTCTTGAAGGCATCCTTGACTGCCTGCTTCGTTATCTCATTAAAAACAACCCGGCAGCTCTCGGTTTGGTCAAGATCCAGAGCATGAGCCAAATGCCAAGCGATTGCTTCCCCCTCACGATCGGGGTCAGCTGCCAGATATACTTTTTTCACTTTTTTAGATGCGTCCTTAAGTTCTTTCAGCACAGAACCTTTTCCGCGGATTGTAATATATTTAGGATTAAAATCATTCTCCACTTCTACGCCGGTCTGACTCTTCGGCAAATCGCGGACATGGCCCATCGAAGCTTTGACAATATACTTGCTGCCCAAATACTTACCAATTGTCTTTGCTTTCGACGGGGATTCCACGATGACAAGTGAATCCGCCATAGGTTCATCCTCCTCTCACAATATAGCCCTACATGTCACCTATGGCGGATGTAATTTATAACGCCACAGGAATCTATATTAACTTATATATAGCACCAGGTAATTGCATGATTTGCTTTTTTATGATTAAAGATAACAGAACTGAATGCAAATGTCCAAAATCGAATGAGAGTTTGCCCACCAGTTCATCCAAAGTCAGTGGACCTGCCTCCAGCAAATCATATATCATTTGTTCCTCGGAACTCAAGCTTGGCATCATCTTCAGATCTGATTCGCTTCCCGTAGCAGCGATCCTCTCCTGGATTGTCGGCTTAATTAGATGTGCGTATTCTTCATTAATATCCTCTGCGCAAGTAACCAGCTTGGCGCCTTGTTTAATCAGATTCAGTGTTCCCTGGCTCTTGGGTGAAGTAATCATGCCCGGCACAGCAAACACATCTCTTCCCGCCTCAAGTGCAGCATCTGCTGTAATTAAGGAGCCGCTCCGAATATCCGCTTCTACAACCAGCGTTCCATAGGTAAGTCCGGCAATAATTCGATTTCTTTGTGGAAAGAGCCCGGGTCGAGGCTGCATATGGAGCGGATACTCGCTGACCAGCAAGCCTTGTTTCTCTATGTGATTCGCGAGGGTATGATTCTCCGTCGGATAGATATGGGAGAAGCCTCCCCCTAATACAGCAATGGTCGTTCCTCCTGCCTTCAAGGCTGCTTCATGGCAGATACTGTCTATGCCTCGGGCAAGACCACTAACAATCGTGTAGCCTGCATTAGAGAGCTCTGAAGCTAGAATCTCCCCTACCTTTTTGCCATAGCCTGAGGGCACTCGGGTTCCTACCATGGCAATCGAAGGATGATGCAGCAAGCTCACCTCTCCTTTTAGATATAGCACAAGAGGAGGGTCTGGCGTTTCCTTCATGAAAACAGGATAATCCTCATCAAGATAAGTTACAAATTGGGTACGCCCCTTCGATAAGGCATGAAGTCTCTCCTCAATCCATGCTTCGGAGAAGCGCTCGGTTATTTTGAGCGCCTGGTCTTTCTTCATTCCAGTCTGAATCCAGTCCTGAGTTTCGTATTTTAGCATGTCCGTATGTAAATTTCCACTTGAGAGCAGCTTATTTATCGTCTTTCTTCCAATCCCATCAATTTCATGCAGCCCAAGTAATAAATATCTAGATTCCAATAGACTAAACCTCCCTGATCATTAAACGAATGAGTAAATCTGTTATAAAAAGACAAAAAGCAACCCTTCTGTCGTCATTCGACAAAAAGGTTGCTTACCTAGATTCTGCAATATACCCTCTTCCACTATTACAGCTATTATAATAGAAGGAAAATTATTTTAACAATTAGTGAGTCATGCAGAGATTAAGAATACCTCGCTCTTCCAATACGCTAACCAGCGTAGAGCCCATCTCCGAAGGTGTAGGGGCGACGCGGATTCCGCAGGCTTCAAGTGTTTCGATTTTTTCCTTCGCTGTCCCTTTACCACCCGAGATAATCGCTCCTGCATGTCCCATCCGTTTCCCTGGAGGTGCCGTCACACCGCCGATGAAGCCCACTACAGGTTTTGTCATATTATCACGAATCCACTCTGCCGCTTCTTCCTCAGCCGTACCGCCAATCTCACCAATCATGATAACGGCATGTGTATCCGGGTCCTCATTGAAACGGGAGAGAATGTCAATAAATTCAGAACCTTTGACAGGATCTCCACCGATACCAACCGCGGAGGATTGACCGATACCACGTGTAGTCAGCTGATGAACCGCCTCATAAGTTAATGTACCACTGCGGGATACAACGCCAACATGACCCGGCATATGAATGTATCCAGGCATGATACCAATCTTACACTCTCCCGGTGTAATGACACCTGGACAGTTAGGTCCGATCAGGACCGTGTTCTTGCCCTCCATGTAACGGGAGACCTTAACCATGTCAAGTACCGGAATACCCTCTGTAATACAAATCACAAGATCTAATTCAGCATCAACAGCTTCCATAATGGAATCTGCTGCAAAAGCCGGGGGAACATAAATAACACTTGCTGTAGCTCCGGTCGCTTCCTTAGCTTCTACCACGGTATTATAAACAGGCAGGCTGACGACATTGCCATTCTCAAGTGTAATGTCAACGTTCGTACCACCCTTGCCAGGAGTTACGCCGCCTACCATCTGAGTGCCGTAATCCAGCGCACCCTTAGCATGGAATTTGGCTGTGGCTCCTGTGATTCCTTGTGTAATCACTTTTGTATCTTTATTTACCAAAATACTCACGATCGTTCACATCCCCTACGGTTATTTTTCAAATATTCGGGCAGCCCCGAAAAGGAATGAATTATTTAACGAGGGCAACGATTTTTTGTGCACCGTCTGCCATCGAATCCGCTGCTACGATGTTAAGACCGGATTCGGATAATATTTTCTTGCCGAGCTCAACGTTTGTTCCTTCAAGTCTTACGACAAGAGGTTTGGTTAAACCAAGCTGTCTCGCTGCTTCAACAACCCCATCCGCAATGACATCACAGCGCATGATGCCGCCGAAGATGTTGACGAAGATACCTTCTACCTTAGCATCAGACAGAATGATCTTGAATGCTTCAGTTACTTTCTCGGTTGTAGCACCGCCCCCAACGTCAAGGAAGTTGGCCGGGTCGCCGCCGTAATACTTGATGATATCCATCGTTGCCATCGCAAGACCTGCACCGTTAACCATACAGCCGATGTTACCATCAAGCGCTATGTAGCTCAGGTCAAACTTCGATGCTTCGATCTCTTTCTCATCTTCTTCGTCTAGGTCACGCAAAGCTTGGATGTCCTTGTGACGATATAATGCATTGGAATCAAAATTGAGCTTCGCATCGAGCGCCATTACGTTGCCATCGCCTGTAACAACGAGCGGATTGATCTCGGCAATAGAGCAGTCTTTGTCAACGAATGCTTCATACAGCGCGAGCATGAACTTCACCGCTTTATTGACCAGTTCACCTGGAATGTTAATTGCATAAGCAAGTCTCCGCGCCTGGAATACCTGGAAGCCAACCGCAGGATCAATAACCTCTTTGAAAATCTTCTCTGGTGTTGCTGCCGCTACCTCTTCGATCTCGGTACCGCCTTCTTCAGAAGCCATCATGACAACTCGTCCAGTTCCGCGGTCTACGACAACACCTACGTAATACTCCTTGCGAATATCGCATCCTTCTTCGATAAGAAGACGTTTTACTTCTTTACCTTCTGGACCCGTTTGATGAGTGACCAGCACTTTACCGAGAATTTCGGAAGCATATGCGCGTACTTCATCTGAATTTTTGGCTACTTTTACGCCGCCTGCTTTACCGCGTCCACCTGCGTGGATTTGCGCTTTTACTACAGTCACCTGGCTTCCCAGCGACTCTGCGGCCTCTACCGCTTCCTCTACCGTGTAAGCTACTTTCCCGTTCGGAACGGTAACTCCGTACTGTTTCAGCACTTCTTTTCCTTGATATTCATGGATATTCATTCTCGAATCCTCCTATCAACATGACTGCAACAAGGCGGGTTAAATGACATATTTCCTTATAAACCCACATCATTGTAACATGTTTTTAAAACGCTTACCTTAAAAATTCATCTCCGAACGAGTGTATTTTGATATCGGTATCATTCCAAATATCGAATACTTGGCAATAAATGTAAATAAAAAAACCTTCATGATTAAAAGATCCTTTTAACCAGAAGGCAATTATTATAAACGACTATATTCAGTTTGCCTGTTTATCCATGCACAGCTACTGCTGTTTGCTCTCCACGTTTGCATCATGCACTTTGGCTAACAGACCTTTAAATTGATTCAGCATTACGGTAAACTGCTCATCATCCTCGCTCGTTCCTGAACGCATCGCAAGTGGAATATGCAGCGCTTCATCATGAAGCTTCGCACCTTCCTCTGTCAACGTAATCATAACCTTTCGCTCGTCGTTAGCCGAACGTTCCCTATTGATAAGACCCGCAGACTGCATTCGCTTCAGCAGCGGAGTCAGCGTGCCTGAGTCCAGGTACAGCTTCTCTCCGATATCCTTAACCGTGCATTCCTTATGCTCCCATAGCACCATGAGCACCAGATACTGTGAGTAAGTCACGCCAAGCTTGTCGAGAAAGGGCTGATACAGCTTAGTAATCTCTCTAGAGCATGCATATATAGCAAAGCAAAGCTGGTTCTCCAGCTTCAATTCTTCATGAATCGACATAGTACCTCCACCCGCCAATCAGATTATGTTCTAAACAAGTTGTCTTCAATGCTCCTTTAGCAGGATAATTCACATTTTCTTCTTATTTTAGCACAGCAATCATAAAAATCTACATTTAATTTATAAAAATTATTTACAAATTTATTTTATCATGATAAATTTAATTGTACACAATATATATTTACGGCATCATATATTATCGTCACTGTGTTCTTATGACTCGTTATTCATCCGTATATACAATTCTCTTGCAGCCTACAGGTTATTCGTTAGTAATATCAAGTTTGGTATTTTGTAGTGATGTTTCCATTACCCTATAAATTGTTGTATGCTGCTGAGAATTTTTATATAGATTATATAGATGAAGTTTCTTGGACAACCAGAATGACATGAAAAATGAGGAAGCACCTCTTCGCGCCGATACTCTCAAGAACATGTAACGAGAGCAGTGTAGAATAGGTGCTTTCTTTTTTTGTATGGATAGATACTCCGAATTTTGCAGAGAGGCAAAATTCCAAATATATTCAGATCATTGATCTGGACTCTTTGTGTATGCTTACTTTATTCAACTAACTCTATTTGCTTAGCTGCTGCTTGTGCGGGAAAAGAGGTGTTTACTCCTCCATCTACTATAACTCTCACTTTTTCACCGATACTAAAGTCATTCACTCTATCATCGTCAATGGTAATCCAAATCGCATTGGGGTCAGCAATTTTTAAAATTTCTTCAACGGACTGCTGATTTATATCAAATTCTAATTCATCTAAACCCTCAACAATAAGTAGACGCTCTTCGTCTTGGTCGATGATGTATCCTGTGATAAAGAGGCCATTTGGATGATTACCAGCCTGCTCATTTGTTGACCCAGCATCATTTCCTGCATTGCTCGGTCCCTCATTAAGCGAACACCCGCTTAATATTTGAGCTAATAGTATTAAAATAACAGTTAGGTTCTTTAAGCTTCAATCCCCCGCCTTCTTTGTCTATCTAATCTGACGAACTTAAAGTGTTCCAGACAATCTGGTCAGAATGTTCTGCGATCAAATCATCAGAACGGAATGCATACCAGAAATAAATAAAAGCCACCAAAAATGGCAACTTGTCAAGCAGCTAAATAAGCTAATTCAAATTATTATAAGAATAGGGAATGTGACAAAATATCAATTTTAAAAATTCTTATTATAAGTTCATATGCCATGTATATGAATAAAATCCCATGTAATAAGTATAACTGTATTCCCGTCCGTTCAACAAAATGTTTTAAATATTTGCCAAGGGTATCATCAAATCTTATGCAAAATAGATATACCAAATATACCAAGAACTGAGTAATAAATGTACGACCATTAAAAATAAGTTCCAGAAATTCTTTTATTGCATTGGTCTCAGCTAGTGCAAAATAAGTAGTAAATAAAAGAAAAAAGAAATTGGTGTAATGATCAGAGAAAATCTGTTTCAATTCATCTAATTTCTGGTTGATTAATGACATTTAAGTTAACCTCTCCAGCTCAATGATGATCTGCTCCGTCAGTTTAACAATCCTACTCTTGTATTTTTTCACAATTATACTACGAAATTTTACTTTAATGTAAATTTGTAGTCAATTCTAATCATTTGTATTTATATAACATGGCAAGCTTGACATTGTTAAGCACTCTTATATACAATTCTTTTAAGTTAAAGATTCAAATATTTAGAGGCCAATTAAATTAAAGCTCTGTAATCTTTCATCTTATGGATCGATTGATGCAAGTCCATATATACTATGAAAATAAGGAAGCACCTTTTTTCACGTTCATTACGTCCATGATTTTGCTCTGAGACGAATACGTAAAGGGGTGCTTTTTGGTGTACGGAAAATTATACGGTGCGTGTTTATATGGTATTGATGGAGTATTAATTGAGGTGGAAACCGACCTTTCGAACGGTCTGCCCCAGACATCGATCATCGGTCTTCCGGATTCGGCTATCCGAGAAGCGGTGGAGCGTGTTCGCGCAGCGATTAAGAACTGTGGCTTTCAGTATCCGATGCAGCGAGTCACGATCAATCTGGCGCCAGCTGATCTGAAGAAGGAGGGGTCCTCTTTCGACCTGGCCATTGCCCTCGCCATTCTGTCGACGAGTGAGCAGCTGCTCCTTCCTCCTGACAAAAAAACTCTCTTCCTCGGCGAGCTTGCGCTGGACGGAAGTCTTCGGCCTGTACCTGGTGTACTTAGTATGGTGGATCTAGCCCGCAGGCAGGGTTTTGATTCCGTCATTCTGCCCCATGAGAACGCTGCGGAAGGGGCGATTATTGGTGGGATTGAAGTATTCGGCCTCTCTCATTTGAAAGAGATCATTCCCGACAAACCCACTTCACCAGACGGAAGAGTTGTGATAGAAAACTACAACCATCTGATTAGTCATCGTCCACCTACCGTGACTGCTCATCAAGTCCATCCCCTTCTTCCTGAAGATTATCTGGATGTTCTCGGGCAGCAGCATGTCAAGCGGGCGCTAACCATTGCCGCAGCCGGTATGCATAACATTCTGCTCGTAGGACCACCTGGTACGGGAAAAACGATGCTGATCAAACGACTTCCGACCATTCTCCCACCGCTGTCTGAATCGGAGGCACTGGAAGTCACCAAAATTCTAAGTGCATCGGGCAAACTGAAGGAAGGTGTCAGCGGGCTTGCCACAAGACGGCCCTTCCGTTCTCCTCATCATACGATCTCTGCCGGCGGACTGATTGGGGGTGGAACTGTTCCGAAGCCCGGGGAAGTGAGTCTTGCCCATAGGGGAATCTTGTTTCTTGACGAGCTGCCAGAATTCAGCAGGCAAGTCCTTGAGGTGCTGAGACAACCTTTGGAGGATCGGCAGGTTACCGTGAGCCGTGCACGAGCCGCCTTTACCTTCCCTGCTCATTTTATGCTCGCTGCATCGATGAATCCGTGTCCATGTGGATTTGCTGGAGGTGATCCTAAGCTGCAGCGCTGTACCTGCAGTCCTGCCAAGGTTGCTAGTTACCGTGCGAAAATATCCGGTCCCTTAATTGACCGTATTGATCTACAGGTTGAGGTTCCGAGGCCTAAGGAAGGATTAGAGGCTACGCTGACTTCCTCTTCCGAAACGATGCTTCAAATGGTTCTCTCCGCTCATAAAATTCAAGCTTCACGCTACAGGAATCACCCTATTTCCTGGAACAGTGAACTGTCCGGGAGGCTGCTGAGGCGTTATGTTAACCTGGAGCCAGATGCATCTGAAATGCTGGTTCAAACGATTGATGCGCTTGGGCTCAGCATGAGATCCTATGATCGGATCCTGAAGATGGCAAGAACTATTGCTGATTTGGAAGGACAGGATTTAATTCAGATCGAACATGTTGCAGAAGCAATACAATATCGTAACCTGGATTTAAAATCTGTGGCGATGCCCGAGTATGATTAAGACACTTTAAGAGAGTGGAATTGCCACCACTTGAAATGGGACTGAAAAACTTCAATTTGATACTGGAAGCAGTAGTGAGGATTATTTGATGTACAATTGTTATCTGTACAGAATTGAGTGAAGATTTGATAGAAGTCGCTAGGATACATAATTGGCATATTGATTTCGAACTGAAGAACTGAATGCTAGATACATCATGATACGAACAACCTACGTTCAACCATAATCAATCAGTAACCATATCTTCTCGCCTTAGATAACATTCTTGCTGCATGGTCTAGATCATAATTATTCTCAAGCCAATCGACATCGACGTATTCCATACTTCCGAATCGCGCTTTATAGAAGGCCAGCCTCCGAATGGGATACGGCTCTCCTTCAATCTTGTTTAAAAGATAATATCCAAGCAGCTCTGCAGCTTCCTTCCAGGCATAGCCGGCCTTCTTACTCGTCTTCATCTCATATAAGGTACCGTCGACTATGACATCAGCTTGAGCACCGCCTACCAGACGGCGTCTATGATCAAAGGCCGGATAGTATACTGTCTGGCCTTGTATCGTGGTGAAATGCTCCTTAAAAATCTCAATTAAACAAAGCAAATCCTCCATCACATCTGGCGTAGGGAGACTTGTAAATTGTTTAACGAATTGTTCTGTACTGGTATAGGTAGACCTGACGCCTACTCGATATATCGTATCTAGCTTGCTGCACATAAATGCTCCTGCAATCAGCTCAGCTGGATCCATCTGTTCCCCGTGAATGAAGCTCGTCCATTTTGATTTAAAATCGGCATACAGCTCATTCAGCACGGCCGTCTCAGGAACATCCTCAAAAAATTCATTTATGACTTCATGTCCTTTGGCAATATAGGGATTAAACGCTGCATCAGGAGAATCTCCATTCTCTCTCGCAATCATGGCGCAGGCCAAATATTGAAAGGAGGTTCGAATAAGGCCCGAAACGTAACTAGTGAACTGGGCTTCAGCCAATATATTTTTATTTTTGAATGGGGCTGCCGCTGTGTTGGAGTAAAAATCATCTGGCAGAGGTGTCACTTCTCGAATCGCTTTTTGCAAAGTAGAATTTGTATTCAATAACGAAGCCAAGCTCATAGATAATTCACCCTATCATGAAATGAATGGACTAGTACCATCCATTATAAATTTCATAAGACGAATTTACAAAAACCAAAAAAGCTCTTTCTGATCCGATCAGAAGAGCTTCATCTTATCATGGCTTTATCTGACTATAGCTTACTCAAAAACCGTTAATTTGTCTGCTGCAGCCGTGCGTTCTTGCGGCTTTGGCACCACATCGGGGTACCCCACATAGATCATGCCAAGAATTTTTTCGCCGGGAACAATATTCAGAGTTTCTCTGAATTTAGGTCCGTACAGAAACGGCTTGGTTACCCAGAAGGTCCCGATCTCTTCACCCCATGCTGCGAGCATGAAATTTTGTATAAGTGCGCTAGTTGCGGCAAAATCCTCATCCCATATCGCTTGGCGTGGATCCTCCTTCATAACGACCAGCAATGTTGACGGATTCGTAAGCACGGCATTGACAAATTTATTGTCCTCGCCCATTTCATTCGATACCGCCTCAGCTAACTTCTGACGGCCTTCGCCCGTGAATAACAGAAATCTCCAAGGCTCGCGAAGCTTATGATTCGGTGCCCACACCGCTGTATCCAGCAGTTCGGTAATTTTCTCAACCGGCACTGCCTCCTGCTTAAATTTCTTGATCGTCCGTCGTTCGCGAATGACATCCTTCACATGGACAGATGAAGCGATTTGTGATTCATTCATGTTATATAATCCTCCTTAACAGGTATGAAGTTGTTTTTTTCTCACAGATAATGATAATCTTTATCATTTAGATACTGGTGTTAGCATACCTCGGTTCTTCATCTAAAGTCAAATGATTACCCTAATGATCTATCCTAGGAGTTCCACCCCAAGCCTGCTCTTGCTCTAATAAAACAGGATATGATCGGTCATATCCCAACATTCGTGCGGCATCCCTTGAAGCACTTGTCATCATGTCAAATGATTGTAACAAACATCATCCAACCGTTCGAGCTGAACTCGGGAATTTCTGAATAAGTTCTTAGCTCCAACGATTGGATTAGAATGCATTCATAATGTGATCGATATGTAAAGGTTCCTCTGTCCAGTCTGCTGGATTCAGCAGAACGCCTATGACATCAAAGCGAATGGGACTATTGTATAATTTGCGTTCTTGAATATATACGGCTGCGGTACGGCGTACCTGAGCTATTTTTCGTAGATTGACCGATTCCAGATGAGTTCCGAAGCGATCCAGGCTAGTCCGGCTTCTAACTTCTGCAAAAATGGTGGTTCCGCCCTTCTGAGCCACAATATCGAGCTCACCGCTCTTACATCTCCAGTTCGTATCCATAATGTCGTAACCCTGCTGCTTAAGGTATTGAACTGCCGCCTGTTCTCCGGCTCCACCTTTCTCTTTGCGAGAATCTTTCCTCTTCCTCGGTGCAGCCGGTTTGGAATTATTATCGTCCTTCATCGTTGCCTACACCTCTTTTCTCTGGCCGGCGGATGCAATCGCCTTCTGCTCGGCCTGATATACAAAGGTAAGCACCTCGGCTACGAGCTGATACAATTCAGGAGGAATTTGTTGATCCAGATCCAGCTTGGACAGCACCTCAACAAGAGCGGGATCTTCTTGTATCGGGACACCATGCTCCAGTGCCTTCTCCAGAATGGATTCGGCCAGCCTTCCGTCCCCTTTGGCGACTACAACGGGGGCTTCTGCTTCGCCAGGTACATATTTGAGCGCAACTGCCTTCTTGCGTACAACACTTTCTTCTTCCTGCTTCATACTCGCATATCCACTCCTTTATATGATTCCGGGACATACGAAGCCATCTTACTTACAGCTGAGGATGAGGAACCTTGTACCTGCTCTGTTTGCTCAGGACGGTTCTCTACCACTTCCGACTTATATACGGATAGCTGATAGCCGGTGTTCCGCAGCGCACTGTCCACTTGTTCACGACCCAGCTCAAAAATTTGTGCAGCCATCTCATTATCTGTGCGAATATGCAGACTGATTACCCTGCCTGCCACCTGCATGTCGATCAGCGTGGGACCGAGCTGCTTCATGTTCAGGTCAAACCAGATCCGGCAATGGGAGGCATCCATTTCGCCGCGCGGTCCGCGGCGGGACTGGATCTGGACATTTGCCGTCATCTGACCGTCCGCTCCGCTCAGAGGGATGAACCAGTTCATCTGGGCAAAAGGAGCGGTCCGGTCGGTATTCATGAGCAGCTGATGCCCTGTGAGCAAGTGCACGAGCTGACCTGCGGTCTCTTTGAGACCGGCAGGAAGCTCTGGACTTGCTTCCATCTGCATCAGCACGCTCTTCAGCGTGTCCGCCTGCTCTGCCGCGGACACCTCTGCCTGCGCGGGTGCGAGCATCCCGCGCACCACCTGCTGCTCGTGCTCCGCACCGAGCAGCTTCAGCACACGCGCCACCCACGAGTCATCCCTCGTGGTGGCAGGCGTGTGCACTGCCGGTGCTGGCGCTGCATCAGCACCGTCCTGCTGCGGCTCGCCCTGCGCCGCCGCAGCAACATCGCTGCCGGCCGGCTCTGCTCCGGCCGGCCCCTGCGGCGCAGCTCGTAGCTGGGCAAGCAGTGCTGCGGCACGCAGCACAAGCTCGCCCCCGCCCGCTGCTGCGCCTCTCGCCTGGACAGGAGCTTCGCCACTGTCCCCAAAACTGCGATTGGCTGGAGTCGCCGTCCTCGGCTCTTCAGCCTCCCCCACAGGCAGGCTCGGTCCCCCGCCTGCCTCACTCCGTCCTGCGGCAGCCGCCTGCGCATGGCTGCCCGTACGTACCCGGTGATCCTGAGCTGCCGGATCACCTCCACCCAATTCCGCTGCCAGCATCCCAGCTACATTAGAACCTGAAGCACCTGGACCCGCTGTCGGAATCGTATTAGACCCAGCGGCTGCAGGACCGGCTGTTGCCGTTGTCCTTCCATCTGCTCCGTTTCCTTGAATAGCCCTGGAATCTACGGTCCCTGTCTTCATAGACTCCATGAGCTCCGGTCCATCAGCTCCATCATTTGTACCTGTTAATCCGGTGGTACCCGCTGCTTTGTGAACATCTGCCTGCTGGGCCATTCCGGTACTGAGTAGCCTGCTCCCCTCGCTTCCAGCATGTGTCCGGGCTTGTCTAAGCTCTTGTGAGCCCTCCATTTCTGCAGGCGTATCTGAAATGCCTCCTGGTACCTTTCCACTCAATCCATCGCTTTTAGCAGCTTCAGTTAGTCTTGCATCCAGCTGACCCAGCAGCTCATCTAATGCTGGCCCAAACATCGCATAATATAGTCCAGAGATGGTAGAGCCTGTGACGGGCAGCCCCCTTTGCATGGCAAGACTTGCCGAAGTGATCCACTCGATATCCCCTGCAGCAGCCGGCTTTACATTCATAAGCGATTGAATAAGCTTCACGTTGTCCTTCGTCAGCGGCATTCCGCTCTGCTGCATTGCACTAAGGAGTGTTCTGTTCTCCTTCGTATCCGGCAGCTGAAGATTTGTCAGCAGATCTGCAAGCGTTGCAGTTGATACAGATCCAAGTGTACCTTGAAAAGGCTTCATCACCATCATTCCGTCCTTGTTTTGCCCTCCAACCTGAAGCAGCGCATTCTGCCCGGCTACAAGTGGAGTATCTAATGCCGCTCTCACCTGCACCCCTTTGATCTGGAGTACGGCTTCCTTCTGATCCGGTGACACCTGAATGACCTCAGCACGCACCACCATGCCTTCCTTCAGCTCGAGCGTCTTAGCACCGCCTTGAGGCTTGGAATCTCCTAGCATGCCTCTGATTGCTTGACCTATATTCAAATACCATCTACTCCTTTCTACAAATAATGAGATGCTATCTATATCAACACGTATTCAATGAAATTGATTCACCCTATAATCTATTCATTTTATCGGTATAACGGGTGGGACACTGAAGAAGTCGTTGCTATTAAAAAAAGCAGCACTGCTATTAAAAACAGTACTGCACCGAAATAACTTGATCTAGATAATGCATATTCATCCCTCATATAGAACGAATACCATAAAAAAAGGCAGGTATATCCATCAACGATCTTCTGCGATCTAGCGATCTAGCGATCTAGCATCCTATCAAGTTTACCTGCTAGAGTAAGCCACTACGATTAGATATAAACATTACTCAGACTCTGCTCCTCTCTCGCTGCACCAGAACCTGTCTGTTAGAACAATGTAGGCTGCTCCTGCTCTCCTAATATTTTTCCGAGAAAGCTTCTGCGATGCAGCGGTGTAGGTCCCAGTGCGAGCAGCTGCTCTCTGTGCAGCTTTGTCGCATACCCTTTATGTATAGCAATACCGTACTCAGGATACAGAGCATCCCACTCCCCTTTACACATCCGGTCTCTTGTCACCTTGGCAATGATAGATGCTGCACCAATTGATTGGCTGTTGGCGTCCCCTTTAATAATCGATAATTGCGGCAGAGGTACATCCACGGTTTCTGCATCCACGAGCAGATGATCCGGAGATGGGGTAAGTGCAAGAACCGCCTGTTTCATGGCAAGCCGAGATGCCTGCCTGATGTTAATCCGGTCAATCGTCTCCACATCGACGATCCCTATACCGACTGAGACAGCTTCCTTCATAATGATGTCAAATAACAATTCCCGCTTCTTGTCACTTAGCTTCTTGGAATCATTGACCCCTTCGAGTACTAAACCTTTTGGCAAAATGACAGCAGCAGCTACGACATCACCGAATAAGCAGCCTCTTCCTACTTCATCAATACCTGCAATATATTCAGCTCCGCTGTCCCATGCTTCTCTTTCATATCTAAGCATATCTATCTCAGGCTCTTCGAACGTATCCGTCTCCTGTATGTTCAGATCCAATTCTTTCATTTGTTATTTCCCCCTAACGGCACATCCCATAACCAATATCATAACATATGTATCAATAGGGTAGAAACATATAGAAGCTGGATAATACAGCAATCCCCTGCAGTACGCTGCAGGGGATTGTATTGCTTGCGGTATTCCTATTTAATAGGTTACGGCATCAGCATGTTTCACATTAAAAAGGAGATTCTAGACTGAATCGACCAAGCTTGCCGCCTCTTAGCTCTCTAAGCATCAAGGAGGAAGCCTTCTCCAGATCAATTCGTCCTCCGCTCATGACAGCACCGCGCTTACGCCCGATCTCTTCCATAACGGCAACAATTTGATCCGGATCTTCCGAATCCTTCGGAGCTTCAGACAAGCCGTAACGCTCCTGCATTGCCGGCCAGTAATACTGAGCAAGATATTTGATCGCGAAGAAAGCAATGTCCTCCACGTTAAGAATCTCTTCCTTTATTGCACCCGTAACGGCCAGACGGTAGCCCACATTCTGATCTTCAAATTTAGGCCACAGAATACCTGGCGTATCCAGGAGTTCAATTTCCTTACCAACTCTGATCCATTGCTGCCCTTTGGTTACGCCTGGTCGATCACCGGTCGCCGCGATATTTCTGCCGGCCAAACGGTTGATCAATGTCGATTTACCGACATTCGGAATGCCCACAATCAGTGCGCGAATCGCTCTCGGATTCATGCCTTTGGCAATTTGCCGATCGATCTTTTCCTTCAACAAGATCTTGGCAGTTGAGGGGATATCCTTAACTCCAGTACCTGTATTGGCATCGACAGCGAGTGCAGTATGCCCTTCTTCTTTAAAATACTTGATCCATTCTTCCGTTACCTTCGGGTCAGCCAAATCCGACTTGTTCAGCAGAATCATTCTTGGCTTGTCCTGCAATATTTCATCAATCATCGGGTTACGGCTGGATAATGGAAGCCGTGCATCCACCAGTTCAATGACGACATCAATCAATTTCAGCTTCTCCTGAATTTGTCGACGGGCTCTCGTCATATGTCCTGGAAACCATTGTATGGTCATCGCAATTCACCTTCTTTTTCACAAACAGTTGGATCCATTTGTATCATACCCTGAGGTGCTTCTATCATGAGTATCTACAGATCAAACCGGTATAGTTTGTCCTCTAAATTTCAAAATCAGTGATTAATCCATTCGATATCCTTCAGCGGCCAGAAAATAACGTCGGCACGTCCTACAATATCCTCAAGCGGCACATATCCAATCATGCGGCTGTCTGTACTGTTCCCACGGTTATCACCAAGGGCAAAAATATGACCTTCCGGCACAGTGCCGTCCGGGAAATACTCATTCGGGAAGTTATAAGTGTTATACTGTCCGCCATTCGCCTGTGCCTCTGCAATCGCTTCTTGCAGATAAGGCTCCTCCACAACTTCGCCGTTTACTCGCAAGGTATCTCCAGTGACTTCAACCGTGTCCCCTTCAACAGCAATGACCCGCTTAATGAAATCCCGGTTCTCAGAAGGTACATGGAAGACAACGACCTCTCCGCGTTCAGGTTGCCTGATATCATACAGAATCTGGTTCACAATGACTCTTTCCCCTGTATGAAAATTCGGCTGCATCGATGGTCCGTCAACAATAAAAGGCTTGAACAAGAAGAATCGGATAATAAACACAAGCACTAATGCAATTGCAATGGCTTTGATCCATTCCCAAATCTCGTTCTTTACTTTCTTTGACTTAGAATTCCCATTCTCCGGTGTATTCAATCGTTCATTCTGTACATCCTGCTCCATCGCTTGTCCTCACTTCCTCATCCATGTCATCGAAACGATGCATCTAGACATATTCTATGTATGAAATCTGGTTAGAGACATACCATCTGTTGTCAAGATCGTTTCCTCTGAAAATATTGTAAGAGAAATCTTAGCAGGATACAACTTCATCTCTCCGATCGGAGGGCGAGCGCTCCTCTATATCACATCAATAGATTATATTCTATATTGTTCATATTCACATGAGCTATATTATTCCTGAATATAAGAACGTAAACCATCTTAAACGAACAATCACTTTTACATAAAAAAGCGAAAAGGGCTTGTTTCCAAGCCCTTTCCGTTTATTCGTTATATTAACGAATTTCTTTAATTCTCGCTGCTTTACCGCGAAGTTCACGAAGATAATAAAGCTTCGCACGACGCACTTTACCACGGCGAGCCACTTCGAGTTTATCGATTTTTGGGGAATGAAGCGGGAAAGTTCTTTCCACACCTACACCGTAAGAAATTTTACGAACTGTAAAAGTCTCACTGATTCCACCACCACGGCGTTTGATTACTACACCTTCGAACAACTGGATACGTTCGCGAGTTCCCTCGATAACCTTAACGTGCACTTTTACAGTGTCACCAGGACGAAAGTTCGGCAAATCTTTACGCAATTGTTCTTGTGTAATCGCTTGGACGATATTCATCTATGACTCCCTCCTTCCGTACAGGTGTTCATGTCTCTTCCGGATAACCTTCTGTTATCCATCATCATCCACAGCGGACCACCGTATTCCACACAACAGAAAAATTATAACATGTTATTACGAAGTAATGCAAGCATTAAGAACTTTTTTTCTCATAAACTCACCGGTGCATGCAGATTCATGCCATTTGGTGTCTGATTCAGCATATTGTTGTATCCACGATGTAACAATCTAGCAAATCCCGGGCTTCTTAATCTACTCATGCCGTTTAACCTGATCCAGCCATACTTTCTCCTTTTTCGTCAGCTCCACCTGCTCCAGCAGATCTGGACGTCTGGTCAGCGTCCGAAGTAAGGACTGTTCTCTGCGCCAAGCATCAATGTTTTTGTGATGACCTGACAGCAGGATATCAGGTACCTTATGGCCTCTAAACTCCGCAGGTCTGGTATAGTGAGGGTACTCTAGCAAACCGGTGCTGAATGAATCTGTAACTGCACTTGTCTCGTTACCCAGCACTCCTGGAAGCAGTCTCACCACACTGTCTATCACGACCATTGCAGGCAGTTCTCCACCTGTCAGCACATAATCTCCGGTCGAGATCTCATCCGTGACGAGATGCTCTCGAATTCGCTCATCATAGCCTTCGTAGTGACCACATATAAAGATGAGATGCTCTTCTTTGGACAGCTCCTCTGCCTTCTTCTGCGTAAAGGTCTCTCCTTGAGGGCACATCAGAATAATGCGCGGCTGCTTGGCAGAAGAAGCCTCTGGCTGTGTCTCATCAGCTGATTTTGCAGCAGCAGTCGATTGGGCATCCTGCTCCGCTTCATTCAGCAAATCTTCCACTGCTGCAAAAATCGGCTCTGGCTTCAGCACCATTCCGCCGCCGCCGCCGTATGGCATGTCATCTACTTGTCCATGCTTGTTCCCTGCGTATTCACGGAAATTCAGAGCGTTTAAGGAAACAATTCCTTTGGCCTGTGCTTTACCTAATATGCTGGTACCAAATACACCATGAAACATTTCCGGAAACAGGGTTAATACATCAACCTTCATTACACTAATCCTTCCATCAGATGCACGATTACCTTTTGATTCACAACATCAACATGCAAAATGACATCGTCAATATAAGGAAGCAGAATCTCTTTGCCGTTGTTTGCTTTGACCACCCAAACGTCATTCGCTCCTGGAGTCAGGATCTCTTTGATCGTGCCAAGTGTCTCTCCTTCATCAGTTACCACTTCGCAGCCGACAATCTGATGGAAGTAGAACTCGTCTTCACTCAGTTCAGTTTGATACTCAGCAGACACTTTCAGCATCATGCCTTTATATTTTTCTACTTCATTGATGTTGGTAAAGTCGTTCAAACGCACGACAAACATATTTTTGTGAAGCCTTGCCGACTCTACCGTTACAGGCAGTTGTCCCTCCCCCGTATCGATAACCAGCTTGCTCCCTTTAGCAAAGCGCTCTTCAGGGAAATCGGTCAGCGGGAGTACTTTCAGCTCACCACGAATCCCGTGGGTATTTACGATTTTTCCTACATTAAAAAATTGTGACATAGGTCCTCCTGTATTTCAATTAGACAAGGCTAAGTTATATAAGCATGTACGAAAAAGGGCTAGGACATGCATCCTAACCCCCTTTCGTATATCTTTAAGATATGATATCGACGGTAACCCGTTTATCCATCTTAACTGCTGCAGATGTGACGACCGTACGGAGTGCTTTCGCGATCCTCCCCTGCTTGCCGATCACTTTCCCCACATCCTCAGGATGCACGGTCAATTCATAGACAACAAGGCGATCCTTCTCCAGTGTCCGGACCGACACATCTTCCGGATGATCTACCAAAGCCTTCGCAATAACGCCGACTAATTGTTCCATAGATACCCTCCGTTATCAGCACCTAATTATTTCTGTTGTTTAAGCTCATGGAACTTCTTCATTACACCCGCTTTGCTAAGCAAGTTGCGAACTGTATCAGATGCTTGCGCACCATTTTGAAGCCATTTGAGTGCTTTATCTTCATCGATCTTAACCACTGCTGGTTGTTCAACCGGATTGTAGTAACCGATTTCCTCGATAAAACGGCCATCACGCGGGGAACGGGAATCCGATACAACCACACGATAGAAAGGCGCTTTATGAGCTCCCATACGTTTCAGACGAATACGAACTGCCACGAAAATTCACCTCCTTCAATAAAATATATATTGTAAGCTCGGCTTAACGGAAAGGAAATTTCATTCCCTTACCGAGTCCTTTAAGCTGCTTCATTGCTTTCTTGTTGCCCTTCGGCCCCATCATACCGCTGAATTGCTTCATTACTTTACGCATTTCATCGAACTGCTTAATCAGACGATTAACTTCCGCAACGGTAGTTCCGCTGCCTGCTGCAATCCGTTTGCGGCGGGATGGATTGATGATCTCTGGATTCTGCTTCTCTTCTCTTGTCATAGAGAAGACGATGGCTTCGATCCGATTCATCTGCTTATCATCAACCTTAAGATCCTTGGTCTGTTTCATATTGCTCATCCCAGGAATCATGTCCATGAGCTGATCCAGTGGTCCAAGCTTCTTGATCTGGTCCATTTGCTCAAGAAAATCTTCGAACGTGAACGATGCGGTCCGCATCTTCTGTTCCATTTCCTTCGCCTTTGCCGTATCAATGTTCGACTGGGCCTTCTCGATCAAGGACAGCATATCACCCATGCCCAAAATTCGGGAGGACATGCGTTCCGGATGGAACGGTTCAAGTGCATCCAGTTTCTCACCCAGGGTGATAAATTTGATCGGGCACCCGGTCACTGCTTTGACGGAGAGGGCAGCACCACCGCGCGTATCTCCATCCAGCTTCGTAAGCACGACGCCAGTAAGCGATAGCTGCGAGTTAAAATGCTCTGCTACGTTAACTGCATCCTGACCTGTCATTGCATCGACGACGAGAAGCACTTCATCCGGATTCACATTGCTGTGAATTAACCGAAGCTCTTCCATCAGCTCTTCATCTACATGGAGACGACCAGCCGTATCAATAATAACATAATCGTGACCGTTGTCCTTGGCATGCTGTAAGCCTTGCTTCGCAATCTCTACCGGGCTTGTCTTGTCACCTAAAGTGAATACCGGTGCCTTGAGCTGCTCTCCAAGCACCTGCAGCTGCTTGATCGCCGCAGGACGGTAAATATCGCCAGCCACAAGGAGCGGCTTTGCATTTTGCTTCTGCAAGAGCTTCGCGAGCTTACCTGTGGTTGTCGTCTTACCGGCACCCTGTAAACCGACCATCATAATGACTGTCGGCGGTTTGTTTGCCTTAGCCAGCTTAGACTGGCTTCCGCCCATCAGCTCGGTCAGCTCTTTATTTACGATGTCAATGATGACCATGCCAGGCGTGAAGCTCTCCATCACTTCCTTACCGACGGCCTTCTCTTTGACTTTCGAAATAAACTGCTTGACGACCTTGAAGTTAACATCAGCTTCAAGCAAGGCAAGACGCACCTCTCGCATCGCTTCGTTAACGTCTTCCTCGCTTACTTTCCCTTTGCCGCGAAGCTTGCTGAATACATTGGTAAGTCGAGCTGTTAATCCTTCAAATGGCATAAACACACCTCCTAAAGTTCATATTGCGAAGGGTAATCCCTATTCCAGAACCTCCAGGTGGTTCATCATTTCATTCATTCTATGTTTGTCTTCACTCGTCATCCCGCTTGATTCAATCATGGCTTTAAGCTTCTCTAGATTCATAAGCCGCCGTTCATGCTTCTCAAGCAAGCCGAGTTTATCCTCATACATTTCAAGTACCTGCTCTGCACGCTTAATGTGCTCGTAAACCGCTTGTCGACTAATCTCAAATTCGGAGGCAATCTCTCCCAAGGAGAAATCATCATGAAAATAATACTTCAGAAAAGTCTGCTGCTTCTCAGTTAACAGGTTTTCATAAAAATCAAACAGTAAGTTGATTCGATTCGTCTTCTCAAGCCGATTCTCCTGACTCATCTTGAGGGACACTCCCTTCGTCAAGGAAAAACACTTTACACTCATTAACGTTCTCTATCTTACAAAAAACAAAAGAAGATGTCAAGCATAAATCCTTGTCATCTTCTCATCGATTTTATTTTTGAGATCTACAGCCACATATTAGACTTCTAAGCATCTATAATCTGATGGGTGTCAGATAAATAATGACGGCAAAGAAATGCAGCACACTGCCTGCCAGAACGAATAAATGCCAAATGGCATGATGAAACGGAAAGCCGCGCCAGACATAAAAGATCGTACCCAGCGTATAACAAAGTCCTCCGGCAACAAGAAGAACTATTCCTCCTGAAGGAATTGCGGCGGTTAATGGAGCCCACGCAATGACGATCAGCCAGCCCATCGCAATGTAGAACAAGGTAGACATAAACAGAAACCGCTTGGTGAAGAACGCCTTGAAAGCTACACCGAACAAGGCAATTCCCCATATGATTCCAAACAGGGTCCAGCCGAGTGTACCGCGAATCGCGACCAGCAAGAATGGAGTATACGTTCCTGCTATAAATAAGTAGATGGAGGAGTGATCAAAAATCTCAAATAGATCCTTCGCTTTGCCATCCTTCAGAGCATGTACGAAAGTAGAGCTGATGTACAAGAGCAGCATGGACACTCCATAAACCGTAAAGCTGACAACATGCCAAGCTGTTCCATTCACACTTGCGGCAACAATAAGCAGTACGAGCGCTGCAACACTGAGGAGAGCCCCTATTCCATGGGTAATGGCATTTGCGACTTCCTCTCTTCGAGTATAGGTATAGGTGTTAGCCATAGAATCCATCCTTTCAACATCCGCTGCCTGCTATTTTCGCAGAACCGAAATCTTTCTACATATTATACTACGTTCACGGCTAATGTTCATCTTTAGCGTCAATCTGCAAAATACTTCAATATAATGGATGCAATTCGATCTGAAGCATGACCGTCCCCATAAGGATTGGCAGCTCTTGTCATGCGCTGATATCTTTTTCCTCCTGACAACAACAGCTCGATCTCCTTCTTGACCTTTTCATACTCTGTCCCTACACAGCGAAGCGTACCTGCCTTGACACCTTCCGGCCGTTCCGTTTTGTCACGGAGGACGAGTACGGGCTTACCGAGCGACGGCGCCTCTTCCTGAATCCCTCCCGAATCGGTCAGAATAACGTAAGCATGATTCATCATATTATGCATGTCACTAACATCAAGCGGCTCAATCAAATGAATGCGTTCCGTTTCGCCGAGCATCTCGAATGCCAGGTCCTTTACTGCTGGATTCGGATGGACCGGATAAATCAGCTCAAGTGTCCGATCCTGCTTAATGATCTCTTTCACGGCCTGAAACACCTGTTTCATTGGACTGCCCCAGTTCTCTCTCCGATGCATGGTCATGAATATCTTTCTGGTTCCAGGATGCAGCTTCGATAACAGTGGATGGTCGAACTCTTTCTTGATCGTCCAGCGCAGAGCATCAATGGATGTGTTGCCTGTCACGTAAACATGCTCTTTCCGGTGCTCGCTTGCGAGCCTTTTGGCAGCTGTAGTGGTAGGTGCAAAGTGCAGATCTGCAACACGGCCTATGAATTCCCTGTTCATTTCTTCCGGAAAGGGCGCATATTTGTCATACGTCCGCAGTCCGGCTTCGACATGACCGATCGGGATTTGAGCATAGTATGCACAGAGTGCAGCTGAAAAAGCCGTAGACGTATCACCATGGACGAGCACAAGGTCATATTTCTCGGCCTTCATGACAGGCTCAAGTGATTCTATCAAACGGGCGGTCAAGCCGTACAGCGTCTGCGCCTCCCGCATCACTTTCAATTCAATATGCGGTACGATATCAAATGCTTTCAATACTTGAGCCAGCATCTCCTCATGCTGCCCGGTAACACACACAATGGGCTCAATGTCAGGTGCCGCCTCTAGTGTTTTTACTATGGGCGCCATTTTGATAGCTTCAGGTCTCGTTCCGAACACAACAAGTACCCTGATTCGATGTTCCTCCATGTGATCAGCACTCCCCCTCTATTCACTTATTGGATAAGTTGAACAATTGCTTCAACCCTTATCTATATATGAGAGAGTCTCTCCATCTCGTAACGGCACTCTATGAAAAAGGACCTTAAACTATTTATTTCTGAATAGGACAGCTGCCGGTTTCTACTAATCTATCAATGCATAACCTGTAATTAGAGTGACGACTAAGGAGGTTATCCATCGCATGGCAGTTATCATCTATCCTAAGACAATGAACTGGAAGTTTATGCGGCAGCGACCGCAGCAGCTGATGACTGAGCTTGGAGCCAGAGGGCACCATGTGTTCTTCGAGAATCTTGCACCCATGAACAGTCAGCTGGAGGAAGTAGAACCTGGTGTACATTTGTTTACCGATCACCATTCGTTTGTTAAGAGACATCTGGACAAATTAAGAAAAGAGCATCCCGTTGTCGTCTGGACGACCTGGGCTAAGCAGAGAACAAGACTTGCATCGATCTATCGTCCGGATGCCGTTATCTATGATTGCTGTGACGAGTTTCCACATTGGGCAAAATACGAGCATCGGATGGTTGAATCTGCCGATCATCTGGTTGCAACCGCTGAAACAATCCGCACACGTTTATCGTTAGCCTACCCTGACAAACCCATCACTCTTATTCCTAATGCGGCGGATGCCAGCATGTTTGATACTCCTGCCGTTCATAGACCTCATGATCTTCCTGCAGGTCCAACGGTCGCCTATATTGGCGCTTGGGCTTATTGGGTCGATCATGCATTGTTTGCGAAGGCAGCGGAGCAATATCCGAATGTGCAGTTTGTCTCTATTGGTGCACCTTACGGGGACATTCCAGGTTACGGCACCCTGCCGAATGTTCACATTCTGGGAGAGAAGCCGCATAGTGAGCTGAAGAAGTATTTACAGCATATCGATGTTGCGGTCATACCTTTCCTATATCATCCCATCACCCTCGCCACTAATCCCGTGAAGGCTTATGAATACATGGCTACTGGAGTCAAAGTCCTCTCTACCGCACTGCCGGAATGTATTCGGATGGAACCGTATGTCACTACGGCAACGACTCACGAGGATTTTATTGGCAAGCTGGGGCAAATGCTCTTTGAACAGGAGGATCCTGCAGCAAGATTAGCACGAATTGCCTATGCAAGAGAGAATACTTGGGTCCAGCGCGGAGAAGCAGCAGATGGAGTGATACACAATACCCTTCAGCTCAAAGGATTACATGAATAATATATATACCGTCTACCTTACGGGCGCAGCCTTCAGCAAACGAACAGCCGCACATAACAACAACGCTCTCCATTTATATCAATCGATTTGTGACCATTTATTAGAGTGCTCTGCACAATGGCTCGTATGGTCTCCCGCTGCTCTTCATATATCCGATCACAACAAGATGCGGCTTGAAGCCGAACTGCACGAACTATCTCCCGATACCCTTTGTGTCGTTTGCCCAGGAGACCGCTTTATTTTTCGGAAGGAATGCTTCACTCTTTCAGATACAGGTCATGTACGATCTCTGCCCTCCGCCTTCTGGCTGGGCTGTGAACTGCACGCCCGCTGCTCCTCGTTGGATCGTGTAACCCGCCTGTCTGAAGCACTCCAGCCTATGTTCCTGTCTGCCAAGCAGCAGCATAGGAATTATGTTCTCGCTACTCCTCCTACTGTTAGCAACTGCAACGATAAAAGCTCCTGTCATCCCATCCTTTCGGTAATACGACGTTCCACCACTCCCCCTGTGCCTTCCCATTCGCTGAACTCACTCGACCATACACCGCTCATAACCATCATGCTAAGTGTATTTAATATGGGCAAAACCGTAGAGTGGGCAATCCGCTCCGTGCTTGCACAGACCTATCCGAACTGGGAGCTCCTCATCGGCAACGACGCTTCAACGGACAATACGGCCGAGCTTATTAACCATTACACGATGGATTCACGCATTCGAGTCATTCACTCTAATACGAATGAAGGCAAGGCAGTAATGATGAATCATCTGCTTGAGCATGCGAACGGAACCTATGTGCTAGAGCTGGACGGTGACGACTGGCTTGCGACAAACGCTCTTGAAGCACTGCTAACCGTCATTTCACTACATCCAGATTCAGGTCTCGTGACAGGTGGATGCGGAGTGTGGCGCCGCAGTAAGCATGGTGATTTGTATTACCGAGGTACGGACTATTTTGACGGGAAGCTCGAATCTGCCAGCCATGCTCACCCTCCTGTTCCGCGCATGTATAGCATGAAGGCACTTCAGTATGTAGGCGGATGGACTGTGCTGCCTGGCCTTTATGGAAGAATATTTGAGGATATTGCTCTCTGCCAAAAAATACTCAAGCACGATGCATATGTACAGACAGACGAAACAGTATATCACCGAGTCATTTATCCGAGAAGCATCAGCCAGCAGCATTTGCCGCTCTATCCATTGTGGAAGGAACATTTGGAGAAGGAGGTGAAATGATATGAAAATTGCAGCTAGCGGGTATTACGGCATGGGGAATTTCGGAGATGATCTGTTTCTCAAAACGTTGCAGCAGGCTTTTAGCAAGCATACCTTATTTCCTTGGAATGGTTATATGGATCCTGCAAGGGTGGATGCTGTTATCATTGGCGGCGGAGATCTGATTACTCCCTATAAATTCAGCAGCTACTATTTTCCGGCAGCCCTGTCCGAGCACCCCATGTGGCTGTATGGGGTCGGGATCGTGGATACGTATCCTCCTGAGACGTGGCCGGCAGATCAGGTCGAGCTCCACAAGCAGTACATTCAGAAGGCAAGACGTGCCATTTTTAGAGACCAGAAATCACAAGAGCTGGCCACGATCGCGAAGCTTCATTCAACGCCTGAAACGGCACAGGATATGGTCTTTGCTTACCAGCAGCATCCGTTCCCCGTGAAACGATTCTCTGTTCGAAAAACGATCGGCGTTTGTCTGTTCTCCTACCCTTCTTTTCCAATGGAAGCCATGGTTCAACTGCTGCTTAGGCTAAGCACAGAGGGTTTCCATATCGTGCTTATCCCTGTCATTAACCATCCTTCGAACAACTTCTCGGATTACAGCACTTGCAAGCTGCTTGAACAAAAAATGAAGGAGATTGACAGTGCTGCGTCGGTTCAGACGCTATCCCTCTTACTGGAAACAGACATCACCTATAACGTGATTCAGTCCATGGATTATCTGATCAGCTACAAGCTGCACCCCACTCTCGTGGCACTACGGGCAGGAGTACCTGTACTTGCCTTCAGTAAGATGGGGAAAGTGAAGCATCTGCTGTCGCGCTTCCATCTGAATCATTACTATTGCGATTACGCACAGCCCTTTGAAATCTATGAAGATATCATTAACCGATTTATTAAGAACGGTCCTGAGGAAGTGAGAGCTGCACTGCCGCTTATTCGTCAGGCCGAGCATGAGAGCAATTCCGAGCTAACCCAGCTCGTGTCGGAAATAGAGTCACTAGAATAGATAACATCAAGGAGGTCAATGAGCGATGTGTTTCTTTTTTCACTCCCGTATATGGGCAAGAATCAAGCAGCTGGAAGTCCAGCAGGCATTATTGACGGAAAGAGTAGACATGTTAAATGCTCGTATCGAGCAATTGGAAACCGAGGTCCGCTCTGGAATCGTCGCGAATCCACCGCTGCAGCAATTTCTGGAGAGTAAAATGGGTCAAAACATCAGTATCAGCACCAGCAGCGTTACTGTTCTTGGTACGGTGCTTGCGGTTGGTAAGGATGCCGTTGAGATTCGCGAAACGAGCGGTGACATCGTCATCATTCCTTTCTCACAAATATCGGTTGCTCAATAAAAAGGCTGCTCTAAGCTTGCATATGCCACTAAGTCTAAGGAGGTACTTGATATGAATTTTAGAGATATGATTCGCGGCTTCTTGGGAAGCGAGGTAGAGGTACTGACGGCTAACGATTATTTGGACGGAACGCTCATCTCCATTGATGAGACAACGCTTGTCCTGCAAATACCACCGATTATTTACGGTCCGCCTGGAGATGTGGCTGTGGTTCCTTTGTCTTCAGTTGAGCTCGTGCGTGTTCTGGCCGTATAGGATATGAGCTAAGAACGTTATAGAAGCTATATGGCACTAATATGAAAAAGAAGACCGAATCCTTTTAATGGAAACGGTCTTCTTCTTATGATTTCAGCTCACGCTGCATTATTTCACTTCACTGTCTGCTTCTTCAGTCTCGGCATCCTGAATCAATCCTGCAAACAAGGCGTGTACGAACTGTTCCGAATCAAATGGCTGCAGATCGTCTGCCTTCTCTCCAAGTCCAACAAGCTTGACGGGAATATCCATCTCTTGACGAATCGCAATAACGATACCACCCTTAGCAGTGCCGTCCAGCTTCGTGAGTACGAGACCAGTAACCCCGCTCTTCTCTCCAAACAGTTTGGCCTGGCTCAATGCATTCTGTCCTGTAGTTGCATCAAGGACCATGAGCACTTCATGCGGAGCACCTGGAATTTCTCGCTGAATGACACGGAAGATTTTGTTCAGCTCTTCCATCAGATTTGTTTTGTTCTGAAGTCTTCCGGCCGTATCGCAGAGAAGAACATCAGCGCCGCGCTGCTTCGCCGCCTGAACCGCATCAAACATAACGGCCGCTGGATCAGATCCAGCTTGCTGCTTGATCACATCCACGCCTGCACGCTGTCCCCATACTTCCAGCTGCTCAATGGCGCCTGCTCTAAATGTATCTCCTGCAGCAAGAAGAACCTTCTTGCCTTCATTCTTAAAGCGATGGGCCAGCTTGCCAATCGTCGTTGTTTTGCCTACACCGTTCACACCAACAAAGAGGATTACGGTGATGCCATCCTTATTCATGTTAAGACTGTTATTTTGCTCTGAACGCAGAAGCGCAGTTAATTTCTCGGACAACACCGGCTGCAGCTCAGCCGCATCCTGAATCTTCCGTTTCTTCACTTCGGCACGCAGATCATCAATCAAATCCATAACCGTGTTGACACCTACGTCGGCACCGATCAGGATCTCCTCAAGCTCCTCGTAGAATTCCTCATCAATCTTCTTACGGCGGATAACGAGATCGGATACCTTTTCAACGAAGCCTTTACGTGTTTTCTCGAGACCATCTTTAAAAATATTCGTTACCGATTCTGTTTTTGTTGATATACTTTCTTTCAGCTTTTTAAAGAAACTCATAGGTTCCCTCCAACTTAGAATTACAATACTTTTATCCAATACATAACTCATCACGAGAAGGAATTATGAATTAGATTCCGTACTTAAGCAATTTCTGCTTCCTCATTCTCCAGCTTCACCGAGACCAGCTTCGATACGCCGCCCTCTTCCATGGTAACACCATACAGCACATCCGCTTCCTCCATCGTTCCTTTGCGGTGCGTTACAACGATAAACTGGGTTTGCTCCGAGAATTCACGCAAGTACTGAGCGAAACGAACGACGTTAGCTTCATCCAGCGCTGCCTCGACTTCATCCAGAACACAGAATGGCACCGGGCGAACATGGAGAATCGCAAACAGCAGTGCCATGGCGGTCAAGGCTCGTTCGCCACCAGAGAGGAGCTGCAGATTCTGGAGCTTCTTGCCCGGCGGCTGTGCGACAATCTCAATTCCTGTCGTAAGCAGCTTGTCCGGTTCATTCAGAATCAGATCTGCTCTACCTCCGCCGAACAGCTTCGAGAACACCGTGCCAAATTCACGCTTAATTGCATCAAATGTCGTCTTGAAGCGTTTAGACATTTCATCTTCCATTTCCTTAATGACCTGATAAAGTGTCGTCTTGGCTTCAACCAGATCATCCTTTTGCTCGCTGAGGAAGAGATAACGTTCGTTAACACGTTCATATTCCTCAATCGCGCCGAGATTCACTTCTCCCAGCGAAGAAATGCTTCGTTTCAGCTTCTGCACTTCCGCCTTGCTGCCTTCAATATCTTCCGGAATGGAGTAGTGCTGCTTCGCAAGCTCATAAGACAGCTCGTATTCGTCATTCAGCTTTTTCAAAATATTTTCAAGCTCCACATCCAGACGATTGACACTGATCTCCGTCTGACGAAGCTCGTCTTCACAGGCCTTCAGGCTGATCCGCTGTTCTTTGGTTTCATTCTCTTCAAGCTCAAGCTTCTTCGTAAGCTGGGCTCTGGCTGCACGCTTGAAATCCAGCTCCTTGGAAGCTTCCTCCTTCTTGAGGCGATAGCGGTTCAAGTCCTCCGTCTGCTTGACGCTCTCCTCTGCATTGGTTTTGAGATCTGCTTCCACAGAGGCCAGCATCGTACGATTCCGGTACCGTTCCTTGTCCGAATTCTCGTATTCGCGCTCCATTCTACGGACCTGCTCTTCTACAGAGAAGCGCTCCTGATCCAGCTTGCCCTCACGAACCTTCAATATCGTCAGCGAGTTCTGGAGCTCCTCCTTGGCAGATTCATTCGCTTTGCGCGCAAACTCGGCAGCGTGAATGGCTTGATGTGTCGCCTTCTCCTCTTCCTCCAGCTTCACCAGCAACTGTTCAGCAGCTGTGCGGGTATCTTCAAGTGCTTTGATTTCGTCCTTGAAGCCAGATTTCTCCGCACCTGCAGCTTCAACCTGGGTAAGCACATGCGCCAGCTCATGTTCAAGCTGTTTGAGCGACAGTGAGGCCTGCTGCTCTTCTGCCCGTTTCTCATCGCCATCCTGACGAAGCGTGTCCAGACTGATCTGACACTGCTCCATCTGCGCCTTCACTTCTTCCAGACTTCGATGCAGCTTAATAATCTGATTCTCGGTCTCCATAATATCGTGATCCAGCTGATCGAGCTGGCGTTTACGGGACAAGAGACTTGAATTCTTACGGTACTGGCTGCCCCCGGTCATGGAGCCGCCTGCATTGACCACATCACCCTCAAGTGTAACGACACGATAACGATACTGACAGCGTGCCGCAATTCGGTTCGCATCTTCTAGATTCTCCGAAATAATTACGTTACCGAGCAAGCTTCCTACAATAGCTTCATACTTTGAATCAAACTGCACGAGCTCGGCACCTACGCCGACAAACCCCTGCAATTCAGAGATCATATTTCGATCTGAAGCACCGATTGCGCGTGGCCTGATTACGTCCAGCGGCAGGAAAGTCGCTCTGCCAAGCTGACGCTGCTTCAGGAAGGAGATCGCCTGGCGGGAGACAGCTTCATTCTCCATGACCACATGCTGGAGCGATGCTCCAAGCGCAGTTTCAACGGCCATCTCTACTCGCTCAGGTACTTTGATCAGTTCTGCAACCGCACCATGGACACCATGAAGCACATTCTTTCTGGATGCCTTGAGAACTTCCTTGACACCCGTGTTAAACCCATCAAAGTCATCCTGCATTTCCTTCATTGTATCGCGTCTTGAAACTTGTGCCTCACGCTTCTGCTCCCATTTTCGAACCGTGCTCTGACTCTCGGATAAGAGCTTCTGCAGCGATTGAAGCCGTTCACTTTCCGTAATATATCCATTGCGCAATGAGCTGATCTCCGCACCCATCTTCTCAATCTGCTGAGTCAGCTCTCCCTTGCGTTTAAGAAGATCTGTCTTCTGAAGCTCCCACTTGTCTGATTCTTCACCAGCACGGTTCAGTCTCCGCTCGATTGCTTCCTTCTGCTGATCGGCATATCGAATCTCATTACGTGCCTGAGCCATTTGGTTCATCAGCTCCAAGAGGTTACCTTTGAGGCTCTCCTCCTGCTCCTGACTGATCCCTCCAGTTACGCCAACCAGCTTCGCTTCCTCGGCAGACAGCTGTTCACGCAGCTCATCAAGCTCCTGCTGCAGTCCAGCCAGCTTGCTCTTAAGACCGTCCAGCTCAGCCTCACGCTCCGCATAACGCTCCTCACTTCCGTTCAAGGAATTGAGCAGCTGCTCCCGGTTCGCTTCGAGATTCTTCAGCCGTTCTTTGAGCAGCTCGCGATACCCTTCACTTTTCTCGGTAGCTTCACTGTAGTGCAGGAGCTCGCCCTGCAGGCGCTCCACGGCCTCTTCTACCTGACGAAGCTCTGTCCGATCCTGCTCTAGTATGGCATCATGTCTAGATACGATCGTAGATAATTCCAGCTGCTGTTCCTTAAGCTCTTGCAGCTTCTCCGTCGCTTCACTCCAGGCCGTATGAATCTGCTCGATCTGATACACGTATAAAGACAGCTCCTGCTGCTTCAATTCTGCTCTGAGCTCTTTATAATGCTTCGCCTTCTCAGACTGCTCCTTGAGGGGTCCGATCTGATCCTCCAGTTCCGTCACCAGATCATGTATCCGCAGCAAATTCTGCTCTGTATCGTCCAGCTTCCGCACCGCATCTTTTTTACGTGATTTATATTTAACAATACCGGATGCCTCTTCAAAGATACCTCTGCGATCCTCGGAGCGCGTACTCAAAATCTCCTCAATCCGCCCTTGTCCGATAATCGAATAAGCTTCTTTACCAATACCGGTATCCATGAACAGCTCCGTAATATCCTTAAGTCGGCAGGACTGTTTGTTAATAAAATATTCACTATCCCCGCTGCGATGAACACGGCGTGTTACCGTGACTTCACCAAAATCCAGAGATAAGGCATGATCTTCATTATCCAAGGTCAGTGATACCTCGGCAAAATTTACAGGCTTACGAGTATCACTGCCGGCAAAAATAATGTCTTCCATCTTGCCGCCGCGCAGTGATTTTGCACTCTGTTCTCCAAGAACCCAACGGATGCCGTCAGAAATGTTGCTCTTCCCACTCCCGTTGGGGCCTACAACAGAGGTTATACCGCGAACGAATTCCATCTCTGTTCGATCGGCAAACGATTTAAAGCCTGACAGCTCTATACGTTTTAAATACATCTTGTTTTTGACACCTCCAAGCTTCTTGCCACGGTCCTACACGGGTATGTACATCCGTTATTATTGTAGGGGAAACGTCTCTTGAAGTCCATTTCTTCTACATATTACGAGCATAACATATCTTCATTCGGAATGAATCCACCATCCTCAAAGCAACAAAAAGAAGAGCAAAAAGCAGTCCTTCCCATTCATCATTAGCCTGACAACTAAAGCGGGCTGCTCTTTGCTCTTCGTTTGTAAGAAAAGACAGGCCGCCAAATAAACGGCTGATTTCTTGTTCTTAAGATATAAGAAGATCTCACTGCTTCGTTAGATTTTCTTATACCTTAAGAATCCGCTAAAACAGTCTGCCGATCGATTCCTAAGGCAGCTTCAGTGTACTTAATGCGATTTGTGCCGCCTTTTGCTCAGCTTCCTTTTTCGAGCGGCCGTTACCACGGCCTAATCTCTGACTGCCCATATAAACTTCGGAGACAAACTCCCTCTCGTGAGCAGGGCCTTTTTCCTCAACAATTCGATATTCGAGCACACCCATATTATGATGCTGAGTCAATTCCTGTAATTCAGTCTTGAAATCAGTAAGCACGAGTTCGCCTTCCACAATAAGGCCGGCAAAGATGTGCTTGTCCAAAAATTTCTTCACTGCAGCAAGGCCTTGGTCCAAATAAAGAGCACCGATAAATGATTCGAAGACATCTGCCAGGAGAGCAGGACGATTCCTGCCTCCTGTCAGTTCTTCCCCTTTGCCCAGAAGTACATATTTGCCGAATTCCAAAGCCTCAGCAAATTTCACGAGTGAGGGCTCGCGTACAAGTGCGGCCCTCATCTTGGTGAGTTCTCCTTCCGGACGATTAGGATGTTCATTGTATAGATACTCTGATACCGTCAGCTCAAGTACAGCGTCCCCGAGAAACTCGAGTCGTTCGTTATCCTGGCTTTGACTGAATCTGTGCTCATTCACATATGAAGCATGAGTAAAGGCCTGCTTTAACAATTTGCGATTGTTAAACTCGATTTGAAGTTTGCGCTCTAATTGTTTCAGATCTGCATTCAATCGAATCGGACCCCTTATGATTCATATTTTTTGAGAATTACAGTTGCATTGTGTCCGCCGAATCCGAAGGAATTGGAAAGCGTGTATTCCAGTTCAGCTTCACGCGGAACATTCGGTACATAATCCAGATCACAAGCAGGATCCGGATTCTCCAAATTAATGGTTGGCGGAATCTTCTGATTCTGAAGTGCCAGTGCACAAATGATCGCTTCAACTCCACCCGCTGCTCCGAGCATATGACCTGTCATCGATTTGGTAGAGCTCACTGCCACCTTATAGGCGTGTTCACCGAGTGCAAGCTTAATGCCTTCTGTTTCGGATTTGTCGCCAACCGGCGTAGATGTTCCATGAGCGTTGATATAATCAACATCCTCAGGGCTGATACCAGCGTCCTTGATCGCCATCTTCATGCTGCGTGCGCCGCCTTCCGGATCTGGATCCGTCATATGCTTCGCATCCGCAGACAGGCCATAACCGACAACCTCACCATAAATACGAGCACCTCGAGCAAGCGCATGCTCCAGGGATTCAAGAATCAGAATTCCAGCGCCTTCTCCCATGACAAAGCCATCGCGATCCGAGTCAAATGGACGGCTTGCTTTTTCCGGCTCATCATTACGGGTTGACATCGCACGCATGGAATTAAATCCTGCCATACCTGTTGGACGAATGGTAGCTTCTGCCCCGCCGCAGATCATGGCGTCGGCATCTCCACGCTGAATCATTCGCATGGAATCTCCAATGGAATGGCTTCCTGTAGCACAAGCCGTGACTTGTGTTGTATTAGGGCCCTTCGCACCAAAGCTGATCGACAGCTGACCTGATGCCATATTCGCAATCATCATCGGAATGAAGAACGGGCTTACCCGCTTCGGGCCTTTTTCCAAAAGGATATTGTGCTGGTCCTCCCAAGTACCGAGACCCCCAATCCCCGAGCCTACAGATACACCGATTCGTTCAGCATCTATATTCTCTCCGATTTGCAGTCCACTGTCTTGTATTGCCTGACCTCCGGCTGCAACAGCAAATTGAACAAAGCGGTCCATCTTGCGCGCATCCTTACGCTCCATGTAATCTTCTGGATTAAAATCCTTAATCGAAGCTGCAATCTTGGAGTTGTAGTCGCTCACATCAAAGGCTTCGACAAGCGATACTCCAGATTTACCTTCCATCAGACTGTTCCATAGCGTATCCAGGTCCTTACCAATCGGGGTCATTACACCCATGCCTGTAATCACAACTCTTTGTTTCAAATTCATTTCACCTCTATATCGACTGCATATTGCTATGCAATTAACAGATTTTAATGTAATGAAACCCATTCTATACATGTCGTTAAGATAACAAACACCTATAAAATGGGCCTTCATAAGGGCTTTATGCCTTTGGTTTGCAAAATTGGAGGGGAAGCTCCATATGAGATAAGACCTGCTTAACTCACGGAGCCTCCTCTAAATGACTTAGGTATGAGATTGTATGTAGTTTACAACTTCACCTACGGTCGTAATTTTCTCTGCATCTTCATCAGAGATCTCCATATCAAACTCGTCTTCGAGTTCCATCACCAATTCAACAACATCTAGAGAGTCAGCACCCAAATCATCTTTGAATGATGCTTCCAATGTTACTTCAGCTTCGTCAGCGCCTAAACGATCTACTACGATACGTTTTACGCGTTCCAATACGTCGGACATCCGGTTCACCTCCCTTTCCGTATTATACGAGAATCAATCGTAAAATGCCATAGAGCCTACATCACCTTCGAATTGAAGGCGAACAAGCACTTCATCTATGCTTCAATTACGGGCAAAATCACATGTACATACCGCCATCCACATGCAGGGTTTGACCTGTCATATAGGATGCAGACTCGGAAGCAAGGAATAGAGCAACTCCTGCCACTTCTTCAGGGCGTCCAAGCCTTGAGAGCGGAATCCCTGACAGCATACCTTCTACGAGTTCAGAAGACAAGCCCTGTGTCATTTCGGTTTCAATAAATCCAGGAGCGATGCAGTTCACCGTAATTCCGCGGGAAGCCAGCTCCCGGCTTGAGGATTTAGTAAGACCAATGACTCCTGCCTTGGCAGCTACATAGTTGGCTTGACCTGGATTACCCAGCACACCCACTACAGATGAAATATTGATAATTCGACCATAGCGCTGTTTCATCATGGGACGAGTCACCGCTTTGAGGCAATTAAAGACGCCCTTCAAATTGGTTTCGATCACTTGATCGAACTCCTCTTCCTTCATACGCATGATTAAATTATCTCTAGTAATACCTGCATTATTCACCAGAATATCAATTCTGCCCAGCTGGTCCAGCGTTTCTTTCACCAATTGGTCTGCTTCAGCCGTAATGCCTACATTCGCTTTAATCGCGATAGCTCTTACCCCTTTGGCTTCTATAAGCTGTACAACTTCGGCCGCAGCGGCTTCGTTGCCCGCATAGTTCACCGCAACATCAGCACCTGCATCTGCCAGAGCTAGAGCGATACTGCGCCCTATTCCGCGGGATGCACCTGTGACTAGAGCAACCTGGCCTTGTAGTGTAGTCGTCATCTTGTTGTTCCTCCTTTCCCCAAATATACCTGCTTAGAATGATGTTGTGCTGACTATTTCAGCTCAGCAGCAAGGGCATTCAAACTATCCAGGCTGTTTACGTTATATACTGTAACTGTTCTGCTTACCTTCTTGATCAGTCCACTGAGTACGCTGCCAGGGCCAATTTCCACGAAAGTGTCTACGCCCTGATCAATCAGCCATTCCACGGTATCTTCCCATTTGACAGAAGAATATACCTGCTGCACCAGAAGCTCACGAATCACTTCAGCCTCCGTTACGGGCTCAGCGGTCACATTTGCTACCACAGGTATGCTCGCATCACGAAGCTCTACAGAGGAGAGCTGATCGCCAAGTCTAGCGGCTGCCTCTTTCATCAGTGAAGTATGAAAAGGACCGCTGACTTCAAGAGGAATAGCTCGTTTCGCTCCAGCTTCCTTCACACGATCGATCAGCTGTGCCACACCGTCTTTAAGACCGGATACCACAATCTGTCCCGGTGAATTAAGGTTCGCCAACTCTACGAGAGAGTCCTTCCCTTGAGCGGAAATTTTCTCACATAGCTGCGCAAGCTGATCACGATCAGCCCCGAGCACGGCAGCCATAGCTCCACGTCCGCCCGGAACGGCTTCTTCCATGAAAGTCCCTCTTGCCCTAACCACAGCAACTGCATCCTCAAAGGATATCACGCCCGCTGCGACCAGCGCACTGTATTCACCCAAGCTGTGTCCAGCTGCATAATCAGCGGTAATTCCTTTCTCACGCAGAGCTTCATATAAAGCAATACTTGCTGTCAAAAGTGCTGGCTGTGTGTTTTTCGTTTGTTTAAGTTCGGTATCCGGACCATCAAAGATCAGCGAGCTCAGCGAAAAACCAAGCTTCTCGTCCGCTGTCTCAAAGACATGGCGTGAGGACGTTACGTTATCATATACATCTTTCGCCATCCCAACGGCCTGTGAGCCTTGACCCGGAAATACAAAAGCGATTTTCCCCATCTATTCATTGCTCCTTTATCGATCTAGAGTAAAAAACTCGCAGTGAGCACCTTGTAATGCCTTGATGGTAAGTTATTACCACACAAGCACGGAGGCTCCCCAAGTCAGACCGCCGCCGAATCCAACCATTAGAATGGTGTCTCCTGCCTTCATCCGGCCCTCTTCAGCCGCCTCTACCAGTGCTAATGGAATGGAGGCGGCGGAAGTATTCGCATATTTATCAACGTTAATGACGACTTTATCTTCAGGAAGCTCAAGACGCTGCATTGCAGACTGAATAATACGGATATTGGCTTGATGCGGAATGAACAAGTCGACATCTTCTTTGGTTAGTCCTGCCTTGTCCAGTACATCAATCGTTGCTGTTCCCATTACTCGTACTGCAAATTTGAATACTTCTCTACCGTTCATATAAATGTAGTGCTGCTTGTTAGCCAGCGTAGTCTCAGATGCTGGCAGTCTGGAACCGCCCGCTTGGATATTGAGCAGCGGCCCGCCGGCACCTTCTGCACCCAGATCGAAGGATTTGAATCCACGGCCTTCAGGAACCTCTCCCAAGATAACAGCACCCGCTCCATCTCCAAACAGAACAGCCGTATTACGATCTGTATAATCCGTAATGCGAGACAAGCAGTCAACACCGATAACAAGCGCGTTGTTATACATTCCCGATTGAATAAAGCTTGTTGCCGTAGCCAGGCCATATACAAAGCCGGAGCAGGCTGCAGACAAATCGAACGCAGCAGCTCCCTTGGCTCCCAGCTTATCCTGCAAAATGCAAGCCGTCGAAGGAAACGCACTGTCCGGAGTTATGGTCGCAACAATGATCAGCTCAATATCGCTTGGTGAAATGCCTGCAGATGCAGCTGCTGCTTTGGCCGCTTCATATGCAAGATCCGAAGTCGCTTCTTCAGGGGCCGCTATATGACGCTCGCGAATTCCCGTACGGGAGACAATCCACTCGTCATTGGTATCCATCATTTTTTCCATATCATGATTCGTCAGAATCTTTTCCGGTACGTATTTACCTGTACCAATGACACCGACTGGACGCAATTGTGTATTCATCATGTCACTCAACTCTCCCGCTTATTTCCTTAGATATACTTTCGACCAACTGGTTGGAAATGGCCAGCCTTGCCTGACGCACCGCATTCTTAATTGCATTCGCATCAGCCGAGCCGTGGCTCTTCACGACTAGTCGACTAAGACCGAGCAGCGGCGCACCTCCATGCTCCTTGTAATCAAGCTTGCCCTTTAGCGCCCGGAGCTCCGGCATCAGCATTGCAGCTGCCAGCTTGCTCTTAAGCGACGAGGAGAACTGCTCTTTTAGTAAAGAAAAAATGCCCGCAGCCGTGCCTTCAAGCGTCTTCAGCATGATATTGCCGGCAAAACCGTCACATACCAGTACATCACATCCACCCATCAGCACTTCTCTTGATTCCACATTACCAACAAAATGAATAGGCAGCTCCTTCAAAAGTGGAAACGTATGCTTGGTGAGCTCATTTCCTTTCCCTTCTTCGGTACCTACATTGAGGAGCCCTACCCTAGGCTGATTAATTCCATGCACCTTCTGCCGATATAAGCTTCCCATAAGTGCATACTGAGCCAAATGCTCGGGCTTGGCATCCATGTTCGCGCCAAGATCCAGAGCAAGCATTCCGCGATCGTCGATCGTAGGAATCATTGGGGCGAGTGCCGGGCGCTCGATGCCCTCCATTCTGCCCACCACAAGGAGCCCTGTCGTCATCAGCGCGCCCGTATTACCGGCAGAGATCATTGCATCTGCTTGCCCTTCTCGAAGCATACGACCGGCAACAACCATAGATGCGTCCTTCTTCCGCCGAACCGCCCTTACAGGCTCATCATCTGAACCGATGACCTCTGAAGCATGTATTATCGTTATACCCGATGGGCGATCTGCTCCCAGCAAAGGGCTGATCTTCGCTTCATCGCCGACCAGTATAATCTCCGTATCGTTCCATTCCTTTGCAGCAAGCACTGCACCTTGGACGGTTGCCTCCGGTGCATGGTCGCCTCCCATTGCATCAATGACGATCTTCATGATGTACTCCCCCTTCGTCACTATCTTGCCCGGCGGATCGGTAAATGACGAAGTTTCCTTGAAACACCATTTCCTCTCCGACATAAGCAAACACTTCTACCTTTGCTTTGCCCTTCTGCTCAGGAGTAGAACGCACATATGCCTTCGCAATACATTTTTCCCCCAGATGCACCGGTCTTACAAACCGGATGTCCGCAGAAGCGGTCAGCGCAATCTCATCGTTAATAACAGCAACAGCAAGTGAATTGGCTTGTGCAAAAACATAATGACCACGAGCTATTCCTGTTCTTGAAAACACATGTTCTTCTCTAATCTCAAAAATGGAAATCCCGCTCTTATCCAGCTGAAGGTCTACAATATCCCCGATGATTTCATGCAAAGGCAATGAGCGCACTTGATCATACGATCTCTCAGCCATCAGCTTCATCCGCTCACGAAGTTCAGGTATGCCCAGTTCCATCCGATCCAGTCGAATCGTCTGAATGCTCACCTTAAGTAATCTTGTCAGCTCTTGATCTGTAATAAAAGGGTTATCCTCAATCATTTGAGTGAGCTGCTGCTGTCTTTGTCGCTTCGGTATTCGTTCTATGATCAAGCACCCCCTGCTTATGTGACATTAAAAAGACCCGTTAACTCTATATAAGTCATCTATACGACACCAGCGTACAGCTCTCTATGCTCTGGCAGTGAACCATTCTTCAATGAAATGACCGAATGGTCCAGCACCCGTTCGTATGTACGCAAACTGTATTAAAAATAAGGATGAAATAAAAAAGATACACTGGTTAGAACCAGGTACTAATGCTTAGTATAAAACATGTAGCACCAAAAAGAAAGGGGCGGTCACTTTTTCGCAAAAAAATAGCACTTCATCCGCAATAGATGAAGCGCTACTTTTGAACAAAAATATTATTGAGAGATGATCTCTCTAGATTTGTACGTTCCGCACACTTTGCATACGTGATGAGCAAGCTTAAATTCTCCGCATTGTTCACATTTCACCATGCCTGGCACAGCCAATTTAAAGTGAGTACGACGTTTGTCACGACGAGTTTTGGATGTTCTCCGTTGAGGTACTGCCACAATTCCCACCTCCTTATCAAAGTCAAACCTTAAGAAAAAGAAATATTCTTGTTCTTATTTAAAGAAATCCTTAAGCCCTGCAAGCCGTGGATCGATTGGCGTATTGTCGCAATCGCAGCTGCTCGCGTTCAAGTCGGTTCCACAGCTCGGGCACAGCCCTTTGCAATCCGACTTGCACAGCGGGGCAAACGGAAGATGAAGCAGGAAATATTCTTCCAGGAAAGGAACCAAATTCACTGTATCCTCTTCCACATATAAGGTATCATCCTCTTCTTCAACTTCCTCCGGCTCTGTTCCATGCTTGAACTGCTCGGCGAATTTCATATTTAAATGCTCATGGACATTTCCTAGACAACGAGAGCAGAGCATATCTGCTTCGGCTGATAACGTTCCTTGAACATCTACCACGCCTTCCGGCAATGCAGTAAATGTGAGTTCCACCTGCATCGGGGATACGGCTGTGATTTCCTTGTTGTTTCGAATTAGATGGCTGATATCCAGCGACTCTGTAAGCTTCATCGGTCCAGCAGCCGAGGCCATCTTGCGAAATGACATTTCCACGTTCATCACTCCAGACGATAAACCATTTTAACAACATTTGTAGTATGCTTCAAATACAGCGCTAGTTATGTTGAAAAACAGTCTAACAAACAAAAATCATTATACCGATTTTGAAAGAGGTTTGTCAACACTTTAAACTTTACACCCTGCATATCCATTTATCCAGGCAAAATGCACCGCACCCGTCACGAATTGAGCAATTCATTCATCAGACCCGCCGCAACTTGGATATAATAGACTCTATAAACCTATCAGATAAGCCTTACCGAATGCAACAGGGAGTGTGAAATATATTATGAGTAGAACCGTGGGCCTGATCGTGGAATATAATCCGATGCATAACGGACATGTATACCATCTGGAAGCCTCCAAAAAAATAACCGGTGCTGATACAAGCGTCGCCGTAATGAGCGGTCACTTTCTGCAGCGAGGCGAGCCTGCGATGCTGAGCAAATGGGCCCGGGCCGAGATGGCGCTCGCCATGGGCGTCGATCTCGTGCTTGAGCTGCCGGTTTCCTATGCGGTAGGACCGGCAGAATGGTTCGCTCATGGTGCTGTGTCTACACTGCACCATACAGGGGTTGTCGATTCGCTCTGCTTCGGCAGCGAATCCGGAGAGCTTGCGCCGCTTGCTGCCATGGCAGACCTCCTCGCCAGCGAGCCGAAGGCGCTGTCGGAGGCTATCCAGCGGCAGCTGCAGCAAGGCGCAAGCTACCCCGCAGCCTACGCAGCGGCTGCGGCAGAGCTGGTCCCCGGCGGTGACGCCGCGGGGGCCCTGGCACTGCTCAAGCAGCCCAACAATACACTTGGGCTGCATTATATGATCGCGCTGAGGCGCCTCGGCAGCGCGATTCGGCCCTTCACGGCGCAGCGCACCGGCGCCGGTTATCACGATGCGATGCCGGGACCCGGCAGCATCGCCAGTGCCACGGCCGTGCGCCGGCTGCTCCTCGGCGCAGGACCCGAAGCAGCGGCGCCTTACGTGCCGGCTGCAACGCTTGCCATTCTGCGGCGCGAATGGCAGGAAGGACGCGCTCCGGTTCACCTGGAGCGCTTCAAGGATGCCCTGCTTGCCCAGCTGGTCACCTCAAGCGCAGCAGAGCTGGCCCAATATGCGGAGGTGACCGAAGGGCTTGAGCATCGCATAATGAGCCAGCTCCCCAAGCTCACGGAGCTGTCCGTCGACTCACTCCTTGAAGCATTAAAAACAAAACGCTATACACGCACCAAGCTCCAGCGAATGCTGATTCATATTCTGCTGCATCATAAAAAAGAGGAATTAATGCCCTCTGTGCTGGCCGAGGGGCCGCATTATATCCGGGTTCTTGGCTTTAACAACAGAGGACAGGAGCTGCTCAAGGATATGAAGAAAAAAGCATCCCTGCCGGTCGTAATCAAGCCTTCAGCCTTCAGCCACCCTCAGCTGACCCGAGACATTCAGGCGACTGCTTTATATGGTCTAGGCATGGAATCGGCTGACAGCCAATTTATGTACAGAGACTACTATCAATCGCCTATTCGAGTCTAGTGTTCATGGGCACAGATAAAGGAGCCTGTACTTGATCATTCTCAAGCGCAGGCTCCTATTGCTTTACATCATTTCCGTTTGTTCATGCCAATAAAGCGACTACACCTCTGTTTTGACATTCAGCTTCTCGATATAATCGAGTGCATCGTCCGCAGTTTCCACAGGGACAAGCAGCATGTCCGTCTTGATGGATTCTGCCTTCTTCTTCGCTTCCTCATAATTCGCCTCTGGTACGAAGAAGACCTCGGCATCCTCACGATCCGCGGCAACGATCTTGTGAACGACACCTCCGATGGGACCGACGGTTCCTTCTTTATTAATAGTACCAGTACCTGCGATAACATGGCCTTTGGTCAAATCTCCAGGGGTCAGCTGATTGTATATTTCCAGCGTAAACATCAAGCCTGCTGACGGTCCGCCAATTTCCGTATTGGTAAAAGTAATTTGATGTGCAGGATCCTTAGGCTTTACGGTTTGAAGGGTACCGATCATTACACCCAGTCCAGGCCTGGTGTCTCCTGTTTCACTGTCCTTGATCGGGACGAGCTTCAGTTCTCTTGTAATGGTCTCTCCCTTGCGATCCAGCTGAAGCTCAACCGTATCCCCGACCTGCTTCTTCTCAAGCTGCTGCGCCAGTACCGTATTGTCGGGAGTAGGCACTCCGTTAATCGACAATATTTTATCCTGAGGCTTGATATCTCCTTCTGGCAGTGAATCCTTCGATAGACCGAGGACAAAGATATATTCTGGAACAATATCATAAGCAATGCCAGCCTGTTCATATGCCGCTTCCATCGCAGCTGACTGCGAATCACTCATAAACCACACTTGCTCTGCTGAATATTCCTCCTGAGTTCTGCCCGCAAGACGCTCTTCCTTCTTGCCGATCTGTGCATGTTCATTAAATGCGGAAATAAACAAAAGCGAGAGGTTCGCATAGCTGGCGGATACGGTTGTCATCAGAAACTTGCCGTCTTCCTCCTCATCACCATTTTTCACAGATACCATGGGTTTAACCGATTCTGCCGTTCCCGGCTGAGTGACAATATAAGGAGTCGGCATATACACGAGCACATACACAACGACAGCCAAACTTAAGATATATACGGCGGTACGAAATCCGCTTCTTTTGGTGATATTACTCAATCTCTGGCCTCCTCCCTGCTTGCCTGCTTGTTCTTCTTTCCCTTCTCATCACATATAAATGCATAAGTACAGGCTGTTCCTGATATCATTCCAGCCATCTAAGCTATTGATCGGGGTGAAGATCCATTGAATTCGGAAATAACGAGAAAAAATAACGTTCCCTCTTATGTAAAAACGATGCTTCTCGGTATCAGCGCCCTGCTGGTCGTCGCTGCTGTTGTCACTTCTCCAAGTGAAGCGTTTGACGCCTCGATGCAAGGTCTTCAAATATGGTGGAAGCTGGTCTTTCCAGCTCTCCTGCCCTTTATTATGCTGTCGCAAATGCTGACTGCCTTCGGGTTCACCCATGGTCTCGGCGTGCTCTTAGAGCCATTAATGCGCATAGGCTTTCGTCTGCCCGGTGTAACGGGACTTGGTCTGGCTGTCGGGATCACCGGAGGTTTCCCATCTGGTGCAGATACCGCTGCTAGACTGTACCAGCAGAAGCTTGTCACGGGGAAGGAAGCGGCCATTCTTGCCTCCATCACCCATTTTGCGAGTCCTATGACGTTATTCGTGGTTATTGGGGCTGCATTCTATGAAGCGCCTGCTGTTGGGTATATTTTAGCATGCATTCACGGAATAAGCGGGATCATTGCAGGTATTGTACTCGGACGCGTTACCCTCTCCTCGAAAAAGACCACAAAAACAACCGAGCTGCATGAACAGCCCGAACCTGTTTCTGCACTCGAAGCGATGATGAAAGCCAAGGAAAAGGATGGAAGAAGCTTTGGCAGACTGCTGGGAGATACGGTAAGTCATGCAGTTCAAGTCTTAATGATGACCGGCGGCTATATGATCATTTTCTCCGTGTTCATCCGGCTGCTGGGCAAATATGTAACACCTTTTCTTCCTGAATGGATCTGGGCCTCTTTTTTCGAGCTTCACCTCGGAGCTTATTCGATGCGTTCCCTTGATATTACCGCACATGCAGTCGGATTTGCACTTCTTGCAGCCGCCATTGGCTGGGGTGGACTCAGCTCCCATTTACAGGCAACTGCGCTTCTTGCTCCATACGGAATAAACACGCGTATTTTTACAATAGGGCGTATACTGCATGCTGGTATTTCCTACGGACTTGTCCTGCTGTTGTGGCCCCCAATTCAGAGCTGGCTCCATCATTCCAAAGCCGTCTTTCTTCATAACGAACAAAATCCTTTAATTCAAGCCCAATACTCACCCGGAGGTTTTCAAGCAGCCGTTATCTTGGGGCTCTTCCATGTATTACTGTTAACATCTCTAATCTTCATCTCCATGTGTATCGCCAAATGGCAGTCTACCCGCCATTCTTCTTCTCGATAACTTTACGTCTGAGTGCATCCTCTACCTCGGCAGGCACCAGCTCGGAGACATCCCCTTCGAAGCTTGCAATCTCCTTCACTACACTGGAGCTGAGATACGAATATTTAGGATTCGTCATCATAAAGATGGTTTCTGCATCCTTGTTTAGCTTCTTGTTAAGGGATGCCAGCTGAAGTTCATATTCAAAGTCAGTTACCGAACGAATTCCACGCATAATGACCTGTGCACCTTTGACTCTCACATAATTAGCCGTTAGATCACGGAAGCTGTCCACTTCAACATTTGGCAGGTCCGCTGTAACCATCTGCAGCAGCTCGACACGTTCCTCCACCGTGAACAGTGGATTCTTGCTCTTATTATTAAGCACAGCTACAACTAGCCGATCAAATTGTTTGGAGGCTCTCGTAATGATATCCAGGTGGCCCAATGTAACAGGGTCGAAGCTCCCGGGATAAACAGCTACTCTCTCCGTCTTATTTCCTGCTTCACTCATCTGCCTATATCCTCCCGAATGTTGTCATCAATGTTTGCGTCCGTGTTCGTGATATCCTGCTCATCTATGGTTGAAGAATACTCGTATATCGTAATTGCCGTATCCCCGTATGTAGATTTGCGTATTTGCTCAAAGGAGCCTATTCTCTCTCCATATTCATGATCGGCATCATGTTCTACAACAACGATGGCGTCATCATTCACCATATTGTGTTCTTCAAGCCAGGATAGATACTCTTCCACATTCTTCATCCGATACGGGGGATCTAGAAAGACGAGATCGAATGTATATTTTCGCTTGGAGAGCAGCTTCAGGGCTCTGCCTGCTTCATTCCGGAACACTTCTGCCTTGCTATCCAGACCCGTTGCCTTCAGATTGGCGCGGATAATTTCAATGCTCTTCGGTTCCAGATCAATAAATACAGCCTTGTCCGAACCTCTGCTGAGCGATTCTATGCCGAGACCGCCGCTTCCCGCAAACAGATCCAGCACGACGCCTCCATCGAAATAAGGACCAATCATACTAAAGACCGCTTCCTTAACCTTGTCGGTTGTTGGACGGGTTCCGGTTCCGGGAACAGCCTTAAGCGGTCTACCTTTTGCAGTGCCTGATATTACTCTCACGTTTAATTTCACCCTGTTTCATTCTTTGTAAGTGTGCTATATATCGATATCGTACCACAATCCATGTAAGATGTGAAAATAACGAAAGCGTAAAAAGTCTGGAGTAAAAAATATTAACCAAGCAATGTATAAACTGATGGGCAGGCGGTCATGATGTAATTATCGGCATCAAAAGTGCCGTAGACAACCGCGGAGAAGACTTACGTTTCCCCATAAGCTCTTCGTCCGGTTTCTCCTCTCCCATGATAGGACGTCTCGAAAGAGGCGTCCGAATAAAAGCCTGCCAGGACGCCTGGCAGGCTTTTATTTTTTATTTGGTTGATACTAACTTAAAAATAACGGGTCTTGGCTCAATCTTATCAACAGTAAATCAAAGAATACGGCTTAAGAAGAGGATAACACCAATGACTGCCAAGAGAATCAACAGATTAGATACTTCTCTCCATAGTGACGGATAACCTTTTTCGTGCAGTTCCTGCTGTTTAACCTCAAAATTGGCCTTTGCACTATAGGGATCAGCCGGCTCTGTATAGGGCCTGTTCTGTTCCTGAAGCGGATCATTCATAGGTCTCCACCTCCATTAGGTTTTGAACCACATATCAATCCATACGCACCTATATGGAAACCGTTTCTATTTTATACCCTTATAACGGTAAGTCGGCTGTCCTTTCACGCCGGGCTTCACTCGAAATACACCGCCAGCATGCGGAGTCTTGAGCAGCTGTTCCTCCTTAAGTCCATTACGAGCCGTCGTGATATACAGCTCATCCAGTTCTTCTCCTCCAAAACAGCAGGAGGTCACATTGGAAGCCGGCACTTCGATATGCTGAATCAGGCTGCCTGTGTTCGGATCCCAGCGAGATACCTGGGAACCGCCATAGTGTGCCACCCATATCATCCCTTCTGCATCTACCGTCAACCCATCAGGGAAGCCGGTTCCTTCCGGCAGAGAGAACAAGGTTACACGATTCGAAATTTCACCGGTATCAAGATCAAAATCAAACTGATCAATACGGCCTGTCGGTGTATCAATATAGTACATCTTCTTATGATCTGGGCTGAACCCGAGACCATTAGAGAGAGATACCTCCGTAAGCACGGTTTTGATTTGACCATCATTCATTAGACAATACAATGCGCCCTGATTCTTCTTGTCAGTTAGACTCATCGTTCCTGCCCAAAACCGGCCGTTCGGATCACATTTTCCATCATTAAACCGGTTATCATCCCTATGACTTTCCGGATTATGAAGCAGGGTAAGTTTGCCCGAAGCCAGATCATACCTATGAAACCCACTTTTTAAGGCAACCATGACACGATCTCGATCATAGGGGACAACGGCTCCAATATGCTGTCCCACCTCATGCACCGTGTCCCTTCCTGAACTTGGATCATAAATATGAAGCTTATACCCTTCAATATCAACCCAATACAAGCGTTTCTCTTCTGCATCCCAGCTTGGTCCCTCTGCAAGCCTTGCCTTTGCGTCAATGACCAGTTCTACTTCTGTCATCCAATCCCTCCTTATTTATTCCAATCAAAACCGATGCTGTTCAAGAAGGCACGTGCCAGAACCATATGTCCCGTGTGGTTAGGATGTACGCGGTCCCAGGCAATAGCTCCTGGGTACAGCTGCTTCCAGATGGGTTCATATGCAGCCTGTGTATCTACAAATACGGCATCATATTCCTCAGCAACACGTTTGACAGCAGCGCCGTACAGATCCATCGTCGAGCGCATGGGATCTTCTACACTTGGCTCCAGGTAATAAGGTGTCATTAGGACAAGACCCTTCACCTGAGGACGCACTGAAGCAACCAGCTCACGTAGAGTAGCCTCATACTCATCCAGAAACACATGAAGCTCTCTTCGCTGCGGACTGTCAAACTGACGCCATACGTCATTGATCCCAATCATTACAGACAGCCAGTCCGGCTGAAGATCAAGTACATCCTCCTGCCAGCGATTTTTCAAATCCCTAACATTGTTTCCGCCTATCCCTACATTGATTACACGAGTATTTAATTCCGGATATACGCTTTGGAGCAAAGCATCCACATTGTATACATACCCATTTCCAAGCCCCATGCTTCCTTCGCCTACGGGACGAGTTCTACCGCAATCCGTAACCGAATCCCCTATAAAGACCAATTTATCGTTCTGAGCCAACTTCATACCTTCCATCTCCCTATCCAATATTAAATCACAGCTTATGTAAATCACTTGCAGTAAAGCAAATAGACTAAGGCAGCGTTTACAGTATTGTGTTTCTCAAGAAGAAAATTACCAGCCCTGCTGCTTAAGCCAGGATATACACAAGCCTTTCCATCGGCCTGTAGTCTCTTCCATCTCCTCTGCGAGCCCGAGGCCATGACGTCCTGCTTCAAATACATGCAGCTCATGAGGCACTCCTGCTTTGGTCAAAGACAGTGACATCTCCAGACTGTTCTGCAGCGGAACGGCCGCATCCTCGTGGGTATGCCATATGAAGGCAGGCGGCGTCTTACTTGTTACCTGGCGTTCAGTACTGTATTGTCTGACCAATTCCTCATCCGGCTTGTCACCAAGAAGTGCATCTTTTGATCCCTGATGACCGTATTCCTCCATGGTTATGACAGGATAACACAGCACAATGCGATCCGGCCTTGAACTAACCCGCTCGAGCGGATCAACGTTCTCTGGATCTCCCTCCACCCACATCGTTCCTGCACTTGCCGTCAAATGACCTCCAGCGGAAAAACCGAGCATCGCGATCTTGTTCGGGAGAATCCCATACTTATCACTGTTCGCTCTTACATATTGAACGGCTCTCCTTGCATCTGACAGTGCTGCTGGCTGACGATGAGGGTTAATTCGGTATTTAAGGACAAAAGCCGAAATGCCTGCTTGATTGAGCCACTCCGCAACAGGCCCGCCTTCATGATCAGCTAAATGACAATATCCGCCGCCAGGACACACGATAACACAGCTGTCAGCTCCCTCCACCAGATAAGGTGTTAATGTGGGAGAATCATCTTCCAATCCAGCGGCAGCATACGGCGGCACTCCAGACCATAGATTTATAGATTGCACAGCCATCCCTCCTAATCTAATAAAAGAATAATTTTCATTCATCATCCTACATTAAATCGTTTTCATCAATCATTATTTTAGCTCTAGTAGAGCGTTCGGAAATGCTCGGGGGTAATTCCTTCAATTCTCCGAAAAGTAGCAACAAAATGACTCGCATCACGGAAGCCTACTCTGCCAGCCGTCTCCTTTACGGTTAGATGAGGCTCAGAGGTCATGATCTCCTTGGATTTACGTATTCTTTTCAGAATAAAATAGCTGTACGCTGTAATGCCAAATGACTGCTTGAACATCATATTCAAATATCTGGGGGAAACTGAGAGCACCTCCGCCATTTCCATAAGCCCAACACCAGGATCACTTATCTTCTCTTCCATAAATGACAGCAAGGGAGCCAATCGATCCATAGCATGTGAGAGGGAGAGCGTATTGCCCGTCGTCCCATGCTTCTTCAGCAGCAGTAAGAATCGATAGATGTCTCCTGACGCGTCCAGCCCCGTTAGATCAAAATCGCTGCCGATGGAGTCAAGAACCCTTTTGCCATGAGTCTGGAGCTCCGAGCTCACTTTCCACTGATAATAAGCAGATTCCTGCAAGTCCAATGAGGATAGGATCGCTGCTGCCTGCGGACCGCTGAAGGTAATATATATCGTTGACCAGCCTTCACCTCTCCCGCTGTAATGGTGCGGCACATTAGGAGCCAGCAGGATTCCCGTCCCTTTAGGAAGTGGATAGGTTCTGCCCTCAAATGAGAATGCCCCCTCGCCGTCTACCGTTTGCAGCCAGTGATAACAGGGATAGCCAGCAGGCCTTTCAATCGGCTCCTGATTGTTGTTCTCTCCTATGCTTTCTATAAACAGAGGCAGCGGTTGCTCCTTCCCTGTCATGAAAAAACGCTGATGGTCTTTGCTCAGCCACATATCTTTGGTACCTCTACTTCCATATTATTATATCATCCATAACAATTCTTATATTTTAAAAATATAATTCATATTATATGATTGAATTATTCTTATACAAGAGGTGAGTTCACTTGATTAGTACGAAGCTTCCTAAAATGTTCTACGGCGGAGACTACAATCCTGAGCAATGGGATCAGGCTACACATCAAGAAGATCTGCGCATGTTCAAGCTCGCAGGTATCGATATTGCGACAATTAACGTTTTTTCCTGGGCCAAGAATCAGCCTGACGAGATCACATATAATTTTGGATGGCTCGATGAGCTGATCGACAGTCTTTATGAAAGCGGTGTCTATGTATGTCTTGCCACGAGCACAGGCGCTCATCCCGCATGGATGGCAACGAAATACCCAGACATACTTCGGGTAGATAAGGATGGACGTAAACGCAAATTTGGGGGTCGCCATAACTCCTGCCCGAACAGTCCGACTTACCGGCTCTACTCCGAGCGTATTGCGGACAAGCTGGCAGAACGTTACAAGGATCATCCTGCGGTTCTCGTATGGCATGTGTCGAACGAATATGGGGGCGACTGCTACTGTGACAACTGTGAACGTGCATTCCGTGTCTGGCTGAAGGAGAAATATCAGACACTTGATCAGCTGAACACAGCCTGGAATACGGCATTCTGGGGACATACGTTCTATGACTGGGATGAAATCGTGCTGCCAAGCAACCTGAGCGAGGAATGGGGAGATCGTTCCACGAACTTCCAAGGCATCTCTCTGGATTACTCCAGATTCAATTCTGACAGCATGCTGAACTGCTACAAGCTGGAGTACAACGCAATTAAGAAGCATGTGCCTGAATCTGTTGTGACTACCAATCTGATGGGCTTCTTCAAGCAGCTGGATTACTTCAAGTGGGCCAAATACATGGACATTATTTCATGGGACAGCTATCCAAGCCTAACGACTCCGCCGAGCGAAACTGCCATGGCGAATGATCTGATGCGCGGACTCAAGGACGGAATGCCGTTCATGCTGATGGAGCAAACGCCAAGCCAGCAGAACTGGCAGCCGTACAACTCGCTGAAGCGTCCGGGTGTCATGCGCCTGCAGAGCTATCAGACTGTTGCGCATGGCGCAGATACCGTCATGTTCTTCCAGCTCCGCAGATCCATCGGTGCCTGTGAGAAGTACCACGGCGCTGTTATTGAGCACGTCGGGCATGAGAATACACGCGTATTCCGTGAAGTAGCTCAGCTTGGTAAGGAGCTGCAGCGAATCGGAGACCGCCTCTTAGATTCGCGCGCAGATGCCAAAGCCGCCATTGTGTTCGATTGGGACAACTGGTGGGCGATTGAGAAATCGAGCGGTCCAACGATCGCTTTGAATTACGTGCAGCAGATTCACAAATATTACGCGTCCTTCTACAACCGCAATGTTCAGGTCGACATGGTAAGTGTGGATACAGATCTGAGTGCATATGACCTTGTTGTTGCTCCAGTTCTATACATGGTTAAGCCGGGATTCGCTGAGAAGCTGGAAGCCTTCGTGGAGAATGGAGGAACGTTCCTGACAACATTCTTCAGCGGAATTGTAAATGAGAATGATCTGGTCACGGTCGGCGGATATCCGGGAGAGCTGCGGAAAATGCTGGGCATTTGGGTCGAGGAGATTGATGCCCTGTTCCCGGATCAGAAGAATAAGATTGTGCTGAAAGATAAGTTCGGCAAGCTTCAAGGCAGCTACGAATGCGGAATGCTATGTGATCTCCTGCATACAGAAGGTGCTGAGGTGATCGCGGAATACGGCGAAGATTTCTACAAGGGAATGCCTGCAGTTACTAGGCATACGTTTGGCAAAGGCGAAGCGTATTACGTAGCAACCGATCCAGAACAAGGCTTCCTCGATGAACTGATTGAGAAGATTACAACGGATAAAGGAATTCAGCCTAACCTCTCAGCTCCATCAGGTGTTGAGGTCAGCCGCCGTGTTAAGGACGGCATCTCCTATCTGTTTGTGCTTAATCATAATACGGAGGCCGTATCCTATGATCTAGGCCAATTAAAGGCTGAGGACCTAATCAGTGGCAATCAGCTGAGAGGCACAGTATCTATTGAAGGACGAGACGTTCACATTCTGGAAGTCAAATAATCAGTAAGAAGCAATCGTTATCCCGTGTCCATTATGGATACGGGATATTTCTTCTTCCTATAAAATCGGGAAGGAAAATCAGAATGCAGTAAGGAATACATCTGGGAGCTGCAATATTTTCTATTTCTATAGCCTGCTATATGCAACCCATTCCTTAATTCAGATTTCCTAAGGAGTTGATTCTGTGATGAGAAAGTATCCTATGCTGGATATGTCTCACCCTATCGTACAGCAAGCAAGTGACTTTATTTTTAAGAACGCCCGTCTCTTGGATCGTCTCCGATTTGCACATCTTAGTGGACAGGGATCACCTGAAGCAGTTATGCAAGCATTAGCCGCATATCAGAACAAGGACGGAGGATTTGGTCATGCTCTTGAACCTGATATCCGCAGTCCGTACAGCCAGCCCCAGGGAGCAGAATTTGCGCTGCATTTGATGGACGAAACAGAGATTTTTCCGGAGAGTTTAATGACAGGACTAGGACAATTCCTTGAACGACATTCGAATCCTCATACAGGGGGATGGCCCTACGCCTTCCGCAGCATAAACGAGCATCCTCATACTCCTTGGTGGACTACGGAATCGGATGATACGGCTTCCATTAATCCTACCGGCTCGATCGCAGCCCTCCTGCTGAAATCAAGAGACTGGCATCCTTTTCTCAAAGAGAAATGGTTGAACCGAGCTATTCAATATACATGGGATACTGTAGAGAGTGCCGATCTAACAGGATTCCACAACTGCATCCACGCTGTTCACTTTCTCGAACAGCAGACAGATGATCCCCGTGCTGCAGCGCTGAAAGCCAGAGTAGATCAGCACTTATCGAAGCCGGGTGTCATTGAACTTGATCCTAGGGCTGGAGGGTATGTGCAAAAAGTGCTCGACTGGGCACCGGAATCAACCAGTTATGCCGTCCAGTTCGTCCCTGAGCAGATCCTCTCACTCCATCTAGATCATCTCATCTCTGAACAACAGGATGATGGCGGGTGGCCGATCTCATGGGAACCACTGAGCTCAGCAGCCGAGAACGAATGGCGGGGCCATCTCACGATCGAGCGGCTGAAGACACTCTCGAGCTACGGCCGAATATAACAAAGAAATAAGCTTCCGGCAGCTCAGAACCAGCCGGAAGCTTATTTTGGCGAATCTAACGATGTGCTACAAGATTACGCCGTCCTTAAATATGGCAATTTCACGGAAACCATGCTGTTCACTGTTCGTCTCTGCACGACCTGATGCAATATCCACGAGCTGGCTTAACAGCTGAACGGCTGCATCCTCCATGCTGATCCCTTCGAGCAGCTGCCCTGCATTATAATCAATCCAGTGCTTCTTCCTGCGAGCCAGGTCGGAATTGGTTGCGATCTTCACCGTAGGTACAGGTCCGCCAAACGGCGTCCCTCTGCCTGTCGTGAATAAAACGATGTGCGCACCCGCTGCGGATAGTGCCGTAACGGAGACCAGGTCGTTACCAGGAGCTTCGACAATATTCAGCCCTGGCTTGGTCGTCCTGTTCCCGTAAGACAGAATATCCACCACTTCTGAGCGCCCGCCTTTTTGAGTACAACCAAGTGATTTCTCCTCCAGAGTAGTAATACCTCCTGCTTTATTACCTGGAGATGGATTCTCATAAATGTTCTGACCGTGGTTTACAAAATACTGCTTGAACCCATTGATCAGCTTAACAAGTTCATCATATACCCCTTGGTTAGCAGCACGGTTCATCAGGATGGTTTCAGCTCCGAACATCTCAGGAACCTCTGTTAGAATAGCCGTGCCTCCTGCTGCTACAAGCAGATCAGATACGACACCAACGAGTGGATTGGCCGTAATACCGGAGAAGCCATCCGAGCCACCGCATTTGAGACCGATCTTCAGCTTGTATAACGGCAGCGGCTCACGACGTACATGCTCAGCCTGCTCCACCAGCTCCTCAATCAATCTCATCCCTTCGCTCAGCTCATCATCCGTTTCCTGTGCTTTGAGAAAACGCACTTTATGATGATACTCCGCAGGGATAAACGACTTGAAATCATCGACCTGATTGTTCTCACAGCCTAGACCAATAACGAGCACGCCTCCAGCATTCGGGTGTACAACGAGTGAAGCAAGAAGCTGCTGTGTATACTTCAAGTCATCGCCAAGCTGTGAGCAGCCAAAAGGATGAGGAAAATGATATACCCCGTCAACACGTCCCTTGAATTCGCCTTCTCCCATCCGGGCCAATGCTTCACATACCTTGTTGATGCAGCCGACCGTATTGATGATCCAGATCTCATTCCGAATTCCGGCCTCGCCGTTCGGGCGCAGATAATCGTCGAAGGTCAGGAGATGAGCGGGCGGTACGGGAAGAGCTTCTGGCTCGGTTTTGTCGTATTCATATTCGAGGAGTCCAGATAGACCGGTTGCGAGATTATGTGTATGAATCCAGCAGCCCGGCAAGATTTGTTCTTTGGCAACGCCGATAGAATAGCCGTATTTGAGCACATTCTCCCCTGCCAGGATCTGCCGGGCAGCGATTTTGTGTCCCTTCGGAATATCTTCCGTCAAAGTAATGGTTGAGGAAGAATTCCGTTCAATCACTTCTCCCTTTTTATAATCACGAAGAGCAATAATTACATCATCGTTCTCCCGAATGATGGTGAAGTCCTGTGTTCGATGAATGGTGCTCATACCTCTTCCCCTTCCCATTCTCTAATCAATTCACATACAGTCTCAGTAAGTCCAGGCAGTAAGGATAAATCCTGTCCCCAGATCGTCTCCTCTGCCAGGATCTGAGTAATCACACGATCAAGAGATTTGCCCTGACCCAGCTCTGCCCAATGTCTCTCCAATCGTTCAAGATGTGCTTCATTGTCTTTAAGCAGAACGGACTCACCGCTATAGGTTACCGTCATGAATCCTTCCTCAGTCTTCACCGTCCGATACAATCGAAGCAGAGCAGCAAAGCCTGTCACAATCCGTTTGGGAAGCTCTCCGTTCTTACGGTAGTAATCCAGCATTGTTGGCATCAATCGAACTTTAAATTTACTCAAGCTGCCCAGCATAATGTCCTGCAGTCGATGATCAATGTATGGATTCATAAACCGCTCAAACACTTCACCCGCATAAACATGCAGCTCCTCCTGCGGAAGATCCAGCGCTTGTGTGACCTCCTCATAAACAGCTGTGCGCACCCAATCCCCAAGGTGGCTGTCCTCCATCGTTTCCCGAACGAAGCGCTTACCCTGCAATATACCGAGCGGTGTCATGAGCGTATGAGCACCATTTAGAATACGGACTTTTCTAAGCTGATATGGCTTCAAATCATCAGTGAAATGCACATTAAGTCCTGCCTGTGCGAGCGGAAGCTTGTCGGCAAGCGAACTGTCTCCTTGGATTGCCCACAAATGATAAGGCTCTGCACTGTTAATCAGTGAATCCTTATACCCTAACCGCTCTTCAATATCCCTGATTTCGGACTTAGAGGGTGCACCTGTTACGATACGGTCAACCAGATTGTTCAGAAATTGATTGCTGCTCTTGACCCATTCGCGAAACTCCTCCGAATATCCAAAATCTTCACTATGCATTAAAACGTAGGATTTCAATAAATCACCGTTGCCTTCAACCAGCTCGCACGGAAGATGAATTAATCCTTTTCCGGTGTCTCCTTGAAAATGTTGAAAGCGATGATGCAGGAACACGGTTAGTTTCCCGGGAAATGAATTCACTGGCGTACCCTCATGGTACTCCGACTTCTCATACACGAGTCCCGCTTCCGTCGTGTTGGATACAACAATATCCAGCTCGGGTCCTTCAGCCACAGCCAGGAATTCATTCCATTCCTCATAAGGATCAATCATATGTGACAGCACAGGAATAATGGCTTCCCGCTCTACCACTGCTCCGTTCTCAATGCCTCGGGTCAGCAGCGTATATAAACCATCCTGCTCTCTGATGTTCAGCAGCTTGTGACGACCCGATCTTCTTGGCTGTGTTACGGCGACACTACCTGTAAACAACCCTTGTATAGCGCTTTCATAAATCATCCAGTCAAAAAATCCCCTCAAGAAATTTCCTTCGCCGATCTGAAGCACCTTCACCGGCATTTCTTGAAATTTAGCCAGCTTCGCGCTGTCGGTTACACCTTCCAGCTTCCGTCCCAGTCTAGGGAGATCATTGCTTACCGCCATGGTTCACTTCTCCTCTAATCAATGACATATTGTTTCCTGATACTGATCATTGTATCATCAATATAAAGAAGTAAAATTGCTGATTTTGATAAATATATACTCAAATTTGATATTAACGGAAAATGAGGCGATTCCCTATGCGTAACTCACTGAACGCACCTGTTGATACTCGTATACCTGCGGATATCGAGCTGCCCTTCCGAATGCTCTACCATGAGACCAAGCCTTACGAGCACGAGCTTCCCGACCACCTCCATGATTGGCATGAAATGATCTGTGTTCATCAAGGACGGGGTAAAATATTTATCGATCATATGAGCCTCGATATGGGGCCAGGTGATCTGATTATTATTCCAGGTAACACCATTCATCGAATTTTTCCTGATCCGGATAATCTTCTAACCTCCACCGCCTTCTATATCAGCCCTGCCTTGTTTCACGGTATGGGAAATGAAGCAGCCTCAACTCTGCTGCTATTTGAGAGGCACCGCCAATCCAAAATCTATAAGCGGCAATTCAGCAGGCTGGAGCTAGACGATGTAAGTCAAATCATCGATCACATCTATAACGAAATGAACAGCCGCAAGTCCATGCGATCGTACTCCACGCTCCTTCACTTACAGCTTCTGCTCATCTACTTAACCCGGCTCAGCTCCGTCACAGATCAAGCACCAGCGATAATGTCCGGCCCTGAATGGCTTACTCAATCTTTATCCATTATAGAGCATAAGCTGCGTGACAAGGTCTCGCTTGCCCATTTGGCTAAGGAGGCTTCGGTGTCGCCCGCTCATTTCAGCCGCGTATTTAAGCAATTTACGGGAATGACGCCGACAGACTACATCTGTGCAAGACGGATTATCCTGTCCAAGGAACAGCTGATGCATAGCGATCAGACGATGGCCGTTATTGCCGAGAGCTGCGGGTTTGACAGTCTTCCTCACTTTTACCGCATGTTTAAGAAACATACGGGGATGACGCCGGCGAACTATCGAAAAAGTATACGGAAGTAGCTACGACGCCGATCCAACCAACTCGTACCTTTGCGAGAGGAAGCCGTTTATGGAAAGAAAAAGCCCGGAGGAAGTGAAATTCCACTTCTCCGGACTTTTTATCAGAACTGCCCACGCAATCAACTATTTGTATATACGCAGCCTATTCAGGCAGTAAGTATCCTTTTTCTACTGCCTGCTCAAGCAGGCTTGCTGCATAGTCAGCAAGTACAGGAGAGGCTTCTGCTATGACTGCGACACGTGCTTTTACTGCGCTGACGGATACCTGATGTGCTCTCCACGCTTTTCCTTCCGTATAGAAGTTATGCAGCACCGGATGAAGACGATCCATAGCCGCAGCATATTTGGCTTCATTCGTCAGCCCTTCTTCAAATTCAAGCCACAGATTCATCCACTCGCTTGCTTGCTCGTCCGGAAGTAATCCAAAGATCCGCTTGGCCGCCGCTACCTCTCTATCCCATTTATCCTCATAGCCTTTGACATCATACGCAAAGGTATCTCCTGCATCGATCTCAACCAGATCATGAATCAGCAGCATATGAACTACTCTCTTCAGATCCAGTTGATCATCAATCGCATGTTCTTTCAAGAGTAGAGCCATGACAGCGATATGCCAGGTATGCTCCGCATCATTCTCCCGCCGTGAGCCGTTCATCAGATACGACTGGCGAAGCACATGCTTAAGCTCATCAATCTCGCGAATAAATTCAATTTGTTTGGCAACTCGTTCTATACTCACTGTTACATTCTCCTTATCCTGCTCATCAATTCATATTTCATCTATGTCCTGCTCTTAAGCATACCACTCCGGGTTTATTGAAGCCAAGTTCTGAGCACATGGATAAGGTTGTCTGCTGGATTATAGCCTCTCATCATCAAACTGCTGTGGTATAATTATGTTATAAAAATGGCTGTTGCATTAGAGCTGAAATACTGAGGGGTTTGATCGTGGCTAAACATCATCGTAATGTTGGTATTTTCGCGCATGTCGACGCAGGTAAAACGACGACGACTGAGCAAATACTGTATCAAAGCGGAGTTATCCGTGCGCTGGGCAGTGTAAATGAAGGAACAGCATTCACCGATTCGCTGGACATTGAGAAACAAAGAGGAATATCTGTCAAGGCTGCAGCGACCTCTTTTGTATGGAAGGATTGTACGGTAAATTTAGTAGATACGCCTGGGCATATTGACTTTATATCTGAGGTGGAACGCAGTCTTCGGGTTATGGATGGAGCCATCCTGATCATATCCGCTGCCGACGGGGTACAAGCACAGACGGAAACCATTTGGAAAGCACTTCGCAAACTACATATTCCTACTATCATTTATGTGAACAAAATGGATCGGCCAGCTATTTCTCTCACGGATATCATGGACAATATAACTTCACTCTTATCACCAGCGGCCTTGCCTGTTCAGCAGGTTCAGTTCGATCATGAGGTGCTGCGTGAGGCGGTATCCATTTTCACTGAAGATGGAATCGACGCTCGTGAGGAACATAACATCATTGCTGAATGGCTGGCTGATCAGGATGAGGAATTTCTGGAACGATTCATTGAGGGTGAGGAAATTCCACCAGATGAGCTCCAGGAGCGAATCGCGGCCGAAGTAAGGCATGGGAATGCTTTTCCTGTCTGTTTTGGCTCGTCTCAAAAAGGAATTGGAATTCGAGAATTAATGGAAGCCATCATCGATTATCTGCCTGGACCAGCTGGCAATGCGGATGGCCCTCTCTCGGGTGTCGTCTTCAAAGTAGAACGGGACAAATCAATGGGAAGAGCCGTCTATATTCGACTCTATCATGGGAAATTACATACTCGGGATACCGTCACCATTATGAACCGGGGCTTGGAGGAGAAAGTAACTCAAATCCGCAAACTCGAAGGAAGAAAAGCGATTGACCTCGGCCAATTTGAGGCAGGGGACATTGCTGCGGTTTACGGCCTTCATGAAGCTCAGATCGGAGACATCATCGGGAGTGAGTCATACGTTCCTCCACTGCCAGGAATGGCCGTCCCGCTGCTCACCGTTCAAGTACACTGCAAGGACACTGCACAGTATCCTTCCCTCATCGCAGCCCTTCAGGAATTATCAGATGAGGACCCGCTGCTTGGCCTGACATGGCTCAAGGATGAACGGGAGCTTCATCTGAAAGTAATGGGATCCATTCAACTCGAGATCCTGGAGAGCATTTTGCTGAGCAGATTCGGGCTTGCTGTTACTTTTGATCCACCATCTGTTATCTATAAAGAAACGCCAGCAGCTGAAGGAGAAGGCTTCATCGCCTATACCATGCCTAAGCCTTGCTGGGCTGTACTTCGGTTTGCCATTCGGCCTCTTCCTCGTGGCAGTGGTCTTGTCTATCGCTCAGAGGTTCGTTATGACCATCTATTGGAGCGCTATCAGAATGAAGTGGCACGCCGTGTGCCAGAAGCGCTGGAGCAAGGATTGTCTGGCTGGGAAGTAACAGATCTTGAGGTCGTACTGACATATGGAGAGCATCATGTGTGGCACACGCATCCGCTCGATTTTGTAGTCGCAACTCCCATGGGCATTATGGATGGATTAGATCAAGTGAGAACGACGTTGCTTGAGCCGATGCAGCATTTTCGAATTACCGTGCCGGAAGAGAACGGCGGTAAAGTGCTTAGTGAACTTGTTCATATGCGGGCCGTATTTGAAGCACCTTATATCGCACACGGACGATGCACCGTAGAAGGGATTATTCCGGTAGCCACATCCCTGAATTATCCGGTTCAGCTTCGTTCAGAGACGAAAGGCAGCGGAATCATGACGACGAGCTACGCGGGATATCAGGCATGCCCCGAAGGCATCATTGCCACTCGTAAAAGACGGGGGGTTGATCCACGGGATCAGTCACGTTACATCCTTGCGGTTCGCAATGCCATCAGTTCGTCATAACAGTAGATTAGATAGAAATTATACGGAGGAGATTTATGAGCAAAATCTTAGGTTTTGGACTTCTGCTTTACCTTTTCGGCAATCCTTTCGTTGCTATTATCGTATTGCTGCTCATCATTTACTTTCTAGACCGCAGATTTGTCGGTGTGTTCCCAAGCCTGACCAAGCCGTATAAACGAATGCGGAATATATCCAAAAACCGCCAGCAAATCGCGATGAACCCAAATGATGTGACGGCAAAGCTTGATCTTGCGAGACTACTCATTGAACGCAAAAAGTTTAAAGAGGGGAATGAACTGCTGCGATCCATTGAAGGAGCCTATGAGCATTCGGCTGAATATTGGGATGCACTAGGGACGACGGAACTTCACCTTGGACAGCTTGAATCTGGAGAACAAAATATTCTCAGAGCGCTTGAGATCAACCCAAGAGTAAAATACGGGCAGCCTTATCTGCGGCTTGCCTCTGCTTACAGAGACAAAGAACACAGCAAGGCCCTTCGCTATGTAGAACAATTCCAGGAAATCTCTTCTTCTTCCAGCGAATCGTATTACTACCTTGGCCTGGTCTATCGTGCACTGGGACAGCCGGCTGAAGCCAAGGAGGCCTTCAATCAGTCAATTCAGGTCTATCGATCTCTGCCGAAGTACAAGAAGCGCCAAGAACGGCGCTGGGCGGTGCGCAGCCTATTCCGCAAAATGATGAACTAATTTATTGCACTTCACTAGTAAATGTTCTATACCAATTACAATCAGCTGTACTCCAGAATTGTGGAATACAGCTTTTTTCTTGTCTATTTCGATGGATTCAAAATGCTTGCCAGTTGATCTCTATTCTTGTCCATCCATTTCATTCGTGCATACAGTTCCTCCAATTGCCGCTCCACTACAGCATATGAGTCTATGCCCTTTCTCCACCTGGATATGAAGTGCATTACAACATCAAGCCGGCGAAGCAGAATCAGCAGCGGTATTACCGCTCTCTCGTCCTCTCCTAACTCAATCACCGAAGTGAAGCCAGATATGAGTGCAATACAATTCTCCCACATCTCCTCTTCCTCATGACCCAGCATATCCGATAATGGAACAGCCAGCTCCATGACTCTCGCATCAAGCGTCGCAAACTCAAAATCCAGAATGGCATAAATTTGACCTTGATCATTCTCCAGCACATTAGAAGCATTAAGATCACCGTGAACGATTTGATGCGGCAGCTGATCGATGAAACGAAGGGCTTCAAATAGCTGAGCAACTGACTCTGCCATCTCCTTCATCTGATGAGCTTGATGCTGAAAGACCGGATCAGGCTGATTGAGAAAAGAGAGCAGATATGCAGGCGGGCATTCCGGATACGAAATATCAAGCCTATAATAAGGCGGGTATACGGGAGTATGGGTCAATTCTACACGCGATAAGGCAGCAGAGAGCTGACCCGCCTGTAGACCGAGCTGTTCATACTGCTGAGGTGCTGTAAGCTCTGGATTCCGGCCTTCTTTATATCGAAATAGAGCCGCTATTTTACCATTACAATAAGTAATTGTGTTCCCTTGCGGTGTATGTACTAATTCAGGAATTTCAAATCTTCTCTCTATTCGTGATAGAGAATCAAGCACCGCATGCTCATACAGAACCTTGTCTTGATCCTGATGTGATTCATACAGCCTGAGCACATACTCTTGGTTCCTGATTCCTAATCGATAGGATGAATTATTCATTCCACCACGAAGTCGGGTAATGCTTGGCTCTGCTGCTGCTTCATGATCGGGTCCAGCGAAATAGCTGCTCCATATGTCCTGAAGGATATGAAGTTCATCATCCTGTTTAGGCTTGTCCATACTCATACATCACTCTCTCCTTATGTTCAGGCACTTCCTGTTGGGAGGAACACAAGCTGCAATACCTGTGCTCCCCTTTACTCCTATTACTTCCTTCGAACACTTATATTTCCTATCGATGCTAAAGGATCATAACCCAGTCTAGCAAGCTGATCATCAATGACACGGTAGCCCTTGCTGCTTGGATGCACTTGATCAATAAACAGCAGCTCGCGCTCTCTCCCCTGAAAAGCTTGTAATAACGGAGCTGTGGCAATATTCTTGCTCGTAAAGCCTATCAAAAATTCATTATACTGCCTCACAAATTGATATGCTGCTTCACTTCGCGGCAAAGGATTATATAGTCCGATTAGACGAATAAAGTAGGGGTGTGATTTCTTCTTGAGCTGTCGAATCTGAGAAATAATTTCTGACACATGCTTCTCACAAGACTCAAGCGTTTCAATCAGCACTGGGGATAGCAAATTCCCTCTAGCTGAACGCGCTGCCCGAATCAGATCGTTACCGCCTATCGAAATCGTAATCACATCGGCCTCTTTAATTAAATAGCGCAAGTGCTCATCATATTTTACCATGGACAACAGTCCTCGTGAGGTTAATCCATTCACTCCTCTATTACTGACAAGCACCATGCTGCCTAAATGATATTCTAGTTTTTTTCGGTAGAGAGGTACAAATCCGCTGCCAAACAATGCACCGATTCCAACGGTGAGTGAATCTCCAAGGGCTAAATATCGGTACACCATATGATTTCCCTCCTTTTATTTTGCTGCTGATCTATTCTAGCTTATGGAGGAATTCAGACTTTTGGCACGGCAAGTTGTCCTTGAGAAGGCTTCCTTCTCACAAAAAAACACATACGAACGAATCGAATAAAGGCTCCGAAACGTTCAGCATGTGTTCTCTTAATATGAAATGAATTCTTATGAATATAAAGCTTAAATGAAATAAGCAGCAATACTTCCGACCAGCATGCCCCCGATAAAATAGACGCCGCTCTGAGGAAATTTTACCTTGCGTAATTCAGCATACACAACGGCAAGAAAGAGCACGAACATAATGAGCTTCAGCCACAAAACTAAAAAAGGAACCGCTAGACCAAGCAATAAACCTATGATTCTGTACACTGCTGTTGACAATATACTCTGCTCCTCGCTTGTGAGTTATCCTTCAAACACTGCTAATGCTTCCTTGTCTGTGAATAGGCTTATTCCTCTTCCTCTGTTTCAAAGACACAGCGGAAGTGTTCAACCCCAGGATACTTCTCTCCCAGGCTGTAAACGACAAAGCCCACATTGCGATAAAAATCAACCGCTTCTTCGTCGGTTTCCGCCATAACCGTCTCAGGCTGAAGACTGCTGATCATTTCTGAGATAATTCCGCGGCCATATCCTTTTTCCCGATTCTCGGGAAGTACAGCCAAATGCTTAATCATCACTTTACTCCCATCCTGCTCAAGTCCGATGAGTGCAACGAGCTGTCCTTCATCTTCTAGTCCGAGCAGCTGCGCGGAATCATTATCTTTATACATCGCAAGTGCTGCTTGAATATGAGATTCTTCTGGGAGTGTCGAATATCCGATCAGCTCCTCTACGATGGCATCATGTATACGATCTTTAATAGAAACTAACAAAATGAAATCCTCCCTGTCCTAATATCCTTAACTATACGTACTTTAGGACTTTTGGCGTTAGATTTCAAGTTTATTGATATTATACGGCTGCCCAAGCCTATTCATCATAGAGTCAGTTGTTATTCTGCCCACTGCTTCATAGGCCATCATGACAGCACCAATATCACTTGGGAGCCTCTGTTCAACGTATACGAACTCAGGATCCGTCTCATTTTTTATTCCGCTGCCGCTCTTCAATTGTGCAAGTACGGCCTTCTTCATATAGGGTGAAGTAATGCAGCTTCCGCTGAATGACACAAGAATTTCAAATGCGCGGAACGTAGCACCGATCAGCCGGATGCCGACGGCTGTTTGTCTAGCTGCCTCGTTGCATATGTTGACAGCCAGCGGGATACCGGTGTCAGCGGCTTCTGTAATGAGATGTGCCATATCCCCGAGCATCCGGTTCTGGCTGCGTTTGTCCACTCCATATCCGCGGAGAGCCAGCTCAGCCAGCTCCTGTGTTGATGAGCATCCTAAGTGCTGAAGCATTAGGCCGACTAAAGGCAGGTCAGCTTCTTCATAATAGCCGGAGATAATCGCATACACCGTTTCATAGGTTATGAATCGGGCTGCGACACGGGCGTAATGGGCAAAGTCATCATTTCGCACCATTCTGCCTTCTTCATTTATACCGAAAATAAGGGATCCTGTTCCTCCAATCGCTACAATTCCCGGACGTCCTAAAAAAATGGATCGATGGGCAGCCAGCGTATCATTAACCACCTGACCATGAGTGGAGATTCCTAGCTCATGAAGAACCTCCATTGCCCACTTCTCGTCTCCAGGCTGATCTATCCCAGCGAGTGCGGCCGTAATCGAAGCGACATGTTCCAGCTGTCTTCCTGCTGCACTTAAGGCATCAAGAATACCGGTGCGAAGATGCTCTTCCGCCTGTATATTGTGCAGGCGATTCGTACCGCCTTTGCGCACCTGAGCCAGAATCTGTCCTGTAAAGTCGGCAACCGTGACTCTTGTATAGCTTCCTCCTCCGTCAATTCCGATCACGATGTTATCTCTATTGTTCATGAATTATCTCCTTATAAGTAAGCTGATCATTCTCGCTTTGCGCTTGCCAGGAGGGGAGCAGCCAGCTCAGTTCCTCAGCCGTATCCTGAATGAACTGCTCCACACGTTCCACATCCATGAATCGAAGGGTACGGGGCTTGACGGGTTCTTCCAGCTTCCTTAATATCTCAAACCTATAATCATCGACTTCCTCCATGGTAACGAGGGCTCCCATTGACAACGCAGGAGCGACCTCCAGCGCCTCCAGTAAATCCTTGGTTTCCGGATGTATATCCATAAGTATGTATTCCAGCTGCAGTACATCGCGCTGGTATAAGCTCTGAAACGATCTAATCTGACTGTACCAGCGGTAAACAATGAATCGCTGTACGTAATTCTCTATCCCTTTGTATACCGTTTCTGCCCACCTCACATCTGCATACAAGTGCGCCGCATATCCCAATAAATATTCATTGTATTCTTCTCCCAAGCTTCGGTCTGCATGAGCCGCATGGAACAGCTGAATATCTCTTACTCTGGGCAGCACACCTTCAGATGGACAGGAATGACTCGCCCACTTCATCTGTTCATTCGCGCCCTGTCGAACTCGAAAAGCGTTGGGTGCGATACTGCCAAGTACAAAAGACGGTGAGGGCCGCCCTTGCTTTACCAGATGGGCAATCGTTAAATGAACCATTGGCCAAGGCATAATAATTCCCCACTTTTCCCCTTTTTTATTATTGCTGTCTCTCTCTTGTTTTCTTATAGGTGGGTTCGCTATAATGCATCAATTCAGCCGTGCAAAATTAACAAAGGCCAGTGATCCAGCCACTCCTTCTCAAACACTCGCTGCTTAAACAGCCCGGTATGAAGGAAATAGGGACTTTGCCTGACATTCATTTCAAACAGATCTTGAAGACCAAATGGGCTGACAATCTCCATTTCATCCTGATCATTCAGTCTGATGGCCACGGCGGTTGCGGTTTCGGGCCAGTACCTCATTGCATCCTCTACCGATTGGTATGGAGTCGTCCGATTGTTGTATTCATGCATACGGGCCTGATTCTTCACCTGCCAGTTGCGCCTGATCTGGCCGGATTCAAGCTGCTTCTCATACTGCTTGTCTACCCAATCATCCGTCTGGTCAGGGTCGTAATAGATGACGTCAATATCATGAAGGGGTGTATATTGTTTGTATTCATGGAGTACATCCCAAACACGGTTGCGGACATATCCTGCAGCGATGCAGCCCTGAGGAAGCCTTAATTCACGAACACGCTTTAGATCATCCATCACCTGAACATCCTTCATGATCTGATACAGCTGCTCTTCATAGCTTAAATTCATAATTCCCTCCTTGCTATATAAATTATAGTCCATATGTTCATAGGCATTCAATGAATAGTTTGCACTTTTTTTACATATTAGAATAGGTTCAACTCAAGTGATCTTTTGATGAGGCTGGCTGTATAAATAGATTAATTAGCGTAACTAAAAAGCAGCAGATCGTCTGCTGATAACGACCTGCTGCATACTTTATTCTGACCGCTTCTGGGCTGCAAAACGGATCAGCTGACAGCGGAATTCAGTGGGCTCATCATATTTTTGTTCAGGAATAGCTTGTGTAACTCGCTCTGTGAATAATATTTCCCAGTCTTTGTATTGATCTGCAAGTATTTCTTCAGCATGCAAGGTAGGCAGATTAAGCTCAATCAAGGGCTCTCTAGGCCTATGATCCTGAATTGTCACTTCCTCTACATTCGTGCTCATCGTGATCAGATTGATTCCTCCGAGCTTCGTGCCCTCCTTCATTCTCCGAATTACTTTGCTTAGTGCCTCCTCAGAAGACAAGTGTTCAAGACAGGAACACGCGGCGATGTAATCATATCGATTCTTTCTCATCTCATAATGTTCAATATCTGCTTGCTCAGCTGATATCATATGATCTACCTTATAATCTTTAGCATGTTCAACTAGGCTTTGAACAGCCTCCTCCAGCAGATCAACAGCAATCAGCTCACTGCTTGTTCCTTTTAGTTTTTCCGCCATGGCGATCGTATTTCTCCCCGCACCAGCTCCGAGATCCAGTATGGTCAAGTTCTGCTTCAAACGCATTAACCGCGCAAGACTATCCATGACAACCGGCATTGGACCGGCCATCCAAGTTCCCTCTTCATAAATATCATGCTCTTGATAAAATTGTTTATGGTAATTCTCTTCCATTTTACGAGCTTCTTCAAATTGTCTATCCATCGAGTAGACACCTCCGTTATCGTTCGTTGTAGGATGTATTTACTCTTTAACCCATTTACAAACTTCTAATTCAGCATGGAAAAATATCTACCATACGAAAGAATGTCCCTTTATAGCCAGCCAAAATAAACGATAGCCCAAACCACAGTAACGATCAGACCTCCGGTTACCATCATCTGACCTACGTCCCGGCGATATTCATCGTCGTGGAACAAGAGAAATGTCCCCACTAAGATAGCAATGGGCGATAATACAATCGTCAGTATGACCAGCAGAACAGCCGAATATCTATCCACATAGAATAGCTCGTCACCTGGCAGCTCGTTGATGTCCAGCGACTTCTGTTTCTTTACGGCCAGCTCACCGCAGTTCTTACATTTAAAGGCATGTTCGTCAAGTGGTTCCCCGCATCCCGCACAACTACGCTTTTGATTCATAATAACCCCCTCCCTTTAGACAGCCTCTTCTTTTTTCTCCAAATACTTGGCCAGGAAATCCCGTACGGCCTGCTTGTAACCATCCGGGTCAATAACAAATGCGGTTCCATGTGCAGCATGGGGAACGGTGAACAAATATTTGTCTCCACCACTGTGTTCATAGAGCTCATATACCATGGTGGTAGGCACGAAATCATCCTCTTCCCCATGAATATATAGAACAGGCAGCTGCGTTTTTTTTACTTGCTCCAGAGCAGATGCCTCTTTAAAGCCATAGCCTGATTTCAGCTTGGTGTATAGGCTTGTCAGCGGGATAAATGGAAAAGGAGGCAGCTTAAACATTTGCTTCAATTGATAAGTTAACTCTGCATGGACGGAGGTATATCCACAATCCGCAATGATCGCCTTTATTTGTGGAGGCAGCTTCTCTCCGCTCGCCATCAGAACGGTTGCCGCACCCATGGATATGCCGTGCAATATAACTTCACTGTCCGCACCTGTCCGCATTATAACGGTCTGCATCCAGTCGATATAGTCCAGTCGGTCATGCCATCCAAAGCTGATATAGTTACCCTCACTCGCCCCATGTCCACGATCATCCGGCATCAGCACATTATAGCCGAGTTCTTCTACATAGAATTTGGCAAAGGCAGACATGTCATAGCCTCTTCCCGTATAGCCGTGAGCCAATATAACCGTTGTGTTTGTGTTGGTTTCTGCTTCAATCCATGTGGCCCTAAGCTTCAGCCCGTCGAAGGAGGTCAGCTCAAGCTCCTCTCTTTTCTGCGAACGGATCCAGGCATAATCAGGCCCGGAAGAAACAACTTGATCACCGGCTGCCTGATCTGCATTTCCCGCCAGGAAAGCTTTTGGCGCACGTTTAACAGCCATTTTATAAAAGTGTGATACGATAACTGCCATGATAGCAATGACAACTAGAGCAACAATAACAATCCACCACATTCCAAACTCTCTCCTTATCCAAACGATCTATCTTTCTGTCATATTCACTCTATAACGACTTTCCATTTTATACAATGCCAACGCCTAAATATGAAGTATAACAAAATAAACAGCCGGACTGCCATATAGGCGTCCGGCTGTTCAGCGTGTTCCTGTTTACGGATTCACTTTGGTTACAAAGGTTTGTTTACCATCCACATATTCAAGCACCGCTGCTGATTTAACGGGATCATGAAATTCATTAAGCGTTACGGTTCCGGTAGCCAGCTGCAGATCTGTCGTTGATGCAAGTGCGTCCCTCACCTTCTCCGGCTCCGTGGAGCCGGCACGGGTAAGGGCATCGGCAAGCAGCTTCACTGTATCATAGCCGAGCGCAGCAAAGCCATCGGGCGCTTCGTCACCATTTGCTTTTTTGTAAGCATCCACAAAGGATTTAACTTCTGGCGCGGTATCTTCTGATGAATAGTGATTGGAGATATACGTATTGTTCAGCGGGTCTTCACCTGCAATTTTCACAAGCTCAGGTGAATCCCATCCATCTCCGCCTAGGAAAGGAACCGTAATGCCAATTTCCCTCGCTTGCTTCACAATCTTACCAACCTCTTCGTAGTAGCCAGGCAGGTAAATTACATCCGGGTTCTTATCCTTGATCCGAGTGAGCACAGCTTTAAAGTCTGAATCTTTCTGAGCATACGATTCTTCAGCTACAATTTCTCCGCCAGCTGCCGTAAAGGTTTCTTTAAAGGAGGCCTGTAGACCCTTGGAGTAATCACTCGTCGTATCGGTATAAATAACTGCGGTGGCTGCATTTAATTCATCCTTAGCAAATGAAGCCATCACCTGACCTTGGAATGGATCAATAAAACAAGTACGGAAGATCCAATCGTTGACTTTCCCAGTTCGTTCATCGACTGTAATCTTGGAGTTCGTTGCCGAGCTTGTTATCATCGGAATTTGCTTTTCCATAGCGATCGGCACAGCACCGAGAGTGTTAGTGGAGGTTGATGGGCCTAGTAACGCAACAACCTTATCACTGGTAATCAGCTTCTGGGCAGCTCGTGTTGATTCCTCAGGCTTAGATGCATTATCAGCCTCCACTAGCTCAAGCTGCTTGCCGAGCACTCCGCCAGCTGCATTGATCTCTTCGACAGCTAAGCGAATTCCTTTGACAGATGAATTGCCAAAGGTGGATTGTCCTCCGGTCATCTCGTAGTTGGTACCAATCTTGATTGTGCCCTCATTCTCATTCTCACTCTCAGCACGGCTACCTGATTCTCCGCCGCTGCATCCGCTTAAGAATACTGCTGAAATCAATACTGTACTGAGTAGATTAAACCACGGTTTCCGCATCGACAATACACTCCCCCGTATCGTTTATTTTCCTATCTATTTGCCAACTGGTAGAAGAGGCATCCTGGCTTATAGGTTCCCTTCTCTCAGATATGACCTCCCAGATAAGCAAGCTTGATCTCATCGGAATCAGCGAGCTCCGACGCTTCTCCTTCTATGACGACCTTCCCGGTCTCCAATACGTAAGCACGGTCCGCAATCTTGAGGGCTTGGTGAGCATTTTGCTCTACCAGCATTACGGTCGTTCCCGCTGCGTTAATCGTCTGGATCACCTTGAATATTTCTTTTACAAGAAGTGGAGCAAGTCCCATTGATGGCTCATCCAGCAGCAACAGCTTCGGTCTTGCCATAAGTGACCGTCCAATAGCCAGCATTTGCTGTTCGCCTCCGGACAAAGTGCCCGCCATCTGCTTCTTGCGTTCAGCAAGTATGGGGAAGGTAGAGTATACATTCTCGATATCAGATCGCAGCTCTTTCTGATCCCGCTGCAGAAATCCGCCTAGCTCAAGGTTCTCCTCAACCGACATATTCGCAAAAATTCTTCTTCCCTCTGGGCAATGAATCAGGCCTTTCATTGTAATGTTTCGGGGAGATTGTCCTTGAACAGCCATCCCCTGAAAATGAATGATTCCCGTTCTTGGCTTGATCAGTCCAGACAAGGTCCTGAGCAAGGTCGACTTCCCGGCACCATTCGCGCCAATCAGGGTCACAATCTCTCCTTCGCTGACATGAAGATGTATATCTTTTAGAGCATGAATGGCTCCATAATATACATTCAAACCCTCAATGTTAAGCATGGCCTTCCTCCTCAGCGTCCTGACCCAGATAAGCTTCAATGACTTGTGCAGAGGTACGTATGACTTCCGGTGTACCTTCTGCTATTCGCTCTCCCCGGTCGAGTACGTAGATTCGATCACATACATTCATGACAAGTGACATGTCATGCTCAATCAGAAGAATACTCAGTTTATAGTTGTCCTTAATCCACTTAATCAGTGTCATGAGCTCCGCTGTTTCCTGAGGATTCATCCCCGCCGCGGGTTCATCCAGCAGCAGCACCTTTGGACCTGTCGCGAGCGCTCTTGCAATTTCCAAACGCCGCTGTTTCCCATAGCTCAAATTTCCAGCAAGTTCATGTTCACGATCCTTGAGATTGAAGATTTCAAGGATTTCGTTTGCTTTTTTATTGATCTCCTTCTCGCCCTTGAAGTGCATGGGCAGTCTGAACATCGAGGACACAGCAGAATGCCTGGCATGTTGATGGAATGCCATCTTAATGTTATCCACAACACTCATTTGACCGAACAAGCGGATATTTTGAAAAGTCCGAGCCGCTCCCTTCTGATTGATCTGATAAGGCTTTAGCCCATTCAATTTCTCACCTGCCAGATGAATCTTCCCGGCAGAAGGCTCATAGACACCGGTCAGCAGATTAAACAACGTAGTTTTTCCTGCTCCATTAGGGCCAATAAGTCCAACCAACTCTCCTTCAGCCATGTACATAGATACATTGTTCAAAGCCTGCAGACCGCCAAAGGTTCTACTTACATGATTCACTTCAAGAAGAATGGGTGCCGGTGTGCTCATTCTCTGCCTTCCCTCCTCTTTTGTTTAAAAAATCAAATGAAAACTCCCTTGTTCCAAGCAGGCCCTTCGGCCGAAAAATCATCATCAGAATAAGCAAGGAAGAATATATGACCATCCGAATCTCCGGATAATCCTGAAGTAGAGTAAATAATAAAGTCAGCACAATCGCACCAATAATCGCTCCCGATGTACTGCCAAGCCCTCCCAGCACGACCATGACGAGAATTTCAAATGATTTAAGAAAGTTAAAGCTGCTCGGGTTAATTACGTAAAACATATGAGCTGACAACGACCCGGCAATTCCTGCAAAGAAGGCACCGATCACAAAAGCCATGATTTTATAGAGTGTTGTGTTGATACCCATCGCTTCTGCGGCAATTTCGTTCTCACGGATCGCTATACAGGCTCTACCATGACTCGATCTTATAAAATTGTTGATAAGAATGGTGGCAGCAAGCATGGCCGCAAATACCCATGTCCAAGTCGTTTCACTTGGAATTCCACTGAGACCTGAAGCGCCTCCTACATATTCCGTGTTAAGCAAAATAATCCGAATGATCTCTCCGAACCCAAGTGTAGCAATCGCTAAGTAATCCCCCTTCAAGCGAAGAGTCGGTATCCCAATCAATAAGCCAAATATAGCGGCCAAACAACCTCCCAGCAGCATGGCAATAAGAAACGGCATGTCAAAATCAAGCGTCATAATCGCCGACATATAAGCGCCAACCGCCATAAATCCGGCATGCCCAATTGAGAATTGGCCTGTAATTCCATTGATTAGATTTAATGACACACCTAGGATGATGTTGATACCAATCAATATGAGTGTGGATTCTGCTACGTCATTCAACACCCGAGACGATAATAAGACTTGAATTACACCGTAAATGACGAGTGAGAGAACAATTCCTAACCAGAACGAGCGTCTTTTTATGGTAAGCATGAATCCCACCTACACTTTCTCGCGGGTGTTCTTGCCGAACAGTCCGGATGGTTTGAAAATAAGAATAAGGATCAGCACAGCAAAAGCAACCCCGTCTCTCCAAGAAGAAAAACCGATAGATGAAACGTTGGTCTCAATTGTTCCAAGCAGTAAGCCTCCAACGAGGGCACCAGGAATGCTCCCAATACCTCCAAGAACTGCTGCTACAAAGGCTTTCAAGCCCGGAATAACTCCCATTAACGGATCAACGGCATTGTAGGTCATACCGAAGACGACACCACCTGCTGCCGCAAGCGCGGAACCTATTGCAAATGTTGCTGATATGGTCCGATCCACATGAATGCCCATAAGCCTAGCAGCTTCCAGATCATAGGATACTGCTCGCATGGCTTTGCCAATCTTGGTTTGATGCACAATATACTGAAGAAGTATCATTAGAATAATGGTGATAACAAAGATCATGATTTGATTCGTATCCACTTGGACGTCACCGAATAGTGTGAATTGATGTTTAGGAAGAATTTCGGGGAAACCTTGAGCTTGAGGGCCAAGGACGAGAATGCCGCTATTTTCTAGAAGGAACGATACACCAATCGCAGTGATCAGAACGGCTATACGAGAAGCATTTCGAAGAGGCTTGTATGCGAGTCTCTCAATCAGCATGCCGAGCAGAGCACTGATCCCCATGGAGAATACAAGAGAAAGAAGCAGAATAATGACAGGAGGAAGGCCTGCTGCCGCAAATAATCGGGCACTGTACAAACCGATAAATGAGCCGACCATAAAAATATCACCGTGTGCAAAGTTGATGAGCTTAATGATGCCGTATACCATTGTGTAGCCGAGTGCAATGAGAGCATAGATACTTCCAACAGATATTCCATTAATGAATTGCTGAATAAAATACTCCATCGCATGAGCACCTCTTCCTCAAGTTAGACAATATCCCATTCGCTTACAGCAAGAGCACAATGTTCAACTTTATTTTGTTAGATATAGTAACACATAGTGTTTACATATGTCACCATTAATATCTTTTTATTACATAATGAATATTTTTATGTTAATTATCGTCACACAAAAATGAGGTATTCCACTAAAGAATACCTCACCATTTGATAACAATCATGAAGAGTCGATCACAAGTGCTTCTCCATTGCTGTGCACGCTTCCAGATAAGCAGGCATCAGCCCCTCAAGCAAGCCATCTATTGAATCCAGGCAGCCTGACTTAGCTGCCTCCTCTATTGCTGCAAACAAGGTAGACAAATAATGGATACCCAGACTTAAACTGCCGGATTTCAAATCATGTGAAACTTCAATTGTACGGCTGTAATTTCTGTCCTTTACATATTGAATCAGCCGATTAATTTTGTCAGGTGTATCATTTTGATACATTTCGAGAAGTGTTGATAACAGCTCACTATCCTGATCATCCCCGAGGTCCATTAGCTCAGCCATCGTTTCTTGATTTAAAATTTGATCATCCCTGCCTGTAATCCATCGCTGTATAATCTCCTTCAGCGCATCCAGAGAGATCGGTTTAGCGATGTAATCGTCCATACCTGCCTGTAAGCACTTGTCTCTCTCGCCAGGAAACACATTGCCTGTAAGAGCGATAATCGGCGTATGACGCTTCATCTCATCACGCTCGATTTGGCGTATTTTCTCCGTTGCCTCAATCCCGCCGAGCTTCGGCATGAGGTTATCCATCAAAATAAGCGAGTACGGCTTACTTAAATATGCTGATACGGCTGCTTCTCCGTTCTCTACCGTCTCCACATTGGTAATGCCCAGCTTTTTTAGCTGCACGAGCACGACTTTGCGGTTGATTCCATTATCCTCTGCCAGAAGAATCGGATGTTGTATTTTAGATTGTTCTGCTCTATGCAGCGAATTCGTACGCCGCATACTATATGTCGCAGCCTCGCTTGCCTCTCCTGTTACCTTCTCTGATGGGAAGCTGACTTCAATCCAAAATGTTGAGCCTGCATCCTGTTCACTGATTACACCAATCTTACCGCCCATAAGCTCAACAAAGGATTTGCAAATGGACAGCCCAAGTCCTGTTCCGCCATGCTCTGACTTCTGCCCTTCTCTTGTTTGTGAGTAAGGCTTAAACAGCTTGTCCTGCTCCGCTTGGGATATGCCTATACCATTATCCGTTACCTCGATACGTAATCTCTGCTCTTGTTCCGTTTGAGACAAGACGATGATGCGGATTCGAATCAAACCATTTTTGGTGAATTTGTTCGCATTGCCCATTAGGTTCGTAAGCACTTGAGTCATCCGTGCTGTATCACCTGCAAACCGTTCGAATATAGAGCTGTCAATATCGGCAACAATCCGATTACCTTTGTCTAATGCTTTTTGGGATAATAGAAGAGTTACATGCTTAACGATGGCTCTTAGATCCATTGAAGAAGGGTTAAGCTTCATTTCGCCAGCCTCTAATTTGGATAGATCCAGCAAGTCATTGATAAGATGGAGTAGTATATGAGAAGATTCCTGAATGACCGACACAGACTGTCTCTGCTCCTCCGATAGCTCGGATAAGGAAAGCACTTCAGCCATGCCTAAAATTCCATTTAGCGGGGTTCTAAACTCGTGACTCAAAAGTGCAAGAAATTCCGTCTTTGCTTCATTTGCAAGAACGGCATCCTCTCTTGCCTCTGCTAATTTCATATTGTTCTTTGTCAGCTCACGCTGAAGTGTTACCAGCTCGTTATTCATGCTCGAAAATTCTTGGAGCAACCGCTGTTCCTGTTCCTTGCTGCGGATGATTTCTTTATTCAGATCCTCAATGAGGTGCCGCAGTCTAGTCATCTCTAAATCGTGATCAGAATTCATAATATCCCTCCTTTATACGTTCATCTTGACACGAAGGGTTCTTGTATTACTTGGCAGATATAAGCCTGTTAGCTAGAGCGATGGCTCCTTTCGCATCTTCTGCATATCCGTCTGCTCCTACTTCCTTCCACAGCATTGAAACTGTATTAAAGGGCATGCCTCCGACCAATATTTTTACTCTTGCGGTACTCGGATGATTTCGAACCTGTACAATCAGCTCTCGGACAAGATGCACATGATAGGTCATGGTTGCAGATAATGCCAAAACATCCGCTTTATATTTGACGAGTGAATCGATGAGACTGGGATTGGGTACATTTGCTCCCAAATAATAAGTATCCCATCCCTCCATTTCAAATTGATCGGTTAGCATTCGAAGACCAATCTCATGCTGCTCATTGCCAACACAAGCCGATACGATACGATGTCCTTTTGCAGAGTTTGTGAGCCAATACGGATATAGCCTTGAAATGTTTGCCTGTGTAGCGGCTGTACAAAAATGTTCTTGTGCAACTGTAATCTCACCTATTTGCCATAGCCTTCCGATCTCATACTGTGTCATTTGGAATATATAAGTGTATATATCTTTAATAGGTGTATGATCCTCAGCCATATCTTCAACAATCGCGGCAGCAGCGAGTCGATTACCGGACAACAGCTGATCCAGGTAGAGCTTGGCTTCGGTGTAATAAGGAAGCTCCTCCCTTACAAACTTCGGAGAAGGCTCTGCTAATTCCACCTCTATCATCCCAAGCTCCAAGTATTCTAGAACAAGCTCCTTGTCTGGATATTCAAAATATTCTTCAATCATTTCCTTAATTAACAAGAGATTAATTCTGATGTCTTCATCCGTAACTCGATAACCTTTAAGCAATGTTTTGAGCCAGGACACGTAATTCGTAAACAGAACAGGGCTTCTCATCATCACACTCTCAGCCAAGAAATTCAAGCTGTATAATGAATCCTGCTTCGTTCTGATCCGTCCAGATTGTCCAAACTTTTGGTCTAGCTCAGGCTGAAGCTCATACTGTCTATCGGTTATTCGCTCAGCCAGCTTATCAGCATCCTTTAATAACGCCTCACCAGCTGCATATTGCATTGAATTCACAACCCATGCAGCTCCTTCCGTGCTTCTAAACAAAATAGATTATTCTATCTGCATTATTCTATGATTCAAATGATTACTATTCTGCCCGTACCGAATATCTTCTTACAGTTGGCTTGATGTTAGCCAGCTCTTGGTCCGGATATTTCCGCTCCAAGTCATGAATGCGTTTGAAGTCGGAGCTCGTCACCCAAGCAAGATAATCCTTCTTATCCTCCCAAGTCATGTGAACGGTAAGCTCTCCCGGCTTGTTTTCGTTCTGCAGCAGCTGAAATGAGATAAATCCAGATGCCTTGTCCACGGAGCGGCTTCGGTTTTGATAGAGACCGATGACCTCCTCTACTTTATCAACTGGAACCTCGACAATCGATTGAACAATGTACAAATGAATGCACTCCTTTTACTCCTAAAATTCATGCACCTCATGATTACTCGATTGTCCCATAAGATGATTACACATGCAAGCATCGCAATAAATAGCAAAAAGGACAGACCCTATGAACAGGGTCCATCCTATTATATACTTTCGTTCACTTCTGACAGCTTACCGCTTGCTGATAAACCGAGCTTCTTGAGAAGACGAATGGCTTCTCTTTTTTCATCCTCCGAGAGTCCTTGCTCCGCACTGATAATGACTTCGTGATGTTGAGGGAATATCTGCTCGAAGAACGCAGTTCCCTCCTCGGTTAACTCCGCATAAATCACTCTTCGATCCTCCATAGAGGCTCTGCGTACAAGCAGCTTCTTATTCTGAAGCTTGTCCACCACATAAGTAATGTTGCCGCTGGACATTAAGACCTTCTCCCCAATTTTTTGAAGCGGCTGGGGGCCTTTATGATATAAGAGATCAAGAACACCAAATTCTGTCGTATTCAAGCCATGACTTTGAATATCACGGTTGGATCTTGCAGTGACTGAGTTGTATGCTCTTGCAAGCACCACAAACAGCTGAAGCGACAAATCTTTGTCATCGCTAATATTAGACATAACCTTGCCTCCAGTAACTATAATCCACATGAAGTTTGATTAACCCCATTGCTGAAATGAAGTTATCACCCCCCTGCCTATGGACTTCCTTCCTCTATATAAATCTATTTCATAGGAGATGGATTCACTTGCGTTTAATTTCTATCGTTCCATCTGCATGTGCAACAACGATTGTATCTGCCATATCTACAAATAAACCGTTGTCAACGACACCAGGAATCATGTTAAGCTTCTGATTCAATGCCTCTGCATCAGAGATGCGGCCCAGCTTGCAATCGGCAATGTAATTTCCGTTGTCTGTCTTGTATTTCTCCGAACCGTTCATTCGCCATGCAGGATGGCAGCCCATTTGATCCAGTGCATGGTAAGTCCATTCACAAGCAAATGGAACGATCTCTACAGGCAGTGGGAATTTCCCGAGTGTATGTACTACTTTGCTCTCGTCAACGACAATCACGAGACGCCTGCTGTTCATTGCAACAATCTTCTCACGCAATAGCGCACCTCCGCCGCCTTTGATCAGGTTAAGACGACCATCAACTTCATCTGCTCCATCAATAGTAATATCCAGCCTTCCGATTTCGGAGAACGGGACGAGCGGAATTCCAAGCTCTCTTGCCTGATCCTCTGATGCTTGGGAAGTAGCTACCGTTTCAATTTGCAGCCCTTCATTCTTTACCCGCTCACCAAGGCGTTGAATTGCCCAATAAGCCGTTGAGCCTGTGCCTAGTCCAACCTTCATTCCGTCTTTAACATACTCTACTGCTCTCTCTGCAGCTAAACGTTTTAAATCCACCTTGAGTTCAACTCCCAATCTTGTTCGCATTTATATACTATTGTAACCGATTCATGTCACGTATGGAATATATGTTCTTACGTTTCCGTTTCTATAAGTTTTGAGATTTGACATTTTGAATTATTATACAGGAATAACTCGGTTTGTTCCATCTGCTTACCCGATTATCGTCTTTATCTTATATAAATTCGGACAATTCCTATAATGGCGAGATGCAGAGGATAGAAGCTTGTCCATAACCATCTTGGAACGGAAGATCTGAATGAAGCCCCCCTGTAAATGGCGAAGGCGATAAATAAGGTAGATATCGTGCTCCATATCTGAATTTGGGACTGCACCATATCTATAATATTCAAGAACAGATGTGCGAACACCATCACGAAGCCTTCCGTGTACCTATAGATCAGCACGAGTAACAAACCATAGATTCCGTAATCCATCGTCGATATTTCCATAAGGAATCCAGCAGCAATAACAATGAAGACGGCTGCAATTTCATTCTTCACTTTATCCAGCGCTTGTAATACAAGAAGCGAAGCCAGTAAGGTCCACACGACATTTAATGTGGATTGGTTGAATGCAGCCATAAACGGAATCTGTGATACAACTGCAATGATAAACAACCGGATGGTATAGCGCTTCACATTACGTGTATGTTTGTAACCAAGAAATATGGAAAATGCATATACGGGAAAAGCAATCCTTCCTATAATACGCAGAATGCTGTGTTCTGGAAAAAACACAGCTCCTATATGATCGATCAGCATCGTGATCATAGCTATCCAGTGCACTTATCTGCCCCCTTTATGTACACAAAAAAATAGATTCCCCCTGAAGATTAAATATGTGTTACCTCTATAGGCTAGACTCCTGTCAGCTCAATGAATAACTGAAGCAAAGTCGTCTTAGAAACTCTCCCTATGACTTCATGTTCCCCTGCTTCTCTCGACTCTCCTTCACCTCGTATGACGGGGAGACAATTGACCTGATAGCGGATCAGCATCTGGGCAGCGAGAAAAGCCGGATCACTCGGTGTTAGTGCAACGGTTTGCGCTCGTCTCGTCATCGTAAGGCTGACCGGAATGGATTTTAAATCTGCGTGCCCGAGTGTTACTTTGAGCAGATCCTTTCGAGATACAATGCCTACAAAATCAAGGTTTTCATTCTCTACAAACAAAGTTCCTGTATTCTCCTGAAATAACAGGGCAACTGCGTCATATGCAGATCGATGCTCCTGAATCAGGATCGGCGGTGTCAGTACATCGTTAATGGTCAGTCTGGATACCTGTTCATTCATCTGACTGAGCTCACTCACTGCCGTTCCAATAGTATATCCAACCTTAGGCTTCGCATCGAGCAACCCCAGCATCACGAGTATAGACAAGTCGGACCTGATGGTAGGACGACTTAAACCGAGCTGCTCTGCAATATGGTCACCTGTAATCGGAGCGTAACGTGCGACCAGATCAATAATTTCCTGTTGTCTGCTCGATAATTCCATCAGCGCACCTCCTCTGATTCCTTCATAATCACCTTCTTAAATATATCATTTCTTTGTCATGCTGACATATAAAGGATTCGTTATAGTTAGAAGATCAAATTACCCATTGACAGATATTATCACATTTAATAATATTAGCATGACAAGTAAAATGACTAAAACGGTTTACATTGAAAGGAGTTCTGTTCCATTGAACACATCCCTGTCTGATCGCTCCATCGGCTTCATGCTCGGTGTTATTCATAGACGTGCAGTTAGTGTAATGACCCACCGTCTCAAAGCCTATGACATCACAACAGAGCAGTGGTCTGTGCTGCTGCAAATTTATATGAACGAAGGCCTCAATCAACGCGAAATTGCCGTAAAAGCCTATAAAGATCAGCCCACTACCACAAGAATACTGGATATGCTGGAGAAGAAGAATCTGATTATCCGCAAGCCAAGCCAAAAGGACCGCCGTGCCTTCGAGCTGTTTCTCACAGAACTAGGCAGAGATCTCTCCGGCACGTTAGTGCCATTAGAGAACAAATTTAATGAAGAAATTGCTCAGATTATCCCTGAGGAAGATATGGATGTTTTCTGGAAGGTTCTATCCGAGATGGGATCGTATCTTGATACGCTTCTAGAGAAGGAATCTCAAACGAAGTAATACTAGCTATAACGCAGCATCTCACACACAGAAGGAGTTTAACAAAACAAATGCAGCATGAACAAACGAAATTGTGGACGAAGGAATTCGTTATTTTAACCCTGTGTAATTTTCTGCTGTTTCTACAGCTACATATGATTGTTTCTACCCTGCCAGCCTATGTGCAGGGGGAATACAGTGCCAATTCATTCCAAGTCAGCTTGTTTACTACCCTATTTGCCCTTAGCGCCATTATTGCGAGACTCTTCGCTGCCAAGCAGTTAGAAAAAGGGAAACGCAACCTCATGATCTACTTTGGTATTCTCGTTGCCCTGCTGGCTACTCTAGGCTATCACTTTGCTGCGATCATGGGTACTCTGCTCGTATTGCGCATGGTATTCGGCGTTGGCTTCGGCATGACCAGTACCGCCTTCCCTACGATGGCCTCAGATATTATTCCTGTAAAACGGATGGGAGAGGGAATGGGTTACTTCGGTCTGTCTACGAGTCTCGCGATGTCCATAGGGCCCATTGTCGGCTTGTCACTGCTTAACTCTTACGGTTTTGGAGTGCTTACCTGGTCCACTGCAATCATTATTGTTGTCATTGTCCCGCTTAGTTATATGCTTACCTCCAAAAAAGTTCAGAAGCCGCAGCCGGTGAGCAATCCATTCGCAGTACCTGAGAAAAAAGGCTTCAACTCTGCACTTGTCATTCCATCTATACTTAACGGACTCATGGCCGTATCCTATGGAGGCTTGGTCGGCTTCATTGCGATCTTCGGTGCAGAGCAAGGGATAGCTAATCCGGCACTCTTCTTTTTATTTAACGCCATAGCAATCTTGTTGATTCGACCGATTGCAGGCCGTATTTATGATTCAAAAGGACATGGTGCTCTCATTATTCCTGGCTCTATACTCATTATTGTTGGACTCGTTATATTATCATTTACTAGCTCTACGCTCAGTCTATTCTTCGCCGCTTTTTTGTTTGGGTTAGGTTATGGCTCGCTTCAGCCGACCTTCCAGACGTGGATGATTCAAGTGGTACACCCTTCTCAGCGCGGCTTGGCCAATGGCATGTTTTTGAATACACTGGATTTCGGAATTGCCATCGGAGCGCTCCTGCTTGGCATCATCGCCTCTGTTACCAGCTATGCGGATATGTATCGGTACTCCTCACTATTTATAGCGCTGATGCTGGTCATCTACGTCATTTACGCGCGTCTGGCCAAACAGCGCGCAGCTGTACAAGAAGGATAATACGACGAAACCGCCTGCATTTATAAACTAATGCAGGCGGTTTTTTTAGTTAGACTTTTCTTTTCACTCTGACCATGCTTTTTCCGCCTAAACGGTAATGTACATTTTTGGAATTTTTGCTATTTCCATTCGTACCGCTATTATCCTCTGAGGGCCTGATGGCAAACAAGGTAAGCAGAATACCTGCGGCGCCCACAGCGGCAAGCGTCATAAAAAGAATAAAATGCGATGTATTGAGCAGAATCGAGATGACGGGTGGACCTAACGATACCCCGATAAACCGCATGCTGCTGAACAATGCCGTGATCGTTCCTCTCTGCTCCTCCTCGATCCCTTCGGTAATCAGCGCATCCAAGCAGGGAAGCGCGGCCCCTATGCCGATTCCACCGGCAGTAAATACACCAATGACATAATATATCTGACTTGAGAAGCCCATGACAACAAGCGATGCAGTCATTAGGATAAGTCCAAAGCAGCCGATCCATTTCATGCGCTTTTTATGCTTACCAATCATCTTCCCGCTCCAATAAGAAGACAGGCACAGAGCGGCTAGCGGAATTGCCAGGATAAAGCCTTTGGTTACTCCATGGATATCGTATCGGGATTCAAGCACCTCGGACAGATAAAACAGCACCCCAAATATAACAAACATACAAATACAGCCTACAGCAAAAATGGCATAAAGCCAGCGCCCCTTCTCAGCGAGAATGTCTTTTAAAGATCCGATAAACTCCCGGAAAGAAGGCGCTTCCTTTTTGGTGCCCGGACTTTTTACCAAGAAGATGACAAGGAGCACTGAGATTAGGCATAGAACGGGAATCATCAAAAATGGTGCATACCACAGCCATACCCCAAGAGCTGCACCAATGATAGGACTTAGCACTTTCCCTAATGTATTAGACGTTTCAATAATACCCAGGCTCTTGCTTACCTGCTCTTCATCCTCGAACATGTCTCCGACCAGCGGTATCACAATGGGAAAAGCTCCGGCAGCTCCGACGCCCTGTAATAGCCTGCCGCCAAGGATGACCCAATACGCTGCACCATTTGTCAGCCACCAGGCAGCACCAGCCGATACAGCCCCTCCGAGAGCAGCGATGATAAGGCTCGGAATAATGACCGCCTTACGGCCAAACCGATCCGACAAATACCCTGCAATGGGAATTAATATAATGGCCACAACTGCATAGACGGTGATAAGCATACTAACCATAAAGGTCGACACTTTAAGCTCTCTCGAAATTTGCGGCAGGATCGGGATTAATGCTGAATTACCCAAAGTCATAATTAGAGGAATGGATGAAAGTGCTGCCAGATCGAGCTTCTTGTTTTCCATTGGATATTTACCCACCTTTATTAAGTTGGAAAATGCAATAAGTGCTTACCAAGAAGCACAGCATTATGTGAGGTTTATCTAATCGCGACTATGTTAATGTGGCTGTTTCATGATTAAACTATACGTGCTTTTAACCAGGAGCTACTGAAAAGGAAGTGTATTGGCGGGGCTTTTGAAAGTGAAAAAAAGACGGTGCCAGTGGCACCGCCGTATTTTTGTCAACTGATTAAAGTGTAATTGTAAGCTTGCCAGTAAATGCGTCAGGAGTCACGACAACACCATGCTCTCCGTTTGCAGCCGATCCGCCTTGTACAGCAGATACTTCCTGGATACCGCGAAGAACGAGTGTCCAGGCTTTGCCTGTTCCCTCTGTCGTTACTTCAATACGGTCTCCAGAACGAACGGCCTTCACATTCAGCTCTTGTTCAGAACGCGTGCTTACCACATTCGCTTCCGCCTGGTTCCCTTCACCAAGCTCAAACAAATGCAAGGACACATTCTCAGCATAGTCGTACTCGATTACATCATTTACTGCACCCACTGCAATCAGGCTGTTCGGCTTGATCATCATCGGCAATGTGCGGAAGCTGTGATTCTCGCGTACGAAACGTCCACCTTGAATCTTCTCTCCTGTAAGGAAGTTGGTCCAGGTTCCTTCAGGCAGATAGTAAGTGACATCGCCCTCTTTATTAAAGATCGGCGCAACCAGAACCGAGTCACCAAACATATATTGAGTATCCAGGCTGTAGGTTGTAGGATCCTCTGGGAACTCAAGCATCATGGCACGCATCATCGGAATGCCTCGTGCAGACGATTCTTGTGCAGAATTGTACAGATAAGGCATCAGGCTGATCTTAAGCTTCGTGAAGTCGCGTACGACATCCACGGACTCTTCGTCAAAGAGCCAAGGCACACGATAGGATGTGCTGCCGTGCAGACGGCTATGGGAGGACAGAAGTCCAAATTGGACCCAGCGCTTGTACACATCTGGTGTCGCCGTGTTCTCGAAGCCGCTGATGTCATGGCTCCAGAAGCCGAAGCCGGACAATCCAAGTGACAAGCCGCCACGAAGTGATTCGGCCATGGATTCATAAGTTGATGAGCAATCACCGCCCCAGTGTACAGGGAACTGTTGACCGCCTGCTGTCGCAGAACGAGCGAATAATGCAGCTTCATTCTTGCCGAGCTTCTCTTCCAGCAGCTCGAATACAGCTTTGTTATACAGCTGAGTATAGTAGTTGTGCATCTTGACCGGATCAGAACCATCAAAGTAAACGACATCTGTCGGAATTCTCTCACCGAAGTCTGTCTTGAAGGAGTCTACCCCTTGATCAAGCAGCACTTCCAGCTTGCTCTTATACCATTTAACGGCATCTGGATTCGTGAAATCAACAAGAGCCATGCCAGCTTGCCACATATCCCATTGCCATACGCTTCCGTCCGCTGTTTTAACCAAATATCCGTTCTCCATACCTTCATCAAACAAATAGGATTTTTCCGCGATATATGGATTAATCCAAGCACAGATTTTAAGTCCTTTATCTTTGAGACGCTTAATCATGCCTTCCGGATCCGGGAACATCTCCTCATCCCATACGAAATCAGACCATTGATATTCCTTCATCCAGAAGCAGTCAAAGTGGAATACGGAGAGAGGTAAGTCACGCTCAGCCATACCGTCCACAAAGTGATTTACCGTTCCTTCATCATAATCTGTTGTAAAGGAAGTCGTCAGCCACAGACCAAATGTCCATGCTGGTGGAAGTGCAGGCTTACCTGTCAATTTCGTATAGTTGTCAAGCACATCCTTCGGATTGTCACCGCCGATGATGAAGTATTCCAAAGTCTCTCCCTCAACACTGAATTGAACCTTGGATACGTTCTCGGACGCAATCTCATAAGATACACGTTCAGGATGGTTTACAAACACACCATAGCCTTTGTTGGATAGATAGAATGGAATGTTCTTGTAGGATTGCTCACTGCTTGTACCGCCATCTTCATTCCATGTCTCAACGATTTGACCATTCTTAACGAATGGAGTAAAGCGCTCTCCAAGACCATAAATGTATTCACCAACGCCCAGATCCAGCTGCTCACGGAAGTAAGCTTCCTTGTTCGGCCCAGTAATATACCCTGCTTGTCTATGACCACTTCCTGTGATTCGCTTGCCGCCGTAGAGGAAGCTGATGTCCCAGCCGTTTGTTTTATCAATCTGAACTTCCAGATTACCGCTCTTCAATACAGCGCCTTGCTCGTTTTTCGAGATTTCAACATTAGTATCCTGATTTAACAGCTCGAACTCAGGACCTTTTTTCACTCTGCCCTTATGGTGGTTCAGTGTTACACGGATTACGTTAGGCATTGGGGAACTGTAAGTTGCTTTCAGCAAGGTACCGTTCAGAGTGTCACCCTTGGTGCGAATATATTTAGTAGCCGCATGAACGGTTAGAGAATTATCTTTTTGAACAATATCACGAATATCAGTTGGGTTTTGAATATGATACCCTTCACGAGTCATCCAGAATCCATCAGTAAATTTCATGTTTTCTTTCCCCCTTCGGTTATACTATAATAATATTGATATTTTATTTGATTTTCTTACGTTATTTTGATGAATAGTATCAATATTTTGATATAATTTCATCTAACTTGTCACTTTATATTAACATAACGCGCCTATTATGGAAGCGATTTCAATTAGTAAGGTTTTTTTCTCCTATTATATAGAAGAAGAATGCACAAGGAGCTTGGTAAAATGAATAAAGAATTGTTGAGAGAGAATCGCGTACATGGCAACCCTATGTTCCCCGTTAGTGTCTATCCGTCAGTAGACCAGCTCAATGGAGACAGCATTCTTGATTGCCATTGGCATGACGAGATGGAGCTGATTCTTATTGAGAGCGGTTCTGCTGTCTTCCATATTGATATGAATATTTACGAAGCACAAGCAGGGGATGCCATCTTCGTAGGCAGCGGGGAAATTCATGCCGGATATTTGCAGGGAGAGGAGCGCTGTGTCTTCTCAGCCATCGTATTCGATCCAGCATGGTTATCCAGCGCCTCGTTTGATTCTCTGCAGGAGAAAATGATGGACCCCATATTGAAGAGGAAATTGCTCCCTCCCCGCCATATTTCACGTCATACGGATTGGGGCAAATCGGTCCTTGAACATATCGATCAGATTCTGCTTGAGCATGAGCTAATGAAGCCGACGATAGAAATTTCGACCAAGGCACACTTGTATCTGATTCTTGCAGAAATGTTCGCTTATATGCAGCAGGCAGCAGATTTAGGAAGCAACATTGCCGCAGGCAGTCCAGATAAGATTGAACGTCTGAAGACGGCACTCGGCTATATCCACGATCATTATAGTGAGCCCATTAAACTGAAGGACTTGTCTGCACACATTAATATGAGTGAGGGACACTTCTGCCGCTTCTTTAAACAAATGGTCCAGAAGAGCCCGATCGATTACATTAATCATTACCGGATCCAAAGAGCATGCAAGCTGCTGGAAAATACAAACTATAAAGTAGTAGATATTGCGATGGAAGTTGGTTATGACAATCTAAGCTACTTTATTACTCTGTTCAAAAAACAAAAGAAGATGACGCCTTCCCAATATCGCAAGCAATTCTTTGAACAAATTTTTTTGGAGCCGGTCTCCGTATCCTAGAAATAACAGTACAAGGGTGACTTGGTGAGAACACTTTGCTCTTACCAGATCACCCTTGTTTATGATTAACGACTCGCTAGTTTAGACCAGTTTCCATAATCGTGCACCGAAATTCCGATGTAAGAATCATGCTCGCTTGCCATCTGCTCAAACTCTTGCATTTCTTGACGCATGTACTCGCAGCCTTCTTCATAGAACGTAATAAAATTCCCCTCACTACTTCGATTCGTCTCAACAGCGATAGATACTTTCTTACCGAGCTCGGACGCTTCCTTCAGTTCGCTGGCTGCTGCATTGTATATGGCACTTGCTGTATCCCGATATGCCATAACTGCAACTGCATCGAACTGGCGAATCATCCAGCTGCTAATCTTCATGTCCCCGCCAGGCACGGTATAATTATCAAGCCAAAAAGGAATATCGGCTGTGATCTTCATTTCCATTCGCTTCGCTTCATTCGTTAGATAGGTTACATTCGACTGCCACTGAGCAACAACACTGTCACGATCTGATTTCCATTCTGCTAGCACATGGGGCTCAATATCCACATGTATTCCCGAGAACCGCTCGTTCTCTTCAGCTCCATTCTGATATGCTTCTATCCACTCTACAAAGCTCATTAATCCTTCACGCCCTGATAACAGGCCCCAGGAAGCTCTTCCGTCCAAGATTTGAACCTCAATACCTTCCGCAGTAGCCTTGCTGATAAAATCTTTATAATACGGTACAGCCACATCTCTGTTTATTTGCAAATAGATAGCGTTGATTCCCTGTGCTTCTGCAAAATCCAGTATCTTGTCGGGCTCACTTTTTATCTGGGTTGTATCCCATAGCCATGTTCCTGTTTGTTTACTGGAGTAGGCTGTAGCTTCTACATCTACTGCTCCCCCTGTCATTGATCCTGCCATAATGACTGCAGCCAGCAGTACCGCTGCCACTCTCCCTGTCTTCTTCCACATCTCTTATGTACACTCCTTCGATTTTAGGAACGATGTCTTATGTCCTGCTCGTTCTCTATTAATAAATCGGCAACCGGCTGTCATCATAAGTCATTAGACTTACCTTAGACCCATGGCTTTGCGTCTTTGCTTTTCAGCAAATTTGCCTCCAATTCGCATACAATAACGTCCATTTGTCTCATTACCCAATTACCTTAGCCTTACATTTCGACAAATTTAGAAGGACGAAAGTATTACTTTATTATTTTCGGAGAAATACGAAAGCATTTTATAGGACTTTATACTCATTTAATGATTTCGAACTATTTTTCCTTCACTCAAACGAAAAAATAGGTAAGCAGACAGATGCCTGCTTACCTATTTCAGATCATAACTATATTTAAGACTTATCCATTATTGTTCAAACAATGGAACGAGCTCAATTCCATTTGCAGAGATACGAACAAGTCCCTTGTCGGATAGCCGCAGCTCAGGTATAACCACCAGGGCCAATAAGGACAAAGTCATGAACGCATTGTTCAAGCAGCATCCAGAGGCCTTTAGTGCCTGGCTGATGGCTTCAGATTGTGAAGCTACGATCTCAAAAGGCTCCGGGGACATTAAACCTGCAATCGACAGCGGAAATTCTGTCATCCCCTCATTTGTTACCACCGCGACCCCGCCTTGCATATTCACTACCTGGTTAGCCGCTTCGGCCATCAGATGGTCATCTGTTCCGATCACCATCAGATTATGGCTGTCATGAGCGACCGTCATGGCAATCGCGGCAGGCCGGTTAAAGCCAACTCCACTAACAAGAGCTACTGCCTTGTTGCCTGTTCTATGATGTCGTTCAATAACAGCGATTTTGCATACATCCTGATCTTGACTAAGAATTACTTGGCCTGATTCTGCTCGGACGGTCTTGAACACTTCCTTCGTCTCAACATGATTTTCTGTCACCTGTATAATGCGGGCTTTAAGCTCACCCTCATGAACAGGTGTTTTAATTACGAAATGATCCGCTTGGATATCAGCCTCCAACTGAACCGTCCCCAGTGCATCTTGAGGATACTGATACTTATCCCAAGAAGCCGCCATTTTCCCTTCCCTCGCAACCACTTGGCCTGCGGCAATGGTCGTGTGCACATTCACATCAGCAAGTCTTCCATCCAGTAGAATGATATCGGCGATCGAGCCCGGTGTAATTGAACCCACATCTCTCTGAACGCCGAACCGCTCAGCCGTATTGATCGTCGCCATTTGAAAAGCCGTTACCGGCTTAACTCCCTGGGAGATAGCCAGACGCACAACGTAATTCATATGCCCTTCATTCAGCAGGGATTCTGAGCTCCGATCATCCGTCACGAGCATCATCCGTCTTGTATCAAGCCCGAGCTCGGTTGACGCCTTAATCGTTTCTGCTACATCATGCCAGGCAGAACCTTGCCGCATTTTGGCGTACATGCCCAGACGTATTCTTTCCTGTACATCCTCTTTGGTTACACATTCATGATCTCCGGTCACACCTGCCGCTGCATATACAGGAAGTCTCCAATCATCTGCCGCCCAGGTAAAATGACCATCCACCGCTTTACCCGCGCGCAGTGTGGCTTCTATTTCTCCGATCATCTTCTCCTCGCCATATACAACACCCGGAAAGTTCATCACTTCCCCTAAGCCAATCATGTCATTACCCCAGCTCAATGCTTCAGCAACCTCTTCAGCACCAATATAGGCTCCCGTCGTTTCGAGCTCAGGGCTTGTAGATGGCACACAGGAAGGTGCCTGCATGTATGCTGCGAGAGGCGTCGTTCTTGCCTCTTCGAGCATATATTTAAGTCCGTTCAGACCCAGCACGTTAGAAATTTCATGCGCATCGAAGAATCCGCCCGTTGTTCCTAACGGAAGCACGGCTCTTGCAAATTCGGCTACAGTTAATTGTGTGCTCTCAATATGACAATGACCATCCAGCAGTCCTGGTGCAATATACTGCCCGCTGGCGTCAATAACTTCTGTGTCCGGTCCAATGGTATGGGAAGCATCCTTGCCTACGTATGCAATGCGAGAGCCCTGTACAGCAACAGACATGCCCTGCAATATTTCGCCTGACACAACGTTGACCAAACACCCATTTTGAATCACAAGAGAAGCCTTTAAATCCCCTCGAGCCGTAGCCACCAGTTCTTTCACGCAATCAGCCAAAGCCGGTCTTGCAAATTGTTTTATCCTCATTTGAACTTCCCCCATTCACCGTAAAAAAAGTAGATTGTTTATGATTATAGTAGTCTACAGGTTACATGTAAACATAATTGACTTAAGAGTTTATAATTCTTCAGGAAATGATTTGAAAAAACCTAATTTCCTTACATCACCTTCCCTATAATCTCTCATTATATGTAATCATATTCAATTTGATCCTTGTTCCAAAAAAACAGCAGCACCATCCTCGTATGAGAATGTGCTGCTGGACAAGTACACTAATCATGCTGTATTGCTGACTTGTTGTGCGGTTACTTTGAGTGCTCCAATTCATGCTGATACAGCTGAGGATTAACCTTTGATATAAACGGACTAACTGCACCTATAGAGTAAATGTACAGTAAGTGCATCGCACGCGTGCACGCCGTATAGAATAGCTTGCGTTCACTTTCTCTTGAATACGCTTTGGCCGAACCGTCATAAATGATGACTGCATCAAATTCAACGCCCTTGGCCAGGTATGCCGGAATGACCTGTACTCCTTTTTCGAAACCAAGCGTCGTTTTCTTAATCAGTTTTGGCACTGTGCTGAGCTTGCCGTGAAGACGCTCATGTACCTTAAGGCTTTGACCTGCAGACTTACAAATAACGGCGATGGACTCGTATCCTTGCGACTGAAGCTCCTCAAGCTTCAATACCATAGCTTCCTCCATCTCATCTCGCTTCCCGAATTTATATACGTAAGGCTTCTCTCCCTCACGATTGAATGGAACGATGGCCTCTCCGTCAGGAAGCAAGGATTTAGTAAATTCTACGATTTCCTTCGTTGAACGATAGCTGCGCGTGAGCCTTATCACTTCCGCCTTGTCCGTGCTGTAGATATCTCTCAGCTCACTTGTCCCACTAAGTACGGATGAATGAGCATAGATCGCCTGATTAAAATCTCCTAACGCGGTCATCTTCGCACGGGGGAACATTTGTCTGAAGAAGGCAAGCTGGAATGGTGAATAATCCTGAGCTTCATCCACAATAACATGGCGTATATTCGTAAACACACGAAATCCTAATAATGAATCCTTTAGAAATAAGAACGGAGTCGTATCCTCATATGCAAGCTCCTGGGCATTTATTTTATCAATAGTAAATTTACATATATCATCCCAAGCAGATGGAAGTCGTGAACGATCAACTCCACAAGCCACCTCTGCTTCCTTGAATATAGCTTGGTACAGTCCCTTCATATCGACAAATCGCGTTGCTTTCACCCATTTGCGAAGGGGCTTAAGTCGATCGGAGACCACCATTTTGGCCAATATGTCTCTCTCCACGTCAAAATCATTAAATGTATCCTGCTTGCCTCGCTGCTTCCGCCGTAATCTTTGGTAGGCCCGGTGATAGTCCTCTGTGCCAAGCAGCTGAATCTGTTCGTCTACCCACGCCGCGGTAAGTTCGCCTTTACCAAAGGCAGCAAGCTCCTTCAGCATCCATTCTTTGAGAAGCTCTAGCCGGCTCGCAATTCGAATCCCCTTGTCAAATTCATAAAATTTATGCGTGATCTGCTGTGTCGAAATGACCTCTTTCCCAAGAAAACGAAGGGGCTTGAACATCATTCCTGTCTGTGTCAGCCGATTCTTATAGCTTAGAATCAAATCGAGAAACTCAGGTGAGGACTTGAACTGAATGCCTTGAATTCGAGCTTCATAACCAGGATCGTCAGGTTGGGATAAGACATACTCCAGCTGCACAAAGGGATCCTCAAGCTGGTATTCTTTGCCGATTCTTCGTTCCAAATACTCCTGAAATGTCGTCTGCAGCATGTTCTCTTCGCCAAGCTCAGGCAATACGGTGGATACATAGCTGTTAAACATCGGATTCGGAGAGAACAGAATCATTTGATCCGCCTTCAGAAATTCCCGATCTTTATAGAGCAGATAGGCGACACGCTGCAGCGCTGCCGATGTTTTTCCGCTGCCCGCTGCACCTTGAACGATTAACAAACGGCTTGTATCATTTCGAATAATCTGGTTCTGCTCTCTCTGAATGGTGGCCACAATACTTTTCATCGAAGCATCAGAGCTTTGACTGAGTACAGCCTGCAATAGCTCATCACCAATCGTGACTCCGGTATCAAACATGAACTTGATATCTCCATCACGAATGGTAAACTGCCGTTTTAACGTGATCTCTCCTTCGATAATCCCCGATGGTGTTCGATAGGAAGATGGCCCCGGTGCCCCGTCGTAATACAGATTCGATATCGGAGCACGCCAGTCATAGACAAGAAATTCATTCTCCTGCTCTGATAAAAAGGATGCAATTCCTAAATATATAGGCTCTGCTGTATCCGTTCCCTTCTCCACAAAATCAATACGACCGAAATAGGGATTCCCTTCCAGCTTATTGAGCTTTTTCAGTGCATTAAATGCGTTTTTGTGGCTCCGTTCCCGCTCTGACAGCACCTCGGATTGCTGTCTTAAGTTCGTAGAAGTCTCCCCGACATCATCTGCTTCACTAAAGTTAATGGTGACTTCATCCCAAAATTCTTTTCGCATCTCAACCACTTCTCCGCGAACAGAACCTACTTCACCCTCAAGCTTGTTAATTGATTGTCGAATTTGTTCTGTAACTTCGTCCACTCTAGCCTGTTCGAGTTGCCATTCCTTGTCCGTACTCAAGTGATCCGCTCCTTCTTCATATTATTGAATTCATTTTAACCAATATATTAGTCCATCCTCAGCTCTTCCACCGTATCCATCCATCGTGTAACTACGGAATCTGGGTCTATCAGCTGAACCCGAATACCTGCTTCAATATGAGCATATTTGGCTTGATCTATCTTTAACGCATGAATATGCGCAGTGAACCTGTCTCTTTCATGTTTGGCAGATCTTAATGGAGCAAGCGGCTTAACGGCCATTTTGAGATAATAGACTCGTTCTGCATACACAATAACGAGTTCGGCTTTGCCGCTGCGAAGCATATTGTGAGAAGTCGTCGTACCACACCATAATGCCAGCCTTAGTGTATATTCATCCGTTGCTACAATCTCACCGACACTGATCATTGCTGTATGCGGCCAGCCATCCTCCGATACTGTCTGCAGCATAAAGGCTTCATTCTGTTTAGATGGAAGGCGTTCTCCATCCAGCAGCTTTAGTAAGGGTTCAGGGATCGCTATATTTTTATTCATATTTTTCCCCCATATTGCATTCTCAATCTTCCGGTGTTAAGTAAAATATCCATATGCTCATTATTAAAAAGACCAAACAACAAGAACAAACCCGGGCGACTTTCTCAGTAGCCCGGGCTGTTCTATTATTGTAGCCAATCATTGGTTATCATGCAAATGAACAGGAATCAGTTATTAGGTTGTTGCTTCATGATCTTGCAGGTGTTGGAATCGGTCCAATCGAAAAGCGGATAAATTATAACGGATAGAATCACCGTTCACAAGATTGGAGATGAGCTCCCCTACGGCACTGGCAAACTTGAATCCATGTCCAGAGAACCCGCAGGCCAGAACCACTCCCTTATGGTCAGGGTGATAATCGATAATAAAATCCTCATCCGGCGTGTTCTCATACTTGCATGCTGCCCCCCGAATGAGCCTCCCATTCGCTTCCGGAATATATTTGTGAAGAGCCTGACGAAGAATCTCTTCATCTTCCCCACCCGACTGAAATGGAAGCAGGGGAGCACTCGGATCTATATCCGTTCCCCAATCATGACGGCCGATCTTTAATCCAGATCCGTCCTTGCTGGGGAACCCGTAATATAGCCCATTCTCTGTATCTAGTGTAAATCCAGGGAATTGAGATACATCAAACAGCTCAGGTGCCTCAAACCATCCAATAACCTGTCTTACCGCTGCAACAGGCGGCTTGACCGATTCCGCGGTTTCTGAAGCCCAGGCTCCCGTCGTAATTACAAGCTGGTCTGCTTCATATTTCTCTGCAGCCGTATGTACAATGTATCCTGAGCCTGAGGATTCCCAGTGAAGGACCTTGGCACCCGTAACAAGTCTTGCGCCATGCCGCTCGGCAAGTCCTTTATAGGCATGGAGTACAGGCTCCGTCAGCAGATATCCTGCCCTGCGCTCGAGAATACCTGAATACCCTTTTGGCAAATGAAAACCCGGCCATCTGTGCTTGATCCCCATCGTGCTGAGGCGTTCTACCGATAGATTAAAGGCAAGTGCATTATTCCACTTCTCTTCCGCTAATGGATCATGATCAGGCGATATATTCAGCACCCCTGAAGGAATTAACAACGTACTGCTGCTTTCTCGTTCCAACTGACTCCACAGTTCGTGGGCTCTTACTGCCATTGCGTTGTATACAAGGTCACCAGTGTATGCATAACGGAACAATCGAGTATCCCCATGATGGCTTCCTTGGGTATGCGGCGGTTCATAAGCATCGAGCATCAATACGGATTTCCCTGACTTCGCAAGATAGTAGCCGCTGCTCAGACCCATAGTTCCTGCACCAATAATAATGACATCCACTTTATTCTTCACGGAACACACCTTCTTTATAAGTATTCAGGATGATGATCCAGTACAAAGTCTACTAAATTACCCCGAATTAGATATTGTAATGATCATAAACGAATTTACTTCGTCCGCGCAAGTGTACATTTTACACCACATCTTTATTTTTTCAGCCATGCTGACAGCCCCTCTGAGCTATCCTTCGTTTCTTCAGAGTCTAGAATATGGTCAGCCAAGCGGTTTAAACGTTCGAGCTGATAACCGTAATCGTACATTGCTGCAGCAACGATCGACAGCCGAAGCATTCCCTCCCGCTCAAAATCAATGCCCTCAATCGCAGATTCCATGAACTCCACATTGGTACGCACCAGCTCTTCGCCTTCCTGCTCATTGGGCTTAAGCTTATCTTCAAATTTGAGCAGGACATGCTCATGGAATTTGATCAATTTCTCCAAATGCTCATCGAAATATTGATCCGTTCGGTCTGATCGTTCCGCCTGAAAATAGTGTCGATCCACCGCATCCAGCACTGCAAAACCTTTTTGAAGACTTGATAGCATCAGCTTGTAGACAACCATCTGCCTTGTTGAACTGAACTTCGCCCGCCTCAGCTTCTGCTGTTCTTCTTCAAACAGATGATATTTGTCGACAAGGGATTTGATCTGGCCTTCAAGATCATTTTTCTCATCACGAAACACCGATTCTTTAATCTCATCCGATATAGAGGTTCTGAGCAGCAAGGACATACGGTCAAAGACACTTCTGATCTGCATTACAAATTGCAGTTTCGGCTTCGGCGGAGATACAGTGACGTTAATTACCGAAGCAGACACGATACCGATCAATGTCAGAATGAATCTGTCCACTGCATAGTGCCAGTCCCCGGAGGCTTCCATAATAGATACAACCGTGACGAGCGTAAGACCGATCGTATCGCCCATTTTTAACTTAAGACAGATACTGATGACCAGTATACATGCCAATCCGACAGCAATGGGTTCATTGGAGAACACCATCCCTCCAATCAGCGCAACGATGGCGCCAAGCGTCGTAGATTGCACTTGATCAAGAAAGTATCGCCAGGATCGGTATATAGAGGGCTGCATTGCAAAAATAGCTGCAATTGCCGCACCCACAGGCGACTGGGGAATGTTCAGCAGCATGCTTATATATAAAGCTAGAGTAACTGCAATCCCGGTCTTCAACACCCGAGCGCCGAAAGACATCCCTATAAGCCCTCCTTCTAGGAATCATGATTAGATATTTTTGTATTATTACCCCAAAACCACAAATTACGTAAACCTGTTCTTCTCAAATGAACGATTTATTGTACCATGACTTTCCTGAACTTTCGAGCACATTTGTAACAAATCAATGACAGCTTCGTTCACTTCGCTTAATAGAGCTATTCGCATATTGTAATTAATTACCTTGGTAAATCCCTTCCACCTCGATTGCTTAACTTTTCCAAGCCAAGTAATATGGTTTCACATGGGAACATTTCCAATATTTCTTTGGGCAGGAGGACTGCTGTTCCTATAGTAAAATACTGTACAGCTTAGAGGGGTTGACAACATGTTCAAAAAGAAGCTTGGCCTGCTGACACTCGCTTTCCTAATGGTATTCTCCATTATGGGTGGAGTCGTATCCGCAGCCGCAGCGACACCAAAAATCAAGGTATACCTGGACGACGAGTTAATGACGTTCCCTGTGACACCTGCCATTCAGAAAGGGGTAACGTTTGTTCCCTTCCGAGCATTATTCGAAGCGTTTGATTACTCGGTGAAATGGAACAATGCAGAGAAACGCATTAACGCGGACAACGGCGAAGTGAAACTCCAGCTCTACGCCGGTAAGACTACAGCCCATATTGATGGTCAAAGAACCAGCCTTCCTGCCGCACCTTACATAGAGAAAGGCAGCACGCTGATTCCGCTCCGATTCGTTGCTGAAGCTACAGGCTACACTGTGTCCTGGGATCAAAGCAGCAAAACAATTCATATTTCTACCTCAGCTGGAGAAGAAGAGAACCAGCAAAAGGTAGATGCCTTCCTTAAACAGTTTGGTACTGCCGAAAGTGAGCGCAATCTTAATAAAGTTAAATCCATGCTCGATACGGACTCATACTACTATGATTACTTCGTTGAATATTACGAGGAACTATTTAAGTCACAAGGAAATACAACCTATTCGAATGTCGAGATCGTGAGTGCAGAGGATGGCGAAATTATTGCCTCAGTCACCCGTACCGAAATTTGGACCGGAGGTCCATTCTTCTTCGACCTCACTCAAGATGAATTGTGGCTGTTCCTGACCGAATCGTCAGATGGAAGCTTGAAGCTGAATGATGAAATTCCAGGTTACGCTTATTATCATGCACTGGACTTGATCGGTCAGACACCGGCCGTTCCTCAAGAGGATCAAACAAGCATCGAAGAAACACTGCAAGCTCAGTATGATGGATACAATAACAAGGATGCAGACCTTGTATTGTCTACCCATGATCAATCCACATGGATTTATCGCAGTCTTCAACAATTGTTTAATAGCGGCTATCTGAACGAAGTAGACTATGATCTCTCCGCTTCTTCTATTAACGTTGTTCAGTATAATGGAAATACTGCTATCGTTCATGCTGAAGAGTCAGATATTGAAGGTGAGCTGACAGGCATGTACTATATGGTGAAAACAGAGGATGGAAGCTGGCTCATCGCGGACGCGTTCTCTCTTTACCCAGAAGAAGATTACAGTGTAATGTCTCTGATGGACAGCCCGCAGGCTCACAAATCAGATAAAAATCACCGTTAATCTATAGCCTGCCTAAGAATACGAAAAGAGCCCGGGCTCCTCTGCAAGCACTTGCAGGGGAGCCTGGGCTCTTCTTATATATTAGGATTAATAACTTCAGATCGATTATCCAGAAATATCACTGCTCTTCCTTGGCACTCTTCTCGCCACTCCCGTTTGAAGAGCCGCCTCAATGACCCGCTCACGAATGGATTTAACGACTCGATCATTAAAAACACTAGGAATGATATAATACTTCGTCCGTTCCTCATCCGATATTGAGGAAGCAATGGCCGTTGCAGCTGCCAGCTTCATCGCCTCATTAATTTCACTGGCTCTGCAGTCCAGTGCGGCACGGAACATTCCAGGGAAGCATAACACATTATTAATCTGGTTTGGATAATCAGATCTCCCTGTAGCCATAACTGCTACAATATCCTCTACTTCACTCGGCATAATTTCGGGTACCGGATTGGCCATAGCAAATACAATCGGGTCCTTCGCCATCGTCATGATATGCTCTCTTGTAAGCAGATTCCCTCTGGAGAGGCCAATGAAGATATCCGCATCCTTAATAACCTCATAAAGCGAGCCTGTCTGAAGATTAGGGTTCGTCCGCTCCGCATAATCCTGCCAGATCGGATTATCATAGGTTTCTGTTCGCACAAGAGCTCCCTCACGATCAACCCCAATTAAATTCTTGGCTCCAGCAGACAACAAAATGTTGCTGCAGGCAACCCCAGCGGCTCCAATACCGCATACAACAATCTTCGTGTTCTCGAGCGACTTGCCGACCAGCTTCAGTGCATTAATCAGTCCTGCATACAATACGACCGCTGTACCGTGCTGATCATCGTGAAAGACAGGAATATCCAGCTCCTCATTCAGTCTCCGTTCAATCTCAAAGCAGCGTGGAGAAGAAATATCTTCGAGATTAATACCGCCAAAAGCCGGCGATATCGCTTTGATCGTCCGAATGATCTCTTCGGTGTCCTGTGTTTCCAGGCAGATCGGAAAAGCATCTACACCCGCAAGCTGCTTGAACAGCATTGCTTTACCTTCCATGACAGGCATGGCAGCACGCGGGCCAATATTACCGAGACCGAGTACTGCACTTCCATCGGATACAACAGCTACCGTATTTCTTTTGATCGTTAATGAATACGCCTTCTGCGGCTCCTCGGCAATCGCATTACATACTCTCGCCACGTCCGGTGTGTATACTCTCGACAGATCCTCCCGGTTGTTAATCGGGGATTTGGGAGCGATTTCAATTTTGCCCCCCAAATGGAGCAGAAAGGTGCGGTCGGATACGTTGATAATGGATACTCCATTAAGATTTCGGACTGTCTCTACAATCTTCTTGTTATCATCAGCATGAGAAACCGCAACGGTTAAATCTCGAACGGTGATATCCTGATTAGTTGAAATTACGTCAATGGCAACGATATCTCCTCCAGCCTGCGAGATTGCAGATGCCACTTCACCAAAATTAATGGTCTTGGTCTTCATTTCGAGCCGAATAATAATGCTGTTTCCGTCAAGATTGCGCTGTATCATGCGAGTCCCTCCCGTGAGATGTAGTCAAGGCATTCATCAACTGTGACTTCGAGACACAGCCTTGATATTCCTGCTATCCTTACATAAAAAAGGCTCTCCTTCGACAGCAGCTTACATGATAAAGTAAGTGCTGTTCGCTAGAGAGCCGTAATGCCCTTTTCTTTTTATAAATCAACTCTTGAAGGACGTTTCAGAATTCGAATCCCGTAAGGGGCTAATTTTACTCCCTCTGTGAACGTGTCCTCTCCTTCTGTTCCGTTCAATGAAGTACCGATCTCCGTATAGGAGCGCTCATCCAAAGGCATAAACTGGATCTCATCTGTGTAGTTCTGAAGGAAGACGTAGTCCGTCTGACCATCTGTTCGGACATGGGCTGTTACACCTTGAGGGTATTCCCCGCTAATCGCCTGCGTGATGCCAAGCTCTGTGATCACTAGATTATAAAAGTCTTGATGGAAAGGAGCAGCATTGCGTGAAGCAATGTAATACGCCTTGCCAGATCCCAGTGCATTTACGGTAAGTGCCGGGCGCCCTTGATAAAAGTCACTGTCATATGCCGCGATTGCGGTTGCTGTCTCCAGATGAATGAGATCACACAGCTCTATCGCCTCATACGCTCCGGTGAGTCCAAGGGCATTGTCTTCTAGCGCTATGACTTTATTAACCTGCCCATCATGCAGCCCGTCAATTTCCTCTGACCAGATGCCGAGTGTCTTGCGAAGCGGTCCGGGAAAGCCTCCAAGGAAACAGAGATCATTCTCGCTGACTATACCCGACCAATAGGTGGCAACGAAGGTTCCTCCATTCTGTACAAACGCCTCAATACGTTCACCGACACCAGGCTTTACCATATAGAGCATGGGTGCAATGAGCAGCTTGTATTTGGCAAAGTCAGCATCCATGTTGATGATATCTACCGATACTCCCTTTTCCCAAAATGTCTTGTAGTGGGACTGTACCGTCTCATCGTATTTGATCCCTACATTACGAGGTCCTTGTGAATCTTGGATCGCCCATCGATTCTCCCAGTCGAAGATAATTGCCACTTCCGCAGGCACACTCGTACCTGTAACCTCTTCAAGCCCGGTTAATACTTCCCCAACCTCGGTCACTTCCTGGAATACACGGGTGTGCTCATTGCCTACATGATCGACGACAGCTCCATGCAGCTTCTCACTGGAGCCCCGGCTCTTGCGCCACTGAAAATACTGAACCGTATCTGAACCGTGCGCCACAGCCTGAAGAGAAGACAACAGATGCATTCCCGGCTTCTTCAGCTTGCTGACCTCCTGCCAGTTCGTCATGCTCGGCGTGCTCTCCATCAGCATAAATGGTTTGCCGCCTTTAATAGAGCGAACGATATCATGCATGAGTGCAACGGTCATTGCCTGATGACTGTCATCCTGAGCATCATGCCACGTTGGATAACTGTCCCATGATAATACATCCAGTACGTCTGCGAATTTCCAGTAGTCAAGACCATCAAAGTAGCTCATGAAATTGGTTGTTGCCGGCAGCTCGGGATTCGCTTCTTTGAGCGGAGCCAGCTCATGCTGGAGGAAATCAAGTGTCCGATCGGTCACATAACGTTTCCAATCAAGATTCATCGCATGTACCTGAGTCTCTCCATGAGGAGCAGGGGACTCAATCTGATCCCAGCTCGTATACGTATGGCTCCAAAAGGTTGTCCACCAGGCATGATTCAGTTCGTCCAGTGTTCCATACTTCTCCTTGACCCACTCCCGAAATCCCGCCTGACAATATTCACAATGGCAGTCCCCGCCAAGCTCGTTGGAAATATGCCAGCCGATGACTGCAGGATGATGAGCATAACGCTCAGCAAGCCTGCTGTTCATCATATGTACTTTCTCTCTGTAAACCGGAGAAGAGTAACAATGATTATGGCGGAAGCCGTGGAGATTACGCACTCTATTCCTGCCTACCCTCAGCACTTCCGGATATTGCTGAGACATCCAGGCTGGTCTTGCACCACTTGGTGTTGCCAGCAGTGCATATATGCCATTCTCGGCAAAGGTGTCCAAAATCTGGTCAAGCCATTCAAAGGTGAATACACCCTCTTCGGGCTCCAGAGATACCCAGGAGAAGATACCAACAGACATCACATTACAATTGGCAAGCTTCATTAGCCGGATATCCTCTTGCAGCACTTCCGGATACCGCAGCCACTGCTCCGGGTTGTAGTCTGCCCCATGCAGCATTACAGGTGCTTTCGCAAATAACGGTGAATATTTCTTATTCATACTTGCCACTCCTCACGATCGTATAAATTTACCCTCACTCCAATGAAAACGATTACATCCTTGTTCTATATCTTACACTTTGAAGCAGATCCGAACAACTTTCGTCCGAAAGCATGACCCACTCTTCATAAAATTAACCTTTTACAGAACCGACGGTCATCCCTTTAACAAAGTATTTTTGCAGGAAAGGATATACAAGCAGAATGGGAGCAGCACCTATAAAGATCTGTGCAGATTTTACCGTCGTTTGGCTGATCAATTCCATCTCCTGCGGATTCATGGCCATTGTGCTCATATCCCGCTGAATAATGACTGTCTGGAGAAAGGTTGCCAGCGGAAAGTCCCCGGAATCATTCAAATACAGCAAGCCGTCAAACCATGAATTCCAATGAAATACCATACTGAACAAGCTGATCGTCGCAATGGATGGCAGCGATATCGGCAGATAAATCGAGAGTAATGTCCTGAAATGACCCGCTCCGTCAATCAGTGAAGCTTCTTCAAGCTCCTTCGGGATCCCTCTGAAGAAATTCAGCATCAAGATGACTAGAAAAGTGTTCACTGCCGACGGAAGCACGAGTACCCAGAACGTATCGATGAGACGAAGCGTTTGAATGACTTCATAGAAAGGAACAAGTCCTCCGTTAAAGATCATGCTGAATACAAAGATCCAGGAGTACAGCGTTCTTCCTTTAAAAGCGGAGTTTTCTTTGGACAGCGGATAGGCCGCAAGAAAAGTCACGATTAAGGTGATGGCTGTACCTATGACGGTTCTCAGCACAGAGACCCAGATGGAATGCAGAAAGGCTGGATTGTTAATCGTCTTTTTGTAAGCCTCTAGTGAGAAATCGATTGGAATCAGCGAGACCAGATTGGCATCTGCCGCCGCTTTGCTGCTAAATGATACGGCAAGCACATGAATCAGCGGTATGATGCAAAGAATGGCAAGCAATATCAGAAACAGGTTATTGAACGCACTGAATATGCGGTATGATCTTGTTTTATGATACATGGTTTCTCCCTCCCTCTCAGGTTCATATAATCTAGAAGATACGATAACCGGCCCACTTGTAGGCTAGCCTGTAGGATATGAGAATCAGCACCATACTGATGACCGATTTGAACAGCCCAATCGCAGTACCAAAGCCCATTTCTCCATTAAGTATCGCGGTTCTATACACAAAGGTGTCGATAATATCGCCCGTTTCATATACGAGAGGATTGTATAGGTTGAAAATTTGGTCAAAGCCTGCATTCAGGACATTCCCAAGTGCAAGCGTACCGACAACAACGGTGATGGGTATTAGTGAAGGTACAGTAATGTGCATCGTCTGCTTCCATCGGCCTGCACCGTCCATCTCAGCCGCTTCATAGAGTGCCGGATTAATCCCGGCCAGTGCTGCTAGAAAAATAATCGTGTTGTATCCGAACTCCTTCCATACATCAGAGATGATAACCGTCAATCGAAACCAGTTGTTGTCTCCGAGAAATAGGATCGGATCAATGCCGAAGCTGCCTAGAACCCGATTGAAGAGGCCTGCGGGAGCGAGTAGATCCACCAGAATTCCCCCGAGAATGACCCATGATAGGAAGTGAGGCAAGTATACTAATGTTTGGATCGAGCGCTGAAGACCTACTTTCCGGACTTCGTTAAGCAGGATGGCAAACACGAACGGAACAAGCAGATTGAAGATCATCTTGGCTACAGCAATAATCACCGTATTCCAAATGACCTGCATACTGTCTTCCCGTTCAAAGAGGTAGCGGAAATTATCCAGCCCGACCCATTCGGAGCCAGCAATTCCGAGCCACGGTTTATAATCCTGGAATGCCATGACAATTCCGGCCATGGGCAGATAACTGAACAGGAATAGAAATACCATGGCAGGCAGCAGCATGATATGAAATGGCCATGTCTTTTTGAGCGTTCTCATCCTAATCCCTCCTATTTACAATTAAAAATGACTCTTTCTCTAGAAATAAGGTATAGAAAAGCAGCATACATGATTGCATGCTGCTTTCATCTCACACGCTTTATTTTACGCTGTCGTACCATTCATTCACTTCTTGGGTAATTTGATCTCCTCCGCCAGTTTTCCAGGTTTCGACGAAAGTATCAAATGCATCGACAGGCTTGTTGCCATATATAATTTCGTTAAACGTTTGATTTTCAATTTTGTTGAGATAGTCGAGCTTGGATTTCATCGTTTCTGTCGGAGGACCTGTGAACATATCCTTATAGGAGATATCCTCTTGAGACATCAGCACCTTGGCTGCCTGAGGTGTCTCTAGCCCGTAGTTGGCTTTCACTTCACGCTCAAGCCTTGTTTCGGCTTCTTTGCCGTCTGCCAAATTAAGGAGCGCCTTCATCTGTGCATCCGGTATTCTGGCTCCGTCTCTCACGAGAAGATAGCGCAGCACATTGACATATCCGCCTTCAATCTCATCGTATCTCACCTGTTTGCCGTCTGCGTCCAGCTGATAGTCATAGCCTTCAAACAAGCCAAAGTCATGCTCACTGCCGGCAGCTGGATCTGCAAAATGGTCAAACAAATAATTCTGATATGTGAAGAAAGCCTCAGGATGCTCCATATCTTTCTTAATCAGCGTTACTCCATTTGAGAAATGCGTTCCATGACGCATGGCAGTTCCATTTTCACCCGTAGGAATCGGATAAGGCTTCCATACGGCTTGTGGGTCGTTCTTGACCGTGTCCACCAGCGGCCATCCGCTCATCCAGTATGGACCTGGAATGATTCCTGCTGTCCCGGCTACGGCAGGCTCCGCCGTCTTGTTCTCATCCCATAGTGCAACCTCTTGAGGGATATAGCCCTTATCAAACCACTCGCTCAGCTTCTGGAGACCCTGCTTCATTCCTGGATGCACAGATCCGTATTCCAGCTTGCCATCTTCACCAATATTCCATTGCTGCGGAAGAGTGCCGTAGGCTCCAAAGATCCAGGATGGATCAGCCATCCATGTATTCATCGAATTTTTGATTCCGATACTAAGCGGTGTGACCTTATCCGGAGACAGTCCGCTTGGATTATTGTTCTTGAAGGCTTCCATCACTGCTTCCAGCTCATCAATCGTTGTCGGCGCCTTCAAATTCAGCTTGTCGAGCCAATCCTGTCTGATCCACAGGAGGTAGTCATTGTTATAAGCGTAATCGAGAACCGGAATTCCCATCTTCTTGCCGTCACGCGTATATGCATTCCAAACGGTTGGATCGATATTCATTGCTTCCTTCCATGTATCTGAAGCATACTTGTCGAACAGCTCGCCAACCTCACCATAGATTCCAGATTCAATCAAGTCTTGAACGAGCTGTGTCTGATCTGCACCAATCGTTAATATATCCGGCATGTCCTGTCTTGAAGACATGGACAGTCTCACTTTTGTAGCGAAGGCACCATTCGTATCCGTTACAGACCAAAGTGAATCAATATTAATTCCGAATTGCTCTTTTGCCCATTTCGTTGCTACGCTGTTCTCAATGGTTTCACCGTTCTTGAACGTCACCGCCGGATCAATTCCCCACACGGTGGATATGGTTACTTCTGGATCATATTTTTCTTTGTATACGTTTTCAGCAGTGACCGGCGCTGTTGCGCTGTCGTTTGTGTTCTCTGCTCCCCGCCCCGAACAGCCCATGAGACCGACACTAGCTGCCATGGTCACTGCAAGAACGGATAGCGTTGATCTTTTCCATCTAAACCCCATTTGAGTTCCCCCTTAAAGAACTTGATCCTTACCCTTTTTATTATGAGAGGTGTCGGTCTTTTTTCCTATGATACTAAATTAAGGTTTCTGCACCTTTTTCAACTTATTGCTCTCGAAATTCGTTTGGCGACATGCCAAAATGCTTTTTAAACAATTTGCTGAAGTACTGCGGATTCTGGTATCCAAGTTCAGAAGTGATTTCGTATATTTTCTTGTTCGTATGTTTCAGCAGGTACAGCGCCTTCTCCAATCGGATTCGAATCAAGTATTCACTAAGGCCTTCCCCCGTCTCTGCCTTGAATACTTTGGACAAATACACCGGATGCAGAAAGACCCGGTCTGCTATGATCTTCACGGTCAGCTCATAACCATATTCAGATGCAACCAGATCCTTAACCTGCTTGACAATATATCCTTTGGACAAGGGCTTATTCTGCTGATCCTCTTCCAGCTTGTCTAGTATCCGAAAAGTATAATTTCGAAGCTCAGCCGGGTACTGAATCAGTCTCTCCACATGATGGGGCTCCATGCCATGAACGTCCAGCTCGCTGATCCGAATATCCGTCCGATGCGTGATATATAAGCAGGCGTTTATGATCGCCAGATAAATTTCATACATATGCTCTCTGGAAACTGGATGTCGATCAATGACATCAAATACTTCGCCCAATTTGTCCCGTACAGATCTCCATTGTCCAAGCTCAAGCAGCTGCTGAAGGACAGGCGGCTTGTACAGCAGGTTAAACACTTCTTTCGAAGCGCCTGAAAGGGCCCTATACGAATCCTGGGGAGAATATAGCACCGCTGCTTCTTCATCTGTGCTTGCCAGGTACATTGAATTTAACATTTGGTGATAGACCGTGCTGGTATCATTCGGAAACTGAAAGCTGGAGCTTATAATAACGGACACATCTCCATGTAAGTACTGTCTGACATTCTCTTGAAAAGTCCTTAGAAGCGAATAAAGCTGTCTTCGGTCTTTATCTTCCATTTCCATCTCTAAGCCGGCGGTATTGTCTGTCTGAATGAGGACAGCCAAGCAGTGATGGGGTGTTCTTCCCTGCCATACTTTATAGTTCGTGCCGAGGATCTCTTCTGAAATGTTTCCGATCGCATATTCAATAAGCACCCGGGATTTGGGATCCAGATCCATAAATCCTTGATTCAGCTGAACCAGGATCATGAGGGACTCAACATCCGTCTGCAGAGGTATTTCATAATCCTGCAGCTGCTGCTTGACCCGCGACAAGGTATGTGGTGTCCCAAGCAGCAGGCCCTGCAGCATATTTTCCCGAAGCAGGACATAATCTGATTTGCGCTGATACATGAGCTGATGGTATTTATCCGTTTCCTTTTCTCTTTCCTTGATGGCCTCAACTGTTTGATTCACACTTTTTATAAATTCCTCATCGTCTACTGGCTTAAGTATGTAGTCCTGAGCCTGTAATTGAATCGCTTTTTTGGCATATTGAAAGTCACTATATCCTGTCAGCAGAATGGATCGTATTTCCGGCCATTTTTCACTAGCCTTCTCGATCAGTTCAAGACCATCCATTCCAGGCATTCGAATGTCCGTCACCAATATATCTACGGGATGGCTTTGCAGCAGCTGAAGTGCTCCTGCCGCCGAATCTGTTCTGTACACATGCCTGATGCCCATCTCCTCCCATGGAATGGTCGCCTCCAGACTCTCCGTAACATAGCTTTCATCATCAACCAACAAGATGTCCATGATTATGATCGTTCCTTTCATATCTAGTCGTATTCTCCCATTGAATGCTGGCACTGAACCCGCCCATCGCGGATGTATCAACGGACAAATAACTGCTGTCTCCGTACCTTAACTGCATTCGTTGATTTACATTCCACAAGCCGCAGCCTGAGTTCTCATCCATGGGCTTCGTTAGGCGCCCCCTCAATTCCTGAAGTCTGCTCTCGGAAATGCCGAGACCATCATCCTCAACTACAATTCGCATCATTCCGTTCGGATCCTGACAAGCCCCGATGCGTATAAACCCGGCATCCGGAGACCGTTCAATACCGTGAATGACAGCATTCTCTACAAGCGGCTGAATCACTAATGGTGGAATGGGCTGATCCAGCAGCTCGTCTGGAATCTCGATCACATAGTCAATTCGATTCATGCGCATCTTCTGTATCTTGAGATATGCGACTACAAAATCCATCTCTTCCTTTAGAGTGACCAGCTCCTTCTCCTGACGGGTGGTATACCGATAGTAACGGGACAGATTATGGGACATGGCCACAACCGCGTCCATCTTACCGAGCTTTGCCATACTTGTAATGAAGGAGAAGCAATTATAGAAGAAATGGGGATTAATTTGAGACTGCAGCTGCTTCAGCCTCGCCTCTTTTACTTGAATCTGCTCCAGGTATACATGCTCAAACAGCTCCTGGATCTGCTCTACCATGGAATTGAAGCGTTCTGACAGGAAACTGAATTCATTCCTGCCCTTAGATACCACTCGCACGGAATAGTCCCCCATCTTCAGCCGCTGAAAACCGCGAATCAAACTTTTAACGGGAATTTGGACCTGTACGTACAGTAAGTAGGCAGCTAAGAAGCTCATGAGCAGTAGAGTTCCTACGGCCCCATAGAATAGCTGATTGGATTTCTCAATCGGTGCAAGCACATCCGTTAGAGGGATATAATCCACCAAATACCATCCTGTAGCTTGGGATAAGACCGTATGAACACTATAGATATTTCCATCCATCTCTACCGTCCGGTAATCGACATCATTCATCTCGGGAAATTTCAGCTGAGTGAGAAGTTTGGCACTTTGTGCAATATCCTGCGTTCGGTTATAAATAACACCGGTGCCCGGTTTGTAATAGAAAGGGTCCCTTCTTCCATTACTCTTAAACTTGTCCAGCATATCCTGTAAGTTCGTGCTGTCAAATTCGATCTTAACGATGCTGTTTGCCTTGGCGAGATCCTGAACCGAATATGGCGAAACCGTATACCAAGAAAAAAGATACTGCTCACTGTTGAGTCGCTGCACCTTCTCCACCTGCCACCCCGGTTTAATCTCTTCTTTCAGTTCTTTAGGATCGTACCGCTTAGCATTGCCTTCCGTAATCATCCTCTCCATGGAGGGGGAATAGAAGGTAAGGCTGCTGCGCCAATTGGATGAGCTCTCCTGAATGCCCAGCTTGTTCTGCACCCGCTTGACCTGATTAATGAGATCCAGATTCAAATAATCGCTGTCCATATAAATATCTTTGAAGCTCTCAATATCGGGATCATGGATCAGCAGATTCGTCCAGGAGGATAGTTCGTCGATGCTTGTGTTCACCTGACTTTGAAAAAAGGCAAGCTGATTACTGCTGGATTTGTTCAGCTCACTGACTACAGTATCGGTTGCCATTTTGTTGGAATAGCTGTACAAGAACACAACAGGAATAAGCATGATAATAATCAGCAATACAATCTTCGTAAACAAGGAATATCTGATCATAGTAGAATATACACCTCGTAGAATGATGTCGATGTGACTATTGTAAGCGTTTTATGTGGAAAATTAAATCAAAATTAACTTGACTCTGCTTTATCGCGATTTGTGTTAAAACGGCCGAGAACAGACATATCCCGCTGGATCCCACTGTACGATATAGAGGAATAATGATTGGGAGGCGGATCGAGATGCGGATTGCTATATTTACGGACACATTTTTACCCGAGGTTAATGGAGTGGCAAATACACTTGGCAAATGGGTCGAATATTTACGTGCACGCTCGATTCCTGTCCTTGTGTTCGCTCCCCAGTATGGAAGCCTAGTGAATACAGAAGGCGGACATGTTGAGCGATTCTTCAGTCTTCCTCTGATCTTCTATCCAGAATGTAAGCTGGCTCTGCCCGGTCGTATGCGAACAGAGCGAATCCTCCACAATTTTCAGCCCACACTGATTCATGTCGCTACTCCAGCCGCTATAGGTCTGCTCGGAGCAGGATATGCTGCCAAGCACGGAGTACCTCTTGTGGCATCCTACCATACCCACTTTGATCAATATTTGAAGCATTACAAGCTAGCTTGGATGGAGCAGGCACTGTGGAAATACATGCAGTGGTTTCATCGGAACTGTAAACGGATCTATGCACCTTCGGAGTCAACGAAGCTCAAGCTTGAGGAAAAAGGAATGAAGCATGTAGGTATTTGGAGCCGTGGAATTGATGCAGAGCAGTTTCGGCCAGCGGTGTCTGCCGAGGAACGCGCAAGTCTTCTTCGTAACCGTGGATTGGATCCAGAGCTGACCTATATGCTGTATGTCGGACGACTGGCTCCAGAAAAAAATATCGAACACCTAATCATCAGCTTTGCTTCTCTCCCCTCCCGTATCCTAGATAAGTCCCGGCTTCTCATTGCAGGGGATGGTCCCCTGTATGGTCATTCTCCCTCCGTACCCCACAACCTTTCAGAGGAACACATCCAGTGGCTGGGATATTTGCGAGGAAATGAGCTTCGAGATATCTACTCCATGTCTGATTTATTCGTATTCCCTTCATCTACGGAGACATTTGGCAATGTTATTCTTGAAGCGATGGCCAGCAGTCTCCCCGTTATTGCAGCCGGCGCAGGCGGCGTGCTTGATATCATTACACATGAAAAGACGGGCATATTGTGCCCGCCGGAAGAACCTTCTTCGATGGTGAACTCAATCATCCGTCTATATGATCATCCTCATCTGAGCAAGAGCTTGGGGGAAGCAGGGAGAGAGTACTGCCTGAATCGCTCCTGGGTTCCTATATTTGATCAACTGCTCAGCAGTTACAATGAAGTCATAGCTGAATCCAATTCAATGGTGAATATGAGCAGATCTCCACAGAAAAAGGTTAAATGAGTCGAAAAAAATATAATTCCCCCGGAATACCCGAATGTAGTTGTCGAACCCTAATGCTGGATAGAAGCAGAGAATCGTCACTATTCTGTACGATTCTCCATGCTGTCGTTATGGGTCAAACCATGTCAGTTAACCATCATAAATATTACGTAAACACTTGCTCTATACGCTGGATTGCCCATTCCAGTTCCTGATCCGTAATGATCAGCGGGGGAGCAAACCGAATGACGGTATCATGCGTTTCCTTGCATAGCAATCCTTGCTGCATCATCCGCTCACAATAGGGCCGGGCAGGTGTTCTTAATTCAATTCCAATGAACAGGCCCCTTCCCCTCACCTCTTTAATATCTTTGGAGGTGATCTGCTTCAGTCTGTGAAGCATTCGATTTCCAAGCACAAAAGAACGTTCCGCGAGCTTCTCTTCTTCTGTTACCTTAAGTGCTTCAATAGCAACCCGGCTCGCAAGCGGATTTCCTCCGAAGGTTGAACCATGTGAACCCGGTTCGAATAAGCCAAGAATCGATTCATCCGCCGCTACAGCCGACACAGGCAGCACACCTCCGCCAAGCGCCTTCCCCATAATATAGATATCCGGGACGACCTTTTCCCAGTCGCATGCGAATCTTCGCCCTGTTCTTCCGAATCCGGTCTGTATTTCATCTGCCATGAGAAGAATATTCTTCTCACTGCACAGCTTGCGAACCTCTGTCAAATACCCTTCTGGAGGAATCTGGATTCCAGCTTCCCCTTGAATAGGTTCAACCAAGAACGCAGCCGTATTCTGATGGATGGCAGACGCTAATGCAGTAATGTCACCATAAGGTATGATCCGGAAACCCGGTGTAAATGGTCCAAAGCCTTTTTGATAATAAGGATCGGAGGAAAAGGAAGTGATCGTCGTCGTTCTTCCATGGAAATTCCCTTCACAGACAATAATCTCTGCCTGATTATAAGGAATTCCCTTTGCTTCGTATCCCCAGCGTCTTGCTGCTTTTACAGCCGTTTCGACCGCCTCTGCTCCCGTATTCATCGGTAAGATCATTTGCTTCCCCGTAAGTCCGCTTAATAGCTCCATAAGCTCTGCCAAAGGCGCGTTATAGAACGCCCGGGATGTAAGGGTGACTTCATCGGCTTGCTGTTTTAGAGCAGCAATAATACGGGGGTGACGATGCCCCTGGTTCAATGCGGAATAACCGCTCAGCATATCCATATAGCGATGCCCATCTGGATCTGTTATCCATACACCCTCAGCTTGTTGGATAACGATAGGCAACGGATGATAGTTGTGGGCTCCAAAACGTTCCGTCTTATTCATGATTTCTTGTGAAGAATGCTTCATTAGACTAACCCCTCGTTTCCCTGTGTGCACTCGTTATTTGTGACCTTACATTCTATGCTGTTAGAAAAAGTAGGAGAACACCCGCCTTGGCAGCAGCATACGATACAACACAAGCATACTTGGTATCGTACGAGAGGGTGAAGCATTATGGACATTCATCTATTACCGCTCCATTTCGTATATTTATCATTCATTATCTTTATTATGATCTTATTGATACGCAGACGGGATACGAGTGTCATCTGTATTTTGGGTATTATTGCCTTAGGTTTTCTCGCCTCGGACAGCATCGTAACCTCCGTTTCCGGGATCTTCGGGAGCTTCATCTACGCTGCGAAGGAACTGATCAGCACCATATTCATCATTTCGATCGTTGTAGCCATGAGCCGAGTACTCATCCGCACCGGGATCAATGAAATTATGGTAGCACCTTTAACCAAGCTGCTGAGGACACCGGCTCTCGCCTTCTGGGGAATCGGCATTATTATGATGATCGTTTCCTTCTTCTTCTGGCCGTCTCCCGGCGTCGCTCTTATCGGAGCTGTCATGCTTCCCGTAGCGGGAAGAGTCGGCCTTCCGGCGATTGGCACAGCTATGGCCATGAATTTGTTCGGACACGGTATTGCTTTGTCAGGTGATTATGTAATCCAGGGTGCACCTAAATTAACGGCAGACGCTGCCGGAATCCCCGTCTCTGATGTTGTGACCGCCAGTATCCCCCTAGTCATCACGACAGGCCTCGTTGCTACCCTCACAGCCTACATCATGCTCCGCAGAGATATGCGCCGCGGTACCATTACCAAGGAATCAGCCACTTCTCAACCAGCATCACCCTCTGATCTGTCCCCAGCAAATGACATCCAAATTCCACTACGGACCAAACGGATTATTGCTTATACCATTCCATTACTCTTTGTGCTTGATCTAGCGGCCATGTACCTGCTGAACCTGCAAGGTGGAGATGCAACAGCCCTCATCGGTGGTACAGCTATTGTAATCCTGATCCTGGTAACGATGGTTGCCCATCGAAATAAAGGGCTCGAGGAAACGACAGATTATTTGATCAAAGGATTTCAGTTTGGCTTTAAGGTGTTTGGTCCTGTAATACCTATTGCTGCCTTCTTCTATCTGGGGGACGCGGCTCTCACCGCATTATTTTCTAACCCCCTGCCTGAAGGTTCGCATGGGATCGTGAACGACCTGGGCCTCGCACTCGCACATGTGGTCCCGATAAATGAAGCTGTCAGTGCGATCAGCATGACCATCGTCGGGGCGATAACAGGGATGGATGGATCTGGATTCTCCGGTATATCCCTTGTTGGCTCGATTGCTCAGATGTTCTCTGCATCCATTGGCTCGACTCCTATGCTCACGGCACTTGGTCAGATTGCTGCCATATGGATTGGCGGAGGTACACTGATTCCATGGGCACTGATTCCTGCTGCTGCGATCTGCAACGTCAGCCCATTTGAGCTTGCAAGACGTAATTTAATTCCTGTTATTAGCGGACTGACCGCTGCAACCATTGTTGCGATTCTGCTCATGTAGAAGCTTATAGCTGAATTAACCTCATGTGACGACAAAAAGAGCCGCTTTTGTGCAATGAAGTACTTCTGTCTAATTGACAGCGAGTACTTCATCCTCGTGCACATCACGGCTCTTATTTAATTTAATCGCTAAGTCGATGTCTTAGCCTAATGGACTCGAGAAGCTTATTCCATGCCCCATCAGATCCACGCCAGTCCTTACCCTTTGGAATGGAATACCTGATGCATCCAGAAGGTTCGGCCCAACTGGTCACAGGTGCATTCTCATCGGCAAGCGTATCTATAATGATCAGATCAAAGAAATGCTTGACTTGTTTTTTTAGACTATAATACAGTCGATCACCATCATCTTGTCCACCATTGACACGAACAAACAAGAGCCTCTCCCCTGTCTCCCATGCCTGCAGCATTCGCTCCGTCCTCCGACATAGCTTAGACTTGAATTCAGGATATGCCAGTGCCCAATCCGCTTCCTTCTCGGTAATCGGGAAATCATGATAGGACAAAATTCCATATCTTGTGTCGCGCACACAGTAGCAAGTCCTAAATGCACTTATCTTCTCCAGATTGCCTAAGTCCATAAAACCTGCAAACCTGGCGTCTATCAATCTGATGAGCTGATCAATGTTTTTGGATACAAACCAGTCGAGTGGACCTGCTTCCTTGCGAAGCGATAATCTTCTCAGCTGATACGCAGTCTGGCAATTGGATCCAAGACTAAACACGGCATCATATTCCTGTACGTCCATGTCATTAAATTGTTCATCTGTGCCCAAGAGCCGCATTCCCCCTTATATGTCTTTTGGTCATCATTAAATTAGACATATAGCAGTTTATGCTTAAAGACTCCGTCAGGATTGGACGATCCGGTGATCCATTCACTTCTACATCCTGCAGAAATGAGGTATTACGGCTGAATGATATGTTTAACTCTGCCTACTTCTCCACTTTGCAGGCGAACTTTAATACCATGCGGATGATTTGGTGAATTCGTCAAAATATCCTTTACCGTTCCCCTGGTGAGCTTGCCTGTTCTCTGATCCTGCTTTAACACAATATCGACTTCAAGACCTGGCTTGATGTCTGCACGATGATTACCATTCATTTGAGATTCCCCTTCCCTCTCCCTTATGTCACTCATTAAGCGTTTTAAGGAAGCTCCATCACTTCTCTTTGCTTGGCCTCCAGCAGCTCGGATACCGTAACAAATCTGTAACCCTGCTTCATAAGCTCAGGCAAAATATGCTCTAATGCTTCAATCGTCTGACTCTTGCCGTGAACATTATCATGAAATAGCACGATGTCTCCATTTCGAGCATTTCGCAGCACCTTGTTAATAATACGCTGTTTTCCCGGACGGTTCCAATCCCCCGTATCCTGATGCCAAGACCATAGAACGATCGAGTACCCTCTCGCTTGAGCGCTTTTTACCACAACATCATTGTACACTCCTCCAGGAGGCCGAAAAAGCGTGGGTCTGACACCGCCCGCATCCTCAATGGCTTGATCCGCATCTGCAAGCTCCTTAAAATACGAATCCTCATCCTGGATCTGGTCTCCAAAGGTATGATAAAAGGTGTGATTGCCTACCTCATGTCCTTCGGCAATTTCTCTGGCAATCAGCTCTGGTCTTTCTTTCGCCCATTTGCCCAGCACAAAAAAAGTCGCTTTTGCTTTATGCTTTTTCAGAATATCCAGAATTTGAGCCGTTTCGTTTCGATCCGGACCATCATCGAAGGTTAACGCAATCAGCTTATCCTTGATCGGAGCTTCCCAGACAATATCTCCTCTTGCTTCATAATAGGCACGGTCTTTAACAACAGGAGCTGAGCTGTGGTTCATCATAGGATAAACGAGATGCATGAAGGCTGCTGCTGCCACTGCTATTTTAAATCCGATAAGATTCATCCCATACCTCTTCTAGTTCTGTAATCAATTTTTGTCTTATTATCTCTTATGCTCAAGAAATATATAACCCGGTATCCAGCAGCTACTCCTCACGAAGCAGGTGTGATTCCAGCTGATTCACATATTGTCTCAAGATCGCTGCCATGCTTCGGTTAATCATTCCATTTTCAAACATTTCCTGAACTGTATTTCGCTGCTCTTGAACCGCCTTCATGTGAAGCTCCATTTTCTTCTCGTTAAAAGCATTGTCATCCAGCTCACTGCTTCCTTGCTCTAACCTGCTCAGTAGCCGTTCATATTGAGAGATCACCCTGATCGAAGCTGCTCGGTTTGTCTCATTCATATGTGCACGCAGTGCTTCGATTGCTCTCACGCTGGTATGAATCCGCAGATTTCGGGCAGCCTCGGCCCAGTCCTTCATAGGCGCAGCCGCTTCAGATCTTTCTATAGCGAAGAAGCGGGCCACAACTCTGCCGATGCTGCGCAGGGACGACCACAGCTGTGCTTTAAACCGATTGGACATACGGATCTCCCGTCGATCGAGCACTTTCAAGAAAAACATGCCTGCTTCATCAGACACCATTCCTTTATTCATCAAGTGAATGATTTCTTTCCTCTCTGCCTGGAGTGCTCTCAATCGAACCTCAAGCTCCTGTTTCTGAAGCTCGGTAGCGGTCATTCCATAACTTCCTGCAGAGTACCGGGACAAACAATGATTCAGCTCCGCTATAACAGATAGTGCAGCCGGCTTGGTATCCTCATCCGCTTCCAATTTGACCGCTTGAATGGATGCATGGAACATCTTGGCTAGAGCCCGTACTTTTAGAACTTCTTTGTCTTCACCTTCTTCTTTTTTGGCGATGATCGGCAATAAGAGGCTCGCCAGAATTAAGGTGAGAAGGATAACACCTGCCGATAAAAAGATAATCAGATCACGCTGAGGAAAAGGGGCTCCATCTGCCAGCACATAAGGGATTGAAAATGCCCCTGCAAGGGTTACCGCGCCTCTAACTCCTGAGACCGTAATCAGCGCCATGTTCCTGAATACCGGTTTGTCTTGCCTGTCCTTTTTCCACTCGAACAGTTCTAAGGCATACACCCACAAGAAACGCAGGACCAAGAGAAGCAGCGTTATGACAAAGACATAGAATAATACATCCATATGATCAAATACCGGATTGTCCCATATTGCACCCAGCACGAGAGGCAGCTGCAGCCCCAAAATAACAAATACTAATCCGTTTAATATGTAGACCATCACAGACCACGTACTCTCGGCCACCACCTGCATCTTGGGCTGTAGTGTTTCAGCTCGATCACGGTCAATCGCATGAATGATCCCTCCAGCCACAACCGCCAGAATTCCGGAAAATTCCAAATGCTCCGCCGTCAAATAAATGATAAATGGAGTTATGATCTGAATCAGCATATGGACCGTTACATCTTCCATTCCCCATCTTCGCAGCAGCATACCGAGCTTGCGGAACAAAAAGGACATCACAGCCCCAATAAAGAGTCCCCCTATTGCAATAACAAAAAAGCTGAACGTCGCTTCCGTCAGGGAGAATATGCCCGTTACTGTAGCTGCAATCGCAAATTTAAAAGCAACGAGACCTGATGCATCATTCATCAGTGCTTCGCCTTCGAGTGTTCGAAGTATATTTTTGGGCAGATGCACGCGCTCCGCCATCGCCCCCACGGCCACTGCATCGGTCGGTGACAGAATAGCCGCAAGAGCAAAGGCTGCCGGTAACGGGATACTTGGGATCAGCATATGTATGCCGTATCCGGCAACAAGTACAGTTAAAAAAACCAGCCCAAGGGCCAATAAGAGAATTGGCTTTCGAAGCTTCCATAATTCTGCTCTTGGTGTTTTGCGGCCGTCATTATATAAGAGAGGTGCAATAAAGAGGACAAAAAATACTTCCGGATTTAAATCCAAATGGACTCCAACGGGAACGAACTCAAATACGACCCCAAGTGCAATCTGGATCAGCGGAACCGGAATAAATGGAATAAATCGATTCAAGATATTAGATAAGCCAATAATAATTAATAAGATCAAAATCGTAATAAAGACTTCCAAAATGCCATCATTCCCTTCTCGTCACTTAAAGCCTATTGTTCGTATTATGGGGATTGGACATTCACGTCTTTTCTTTTTTAGAGTAAAATACAATTCGTAATCACTCACAGATAAGGATGAAGCTAAAATGGCGTTTGGCATATCACGGCAGGAGCTTGAGAAATGGAAGCATGAGGTGAAATCCGGGAAGCTGGCTTATCTAACCCACTATTGGATTGATCCGCGCTTTCCAGGCATTACTAGTGTCACCAAGGTGGGCTGTTCAGATCTCAAACGATTACGGAGCTGGTGTATCGAACATGGTCTGAATCCAAAATACATTCATCAGCGCAATCCTTTTCCGCATTTCGATCTTTTAGGTCCGAAGCAGAAAGAAATTCTGCAAAAAGAACAGCTCGATGAGCATATTGAAAGATTCCGGCTATAGATACCAGTAATGACAAAGAACCCTTGAGGCTTGTGACGCCTCAAGAGTTCAGCCGCTTTGTTATTTCAAGACATCCATCATTCGGAGATCAATCTTCTTCACAATATCCAGGAATTGACTGCGTTCCTCCTGTGTTAACAAGCCAAGCAGCTCCTCATTGAAATGTCTGCGATTGGCACGCAGCGTTTCCGCTGTTGATGCTCCCTCTTCCGTTAAAGATAACCAAACGATTCTTCTGTCCTCAGCACTCCGTTCCCGCATGATATAACCATCCGTCTCCAACTGATTAAGCACGATGGTTGTCGCTCCTGACGACAGCTGAAGTCTCTTGGCAATGTCAACTGCCATTAACCGCTCACGAGACAGCATATAAATGATTTGTATTTTCGTTGCATTAAGCTTGTGATTCAGGTCTTTTTGATGCTGGGCATACACTTTATTCTTATAACGCACAAATGTCGTCAGAAAATGATCAAAGGCTTCCAATTCTTGTGCTTGAAGTTCTTCTTCAAGTGACATGATGACTACTCACTTCCTTTTCCCCAATAGTTCTATGCCTATCATATCCTATCTGAGTAGAAATAGAAATTAATCCCCAGTAGAACAATATCCTTTTTTGAGTATATCCTTAAAAGGATTGCCGACTAGACCATTTTAATTTATAGTAGTATAACATAAGTTACTATTAATAAGTCAGTAACTATAATATATTGTTATCAGGTGAAAGTTTATGAATATGTACACAGAGGTCTGCATCGTCGGTGCTGGACCGGCTGGAAGCTTTCTTGCTTATTTGCTGGTGAAACAAGGAATATCCGTCATCCTGTTAGAAAGGCAATCCACCATCCATAAGCGGTTTCGCGGCGAACTGATTAATACAGACGGTGAGTCCCTACTTAAAGAGGCGAATGTTTATCAAGAAATTGAGTCCTTGGGACTTCTTCCCCTTCAAACCGTTGAATATTGGCACAGTGGTAATATCATTCATCAAATCGCAGCAACCGATGACGAAGTACACAAAGGAATCCATGTGCCGCAAGACCATTTGTTACAAGCCATTCTTCATAAGGCAGGAGCCTTTCCACATTTGAAGATGTACACTGGTGCGGCCTTCAAGGATTATATTGTAGATTCTGACGATCAAATTATCGGGATTACTGCACAAATTCAAGGGCAAATGACTTCAATCCATTGCCGAATTATCGTAGGCGCAGACGGCAGAGCTTCCCATGTCCGGAACAAGGCAGGGATTGAGCCGGGAATCAAGCTAAGACCATTTGATGTATTATGGGCACGAATCCCTGAGCCCTCAGACTGGATTCCAGCTACACGAATGGCACTCATCGATGAACAGCAGCTCGCTTTGTTCTCGCAAACAGACGGTTACGTACAGATCGGCTGGAATATCGCTCAAGGGAGCTATCCTGAGATACGTAAAGGAAGCTTTGCCCCTTACATCGGTCGACTTACTGCTGCTTTCCCTGCGCTTGCACAGAGTGTATCGGCGAATATACATTCCTGGAGCGACTTCGTGTTACTCCCGGTGTTCAGCAGTTTAAGTGAAACCTGGACCAAGCATAACATTGTGCTGATTGGTGATGCTGCACACACAATGACTCCAACGGGCGCTTTCGGAGTGAATGCAGCGCTTGAAGATGCCTATCAATTATCTGTGCTGCTGCAAGAGCTGGCCTCATCGCAATACTCCTCTTTAGAGATATTAAAGGACTTGGAGGCCAAGCGCTTGAGTAAAGTTATCAGACAGCTTGAATTACAGGTTCAGATGGAAGTCGAATTCCCTGCAAAGATCAAGTCGTTTATGTGAGGCCCTATGAGAATACTTGAAATCGATGTAGGCATAATAAAAAAGCTTGCATGGTCTCAAACAAATTGAGTATCCATGCAAGCTGCACATTCACTTATGATTTGCTGTCCACAATAATAAGCTCTTCCTCTGGCACAAACCCAAAGGCTTCGTTAACGGAATGTTTAACCTGCTCAACCAAGTAGATGATGTCCTTTGCCTTCGCCTTACCTTGGTTTACAATCATATTTCCATGCCAAGCGGATATGGATGCTCCGCCGTAAACTGTCCCTCTCATGTTCAAGCGATCTACAACCTTGCCCATTGGCTCCCCAAAGTCGTAGTTATTCTTGAATACCGAGCCGCAAGAAGGATAGTCAAAGTGAAATTTGCTTCCCCGGTCCTTTACGACATTATCAAACGATTCTGGCACTACTCCGTTATTCTCCTCCGCCCATGTCTTCGCAAGCGTTGTATAATACTTGAAGAAATTGGGCAGCTGTGACGGATTTTTATATTCAACGATCTTCTCAAGTCTGGATATTTCCTTCATTCCTTTGGCAAGTGCCTCATAATCAGGATGTTTTAAGTAGCCGCCGACGATGATCCAGTTATTTTTCATAAAGATCGAATTCTTATAGCTGTAATCACAGGTATCCACATGTATGGATTGTACCTTGAACTCCGGATCGTTCATATCAATGTATAAAGCGGTATCCAGAATATCACAAATTTGCCGGTTGTAATATTTGGCATTCATATAAATTCCCGCGCCCAGTGTACCCGGCAGCAAGAAACAGAAATCATAATCTGAAGTGCCTGAAGATAATCCAATCAAGGCAAGATGCGACATCGGTATGCCTGCAGATACAAACCAGCCTTTATCGTCAATCTTCATTTCTCTCAGCTCTTTCAGGCTGATAAATAACATTTGATCCTTCGGTTCGTCCGGAAATAAAATGTTGGAGCCCATTCCGAATAAGAATGGAGTCAGCTTCTCTTGTCTTGCATATTCCAGAACCGTCTTTAACTCTTCAATGGTTTCAGGGGCGGCCAAGTACTTTGCCTTGCCACCAATCTCATAAGTTGAATAAGATGATAAATTCACATGATGTTGAATTAATGATTCCTGTTTGTGTGTGTTCACGTGTTTCCCTCCTACTTGCTGCACGAACAAATCCTTCATGATGGCTAATCATTATATACAATTATATAGTATGAAGCCATTATGTATACGCGCCTGCCCGAAGTCAAGTTTAAGCACTTTCATATTGAACATCTTGACGATACGCGGCCAGTGATTGCTCTAATATGATGTTGATAAATCCAGGTTCAATATCCTCAATCCATTTCAGTCCGTTCTCCCAAGCATTCTCTTCAATTCGAAGCGCAATTTGCCTGCTTTGTACATCGTCAGCAAGATCTAATTCTCTGCTCAGCGAAGCCAAATAAACATCTGCGGCATGACCTAGTTCATGAGCCAGCACGACCTTGAAATAATCATATACTCGTTCACTCGAGCCAAACAATTGCTGGCACTGCTGTTTAATCACTTCGGTGTACATTGTGATGCAATGAGCATTCAAGCTATATTTTCCACCGATCAGGCGTCCACCGGGGAAGTATGTCTCTATAGTAACGGCAGCACTGCTGCCCGAGCGTAACAATAGTTCTGAAACGATCTGATTTATAGCTGCTTTTTCCAAGTTAAGCATAGCCCCTTTTACCATTTTCGTAGGATGGGAAAACCATTTCATAACATTATAAGATGACATAATGAAAATATGCAATGAAAATTCCACTTTGTTTCAAACAAGCTATCACAAAAAAGGCCCGTCACAGTACGAAGCCACAGCATGATTTCTAGCGTTACCTTGATCTCTGTTATGAATATCCTCTCTTTCGTACATACTATGAAAAGTGCAAATCAGCTAAACATATAACGGGGGAGGCTAGCTTCGTTAAAATGAATAGAAAACAAACTGCAAGTCCATCTCAACAAGCAGCACATTCGCTGCCGATTCCTGTTCACTTTAATCAGAATTGGCTTTCAGAACTCAATACACGCCTTAACAAAGGAGGACCTTGGGGAGATTACCGTCTATTTGAGCTTGCTGTAAAAGCCGAAGAGGTATCGCTGGTCCCCAGCTTCGATGATATCCAATGCCTGAAGCATTTGCACGATCTGACCCCTCTTCCCCATCAAATTGATACTGCGCGCAAAGTACTCTTTGAAATGTCAGGGAGAGCGATTTTGGCAGATGAAGTTGGACTCGGAAAAACGATCGAAGCAGGTCTGATCTTAAAAGAATATATGATTCGGGGACTCGTCTCCAAAGTTCTAATCTTGGTTCCAGCGTCACTCGTACTGCAGTGGGTCAGAGAATTAAATTCCAAATTCGGAATACCTGCCGTTGCCCAAAAGAAAGCGTATTCGTGGCAAAACGATGTTGTCGTTGCGTCGATTGATACGGCCAAGCGAGATCCACATCAAGAGATTCTGTTAAGCAATGATTATGACATGATCATTATTGATGAAGCGCATAAGCTGAAAAACAAAAAAACGTCCAACTATCAGTTCATGCTCAAGTTGCGTAAAAAATACTGTCTGCTCCTAACCGCAACACCGGTACAAAATGACCTTAGTGAGCTGTTCAATTTGATTACACTGCTGAAGCCGGGTCAGCTCGGAAGACAAGGTGACTTCGCAGCCAATTTTGTAGTGGATAAACGGCTGGCCAAGAACGAGGATCAATTGAAGGACGAGCTCGCCAAAGTCATGATTCGAAACCGCCGTGGTGAAGGTCCTGTTCAGTTTACGAAGCGTAAGGTAACGAATATTAATCTGACACTATCACCTGAGGAGCAAGCACTATATGAAGGTGTAACGTCTTTCGTGAAGGACCAGTTCCATTCCGCGGGTGGGAATTTGAGCAGTATGTTCTCTATGGTCACCCTTCAAAGAGAGGTTTGCAGCAGTCGTGATGCTGTATTCGTCACCCTTGTCAATTTATCTAAAAAATTGCCGCCGGACTCTCCCTGGAGAGATCGAATATGGGATTTGGTAGCCAATATCAAAGCGATCAAGTCTAACACAAAAGCGGAAAAAACAATGGAGCTCATTAAAGAAATGAATGAGAAAGTCATTGTTTTTACCGAGTACCGGGCTACGCAGGAATATCTGCTCAATTACTTCCGTGAACGCGGACTGACGGCTGTACCTTACCGGGGCGGAATGAATCGCGGCAAAAAAGACTGGATGATGGATCTGTTCCGCGGACGGGTGCAGGTTATGATTGCGACAGAGGCTGGCGGTGAAGGCATCAATCTCCAGTTCTGTCACAACATGATCAACTTCGATTTGCCATGGAACCCTATGCGTGTAGAGCAGAGAATCGGCCGGGTACACCGCTTAGGACAGCAGAATGATGTCAAAATTTATAATCTAGCAACGTTAGGAACCATTGAGGAGCATATTCTAAATCTCCTTCACGAAAAAATCAACATGTTCGAAATGGTCATTGGCGGTCTGGATGTCATCCTCGAACGATTTGAGAAGCAGGAATCCTTTGAGAAGAGCCTGACCAAGATCATGCTGGAATCCAGCAGTGATGAAGAGATTCATCATAAAATGCAGTCGCTCTCACAAAACTTAAATTCGATTAAACAGGAAGTTGAACATATGGAGGATACTGCTCCCGTCAAAAAAGCAGTAGGCAAAGGGGGGTTACTGAAGTGACCATGTCCAAAGAAGAGGTTCACTCCTATGTTGTAACTTATCTGGAGGCGATGGAGTGCCAAATCTTAGAAAAGTCCCCTGCTCATGTTACCGTGAAACTGTCCGTTGAAGCAGACAAAGCACTGACGAACCGTCCCTATTATTGGGGATTTGTTGACCGAACCGGTGCCCCTGCAGAAACCATGTCGTTTACATTTATATTTGATGCGGAAGCTCACCTTCAGGCAGAGGAATCAGCCAAAAAGAAGGCTGAGGCTGAGACGGCCAAAGCATCTGAAAAAGTATCAAATGAAGGGAAAGACAGCATCTTGGGTCGTTATTTTGGCCACGTCCCTGCCCTCCCTCAGATTGGTCCAGGAAGAGTGCTGCGCGAGAACATCGCCTATGGAAGCTCGAGACTAAAGCAGATTTTTACGGCATCCCGTGAAGGCGGTGCTTACGTTAACCTGTTTGAGCAATCCTCCAAGCGCCAAATTAGTGCCTCCACCCCCAAATCCTATGAGCCTTGGCTTGGGGTTTGCTTTAAGATTGAGTTTTCCTGTGATATGCGTAAGGAAGAGCTTCATTTTCTTGGTGTATCCCTGATGACGGGAAGAATTGTCGAGAATTTTGGTCAAGTGCTTAGTAAGAAGGAGCTCAGTCCTCGTCTTCCCGAGAATATGCACGCACAAGCATCCAGAATTCCGCTGGCAGCAGCAGGAGAAATGCTGGAGCAGCACATCTATGCGAGATTAAAACTTGTCGATTACAGCTGGGCAGATGCCGCGAAGCAAAGACTTGAGGAAGAGCTGGCTGTCGTTGATATGTATTATGAGGATCTGCTGAAAGAGGAGCAGGAAGAAGAGAAGAAACAGGCTGTACAGGATCAGTACAACACCAGACGCAGTGAAATGATATGGCAATATGAACCTAAGATTCATGTGAATACGATCAGCTGCGGTATTTTTCATCTAAAGTGAATCAATTTCATAATACCTTTGGCTGCTTCAATCAAAATTCACCTCTTTTATGATTTATGAAATTGATTCAAGTGCTGGATTAATTGAATAAATAGGTTGTTTCGTCAAAAAAAGTGCTTGTCCGCGTAATTTTATAACACCATACAGCATCCTTTTTATTTCCTTATTATTACAATTAGGTTATGAAAAACGGGTGCTGTTATTTATTCTTCTAACCCGCTTCTAAAACAGTATCCGAAGAAATGAGGGTATTATAACGTTGATGAAACGTATATTACAACGTATGACTCTGGTAGTATCCAGCTTTATCATCTCATGCTCTATGACGAATGTTCCACCTCTCTATGCTTCAGCCCAGCTCACAGCTCAGCAGTATATGAACATTCCAGCTGCAGTCGAACAACTGGCACAGGACACATTGTCCAAGCTCTCGTTGGAACTAGAGTTCAGCTCATTTGCCAATGCGGAACTGCTCATCATGCCCTTGGGTCCAGGAACACACGGTTATATCGTACATATTCTTCAATCGGCTGAGCCGGTAGGTTATCTTATTATAACAGCCACCGGATCCAGTGGTTATGCTGTTACCGAATATGGTACAGGCAGCACTCCATTGTTCAGCTCTCTGCTCTATCCCAAAGATATGACATCTTCAACAGACATGCATGATTCACGGTTCATGAAATACAATGGTACGCTCGCCTATTGGCAAGTAACAGACCATGATGGTCATTCCATTCATATCGATGCATCGAATGGAGATCAGCTTCCAGACTTTGTCTCCTATGCATCCTCCCCAATTACGATCAGCAAGAGCCTCGAAGGCATTCAGCCTGAAGATCAGCCTGGCAAATTGGAGCTTGCCTCAATTCCCTTCAACCCATCTTCTAATTTGCTGTGGCTGGTCTCTGATGCATTAATGATACACAATGCTGCAGGGCTAATGAAACAGCTCGATCGCCATGAGCGGCTTGTATTTTCTGCGCACAAGCAAAATATGTGGTATAGTGGACCACTGGCAATTACAGGGTATCACTCCTGGAATATCAAGCAATCAGATGAAGCTCTAATCTTCGCTCGAACGGGAACTTCCTCAGCACAAATACGTTATATTCCAATAGATAAGCTGCTCGGATGTGGCTCGTTTTATGTACCTGCACAACATAATGAAGAATGAAAAAAACAGCGCCGAAATCTGAACTGTAAACTCCATTTGACCATTTATCAATGGAGGTGCAGTTCAATCTAAGCGCTGTTTTTTATCATTTCGAGTCCATGTCCATCTTTTTCCGCTTAACTGGTTTTTTGATATCCTTCACCCACATTGATACGCCCATGGGCATCATGCCAAACCATTTCATATGCCACGGTTCCTTTACTTTGTTCCTTTTGTATTTCCGCTCTTCCTTTGGTGTTCCTATATATACGACGACCTGCTCTGTAATATATCTTACAAGCTCATCTCCCTTGGCCATTGACCTGTTCCATCCTTCCACATGATTGTGTATTCGAAGCTTCTCTATATTAGTGTGTACGGGAATAAGCCGGATTAAACATATGCAAATCATTCATACCTGAATGAAACCCATAAATCTGCACAGTCTATTCATATGCCAGGAAGGGGGAAAGCCGCGTGATTACATTTAGCAAATCGTCCATTCTGCTTGCGATCTTATGTATTTTGCTGCTCCAGGAATCACCATCTGCGGCTGCAGAACCACCACATAGCAAGGAGCCAGAAATATCAAATCACTTGTTTCGCCATCCTGTTATTATCATCGACGCCGGTCACGGCGGCATTGATGGAGGAACCTCTGCTGAGGATCTGCTGGAGAAGGATATTAACCTTGCCATTTCACAAAAAATATTCATGATTCTTAAAAGTAAAGGCTATCCTGTTGTGCTTAATCGGGACGATGATTATGCGCTGAGTGATGATAATCATTGGCTGCGGAGTCATTCACGCCATATGAGAGATCTGGCACAGCGCAAGGGCCTCAGTGATCATGTGCCTTCCGATTCGATTGTGAGCATCCATGTCAATTGGAGCAAGAAATCTCGCACCCATGGACCCATTGTGCTGCATCAGCAGGAAGCAAGAAGCTATATGCTAGCAGATTCTATCCAGCAATCACTGAACGAGATGTATGATACCAATCGGCAAGTTGAATGGGGCAAGCCCTTTTACCTGCTTAATCATGTGAATAAACCCTCTGTTATTGTGGAAGCCGGATTCATCAGCAATCCTGAAGACCGCTCTGTCCTAAGCAGCAAAGCAGGTCAAAAGAAGATTGCCCAAGCGATTAGCTCAGGCATTATTTATTACTTGTCGGTAATGTAGATTCTGGAGTCCATTGCCAGACCTGCTTGACCATCTCACTGATACTCATGGTTTCAATCTGACCAGACCAGCGATTAATGGAGTCTCGGATCACACCTGCTGTCAAATGACCCTGCGTTCCTACGTGACCGATCATTACACAGGTGTCCTGAGTCTCCAGCTTTTGTTCGGCGAGCTTCATCTGTCCAGTAATATGAGAAATCGAGTGATGATCATCCAGGAAGATATGATTCTCTACAGGCGGGAGTCCCTTCTGTACAGCCAATTCGGCCACAACGGACTTATGATCTGTTTTGCTGTCGACGAAGAACAGACCTCTTTCCTTACATACATCAAGCACGATGGACATAATACGCCGATCTGTCGTAATTTTCGAGCCCATATGATTGTTCATTCCAATGGCATGAGGCACATTATCAATCGCAGCCTCTACTCTTTTCCGTACCTCTTCATCTGACAGATCTGAAGTAATCGCTCCTGGTCCGAGCCATTCCCTCCTGCCTCTATGCGGCTCCATCGGCATATGAACGAGCACATCAATCCCTTTTTGGTGCGCAAGCTCAGCATCTTTTTTCGTCGTAGGCAGAAACGGCATAATTGCGACATTTACCTTCGCCGGTAAATTCATGATTTCTTGTGTCCCCTTCATCCCGTTTCCCAAATCATCAATAATAATCGCTACCTTCTTCAGAGGCTCAGCATGTGCAGCAAATCCGTCCACATTGATACATCCCATGCTTACAGTGAGCATTATCACGATCATTCGCAAACTTCCCCATTTAAAGGAAGAGAGTACTTTCTTTTTCAATCTTCTTCTTCTTTGCTTGCGTATTGTCATCGCTATAACAGTCCTTCGCGCTAAATTATTGAAGATATATACATTATTTGAATAAACAAGACGAATTATGTGAGATTTTTTATAAATAATGCAGGCATGAAGTTGATAAAACCAAGCTCATTAGCATAGAATAAGAACATAAGTTCGCTTTTGCAAACAAGGAGGGACCCTGATGACATCGGAAATGCTACCGGAAGAACATACACTGATTAAGAGCTATCTTCAGCTCTTGATGGTCATCAAAATTTTTAACCGCGATCTTCAGGTGATGAGTAGCCATGCGGGTCTGAAGACCCCTGAGCTGTATATGGAGATTATCCGGGCGGGCATCGCTCGTGTAGCTGTATTGCTTGAAGAAGTAGAGGAAGAATTTAGACGAATGGATATACATTTGAACAGAGTCAATTTATACGATGGTGAAATTCAGGCATTGGCTTCTATACGGGGACATCACGTTCACATCCATATTCCATGGACCATATATAAAGATGAGCTGTATAAACGGATGCAAATATATCTAGGAGGCATACCCCTCATTTTATAATAAAAACCACCGCAATCTATGCCTGCGACTCAAGAAAACCTTGAGTTGAGCATCGATTCGGTGGTATTTGTTAGTTGTTCAATGCAGCTTGGACACGCATAACGCCTTGAGATAAAGCATGTCCACCGCCGATCGCAGCAGCTACGGCAACCGTCTCCATAATTTCTTGCTTGCTGGCCCCTTTGGAGAGCGCTTCTTGCACATGATATAGGGTGCACACTTCATTATTGGCGAACAAGCCGATTCCGAGCGCAACGAGCTGTTTTGTCTTCAAATCGAGCTCGCCTTCCTTAAAGCATTCTCCCGTAAAATCATGATAGGACTTCAGGACATCCGGCAGCGTCTCTGACAAGTGCCCGATTTGATCCTTATACGCATGAACCTTATTATTGATTAATGTCACATCAGCACATCCTTCGTCAAAAGAATTATATAGACGTATCATTGGTACTTTCTCCACTTGGACTATATCTATGCCGATCTTTGACGAGGTAATTTTTGGACTGATCTGCAGCTTACAGCTCGGTCGGTTTTTGTCTGGGCTCTGAATAGAGCTGAATGCTATAATTTCGATCCAGCTTAACGACTCTGCGGTTACGCCGGCGAACAAGAATCTGGTCGCTGCTCCAGGCAACAATAATGCCGATGACATCATTACTCTCCAGATCATCCCTCACCACACGAATTCGCTCACCTGATTCACGCAAATGGTTTAATTCCTCATCACTTATCATGAGTATCCCCTCCAATACATCCCTATTATTTGTACAAAAAAAGACCTAAATGCGCGCATTTAGGTCTTACGTTGTTATTTACGTGATAAAACCTTATATTGCTTAACGTGAAGCGTGCTCTTTACTGTCATTTTTCTCAAACCAGAAATCAAGCACCTTCGCCGACATTACCCGTTGCTCAACATACTCTACCTGATGAGGTGTAAACTGCTCTCTCCATGAGAAGGATAATTCTTCACACAGGTTCACTACTGTTAGAAGCTCCGACCATGCGACGTAACGTTTATACCAGAAGAACTGAGGATGTTCAAGCATATAGGGATAAAGGTCATCAAACTCCGTGTGCTTACAATCAAGGGCCCGTTCAAAATGAACTTTGGATTTGACTAACTTGTCAAGGAAAAACTGTTCGTTTGCTTCTTTCCCCATTGTTGTTGCCTCCTCTCCCTACTCTTATTTCATTATAAGCCATTATCCTGCCCCGTGCAAAGATAATGAGCAAAAATTAGGCCATTCTAATAAAAATTACCCATCTATGAACTTAAGCAAACTTTACGAATCCGTCTTTGAGTGATTCGATCTTCACAAGTGATTCAACCCGAATCCCTTGTTCACGGATCGCACTCGCTCCGGACTGGAAGCATTTCTCGACAACAACACCAAATCCGGCAAGCGATGCACCGGAACGCTCAACGATTTTGATGATCCCTTTGGCCGCATCCCCGTTTGCAATAATGTCATCTATAAATAATATTCGATCCTTCGGATCTATAAATTCCCGCGATACCATAATATCGGTCACAATACCCTTCGTAAAAGACGGCACCCGTTCACAATAGGCGTCAGGATCGGCCAGCAGCGTCTTCTTTCTTCGTGCAAACACAAGCGGTACTCCCATATGAACCGCTGTTGCGAAGGCCACCGGAATTCCCGAAGATTCAACAGTGACAATTCGAGTAATGCCCTCCGCTTCAAAACGCCGAGCGAACTCTCGTCCCATCTCCATCGTCAATTCAGGGTCAATCTGATGATTAAGTATAGCATCCAGCTTCAGCACCTGATCCGATACGACAACACCCTGCTCTACAATTTTTTGTTTTAATATTTCCATGCATATGACCTCCCAGCCTATCCTATGACGTAAAAGTATCACACCTCACCAGCTTCTTTCAAGAAGTTTATCTTCATTTCAGAGTCGGGTCATGTCCAAGTGGACAAGTGCATACCTTGTAAGAGGGCGTATTTACACCCATGAAGGTGCTGCTCTGGCATTTGTAGATAACAAGGAGGAGAAGCATGAGACAGAGTACCAAGGTGCTGCAAGTCGCATTCACCTATGTTGGAACTATTGTTGGTGCGGGATTTGCCACCGGACAAGAAATATTGCAGTTTTTTACCGAATATGGGAAATGGGCAACTCTTACAATATTACTGTCCTGCCTGCTCTTCGTTTGGCTGGGTACCAAAATGATGCTGGTGGCACATGATACCGGAGCTAAATCATACGAAGATCTAAACAGCCACTTGTTTGGCAAAAATGCAGGAAAATGGATCAGCTTCTTCACCTTGTTCGTGCTGATTGGCGTTAATAGTGTCATTCTTGCAGGAGCAGGCTCGGTGTTTATGGAGCATTTGCATCTGTCTTATCAAACTGGACTGTTAATTACGCTTGTCGGCACCTATCTTCTGCTTGGACGAGGAATTCATGCCATCCTGCAGATGAACAGCATCGTCGTCCCGCTTATGATGACACTATCTTTATTCATCCTTTTCCACACCACGGGTCATCCGGGCGCAGCCAATTTTGTGAGGCTGGAACCCGATCGCAGCATGTTCGCAACTTGGCTGTCACCCATTTTGTACAGCTCATTCAATCTAGCTATGGCACAGGCCATTCTTGTACCGCTCGGCAGTCAGATCACCGACAGACGCGTCATTAAATATGGCGGAATACTCGGGGGAATCGGAATTGGGTTCATGCTCATGACAGCCCATTTTGCCATGTCGGCGTATATGCCTGGCATCAAGCAATTTGAAGTTCCCATGGGAAGCATTGCATTCGCTCTCGGCGCAGCCATACAGCTCATGTATATTTTTCTGATTTTCATGGAAATCTTCAGTACTTTTGTTGCCGATATTTACGGGATAACCTTACAGGTACGGGAGCATCTCAAAGTATCGCCTAAGCTCATCACTTTATTTATTATGCTGTCCTGCTTCTTGCTCAGCCAGTTCGGCTTCAGTTCACTTCTGTCGATCTTATACCCGATCTATGGAACGCTGGCCGTCGTATGGGTAGCTCATTTGATCAAGAGCCCGCTCGGGTCCTTCAAGAATAAGGACAATAACTAACATAGCTGCTGTCAATTCGCAGGCTCAAACTTCAAATACAGCTTCTTCAGCATATGAACAGACCTTCTTAGAGAATATTCAGTCTTAGCCTTTTCGCTCGCTGATCGGGCAAGCTCATAGCGGTATAGAGGATCCTGGATGACCTTCTCCAATGCATCTGCTAGTGCTACAGCATTGTCTTTGGGAACGAGCAGCCCGTTAACACCATCCTCAATTTGTTCGCTTATACCCCCAACATCAGTCCCAACTAACGCCAGTGAGCTCAGTGCTGCCTCGGCAAATACGGAACCAAACGCTTCAGCTCTTGATGGAAGGACGAAGATGTCAAAGAAGGGGACGAACTCTTCAGGATGAAGGGTGTAGCCATAAAATATCGTTTCATTGTATATACCGAGCTGCTGGGCCAATTCCTCCAGTTCGGAACGGATCGGACCATCTCCAATGATATGAAGTACATAATCATGACCCCGTTTTTTCAGTTCGCAGCAAGCTTCAAACAGCACATCAATCCCTTTTGCCGGAACGAGACGGCACACTGTTACCAGCTGGGGCACCTCATTCTCATGAGGAATCGGCTTGAATCTTTTCTCATCAAAGCCATTCGGCACGATCCCAATTTTTTCAGGAGATTTAACATAGGGCGACATATATGTGCGGAACGATTCGGATACGGTTAACATGCAATCGGCCGCATGTTCCAGCTCACCATAGAGAGAGGTTAAGAAGCGATGCTCTAACCCATTCTCTTCTATTTTGCCATTCAGGATCAGTTCCCGCTCATAGCTGGAGTGAATGGTTTGAATCAGCGGCGTTGCTGGAAAAGCCTTCTTCATCGCCAGTCCTGCGATCGGATGATGTGCATGGATCAAATCATAGGGCTTATGTATGCGAAGCTTGATCCACCATAAATAATCCCGGAAGGTTTGGATATATTTCTGAACGATCGGACTCTCGCCGTACTGCGTCCAGTCAAAAGTGTCAAAGCGGATCTCTTCACTGCCCTTGTTGCGGATTCGTTTCGGAAGGGAGAACAGCTCCATCTCCCATCTCGGGCTGTTGAAGCGTTCCTGCAGGTAAGGAATCATAGATGATACTCCCCCTGGCTGCTCAGGAGGGAAAAATAAAGCTTGGAGCAATCGCATCCTATAGTGCCCCTTTCGTGGTTTCTTTTGAAAGCAAGTCTGTAATCATGATATATTAGCTCATATGTTCCAGTAAAGAAGATACGAAGGAGATTTGAAAAAACATGAGTAAGGAAACACTGCCCCAGGACTTTATCGAACAGATGAAATCCATGCTCGGGCAGGAGACTACTGCATTTCTTGATAGCTACAACAAGCCGCGCACCCAAGCTCTACGGCTCAATACCCTGAAGCTCAAGGAAGAAGATATACAGCTCATTGCCCAGCAGTTCCAGCTTAGCAAGGTTCCTTGGTGCAGCACAGGATACTATTACAATAGTCAAGAAAGACCTGGCAAGCACCCTTATCACACTGCCGGGTTATATTATATTCAGGAGCCTTCAGCAATGTCCGCGATTGAGCTGCTCGATCCTCAGCCATACGAAACGGTCTTAGACCTGGCAGCAGCACCTGGCGGCAAGACGACGCATATGGCTGTCAAAATGAAGGATACGGGCCTGCTCGTCTCTAACGAAATTCATAACGGCCGGGCACGAAACCTTGCGGAAAACGTAGAAAGAATCGGCCTGACCCGGACGGTGGTCGTGAATGCCGCTCCTGACGAGCTGTCCGCCCGGTTTCCCGAAGCATTTGATCGGATTATGCTTGATGCGCCCTGCTCTGGTGAAGGCATGTTTCGTAAAGATCTTGAAGCCATTAACGAATGGTCTCTATCCTCTGTTCACATGTGTGCTGCCCGCCAGTGGGACATTCTGCAGGAGGCCTATAAGATGCTGAAGCCCGGAGGACATCTCGCCTATTCCACCTGCACTTTTAACCGACAGGAAAATGAGGATACCGTAGAACGTTTCATAAACGAATATAAGGATATGGAGTGGGTCCGGACCGAACGAATCTGGCCGCATCGGAGTGAAGGAGAGGGACATTTTGTTGCTCTGCTCAAGAAAAAGGCTGCCAGTGAAGGAAACGAACGAGCCCATGAACAGCTGCCTTCAGCCAAGCTTCGTAAAAGAGGAAAAAAGAACGCCGCAGCCGGAGTTACTGAAGCCTGGGGCGGATATCAAGAATGGGCGGGCACGAATCTCCCTGGTTTCTCACTTCAGCCAGGAAGGCCTCTCCTCTATGGGGAAGCACTATACTATTTGCCCGAAACGAGTGAGCTGAGCATCTCAGAGGAACAACTGAAGGGATTAAAAACTCCCCGCCCTGGCCTTCATCTCGGAGATTGGAAGAAGGGAAGGTTCGAGCCAGCACATGCGCTGGCGATGTCAGCTGCTCCTGAACAGGCACTGCTGTCCTATGATCTTCCGCCTGACTCCACGGAGCTGTTGGCTTATCTTCGCGGTGAGACCCTTACTCTTGATGCCCACCTTCAAGGCTGGGTAATGGTGACGACGAAGGGTTACCCTGTCGGCTGGGCAAAAGCAAGCAGCGGTCAGCTTAAGAATAAACGACCTAAGGGTCTGCGTATAAACTTATAAGCAGCTGTTACACAGCTCAGAGACAAGATATCTCTCTACTCAAAACACAAACAGCACTCGAACGGGACTTTGCCCCCCTACAGGGGAAGGCCCGATCGAATGCTGTTTGCTCTATAACTGACTATATCCATAGATGATGCTGGGCTTGGCTTCGAATCAATTTCTAATCTAACTCAGCAAGCTCAATCTCATCAATTACCGCATTACGGTAGAGCATCGTCAGGTGAAGCTTATTAACATCCGTTTCTTTGTCAAGCTCCCGAGCCATGAGCAGGAACAGCTGTTCACGCTGTTCTTCACTCGGATGGATGTTAAAGTCGATGTATCCTGAGATTTCATCATCACTAATATCGACCGTCGCTGTTGCTGCCGGATATCCTCCATTTTCCTTAAAAAACAGCTCATATGTCAGGATATCGCGGTCATGACGAATCAGAGTGGCGTAGCAGTTCTCATTAACAGATTCGTGAACCGTCATATTCAGCTCCATGCCGTCTTCATCCCAATCCGGTCCCTCTTCAGTCTCCTCATCATCCAGCTCCACGAAATCCCGATGCTCCAGCTCTAACAGCGCAACGCGCTGACCTTCAAATTGCATATCTATCGTTATTGTATCAATTTCTTCATCGTTAACCTCGGATACTAGCAGCTCTTCCGCAGTTTCAAGGTCCTCTTCGTCAGGGTCAATGAGCCAGTCCACCATTCCCTTGATATCTGTCCCATACTGCTTAAGCACAGCTTCAGCAATCCTATAGCCATTTCCTGTTTGCAGCTCATATGAGGACACGTTCCGGCCACTACTTATCAGTTCAATCTGCATTTCACCAGTCTCAGCCTCATACCGAAAAACTGATGGCTCCTCCGTATGAAAAGCCCCATGCTCAATCAAGCCTTCTTCAGAGCTCTCATCCATAACATCATCAAGCGTATACTCTTCGTATACCTCTTCATCACCTAGAACGCACTCAACCCTGCCCCACGATAACATAATATCAAAGTGCTCAGCGGCTACTGCATCACGGAATTGAAGCACATATTCTTGCACGTAGGCAATAATCTCATCCTTAGCATCTCCGGGAATACTTTCTGCATCCAACTGGACACTGCCTGCCAGTCTTTGTCCTTCCCGGAATACAAGGATTAGTGAGCCTGCATATTGATGTTCTACCATGATGTCATGGACTTCACCATTCGATGTTCTTAGATCAGGTCTTAGCCGAATATGATAGCTCACGATCTAACTACCTCCTATTATGCCGGAAATTATAACTGTAACCATGTGTTAGCTGGCTATGCATCTAGAATGCCCTAATGAGAGGAAGAATATTACTTACACATTGACCACATGCTTAACTAACGCATGATGAACCCCGCTGTCATTGTTAGACAAAGTAATCTCATCGGCTGCCGCCTTCACTTCGACAGGTGAATTATCCATTGCAATCCCTTTACCCGCATAGGTGAGCATTGTAATATCATTATAATAATTCCCCATTGCGAGCACTTCCTCTGGGCGATATCCTCTTTTCTCAGCCAATCGCTGCAGAGCCGCTCCTTTGGAAGCATCCTTATGCATCAGATCGAGGAAAAAATCCCCGCTGCGAACCATATAGAATGGACTGTTCCACGTTCTCCACTCTTTCTCCAGTGCATCCATGGCTTCTAAGCTTCCAAAGGCCGAGAATTTCACGACAGGCTCTCTTAGATCAGCCCATACAGGAAGATCCAGTGGTGTAAGGAATACAGCCTCATACATGCTGCGAACCTCAAGCGTCATTTCGTCTGCACGGTCAACATACAGCCCGAACGCGGTATTCACATCAAAATGAATGCCATGATCACGGCAGTAATCTATATATGGCATCAGCTCTTCAGCCTGTATCGGAAACTGATCGACCACTTCACGAGACTTGATATCCACCGTTGCTGCACCATTGTGAGTAATGACGTATCCACCAAGTCCCATACCCTCCATAATAGGAATCGTATTCACAGGACCTCTGCCCGTACATAGAACAAATTCTGCGCCGTTCTTGGCAGCCTGCTGTATACTTTTCTTATTTGCCTCTGACAATTCATGATGGTCATTTAACAGCGTTCCGTCCACATCAAGTGCGATTAATCGATATGTCATAACCTATCCATCCTTATTCTCTATTTTATAAAATACATCAAAAATCAATTGATAAGACTGTTTAGTTCTTCTTCTGTCAACTCACGATAGGATCCCATCGGAAGCTCCGGGTCGAGCATAAGACTTCCCATCGAAATCCGTTTTAAATAGAGCACTTTAGAGCCAACGGCTTCGAACATCCGCTTGACTTGATGGAACTTGCCCTCATGAATCGTCACCTGAATATATGAGATCATTCCCGTATCTGTCTGTTCTTCCGAGGTAACCATCAGTTCTGCCGGCTTCGTGACATAACCATCATCAAGCGTAACTCCATGCTGAAAGGCTGTAATTTCCTTATCTCCAATGCTTCCGAGGACCTTTGCCTCATACGTCTTCGGAACATGCTTCCTTGGAGATAGCAGATTATGTGCAAGCTGTCCGTCATTCGTGAGCAGCAGAAGACCTTCCGTATCCTTGTCCAGCCTTCCAACAGGGAAGGGCTGAAAAATGACGTATTCTTCATCCAATAAATCAATAACTGTTTCTTCTCTTAAATCTTCTGTAGCCGAGATGACTCCAGGAGGCTTATGCAGCATCAAATAGATAAACTCTCTATATTTCACGACTTCCCCATCAATTTCCACAACATCAAAGTCTGGATCGACCTGCATACCGCTGTCTTTAATCGTTTGACCATTCACCGTAACATAGCCATTCTTAACAGCTTTCTTAATTTCAGATCGGGTCCCGTACCCCATGTGGCTCAGTATTTTATCAATCCGCAGCTTTTTGACTGTTTTTTTCATCGTGTTCTCACTCATACCGAGGTCCACCTCCATCCTGCCGGATATTCATTTTTGAGTCTGCCATCCTGCCATTTCGCCCAGCCAACGGAATGCCCGTTAACGGTCACGAGAGTGTATCCTTTAGGGGAAGCAGTGCCTGACTTAACCAGTCGATCCTCATCCAATTCCAGTGTGTCACCCTTTAAATATTTGACTGCCTCGCCGCTCTCTGCAATAAGCTGTACACTCCGCTTCACTTCCTCTGCGTTCAGAGCAGATGCCAGTGCCTGGGAGGGCGTAAATCGCCCATTTTTAACCGATCCCATAAACCAGCCTGCGCGAATGACCCGAAGCCCTGCCAGCCGTTCCGGCTGGGTGGGCGTCTGGTATACCTTCTCTCCATACAATATTGTTTGTCCCGGCAGATCCACACTCAGCTGCTCAGCGACAAATGACCGAAAGACCAACTCCGCATCCATCGGCATTTGATCAGACCGATTTCTGTGCTTTGCTCCCCCGTGCTTCTCGTTGTGCTTCTGTTTTTTACTCTTAATGTTTCTGCCGTGAGCGGCTTCCTTCTCCACTGTACTGTGCACATATAATGGCTGATCAGCCGGTTTATCAAGAGGAGTACCGTCATGCTGAAGCACGGCGACGAAATGACCTTCTCCTTCCACTAAATGCGGCCATAATCTGCCCGTGCCTTGAAGCTGTGCATACAGATCAGGATGTTCATCCTGCGATACAGGCTCGATCTGAAGTCCCTCAAATTGCTCTTCAGCTGCAGCCTGCTCTATCCACTCAGGATGTCCACCAGATATTCCACTCACATTACGGATAGGAACAACTCGGAACGATGGGTTCTTCCGTAGAAACTCTCCAATCATTGCCTCGTTCTCCTCTGGTGCAAATGTACAGGTTGAGTAGACGATTCTTCCCCCAGGAGCAAGCAGCCTCGCAGCGGTATCTAATATATCGCGCTGCATCAGTACACACCGCTCTATGGAGTGGTGCTCCCATTGCCGCACCATGTCCTCATCCTTACGAAACATTCCTTCCCCGGAGCAAGGTGCATCTATCAGTATTTTATCAAAATAATGCGGGAACGCATCGGCTATGCGCTCGGGGCTTTCATTTAGAACCACTGCATTTCGAACACCATACATCTCTATATTTTTGGCAAGCGCCTTGGTCCGGTCTGTACTGATATCATTTGTCACCAGTACCCCGCTTCCTTTTAGATGTGCGGCAATCTGAGTCGATTTTCCGCCAGGGGCAGCACATAGATCAAGCACATGATCACCCGGCTTGGCTTCCAGCAGCTCCACGGGTGCCATTGCACTAGGTTCTTGAACGTAATACAGACCTGCATGGTAGTACGGAGTGAGACCCGGCTTGCTGCCTGCAGGAATATAATATCCTGTCTCACACCATGGGATGGGTTTCAATGGAAACGGAGAGATCTCGGCAAATGAAGCAGGATCTATTTTTAACGTATTAACACGGATGCCTGCACGAGGTGCACTCTCATAGGACTTCACAAATTGTTCATACTCATCGCCAAGCATCTTCTTCATTCGTTCAGCAAATTGTATAGGCAGGCGTATCGCCATTTTTTCATCATCCTGTTCTGACTTAGTTCATCATTTTTATGATTCATCGATGTAGTTCACAAATATAACTTGCTTCCCCTGTTTCACTACACTGTGTAATGTTGTATAATGAATGGCATCTAAGGCTTGTCCTTAGTATTAATTATGACGGGGGATGGATATGAGTTCAAAATCGAAAAGCACCACAAATTCCAAAGCAAAATCGAATACCAAGGCTAACAAAAAGCCAAGCAAGGCCATTATCGCCTTTATAGCCGTATTTGTCATCCTGATTGGTGCACTGATTACCATGAATGAGCTGAATAAAAATAACATTAATGAAGTGTATGGTCTTCCAGAATCAGATCTTGCTCCAGCAACACGTGAAATTTTAGAGGATCCAAATTATCAGAATATCATATTACCTGAGGAGCTTGATACTAAAATTTCGAACAAAGAAAGCTTCTTTACTTACTTTTTCGCTTCTGACTGCCCTCACTGCCGGGCAACCACACCGCAGCTGATGCCAATTGCTGATGAAGCAGGCGTCGATCTTCCTCAATTTAATCTCAAAGAATTTGAGGACGGCTGGAGAGATTACAATATCGAGTTTACACCAACACTCGTCTATTTTGAAAATGGCGTAGAGAAGGATCGCCTGGAAGGCGGAATGCAGGCCGAAGGCGCAAGCGCAGGATATACTGCTGAACAAATTGAAGAGTTCTTTACCAAATATAAAGGGACTGCTGCGGAATGAAGCCAAAAACTTATGGAATTCTGTTTACAGGTCTGATGATAGGCAGTTTGGTGCTTGCTGCCTGCGGTGAGAAGGGAGCTTCCCACGATCACAGTATGCACGGTAAAGATAATGAACAATATGAGGCAAGTGCTTCTATATCTGAAATGCCAGCCTTCCTTGCCAAATACACGGATAATACTCAAGCAACCTATGCGCTTGTATCCGAAGTGCAGGAAGAGCTCAAAATGCTAAACTGCTACTGTGGCTGTATGGACTATGAAGCAGCCCATGACTCGCTCTATCGGTGCTTCATATCATCGACAACATCGACCGAAGTAACATGGACTGATCATGGTGCACAATGCGGCATCTGCCTGGAAGAGGTTAAGGATGCCGCTCGTCTGAAGGCAGAAGGCAAGTCCATCGAAGAAATCCAGAAGTTCATTGATGATAAGTATGCCCCGGATGGGGCTCCTACATCTAGTGAAGTGCATCCTGTCATATAAGTAAATAATCCCCCGGTGATTGGCTGGACAAAATGTCCATTCACCGGGGGATTTACTTTTGTAGATAAGCATTATGATTTTAGATTAACATTATAAGTTCTGACCTAAAGCCTTCATTCGTTCTTCATATATTCTTCCCCGTGTTGGGCTCCGCCTTTGAGGAATGTTAGGCTTAATTGTCTGGGACCTTGCACGAACAGCTTCTTCCAGCTCATCGTCACAGATCACAATCGTGAAATCCTGATAAGAGATCGGATGGCTGTCATAGTTCCGAAGCTTCTCCGCAAGACTGCGGCTTGTGTCGACCAGCAGCTCCAGCTCAATACCCAGGGTCTGCGCCGGATACTTCTCCAGAATCTCCACCGCGCTCTCAAGCATCATGTAGGCGCCGCGTATATTCTGATTACGGAAATGATACATGCCGACGGCGACTTGCAGCAAGCCTTTATAGACGGGCTCCTTGTTCTGTTCAAGCCACAGCTCCTCGAGCACTTCATGACATTCGAAATAATCCTGGTCCCGATTAAAATACACCAGATAATCTAAATAGAGGGCCTCGTATTTAGACATCGCCGTTGTCGCTGCCTTTTCTAGCCTTGTTCAGCAGCTCCTTCACTTCATCAGACAATAGCTTGATGGCTTCCATATCATGCTGCTGCCAATATTCGTTGAATTTGGCCTGAGCGTCAATAGCTTCATCAATAAGGTGATAGAAATAAAGCTGGTGTATGATGGCAAGCGTTTTGGTAATGATGTTGGACTCATCTTCGAATGTTTTCTGTGCATCAAGAATTTCAAGCCGGATGGCTGACATCTCATTATCCAGAATAAAGGCGGCTTCCGCTGTTTTCTTCAATCTGCCTCTTACATCCTCGGGCAAGGAGTCCCTAAATTTGTAATTTAAGGAGTGCTCAATCGTCGCCCAAAAATTCATCGCCAGTGTCCGAATCTGAATCTCGGCCAATACATGCTTCTGACCTAGCGCTGTCTGCACTGGATACTCCACAATCATATGGAAGCTGCGATAGCCGCTCTCTTTGAAATTGGTGATATAATCCTTCTCATACAACACCTTCAGATCTTTGCGTTCCCGGATATACTCGGCAACTCTTCGGATATCTTCAACGAATTGGCACATAATCCGAATGCCTGCAATATCCTCAATGCCGGTTTCGATCTGGTTCATAGGTACATCGAGACGTTTGGCTTTATCGAGTATGCTCGATATTTTCTTGACTCTTCCCGTCACAAATTCTATAGGGGCATATTCTTCACGTTTTTTGAGCTCTGCCCGCATCGTCTTAAATTTAACTTTAAGTTCTTCTACGGCCTGTTCGTAAGGAAGCAAAAATGTCCCCCAATCTCTACCGTCCATAAGTATGCCTCCTGTCTTTTGCTTCAAACCTTCTTATATCCCCGCATCTTTATCTGTGCAGAGCGCCGACGGCTTCCGATATATGACGATATCCGTCTCTCTGCAGCAGTTCACGTAATCCGGAATGAAGCTTTTGATTAATTTCGGGACCTTCATAAATTAATGCCGTATAAATTTCAACCAGACTGGCTCCCGCCTTGATCTTCTCATAAGCATCCTCACTCGTGAAGATTCCTCCGGACCCAATGATGGGCAGGCTTCCCCCCGTCTGACGATAGACGCGGCTAATTATCTCAGTAGACCGCTCACGCAAGGGCTTGCCGCTGAGTCCACCCGTTTCCTTGGCATTCGCATGAGTTAAGCCGTCACGGCTAATGGTCGTATTGGTAGCTATGATGCCCGAAACACCACTGTTTGAAATCGTATCAACCATATATTCTAGTTCAGCTTCTGTCACATCTGGCGCAATCTTGACCAGTACCGATTTGGAACGCCCATAGGCAAGCGACTGCTGCTCCATTTCGTCCATTACCGCGGATAGTAACTCCGTCAGCTCACTTCCATGCTGCAGGCTTCTTAAATCCGGCGTATTCGGAGAACTGATGTTTACGACAAAAAAGTCTGCGTACGGATACAAAATTTGGATGCATTTGCGATAGTCTCCTGGAGCATCCTCATTAGAGGTAGCTTTATTTTTACCAATGTTGATGGCAACCGGAATGGAAACATCTTTAAGCTTAGATAAGATTCCCGCCATCGCTTCCGCTCCATGATTGTTGAAGCCCATACGGTTCACAAGTGCTTCATCCGGCGGGAGTCTAAACAGCCTTGGCTGTTCGTTCCCCGGCTGCGCCTTTGGTGTTACCGTTCCCACTTCCATGAATCCAAATCCGATGGAAGAAAACCCAGGCACCGCTTCCCCATTTTTGTCGAGTCCGGCTGCAAGCCCTACCGGTGATGGGAAATGTAATCCGAACAAATCGGTCGCAAGATCCGGTGTTTCCTTAACACCGTACATGGTCTTGAGAAGGCTCGTGCCTCCGGGAAATGAGCCTGCTTGATTCATTCCACCTATTACAAGATGGTGTGCTTTTTCCGGATCCATTTTGAAGAATAGAGGTTTACCAATATTACGATACAGCAAATGACCCACTCCGTTTACATATTCTTATGGATAAACTGCGCTCTCGAAAAAGGAAACATTCACTAAATGTATCAATGAAATGAATGCATGTTAAGTCCTGTTCGTTTACGTGCAGTATTCCTTCTAAATTTCAGTTTAGCTGTTTTCGTTCTAAAAGAAAAGGGAGAAGGACCCAAGGGAATAACGCAGCTTTGAAAATACTCAGTAAATTGACTACAATGAAGTATACCATCCATTTTAAACGCAGAAACTTATGTATTTAAACGTCTGTTAACATTTTTCCAATACGAGAAAGGAGATTCCCCTTACATGGCAACCAAACGTCAGAAGCCCTCATTACAGCAGAAAAAAGAAGAAGTGAACCGCAAGGCTGTTTTATGGACCGCACTCAGTGTATTGCTGCTCATCATTCTCATTGTTGCACTCGTTATTATCGGAGAAATGACAACCTCTTAATTGAGCCAGTGATATATTTTGTCCGGATTCGTCTGTCCGGGGACAAGCTCCGGCTGAAATCGTTCCCCGGCCTGTTCCGGAGCGATGATTTGTGTTGGAGTGTTGGCGCTGTCTTTAATCGTAACCTGAGTACCTGGCGGTACAAGCGCAAACAATTCTTCTACATCCTCTTGATGCATGCGTATACAGCCCAAGGATTCATCAAGCCCGATACTTCCCGGATCGTTCGTGCCATGAATCGCATAATCCGTATCTGACAACTGCATGCCTCTTGTACCGAATTCACCGTCTGAACGTCCATTCGGATTCACTACCTTGTCTGATATAACAAAATCTCCCTCGGGAGTTTTATTGCCTCCTAGGCCAACTTCATAATTTCGTAATACGATGCTTCCGCTCAGCAGCGTCAATCGATGGGTCTCCTTATTTACAATGATAGAAAGAGCTTCCTTCATATAAGGTTCACCGCCATAGGTATCCTCAAAGCTGGGCAGTAACGGCCCGTCTTCGCTGGACCTCTCTCCGATGGTAGGATCAGACTCAGAATCCCTGTAGTCTCCTGCAAGAGATTGGATATAACCCAGCATCTCCGGATACAGCTCCCGCATAGGAGAACTTACACCGCCAATGTGATTATTCGGAAAAGGCTTCATTAACTGCTCGATACGCTCCGGATACACACCATTTAACTGTTTGTATGCTGTTATTGCGCTCCGTAGAGCGATCGCCTGCTCTTCTTTTTGTCCCCACTCTATGGCACTTGCAGACAGACCCTTAAGATCATCAGACGTGCATTTACACCACTCGGGCAGCAAGGATTGACTCGTCACTTCACCCTCCCCGTTACTACGGAATTGATACATTAGGGGTCTTGCAGGAGAAGTGCCCCATAAGAGAAATTCATTCTCCTGCTCTAGACCAAGCGTTATAATTGTTGCTTCCGTATGTCGCAGCTGATTCATCATTCTGCCTGCAGCTTCATCCGTAATCTCGTCGTTAATCAGGGGAATTCCCGTAAACACAGGTGGTTCTGGACCTGCCTCATCTGCTTCAGATTCATGTGCTGCACCCTGCTCATCGGTGTAATCTATACTTTCAAGTCCTTGTTCAGGTGATGATTCATCTGCAGGCTCTGTAACAACGTCAATATTCATGGCATCAGGTGCCATCGCTGAAGGAACAATGCCAAGCAACAACAGCCATAACATTATAGCCGCAGATCTGCGCTTGAACTGTTGTTTTTTTCGCTGCTGTTCCAACTGTATGAGCTTATGCTGATATTCGATCCACACCTGGGCAGGGGCTTTGCTGTGCTCAAAAGCTTCATATACTCCTCCTGAACGTTCAAAGCAATAGTTAGCCTTCGCTGTCTGACCGGATCGTTCATAATCCTTCCCCAGCAGATACCAGGCCATTTGATTATCCGGATGCTTCTGAACGTAGGATTTCAGATCGTGCGGCATGCGCATGTCTTATCTCCCCTTGATATAGGTTATGAATGATATATCGGATAAAACAAAAAAACCTGATACCGCATCGGTATCAGGCCTTAAATGAAGGACGTATATTAGCCTTCCTTGTTAAAAGGATCGTCCGCAATTTTGATGGAGTCTGTAGGGCAACCATCACAAGCATCTTGCATATCATCATGAAGATCTTCAGGAATTTCAATAATTCCACGGTTGGAATCACCATCAAAGATAACTTCCGCCAGACCCTCGTCGTCGTAGTCGTAGATATCAGGTGCAGTCGCTCCACAAGCTCCACAAGCGATGCATGTATCTTTCTCTACCCAAGTATATTTAGCCATTTCTTCTCTGCCTCCTATTAATTAACACCAAACAGTAGGTTCAACTATGCTAACAATCATATTAATACAAAGTGAAAACAAATACAAATCATTTTGGGTTATTATACCTCTTATAATCCACCCTATTCTGGTCTCGGGAGATTGTCTTTTTGCAAGGAAGTTCCACGTTCCTTATAGTTTCTGATCAGCACCGAAGGGTCATTACCTAACATGCCCGCAGTTAATACTGCATTCTCTCCGAACTTGTTCCGAAGCTCGTCCATAACATGGGTTAAGGACTCTCGCTTGAATTGCTGCTCATAGTCGAACAGATCCAATTGCACGGCGGATTCACTCTTTGGAATTAAACTGTGAAGTGTAATCCCGAGCAGTCGAAGCGGCTTGCCTGCTCCAAATTGGCGATAGAACAGAGAAGTTGCTTCTTTATATATATCCTGCTCATGATCGGTCGGGGTATGCAGCATTTGAGAGCGGATCATTGTCTTCATATCAGGGGTGCGGATCGTAATTTGAATTCCCTCTGCCATCATGCCATGCCTGCGAAGTCTTCGGGTCACCTGATCACTTATATTGAGCAGCACACGATTAATATCTGCTTCGTTCGAGATATCCTCAGGAAGTGTTGTCGTATGGCCAATGGATTTATTTGGCTCTCGCACCGGACTCACTTCAGAATCACTAATCCCATGAGCTGCCTGTTTCATCCACGTTCCGAGCACTCCAAAGTAATCCCTCAGCAAGCCCTCTTCCGCGTTTGCGAGTTCTCCAATCGTATGGATGTTGATCTTGCGCAGCTTCTCTTCTGTTTTGCGGCCAATACCGAATAACTCACCACATGGTCGATGCCACAGCTTCTTCTGGACATCCCGCAGCCGCAGCACCGTAATTCCATTTGGTTTTTTCATATCTGAAGCCATCTTGGCAAGCAATTTGTTCGGAGCAATTCCGATGGAACATGGGATACCCAGCTCCTCGTTAATCCTATTTTTAATCGTCTCTGCAATCTCCATCGGCGTTCCAAATTGCTTGGAACCGGTAATATCAAGATAACATTCATCAATGGAAGTCGCCTCTAGCTGGGGGGTATATTCATAAGCAATGCTCATGAAGGCTTTAGAGTATTTTCGATACAAATTAAAATCAGGTTTAATGATCATGAGCTCAGGGCACTGACGTAGTCCTTGGTTGACCACCATACCCGTGCTGATTCCACGTCCTCTTGCCTCGTATGAACATGTGACTATTACCCCCTTGCGCTGTTCACTGCTTCCTGCGACAGCCGTTGGTTTACCTGCATAAATATTCGGTTCTTCTGCGGCATGGACCGAGCAATAAAAAGCATTCATATCCACGTGTAAAATAACGCGTCCATTGGCAGGATAATAATCGTTAACGTTGTTCACATCACATACCCTCTGTCTATTTAATCAAATTTCCTGCTCACTTTAGAATAATAAAACTTAAATTCATTCTATATAATAATACAACGATGCTTCAATCTATTGAATCAATTTCATAAATCATAATAATCGTTTTGATCTATATACTCTTGATTGAAGCAGCCAAAGGTATTATGAAATTGATTCTATTATTTTATAATTATAAATTATCAAATTTCCATCTTACATTCCAGGTGAGAACTGCTATAATAAATTATTAAAAACGGTTTTAGTGGACTTCCAAAGGGGGATCAACATGTCTAAGAACATCTCAATCTTCGATACGACACTTCGTGACGGTACACAAGGGGAGGGAATTAGTCTATCGGTTGATGATAAGCTGAACATTGCCAAGAAGCTCGATTATCTGGGCGTTGAGTACATTGAAGGCGGAATTCCGGGAAGCAATTCGAAAGATATTGAATTTTTTAAGCGTGTTCAACAATTGGGGTTAACCTCGAAGATCGTTGCTTTTGGCAGTACTCGCCGGAAGGGCGGGAATGCCGAGACCGATGCTAACCTGAACCGAATTATTGAATCCGGTGCGGATGCAGCTACACTGGTCGGCAAGTCATGGGATTTTCATGTTCATACGGCACTGCAGACGACTTTGGAAGAGAATCTCGACATGATTTATGATTCGATTCATTATTTGAAACGAAACGGTTTAGAAGTCATTTTTGACGCAGAGCATTTTTTTGATGGTTACAAGAATAACCCCGAGTATACGCTCTCTGTAATGACAAGAGCCTACGAAGCGGGTGCGGATTGGCTCGTGATGTGCGATACAAATGGAGGAACGATGCCTCATGAAATTCAGGAAATCGTAAGAGCCGTTGTATCTCATCTTCCCGAAGCGAACTTTGGCATTCACACGCATAATGATTGCGAGTTAGCCGTTGCCAATACACTAGCCGCCATCTCTGCCGGGGCCAGACATGTTCAGGGAACGATAAATGGTTACGGCGAACGCTGTGGTAATGCCAATTTATGCTCTGTAATTCCGAACCTGCAGCTTAAATTAGGTTATCATTGTATTGAGGAAGACAAGCTGGCACAGCTAACCAATGTCTCGCGTTATGTCAGTGAGATCGCCAATGTCAATATGCCGGTGAATCAGCCTTATGTTGGCAGTGCAGCTTTTGCGCACAAAGGAGGCATACACGTATCAGCCATTTTACGTGATTCTCGTACTTATGAGCACATTGCCCCAGAGCAGGTCGGGAACAAGCAGCGGATTCTTGTATCTGAACTGGCCGGTCAGAGTAATATTATATCCAAGGCCCAGGAGCTGGGCATTGAACTCGATCCCACCAGCTCCCACTCCCGCCAAGTGATTGACAGAATTAAGGATATGGAGCATCAGGGCTATCAATTTGAAGGGGCAGATGGATCTCTTGAGCTTCTAATCCGGGAGGCCAATGGAGAAGTCAAGGAACTGTTCACCTTCGAATCCTTCAAAATGCTTGTTGAGAAAACGGCAGGAAAGCCCGTCGTATCTGAAGCTTTTGTTAAATTAAGCGTCGGCGGTCGAAGTCACTATACAGCAGCGGAAGGCAACGGGCCGGTAAATGCGCTGGATAACGCGCTTCGCAAAGCTCTTGTGACATACTATCCTTCTCTGCAGGAAATGCATTTGTCCGACTACAAGGTTCGGGTGCTAGATGATAAGGATACGACGGCAGCCAAAGTAAGAGTTCTCATTGAATCAAAGAACTTCAGCGACGGCTGGAATACAATTGGGGTATCGGAGAATGTCATTGAAGCGAGCTGGGAAGCACTCGTTGACAGCTTTAGATATGCGCTCCTGGACGAAGTACCCTCAGAGATTATAGAACCGGATACCTTGGCTCAAGGAATGGTCAATCATTAAGCATGATAGAAAAGAGGCTGCTGAGATGGTCAGCAGCCTCTTTCTGTTCATGGTCTATAGGGTTACTTCAGTAAATCCTTGATTTTATTTTCAAGCTCTTCTTCGGACAGGATGCCGAGAATGACCTCCTGAATGACTCCATTCTCATCAATCAATACATTGGTAGGAAACGCCATTCCCTTGTACAAATCATAAATTGCGCCGTCTTTATCCATCAGTATTGGAAAATTAACATGAAAGGTATCTACAAACTCAGCAGCATCCTTTTCGGTGTCATATTTAGTAACATTAATCCCGTAAATATCAAGCTCATCTTTGTATGTTTCAGATAGATGATTCAGTATAGGTGCCTCCATTTTGCAAGGCTCACACCATGAGGCCCAGAAGTTCAGCATCACAGGTTTTTCACGCTTCCCGCCAACTTTATATGTGCCTTCTTCCATTCCATTTAATTGAAAAGAGGGCGCAAGCATCCCGGCTTTTGCTCCTACTTCTGTCGGCACAGGCTCTTCTGATTGAAAAACAGATTGAAGCTGAATCAGGCTGCTCCCTCCGCCGGCTTGCCATATTGCAATGCCAACGAGCAGCAATACTCCGATGATAATATATAGGTTACGTTTCATTTGTCCGTCCCTTTTCATTGATTATAAAGTCATGAATCCATCTCATCATACCCTGAGCTGCTTCATTTAAGGGTATATTAAGCAAAATGGTTGTTGTTCATTTTTTATCATTCTACCCTTTTTTTGAAGATTGTATCAATCCAACTGACAAAAGAAGGATGGAGGTGAAATAAAAAAAGCTCCTGCTCAGGAGCCTTATCAGAAAAAAATGATATCATGATAGCGAATCAATAGGAGAGTATAGATGATTATTACACAAGAAGTATTTACGGCTCTGGAAAGGCATCTCTTTGAAAAGCACCCTTATGAAGCTTGCGGCATACTTCTCGGCCATATGGATCAGCATCATGTCATTCGCCTGCTTCAATATATCCCAATACCGAACACCGCACCTAACCCATTACACCATTTCGAGCTGGATCCAGGCATCTGGGTGAAACACGTGCTTGGCACAGCCAATATGATAGGCATATTTCACAGCCATCCTAATTCGTCACCTTATCCTTCGCCTGAGGATTTGGAATCACTTCAGCAGTATGGCACCTTGCTCAAGGCATACCTCATAGGCTCACTAACTTACGATAAGAAACAAATGGAGCTCAAGGGATACACGATCCAAAAAAATGGAGAGCAGCTGACTCTTAACGAATCTTCACTAAGCATGACTTAAATGGTCATACAAATCAGACAGGGTATGAACCTCCATCTCGGCAATATCATCTAAATAACAACCCCATAAGCGAGCCGTCATCATGGCATCCTTAAGTGCATGGTGTCTTCCGTGAATGGGAATTCCCCGAGATTCCAGGCATTCATCAAGCCCGTATCCATTCCGCTGAGGCTCCAGCCATCTGGCCAGCATCATTGTATCAATAACCCGATGACTAAGCCTTACTCTAGATGTCTTCCATAATGCCGCATTCAAAAAGGATTTATCATGTGCGCTGGCATGAGCTACCAGGACACGCCCACCGACAAAGGACATAAAGTCATGCAGTCCCTCCAATATAGGCGGTGCATCACGAGTCATATCAGGTGTAATACCTGTCAATTCAGTGATATGTTCTGGTATAGGGACTTTGGGTCTGACCAGCGTATAGAACTGCTCATCTTCAATAATCTCACCGCCTACAACCCGAACTGCACCGAAGGATAAGATTTCGTCTCCATGTTGGGGCGCAAAGCCTGTCGTCTCCAGATCAAATACAACCGCATCCAGCTCCGATAAAGGTGTTCTAAGCGCTTCTGGCTTACGATTCTCCCGCATCAATGAACGTAAAAAGGCCATCTGCTGTGCGGTAGGGGCGCCGAGCATAGAAGCGATTGCCGAGGGCACCCCTCCCTGCCTAAACGAGTTCCAAAAACCGTTATTGCCCCTTACCGGGTCTTTCATGAGCGTCTCCTCTCTACAAATCGAAGCTGTCGCTGTAGGTTACGGTGCACTTTTTTCACTGTGCTCAAGCCTTCCCTAAGCTCATACAGAATCGTTCTTTGTTTTAATTGTTCTTCGCCAATGTAGCCGCTGCTTGAAATGATCCCTTTCTCATTTTCAACCTCAGTAACTCTCCTCAGCTTCAGAGCAATTTTAAAGGCATCTTCACATGCATCCACTGAATGAAGAGGAACTGCTTCAAGTCTAGCAAGCTTGGTAAGACGTTTAATCGTATTCGTATCCTTCAGGCCATTCAGCAAGGCCATGTAACGAGCACTGTTAACAAGCGGAATATACATGCCATATTTGATATCAAATCCGCCCGCATGCTCACCAAATCTCTCGGTTACCACCCGTCCAAGGATGTTCAAAGTTGCTTTGTGCTTTACCGTATTTCTCAATACGGCTGAGGCAAGATCTGGCGTGGATTGGAACAATTGACTAAAGTGACTGCGAAAATCCTCCGATAGTGTGCGGTCTCCTCCCACATGCCTTAAATCTGCTGCGATAATCAAGTATCGAACAGGCTCCCACTTCAGATCGTCCGTCCAATCCGCAAGCTGCTGCTTCCAAGAGGCAAGCGTACGTCTCCATAAAGGCTCCGAGCACATGACCTTACCTTCACACTTGGCATAACCTACACCTTCGAGTGAATCGGATATCCTTTTGCCCAGCTCCTCAAAGTACGCCTCTTTACCTGGATGAGGCAAGTCACTAATAATCATACCGTTGTCCTGATCACTCCACAGGGTGGCTTCACCTCTGCCAGAGCTCCCAAATACAACAAATGCATAAGGGACAGGCCGGCTCCCATAACCTTCGGCTTCCATCTCGTTCTCGCATATTTCTATGACTTGTCTGGCAATATAATCATGCAAATCATTTACCATTTGATACCATTCAATCAAAGATACAATTGCTGTTAGGTCTTGCAACTCCTCTTGCTTCTGCATTCGAGCTTGTTTCAGTGCAGGTATAGATTGCACATTCTTCAAATCATCCAATAAGAATGCTTTGCCCGTAGATTTCAGAGGTTCCATAGTTCTGTCCCCCTAGACGTGTTCCTCTTCATCATACCATGATAGGCCGAAAAGGTGTCGTTCTAATTAGTGTTTAAGATGACAATATAACTAAGATTAGCTTACACATTTGGTATTAATAATTGGGACCACTTGACATGTAAAACAAGAACAAAAGAAATCATGTGTATTCTAATGTTAATTTTTATAACATATAATGAAAAATATATTCCCATTGCAATTATAAAAGAACACCAATATATTGACAAGGGCATTTTTGGAAGAAATCATGTTATTGCGATGCAGTCATCTTAATCTCCGGATCCAGCCTTAACCACCGAAATCCAGCTGCACTCTGGCTGTTCACAGAAAAAGCGTCACGTTTGACTGTATGGTTCTAGATCATGTATCATGTTTATGTAGAGTATATGGAAAGGTGAGTGTTTTGGGATGGGGATATGAAGCTGTATCGAATCGGTGAATTGTCAAAGGCTGCCGGTGTCAGCGAACGTACAATTGACTATTATACGAAGCTCGGATTAATTACTCCAGAGCAGCGTACTCAAAAAAATTATAGATTATATAATAGTGAAACCTTAAACCGAATTGAACGTATTATCCAGATGAAACTAGAGAAATATAGTCTCGAAGAGATTAAGAATTCTTTAGATAAGTGGAGTAACGTTTCGGCTAATGAACAAGTAACCAGCAAGCTTAACAGCTTGGAGATTCATGTAGAGCAGCTTGAACGTGAGATGAATGAGCTCAAGCCTCTTCTCGAGGAAATGAAGCCCGCTCAACAACGTAAAGTCGTCACTGCTCTTCTTACCAAGAGTGCCGCTTGCATGGAAGCACTAAAAATTATGCTTGAGAGCTCCATGATGTAATTTCATCTTAATAGAAGTATGGGGGTATGGTGTGAATGATGTTTGTATTGCTGATCTTAGCCATCATACTGTCGGTTTGGGCGCAATTCCGCGTTCAAGGGACATTTAAGAAATGGGCTAAAGTAGATAACTCAACCGGTTTAACAGGTTATGATGTAGCTAGACATATGCTGGACACGAACGGTTTGCATGATGTTCCGATTGAACCTGTAAGAGGAGCCTTATCAGATCACTATGATCCAATCCACCGTGTCGTCCGATTATCTGAGCCAGTATATTATGAGAGAAGCATATCCGCTGTAGCTGTTGCATCTCACGAGGTAGGACACGCAATCCAGCACAAAGAACATTATCCGATGCTGGCGCTTCGTCACCGGATATTCCCAATCGTTAATTTTGCATCCGGTATTGCTCCGTTTCTTCTGTTGGCAGGCTTTATCTTCAACGCATTTAACTTGATTGGTCTAGGTATTATATTCTTCTCCGTAACTGTAGCCTTCCAGCTCGTTACCCTGCCAGTCGAATTTAATGCAAGTAACCGGGCTCGACGTATTATCGTCGAAGAAGGTTATGTACGAAGTGAAGAAGAACGCGGTGTAGGTAAAGTGCTTAACTCCGCAGCGCTCACTTATGTAGCAGCTGCACTGATTTCGTTACTTGAACTCATTCGCTACATTGGAATTTTTACGAGCAACCGCGAATAGAACCGCATAAAGAACCCCGGTCATTTATTTGACCGGGGTTTTGCTGTTGTCTAGTCCAAAATAGTCAAGCAAGAACGTTCGAAATGACTGTGCTACTAACGGCAGCTTCTCATCACTACGGTGAATGAGCCCAATCGTTCGCGTCACCGTTGGACTCTTAATGCGAACTCTTGCAGGCTGAAGCGGATTCGTCTGAAATAAAGCCATCTCCGGCAATACACTTACCCCCATCCCCGCCGCAACGAGGCCTCGAATGGTATCCGTCTCTTCACCCTCAAAAGCAATTCGAGGTGTAAATCCGGCCTCCAGACACGCGTGCCATACAATAGGCCTTAACGAGTAGCCTTTACTGAACAAAATAAATTTATCATCTCTCAGTTGATCTAAGGTAATCGACTCCTCCGTAGCGAGAGGATGATTCTGAGGTAAAATGGCAAACAGCTCTTCTGTTAATACGATATCCCCTGTAATTTGATCATGCTTCTCCGGGAACGGTGACACAAAAGCCAGATCAACCTCAGCAGATAATACATCTCTAATTAAAGTCGGGAACATCCCTTGCTTAAACTTAAATTTAACGTTAGGATAGCGTTTGCGAAACTCTGATACGATGGTGGGAATTAAATGAATTCCCAGGCTGTGTGGGAACCCGATTCGAATCTCGCCTTTTTCCGGATCCAGAAATTCATGAACCTCACCAACAGCTCGATCCAGGTCTTTCAGAATACCCTCAACTCTTTTGCAAAACAATTGCCCGACAGGAGTAAGCTGTAGATTACGCCCCTTCTGCATGAACAAGTCGATACCGAGTTCTTCCTCTAGATGATGAATTTGCCTGCTTACTGCGGATTGCGCTACATGCAATTCCTCCGCAGCCTGCGTTACATGCTCTTTCTGCGCAACTTTCAAAAAGTATTGCAACTGTCTAAGTTCCACTCGATCAATCGCTCCAATCTGCTTAAAACAATCCCAAGTCATTCCATGGAAAGCAGTTCATGTCTTTAATGTATCATGACAACCAGAATGAATCAACGGCGCTTTAACAGTCTGATGATCAGACCATAAAGGAAGAAACCGCCGATCAGTCCGCCTAAATGGGCAGCCATATTGATATTGGCCACACCCAGTGAAAAGATAATACCAAACCCAAGAATGGTATAGATCGTTTTTCTCGATGCATCATCCATTAGGTTGCGTTGAAACAGAACGATATAGAGAAATGCACCGTATACTCCATAGATTGCTCCCGACGCCCCAATGGACAGAGTAGGATTCGTTAAATTGTTATAGTAAGCCTGTGAAATGATATTTCCTACCAAACCACTTCCGATATAAAGTATTGCGTACCGCCAGAAGCCAAGAAGCCGCTCAAGCGGCGGAGCAAATACAAGAAGAGCAAAGCAGTTGAACAACAAATGGGAAAAGCCAGAATGAAGGAACATCGAAGCAAATAAACGCCATGTTTCTTCATTCCATGGTGGAATATTGGTCAGTGCACCATATTTCATAAGAGTAAGCGCATTATTAGGCCCACCGTCAATTAACAGCACTACATACATCATAATATTCGCTGCAAGCAGTATTGAAGTTATTGGGTAATATCGCAAATACCCTTTCCAGTTCTCATATCGTAAAAAAATCATGGCCTCATCCTTCCATTGTCCTGTGTTGGACATGAGCTTCCTATAAAGATTATAATAGATAGTGTCCAAGATCACCAATCTCAAGGAGGTACATAATAGATGACTCAAGAACGTACAGGTGTAGCCGCTTTTAAAGGAAATCCCATTACGCTGATCGGCCCGGAACTTAAGGCTGGTGACCAAGCACCGGATTTTACACTTAATCTGAATCTGCTTGAAGAAGCACATTTATCAGACTATGCCGGCAAAATCAAACTAATTAGTGTGGTCCCTTCTCTTGACACAGGGGTCTGCGATACACAGACTCGTCGTTTTAATGAAGAAGCGGCTGATCTAGGCGACAATGTTGTTGTTCTAACGATTAGCGCAGATCTTCCATTTGCTCAAGCACGCTGGTGTGGTGCAGCAGGAGTTGATAAGGTCATCACCTTATCTGACTATAAGTCTAAGTCTTTCGGCCAAGCTTATGGCGTACTGATCAAAGAATTCCAGCTCGACATGCGCTCCATCTTTGTCATTGACGCTAACGACAAGATAACTTATGTGGAATATTTGTCTGAAATGTCAGAGCATCCGAATTACGAAGCAGCGATTGCAGCTGTTAAAGAACTGCTTTAATTTACGCAGCGAAACGGGATAACCCCACGCAATACATGCAAAAAGCGAGAAAAGGACGTGCCTTTATCTCGCTTTTTTTGGATCTTACTCGCCTACAACCTTGTGTTTGCCGATCTTCTTATCTATAATATCGAACAACTGTAGAATAATGCGATAATTGGACCCCAGATCCCCCAGCGAACCTCTTGAAGCAGAATAAATATCAATGGCACTTCGAACAGGCGTGACCTGAATAATGGACACGGTAATATCTAGTGTACGTCCAAACGATGTGCGCTTCTCCATGGTAATTTCCCCAACTGAGGGTACTTCATGAAGAACTTTGAATCCAGGAACCTTCTTCATCAGCGATGATATTTCTTCCCACGCCTTATCCTTGGACAAGTTATAATAGCGTGTCTTCATTTTTGGATCCTTGGCTCGGTCACTTGTTCCTTCCATACTGCGAACAATGCCGACTAGTGTTCTTTTGAGTGACAAGACCCTTCCTCCTTTGTATGTAGCCGTACCTATATTCTCTCTTTAGTGTATCATTGTTAACTCCTTAGCAAAAGACATAATCTATTCTCCCGCTAGAGACACATCACTGCTGATAACAACAAAAAAGACATCCCCAAATGCACCCTTATGTAGAGTACGTGTGAGATGTCTCTAAAATTCATCCAAAAAGGATACCCGCTAATGCCGTCCGATTATATTGTCTTCTGAACCTGCTGTAGCAGGTGGGTGACCGCAGAAATGGTTATGAAGTCCCCATGTCATATAGACAGGGCATGTCAGCTGCATTTCGTGTTGATCTCCCGAGACATAGTCATTGGTTCAAAACAACGAATAACCGAAACGAACATCGCAGGATGTAGAAACATTATATCGCTATTCTACAAAAAAGTAAATGTATGATCAGCAATTGCTAAAATTCTCGTGAGGGATAAAATCATTTATCCTTCTAAGCAGTTAAACACAAGTACAAGCAATGCCTTTTATTTTGTATTGTCCTGTGGCTTGGAGGCCGTCTCTAACGAATCACTCTCCTGTGACTCGCCTTCTTCTTCACGGCTGGCCTGCAGCTTCTCAGCCTGCTCCTGCATCTTAGTGAAAGTGGCATAGAAGTTAAAGAAAGCAAACCATGCAATCAGGCTTCCGATGAAGAAAAAGAACAATGCAGGGTACTGCATGCCGATGTAGCATAATAGTCCGGCACCGAGCAATGATGAAAACACGCGGAACGGCCGAATCAATGTAATCAGTACAGCATTTTTAATGATCATTCCAATGGACATATGATAATGTACTACCATCGAGAAAAAGTTGAACATTGACACACATAGCAGGAGCAGCAGGATCAGCATGATAATTCCGATTAACTGGAGGTTCTCGAACTGAGTCATATAAACTGTATAATCCAAATACATAATGACTACCAGCAGTGTATAGAAAACACCGCCGATCATACTCTGTTTGTAGTTTTCCTTATATCCTGTAAAAAATGTTCTCATTATCGGCACATCTGTATCACCCATGACCCATTTACGAACTACGTTAAACAGCGCAGATGTCGCAGGGAAAAATGTAAACGGTGCCACAATCCCCAATGCCCAGTTCATTTGAATGGATTCATTCGTCATACCTTGACCCATAACAAGAACCTTGATCACCAAAAAGAAGAAAAATGGCGAGGCACACAGTACCCACAATAGGTTCGATGCTGCGAATCTTGTTATCCACTCCGTCAGGCGATATATACCACCCATAGCTCCTTTAAATTCCAAAACACGTCTCCTCCTTAACACATACGCGAGACTCATTCCACTCGCCTGTATGCATCATCTTAGGTGATTATCTCTCGCTAATTCACATTAACTTAACCTAACTATAACTATACAGCATAACCGCACGCAAAAGCTAGACCAACGCGGAAATCTCGGCTTAAATATATCCCTTTAAGAGACGATCAGGATAACAGCCTATTTTCATGAATTTGTGGGCAGGCGTCTAATCAATCGGTACAGTTCTACCATAGGATATGGCGTAGTCGATGAGCCACTTCACTTTATAAAGGAGGTGACCGCAATGTCCTATGGATACGGATGCGGAGGTCAGGTTGGTGGTGTTTCTACTGGCTGTGGATACGATGGATGGTTCTCTCTCGGAACAATTCTCGTGTTGTTCATTCTGCTGGTCATCATTTCCAAAACGTTCTTCTGCTAAATAATCAAATGCAGCAGCAAAAAAAGACGAAGCATAGGGTGCTTCGTCTTGTCTCTGTATTAATTATTGAAACGAGCTGTCGTCACGACGTGTTGATGGTCTGCGATTCTCGTTATTGTTGTTGTAAGGACGGGATTTGCGATCGCGATCGCGGTCACGATTGTAACCACCGCTTCCGCCATCTCTTCCCCCATCTCTACGATTACCGTATCCGCCTTTATTACCGCTTCCGCTTCCGCTTCTGTTGTATCCACCGCCACTACGGTTGCCATAGCCACCAGAAGGCTTGCGTCCGCTAGAACGAACATCTGGCTTACGGCGTTTAGCACGGATTGGATCCTCAGGAGTCAGCTCAATGGCTGCATCCTTCTTGTCGCCTGTGAGCAGCTTCAGAGCTGCTGACAAGAGCTGCACGGAATCATATTGCTCCAATAGCTGAATAGCGATACCTTTGTATTCGTTAAGCTCTCCGTCTTGTACAATTTCCAGAAGACGTTCAGCTGTAACGCGTTGCTTCCCTTCAATCGCTTCAGCAAGTGTAGGAAGCGGTTTGCGTGGAATACGATGACGTGTTACACGCTCGATGAAATGCAGGTGGTCAATCTCACGAGGTGTTACAAAGGACCATGCAGCTCCTTCTTTACCTGCACGACCTGTACGGCCGATACGGTGTACATAGCTTTCCGGATCTTGCGGAAGATCAAAGTTAACAACATGTGTTACTCCAGATACGTCAAGTCCACGTGCTGCCACATCCGTTGCAACGAGTACATCAATGCTTCCATCACGGAATTTGCGCATTACAGTATCACGTTGATTCTGAGACAGGTCACCATGAAGTCCATCCGCAGAGTAACCACGTTTTTGGAGTGCTTCTGACAATTCATCTACACGGCGTTTTGTACGACCAAATACGATTGCAAGCTCAGGAGATTCCATATCCAGCAAACGGCTGAGTGCATCAAATTTCTGACGTTCAGGCACTTCAATATAAGCCTGGTCAATAAGTGGTGCACTTACTTGCTTCGGAATAACGGAAACGTGCTCTGGATTTTGCAAAAATTGCTGAGCGAGCTTCTGAATGTTAGGAGGCATCGTTGCAGAGAACAGCATCGTTTGACGATCATCAGGAACCTGCTTCAGAATCGACTGAATGTCTTCCATAAAGCCCATATCCAGCATTTCATCTGCTTCATCCAGCACGACAGTTTGCACGTCTTCAAGTTTGATGGTTTTGCGGTTAATATGGTCAAGAAGTCGACCAGGTGTACCGATAATAATTTGAGGCTTCTTCTTCAATGCACGAATCTGGCGAACGATGTCTTGACCGCCGTATATAGGAAGTGTACGGATACCTTTGAAGCGGGATAGCTTCTCAATCTCTTCTGCCACTTGGATGGCAAGCTCACGAGTTGGTGCCATGATCAGGGCGCGAATCTTCTCATCCGTCTTGGAAATTTTGCTGATAAGCGGGATACCAAAGGCTGCCGTTTTACCTGTACCTGTTTGGGCTTGACCAATCAAGTCACTTCCATTGAGAGCAACGGGAATGGATTTTGCTTGAATTGGTGTTGCTTCTTCAAATCCAAGCTCGGTAATTGCCTGCAGAACCTTAGGTTCCAGATTAAATTCTGAGAAAGTTGTCAAATTTATTCAAACTCCTTCTATTATGGTGGACATGTAATCCACTGCATTTCTCTGTATTCTTAAGTAGCGTTAATATATAGGCTGTCCCATCATGCACGATAAAAATGGGATTGCATGATCTCACAATTTCACTATAGAGAGAATAGATTCTCTCCCAAATCGTCTAAACTACATATGATGTTTATTGAAACTTACTGAAAACAAAACATGCTTTTTTCGAAAAAAGGCGATCTACTCAAGAACATCCACAAAATATTATATCACAAAACAATTTACAATTACCAGTAATCAATATAGTATGATACTTCTGAGGTGAAATTGGTGCTAAAATTAACTACAAAATCGCTAATCGTATTTCTAGGCGGTGCTATTATTGCAGCAGGATTCAACCTGTTTCTGCTGCCACATGAGCTGCTTAGCGGAGGAATCTCAGGTATATCCATGCTCATCGGATATTTTACTCCGCTTAACTTTAATGTCATGTACTTCGTCTTTAACATTCCACTGCTTATTGCAGGGTGGTTCTTGCTGGGCCGAAGATTTATCAGCTTCAGCATTATAAACGTTATTGCTACGACCTGGATGCTAAACGTTCTGCCCGTTACTGCAATTGCTCATGATCAGCTGACTTCGGCTGTGTTCGGCGGCGTGCTTATTGGAGCTGGAACAGGACTTGCATTTCGTGCCGGCGGTTCTTCCGGTGGTCTCGATATCGTCGCTTCCATTATTACACGGTTTCGTGACTTCCCCGTCGGAGCCGTCATTGCCGTCATGAACGGAATGATTATTCTGCTCGCCGGTTATTTGAACAACGACTGGAATATCGCTCTGATCTCGGTGCTTTCCATCTACATTACCGGTAAGGTGCTTGATTTAATTCATATTGGACATGTGAAGGTTACCCTATTTATCGTTACCAATGAGACAGATAAAATGCTTGAACAATTGTTACCAAGACAAAGAGGTGTAACGAAGATTAAAACCCAGGGTGCATTTACCGATCATGAAAAGGACATGCTCATGACGGTTACTACCAAATACGAGCTCGATGAGGTCAAGCAGATCATAAGAGCTACGGATCCCAAAGCTTTTGTCAACATCGTAGAAACAGTAGGAATAATGGGCTCGTTCAGAAGAAATTAGATCATTTGTCAAGTATAATTTTAATTATTTTTGTGATATAATAATGGTGCGTCGTTCCTATTAAGTGCAAGCCTTCTCATGAGGACCTTTTTTATCCGGGTATTTCACAGGCAAATGGCTTTTCCGAGGCAATGAATGATTCTTCTCGAATGATTCTTAGTTAGGAAAGGGTGATTAATGTGGAAATGGAAAGGGTAAAACTGTCAGAAATCGTCATGAAATGGTATCCGGAAATGCTTCCGACCCTTCGGCAGAACGAACTGAATTCATTCATTGTGCTGAGGGATGGTTTCGGATTACTCGAAGCAGAGGATGCAATGGAAATTATCCAATACAGCATCTGCGAGCATCAAGACGACTCCTATCTTCAATAATCTTTATAAGTAAAACCACCGCTTCTTCGGCTACATCGCTGCCGGGGGAGCGGTTTTTTAATGCTCATCTTCTCCCTCTCTCTAACCTCCATAAATTAAACTGTTCAAATCAAACGTTATGTTTTAAAATATTTTTTTGTGCAATTCATTAGTGAACTATAACTTATCGCATGGAGATCAACAAATGAAACCAACACTTAACAATGCTCAAAAGTGGAAACAATTCTTCGTTATATTGCTTCCCATACTCATTACCCAAATCTCATTATCGGCCATGACGTTCTTTGACACGAACATGTCCGGACATTTTAGTCCGGTGGATCTGGCCGGCGTTGCCATCGGAAGCAGTCTGTGGATACCAATTCAAACAGGCCTCAGCGGTATCTTATTGGGCATCACCCCGATTGTTTCCCAGCTTGTGGGGAGTGGTGAGAAAAATAAAGTCCGGTACAATGTAATACAGGCGCTGTATCTTGCTGGCGCTCTCGGAATCGTGGTCATTGCCGCCGGCATGATCCTGCTGAATCCCGTTCTTCAGTTTATGAACCTAGAGCAACGGGTCGAGGATGTCGCCTTCTATTACCTGTTTGCCATGGCCTTCGGTATCGTTCCCTTATTCGGGTACACGGTACTCCGAAATTACATGGATGCTTTGGGACAAACTCGAATTACAATGATGATTACCCTGATTTCATTACCCGTCAACATTTTACTGAACTATGTGCTCATCTTTGGAAATTTAGGTGTTCCTCAGTTTGGTGGGATTGGTGCCGGTATTGCTTCGGCAGTCACCTATTGGGTTATTTTTATCATTTCTATCTTTTTTGTCCACCGGGTTGAGCCGTTTGCTCAATATGGTATATTTCGTGAACGGCACAAAATTTCTATTCAGAAATGGAAAGAATTAACGCAGATTGGAGTGCCCATTGGATTTGCTATTTTTTTTGAAACTTCGATCTTCTCTGCTGTTACCCTGCTAATGAGCCGATTTGACACGAATACGATAGCAGCACATCAGGCTGCCTTGAATTTTGCTTCAACTCTATATATGCTCCCACTGAGCATCAGCATGGCTTTAACGATACTTGTCGGATATGAAGTCGGGGCACAACGGGCAAAGGATGCGAGAACATACAGCAGGATCGGCATCGGGTCAGCGATCATACTATCACTTGTCACAGCAGTCATTCTGATGGTATTCGGCGAACAAGTGGCTCGAATATATTCTACCGAAAGAACCGTCATTGAACTAATACAGCCTTTTCTTGTTTATGCCATTTTCTTTCAAATTTCGGATGCAGTGGCGACACCGGTTCAAGGTGCTTTGCGTGGATATAAGGACGTGAATCCTGCATTTTTCATCACACTAGTCGCTTATTGGCTGATCGGACTGCCTGTCGGACATCTGACAGCTACCTATACAGAATTAGGGCCATACGGGTACTGGATCGGATTAATCGCAGGGCTCGCGGTAGGTGCTGCAGCTCTAATGTGGAGATTGATCGCCGTTCAGCTTAAGTTCAGCACACAGAAGAATCGTTAAATTTATAAACCTTAATCAAAAAAAGCTGACTCGTTGATACCTGCAGAGGTAATTCGAATCAGCTTTTTTATTGATGTGTTATTGAGAAAGACGAATGGCTAGCTCATACATGTCCATATCAATAGAGCTCTTTGTATTAACAACAAGGTCGATATCCGTAAGCGTCAATTGATTATTAATAATACCACAAGCCTTGTCCGATTCGCCCTCAATCAGCTTACGTACAGCAAAATCACCTAATTTGCTTGCAAGATTGCGGTCAAACGGAGTCGGAGTACCACCACGCTGAATGTGTCCAAGCACCGTAACACGCGGCTCATAAGATGGGCAGCGAGCCATAATCTCTTTGGCTACATCCTCACCTTTACCCACACCCTCGGCAACAATAATGATACTGTGGCGCTTACCGTGCTCAAAATTCGACTGCATACGCTGAGCAACCTCATCCATATCGAACGGAACTTCAGGTACGAGGATGGTTTCTGCACCCGAAGCAAGTCCTGCATGCAGCGCAATATCACCGCAATGACGTCCCATAACCTCAACAATGGAGGAGCGTTCATGAGAACTCATCGTATCACGCAGCTTGTTCACTGCATCCACTACAACGCTGACGGCTGTATCGAAACCGATCGTATAATCTGTAAAAGAAATATCATTATCGATCGTGCCTGGAAGTCCCATTGTTTTGATGCCCAGCTTACTCAGCTTGTTAGCACCTTGATAAGAGCCGTCACCACCGATAACGATGAGGCCATCAATACCACGCGAGCGCAAAACATCCGCACCCTTCTGCTGGCCTTCAAGCGTCATAAATTCTTTACAGCGAGCGGATTGAAGAATTGTTCCTCCACGCTGAATGATATCACCTACACTGCGCAGATCCATCGGGAATATGTCATTGTTCAGCAGGCCCTGGTAACCACGCTGGATACCAAAAACCTCTAAACCATAATACAGACCGCTGCGAACAACAGCACGAACGGCTGCGTTCATCCCTTGCGAATCTCCTCCACTTGTCAATACTGCGATTCTTTTGACTGCTGTCATTGATGACTTCCTCCTCTTAATTCTCAATACATATGTTTACGAATCCATTTGGAATTGGCTAGAAAAAAGCGCCTTGTGACAGGGCTGTTCTTCAGCAATCTTTTGGATACGGAACGAACTTCCTGCTGCTCACTGACTTTAGGATCAGATAAATACAGGGCAAGCAGCCCTTCTATGATCATACGATGAAAAGAGCTTGCAGGGATAGCTGAAACATCCTCCTGCGCCTTATCAACAATGTAGGCAATACGCTCGATCATCTCATTCTCACTTTCGTAATAATTACAAAAGTTCAAATCACCGCCCTGCCTGTCTTCTTCCTGATCAATCAAATAATCCAGCATGATGTGCAGTCCCGTCACATGCGGAAAATAAGAGGCATGTATGGAGGATGCTCCATCATCATCAAGATGCGGGTCTGAAGCAGCAAGGAATAGCATGAATACTCCCAGTGTGGAACCCGTAGCTGCTGCAAATTCATTCCAGTTCAGCTCAGGTGTGCGGTGCTTGTGAAGCTCCCACCATTCAAGCAGCGCTTTCTCGCGAAGCTCGGGATGAATGTGCTTGTACACCTGCAGATCTACATACAGACCGGCTAGATCCGTTACATACGATTGCGCTTGATTGTAACCTGGCAGCTTCTTTATGCAGGATTGGCAGGTAAGTACTAGGCTATGCAAATATCCGTCATCTACCTGTTCGTCACGCAAAGCGTAATAGTTCGTCAGCTCTGCTTCAGGATTAACCGCATCAAGCATTGATTTATGTAACAGCCTGAAGTCTCCTTCATCCATGGAAGTGCTCCGATCACATAAGTTGTCCAGGTAGTCACTAATCGTCTGATAAGAAACAATAAGAGGAATGAGCACATTCCGCATTGGCAAGTTAACAGCTGCATAAATGGAGCCGCCCTCACAGTGGAACTGTTTGCTTGCTATGCTTGCAAGCGCTTGGGTTCTAAGCTCTTGGTCAGGAATTTGTTCTGCTCTCGTCTTTATTAGTTTAAGCTCTTTTCTTGCTTCAGGCAGTATATATTTATACACCCGATTCATCAATCCGATGGGCCCCCGTGGAACATTGCGATTATGTTGTTTTTGTTTAATCAAATAACGGTGCCTCCACTATGTTATCTACATATTCATACCTGTTCAAACCACTTTCATTATAATATGACATGTGAATTTGTACAAATAAACGATAGGAAAAAGTCCATATTACCATATAAAGCGAATACATTTTTTAGAAACAATAGGTCGCAAAATCCATACCGCTTCTTATTCTATAAATGAAAACGCATAACTCATGCATTGGGGGTTCGAAAATGAAGTATCAAAATTAGGTTGTCGCCGTGACTATTTATGATATAATTTCCATATTTCAATGTAAAAAGGAGTTTACACAACATGTCATCCGATGAACCCCTGTCGTGGAGAAGACTGCTCGCTTTCTTCATTCCTCTAGGAATATCAGCCTCTCTTGTGACCATCTCTCATGTCATTATTAACAGCACACTGGCGAGATCCGACCAAGCCGAGGTCGTCATTGCAAGTTATGCACTGGCTGGAAGTTTGCTCGCAGTTACCGAACGGCCCTCTACCTTATTGCGCCAAACATGCTCCGCACTGGTCAGGGACCGGCTTTCTTTTCAGGCCCTCATTTATGTAACCAAAATCTTTCTTGCAGCTGTGCTGCTGCTTGGCGGTGCTATCGTATACACACCTATAGGAACCTCAATCTTCAAGTACTTGTTTGGTGTGGATAAAGCTCTGCTCGAACCGGTTATCCAGGTCTATCAAATTCTCATGTTTGTCAGCATTTTCTCAGTTATACGCAATATCTATCAAGGCGTTATTATTACTAATAACAAGACCAAATGGCTGACGATCGGAATGATAATTCGGCTCGCTGGCATGTATTCATTATCGCTGTACTTTATATGGACCGATTCAGTAACCAGCGGTACAGTGGGTGCGATTATTTTCGCCGCAGGCATGCTTATCGAAGCCGCAGTCAGCTATCTGGAAGGACGTAAAATAGTACAGCACATGCCGGAACAAATAGAAGAGCATCACATTAAGACGAAGGGACAGGTATTCTATTTCTATAAGCCGCTGCTCTTATCCAGTCTTGTCGCTATGTTTATAGGCCCCATCATTAATATCATGCTTGGAAAAACCGAGGGCATCGCCCTGGCGATCTCCTCATTCGCTATTGCAGGGAGCATCATGCAGCTCATGCTGAGCTTCTTCACCTATATTCATCAGATCGTACTGAATTTCTACAATGCTTATCCTAGAAAGGTAAATCAGTTTGCCCTTACAATGGGATTCATTCCATTTCTCTTAACTTTGACGGTTGCCTACACCCCGCTGGGTCCTTGGTTTCTTGAACATGCAATGAATGTTCGCGGTGAGCTGCTCGAGGAGAGCCTGCGCACTTTACGGGCCTTTATTTCGTTCACACTCATCACACCGTTCCTGGATTACAGTAATGGGCTCATCCTGCTGCGGGGACAAACCAAGACCATGTTCCGATCGCAGACAGCCAATGCCATCTGCACAACGATCGTGCTCATTATCCTCGTTCTTGCCGCTCCAGGGCTGAACGGTGTTATAGGCGCTGTCGCTCAATCCACCGGCCTGCTTGCAGAACTGCTGATCGTATGGATGGTTATTCGCCGAACGAATCGCGAGCCCAGCTTACAATCAAAATCATCACCGAACAAATCCATAGATGCTTAATCACATAGATGTGAAGATTGTGTGAATAAAATCACAGCAAAGACCAAAAAAGCACAGTCCCCCAAGTGGGGAACTGTGCTCTCAATTTTCGCTTTCATACAAACTTGTATAAGAAATCCGGTAACCGGAACAATTCTTACAGTTTGATTACGTTAGCTGCTTGAGGACCACGGTTGCCTTCAGTGATTTCGAATTCTACCGCTTGACCTTCTTCCAAAGTTTTGAAACCGTCACCTTGGATTGCTGAGAAGTGAACGAATACATCGTCTCCGCCTTCTACTTGAATGAAGCCATAACCTTTTTCTGCATTAAACCATTTAACTGTACCTTTCAAATGAACAACCTCCTAAAAATGCCGCCATCTATGGCGAATATCTACATTATACTTTATTGATTTTTACTTTGCAATTAAACTTTTTCGGTTTCCGTAAAATAATTTGCTTTGGCATCAAGGGTAAGGTATCATTTTACCAAAACCGCAAATTGGAGAAATGCACATGATTAAAAAACATCAAATATACAAAAAAGACAAGTGGAATATGATGACTGTAGAGGTTCAGGGACGTTACCTCGTTCTTCGTGAAATCTCAGATCAATGGGGCGAGGAAACCCACACCTTTATGAGCAGACCCGCACTTATGCAATGGGCTGAGAACCGTTTTCCTAAGGAGAACTATACAGATAATGAAGAAGAATGGATCGAGATTATGAAAGCCTTCAAAGAGGTGTAACTATAAATGGATGTTGGCATGAGCTATGTCATTTTTATTGTTGCGGCCTTCTTGCTGGGCTTTGTCATTATCACGAAGAGAGACAGTATACCCGATAAGCTGCGGCGACCGCTTGCCATCGCTGCCTTGTTAATGGTCGTGCTCGCTTTTATCCTCATTGTATACAGCATGGTATCACTCGGGAGCTAACCTCTGAATTTCAGATTGGTCATATACATAAGCTCCCTTTCAAATATTTCAGTATCATGTCGGTCATACTAAGCGTTAGTGCCTTAATTATAAGGAGGATACGCTTTAGTGAATGCGAGAAGAACCATCTCCATTGCTGTCATTGCTGCATGCATCTTGTCTCAGACCGCTTCAGCCTATGCACAGACTGACCGACCTGAACCGTCGTTATCGTATAATCATCAAAGGAGGATGAATATGAGTAAAGTGTTAAAACGCAGTGAAGTACCTGTAGAGAACCAGTGGAAACTAAGTAATATTTTCGAGAGTCAAGCTGCCTGGGACAAGGAATATGAAGAAGTCAAGAAGCTGGCTCAGCAGGCTGGGGAATATCAAGGGAAGCTGAATAATGAGAACAGCATAAAGTCCTGCTTCGAGCTGGAGGATGACATTTCACTCAAGACCGAGCGTTTGTACGTGTACGCTCATATGCATCATGATGAAGATACAGCCGATCCTACATATCAATCCCTTCTGCAAAAAGCAAAAAAATTAAGTGTTCAGGTCAGCGAGTCCCTGTCGTTTGTTGTGCCGGAAATTCTGGCGCTGCCCGAGGATCAACTAGACGCATTTATTGCCAGCCCTACACTCAAACCATTTAAATTTACGCTCGTTGAGATGAAACGTGAGAAGGCACATGTTCTCTCCAAGACAGAGGAAGCGCTGCTTGCACAAGTCGGCAACCTGTCTCAGGCACCGCAAACGATCTTTGGCATGCTGAACAATGCAGATATGAAATTTCCGAAGATCAAGGATGAGAACGGCAATGAAGTGGATCTCACTCACGGCAGCTACATTCAGTTTCTTGAGAGCCCAAATAGGGAAGTCCGGGAACGCGCATTCAAGGCAGTGTACAGCACCTACGCCAAGAACAAGAATACAATTGCCGCTACACTGAATGCGAATGTAAACAAAAATATATTCTATTCCACAGTACGTAAATATCCTTCCGTCATGGAAATGTCTCTATACGGGGACAACATTCCGAAGGAAGTGTATACGAACCTGATCGATACCATTCATGAGAGTCTGCCCCTTCTGCATCGTTATATGAATTTGCGTAAAAAGCTGCTGGGTACCGACGATCTCCATATGTATGATCTGTTCGCACCACTGGTCGAGGAATACAAGATGGACATCACCTATGATGAAGCCAAGAAAACAGTTAAAGAAAGTCTGAAGCCGCTTGGAGAAGAGTACTTGACTGCACTTCAGGAAGGCTATGATAACGGCTGGATCGACGTATATGAGAATGAGAACAAACGTACAGGTGCATACAGCTGGGGTGCTTACGGCACTCACCCTTACGTGCTGCTGAATCATAAGGATAATCTGAACAGCATGTTTACTCTGACGCATGAGATGGGTCATGCGCTGCACTCCTATTTCTCAGACAAAGCTCTGAAATACAGAGATGCACAGTACACCATCTTCCTTGCAGAGGTCGCTTCTACAACAAATGAGGCATTGCTAATGGATTATCTCCTTAACAAATCAACAGATCCCAAAGAGAAGCTGTATCTGCTGACCTATTATGCGGATCAATTCCGTACTACGGTGTTCCGTCAAACGATGTTTGCTGAATTTGAGAAAATCATTCATGAGCGGGCAGAACAAGGGGAATCTCTGACTCCTCAATTGCTGTCTGAAATATACTATGATCTGAACAAAAAGTACCATGGTGAAGGAATGGTCGTGGACCAGGATATTGAGATGGAATGGGCTCGTATTCCTCACTTCTATACCAGCTTCTACGTTTATAAATACGCAACAGGCTTCTCAGCAGCGACCAGCTTTGCGAAGCAAATTCTAGAAGAAGGCGAGCCGGCTGTTGATCGCTATCTTGGCTTCCTGAAGAGCGGCGGCAGTGACTATTCAATCAATATTCTGGAGAAAGCCGGCGTAGATATGTCCTCTCCAGAGCCAATTCGTGAAGCTATGACTGTGTTCGAAGATGTTATATCGCAAATGGAGCAGCTTACTAAATAAAGCTTCAATCCTATGATCCCTTGCCCATAACGGCAAGGGATTTGATTATGTACACATGAAGGAGAGATCTCGGACGATGACAATTCAAATGAATGAGCAATACACACTGGATTTGTTAAAAAAGCTGTTGGAGACACCTAGTCCAAGCGGCTTTACTCACCACATTATGGAGCTGATGGAAGCCGAAACAAAAAGTTTAGATGCCGCTTATGAAAGAAATGCCAAAGGTGGACTCATCATTACTATGCCTGGAGAAGACAACAGTCGTACCATCGCGCTAAGTGCACATGTAGATACGCTAGGCGCAATGGTCCGTTCGGTTACAAATCACGGCACACTGAAGCTCACTTCAATCGGAGGCTTCATGATGCAATCCATTGAAAATGAATACTGTCAAATTCATACTCGCAGCGGTAAAGTATACACCGGTACTATTATGTCTACTCAGCCATCCGTACACGTGTACAGTGGAGCAAGAGATTTCAAACGTGAAGAGAGCGTAATGGAAATTCGAATTGATGAAGTGGTCGAGAGTAAACAGGATGTGCTTCAGCTCGGAATCGCGGTGGGTGATTTCATTTCTTTTAACCCCCGTGTAGAATTCACACCTAGCGGTTATATCAAATCCAGACATCTTGACGATAAAGCCAGTATCGCTGCCTTGTTTGCCCTGCTTGAATCCACAAAGCGTGAAGGCTGGAAGCCTCGGCATCAGGTTAAATTACTGATCAGCAATTACGAAGAAGTCGGACATGGAACGGCTTATATCCCTTCGGATATCGACGAGATGATTGCGGTTGACATGGGTGCGATGGGTGACGATTTAAGCTGTAAGGAGACCGATGTATCCATCTGTGCCAAGGACTCCTCCGGTCCATATGATTATGAGATGACGACCCGTCTGATCGAGCTGGCTAAGAGTGCCGACATTCCATATGCCGTGGATATTTACCCTCACTATGGTTCTGATGCATCTGCTGCACTGCGTGGAGGCAACAATATACGAGCAGCTCTGGTTGGTCCAGGTGTACATGCTTCTCATGCGATGGAGAGAACGCATAAGCAGGCTGTTCTGAATACAGCCCGACTCCTAGGAGCATACATTACCAGCTAATTGGATATACCAGAACAAATTCATTCATTCGTTAAAATAGAAGGACTCGCCGCAGACCTGTCTTGGGTCTATATCGGCGAGTCCTTCTTAAATATAACTAAATTGGTCTCATCATCAGCAGCTGCCGGCTATTCAGCCTCTTCAACAAAGCTTCTTCGCTCCTGCTGCAACTTATCAAGTTCAAGCTTGAGACTGTCTCTTGTGGAAGATAGGGACGACAGGACACGTTCAACCTCCCTCACGCCCCGGCCAACCTGCTCTTTACCTTCATTAATTTTATTTTGTACCAGCCAATCTGTGAAGAAGCCATCCAGAAAATAATCAGCAAAGCTCAGCATACCGTCAATCTTTAACTGACCTTGAATGGATAGATCTACATCTCTCAGCTCTTCCTGAAACTCACGCAAATGATATTGTGCAGAATGCACATGAGATTCAGCTTCATCCACACGACTATGCTTAATATAGGTCGAGAATGCTCCCCCGCCGAGCATATCATAGGTTCCCCAATTTCCGGCGGAACGGAGTGCTTCCTCAGCCTCATGAAGACTATGCAGCACTCTATGTCCTGCCCTCTCTGCTTCATCAACCTCTTTGATCTGACCCTTCAGCTTAGCTTCGTGCTCAAGCGAGGTTAGAATGAACGGAGAGGTATCCAGCAGGGTATCCTGCTTCTTATTCATCAGCTGCTCATATTCCTGCTCCCAGTTCTGCCACTCTGACAATGCGGCCAGCTCTTCGCTTGCGACTGTCATTTGCTGACGGATGTTGTTCAAGGCATGGACAGCTTCGTCATACCGTCCTTTGCTCTCGAGAAGCTCAGCCTCTTCCTTTTCCAGCCTTTGCTCTTTTTTTCCTACAATGCTGTAGAATACAGAAGAAATTGAGGTACGAGTCAGCGCATCTACATCCTTTTGTTCTGCAGCCAGATGCACTTTACGTTCTGCCACCAACTCTTCTTTTTGCTGCTCAAGCTCTCTCAAATGGTCAAGTCTGGAATTCCATTTAGACAAGAGCCTTCCCTTTTCCTTCAGAAATGCCAGTCGCTCATTCACTTCCTGGTACATAGACTCCTCCTGTTCGATATCCGTCGTTTACTTCTTGCTAAGCTCAATTTGCTCCGCAAGCTCATTAAGATAAGTCCAGCGTTCCATCAAGTATTCAAGATGCCCCTCTGTTTCGGCCTGCTCTTTCATAAGCTCCTGAAGCCTGGAAGCATCACTGAATGCTTCCTCCATCTGTGCAGTAATCTCCTCAAGCTTACGTTCAGTCTCCTCAATCTGGCTGTCTATGAGTTCATATTCACGTTGTTCCTTGAAGCTGAATTTCAGCTTCACTTTAGGGGGCTCTGGTGCAGCTGACGAAGATGAATCGGGCTTCACTGCCTCTTCCTTTTTGCCAATCGGCTTTTGCTGATTGTGTGCGTTTTTAGACAGCCACTCGGCATATTCCGAATAGTTCCCTACATGCACGCGTACCTGACCTTCTCCTTCGAAAGCAAGGACTTTATCTACCGTCCGGTCAAGGAAATACCGGTCATGGGATACCACGAATACAACACCCGGAAAATCATCCAGATACGCCTCAAGCACACTTAGCGTTTGAATATCCAGATCATTCGTCGGCTCATCCAAGAGCAGAACGTTAGGCGCAGACATTAACACACGGAGCAGATACAAACGGCGCTTCTCTCCTCCGGATAATCTTGAAATGTAAGTCCATTGAGCCGCAGGAGGGAATAAGAATCGTTCCAGCATCTGTGCAGCAGTAATCGTCTCCCCTTCTCCGGTTCGGATCACTTCTGCTTCTTCTTTGATGTATTCAATGACCCTCAGATTCTCATCCATCTCCTGATGTTCTTGAGTGAAATAGCCCAGCTTGACGGTAGGCCCAAGGATGATCTCACCGGCATCCGGCTGAATTCCACCTGCAATCATATTCAGCAGCGTAGATTTACCGGTTCCATTAGGGCCCACGATGCCAACACGATCCCCTGGCACCGCAATATAGCTAAGGTTCTCTACCAGCTTCTTGTGCTCTGTACGCTTGGTCAAGCCTTCAATTTCAAGAATTTTCTTGCCGAGCCGGGTTGATGCCACAGACATCTCCAGATTACCTGAACGCTGTACACCCTCCTGATCCTTTAACTGTTCATACCGGTCAATTCTTGCCTTCTGCTTCGTCGTTCTTGCCTTAGCTCCTCTGCGGATCCACGCGAGCTCATTTCGCAGTAAATTCTGGCGCTTCTGTTCAGAAGACGCTTCTCTTTCTTCACGCTCTGCCTTGAGCTCAAGAAACCTGGTGTAATTCGCTTCATAACGAAACAAACGGCCATAATCCAGCTCCAGCATCACATTAGCCACACGATCAAGGAAGTAACGATCATGCGTAATCATGAGTAGTGCACCGCGGCGCTTCTGCAAGTACTGTTCGAGCCATTCCACTGAATCATTATCAATGTGGTTCGTTGGCTCATCCAGAATGAGCAGATCCGAAGGATGGATAAGTGCCGCCGCCAGAGCTACTCTTTTGCGCTGTCCACCAGATAATGAGCCCATTCTCGCATCATATTGCGTAATCCCCAGCTTGGATAGAATGGTTTTTGCCTCACTCTCAAGCTGCCAGGCATCATAGGCTTCCATTTGCTCACTCCGCTTTGTAAGCCGCTGAAGTAAAGCCTCATCGCTCGGTTTGAGCGCGAGCAGCTCCATCGTTTCCATATAATCACGAACGGCTTGCATTTGAGGTGTATCCCCTTGAAACACTTGCTGCAGAACAGTCATATCTGAATCGAAGTCGGGATTTTGGGCAAGCATTTGAACCCTTACTTGATTACCAATCGCAATATTTCCTTCATCCGGCTGTTCAAGCCCCGCAATAACGCGAAGAAAGGTCGATTTACCTGTGCCGTTAACACCTACAATCCCAATCTTGTCCTGATCGCTCATTCCAAAGGATGCATTCTTGAAGAGAATTTTCTCTCCATAGCTTTTAGATAAATTCTCAACTGTCATTATATTCATATCTATGTCCCTACTCTTTTCTATGGATGGAATCCGTTTCTTTTAATACCTAATGATTCGATGATAAAACACAACTTGTACCTGATGAAATTTATAGTAATAACCATCCCAGCAGGATGGCGATACCTCCACCGATGAGTGAGCTGAACAGATTGACCAGGTCATTACTCATCCAGTTGAGCCCCTTGCCCCGCACAGTATTCTGTCCGCAATGATGATGAACTTCTACATCCTTGCTACAGACATTACAGTGATACATGCGCTGAATGGTCGCTCCCATCAGAGAATCGGCATACGCTCCTATGAAGCCGGATACCACTCCGATGATCGCAAATGCGATAAGTGCAGTCAATGAACCCTCTGCTCCAGAGCTTAATACCAGAAACAGATAAGCACATCCCCCAATCATTAGAGCTCCAGCTGCGGCAGCTGCATTCCCCTTTACGGTGACACCACCCGATGACCCCGGAGGAATAATCTTCCATGTTCTCACTGAACGAGGAGGCTTGGAGCTTAAGCTGCCGATCTCCGTTGCCCAGGTATCTGCCGTAACAGTCGCCATGATGCCGATAAAGGCATATATCCAAACCGGATCGGGAAATATGGCGTGCAGCAGAACCAGCACCATCCCAAGCCCGCCGTTCGCAAGTACTTGACCTGCATCCCGATTTCCTGTCTTTGCATACGATTGTTCGAGCTCCTGCTTCTCCCGCTTCTTGTACTTGGATAGTACCGTCGACGTTATAAAGAAGAGAAGCAGCGTTCCAAACCACATGAGATCGCCTGCCCCATAATACACGGCACCCATGATAACCGCAGCTATGCTGCCCGATAAAGTGAGCGACCGCTTGTAATATGCAGCACCGGCGACAAGGAATGCACACAGCGTTCCAATAATCCAATCCATCTGCCGTCTCCTGATTCTATAGTTATTTTAAATATAGTATACCATGTGCAGCCCGTGATATAGACAAAAAGACACGTCATATACAATCCTGAGGAGGATTAGATAAGCGTGTCTATAACTTCTTACAAGGATAACACAATAATTTCTTTAATTATTTCATAATTGTGCATTAATAACGAACGATCACACTTCCCTTAGCTTCATCTGCCCAGGTCAACTCCAGTCGATCTCCTGGCTCAACAGGACCAACACCAGCCGGAGTTCCTGTAAATATAATATCCCCCGGTCCGAGTCCATAATGTTCGGATAGATAATCCGCTATATTTTGAATGGTAAAAATCATGTCGCGAATGTTTCCGCGCTGCACTTCTTCCCCGTTCTTATTCAGTGTAAATTCGAAATCGGTTAAAGACTGAATAGATTGGACAGGCTCGAATTTGGAGATCGGAGCTGAATTTTTAAATCCCTTTGCTGCTGTCCATGGATGACCTTTTTGTTTGATCACAGACTGTACATCACGCAGTGTAAAGTCGATTCCGAAAGCATAAGCGTCGATGACTTCATCAACATTTATACCGGGAGTATGGTCTGCTCCAATTCTCACAACCAGCTCTGCCTCATAATGGATCTCACCTCGGCCCCCTGGAAGAGTAAGCTCTTGATCTTCCATCAGAACGACCGCATGGGAGGGCTTCATAAATATCATAGGTTCGTCAGGTACTGCATTTCCTAGTTCTTCGGCGTGCAGGCGATAGTTGCGGCCAACACAATAGACATTTCTGATCTGTGAATTCATCTTCATCGTAATCCTTTCGCCTTAATGTCTAATTTAAGATTTAAACCATTTCATTGCTTTTTTAGCAAAAGCCTTTTGCCATAATTCCGGATTGTTCGTACACAACATAATATCCTGATCTATTACTGCCAAATTGCGCATAATTCTGGACGAATCTACGGTCCAGGCCATGACATCAATTCCGCTTTTTTTCATGTCGCTTATGAGCTGCTTATTCACATGAGGATAACCTATAGACAGCAGATCACATTTAAGCTCAATAAGTTGACGTGCAAGATCGGGCGGATATGCATTAATGATAAGTCCTGTTCGAGCAAACCGATGAATTAACTTTACTTTAACAAGTGATCTGCGGTCAAATGAAGTAATCACATAATCTGCTTCGTTCCATCTGCCGAACAGCTCCCTTAACACTGCTGCTGGCATGTGAGGATACATATCCCCCGTCGTCTTGAGCTCAATATTCAGCTTGACCCTTCCCCTTGTCCGCTCCAATACTTCAGCCAGAGTTGGAATTCGTTCGCCCGCGTATTTCTTCGACTTCCAGCTGCCTGCATCCAGCTGTTTAAGCTCGTGCAAGGTCATGTCCTTCACAAACCCCTTGCCGTTTGTCGTTCGCTCGAGCCGATAATCATGGATGACAACAGGATAGCCGTCCCGGGATAGCTGAACATCCAGCTCGATCCATTGAACCTGCGCCTGCTCCATTGCAAGCTCAAAGGCAGCCATCGTATTCTCCGGAGCAAGTGAGGAATAACCACGGTGTGCTACACAAGGATTGTTCATCTCCATCTCCTTACACCTATAATTTAATCTGCTGCCGATATGGAGCCATCTGCTCCTACCTTTACGTCAAACGATCTGAGCTCCAGCTCTTTCAAAAGAGCAGCCCCATCCTTATTCTCCATAGGGACCGGCTGCCCCAGCTCGGCATGATAAGGGGTGGCCTTCATCGTGCAGGCCCCATTCTTCTGGCAGCGGGCCTGGAATACGGCGGTTCTCCATGTCTCCTCATTTGTGGATCTTGAGAATATAAAATTGCCTGTACTGTAAGCAATCCATTTTCCTTTATAAGATTCCAGTCCCTGCAATACGTGAGGGTGTCCGCCAATGACCAGATCTGCACCTGCATCAATAAATTCATGTCCCAGCTGTGTTTGGATATCGTTTGGCATCGTCTGACGCTCCTCGCCCCAATGAGACATGACAATGACGAGGTCAGCCTCTTTTCTCGCTTGCCCTATCGCCTTAACAGCATCTGTACTATTATATGCATCTGCAACACCTGGTTTTCCTGATTCAGCTCGCCAGCTTGCTTCAGGAATAACTCTTGTGAAGCCGAGCAGTGCTATGCGCATTCCCTTGACCTCATAATAGACGGGAGCATAGGCAGTCTTGCGATCCAATCCAGCACCAACATAATTTATTTGATAATCCTTCAAATATTTGAGTGTATCGGCAAGTCCTGCCTGCCCTTGATCCAATATATGATTGTTTGCCAGATTAACGATGTCCACTCCTGCTTCCTTCATCGCTTCAAGGGCCTTAGGAGAGGATTTGTACACGTAAGATTTGCCGAGTGCCGCCTCTCCTCCTGTTGTCACCGGTGTTTCCAGATTGATGAACGTAAGATCATCGTTCTTAAAAAGATTGCCTAGATGAAGGTATGGATAATCAAAGCCTTCTCTCTCAAGCAATTCCTCGACTTTACCTGAGAACTGCACATCACCCGCAAAGCTCATAACGACGAATTCACCATCCGCAGGTTCAGCAGACTTATCGACAGAATCACCTTCGCCAGTCTTCGGGTCTGATTGCTCTTCAGCTTGCTCGGCGGTCGAGGAAGTCGTATCCTCTGAAGCTTCATTCAGCTCCTTATCTTCTGATGATGAAGTGTTCGAATTATCCTCTTCGGATTCAGATGAGGCCCTCTCTCTGTTGTCAACCTCTGCTGTATTCCCAGTCTCATTCGACTCCTGCTCATCCTGGTTCTCTTCACTACTGGATAAGGATACGCCCGGATCTTCCGCAGGACCTGTCAGACCCCCTACTGAATTAAAGTATATGATAATACCTGCGATACATAAAATAAGGACAACGTTCAATGTAACCCACATTTTGCTTCTTCTGCGCTGTTTCGCTTTTTTCGCAGCCGAATGCTTCTCTGATCTTGACGGCAGCATACTCTCTCCTTCTACTTATTCCTGTTCTTAATGAATCAATTAATTCTAATAAAATCCAAATCTATTATACCAGTAAAAGGATATTTCTTGAATCCGGCTATATACTCAGGCTGACGATAGATCAGCAATAAAAAAGAGCCTGCATCCGGAGTGGATGCAAGCCCTCATAGTCTAGCAGACCTTTTATAAAAGCTCCCTACAGTATTATCTAAGAGCTCAGTTTATTCCTTGCCATGATTTAATGACACAGTCACTCAGCGTCTCCATATACAATGGATCATTGTTAAGTGAATCGATCCGCATTAGACGCATATCGAGCTCCTTCGCGATCGCTTTCGCTTCAATATCCAGATCGTACAGCACTTCAAGATGATCAGATACAAAACCTACCGGTGCCACGAGAACATCCTCAACCTGTTCCTTGCTCAGCACCTGCAGGGTGTCGAGAATATCTGGTCCGAGCCATGGGGTAGCTGTCTGACCGGCACTCTGCCATGTAAACTGCCAGTTCTCTATACCTGCCTGCTTGGCAACTGCCTTGGAGGTTTCCAGCAGCTGCTCCGGGTATGGATCTCCCATCTCTACAATCTTCTCCGGCAGACTGTGCGCACTAAACAGAACGCGAACCGAATCGCGCTTCGCTCCTGCTTCTTCAAATTGATCGAGCTTCGCACTAACGCGTATAGACAATGCTTCAATCAGCTTCGGATGCAGATGATAGGATTCTACAAAGCTCATTTCAATCCCATGCTCTTCAGCCTTCGCTTGTGCTCTTTTGATATAGGACCCAATGCTCATCATAGAGTAGTGAGGGGCTAGAACGATACCTACCGCTCTCTTAATGCCGTCCTTAGCCATTGCATCCACACCATCTTCAATGAACGGACTTGCATGCTTTAAGCCTTGATAACATCGGAATTCTACCCCGGAGGCTCTCTCATCCTGCGCTAACGTCTTCTCAAGGGATTCCACCTGATTGTTCGTATGCTCGCGGAGAGGGAAGACCCCGCCGACGATGGCTTCATATCGCTCCGTAAGTTCGCGAAGCTGCTCCTCAGATGGCTTATTGCCTCTTCTAATATGTGTATAATAAGCTTCTATATCTTCCATACTTTGTGGTGTGCCATACGACATGACAAGCACGCCTACTTGGTTGCTCATAGTAATTCCCACCTTGTCTCTATATGTTTATAGGTGTGCATTCTGAACCTTCAGCGCTTCAGCTGAGTATTCGTGCACATAATCTGTCAGCTCCTTGAGCTTGTCAATAGAAGCCTCGGGAAACAGACCATGCCCCAGATTAAATATGTATCCAGGCTGCTGAATTCCTTCGTCAATAATAGTTTTTGCATACTTCTTAATGACTTCAATAGGTGCTGTAAGTACGTAAGGATCGAGATTCCCTTGAACAGCGAACTTATTCCCCAGTCTTCTTCGACCTTCATTAATGGACACTCTCCAATCCAAGCCCACTACATTTGCCTTGATGTCTGAAAGTGTAGGAAGCAGCTCGCCCGAGCTGACGCCTGGAAAATAAATTTTCGGAACGTCCAGATCAGATAATTCTTCGAAGATGCGCGTAATGGTTGGCAGGACGTAAATTTGGAAATCGGCAGGAGACAAGGCCCCAACCCAGCTGTCAAATACCTGGAATGCTTTACCGCCATTCTGAATCTGATGCCTTACATAAGTAATAACCATATCGCCGAGCTTATCCATTAATTGAAACCAAACTGCTGGTTCGCTGTACATCATTTCTTTGGTTCGAATGTACCCCTTTGAAGGGCGGCCTTCGATCAAATAGCTGGCAATGGTAAACGGTGCGCCGGCAAAAGTGATGAGAGGAACCGTGAGCTCCTTATCCAGAATACGTATCGTCTCCATAATGTGCGACAAATCCTGTTCAACATTAATTGGACGAAGCTTCTCTACATCGGCTGAAGAACGGATCGGGTTGTGAATAACAGGACCTACATCCTTCACAATATCAAAATCAATACCGATGGAAGCGACCGGATTCATAATATCTGAATATAAAATTGCCGCGTCTACTCCCAATTTACGTACAGGCATGAGGGTTACTTCTGCAGCGAGCTCCGGCTGCTTGCAAATCTCAAGTAAAGTGTACTTCTCTTTGACCTTGCGGTATTCGGGATCGTAACGCCCAGCTTGTCTCATATACCATACGGGAAGCTGATCTACAGGCTGCTTATACCCTGCTCTAATAAACCTATCGTTATATGCCATTTCTTGGCCTCCAATAATGTCGTTTCTTTAATTTCCATTATGCCCTTTTTAAAACCAGCTAACAAGTAAGCGAAATCGAACATCCATTGACAATTGGATGAAGGTTCCCTTAAGCAAATGAATGCAATCTGAAGAACCGATAAAGCAATGATTCATCAAGTACCGCACAAAAACCACTCTTCCTGTAGTGTGTTATACTAAAATAATGGCAACAATTGAACCGTACGTAAGCGGCAGAAAGGAAGTGACCCTCATCAATTGAAATCATGGAAAATTAACCTTATCGTGCTATGGTTCGGACAATTTCTAGTAAATGCCGGCATGACAATGGTTACTCCCTTTCTATCATTATACCTTGCCCAGGATTTGGGAGTAACCGGTGAACGTGAGATCGGACTGTGGGCGGGATTTATCTTTGCAGCCAATTTTGTTACCTCCTTTATATTTCAGCCCCTATGGGGTAAGCTTGCTGACAAATACGGCCGCAAAATCATGCTGCTGCGCTCAGGCTTTGGCATGGCCATTGTTATTACCCTCATGGGTTTTGCACAAAACCCATGGCATTTGCTGTTTCTTAGATTACTGAACGGAACAATCTCAGGCTTCAATCCGGCAGCCGTCGCACTGATTTCGGGAACGACACCAAAAGACCGAATGGGATTTGCCATGGGAACTGTTCAATCAGGTCAGGTTGCTGGAACTATTCTGGGCCCCTTAATCGGTGGCATATTAGCTGACCTCGTGGGCTTTAGACCTATTTTCTATATCACAGGCATTCTGATCTTCTCTGCTTCACTGCTTGCATTGTTTCTTGTCAGAGAGAACTTTGACCGTGAAGAGGCTGCACAATTGCCAGCACAGACGGTACTGGGAGGACTGCACCAGCTGACCAAAACGCCTCAGCTGCCGGCGCTGTTCGCCGTCACCTTCTTGCTGCAATTTGCTATGATCAGTCCCATGTCTTTGCTTCCGCTATATGTACTTCACCTGCATGGTACGGTAGAGAATCTCGCCTTCTTTGCGGGGATGGTCAGCGCTGTTGCAGGCATATCCAATATGATCGCTTCACCCCTCCTTGGGAAGCTGAGTGACAAGATCGGTTCGCATCGAATACTTACCTTTGCCCTTATCGGAGCAGCCTTGACCCTGATACCTCAAGCTTTTGTACAAAATGTCGGTCAGCTGATCGTGATTCGTTTCTTAATGGGCATATTTATGGGCGGCCTTCTGCCAAGTGTCAATTCCTTGATTCGTTCCTATACACCGGACGGAATGGAGAGCCGTGCGTTCGGGTTCAACAGCAGCACTTTGGCGTTAGGAAATATGATAGGTGCTGTAGCAGGCGGCTTCTTATCAGGCTTTATAGGCATTGAAGGCTTGTTCATCATCTCGGGCTCGCTTCTGTTGGTCAATGTGATCTGGGTGCGGATGAAGCTGTACTCACGGAAAAAGTCATCTGTATAGCAGAGCATCAAACATAGCTATTTATCAAAAAAAGACATTCTACCTGCAAGTTATCAGGGTAGAATGTCTTTTTTATTTGTATAATCGTATCTCGTCATAAATTGTGTGAGTATATATAACACAAAACTCGTATTCATCGATTTGATTGAAACTTAAAACATTCGAAACAAAGTTTATTTTCCTTAGATTTCTTTAACTATTATGGTATTATCTCTTAATTTCTATAGTTATCAGATGTTTACTCTGTTTTTTATAGTTTGTAATTTTATCTAACATGAATATAGAATACTCCTCAAGACTACATACCAAAATTTGCATTAGAGGAGTGTAACGGAATGAAACCTAACAACAGATTCAGTAAACACTTTGCCCTAGCCGCATTGACCGCCTTAACCTTGTCTCTATCCCCCATCCCATCTACTGCCAGCGCGGCGACCGTTGTCGTGCAAGGAACAACCTCTCCTGTTCAGTCCACTACACCGATCCGCAATACGACGATCCCTCCTCTCACTGAGGCTGCCAAAGCCTCCGAATTACCCAATGTTCTTGTCGTTGGAACAGGCGGTACGATTGCAGGACAATCTACTGATGAGACCAGCTTCACCAGCTACAGGGCAGGTTCACTTGCGATCGGTGACATGGTGGGCTCTCTTCCTAACCTGGACAAGCTGGCTGAAGTGAACACGCTGCAATTTGGCAATTCAGGCTCTTCTGCCTATACCATACCCGACCTATACGATCTGTCGATGTCGGTAGATAAAGCGCTTGAAACCTATGACAGTGTCGTGGTTACAACAGGTACCGATACCATGGAAGAGATTGCTTACTTCCTTGATCTTACGGTTCAAAGCGATAAGCCGGTTATTATTACAGGCTCCATGCGTCCTTGGACAGTTATCGGCTCTGATGCACAAGCCAATCTGTTCAATGCGATTAAGCTGGCTGCAAGCGGACGCACAACTTCCTTTGGAACTGTATTGATGCTCAACGATACGCTGCATTCTGCACGAGGTGTAACCAAAACGAATGCTTATCGTACCGACACCTTTGAGACCCCGGTGCTTGGCGCTCTCGGATACATAGATGGAGATAATATCCGTATCTATCGTGCTCCTGCCCGGGCAATGAAGCCGGAAGGTACAGCGAAGCCTGTCTTCGACCTTTCCAAAATTTCAAAAGAAAAGCTGGCCGATACTAAAGTTGAGATCGCGATCTCTTATCAACAAGCAGGAGCTGGTGCGATCAGCGGGTTCGTAGCGAACGGAGCCAAGGGTATTGTCACCTCCGGAACAGGTGCAGGCGGAATCTCCAGTGCGATGAGTGCCGAGAGAAAAACAGCCATTGAGGAAGGCGTTGTCTTCGTAACCACGACTCGTACCGGTTCAGGAAGCGTCTATAGCGGCGGCGAGGGTATCATATCGGGAGATAATCTCAGCCCGCAGCATGCTCGCATCCTGCTGCTTCTCTCTTTGGCATTCACAGATGACTTCGATACAATCAAAGGCTGGTTTGAAACCTACGGTAAATCCGAAGTATAATCGGCATCATTATTTTCTTATCCGTTGTTATACATGAACGAACACCCTCGATAACAAGCATTCGAGGGTGTTCTTTGTCATTGTTTATTTTACATATGCAATAGCAAGTCCGTCATAGGCCGGAATCAATGTACTGATTAGTCGGTCATCCGAAGCCATCAGCTCATTAAATCTTCTGACAGCCTGGACCGAAGGACCATTCTTCTCATGATTTAAAGTTCTTCCGCGCAGGAAGCAATTATCTCCAACAATTAGAGCACCTGGATTTGACAATTCAATTGCATATTCTAAGTAAACCGTATAATTCAGCTTATCAGCGTCAATAAAAAAGAAGTCAAACTTCTTCCCTTCCTCCTTCATGCGTGCCAAGCTATCTGCGGCCGGCCCTATTCGATATTCCACTCGATCGCCGAAGCCTGCTTTGCTCAAATGCTCGTAAGCCAGCGCAGCGTACTCTTCTTTAATTTCAAGTGAGGTTAATCGGCCTGTCTCCCCTAATCCTCTGCTTAAACATATGCCGCTGTAGCCACCCAGTGCACCGATCTCCAATATCTGCTCTGCACGCGAGGTCCGTACAAGCATTGTGAGGAGCCGCCCATATGCCGCTGCAACCGATACTTCAGGCATACCGCGCTCTTTAATGGCTTCAAGCACTTCCTTCAGCATTTCATCCTCTTCATATAATTTAGATACATAATCATCTGGTGTAATCATCATCGGATATGGAATCCCCCTTAAATAACTTTCCTTCTTCATTTAATTAATTTATAATAAATGTTTGTTTAATTAAGCTGAGAACGGTGCGTACCTTATTCTACTGGTACAAGCCTTGGCAAGCAAGGCTTGCTGAAAATATATTGGGGCATCCTATTCGTAATTGAACTCAAATAGAATGTCACCAGGATGGAGCTGAAGCAATTCAATGCAACCTTTGCAATTAATCGCAACAACACCGATGGGACTAGAAGCTGTCGTATCTAGAGAATTAAAACTGCTCGGTTATGAAGATATAACTGTAGAGAACGGTCGAGTAACCTTTGCGGCCGATTTCATCGATATTGCCCGGTGTAACCTGTGGCTTAGAAGCGCCGACCGCATACTTGTTAAGATGGGCGAGTTCAAGGCTACCACCTTTGATGAATTATTCGAAGGAACCAAAGCCCTTCCATGGCAGGAATGGATCCCTCAAAACGGCGAGTTCCCCGTAGAAGGAAGATCTCATAAATCTCAGCTTAGCAGCGTGCCTGCATCTCAAGGGATTGTCAAAAAAGCAATCGTCGAGAAGCTGAAGCAGACCTATCATACAGAATGGTTCCCGGAGAACGGCGCCCGCTTCGTCATTGAAGTTAACCTTCATAACGACATCGCACTTCTGACCCTGGATACAAGCGGAGCAGGCCTTCACAAACGGGGCTATCGCAAGCTGGTTACAGAAGCTCCGCTCAAAGAGACATTGGCTGCTGCTCTCATTCAGCTCAGCCGCTGGGGCCCGCACCGTCCCTTTTACGATCCATTCTGCGGGTCAGGAACACTGCTTGTTGAAGCGGCAATGATCGGCTGGAATATCGCTCCTGGTCTTCGTCGTTCGTTTAATAGCGAGCATTGGCCGCTCGTATCCAAGGAACTATGGGATGAAGCGCGTGAGGAAGCTTTTGACTCGGTTAAAGATGACATCCCTCTGCAGATTGCCGGCAGCGATGTAGACCCGGGAGCAATTGAGGTTGCTCAAGCTGCGGTCAAGAGTGCCGGCTTCGCCAAGGAAATTAAGCTCGATGTTCTGCCTGTAGCCAAAGTCCGCTTGTCCGGAGAGTACGGATGTCTTATTACCAACCCGCCATATGGTGAACGGCTTGGAGAACAAGCTGAGGTAGAGAAGCTCATTCGTCAGCTTGGACGAGTGGCAGCCGAGGTACCGACCTGGTCCTTCTTTGCCATTACGTCAACCAAATCGTTTGAACGATACTTCAATCAGAAGGCCGATAAGCGCAGAAAGCTGTTCAACGGACGTATCGAGACCCAGTATTATCAATTCTTAGGTCCTCTGCCTCCCAAACCCGCTCGAAACTAATGCATGCATCTTGAACACAAAAGAGTAAACCTTATGACGTTTACTCTTTTTGTGTTCAGTATGGTGCATCATTCGAATTTCATAAACAACTGTACGGAGAGATATAATGTAACTTGTATCATGTACGTTCAAAGGAGGAACCATGCTTGTCCAAGCGATTTAACACACCTTCATATACATCCTCCCGATACATAAAGTGGAGGAGTTCACGTTATTTCTATTACCTCATATTTGTGATCCTGATGATTCTCAAGCTGGGATACTTCCACAGCCAGCTTAATGCAAGAAATATTGATATGAATTTTCTCGATTATGTAATTAGTTTCGGATCTTTGCTGCTCGTCTCCTTCTGGGTGCTATGGCTCCCGCAGCGTGCAAGAATGATCGCCCTGATTGTCCTGGATGTGCTGCTCAGTGCACTCATCTATGCCGACCTCGTCTATTATCGGTACTTCCAAGATTTCATTACCATTCCTGTACTGCTGCAGGCTGGTCAATTAAGCTCGGTGGATGACAGTATTTTCTCACTTCTGAGATTCGCTGATTTGTGGTTTTTTGCAGATCTACTGCTGCTTGCCGTATATTCTGTATGCGTTCTCCTCCTCTCTAAGCGCACAGTTAGAGCACGAAGCGCACATAAAGAATATGCACCTAAGTGGCAGCGATTCCTCAGCGGCACTCTTGCACTTGTGATCGGTGCAGTTCTTACCTTTGGACCCATTGAATTTTACAATCGCACATGGGCGGTCGGTTTGTTTACCGGCAACTGGTGGAACCTCAGCCTATATAACGTGACTGGCTTGCTCGGATTCCACGGCTACGATCTATACCGGTATAACAAGGAGCGGCAGAATAGCCAAGCAGGCCTGACAGATGAGGAAATGAACGAGGTTAAGCAATACTTTGATCATAAGCAGCAGCAAGCGCTAAAAGCCGCCTCATCGGACACTTTTGGCCAATATAAAGGTAAGAATGTCATGCTTGTCCAGGTTGAAGCTTTGATGAATTTTGTGATTAACAAAAGTATAAACGGTCAGGAGGTCACCCCGCATCTCAATGCATTAATGAAGGACAGCTTATATTTCAAAAATTTCTATCATCAGACCGGTCAAGGACGAACCTCCGATGCTGACTTATCTGCCAACATCTCGCTGCATCCTCTGCCGACAGGCTCTGTATTCACCCGCTACCCGGATCATATGTATGACTCACTTCCGTCTGTTCTCGGAGAGCAAGGGTATTACACGGGCGCTTATCATGCTTACGAGAGCAGCTTCTGGAACCGATATACGATGTACAGCCACATGGGATATGACGAATTCATGAGCAAAAATGAATACACGATAGACGAGCCGATCGGCTGGTCGCTGGGAGACAACTCTTTTTTCCGGCAATCGCTGGATCAACTGACTGGCACCCATGAGGAGCCCTTTTACTCCTTTATGATTACATTAACGAGCCATCATCCCTATACGCTTCCAGAATCTATACAAGAGCTGGATGTAGGCCAGTTTAACGGAACTCTGTTTGGGGACTATCTTCAGGCCGTGCATTATTCAGATGCGGCACTCGGAGAGCTTATTGAACGGCTGAAGAAGGAGGGGCTGTGGGAAAATACCCTATTTATGGTGTACGGCGATCATGACAATTCTCTGAAGGAGCAGTCCAACTATGAGGCCTTTCTCGGCAAGAGGATTGATGAGCTCCAGATGCATCAAATCATGAACCAGGTGCCACTTCTCCTCCATCTACCTGATGGAGCACGTTCTGGAGTATATCTGGAGCCAGCAGGTCAAATGGATATCGCACCAACCCTTCTTCATCTGCTCGGTATACCGACAGATTCGAAGTATTTCATGGGGAATGACCTGCTGAACAGCCGAAATCGGATGGTTGTACTTCGTACAGGCGCTTTCGCTACAAGGGAATTGTATTACATCCCTTCAGACGATTACCGCTTTGAACATGGGGGCTGTTATGATGCTGAGTCAGGAGAGCAAACAAACGTAAACGCATGCGAAGCTACGTTTGATAAAGCAAAGAACCAGCTGTCAATATCTGATCGTGTAATTACTTATGACCTCATCGCGAAGCTTCGTGATTCGTCGAAGTAAGGGCTACTGATTTTAATATCGATCATCAACAAACCCCCGTCTCTGATGAGAACGGGGGTTCATTGGTATGCAGGTCAGTTGTCTTCCGGCTTCTTCGATGCCAGGCTGGCATGGAGTGATGCGAGACGTTCCTTTTCTTCTGAGAGGATTTCCTCTGCAAACTCAGTACCGCTGTAGTTCAGCTGCTGCCGGGCTACCGCTACTGCATTCTCTGCACGCAGCAATCGCTTATTCGCTTGATCGAGCATATCTGGTGTAGGATGCGACATCGCTTGGGATACCGCATGATGCAGTTTTTTTACTGAGTTGGAGGCTTGCGCCACCGTCGTGAAGGATTGCAGACTGGAATGATCGTGTTTCATATCGAAGCACACTCCTCTCTCAAAGTCCCTGCTACACCTGTTAGCATGGATATTAAGAAAGGTCGTTATGCACAGAACTTAATTTTTAATGAATGGGGCTGCCTTGGCAAGCACTTCTTCCTCTGTCGGTGCGCTGATGTATCGTCCATTAATAAATACAAAAGCTCTTTTGCCGCAGGGTCCGCAATAGGATTTGCAGCCTACCTTGATCTCGGCATCTGGAGCCATCTTCTGAAGCTTAGGCACCAAAGACTTTAATTTGACATGCTTACATTTATCACATACTCGAATATCGTTAGCCATGTACTCCCCTTCTCACAAGAAAAACATCATTCGGCTTCTTAACAATTAGTCGTGGAAATGATTCCCTTGCGCAGGATTTGTAATAACAAAACCTTCTTTAGGGAAGTACAAATAATCCACTTTGATGCCATCCAGCATCGGCTTGCCAGTTTCAAGGATCAGGTCGATTTCTTTATCTGTAGATACAACCTCATCATTCTCTTTAGGTGTATCAAAGTCAATTCCATAGTGTACATGATCTCCATGGTCGAGCGTAATCAGGACGCGTACATATTTACCTTCATTCTCAGGAAGTGCCAGCTCACGCTTAAGCACTTTAGCGGCATTACGAGTAATTTTTGCTTTCATTATAATTTCATCTCCTAGTGTCATCTATATATAGAAACTGTTAGCAATTTATAATTGGCTCAATTTCAATACCCTATATTTTAATCAAGATGCGTGTATTTAGCAATATCTGCAGATTGAATCCATTTCATCATTCATCAATTATTTTCGAACTGCTACATTAGGATATTTGCGTTCTGCCCTCTGAACAAACCAGTTCATGAGAAACATCGTGACCCCGATATCATCAATCGGGAGGAGTGGCAGCACATCAGGCATAACCCAATATACCGCGGCAGGAACCAAGAAGAGAAGCTTGTCCTGCAATTTAACTTCTGAAGACATTAGAAGAGCAGGCATCCTTTTAAACACATGAGACCACGACTTTAGTGAAAGCAGCTTCTTCCATTTCATGATGATCATTCTCCTTCCGGGTTATTACTATCATAACATACGTGTAAATTCAGGGGAGGTTTCCATACCTCCCTTAGATCATTGCTCTTAACTCGAGAGATCAGCGAAGAAGCAAGCGGATGGCAGACACCATAAGACGCTCGACCTCAGCAGCAATCGGAGTATATTGATTAACCGGCAGCGGATTAGTCCCGAGTCCGGTTTCAACGGTAAAGCCCGGTCTGCCATACTCCTGAATAAACCAATCTTTATATCCTGCATCACTTTCCGTCAATTTAACCGGAGCATACCCTGTTGCTGCAGCAAGCTGCTGTGCCCATTCCTCACTGAACGCAGGCTCGTAATCACGATAGTTCCAGTATATTTCTTCCCCTTGACTATGCAGTGCGATAATCATGTCAAATTTCTTATCCTTCGTCCATTCTGCCAAGGCTCTGGACTCTGGTTCAGTCAGGGGATGTTCTCCTCCATAATCTCTTGGTCCAGGGCAAGTGACGGAACGGCGTCTCGCTTCTTCGTAAAAATGAGCAGGAAATTGATCGTTGAGATCTATGCCCCGAATGTTCGCCTTCCAGCTCGAGAAGTCAGAATTGCCGCCATTCATTTCTAGGAGCTCTGTGGAGAAGGGATGAGCATCTGGTCCATTAAGAACCAATTCTATGCCATCAGGATTAAGCATCGGCACCACCCATAGGGTCACTTGTTCAGACCATCCATCGGATAAGCAGCCCTGCCAATCCTGTTGTTCTTCTAGAGCGGTCATATATTTTTTGACAAATTGCATCAGACAAGGAACGTTCAGCCACTCATTCGCATGCATACCTGCATTGACGTGAAGCTGAATCGGGCCCTTTCCGATCCTGATGTATGGTATCTTTTTTCCAAGCACACTGCAGCCCATAGTCCCCAGCTCACTCATCGACATTCTTAAGCTTTTTATGTGATCAAGGTCTTGTTCAAGCTCATGATACCCGTATAGATTCATCCCTTATCTCCTCCTATAAACTAAGTGAAGGTCAAGAACCATATTTACGTGCAGTATATGCTGCTATTCATTATATTCGTGATAAATCCCTAGGGAGGAATTGAGATGTCACTAAAATATGCATAAAAAAGACAGCCTTGTTCTTTGAACTCTGCAGTTCAATGTCAAGGCTGTGTTATTCTTCAAGCGTTACAGTTTGGATACCTGCCATACGACCGGGGTATTGCGGATCTGCTCTCCTAGCCAGGATCTTGCAATGCTTTGAAACATGACCGGATCACCTGAGCAGAAAAACTGATGAACTGGCGTTTCATCGCCAATGGCGAGCTTTCCCTTGTCATATAAGATCGTGCTCGTTTCTCTAGCAGTCTCATCCGCAGAACTAATTAATTTGACATGAGGACCCATTACCTGACCAATCGTCTCCATCAAGAACGGATAATGAGTACAGCCTAGTATAAGGGTGTCGATTGGTTTGTCTTTCATGCCATTCAAGGACTCACTGACAGTGGATCTCGTATGCTCGGACCTGAAATCCCCCTGCTCTACCAGCGGGACAAGAGCGGGACAAGCCTGACTCATAACGTTGATATATGGAGACAGCTGCTTAAGTGCTGTGGTATACGCTCCGCTGTTGATTGTACCCATCGTACCGATGACTCCAATATTACCTGTCTTGGTGGCCGTTATTGCTGCTCTGGCACCAGGATGAATGACACCGATCACCGGAATATCTACTTTCTGGGATATATGGTCCAGCGCAGCTGCTGTTGCCGTATTACAGGCAATAACGATAACTTTTGGGTCAAATTGAATCAGAAAATCTACGATTTGTTCAGTAAATTGTTTTACTTCCTCGGACGATCGGGGTCCGTATGGTGTGCGGGCCGTATCTCCAAAATAAATGACTTTTTCCCGCGGAAGCTGACGCATCACTTCTTTGGCTACAGTCAGCCCCCCAACACCAGAATCTAAAATTGCGATAGCTTGTTGCACGAACACACCGCTTCCTTCTTTACATATTTCCATCCCTTTTCAATCCTACCCTATGATTCGGACGGCAAAAAGGTACCTACATCTTACCCGATTTAGTATAGACGTGTAAACCAAGCTCAGCGCAAAAAGGCCTTTTGCCTCATCCCTACACTTACAAGGGAGCGGCAGCAAGGCCTTTACCACGTATCTTTACGCCTATATTGTATCATCCTTTGCTGCTTCGTCAGCAGCCTGCTCAGTCTTTGCAGTTTCACTGATCCCAGACACTTTAGCAACCTGATTTTCTGAACTGACGCCCCGGATTTCTTGCAAAAAGACTTCTGTCGATTCCTTCACTTTGGAAGCAATCTTTACACTCTGCTCGCTGACTTTCTCGGCCAGGTTCTGCCCCTTCTCTGTAACCAGCTTGGCGTTATCCGCAATATCCTCGCGAAGCTCTGCTCCGGATTTGGGGGCAAATAGCAGCGCTGTAATGGATCCAGCAATCGTTCCAATCAGTGTACCCCATAACAAGCTCTTGTTCGTATCTTTCATACCTGCTCACTCCTTCTCAAGCGGGCGGGAAGCGCCCGGAGCAGGAGTATTACGCTGCCATGTGTGCCATACCGTCATGGCCGCATCAACGTATCGGAACATTTGCCCCAGACGCTGTTCATTGTCCTGGTGTGCACCATCCACATGCTTGTGCGCTGAACGAGACAGCTTGAGGCTGATCTCATCCATTGTACGACTTACCTGCTGCAGCACCATTCCAAGCGAAGCAATCGATTCAAAGAGAGGGGCTGACTTCTCCAGATGTCCCTGCATATCCGATATCGCTTTATTCGTACCTTGAATCATGGCTGAGGTATCTGCAGCGAGTAAATCTGTTTTCTCTTCAAGCTGACTTACACTGCGTTTAACCTGCTTCATCAAGCTTTTTGCTTCAATAAGCACCAGTACACCGGCCGCTGCCAGGATAACAAAAGCCCCTGCCATCAGCGCTACACTCCATGCGATCATGTTCCAACCCTCCTGCTAACCGGGCGAACGCCCATTTTTTAGTTAATGCATTATAAGCAGGAGGAGTCTGAATTGACACAACAAAATTCAATAGATCACAAACCATTCAGATTAGGACGAGATGTTCCCGGCGTAATAGGGTGCTCCTGGGTCCAGATCAATGACATATCGTAGAGGTGAAACCAATGATTCCTGATGTTCACAGCGCCAGCGTTGTTCCCCGGATGAGCCCAGCAGCTGACCATCCTGTATCACATCACCCTGATCAAATATATAATAAGCCGCACCGTATAAGGTACGTGCTACGACGTCCGGATCCATTCCTGCAAAATGACATTGAAAATCAGGCACCCCTAGTGAGGATAAACCAACCGTATCCATCACCAGCTCACGTCTAGCTTCACTGCCTCCCGCTTGATACAGCCTTACATTCATCGCACCATATAGATGATCCCCATTTTCGAGCGCTTTGACATAAGCAGAAGGCTTCACCAGTTTGTCACTGCCGTAAAAGTAAACCGCTTCACAAGGCGTAACTTCTAAAATAGCGAGTAACGCCTGCTGGAACAGCTTCAGTCGTTCTTTATGCGGCAGGCCCGCCGTAAACATATCATGGATGCGAATCTGATACTGGCACAGGCCCGTAACCTCATTTGCTTCGCTCCAATGCCAGGACTGCTCCACTGCACCCTTGAAGCGGTTCTTGTCTTGAATCTTGTGGACAGGCAGAATGCAGGTCTGTGCAGGAACGGTCCCGTCTTCAAAATTAACCATATGCTCCATATGCATTATGACCAGAAGCTCCTGTTCTTTATCTGCTGCCTCGGCCTGATTCTGAGCCTTACTCACGGCGTCCTTGTTAACAGGTCGTTTCATCACTCTTGCTTTCCCGGTCAAACGCTTCATGACCTCCATCAGCTTCTCTTCTTCCAGCTGAGGCATGTCCTTGAATAAAAGCTCGGCCATATATACCGGATGAAATCCGGAGTTGTCTTTCTTACGATCTGACATGATATATCCTCCAAACCAAATAGGTGAATCCATTACATTACGAAATTTGATATTACAAAAATTTGATACAACTAGAAATTTTTAATCTATTATTTCTAGTTCCGTGATTGTTGGAACGGTCCGAGTTCTTTTTCAAGATATAAGCGAATTTGATCTACGAACCGATCCAGCACATCAGGAAGCGTCCGGGTTACCTTATGCAGGCTTGTCCGATCCCATGCATAATAATCCTGTACGAGCGGCTTCCGCAGCGGCACAAGCTCCATAAACAGCTTATAGCTCTCCTCATCAAATGCCCCTGCTTCATGAACGATTTCAATGATGTCTTCGTAGCTGCTCGCGTCCCGGAGAATAAATCCATCAATCAGATAACTGCCTACGTCGGTTACAATCTCTAGAGCCAAATGCAGGGAGCGCTCCTGAACGAAGCCAAGGATAATTCCCCCATCCCAGTTCTCCTGTGCATGACGGAGTCCAGCTGTAATCTCGGGAATAGCTGACAAGCGTAATTCGATTTGATCTGTATTTACATAGTACAATACGTTCACATCCGTTTCGTCGGTAATCAGTTACGTCTATTTTTTCGTTTCAGCCAAAAGAACATTACCGGGCATGCAATTAAAATGACGATCAGTATTAACATCGTTTCCATTACATCTTTTAAATCGCCCACCTGCTACTCCCCTTTGTAAGTTAGATTTCGTAATCGACTGCAACAGAAGAATCCTTCACAACACTCATGTGCTTAATAATCTCTTGATGAACGGGATGAACCTGATAGGCCTCCAATGCCTCCAAGGAATCAACGACTGCGGTCAGAGAAATGTCGAAGGAACGCTCCGATTTCAAGACATCCACTCCAATCTCCAATGATTTCAGCAGCTCAATTCTGCCATCCATGCTGCGCAGTATACGAGCTGTCTCCTGAATGCTTGCCTCTGAGCGGTCCTTTAATTTGAAAAAAACAATATGTTTAATCATAATAATAGCTCCTTATCCTATGTCATGAGTTAATAGAGTTGATTCCGTTTACAAAAAATATAACATAAACACGAATAAAGTGGTAAATGAATCAATGATCGTTTTCTGATGTGTAACTTGTCCAAGATCTTACTCCAGCAAAAAAAGGCCTCTATTGCTCAGGCCCTTGTGATTCTGCTTCCTGATTCTCCCTTCGATCCTTCCGCGGTCCAAATTGACTTAATATATCTTCGTCAACCGAGTATTTGACTGCTTCAAGCTCTGCATCTTCAGGATCTGGTCCGGTGGTATCTGTCGTTTCATCCTCCTCTGCGCGTCTGCGTAATGCTGCTTCTTCATCATCCTCTGCCTGCTTCTTAACCAGCTCTATGATCTCTCTTAATTTGGCGGGGAGAGGAAGCCCGATGCGGCTGTAATTCTCGGTAATGGAGATCAATTCGTTCGCCAGATAAAAGTACATCGCCCCTCCTTTAATGACATCTGTTCCAATCAGCTGATCGATCTGGTGGGCAAGTAAAATAACAAGCAGCATCAGACCTTTGCGAGTCAATCCCCAAAATCCAATCTTGCTGTTCAACTTGCTGCCAGTACGGATTACAGCCGCAACCCCGGTAATATAATCAATGGCCATCGCAATACATAGCAGGATAAGCAGCTGTGTCCATCCACCAAACGCAAAGGTGAAGAATGCCCCTACGAATCCGAGGAGCATATTGATTAATGCCGGACTCATCATGCCCCCTCCTCTTCTTTTTCTCTCTATTAATCTATGAAAATTATGGAAAGATGACACGATTATATTTGATTTTTATGAAATCAAATGTTTGTCCATTTTTGAGTCTTTAGGCCTATTTTTAATCGGCTTTACCCTGTTTTCGTTGGTCTATACTAACTCCACATACAATTAATAGGAGAAAAACGAGCGGATTCATAGTCCGATTTTCCCTTAACAAGGCTCCTCGTATATGAATATGCTTTCAAAGGTGGTTATGTCGACACTTGAAACGACTGCTTATTTTGTTGTAGTATTTGTTTAAAAAATCGGAGGAAATATGCCTAAACAACAAGAACAACATTCGATCCAGGCGTGGTCTCTGATCAACCGCAAATATCTGGGAAAAGGCGTACGCGTAAAGCGATTCCGCAGGCCGACACGCTGTCAGGTTCGCAACCGTATATTGCTTGCCGTGCTCATGGCAAACGACATCAAATTATCACAGTTGGCTGAAGATCTCTCGATCTCATCAAGAAGTGTCAGCGCATGGGTGTATGAAGGTCGAATTCCTGGAAGCACTAATCTGGATAAAGTATGTCAATTACTCGGTTATCCGCGCCATATTTTGTTTAATGAAGATGTCATTAGAAGCAGTCCTGTCATTTGTCAGCCGGAACCATCCCGATTTATGAAGCGAACGGTTACGCGCTCGCCAGTGAGCAATCGGATCTTAACCGGATTATGCATGGTTCATGACTTATCCGTTACAGATGTGAGTCACTGGATTGGAGTACACCCGGGAACATTCCGTAAATGGCTTCATCAAGGAACGATGCCCTCTTCGGCTTTCCAGGATCAAGCAGAACAGTTTTTCAAAGTTCCAAAATCGATTCTTTTTGCTGATATCATTTTAAAACAGAATTCATAATATCTCCCTTATGGGTAAGAGAGCACTCCCTGCATGAGCTGACTGCTTCTGCAAGGAATGCTCTTTTTTTACCTTCTTACCTTGTTTATACACGTACGGTTTGGCCAGCAGCTTCTTCCTTAAGAGACTTCAGCTTCTTCATCACAGAATGGGGATCATGACCAAAATAATCGTGCAGTCGATTATACTCTGCATATATTTTTTCATAAACCTCAGAATGCGCTGGTATCGGTTTGAAGGTCTCATCTCGAACTCTCGCCATCCTTGCCGCTGCGTCTTCAATACGATCATATCCGCCTGATTTCGCTCCTGCGGCAACAGCTGCGAACATAGCTGCTCCTAGAGCAGCCGTTTGGGTTGAAGCAGCTACTCTGATCTCACGTCCAATGATATCTGCATATATTTGCATGAGAAGTTTATTTTTCTGAGGCAGCCCTCCGCATGCGTATACGATATCTACATTCAAACCACCACGCTCAAATGCATCGATGATCTTGCGAGTACCGAAGGCCGTTGCTTCAAGTAATGTTCTGTACAACTCTTCCGGCTTCGTCTGCAGCGTATACCCTATAATCAGTCCGGTCAGATTGGCATCCACCAAGGTGGATCGGTTGCCGTTCCACCAATCGAGGGCGAGCAGCCCGGTCTCTCCAGGCATGTATGAAGAGGCTTTATTCTCCAGCCATTCATGTACGGTGAGTCCTTCCTCTTCAGCCCATTTCTTCACTTCAGAAGGCACACCGTTCTCTACAAACCAGGCAAAGATATCGCCTACAGCTGTCTGACCGGCCTCATAGCCATAGTATCCAGGAATAATACCATTTCGAACGACACCACATATACCCTCTACTTCCAGCTCCTCTTCTCCGAGCAGCAGATGGCAGATTGAAGTACCCATTGTCATCACCAGTTTACCCGGCGTCACAACGCCTACAGCAGGCACTGTCGCATGAGCATCCACATTCCCGACAGCTACCGCAATCCCTTGGGCAAGGCCCATGGCGTTCGCCATCTCCCGGGATAATCCGCCAGCCCAGCTCCCCTGTTCAAGAATATCGCCTCGCAGCTTCGTTTCTATCACATGTTCAAGTCTTGGATCGAGAGATTTGAAGAATTCATGGTCCGGATATCCTTCATCGTGATGATAGAATGCCTTGTAGCCTGCTGCACATTGGCTGCGCTTCAGCTCACCGCACAGCTGCATGATTATCCAGTCTCCCGCTTCAACAAATCGATCTGTAAGCTGATAAATATCCGGTGCTTCATTTAGGATCTGCCAGACTTTTCCGATCATCCATTCCGATGAAGATTTACCGCCATATCGCTTAAGAAAGACTTCTCCGCGCGCTGCTGCAGTCTCATTAATCCGGTCAGCCTCACCCTGAGCCGCATGGTGCTTCCAGAGCTTTACCCAGCTGTGCGGATGGCTTGCGAGCTCGGGCCTTAGACAGAGGGGCTGACCTAACAGATCAATAGGCAGCATGGTGCATGCGGTAAAATCGATTCCGATTCCAATGACGTCTTCCTTGCCTATACCCGCTGCCTGCATAACTGCCGGCACCGAGGTCATAAGCACCTCCATGTAATCCGCAGGATGTTGAAGTGCCCAATCCATTTCCAGCTTGTGACCGCTTACAGGAAGCCTCTCATCAATAACACCGTGCCGATATGGAGTAACATGAGCAGCTGTTTCGGTTCCGTCAGACAGCTTCACAAGCACTGCCCGTCCCGATTCCGTTCCATAATCAATACCGATCGTATATTTTTCGCTCACTTCGCTCATTTCGCTCTTCTCCTTCAACTCCTATGTCAATACCATCTATTATAAATTTGTACGTACAATTTAACTGTTCTTAACCTATTGGTTCTATAATTTATAGATTCGCGTAAATAAAGGACTTTTTCCAACTTCGGTAGTTAGGAGAAAAGGTCCTCGCTGCTGATATTACAGCCTGCAAATTCCCGACTATGCCTCGTGCCCTGTCTTTATCTCATTTAAATATTTGAGCCCTGTGTATCTCGCTCTTAAGGTATGCGCGGTCCTCATCGCACGCTCCAGCTGTTCATCGGTTACACCGAGCTCTTGGATCGTAGAGGGGCCTCCTGTGCGGCTGAGCCATTGCTGCATTTGCTCTCTCGCAGGCAAATCCTTGTAAGCATCAAATGCTTCTTCCTGCCCGCTCTCATAGAGCGAACGGTATACATCTGAGAGCAGGGCTGATGCAACGCCCACCTTTGCTCCATGCAGAATTGCTTTTTTACCCTGCTGAAGGAACTCCATCTCCAGACGATGAGAAATATGATGCTCCCCGCCGGAGGCTGGACGGGAGTGATCAATGATCAGCATCGAGATGCCAGAAGCAATCAGCGCTTCCATCAGAATTCTAACTCCCTGTTTGCTGCCCTCGGCGATCTCATTCACGTGATGAACACAATCCATCAGCGCTTCTTCCGTCATCCGGTAGGCAAGCGGACAATACGGTTCTTCTCCAAGATCACGTGATATTTTCCAGTCGGCAAGGGATGTGAATTTACCGAGCATATCACCAAAGCCAGCAGCCGTCATCACTTGTGGAGCCTTCGCCAAAACGCTCAAATCAGCAAAGATCGCCTCCGGCGGGATCGCTTGAAACGTCTGTTTCGTACCATCTACAATAAGAGGGGCACCTGCGGAAGTGAAACCATCCACAGACGCCGCTGTGGGAACAGATACAAAAGTCTTGTTCATCTTGAAGCAAACAAATCGGACAAGGTCATGAATCGTACCGGAGCCAACTGCGATGACCGCATCGGTATCCTTCGAGACACCTAACAGAACTTTAACGATAAATGCTTCGTCTGCGACAACCTCACCTCCAGTGTTTCCAGGCAGAAACAGCTCTTCAGTAATGACTCCCGCTGATTTTAGATAAGTGATGATTTCTTCGCCTGCAGCTTGTTTGGTACGCTCATCAAAGACAACCGTCACTTTTTTATAATTCTGCTTGCTAAGATAAGGGGTCAATTGCGCAAGTGCCCCATCCTCCAGACATATATGCATTTCTACCGTACGGTGCGGATTACCGCATGTACATTGACTTGCTTCCTTATTCCACTCTGCAATACGATCATTCAAACTTATACCCATTATCCAAACCTCCTGTATGCTCGTTTCTACTTCTAGTTTCCAATATGTACGTACAAATTGTCAAACAAAAATAAAAGACAGCAAGGATGCTGTCTCTTATTCAGGAACCCAGCTTAACTCAGGGTTATGGATGTTCTTCTCGAGATTAGGCGAAATCCTGAATTTAAATAAAGGTTCTTGTATCATTGTTTCGACTGAAATTATAGATTGCGACCAGCGTAAGTGCAGCAGCAAAACCGATCAGAGTAAGCAAATTCAAATATAGTCCGGCCAGCGAAGCTCCGTTCTGCAGCTTGTTGACAGTCTCCAGAAGCCAGTATTGCGGCATGAAGCCTGAGAGCTGTCTGAAACTCTCTGGAATGATCTCGAGAGGAAAATAACATCCGGCAATCAGACAGCTGGGTGTAATAATCAGATTTTGGAGTGCTCCTGCCATTCTGGCCCCTTTGGCAAAAGAGATGATCAGGAGTGCTAAACCGATGGCGGTCAAACCGAATAACATCATAATGATAACAAATTGTATCGCAGGTATTCCCGAATCAATGTGCAGCACTTGTTTCATGAAGAACACTGTAATGATGATCTGCACAAACAACATGATAAAATTAACGATCACATTAGATAAAACGTAAGTTTTGGATGATATCGGTGATGCCATGATCCGGAAAAATGTCCTGTTTTCTTTCTCTTTTAAAATAAAAGAAGTCAAGTTAGCCGAGGAGAACATCATAAGCGCAACGAGGAAGCCAATCGTTTGGTACGTCGCATTTTTAACTGCCGCCGTATCCTCTACCTTCACGGAAGAGAGCTTAAAGCGCTGAGTACTGTAATCCTCGTAGAGCGACATGAAGACTTCCTGATCTCCTGCAGCATATTTTCCGAGCGCTGCAACATTACTAATATAGCTGTGAAGCATGGATTTTACATAGGCGGTTACCTCGGCTCCCTTTACAGATATCATTTCGATATGATCCGGAGCACCCTTCTGGACACTTGCTGCAAAGCCTTGCTTAAAGACGACCGAAGTATCTGAACTTCCCGCTGCAATATCCTTCTTCATGGTCTCTTCATCCGTAACTGTAATCTGAACCTTGTTTAGCTGCTGTAAAAAAGAGATCGTATCTTGTGTGATCTTATGCTCTCCATCCAGATTAACGAGGGTCACCCGCAGAGGAGCACCGCTGCCTCCGCCATAAATCGCCATACTGACTAATGCCGCTGCTATAGGAAGAACAAACAGAATTAAAATATTCACTTTTTTTCGAAGCACGCTAAGTATGGTTTTTCTCGTCAGCCATAGCAGATCCTTCATTCTATTCTCCCCCTGTCTTATGCATAAATGCTGCTGAAAACACAAGCAGGAGAGCACTAATGCCCACATTAAGAGCAATAACCGGAATAACGGCTGCTGCATTACCTGCAAATATAACTTGCATTAGTGCCTGGTTAGACCAATAAATAGGCGAGAAATGAACAATATAGCTAAGCAGACCATTCTCTGTATGGATCGGGGCATAAGCTCCCCCTACAAAAGAGGCAATTTGGATGATGATGACCAGAATGGCATGACTTGCTCCATCTTTAAACAGATAGCTGCAAGCAAGACCCAAACTGACCGCGAGGAGAACTTCAGTGAATAACAGTCCAAATACGGCAGTATAGCTTGAGCCCCAATCTGCTTGGAATACATACTTGCTAAACAACACAACCACAGCAACACATAGAAAGTTTATCAACGTAGATGACAAGATTTTGCCTGTGAATATCGCTTTCTTGGAAACAGGAGAGGCGTACAAGCGAATATAAGTTCGACGAGACACTTCGCCTCGAATTAAATAACTTGCAGATAATGCACTGTAGAGAGCAATCATCGTAGACATGGTAATGGCGTAATAATCTATGGAGCTGGGCTGCTTATCCGGGATTAATGAGGCCTCCTGAATGAAGCTGCCATAAGCGTATTTTGCCTCTATAATTTGCTCAAGCGCCGCTGGGTCAGACTTTCCTACTGCAGAGAAGAGATTATACTGATCCACGAACGAGGTAAGCATCCCTTGGACAATGTTATTCTCAATAGAATTTGTCGGATTACCGAAATACAATATCCCATCATTGGTTAGCTCTGCATAAGCGGTATGCTGATCTTCCTGCATCAACTTCTGACCATCGATCTCTTTTGTTGCTAAAGTGATCGCTACCCCTTCCTGCTCAAGCGCATCCATAAAGCCCGACCAGGAAGCACTCAGCTGTTCTTCACTAGTATGATCTGTATACATCAAGCTCAAAGAGTCCATTTCGTAATCGCTGGAGAAGGCATTCGTTAATGCACTCCCAAGAATAAGCATCAGAACGATGGGGAAGGCGATCATGAATATAAACGTTTTAAAATCCCTTAACTCTGTCAGCAATTCTTTCCGAATGATATGAATAATGTTCATTTTATCCCCCTAATCCCGCAGTTTACGACCTGTTAAGGTTAAGAATACGGTTTCCAGATTAGGAGCCTGCTCTTCAACAGAGCGAATCTCAACTTCATGAGTCATTAATTGATAAATCAGCTGATTGAGATTATTTACTTCGGATTTAGACCTGATTTGAATCATTTGATCGTCTGCCTCCACCTCGATCACACCGTGAATCTGCTTCAAAAACTCGATATCAAGTGGAAGAGCCGACTTATATCCGATCCAAATATCCTTCGTGTCTGTAATGGTTGAAGTAAGCTGTTCCTTCGTTCCCTCCGCGATGATCTTGCCATGGTCTACAATCGCGATGCGGGTACAGATCTCTTCGACCTCCTCCATATAGTGACTCGTATATATGATTGTACAGCCCATCTGATTCAGCTTCCGTACAGAATCCAAAATATAGCTTCGGGACTGCGGATCAATACCCACCGTTGGCTCATCCATAATGATCAGCTTCGGCTGATGAGCGATGGCACAGGCAATATTCAATCTGCGTTTCATACCACCCGAGAAATTCTTGGGATATTGTTTAGCTTTATCCGTGAGTCCGACAAAATTTAGTGCTTCCAAAGACCTCTCTTGCAGCTCCTTTCCCCTTAAACCGTACAAGCCTCCAAAAAAATGAACATTCTCATATGCGGTCAGATTCTCATAAATAGCTATATCCTGCGGTACGATACCAATATTCATCTTGGCAAACCTGCTGTTTTTGGCAATATTTTTACCGAGCAGACGAATTTCACCTTTGGATGCACGAAGCAGAGAAGAGATCAAATGAATTGTTGTACTCTTTCCCGCACCGTTGGCACCGAGAAAACCAAATATTTCTCCTTCACGAAGCTTTAAATTCATATGATCTACAGCTACAAAATCCCCAAATTTCTTGGTAAGTCCCTCAATTTCCAGAACGTTCAATGCAATCACTCCCACTTCCCTGAATCTTGCTTTCCTTTTCTTTCTATAGCATAAAGAAAAAGGATGAACCTACAACAGTGCATAAGTTCATCCTTTGATATGAGAAGTTTCATGAAGAACGAAGATGAGAATTCTCCGGCGCTTGTCCATGAGGCAGCAGAGTAATGACGCTGAAGCCGTTCGATCCATCCACGACGACCGCCCCTCCCAGCGCTGCTGCTCTTTCCTCCATTCCAGAAATACCGAGCCCTTTTACAATCCGGCTAGCGCCGATTCCATTATCGGAAACGACAGCCCGGATCAGCTGATTGAGCACCTGGATTTCAACATGAATCTGATCCGCATTCGCATATTTAATCGTGTTCGTTACGGCTTCCATCATATTTTGCTGAATGATTCGAAAATGAAGAGGCGTAATATGCTCAAGATCACCGCTATGCACAAACGACGTATGAATCCCATGCTTTGCACTTATCTCATCGACAAACAGCCGCAGCCGGTTCATCCCCATTTCTTCAGGCCTAGGCTTCATCTCCTTCAGGGTAACTCTGATTTGTTCAAGTCCCTCTTTTGATATCCCGATCGCATTGTCCAGCAGCTCTGCCGCTTTGGCAGGATGGCTGACTAGCATGGTTTTGGCTGCCTCCATCTGAATGAGTGCCCCAGCCATTGAATGACCAATCTCATCATGGATGCGCTGTGATAATCGGTTCCTTTCTTCCAGCTTAATTGTATATTCCGATTGCTTAAGGAATTCCTGGTTCTCCTGCAAGGATCGCCTCAGCCTGTCCATATCAGCCTGGATTGATTCGTATTTCTCGAATTGATTATTCACCACCGTTTTATAGTGCCTGACAGCAGAATAAGCCAGAAATATGAATCCTGAGGTGAGCAAATAATGAAACAGAATAGAGCTTGGAACTAAGCCCAGTGTTATAAGAAAGAACAGGAACGGATACACCAAATAATTTTTCAGGGAGACGGATATCTCATAGAGGCTGATTGCTAACAGCAGCAGAAAAGAAACATGAATAAATACTGCACATCCGATAATCCACCCGATGGTTAATACATGAAGGCAGAGTATAGATTTGTGATTCCTTAGAATAAGCATCATGCAGTTAAGAGATATGTATATCAGCACAGAAAAAATAAACCATCTCTGATCTTGATCAGCGCCGAGCACCGTGCCTGAAATATAGACAAGCAGAATCAGCCTGCAGCCGACCATCCACAATTCGTAATAATTAAAGCTCTTCATCTGAAACCCGTACTTCACCAGTTAAATAGTAAATCGCAATTTGCGTTCGATGGGCAAGTCCCGTCTTGTTCAATATAGAAGTAATATGGTTAGCTACTGTTCCCTCCGATAAAAAAAGCTTCTTGGCGATCCCTTTATTAGACAGCCCTTTTGCGATACAGCCCATAATATCTAATTCGCGGTCCGTAAACAAACTACGGTCTATATGATCCGTATGACTTGGTATGGATACAGATTCCGGGATCGTTTTCTGATGGGCTGAAATTGGGTGGCTTGAGCTAGGTAAGCTTGACTTGATCTTATCAAGTACAGCACCTTGCAGCACATGATGATTCCGGTTGACACTTTTAATCGCATCTCGGATTTGCTCTGGGTCATTATTCTTGAGGAGATATCCTCTAGCCCCAGCCTGTATCGCTTCAAAGACAAACTCATCATCGTCAAACGTCGTTAATATGAGCGGTCTTGTCTGTGTCAGCTGTACAATCTTCCTTGTGGCTTCGACTCCATTCAGATTCGGCATCCGAATATCGAGCAGGGCCACATCCACTTCGTGCTGCTGACAATATTGCACAGCCATAGCACCATCCTCGACCGCTGCCACGATTTCAAATTCCTCAAAGCTGGACAATATAATTCTCATTCCTTCGCGAATAAAGGAATTATCATCTGCTATCAATACTTTGATCTTCATATTAAGCCCCTTGTATAACCGAATTTAATCTCTACATTCATTATATGCGAATCCCTATTCATAATTAAGACCATAATCCCTATAAAATGGAAGTATTGAGGCAATGCAGCTCGGCATCTGTACAACAAAAACAGGCTTCCGGTATTCCGGAAGCCTGTCTGGATAGGATGCGGTCGAGAGGACTCGAACCTCCACGGGGGTTAGCCCACACGGACCTGAACCGTGCGCGTCTGCCAATTCCGCCACGACCGCATATTTAATTGACTACTCTCATATTATAGCGATTAAAGGTATACATTGCAAGTTATTCAGCAAAATTTAATAGATTCTTGTGAACGACCGGTTATATCTAACATTAGAGAAGGAGCAGATCAACCAAGCAAACCATATAAACAGCCGCTTATGTAAACCTTCTCCTTCATCTCAATTACATTTTATAAAATCGCTTCATGCAGCGCATCCACATAGGCAGCCGCCAGCTTAGACATCATTGCATTCTTATGAGCGATCCAACCCACGTTAATCGTTTCCTTGCAATCCAGCGGAACGGGAATAATATCATTTCCATTTAAGTCTGCACTTAGTACACCCGTTGAGATCGTATACCCATTCAGGCCAATTAGCAGATTAAACAGTGTTGCTCTGTCATTGACACGTATACTCTTCTTGTGTGACAGCGTGCTTAAGATCTCCTCGGAGAAATGAAAAGAGTTGTACTCACCTTGATCAAAGGACAAATAAGGATACTCCTCCAGCTCCTCAATGGTCACTATGGACTGCTTCGCGAGCGGGTTATGAATACTGATGAAGATATGCGGCTTCGCTACAAACAAGCTATGAAACTGCAAATTGGCGGAATCCAGGAGTCGATTGATAACTTTGGCATTAAACTCATTTAAATACAAGATCCCAATCTCGCTGCGCAGTGTTTTGACATCTTCAATAATCTCATAAGTCTTCGTTTCCCGTAGCGCCAGCTCATATTCATCTAATCCGTGCTCCTTCACCAGCTTCACAAAAGCGTTGACGGCAAAGGCATAGTGCTGGGTAGAGACTGAAAAATGCTGCGGAGACGGCTTGGCGTTCCGATATCTGCTCTCCAGCAGCTCTGCCTGCTCGGTCACCTGTCTGGCGTACCCCATGAATTCGGCACCTTCCATTGACAGCGTAATCCCCTTATTTGTCCGTTCAAATATAGTAATGCCGATCTCTTCCTCCAGCTCTTTGATCGCCTTGGACAAGCTCGGCTGAGATATAAACAGCCGCTTAGCGGCCTCATTCATGGAGCCGCGGTTCGCAACCTCAATCACGTATTTTAACTGCTGCAGTGTCGTCATAACTCTCCTACTTTCGTAAATTAAACTAATCCTCATCGGGAAGACAGAAGAACATAATTCATCGTAAATCGCCATACACATCATTAAATACACACTTGAATCGGAATATATTTAAGGAGGGCCGGTATATGGCTATTGCTCCCCCTATTTTACAAGCAGGAGACACTGTGGGTCTAGTCACATTAGGCAGCCCGTTAAGCGCTGAAACCATCGATTCACGAATCGAGGTCCTTCGGGGCTCTGGTTTTAATGTAATTATTGGCAACCATGTATATGATCAGGACGGGTTCCTGGCAGGAACAAACGAGGAGCGGGCATCCGACCTTATGAGCATGTTTGAGAACGAAGAGGTCAGATTAATTCTTGCAACACGCGGCGGCACTGGAGTTGCCGGCATTCTTCCTTATCTTGACTATGATGTAATCCGCAATAATCCCAAAATCGTATCCGGCTATAGTGATATTACAATACTGCTGAATGTGCTCTATCAATACGCGGACCTCATTACACTGCAGAGCCTCATGCTTATTGACTTCGCACCACAGACGCCTGCTTATAACTTCGATCAATTTTATAATGCAACCTCTACTTTACAGCTCCAAAGACAGATTACGAACCCTCCCAGCATTCCTCAAATCAGCAGAATTCAAGGCAATGTAACGGGACCTATCGTTGGAGGGAATTTAGCCTCCTTCATGGATACCATTGGAACTCCCTATGAGATTGATGTACGAGACAAAATATTGTTGCTTGAAGAAACGCATGAGCCGACCAATACGATCTATCGTTATCTAAATCATCTCTTGCTGGCGAATAAACTACAGGAGTGTGCGGGCATTGTGATGGGGGAATGTACTGGATGTATTGAGGCCTATGGGGTCTCCTACCAGCAGTTAATAGAAGAAGTCATCGTACCGCTAGGCAAGCCCCTCATGACCAATGTGACAACTGCTCACGGGATATATAAAGCCGCAATTCCCATTGGAGCGACGGTAAATTTAAACACCTATGAGAACACTCTGACAGTCATCGAACCGACGGTTAGCGTTTGAACAATAATCAGCACAATGCAGAATTTCATTTAACATTTGCCCTATAAACAGCGTCAATCATAGTTTCTGTCCAAAAAAAGAGGAGCGAACCATTCGGTTCCTCCTCTTCGTTATTATATGAGTTCTAGTACCAGTACATTGACAGAGTTTGCCGGCAGGGAAATAACCGCAGAGGCTTGCTCTACTTCAACCTCTGTTTGATAAGGCTGCACCTTCTCATCGTCTCTCTTGTTCACGTTAGGAACATGAACGAGAGACGCATCTCCTGTCAGAACCGTTAACTGACCTTTGGATGCTGTATTCAAGCTGTCCAGATCAATCTTGATCGATTTACCCGAAGTGTCCGGGTTAACGAGCTTCACATAGACATGCTTCTCGTCTTTCGTCACCGAATGATAGACCTCTCGGTTATAAGCTTCCAGCTTGTAATCCAGCACTTTGCTCGCCTTATGCCCGTCTGTGTAGAAGCAGATGAGGTGTTTGCCATCATTGCCCCCATAATTCACCGTAATGGTATATTCGGTGTCATTTGCAAGCTCTTCGTAGCTTGCCGCACGCAAATTACCTGCTGCAGTACTGGAGGAATAGTCACCCAGCGTGTAGGCTTCAACCCCGTTCTTAAACACTTTGACGCCGGTTGCATTTCCGTTATAGCCGATCGCGTATTCAATGACATTCTTATGCTCTGCTGTAATATCCGTGAGTCCTGCTCCAATGTAAAAACCATCATCCCCAGGCGCCTTCTTCGCCGTAACTTCCACTGTATAATTCGTCCAAGCCTCATTCATGAGGTAGATACCGTTGCGACCGCTTGGCTGAGCTTGGAGGACTAGCCCCTCCTCGGAATCAAGCTCATAACCGGCAGAGCCAGGAATAACCTGCCATTCTGGGCTCAGCGGCTTCGTAAAATCTTGATCCAGCAGAACGCTGCCGTCTGTGTTTGAAGTAACGACGACCCGTTTCACGTGAACCTCTGCTTTTCCAGCTGAGATTTCAATTCCACCGTGCGGAATCAGCTTGGTCTCCTCCCCGTTTCGATAGGTTGTGAATGATGTGGCCAGCCCTTTGGTACCGATATATTTGGCGAAGAGCTGCTGCACGTAATAGTTCGGCGTATACCAGACCGTTTCATCATCAAACCAAATGCAGTCCGGCGTCCAGCGATACAGATTGTCTGTCCGTATTTTATTGAACAATGGAGCGGTCGCCGCAAGTCGGACAACATCTGCATTATTCTCGAAGCTGGTCATAATCGCCGCTTCTGCTACCGCACCCGCCAGTGTATTCTTATCTGTGGAGGCATACTCTCCGACAAACACTTTGGACGTCTCAGTCTCGTTCAAGCTGCCATCTTCGTTATAAGCACGGTAGTAGTAATTGTAACGGTCGGCATTTTCCAGTAAATACTCATTGGAACGGTAGTAATGCTCATCCGCGATGGTATCCATATAATTCGGCTGCTTGCCATACCAAGTGATGGTCTCTTCAATACTTGTCTTGCCATCGGTAAAGCTTACTTGAGCTGAGCCCTCGAGTCCTCCGCTTAGGAATTTCCAGCCCTGCTGGTAAGCATCATCGTCCGCCTGTGCCCCAACGGTAGAGATGATGTGAAGCTCATGATCCGGATAGTACTGCTGCATATGCTCATCAATCGCCGCTTTGAAAATTTCAAAGTTAGCGAAGAATTCTGTTCCCCAGTTCTCGTTCCCTACACCCAGATATCGAAGATCGAACGGCGCTTCATGGCCCATATTTTTACGTAGAGCAGCCCATTCATTCTTCTCATAATCCGTGCTGATCGCAAAATCAATCAAATCTGTAAAATTGCTGATATAGTAGTCTCTCAGCGCTCCTCCGGCTGGATTTGCATAATCAGAACGCGCTTGACACAGCACACCGCAGGCCATAACCGGAAGCGGAGTGGAATTCAAATCCTCAGCCAGCTGGAAGTATTCCATATAGCCAAGACCCATCGTCATCATATAGCCCCAGACGTTATAGTTCTCCTTACGCAGCTCTACATCACGTACGGATTCTTTCCAATCGTAGACATTCTCCCAAATGTGTGAACCTTCGGAGATACAACCACCCGGGAAACGCAGGAATTTAGGATGCAGATTGACCAGTGCCTCAACCAGATCCTTTCGCAAACGATAATTCGGGTTCCCTATATAGTTGGAATGTGCAGTAGCAGAGCTTTCTTCCTCGGCAGCACCCCATACATTCGCTGGAAATAACGAGACCATATCGATCGAAATCTCTCCGCTGAAAGTAAGTGATAACTGTCCCAGTGCATTCTTCGTACCTCGAAGTACGATTGGTGATTCCGCTCCGTATTTCTTCCATTCCCCTGCCTCGACGTGAACAATGACTTTGTCACTAAGTTCCTTTCCATCCTGATCCAGCAGCTGAAGCGTAATGCTCCCGGTTTGCCCCGCTTTCGCCCAGAGGGAGAACAGGTATTCAGCGTCCTTTTTAATAGACATGGCGCAGTTATGGTTCAAATCGTTAAACCCTTTATTATATATTACAGCCCCATCCGCTGCAGTCACATAATAGCTGTTAACATCCTTGTCCTGAATATCAAAATGCTCGTTAAGTCCGCCGCTGTTATGAACCGTGAGTTTATCTGTGTCACCATACCATGCAAAGAGAGCATCACGGTTCCGTCCGGTAGAGACACCGCATTCGCCGCATACATGAGAGTAGCTGTCGTATTCAAACGCTTCAAAGGAGCGGTTCTGCACCAGCTCTGCGTAGATCCCTCCATCAGCCGCATTGTTGATGTCCTCATAGAACAATCCATACATGACCTCACTAATATCAACGACCTCGTTATTTCCTTCAATCGTCAGCGTATGGTCCGGGACACCTTCAGGCAGCACAGAAACGACATAGCTCTGGGAAGCATCATGCTCGCCAGCGCTAAGTTTAGCTGTGAGCGTAACACCAGCAGGCTGTTGGATGTTCTTGTTTACTTTTCCCTGATTCGTAATCGCTTCCGAATCGCTGGAGCTCCACTCTACTTGGACTTTGCCCCCCATAAGTGAAGATGGAAGCTCTATATCGGCTTTGATAATAGAGTTCGGTGCGCTTAAATATTTGCTCTTGGCCAGCTTGATAATCTGTTCATCGGACAGGGATTCGCACATGACCTCGATGACTTCATCCTCAGTAAGCGAAGCTTGATAAATGCGCACATCGGATATAGACCCCTGAAAATCGGCATCCGCATTAAACTGGGATTTCCCAATATAGTTACGATCATAATTCGTACCGTTTGTAAACGTATCAAACCATGCTCTCAGCTTCGCATAGGTTCCACTGGAGGTCTGGCTGATCGTCCCATCCCCAATCGCTTCTCCGTTAGCATATACGACAGGACCCGCACTGCTGAGTGTACCGCCCTCGGTACCCCGAATAGAAATTGCAACATGCATCCATTCACCCGCCGGGAAGATCTTGCCTGGATCTGCAACGATCTCGTCTCCCGCATAGCATACGCCTCTTAAGTTACGGGTCAAGAACAGATACGGGTTTCCTTCCCCTCCACCAAAGTCGATGATACGCTCCCAAACACTGTTAACTTTGCCAGGATGAATCCAGGCAGCTACCGTAATTCCCGTATGATCACTAACTCCCTTCAGCAGATTGGATGGGAGCTCCATATAAGATGTTCCATTGCTCCCGCCTGCCAAAGTTAGTGAAGACCTGCCGTCTACATTATGTATTTCAGGAAGCTTGCTCCCTTTAAGCACACCGTCGTTACCGTTATTTGTTGCATCCTTGCCTGCATTGCTCTCGTCCTCAAACTTGTAATGCGCGATTAGTTGCTCGTTCTTTATCATGCTGCAGCTCTCCTGTCTTGTCATAATAGAAAATTAAAAAAGCAGTCGTTTAATGCATATGCAATCAATAAAGTAATATAAATGCTAACTTATTAATATAATAACTAACATTTAACGAAAACGAAAGCTTTTTTTCTCATATGCAAAAAAAGAAGCCCTATACTAGGGACTTCTTCTGACAGATGGATTTATTCTTGCATTCATCATTCTACTACTTGATTTGAAGCTGCTGATGGTGACTCTTTCTTGATAAACACTCTGCACAGCTTCCAGAGTAAATATCCAATAAACGCCCCAGAGGTGTTAAGCAGCAGGTCATCCACATCAAAGGTCCCCATACTAAAAACAATCTGAGCGCATTCGAGCAGCAAGCTAAAGCTGAAGGATAGAAGCATGACGAGGACAAAGCTCAGCTGTTTGATGATCGTTCCAGCCAAAAATCCAAAGGGGATAAAAATCGCAACATTGCCAAACAAATTGATTAAATTATGCGTTGTCGGATGTTCCAAGCTGTCTTTTATCGTATGCAGCAATATCATATTGGATCTATAGCTCATCGTTTGACTCAGCGAAGCGGGATTCTCTATGACCCTGGATAACATCTGGCCCAATATACTGACATCAACAGCTCCGAATTTAAACAAAATGACCTTGATCACTACATAAGAGTAGAACAGCAGCAAACCTAGTATGAGTACTGGATAGAAATGGATTTTTTGTTTCATAATCATTACTCCCTTGTTGTACACGTGAATTCCTTATGGAATACACAATATACGAATCTTTTTAAGATCAAGGGAATTAATTCTTAATTCTTTCTTAAGAGAATCTCGTAGTTCTTCTTCTAGTATGACCAACATATAGTGGAATAATAGAAAAGTTAATAGAGTCAATATTTTTAAGAGGGAGGTAATTATGTACCGTCTATCACGTATTTCATATGCAGGAATCAGCGGAATCCTTCTGCTCGGTTTCTCATTATTGCTGGTTCTTGTTGTTTCCATGTGGCAGGGAGCACTTCATATTCCATCAAGTCTTCTTCAGCTGAACACCATTTTCATGAGCATACTCATTGAGGCATTACCGTTCGTACTCATTGGGGTGCTGATCGCTGGGGTTATTCAAATCTTTGTGACAGAAGATCATATTCGAAGATGGCTCCCCCGCAGCAAGCCTGCCACGATCCTCATGAGCTGTGTTATCGGAGCCCTCTTTCCCGCCTGTGAATGCGGCATTGTACCGATTACAAGACGGCTTGTTCAAAAAGGGGTCCCGCTCTATGCGGGTGTTGGTTTTATGCTGACGGGTCCGCTCATTAATCCGATCGTCATCGCTTCAACGTACATGGCTTTTGGCAACGATCTGCAAATGGCTGGACTTCGTATGGGCATCGGATTCTTGATTGCATTACTGATTACTTTTGCTGTGAGCATGTCTTTTCAAGGAACTCAATTGAGAAACGCTTCCTCATCGTCCACATCCACAGCTCATCAGCATGCTCACAAGCAGCATACCTCCCCTTCCTTCACTGCTCGCTTTAAACATATGCTTCATCATTCTATTGACGAATTTTTTGACATGGGGAAGTTTCTCATTATTGGAGCCTTCATCGCGGCAGCGGTTCAGACCTTCGTCTCTGCCAAATCCCTTGTCGATATAGGTACAGGTATGGCTTCTTCTACCCTTGTTATGATGGGACTAGCCTATGTTCTGTCGCTATGCTCTGAAGCAGATGCCTTCATCGGTTCATCCTTCCGTCATTTATTCAGCACAACGCCTATTCTCGGATTTCTGATCTTCGGACCGATGCTGGACCTGAAGAACACCATAATGATGCTTAGCGTATTTCGGGCCCGATTTGTTGTCTGCCTTCTTGCTCTTGTCGTGCTGACTATATTTACTACACTCATGCTGCTTCAACCCTATATATAAGGAGGTTACGTCCTGCATATGAACATCAAATGGAACGGACAACAGCTCTTTCGAGCTGGCATCCTGCTATTGTTTTCCATCATGCTGTTTCAGCTGCATTTCACCGGGGAAATATTGAAATTCGTTAATCCAAAGTATGAGCCGCTCAGTCTTAGCGCTGCTGTCCTATTTGCATGCCTATTTCTGATTCAGCTCGGAAGAGGCTGGGACGAGGTAAGTCATGAGCACAATCTCCATGAACATGGCCATCACGAGCACATCGATCATGAGCATAACCATCATGAGCATGTACATCATGAGCATGAACATCATGAGCACCTTCATCACCCTTCTATCGAAAATCAAGACGATTCAATGCAGCGGCATGCACCTCACCATTGCGGAGATGACCACTGTCATCACGATCATGGAGATGGAAAGCTCAATTATAAGAAACTCATCACCTATGCCATTATTATCTTCCCGCTGGCTGCAGGATTTCTTGTGCCTCCCCAAGTTCTGAATGCTTCCATTGCAGATAAGAAAGGCGGCTTGATGCTGTTAACCGGCTCACAGCAGAATTCCGAAGCAACAGAAACAACTCAATCCACAGCGTCAAATGGAGAGCTTGCCCTGAATACTCAGCCCACAGATCTTATTGAGCTCCCTGGATATGAAGAGGCAGTCACAGATGAACATGCAGAGGACGAAGGCGTAATGGAGAACACCGTATCGAGGGATGAGTTTAATCAGATGATGTCGGATTTGGAGGACAAACAATCCATAGTAATGGAGGAGCATATTTTCGCCTCATATTTTGAACGTATTGCTAACACGCCGGATGAATACGCGGGCAGATCCATCCAGCTATCCGGTTTTGTATTTCGAGATGAGGAGCTTTCGGACAATCAACTTGTTATTTCGAGATTTTTAATAACCCATTGTATTGCAGATGCGGCCCTGATCGGATTTCTGGCTGAATTTCCGCAAGCAGCCCGGCTTGACGAGGATACATGGATTGAAGCAACCGGTGTCATCGATACGACGGTGCATAACGGAACTAGGCTGCCCATGATACGCATCACAGAATGGAAGGAATCCGCAGCCCCCGATCAGCCGTATGTCTATCCGCTGAGTGTAAGGATTTTATGAGACGAGTAGTTTAGCTGTGCTTCGTTAGTTCGATATCTTTATTTTTATCTTGTTGAGATAGGCGACAAGCTGTTCCACATTTTGCTCCGCTTGTGCAAAGCCGATATATCCGTCCGGCCGGACGAGAAATAGGGAGCCCAGAGGAATGCCTGCTTTTTTAATAGCCACGATGTTATTAAACTCATGTAATGGAATGGAGTTATCTTCAGCAAACAGGGTTAATTGCGGATTTGCTTGACCATAGACATGAAGCTGCCACTCCATGCATTGTAACGGCTTAAAATTATCTTCTGACATCTGTACCCATGGCAAACGGTCACCTGCCTGCAGATGGCCGGCTTTGCCTTCACTCAGGAGGCTGTCCGGATAATGAATCTTCGTTTGGGACAGGATTTCAAATGCTTTTCTCCGGGCCGGCGGGAGATGGAACAGAACAGGTACAAAATACGGAATAATGACTTCCATGGCTAATTTGGAGTTTATCCCTTTGCCCACCATAATCTGAAAAGCGCGGTCTGTCGTTGCTACAAGGGTCTTCGCAAAACCGATTCTTTCTGTTTCATAGGAATCCAAAATTTGCTCGTCTGCTTCTCCTTGAAGAACAGCGGCGAGCTTCCAGGCCAGGTTCATCGCATCCCCAATGCCTGTATTCATCCCTTGTCCTCCAGCGGGACTATGGACATGGCCTGCATCACCTGCAATAAAAATACGCCCTTTTCGGAAACGCTCACTGACCCGGTGATGAACCTTGAAGGTAGAGAACCAGTTCACCTCTTGAATATCTGCTTCCGTATTTGGTGACGCATAGGGGGCAATGACATTAAAATCATCCGGGAGACCCTGCTCCAGTACCGCTTTCGGTATAATACCGATTAACCTGACATAGCCGGTTGTGCGCACCGGTGCCGTAAGGCAGAATCCGTCATCGTTAAAGCTTATATGCAGACCCTGGATCGGGACAGCGCTCTTCACATCCGCAACATAAAACATTTGTTCATAGGTTCCGCCGGCAAAGGAAAGCCCCAGTCCTTTACGAACGGTACTATGAGCCCCGTCACAGCCACAAATATATTGAAATACGGTCTCCTCGCGCACTCCTTGCTTCTCGAGAACCGCACGAACCCCTTCTCCCTCTTCTCTGAAAGAAACTAATTCCGTATTCCACTCCACACGGTCTCCTCGCTCCTTCAGCGCACTTTCCAGAATGGCCTCATGCTCATCCTGAGGAAGGCTGAGTACATAAGGATAAGGACTGATCCCAAGGCCAATATTCCCCAATTTCATGCTCGCTTTAAGCTCCCCATCTTTACGAATTTGTAGTTCCTGGATGGGAATTCCCCGCTGTGCCAATTCATCTGCAAGTCCAAGCTGCTGGTAATATTCCAGTGTTCGCGCATGGACGACAATCGCTCTAGAGGCTTCCCCCGTTCCACTGTTTTTGTCAACAATTCGAAACGGGATTCCCTGCTTCTGCAATGCCAATGCCATCACTAAGCCGGTTGGACCGGCGCCGACAATCAATACTTGAGGGTTCATATGTCTTATTCCTCCTGCACTTCATCCTGAAATAAGGGAAAAGATTAATTCATATTTACACATTACGAATGATAAGTTTGCTTTATTATAACCTTACGCCATCACTGCTAAGCAATATATATGACCTGAGCATCCCATTATGTACTGTCAGCCGCAATGACTATTGGGATACGAGAATTGGTGTAAGAGCAACATATAAACGCACGCGCAGAAAACTAAAGATACTCAAACACCATTTGATTATCTAGTATAAAACATAAAAAAACCCTTACTCGACGTAAGGGTTTAGTCAGATATATGGACTCTCAGGGACTCGAACCCTGGACCAATTGATTAAGAGTCAACTGCTCTACCAACTGAGCTAAGAGTCCGTAAGCTCATGCCGCTAAGGCAGTTGTTACATTCATGAATGTTAACAACTCAGTAAAATCTATTATAACAGATAATAAATAATAATCAAGCATTTTTATTTAAAAAGTGGAGCAATGCGATCAATACGGTTCGTCCATATACCTCCAGTATAATGATCCGGAAGTTTTTTAATATCCTCTAGTGTATCAAATCCTCCCGAAAAGTCACTTCCATCTCCCGCGACGATCATAATCCGTGTATCCGCTTGTTCCATCCGGCTCAGAAATTTGTCAGGCCACCCCCACAGCAGAGGTGCAATCTTATTCGGAATATGGAGCTGAGTATGCTCGCAGGCGGCAGGCATGTAACCGGTCCAGCCAACAGACAAATAAGACAGCAGACAACTTTTCATCGTGTCCTTCGACATCACCCGAAGCTCAGGTAACCTTTCCTTCAATGCGGCAATGGGCTCGTCACCTCCGTAAACCGCAAGCAGGTTTTGCTGCTGCTTAGGAAGCTTGGATAAATACGCTGCCAGAAGCTCTCCTTCTGCCGGATCACTGCTTTTGACATTAATTAATAACGCTTTATCCGGAAATTGCTCTAACACTTCTGTCATTGATGGCATCTGACCTATTCCCTTTCCCCGAAAAGGGTACGTCTGTCCTCCGTCAGCAGTATAACCATACCCAATATCGAGCTTCTTTAATTCAGCCATTGTATAATCTCGGGTAACTCCCTCCCCATCCGTTCGGCAGCCTATCGTCCAGTCATGAAATACTGCGAATTGATCATCCTTAGTGATGTGCACGTCAAATTCAACGATATCTGCCCCTGCTTGGAACGCAGCATTCATGGATTCGATCGTATTCTCCAAGTATGGATGCTCTGGCTGATGAATTCGCTCTGCCGTACAAGTATCATTCTCGATGCCTTCCATTGCAAAAGTTTGTGCAAGTCCACGATGTGCTAGAAGTATCGGCTCTCCGCTTCCCTGTTTTACGAACAGGGAACTATTATTCAAATAAATTAAGATAACGAGTGCGGCTAAGATCATAAAGGTTTTGCTTCTTATTATCTTCTTCAATCTATTCAGGCAGGATCCCCCTCCTTATCTCCGTTTGGATTCTTGTTTAAGTGAACACTAATATAGTGCTCGCCCCACTCACCCAGTTGGTCTAATATTGACTTCAATGATTTCCCTAATTCACTCATTTCGTAGACAACTTTCGGCGGTACTTGATTATATATCGTCCGAGTAATGATTCCGTCATCCTCCAGTTCTCGAAGCACCTAGGTTAAAATTTTTTGAGATATATCTGGGATTTCCTTCCTAAACTCGCTCGATCTCATTGATCCGCAATTAAAATAACATAAGATCAACAGCTTCCATTTCCCTCCAATGACCTCCAAGGTCGCTTCTGCAGGGATATTATGGACTTGAGTCGATTGCTTCTTCATTATCCACAGTCCTTTAATACAATATAGTAGTTACCTTTCAGTGCCTATAGCACCTAATGGTTCTATAAAAACAAAAAAGTGCGTTATTCCTCTATTTTACATCGTACTGCATAATTAAAATATTATCATAGGAGAGTGTAATAAACATAGAATGGAAGGTGACAAATCGTGAAAGTATTGATCGTTGTATCCCACCCAAGGGTGGATTCCTTAACCTTTTCTGTTGCTCATAAATTCACGCAAGGTCTCATAGATGGAGGTCACGAAACGGAAGTGCTGGATCTGCATCGCAGCGGATTTAATCCCGTACTTGGAGAAGCAGATGAGCCAGATTGGTCGTCTGATCATAAGGTGTATTCGCCTGAAGTAGAAACAGAAATGGAACGTATGAAGAACCATGATGCTCTCGCATACATCTTCCCAGTTTGGTGGTATAGTTTACCGGCTATGCTCAAAGGATATATTGATCGGGTCTGGAACAATGGTTTTGCATACGGTTCAAATAAACTCCATCATAAACAAGTACTCTGGCTTGGTCTAGCAGCAGATTCGAAGGAAGGAATGGAGAAGAGACAATACGAGAAAATGATGAACCAGCAACTGAACATCGCAATAGCTGGTTACTGTGGAATTTTAAATAGCAGGGTTGAAATTCTATATAATACCTTGGATTCTAACTCGGAAACCCAAGAGAGACTGCTTACGTAAGCTTATCATTTAGGACTGAATTATGACAAAGCAAGAACGAGCCCGCTCTAATCCCTTTGGAATGTCCAATTCTTGAACCCACCCACCGAGAGTGTCACCCTGTGACTGCGTAAAGGAAAAAATCCGCAATCCCATATCGGATTGCGGATTTTCTACGGTTATGGAGCCTAGGGGGATCGAACCCCTGACCTCATCGCTGCCAGCGATGCGCTCTCCCAGCTGAGCTAAGGCCCCGCCAAATTAAATACATACAAGACACATATGAAATCATTCATCTTGTACACAAAAAGTAGTGTAACATAACTCGGTATATTTAGGCAATATGTCACCCTACTTTTTATTTTCATCGTTATCAACTCTCTCTTACATCCCAAGCAGGATTCCAGACCACTTCCCACAAGTGACCATCCGGATCCATGAAGTGCCCGGAATAGCCTCCCCAGAACGTTTCATGTGCAGGATCACAGATCGTGGCCCCGGCTTGACGTGCCTGCTCCATTATAGAATCCACCTCATCCTTGCTGCCCACATTATGTCCAATCGTCATTTCAGTCGAGCTAGGAGGAGCTAGCGGCACTTTAGCTTCAAAAGAAAGGTCCCTTCGATCCCAAATTGCCAGCTTCATCCCACCTTGCAATTCAAAAAAGGCAACCGCTCCGTGTTCAAATTCCTTGCCTATGATCCCCTCAGTGGGAAATCCGAGTCCGTCCCTATAAAATTCAAGCGATCTCTCCAGATCATTCACTCCAAGCGTTAGTACGGTTATATAAGGTTTCATAACGAATGCTCTCCTCTACAGTATACATTGCCTTTTTTACTTCTTCCTAAAGTACCCAAACTCCTTGTTGATAAGAATGCTGAAGTGTTCACATATATACGAATGAATTCTCAACTGAAACTCTAGGCACCAACCTATGCTAAGCTGAATAACTTAACTCGTGGATTATAATATCGAAGTGGAGGAATGAATAGCAATGGCAGTGTCTTACATGGATTTTACTTCCCCGGATGTGCAATTTTTTGATGATGTCAATAAAAACCGGTTCTTTACCAAAGACAGTGGTAACTACATTAATGTTCTTGGCCGAACACAACTGAATACACTGGGTAATGCCTCTCTGCTGGATATTACGCTCACTAGAGGAAATGTCGTTGAGCCTCACGTTCATCAGAATGCTTCCGAACTCGTCTATGTTGTTTCGGGAGAAGCGATTGTATCTTTTGTTAATCCTTTTACCAAAGAAGTTCTTAACTTTACGGCTAAACCTGGACAATCGGTATTAGTGCCTCAAGGATGGATTCACTGGGAAGTCGCATCACAGGACAATACAAAAATCATTGCCATTTTTGATGCGCCGGAACCGCTATTTATTGGAATATCTGATTTCCTGCGCCTAGCGCCAACGAACACGATTGCCCATACTTATTGTCTGGATGAAGCCATGCTGAAACAAACTTTGGCTCCCATCAAGGATACGACCGTCATTGGCCCTCCTGCAGACTGCAACAAGTACCATCAGCCGCAAACGGGAGTTCAGGGTACTTCCTACAACAACCACATGATGGCTCCGCAAGGATATCAAGGTCATATGATGCAAGGTCCTCAAAGTATGCAAGGCGCTAACGTTTATCAAGGCCATATGAAAAAGGAAGGCTATTCCCGCCAAGTCATCGGCAATGGACAACGTCAAAATTATTAAGAAGTAATTTGATAAATACGTTGTATAAGACTTACATCAATCCCTTTAAAATAAAAGCCTTCGGAGCTCATAATAATGAGTCTGAAGGCTTTTATTTTAGTTGCTTGAATTGTTGCTTATTTTTCACCTGATTCATTATCATAGCTTTACGATCTAGTCTTCGTTTACACCCTTAGACAACAGCGTCTTTAATTCCTTCATAAACATATTGATGTCTTTAAATTGTCTATAGACCGAAGCAAAACGGACGTAAGCAACCTCATCCACAGGATATAGCTGCTCCATGACGAGCTCCCCGATCTCCCGACTCTCCACTTCGGCAACCGCTGTATTACGTAGAGACTTCTCTACTTCTGACACAATCGAATCAAGCTGCTCCACGGAAACAGGTCTCTTCTCACAGGCACGAATCAATCCTCGCAGCAATTTCTCTCTGCTGAATTCCTCTCTGCTTCCATCCTTCTTGATTACGATCAAAGGTGTCTCTTCAATCGTTTCAAAGGTTGTAAATCTTCGATTACACTTCTCGCATTCTCTGCGCCGGCGTATGGATTTGTTCTCATTGGCTGGGCGAGAATCAAGCACCTTGGTACCGCTATATGTACAGTACGGACACTTCAAGCTCACTCACCTCCTTAATTGTATATAGTTACCAATCATTTTTTAAAATAAAATGTTATGAAAATTCGAGTTGCGAGACATAATACTTTTACCAACCCGCAAGGAGGTGAAAGCAATGGCACAAGGTAATAACTCCAACAACCTGGTAGTATCTAAAGCACACGGAGCTCTCGAACAAATGAAGTACGAGGTTGCTCAAGAGCTTGGAATCAGCATCCCACAAGATGGTTACCAAGGTAACATGACATCTTATGAGAACGGTTCTATCGGTGGTTACATCACTAAACGTCTTGTAACAATCGGTGAACAACAACTAGCTGGACAATTTCACTAATTAGATTTCATTAGAAGTATTGGGCGCGGCTTAATCAGATTAAGCCTGTCCAATGCTTCTTTTGCTATTCACAATGGAATTTAAAATTCCTTATAAATGTCCTTATACTGATTATAATAATAAACGACCCGCTGAACATAGTGTCTCGTCTCACCGATCGGAATTTCCCCAATGGTGTCCAGATGACCGTCCCATTTGCCTTCCTTGATCCAGCTTCCTACATTCCCTTGGCCCGCATTGTATGCAGCAATCGCTGCGATGGGATTGCCTTCGAAATGGTCTGACAGATAATCAAGATACCAGGTTCCCATCTGGATGTTGGCATCCGGTTCATGCTTCAGCTCATCGAGTGTAACATTGTCCAGCCTTGCTGTTTCCAGAATCCAATTAGCTGTGTCGGGCATGAGCTGCATTAAGCCGATCGCACCTTTTTTGGACTCCCTGCTCAGCTTGTAGTTGGATTCTACTCGAATGATGGAAGCGACCAAAAATGGATCCACCTCATAGTTCGCTGAATGGGTGCGAATTTGTTCTTTATAATGGATAGGATAGAACCATGACATCCAGTTCGTATTTAAAAATAGCAGGAGTACAAAGGCAATAAAAAGGACGAGCAGGCTTCTTTTTTTGCGTAGTAGCTTCATGACAAGCCTTTGTCATGCCAAAACTTGATTATTTGCGCCTTCGTTTCTTCCATCGTTCCGCTGTTGTCGATCACAATATCGGCTCTTCGCTTCTTCTCCTCGATATCCATCTGTGCATTCAATCGGCTCAGAGCATCCGCTTCGCTGATTCCATCCCTTTCCATCAGTCGCTTCAGCTGAATTTCAGCGGGTACATAGACCACCATCACCTGCTCAAATTGCTCTGACAGTCCAGACTCATAGAGTAATGGGATATCGGAAACAACCAGCTTATCAGGCTGTTCCTGCTCAAACATCCGCATACGTTCCTGCATCTCTAGCCGAATGGCAGGATGCGTAATGTCATTGAGTGCCTTTAATTCGGCAGAATTCCCAAATACGATTTCTCCCAGTTTTTTTCGATGCAGCGTTCCATCCTCATTCAGAACAGCTTGTCCAAATCTTTCAATCACAGCAGCGAGCACGGGGTGCCCGGGAAGCATCACTTCCCGGGCAATTTGATCGGCATCAATAAGAATGGCTCCGAGGCTCACAAGATACCTGGAAACACTGCTCTTACCCGTAGCAATCCCGCCTGTAAGTCCTATATTCATGTGTTTCACCTCAAATCAGCTTCAATAGACCCATAATAATCAACATCACGGCCGGGAGAGCAGTGAATGAACGAATCCAGCTTGCACTTGCAAACCGAAAGCCTGCTCTTAACCCTAACACAAGAAATGTACCACTGAAAAGTGCGATCATCACAGATGTCAGCAGGGGCGGCAGTCCAAGCAAGGCTGCTCCAAGCCCTGCTCCAAATGCATCTAGTGACAGGGCAATACCTAACCACATCGCTTCATATCCCGAAATACTGCCAGAGTCGTCCATATCTGCAGCTGAAGGTTTCTTTAAGATTTGAATGACGATGCCCCACTTCTGGATTTCCAGTAAAAACACCGTCTTCTTCGATTCCTTCATTATATGCTGCTCGTCTTCATCCCATTCTTGCTCCTCTGTAACAGGCGCGCCGTTTACAGTCTCCTCCTGCCCTGGCTGCGCTGATGCCCTCAGTGATTGAATAAGCGACCACGCACCCATGCCTATAAGAATAATAGCCCCTATATATGAAGCAACATCAGGAGATACGAGGTGCGACAGCAGCACACCGAGCTGCATCGACAGTCCAATCACAAGACCCGAGCATACCGATATAATGACGATGGACAGCCAAGGTATTTTCATTTTTCGAAGACCATATGTAATACCTATACCAAATCCATCAAGGCTTAATGCAAAGGCGAGCATTAGCAGAGTTAATAAATGAGGCACCCTCCATTCCTCCCGTCCGGCTCAAGTTACATCTACCCTTCTTTCTAATTTAAAGGTAGCGAATGTTTGCCTTAACTGCGTTGCCCTAGCAGTATATGGGAACCTGGTCTAAAGGGTGCCTATTCATGCATTTGCTCTCTATGACTTGCTAAACAAGAACCTGACACTTAGGACAGGTATGAGTACCGCGTCCTCCGACGACACTCTTGACAATGATCGTACCGCACTCCGTACAAGGCTCGTCTTTTCTTCCATAGATCTTAAGCTGATGCTGGAACATCCCCATTTCACCCTGTCCGTTAACATAGGACTTGATGGATGAGCCTCCGGCTTGCACCGCTTCAAGAAGTGTATCAATAATGGACTGATGCAACAAAGCGAGTTGCTCTTCACGAAGGGTATTTGCTGGCTGCTCAGGATGTATTCCTGCCCTGAACAATGCCTCATCTACATAGATATTTCCAATTCCGACCACATACTCCTGGTTAAGCAGCGCAATCTTGATCTTCGTCGTTCTTGCTCCGATGACCTTGATAAAAGACTCAAGTGTAAAAGCCTCATCAAGCGGCTCCAGACCAAGCTTCATAAGTGGTTTATTCGCCAAGTCCTCGCCGATCTTGAACAGATGCATGGTGCCAAACTGTCTTACATCCTTGTAACGCAGCTCTGTCCCATCTGAGAAGTGGAACACAACATGGGTATGCTTCTCAAGCGGATCACCCTCTTGATACAATCCATAACGGCCCTCCATTCGCAAATGAGAAACAAGCACGAGGCCGTCAAGCATAATACGCAAGAATTTGCCTCTGCGCTCTACCCCTTGAATCGTGTGGCCTGCTAGCTCCATGGCAAAAGCTTCAATGTCATCCGGCCGCTGAATAATACGCGGCAGATGTACGGTAACGCGATCTATATACTTTCCGACAATGAGTGTATTTAATGTTCTTCTGACGGTTTCTACTTCCGGAAGTTCCGGCATGATGTCTTCACCTCACGTACCATTATACCGGAAGTTTGTACGGACTTGTAACCTAAAATTAGATTACTTCGCCTCGTACCAGTTTCTTCCGTAGCTAACCTCTGCCTTGAGCGGAACCGACAGCTGGAGCGCTTGCTCCATCACTTCCGGAACGAGCTTCTTCATCGTTTCCAGTTCCTCTTCTGGGACTTCAAATACAAGTTCGTCATGCACCTGAAGCAGCATCCGGCTCTGCAGTCCCTGCTTGGCAAGAGCAGCATCCATCTGAACCATGGCAAGCTTGATGATATCTGCAGCTGTACCCTGAATTGGTGTATTCATTGCAGTCCGTTCTGCAAAAGAGCGCAGGTTAAAGTTGCTTGCGTTGATCTCAGGCAGATACCGGCGTCGACCCATCAGAGTCGTTACGTAGCCGTCTTTTCTTGCTTCTTTTACAATATCATCCATGAACCTGCGAACGCCCTGGAATACGGCAAAATATTGTTCAATAAATTGTGCTGCTTCTTTGCGTGTAATATTTAGATTTTGTGACAGGCCGTAATCACTGATTCCGTACACGATACCAAAATTGACGGCTTTGGCAGAACGTCTCATATTACTGTCTACAGCATCCTTGTCCACCCCGAATACATCCATGGCCGTCTTCGTATGAATATCCATGTCATGCACAAAAGCTTCCTTGAGCCGCTCATCGTCCGAAATATGAGCCAGAACCCTCAGTTCAATCTGCGAGTAATCGGCAGCAAGAATGTACCAGTTCTCCTCCGAAGGTGCAAATACTTTACGAATCTTCCGTCCTTCTTCAAGACGAATCGGAATGTTCTGCAGATTCGGATACTGACTGCTCAGCCTTCCTGTAGCCGCGATGGTCTGACGATAATAGGTATGGACTTTGCTGGTCTCTGGAGAAATTTCTTTGAGAAGTCCCTCAATATATGTGGATTGCAGCTTGGCAATCGTACGGTATTCCAATATATACTGCACAATATCATGATAGGGAGCCAGCTTCTCCAGCACGTCTGCCCCCGTCGAGTAACCGGTCTTCGTCTTCTTGATCACAGGCAGCCCAAGCTTATCAAACAGAATCTCACCCAATTGCTTCGGAGAGTTCAGATTAAACTCCGTACCAGCGATTTCATAGATCTTCTCGACCAAGCCGCGGATCGTCTTCTCGAACTCTGCTCCCAGCTCCTTCAGATCGTTGATATTGGCCTTGATTCCCTGCTTCTCCATGTCAGCGAGTATTCTAGACAGCGGCATTTCCAAATCGTAGAACAGCTCATGCATCCCTGTCTCTTCCAGGTCCTTCTGTTGAAGCGGGATGATCCCTAGCAGTGAGGCTGTCTTGCGGGACAAGTGATCGGCCAGGACCTCCATATCAGGCACCTTATACTTCGCTCCCTTGCCCAGCACTTCGTCATCGGAAGCAAGCCGCGGCAGTGCATATTTGGCAGCAAGTCCTGTCAGGGTCTGATCGCTGTCGGTTGGATCAAGCAGATATCCTGCTAAGTGAGCATCAAAGGCAGCTCCGGCAAATTCAATACCGCATGCATGAAGTGCAAGATCTACCCTGTGCAGATCATATCCATGCTTCGGCTGATGCGTATCAGCAAACCATTCTCTGATTTGGACACAAGCATCCGATTTCAATATTTCAGGTGTAAGGAAGTAATAACGCTCCTGGGCGTAGATCACGATTCCAATAATATCTGCATGATGAGGGTTGTCCCCATGTGCTTCTACGTGAACAACCTTCACTTCTTCCAGCGCCGAGACGAGCTCCTGGGCGTTGTCTTCATTTACAATGACCACGTCCAGTTGAACAGCCTCCGGAGCGTCTTCTAAATCGTCATTCACCCGGTTCGCAGTAAAGGATAAGCGTTCCAGCAGGGATTTAAATTCGAGCTTACCCAGAGCAGGGGCTGCTGATTCTTCCTTCAGTCCATCGAATGCCATGTCATCCCAGGATTGATCCAGCGGAACCTCGCGATAGATTGTAGCCAGCTTCTTACTGAGCCTAGCATCGTCCGCATGGGTTTCAATCTTCTCCTTCATTTTCCCTTTCAGCTCACTGGTATGTTCAAGAACAGCCTCAACCGAACCGAATTGATGCAGGAGCTTCAGCGCAGTCTTCTCTCCAACGCCCGGAATCCCAGGAATATTATCTGAGGCATCGCCCATCAGACCTTTCAGATCAATAATTTGCAGCGGAGTAAGTCCATATTTCTCTTCAATCTCTTTCGGACCATAGGCTTCGATCTCAGAAACGCCTTTTCGAGTCAGAGCAATATTGACATGCTCAGAAGCAAGCTGCAGCATATCCTTATCTCCGGTAACGACCAGCACTTCCCGTCCTGCTTCATCCGCACGTTTGGTCAAGGTACCGATAATATCATCCGCCTCGTATCCTTCGAGTTCAAACTGAGCAATGCCAAAAGCCTTCAGCAAGTCCTTCAGCACAGGGAATTGTTCGGACAGCTCAGGGGGCGTCTTCTGTCGACCGCCTTTATACTCCTCGTATCCTTCATGACGGAACGTCACCTTGCCTGCATCAAAAGCAACCATCATATGAGTCGGCTTATGCTCCTCCAGCAGTCTTAGCAGCATCGTCGTGAATCCGTACACTGCATTCGTATGTAGACCGCTCGAATTCGTCAGCGGCGGCATTGCAAAAAACGCCCGATAAATAATGCTGTTACCATCTATTAAAATAAACTTCTCCATTAGACACCTCACACTGTGTTTTTGCTGTTTATATGATAACACAAGGGAACGGCTGTTCCAAAAAAAACAAGCAACCAGACTACGCAATAACGTCTCTGATTACTTGTTTTTTTGTGAAAACCCGTTTATTCAATAGATACAGGTGTCAGAATTCCTTTTCCAGCGCTGCTGATCATGGCAGCCTCCGTCACTTTTGCAATGTAAAGCCCACTCTCAGCGGGTGCAGAAGCGATCTCTCTTCTTCCAAGCAGCAGTTCAACGAAATCATGATTAGGATTACTAGATTCCGGCCATCGCTCTGGAGGTACCTCCCGAACTTCCTGTTCGCCGTCTAAAGCTTCATAGAGCCTGCCATTCCGAAAAAGCAGTGAACCTTGATCTCCATGTATGGATAAGTCCTCCTGCCACTTAATGCTTGCGCTGCCTACAACATGGAACGAGCCAATGGCTCCTCCCTCAAACTGAATGGTGACTGCTGAATCAATGTCGACTTCGGTTTGCCTGGTGTCGATCACCGCTGAGACCTGCAGCGGCCGCAATCCTGTAATCCACAATACAGCATCAAGCAAGTGACTGCCGGAATCGTTCAGCTGACCACCGCAGGATAAAGCCAGGCTCTGCCGCCAGGTGCCTCTCTGATCTACCAGCCAGCTCTGAGCCTGATATGCACTCACAAATTGAATGCGGCCCAACCTTCCGTCCGATACGCATTGCTTCATATACATATAAGGACCTAATAAATGACGTTGATATGCTACGGCAAGATGCTTGCCGCTGGCTGCCGCATGCGAAATAATTGCCTCTGCATTTGCTGCGCCATCTACAAAAGGCTTTTCCATGAGTACATGCAGTCCTGCCGTAAGGCAATCCATTCCCTGCTCATAATGCATTCGATGGGGAGATACGATGACGGCCGCATCCAGCTTCTCCTTTGCTAGTGCATCTTTATAGTCGGTATAAACACCTGCCTTCTCTAATTCGGGAAAATCAGCCTTAGCACCATCTAGTGCAGCCGTACTGGGATCTGCGAGCGCCGCAATTTCTGCTTCGGGAAGCTGTAGGATTCGGCGTATATGCTCTCTTCCCATTCCCCCGACTCCGATCATTAAAAAACGAATTTTGTCCATTCGCTATATTCCCCCTATCCCTTAATTCCACTGAAGGTAATCCCTTGTATAAATGTTTTCTGCAGGAAGAAAAACAATATAATAATCGGTGCTGTCATAATGGTCGATACCGCCATCATAAGTCCCCATTCCGTCCCTTTCTGACTTTGGAACTGCTGCAATCCGAGCGATAAAGTATATGACTCCGGATTGGTCAGATACAGCAGCGGTCCCATGAAATCCGTCCAGCTCGCCATGAACTGAAACAAGCCGACTGCCAGCACAGCGGATTTGGCCAAAGGCAGCATAATCTGCCAGTAAATCCGAAAATCCCCTGCCCCATCGATTCTCGCAGCATCCTTCAGCTCGTTAGGTAATCCCATAAAAAATTGCCGCAGCAAAAAGATATAGAATGGAACTCCGAAAAAAGCAGGCACAATTAACGGAAGCAGCGTACCAATCCAGTTCAGCTTATCGAACAAGAGAAACAGCGGAATCATCGTAACCTGACCAGGAATCATCATCACGGCTATGGTGATGAGAAATAAAGTCTTGCTGCCCCTCCACTGCAGCTTGGCGAAGCTGTAAGCAACCAGCGGCGAAGTTAAGACTACGCCCAGCGTACTGAAGCCGGTAATAATCAATGTGTTTTTCAAATAGGTAAAGAAGGGAATGTAGGTCATGGCATCCACATAATTGCTCCACATGAAGGGCTTCGGAATCCATTCCGGTGGGAAAGTGAACACCTGTTCCAGCGGCTTCAGTGAAGTAGACACCATCCAGATAAACGGGGCCAGAAAGAATACAGCTGCAATAAGCAGAAAGAGATGGGCACTGATTCGTTTTACATTACGTACTGTTTTGGCAGTCATATCCATCCCCCCTATTCGCCTTGATAGTGAACCCATTTTTTGGATGAACCAAAGATTATGGCTGTAAGCACCATCACAATAATAAACAAGATCCAGGCCATCGCTGATGCATATCCCATCTTGAAGAACTTGAATCCATTATCATACAGGTACATTACATAAAATTTCATGGAATCAGCTGGCGTTCCCTGACCATTCGTTAGTGTGTAGGGCAGCGTAAACTGCTGAAACGCATTGATTACACCCATGACCAGATTATAGAAAATAACGGGGGTGAGGAGTGGCAGCGTCACACTCTTCACCTTGCTGAACCAGCCGGCTCCATCAATCTCAGCAGCCTCATAATAGTCACTTGAAATATCATTCAGGCCTGCCAGATAGATCACAACGGATTGACCGATCCCCCACAGAGACATCAGGATCAGCGACGGTTTGGACCAGGTCTCCGATCCGAGCCATGCCGGGCCTTGTATCCCCATCCCGTCCAGAATACCGTTGACAAGACCAAATCCAGGATTAAGCAGCCACATCCAGAGTACAGCCATCGCGACAGCCGGAACCAGTGTTGGCAGGAAGAAGATCGTGCGGTAAACTGCCATTCCTCTAATCTTCATATTGAGCAGCATGGCTAAGGCCACACCAAAGAATATACTGAGCGGAACAAAAAACACGACAAAGTAAATGGTATTGTTGATGGATGTCCAGAACACAGAGTCCTTCATGAGAGATGCATAATTTTGGAAGCCTACAAATTCACCAGGCTGCAGGATGCTGTATGTGGTTAAGCTGAAATATAGAGATGAGACCAGTGGTGCCCCAAAGAACACGAGAAGTCCGATAACCCACGGTGAAGCGAACAGCCAGCCATATATATTGTCTCTATGGAGCCTGCGGCCCTTTTGTCTCATATTCACATGCTCTGTGCGGATCGGTTCCGATTTAATCAAGATTTACGCCTCCTGTTCAACTAGAGTGAAGTGAGGAATGATAGGTGTGCAGCAGCGTACGAACCTAAATTATTCATTCAATGCTTTGGATACATTATCGGTAACCTTCTTCAACAGTTCTTCTGGCGTTCCTTTGCCGCGTGTTGCCAGATCGACTGCGGATGCCAGCTCGTTCCAATACAGAGAGCCTTGTGTCATAACCGGACGGGCATGCGAGACGGGAAGCACATCAATAAATTCCTTGAAGATCGGATCCTCCTTATACCCAAGCTGTTCATTCACTTTATCCTTGATTGAAAAATCTCCACTGATTCTGCTGAAGATTTCTTGACCCTTCTCACCGGATAAAAATTTCATGAATTCCCACGCTGCATCCTGATTTTTTGAACCCTTCGGCATGACGGTCGCCCATCCTCCGGACCAGGTCGTGTGATTCTCTCCTGTAGGGGTTGGCATCGGAAACACACCATATTTCAAATCAGGGTTGAACTTCTTGGCCTGAGACACGGTCCATGGCCCTGATACTTGCATGCTCAATTGTCCGGTAAAGAATGGGTCCATCGTTGAGGTCCCCTGAGAGCTTGTAAAAGAGGCGATATCTTCAATGTTATATTTCTTAGCGTAATCCACCATCCAGGTAAGGGCTTCAATATTCTTCGGATGGTCTGCGGTTACATTCCCGTTCTCATCAAGGAATTCACCCCCAAATGCCCATCCCCAGCCATAGAACCATCCCTGCCCGTACCAAGGGATAAAGCCAATCTGCTTAAACCGGTTGCCTTCTTTGATCGTCAGCTTCTCAGCTACCGCCTCCAGTTCCTCGATGGTCTTCGGCGTCACTTCAGGATCTAGCCCCGCTTGTTCAAAATGCTCCTTGTTATAGAACACAAGTCGTGCATCGGTCGACGTCGGCATCGCATAGAGCTTGCCATCAAAGCTTGCTTCTTCCCACGCAAAAGGGTAGAAGCCATCCTCGGTAATCTGATCCCTTGCCGCTAATTCGGTTAAATCCGTCAGTGAGCCTTGGTTCGCCCAAGTAGCGACTTCAAATCGGTCAAAGTAAGCTACATCTGGAGCATTTCCACCGGCGACCGCAGCAAGCAGCTTCTCGTTCTTCCCTTCACCCTGCTGGGCGATATAGACAGAATTCACCTTGATGTCCGTATGCTCCGCTTCAAACGCCTTGATCACTTCTGCTATGGCGTCTCCCGTCAACTCTGTCATCGAATGCCAAAAAGTAATTGTTGTCTTTCCTTCTTGATCTGCTGATCCCCCGTCTGCATCCCCACCTGCACATCCTGACAATACTGTGCTGAATAACAGAACAAGCAAGCTCAAGCTCCTCTTTATAGCCATTCTTCTGACACCGCCTTTACCATATTTGGTTCAGATAACTGTAAGCGCTTACTGACATTCATAAAAAAATAAGACCAGTAAGTTAGTATGTAATGTATATATCAACTTAAGTCATCTGTAAACAGTACAATATCAGACCTTGCTCCATTTTGCAATATTAAGAATAAATATATTTTTATTCCAAAATGGAGCCAAGCAAAAAAAAGAAAGAGCGGCTCTTATGTAGAGCGCCCTTCCTTAAATTCAAATCCGAGCAAGGTCAGCTTCGGAACTTCCTTATTCTCAATTTGTGCGAACAGCAATTCGACTGCCGTCCTGCCCATCTTCTCTTCATACTGCCGGATATGCGTAAATCTTGGCCTGTTCAAGTGATCATACGGATCATCCGGGCAATCGAAGCAGACGATCGAGCAATCCTCTGGAACACGTAAGCCCATGGATTCCAGCAGCTTGTAGAGAATAATTGCAATCTCATACTCAGCACATACATAAGCCGTAATTTGAGGATGCTCCTCAAGCAGCTTTTTCATCAGCCTATACTCTCCTGAATGAGTATCACTCGATTTGCACGAGTAACCGCTCGGAATGTCTGTTATCAAATAATCGGAACACAGCCTTGTCCCGCTGGCCAAGAAGGCTTGCTGGAAACCAGCCAGCCGATCTTCAAGCGTTGAAGTTCGATTAGGATCCGGCGATATAAAAGCGATATGCTTATGTCCTGTCTCCAGTAAGTGAGCAGCGAGCTTATAGGCTGCGGTTTTGTTGTCCGTATGTACTGTACAGGCCTGTATCCCTTTCAAATTTCGATCCACCACTACGACAGGAAATTCATCCAGAATCATCTTGAGCAGCCGCTGATTGTACTCTCTGCTGTCTGCAGGGAATACAATAATGCCGTCCACCTGAAGATCTAATAGAGCATCAATCGCCGCTTCTTCCTCTTCTACAGAGTGATTGCTCCGCTTGATAACGAGGGAACCGCCGAGCTCAGCAATGGTCTTCTCAACCGCATACTGCAGCAATAATCCATAACCATCCGTATAGCTCGGAAAAATCGCTCCAATCAAACGGTCACATTTTGTTGACTCCTTCCCATCTCTGCCTGAAACGTCTTCGTTAGCTAGAGCATTGGAGACGTTGACATACGATCCTTTACCGCGAATTCTTACAATAACTCCTTCTTCAGCGAGCTGATCCAGTGCTTTTTTGGCTGTAATTCGACTGACCTGGTATTGATCTGTTAATTCTTTCTCTGAAGGAACCTGATCGCCAGGCTGCAGTCGGCCGGTGTCGATTTCATTTAGAAGAGATGTAATAATTTGTTGATATAAAGGTTGGTTCATACACATTTCCTTCCAAAAATTTATAATATACCAACTATATCAACTTAGGTTTACAGCGTCAATTTTGTTTATTACACGAAAAAGCCCGTCACATGAGTAGTGTGACGGACCTATATTCGATCTCAGGTGTATCCTAAGACTTAGCAACTTTAAAACGATTCGACAATCTTCCGAGAATAATATCCGCAAGAATGGCCAGCAATGCGGCGGGGATAGCCCCTGCCAGGATCTTGATATTGTGACGCTGGTTCAGACCTGCATAAATTTCACGGCCAAGTCCATCTCCACCAATAAGCGGTGCAAGCGTTGCAACACCAATCGCAATGACCGCTGCTACACGTAAACCAGCCATCAGGAATGGCAGGGATAGCGGCATTTCTACCTTCCACAGCAACTGAAGCGGACTCATCCCCATCCCTTTACCCGCATCCTTAATGCCTGCATTGACCTCGGAAAGGCCAACGTAGGTATTACGAACAACTGGGTTTAAGCTGTACAGGAACAACCCGACAACCACGGTTGCATTGCCTAATCCAACAAGCACCATTAGAAGTGCAAGCAGTGCCAAGCTAGGTAGCACCTGAATAATATTCGTGATGAACATGATTACACGTCCCGTTCTCTGATAACGCGCACTTATAATTCCTAGCGGGATCCCAATTACAAGGGCAAGCCCCAGTCCGCATAGTACCATTACAATGTGTACCCATGTCATATTCCATAGGTAGGATGCATTCTCTGTTAAGTAATATCCAAACTTCTGCAGTGGAGGTGCATCCGGGTTCATTACGGACGCAGGAAGCTTGGATTCATCAAGCAGCCCTTGGTCCACCAAATACATTAGAGCCACATTTTTCGGCTCCATTTTGTTAACATCCACCTGATAATTGAGATCCGTCATTGTGTCGGCATCAATCGTGCCAATCAATAAGGATAGTGTTTCATCGAGTTCTGGGTATTCGGCCAGCAGCTCTTTTTTCACGACAGTCGATGCATCAAAGGGCGGGAAGAATTGCTTGTCGTCCTCCAGTGTAACGAGATTAAATTCCTTCAGACCCGGGTCTGTGGTGTAAGCAAGTACGACATCTACAATCTTATCCGCTACCGCTTGATATACGAGCGAGATTTCCATCGGCGAAGTCGATGCGAATGTATAACCATATTCCTTCGTAAAGGCCGGATAACCGTCAGCAGGACGTTCCAGCCAGGTTGTATCCACACCGATACTCATATTCCCTGCGTGCTCTTTGAGATCGGACATTGTACTTAAACCATATTGTTCAGCTACCTCTGGTCTTACAGCCAAGGTATACGTATTTTCGAATCCAAGCGGATCATACCACTTCAAGTTATACAATTCATCAAAACCATCCTGTGCCTGTCTCAGCACTGCTGCCCGATCCTTGGTGTCTTCGATTTCAAAATACCCGTTAAATATTTCCCCTGAGTACAGTGTACCCATGTCCACTTCGCCCTGGGCGATGGAACGGAGAACGACACTGGAGGCAGCCAGGTCCGTCTTAATATCTACACTTAGATCGGTTCGATCTTCAATTAACGCCTTATACATCTCGGCAAGTATCTTCGTTTCCGTAAATGTCTGGGTTCCGATCGTTACATCTGCTGCGGCAGCCTTGCTTGGAATGCTTACTGAAAATAGCGTAATCACCAAGACCAGCGTGAACAGCGAACGTATCGTTTTAGACCATTTCTGATTTAATACTCTCATATTTCTATATCTCCCTCTTTCTTCATGGCTTTGAAGTGTGAACAACCTGCTGATGAAGCTTTATTACGCATTTGCTCTGGCACTATTCTTTTTCGGGGTGAATGCTTTCTCGACAATGCTTAACACGAGGTCAGCCAGCAATGCGAAAAGAATGGCCGAAATGGCACCTGCTACGATCAGCTCCGTCTTATTCACGCCTAGACCTGACACAATTAATTGGCCAAGGCCACCGGCTCCAACAAGGCCTGCAAGGGTGGTCCAACTGATAATATAAACGGTCGTAATTCGGATTCCTGACATGATGTATGGAACGGCTAAAGGAAGCTCGATTTGGAACAAGCTTTGAAGTCGGCTATAGCCCATTCCCTTAGATGCGTCCCGGAGTGCTGGATCTACAGACTGTAAACCTGCGTAAGTGTTCCGCAGTAACGGCAGTAAGGAGTATAGAAACAACGCAATGACCGCGGGTGTCATCCCAATGCCGAAGAGCGGAATCATCAGCGCCAGCAGCGCCAGACTCGGTATGGTCTGAAACAGATTTGCCACGCTAAACACAATCGAGTTGACCCATTTGATCTCACTTCTTGAGATCATAATTGCGACCGGAATGGCGACCACGATCCCAAGCAGTGTTGCAATCAGCGCAATGAGTGCATGCTGTCCTGCAGCACTGAGAATATCAGGGTAACGTTCACCTACAAATACAAAGAAATTCGCTATGGCATCAAAGATTTGCATTGGCATCTGCCTCCTCTGTATCCGGAGTATACACATCCGCCAGAAGTCTTACCACACTACCCCTTGTAATAAGACCTAGGAACTGCCCATGTTCATCCACCACAGGGAGATTGGATAAATGATGCTCATTCAGAATCGCCAGCGCGGTCGTAACCGAAGTTCCACGCTGTACCACATGCTCTACAGGAGTCATAATATCCGCAATCTTCTTATCTTCCTCACGATAATGCTTGATTAACTGGTAGATCGTAACTGTACCGAGGAGACGCTTGGATTTGTCGACAATAACGAGGGAGTCAACCTTGCGTCTTTGAAGGATCGTTACCGATTCAGCAATTCCCCGGGTTGGGAAAGCGGTAGCAGGATTATCAATCATGACCTCCTCAACATTCGGGAAGTCACTTTCACTATTTGAGATCATCCGATTCTTACCAATGAAGCTCTCGACAAAAGGACTCGCCGGGTGACGCAAGATTTGGTCCGGTGTCCCGACCTGTTCAATCTGACCATCCTTCATAAGCACGATGGTATCCGCAAGCTTAATCGCCTCGTCCATATCATGCGTTACGAATACAATCGTCTTCTTGACCTCTGTCTGCAGTCGGATGAGTTCATCCTGGAGCTCTTCTCTACTAATCGGGTCCAGAGCGCTGAACGGTTCGTCTAAGAGAATAATGTCCGGGTCTGCGGCAAGGGCACGAATGACCCCAATTCGCTGCTGTTGACCTCCGCTGAGCTCTGAAGGATAACGATTTCCAAACGTCTCAGGACTGAGCCTAACCTGGTTCATCAGTTCATTTACTCGGTTATCGATTTTTTCCTTATCCCATTTCTGCAGACGAGGTACAACACCTACATTTTTCGCTATTGTCATATTTGGAAACAGACCTACACTCTGAATGACATAGCCGATCTTCCGCCTAAGCTCAACCGCATCCATCTTGGAAATATCATCGCCATTGATTAGAATCTGTCCGTGTGAAGGTACATTCAATCGGTTAATCATTCGCATCGTCGTTGTTTTCCCACATCCGGACGGTCCGATAAACACCGTTATTTCGCCTCGCTTAATCTCAAGGTTTATTCCCTTTAATGCCTCGAAACCATCATCGTACACTTTCTTAACACCTTTGAATTCAATCACAAATACGTTCCCCCTATTTAGAATTACTCACCTTATTCATTGTCACGCAAATAACAAAAAGAGCCGTTGTATAACGGGCTCAGGTTTTAACCGCTATATCCATTTGCTTGGTGAGTTGCTTAAGCGACAAAGTATTATTACCCAATTTTGAGCATAAAAAAACAGATTTATCCGAAAAAGTTGAAAAAACTTTTTTTTCGGCATAAATCTGTTTTCTCTGTTCCTTATTGATTCAGGTCTGGACGCTTGCCGGTAACCAAATATACGGTGCTTTCGCCGATATTCGTTGCATGATCACCAATTCGCTCGATATATCTTCCTACAAGCATCAGCAGCATCACTTGGGAAGCATCTTGAGGATGATCAGCCATATAGCTGTACAGATCGGTAATAATCCGACTGTACAATTGATCTACGCCATCATCTCTTTTAGCCATTTGATAAGCCAAATCTGAATTCTCTTCAAGATAAGATTGAATGGATTCGTCGATCATCACTTTCACGATATCTGCCATTTGAGGGATATCAATCAGCGGTTTAATTAGCTCCTGACCTTCTAGACGTAAAGTCACTTTTGCAACGTCCAGTGCCAGGTCACCCATTCTTTCAAGATCACTTGAAATTTTAAAGGCAACGATAATTCTGCGAAGGTCCTTCGCTACAGGCTGCTGAGTAATAATCAATTTAGTACCGATATCCATGATGCGTTCTTCCATGGCGTTCAGTTTAACGTCTTCACTTACTACCTTTTGTGCCAGCCCTTGATCCGAGGTTTTCAAGCTTGTTATAGAATCAACTAATGCCTTATTTACGTGCTCTGCCATTTGAAGCAGCAAATCACGGAGTTCATTCAATTCACGATCAAAACTTTTTCTACGAATCATACTGCAGTTCCTCCCTTGGATGAGTCAAGCTAAGCTGGTACAAATATTACTTAACCAAAACGCCCTGATACGTAATCTTCTGTTCTAGAATCCTGCGGGTTAGAGAAGATTTCATTCGTATCTTGCGCTTCAATCACTTCCCCATTGAGGAAAAATACAGTTTTGCCCGATACGCGTGCCGCCTGGTGCATATTGTGCGTTACCATCACGATGGTGTATTTCTCTTGGAGCTCCTGCACCAGCTCTTCAATCTTGAGTGTCGAGATAGGATCAAGCGCGGAAGTCGCTTCATCCATCAAGAGCACTTCCGGCTGAACCGCAAGTGCTCTCGCAATACAGAGACGCTGCTGCTGGCCACCGGATAGAGAGAGGGCCGATCTCTTGAGATAATCCTTCACTTCATCCCATAAGGCTGCTTGTCTCAAGCTCTGTTCTACAAGCTCATCAAGGACCTTCTTGTCTGTCGTCCCATGAAGTCGAGGGCCATAAGCGATGTTGTCATAAATCGATTTAGGAAATGGATTGGGCTGCTGAAATACCATCCCTACCTGTTTACGAAGGTTCTCTACAGGCAGATTCTCACCATATATATTTTGGCCATCGAGCTCAACGATTCCTTCAATACGGGTTCCTGTAATCATATCGTTCATACGATTTAACGTACGCAGAAGCGTTGATTTACCACATCCCGATGGACCAATGAAAGCCGTAACGGTGTTTTTTGGAATATCCAAATTTACATTTTTTAAAGCATGAAAGGATTCGTAGTACAAGTTTAAATTCTTTATATCAATCATGGTAGTGTTCATCCGTATGCTATCTCCTTTACTGCCTAACAAAATAAGAAATACAAATAATCATTAATCTATATAGTCGTCAGAAACTGCTTCATTGTATCAAATTATTGTTAAGGCTGTATAAACAATTGTTAACGCTATGTAAAATATAGTCTCACTTACGTCTATCACCTTACTAACTAATCATTCAGCAGCAAGCGATGTGAGCGTTTTGTGGACCATCTCTGTTACATGAGCAGCATCGGATATTGAAGCCAGAATCTCCTCACTCGTACGAGACATTTCCCTCGTCGTAGATTGAACAGAATTATAAGCTTCATTACCAAGAGCAATATCTTCAGAGCTTGAGGCGATTTCAGCTGCGCTTTCTTTTGCAATAAGAGCGGTCAGATGTATTTTGTCTCTGATGAGGTTTAATAATTCAGTGATTTGATCGGCTAGCGTTCCTGTCTGACCCGACAGCTTCCTCACCTCATCTGCAATTACGCGAAAAGATCTGCCATATTCCTTAGCATGAGCCGCCTCAATGGATGCGTTAATCGCCAGCAAATGACTGCTCTCTGCGAGCTCGCGAATGGAAGAAGTAAGATTAGATATATCGCTGACCTTAACCATCTGTTCTTCGGCTTGTGAGCGCTGAGCCTTCGTCTGTTCCAGAACCGAACGATAGGATTCCTGAATGTGTCCAAGGGAAACACTGCCCTTCTCTGTTAGCTGGGTTAATTGTGCAATACCCTCTGTATTTTTCAGTACAGCCTGTCTTACTTTTTGAACGGCCGTATCCACCTCATGCAATTTGGATTGACTGTGCTCGATGACCTCTGTTCGTGACTTTTTTGCAATCTTTTGTATATCTCTTGACATATTCATTAAGTCGCGAACCGTAAGCACACCCACGTAACGCCCTTCTTCATGCATAATGACACAATGATAAAAAGATTCGTCCTCCCGGTCTACTGCCCGATCTACAATCTCTTCGGCAGACAGCCCGGTGCTTAATATTAATGGATGCTCTGCCATAAAGGATACAACGGATCTGTGATCATACAGTTCAGCAGCAAATCGGTTCGCATACTTTTGAAACACGGTATCCCGCATAATCAGTCCTACGATCGAATCATTCTGATCTCCAATGACAACACAAGAGAGCGTTTCATCCTGCTTCATCATCGCAAACAATGACTTACCTGTCATATCTTGCGGTACCATCGGCATTTGGCGGCAATAGGCCACAGCTTCCAGATCTTTTTTCATCGTAACTACCCCTTTAGAATTAGTTCTAAAGGCTCATTTTATATACATGTGATGAAGGATGATCTTGTATTTTGTAAAGGGAATGTAAAATTAAATGTTGTGATTTATTTTATTGATGCACTTTTTTCTTCCCAGCAACAAGCTTGTACCCTACTCCGCGAATCGAATCAATATGCACTGTCTCAGGGTCCAGTTCCAGCTTCTTGCGAAGAGAACTCACATGGACATCCACCGTACGCTGCCCCCCAATATAATCAAACCCCCATACTGCATTCATCAAATCATCACGAGTAAGGACTACGCCGGGCTTTTTGGCCAGATATAACAGCACCTCAAACTCTTTTGGACGCAAATTAATGGATTGCCCGCTCAGCAGCACTTCATATTTCTCCGGATAGATCTCGAGCTCACCAAGAACAATACGAGAGTCATCTTCCCTCTCGACGGGGCGTGTCTCTTCAACACCAGTAACTCTTCTGAGCACGGCATCTACACGAGCTAATAGCTCGGATACACCAAATGGCTTCGTTATATAATCATCGGCTCCGAGCTTAAGGCCCTGAACGACTTCATTCTCACCGTTCTTGGCCGTCAGAATAATAACGGGTGTCTTCACACCCGAGGATCTTAATTTACTGAGTATCTCTAATCCGTTCATCCCTGGCAGCATTAAATCAAGCAGTATGAGATCAAATTCTTGTGAAGAAGCTCTATTGTAACCAGAGGAACCATGATCCTCCACGGTCACGTCATGGCCCTCTTGGGTAAGATTGTAGGAAAGCAATCTAGCAAGTGTAGGTTCATCTTCTATAACAAGCAATCGTTGTGGCATCGTATATCCCCTGCTTTCTTTATGTTAAATCTGCTCATATCATAGCACTCTTTTGTTATCGTTGTGTAAAAAGAAGTCCTGATGCTTAATCTTCCTCTGATTCTTCGACAGAATCCTGCAGCATAGGCAGAGTTACCGTGAATGTGGTTCCCGCTCCAAGCTCACTCTCGACGGCCAGTTGTCCATGATGCAGCTCCACCAGATGCTTCACAATGGAGAGACCAAGCCCTGTTCCTCCCGAATTCCGGGACCTGCCTTTGTCCACCCGATAAAAACGTTCGAATACGCGAGGCAGATCACTTTTTGGAATACCTATGCCTGTATCACTCACCTGGAAAATGACATTCTCCTCATCCTTGCTGATCTGTGCTGTAATCTTAACCCTGCCGCCATCCAGGGTATAATTGATTCCGTTGCTGACCAGATTCAAGAAGATTTGCTTCAATTTGTCCTCATCTGCTTCGATGAACAATTCTTCTGGCACATCCAGAATCAAGCGAATCTGCTTCTTCTCTGCCACATTACCGAGTGTTCCTGTTATCATTTCAAAAAAAGGCATAAGATGTACAGGTGAGCAGTCTAGTGTCGCTCGCTTTGATTCAATCTTGGACAGATCCAATATGTCACTAATTAATCGATTAAGTCTGTCCCCTTCATCATAGATAATCTGCAGGAAGGATCGCGTTGTTTCTTCATCTCTAACTCCCCCGCTAAGCAGCGTCTCCGCAAAACCCTTAACAGCGGCAACCGGCGTCTTCAGTTCATGAGATACATTCGCTACGAATTCACTGCGCATGTTCTCCAGCCTGCGAATGGCTGTAATATCCTGCAGCAGGAACAGCATTCCCCGATAACTTCCATCATTCTCATACATGGGTACACCGTCGATGCGAACGATAATTTCGTCCGGGCTGTAGATTCGCACTTCGTCATGCACTTTACTTCGCTGCAAAATGCTTGCCTCAACGATCTTTGTCAGTTCATAGTGACGTTTTAATTCATGATACGGCTTTCCGGTCACACGATCGGGATGAAGCCCCAGCATACGATGACTCTCTCTGTTTAATACCGCTATATTCTGATTCGCATCAATCATCAAAATACCGCCTGCCATGTTGGTCATGACACTTTGCACCAAATCTTCATTGTCTCGAATCAGCTTCAGCTGAGCCTGCAGGCTGTCAGCCATCCCATTAATAGCATTCCCGAGCTGTCCTATCTCATCGTTTCGTGCAAATTTGACCCTGGCATCATAATCAAGATTAGAAATCTGATTTGCTACTTTCGTTATATGCTCAATTGGCTGGGTCAAGCCTCTAGCTACTCTGTAGCAGACAATAGCCGCAAGGATAAATAGGGCAAGGAGAGTTAACCCCATTAAGTACCAGCCTCTTGCAAGTCCTTCATCAACTGAGTCCAAACTTAGGGAAAGTCGGATGTATCCATCAAAGTGATGGTCGGGGGATGTAACCGGCAGTGCAACATACAGCATTTTTTGTGACAGTGTATCACTCGTCCTGATGGAACGGCCGTAAGGTGAATCATGATTATTCGCAGTCTGTATCTCTTCACGATTAAGATGATTGTCCATCTGGTCAGCAGCATACTCCGAATCTCCAATAACTGTCCCATCTCTCAAGATGAACGTCGTCCGAGAATCGGTTAAGCGCTCCAGTAACTCGGCCTGCTGGGTATAATAGGCGACAACTTCGTCCTTGCCTAGTGAAGTGTCTTTAAAGTCAAATGTAGAATGAAGCAGATTGATCTCTCTTACCATATTTTCTTCTTGAGATTGGATATGAAGGTCTTTAAACACTTGACCCAAAGCCAATCCAGACGATAGTACAGACAGTCCAATCAGCAACATGATGATCAATGTGAGTCGGAATCGAAAATTTTTCATAAATGCTAATAATCATCCTTTGTATGAATCAATTGCATATTACCTTCCGTAAGACTAATTGATTCGTATAATAGTAATTAATCATGTGCATACAAAATCCATTGCTATTCATCGTTACGCTTATTTCCCGGGAAACATATGGCAGTAAAGGGAGCCGGCAAATGGTTATCAGCTGGTCTGACAGCATAACGCCTAATAATAAATGTTAGCTGCATGATGATAAACATGTATTTTTCAAAACCGGAAGTAAAGCGCAGTACAGTAACCTCATGCTGCAACAGATCCTCTCTGCGTAACTTATGTAAATTCATGTTTAGTTTTAATAGATCATATCATAGATTACTGGCTCATTTTCGTTCTTTATGTAAAATCTAATTGAATTTAAGAATTCAAAAAAAGCTCTGCACAGTTCGTATATACTGTACAGAGCTTTACGTATTAAACAACCTATTAACCGTTAACCACTTCGCCGCCGTTTACATGGATAACTTGACCTGTCACATAAGAAGAGTCGCTTGTTGCTAGGTAAACATAAGCAGGAGCCAGTTCTTCCGGCTGACCTGGACGCTTCATCGGCTGGGTCGCTCCAAACTCACTTACCTTTTGTTCATCAAAGGTAGCAGGGATCAGCGGGGTCCAGATAGGTCCTGGTGCCACTGCATTCACTCGGATTCCTTTGTCTGCCAAATGCATGGACAAGGAACGTGTGAAGGAAGTGATCGCTCCCTTCGTCGAGGAATAATCGATGAGAGTCGGATTGCCGCGATAAGCCGTAACCGAAGTCGTATTGATGATAGAGCTGCCGCCTTTTAGGTGAGGTAATGCAGCTCTGCTCAAGTAGAACATACTGAAGATATTGGTACGGAATGTCTTCTCGAGCTGCTCGTCCGTAATATCCTCAAAATTTTGCAGAGGATGCTGTTCAGCCGCATTATTGACTAATACATTCAGCTGTCCCAATTTCTCTACCGTTTGCTGCACTGCTTGCTGGCAGAAGGCAGGGTCACCTACATCCCCGGCGATCAGAATACACTTTCTACCTTCCTGCTCAATCTGGCGCTTCGTTTCCTCTGCATCACCGTGTTCATTCAAATACACGATGGCTACATCGGCACCTTCTTTGGCAAAAGTTACTGCCACAGCGCGGCCAATACCACTGTCACCGCCTGTGATAAGCGCAGTCTTTCCTGTGAGCTTCCCTGCTGCCTTGTATTGTTCCGATTCGAATTCGGGCCTAGGAAACATTTCCGATTCGATTCCCGGCTGCTGATTTTGATGCTGTGGAGGCAAAGTTTGATTCACTTGATTCTGTCCCATTGTTGATTTCTCCTTTCGAACGTCAATTATTCATTTCATTAACAGGTTTAGGATGGCTGTTCCTCTCCTCATTATTCCTAACGACTCGAATACAGCTCAGCAATAATATTTCATCCTATTTAATATGGTTTTACCCTCTCTTCCCAGAATCAAACAAATGGGACTCATTAAATCTCAGTTCTCAAATCTATAAAAAAAAACCATGTAAGCACAAAAAAGACAATGGTCGTCTGCTTCTAAGCAAATAACCATTGTCCCTGTTATTACATGATTATGTATCTTCATCTTACCAAGGATTAACCATAATCCACAGCATGACCAATAGGAGCACAGCCAGAATGATACTAAATGTGCGCAGCTTCCCTTTCTCACTGCTGATGTCTCTCTTCTCCTGAATACCTGCAATGCCAAGACGAAGAGATTTCCCCATAATACCTGCAATCGCCAGCATCGCGAGGAAAATAACCACAACAAGAATCATCCAGGAAACGCCATAATCTCCTTGAGACATAATATATCCGCCGGACAGCAATTGAATGATCAGGCCGTATTGAGCGATACGGTTAAATGTTCTTACAGCTGCAATACTGCCCTCTTGTGCAGGTACCGACAATTTGCTAATTGCGGCAACAACAAAAGGAAGCAACAGATAGAAGCCAACCGAAACAGCCCCCAGAATGTGTACAAAATACATGATAGCACCCATATTCGTTGATCTCTCCTTTCTTCGAATTAATAACAATATCCTCATATTACCCGTTTAAATAATGCTGTAATCAGTCTATTCCCATAAGGAATATATACAGGTAATACTCTTTCAAATTATACTTGATCGGCGTGGATAAAGAAAAGGAAACCCTCAAATAATTAAAGGGTTTCCTATCATAATTCACGAATTTTTCATATTCAACATCTGAAATCAGATATTGATCACAGAGATTACATTGCGTACGGAATCTGCTGATTGATCCAGTGCTGCCTTCTCATCACCAGTAAGTTCGAGCTCAAATATCTTCTCTATTCCACTGCCACCAAGAATAGTGGGTACACCAAGGAATAGATCATTGTATCCGTACTCTCCCTCGAGGTATGCAATGACAGGAATAATTCGTTTCTTGTCCTTCAAGATTGCCTCCGTCATCTGCACAAGGGAAGCCGCTGGTGCATAATATGCGCTCCCGTTTCCTAAGAGGTTCACAATCTCACCGCCGCCCACACGAGTCCGCTTAACGATGGCTTCAATACGATCCTGAGGAATCAGCGTATCAATGGGAATCCCACCCACGCTGGAGTAACGCACAAGTGGAACCATATCATCACCATGACCACCGAGTACAAAGCCACGGACATCTTCAACAGATACATTCAGCTCTTGAGCAATGAACGTACAATAACGAGCTGTGTCCAGAACCCCGGATTGACCAATAACTCGATTCTTTGGAAAGCCCAGTGTCTGGAAAGCAGCATAGGTCATTGCATCCACCGGATTACTTAAGATGATCACGATGGAATCAGGACAATACTTTTTAATATTCTCACAGACGGATTTGACAATGCCTGCGTTCGTGTTCACGAGATCATCACGGCTCATTCCCGGTTTACGGGCAATTCCGGCTGTGATAATCACGATATCCGAACCTTCGGCATCCTCGTAGTTGGATGTACCGGTTATTTTACTGTCAAATCCTTGAACAGGACTTGCTTCCAGCATATCAAGCGCTTTACCCTTAGTTGGATTCTCAAGCTGGGGAATATCGATAAGCACAACGTCGCCAAGCTCTTTTTGAGCCAACATAAGTGCCGTTGTCGCACCGGTAAAACCGGCGCCGACTACGGTAATCTTTTTACGCTGAATGGTCACAGTATCCGCTCTCCTCTACAGGTTTTTGATAATCTCGTCAGCGAACTCAGAGCATTTAACTTCTGTAGCGCCTTCCATTAGGCGAGCAAAGTCATAGGTTACTGTCTTATTATTGATGGAAGTTTCCATCCCTTTGTAGATCAGATCAGCTGCTTCCTGCCAGCCCAAATGCTCAAGAAGCATAACGCCGGACAAAATAACAGATCCCGGATTAACTACGTCTTTATCAGCATATTTCGGAGCTGTACCATGCGTCGCTTCGAAGATGGCATGACCTGTTACATAGTTAATGTTCGCGCCTGGAGCAATACCGATTCCGCCAACTTGTGCAGCCAGTGCATCGGACAGATAGTCACCGTTTAGGTTCAGTGTTGCAATGACATCAAATTCTGCAGGACGAGTCAATACTTGCTGAAGAGCAATGTCGGCGATTGCATCCTTAACAATGATTTTGCCAGCATCTTCAGCAGCTTTTTGAGCGGCATTCGCTGCATCTGTACCTTCTTTTTCTTTGATTTCATCGTATTGTGCCCAAGTGAACACTTTATCGCCGAATTCAGCTTCTGCTACTTCATAACCCCAGTTCTTAAAGGCACCCTCAGTGAACTTCATAATGTTGCCTTTATGAACCAGCGTTACACTCTTGCGTCCATGATTGATTGCATATTCAACTGCCGCACGTACTAGACGCTTGGATCCTTCAGAGGATACAGGCTTAATACCGATACCGGATGTTTCAGGGAAACGGATCTTGTTCGCGCCCATCTCCTGCTGCAGGAACTGAATGACTTTCTTCACTTCTTCAGATCCTTCTTTGTACTCGATTCCTGCATAGATGTCTTCTGTGTTCTCACGGAAGATAACCATGTCTACCAAATCAGGGCGCTTAACCGGAGAAGGCACACCGTCGAAATAACGTACAGGACGCAAGCACACATACAGATCCAGCTCTTGACGAAGAGCTACGTTCAGGGAACGAATTCCACCGCCAATTGGAGTTGTAAGTGGACCTTTAATAGCTACGATATATTCACGGATCGCTTCCAGCGTATCAGCCGGCAGCCACTCTCCGTATGTATTGAATGCTTTTTCACCAGCAAACACTTCGTACCAGGCGATCTGCTTCTCACCGTTATATGCCTTCTCTACTGCTGCATCCAGAACGCGCTTCGATGCCTTCCAGATGTCACGGCCTGTCCCGTCACCCTCAATGAAAGGAATGATTGGGTTGTTAGGTACTTGAAGTGAACCATTATCAATTGTAATTTTTTCGCCCTCAGTAGGTAGTGCGAATTTTTCAAAGTTCGGCATTGTTAATATCCTCCTTATTATTTAGCGGGTAGTATTAGATATGCTGACAAGCATGGCAGTGCCTTGGGTAATCAAGAGCGCCTCTCCTGTTACCCAAGGATGCTATGATTCTATTATACATATTTCTTCATTAAAATCCCTAGAGAGCCTATCAAAATTATCGATTTTCGATCGAGATGTACTTTTGGGTTGTCGGCCCTGTATATTCAGCGCGTGGACGAATAATACGGTTATCCGCCAGCTGTTCGAGAATATGCGCTGTCCATCCAGATACACGGCTAATGGCGAAGATCGGAGTAAACAGATCTCTTTGAATACCAAGCTGTGTATAAACCGATGCAGAATAGAAATCTACATTCGGTCTCAATCCTTTTTGACCCGTGATCAGTTCTTCGATCCGAACAGACATCTCATACAGCTCTGTATTTTCATTCTGCTCACCCAGTTCACGAGACATCTTCTGCAGGTGCTTTGCACGAGGATCTCCGTTCTTGTACACGCGGTGTCCAAAGCCCATAATCTTCTCACGATTATCCAGCTTCTGCTGAATGTAGGCTTCCAGGTTCTCTTTGGAACCGATTTCATTCAGCATCTTCATAACAGCTTCATTCGCACCGCCATGTAAAGGACCCTTAAGCGCACCAATCGCAGAAGTAACTCCGGAGTAGATGTCAGAAAGGGTAGCTACGGTTACACGGGCAGCAAAAGTGGAAGCGTTCAGCTCATGATCTGCATGAAGTACCAGCGCTTGATCAAGTGCTTTGACTGCAGTTTCACTCGGCTCTTCCCCTGTAAGCATATACAGGAAGTTCTCGGCGATGGATACCCCTTGTTTAGGTGCAATCGGCTCCTTGCCTTCCCGAATACGAGAAATGGCTGCAACAATCGTTGGCAGCTGCGCTTGCAGCTTCACTGCCTTATTCTCATTCGCTTCCTGAGAGTCGTCTTCTGCCTGCGCATCATACAGCCCAAGTGCAGACACCGCAGAACGCAAAGCCGCCATTGTATTCAGATCTCGCGGATAGAGTTTGATCTGAGCAATCAGTTCATCGGGAATCGGTGCATATTCACTGAAGCTCTTATTCAATTGATCAAGCTCCGCCTTGTTAGGGAGCTTGCCGAACCACAGCAAGTAAGCAACTTCTTCAAAGCAAGCGTTCGCAGCGAGGTCATCGATATCATAACCGCGATATGTAAGAACGCCGTCAACGATGGAACTGATTGAGGAAGTTGCTGCAACGATACCTTCGAGGCCTTTAGTAGCTGTCATCTTTAACATCTCTCCTTTTTATCAAAAATTAACAACATCTGGAATGAAAACATTTACATTATTGAAGATTAAAATTTCACTTAACGGTACATCCACGAAACATCACTGGAATCAGACACGCTGTGTAAACACCTTTCTTGAATTATCATACTGGATTTTGTCGCTCCTGTGAACATTTTGGAGATGGATTTGGATATCAAAGTTTTTTTTCAACACCATAAAGCATTTTTTGTAATCACTTTCATTGACATATCAGGAATGTTGTGACCCAGTCTTATATAGCGATAAGTTCGAACGTAAAAAAAAGCAGAAAGAAGCAATTGCTTCTCTCCGCCCTTCCTTAAAAACGTTTATAGAACGTAATTTTTCCGTCTTTCATCTTCTTCTCGATCCATTTCAGCAGAAACAGACGGTATATGGGTCTTGTTAGCGGAAATACGAGGGTAAATCCGATAATATCTGTTACAAATCCAGGTATGATTAACAGGCTGCCACCCAAAAACACGCATAATCCATCCAGCATCTTGCGACCTGGTACCAGGCCGTTTTGCATTTCATTACGTGTATCCTGAAGAACCTTCCGCCCCTCGAATTGCATCATTGCCATCCCGATAATGGAGGTAACCAGAATGAGTAGTAAAGTATATCCTGCTCCTATTTGTTCGCTTACCCATATGAACCCGAACAGTTCCACTGCAGGAATGAGCAGCAGAAGTGCCCACTTCCAGTTTCGCATGTACGGTTACTCCCTTCCAACAGACAGAGCTCTCTTTAAAGCATCGTACAGGTTTGGAACGCATTTATCAAGTCTGACAGGCTTGAAGTCTGCATTTACCCACACATGCTGCGTCGATCCTGTGACAAGCAGCTCGCCAGGCAAATCCTCGGTATTTGATACGACCTCTCTGTTATCCGGCTGTGTCTGGACTTCTGCATCTCTTTCTTCTCTTCGTACTTCATATTCGTAATGAAGGCGGATACTGCTAAAATTATTTATACGCGTCCACACCGTAATATAGTCATCATACTTCGCAGGCAGCTTATACTTCAGGTCAAGCCCAATTACAGGCAGCAGAACCCCCTGCTCCTCCATACTCCGGTAACTAAATCCAAGAGTTCGGATCATTTCGGTTCTGCCGATTTCAAACCAGTTCACATAATTCGCATGGTAAACGACACCCATTTGATCACTTTCCTGATAACGCACTCTGAACCGTGTTCCATACCAGGCTGTTCGTTCTATCTGCTGGGCTTTCATGCTTCTGCACCTTCCCTCCTGGAAAAACTGTGAAAAAAGCAATGAGACGATAAGTGTCTCATTGCTTCTTTACAAATTCTATATTCTTAATTCTTCAGGAACCTTAGTGGATATGGTCGATTTTGATAAGGTTCGTGGATCCCGAGCGGCCAAGAGGAACTCCCGCTGTGATAACGACCAGATCTCCATCTTGAACGATTCCTGATTTTTTGCCGCCAACGACTGCGTTTTCAAACAGTCCGTCAGTCGTATCGCAAGGCACGCCTTTGACAGGTGTTACGCCCCAAGTCAATGCGAGTCTACGCATTGTACGATCTTCGTTCGTTACAGCAACGATCGGAGCTTCTGGACGATATTTGGAAACCATTCGAGCTGTATATCCGGACTCCGTAGAAGTAAGAATTGCTTTGGCATGCAGCTCGTATGCACTGATTGCAACCGATTGACTGATCGCTTCAGTAACCGTTGTTTCTTGAGCAATTCGTTGTTTCTTGTAAAGTTCACGGTAGTTAAGTGCAGACTCTGCTTTTTCAGCAATACGAGCCATTGTCAGCACAGATTCTACAGGGTATTTACCTGCAGCTGTTTCTCCGGACAGCATAATTGCATCAGTTCCATCGAAAATGGCATTTGCAACGTCACTTGCTTCCGCACGTGTAGGGCGCGGGTTACGCTGCATGGAATCCAGCATTTGAGTCGCTGTAATAACCGGTTTGCCGGCAATATTACATTTTTCGATCATACGTTTTTGTACGACCGGTACATCTTCTGCTGGAATTTCAACACCAAGATCACCGCGTGCAACCATCAGGCCGTCAGATACTTCAAGGATCTCATCCAAGTTATCTACGCCTTCTTGGTTTTCAATTTTAGAAATAATATGAATGTGTCCTGCATTATGCTTCTCAAGCAGTTCACGAATTTCTAATACGTCACTTGCTTTACGAACGAAGGAAGCCGCAATAAAATCGATGCCTTGTTCGATTCCAAAAATGATATCGTTGGCGTCTTTTTCGGTAATACCAGGGAGAGAAATCGCAACACCAGGAACGTTAACACCTTTCTTGCTCTTAATGGTGCCGCCGTTTACGATACGGCATTTAATTTCCGTTCCGCTAACTTCCTCAACCGTGAGTCCGATCAGACCATCGTCAATCAAAATCGTTGATCCTGGAGATACATCGCCTGGCAATTCTTTGTATGTGATAGACAAACGGTCTTTATTGCCAAGGATTTCTTCCGTTGTCAGGGTAATGTACTCGTCTTGAACCAACTCGATAGGCTCGACTTCAAGTTTACCGGTACGGATCTCAGGACCTTTCGTATCCAGCAGGATCGCAACGGACTTGTTCAGCTCGTCACTCGCTGCACGAATCGTTTTGATACGTCCGCCGTGCTCCTCAAAGTCACCATGGGAGAAGTTCAAGCGTGCTACGTTCATACCCGCCATAATCAATTTTTTTGTGTTTTCCAACGACTCACTGGAAGGACCAATAGTACATACAATTTTAGTTTTGCGCATTTTTCTAGTTTCCTCCGTTTTCAAAATCTCTCTTTATATATCTTTTCCAACAATTAAATCTACTACAAAATTCGCCTTTTGTATAGGAACTTTGTCATATTTAATCTTTAATTAACGAAGAATCTTCTAGCACTGTTTCCTTAGCTGTATTTTCCTGGAATTTACCTATTTTACGGAATTTCTGATAGCGATCCTGACGAAGAGCCTCTCCGTCCATCTGCAGCAGTTCATTAAGATGCTTCTCCAGCGCTTCCTTAATCGATGCTGCTGTCGCTACGTAGTCCCGATGAGAACCGCCACGCGGCTCGGGAACGATATCCTCGATGACTTCCATCTCTTTCAGATCCTGTGCTGTAATCTTCATGGCTTCAGCAGCCTGATCTGCTTTGGATGCATCCTTCCACAGAATCGAAGCCGCACCATTTGGAGAGATAACCGAGTAAATTGCATGCTCTAGCATTAACACCCGATTGCCGACCGCCATCGCAAGAGCACCACCGCTTCCTCCTTCTCCAATGATGACGCATAGCACAGGCACAGAGAGCTTGGCCATCTCAAGAAGATTACGGGCAATAGCTTCGGACTGACCACGTTCCTCCGCTGTTTTGCCCGGATATGCCCCTTTCGTATCTATGAAAGTAATAATAGGCCTGCCAAACTTATTAGCCTGATGCATTAAACGGAGCGCTTTACGGAACCCTTCCGGGTGCGGACTCCCAAAAAAACGTGCAATATTATCTTTTGTATCTTTGCCTCGCTGCTGCCCGATCACAGTAACAGGACGTCCGTTTAGCTTGGCAAGTCCTCCGACCACGGCCAGATCATCACCAAACTGACGATCTCCATGAAGCTCCATAAAGTCCGTAAAGATGAGTGATATCAGGTCCAGCGAAGTCGGACGCTGCTGATGTCTTGCCAAATGCATTTTCTGAGGAGCTGTAATCGATGAGTAAATCTCCTCTTCCAATTTGGTATACCGCTCTTCCAGACGAGCCACTTCCTCCGCAAAATCGATGCCTTTTTCGATACCGAATTGCTGAAGCTCTTCAATTTTTTTGCGCATCTCAATAAGAGGCGCTTCATATGGCAACTCTCCCGCCAATTTAGACCTCTCCTTTCGCGCTGTGCATGTCCAGCAGTTTAGCCAGCGTATTCCGTAATTCCTTGCGGTTTACGACCATATCCAGCTGTCCATGCTGCAAATTGAATTCAGCGGTCTGAAAGTCATCAGGAAGCTTCTGGCGAATGGTCTGTTCAATAACAATTCGGCCTGCAAACCCGAATATTGCTCCCGGTTCCGCAATATTAATATCTCCGAGCATAGCAAAGCTGGCGGAAACGCCGCCTGTCGTCGGATCGGTTATAACGGATATGAACAATCCACCCTGTTCATCATGCCTGGACAGAGCACTGCTCGTCTTCGCCATTTGCATCAGACTCAGTATGCTCTCCTGCATACGGGCTCCACCTGAGGTGGAAAAAATAAGGATAGGAACCTTCTTCTCCGTGGCTTTCTCTATGGCGCGCGTAATTTTCTCGCCGACAACCGAGCCCATGCTGCCTGTAAAAAAGTCAAAGCTCATAACAGCAACGACCACCGGATGACCATCAATCGTACCTTCGCCTGTAACGACGGCATCCTTCAGACCCGATTTCATCGTTTGCTGCTCCAGCTTAGATTTATAGCCCGGAAAATCCAGGGGATCCACGGATACCATATCCGCGTCATACTCAATAAATCCTTCATCAAGCGTCATCTCAATACGCTCTCTTGCATTTAGACGCATATGATGACCGCATGACGGACAAACTTTCAAATTCTTCTCAAGTTCCTTGCTGTATTGTATCGTGCCGCATTTGCTGCACTTATTCATGAGTCCCTCTGGAATCTCACGACGCGGTCGCTCTTCACCTTCAGGATTATCTGTGCGCTGTGCACGATCTGAAGGAATGGTCGCGTACTTCCGTTTTTTCTGGAAAATATCTTTGAACACAACTACACCTCTTCAGCCGTAAATTTGTGGCCCATGCAGTCAATTTGTATGATCGACATTGCATAATAAAGTTAACATGAGCAGCTATAAAATGTGCCCTATAAGCAAAAAAAGAGAAGTATGACACATGTGGGGAGTCGCTTCACTCTTTGTATCCGTAACCCTTGTCCAATTTAGAAGCAGGTCCTAAAAATAATGAATAGAATTCCACCGCCTTCAGTATTATGAATGCAGAATGGAATTCAACACTTCCTGAACCTCTTCCAATTCTCCGGAGGGTACAAGAATTTCGTACTGTTGCTTGGATAAGCTGATGGGACGGGCCTGTACCAAAAATCCTTCTTCCTCAAGCCGATTTGTAATTCTGTCAGCAATCTTTGCCGTCGGTGCAATATATATCACCGTCCACATGCCATTGTACGCCCCCTAAGCCTCATGTTCAAAGCCCGTATAATGGGTTAATGATAACATAACTGACTTTTTTTCCGCAAGGAAAGGAAAGGAAGGCATGGGACGATTATAACCAGAATGTTCCTTCATTACATATTACTGTAGCATTCGTTATATCCATATTAGCAGAATATAAACCTTCCTATTACAGCGGATAGACCTTCGCATTCGTGTTCTGATGCGCAATTCTAGCCGATGCAGCTGCTGCAAGGCCCGCCACCAAATCATCCAGGAATACATGAATACCCGCATTTTTGTCATTCAGCTTCTTAATGATTCCGGTCTTTTCCTTGTCTAAATATCCAAAGCTTGTAAGCCCTATCATACCATATACACTGGTAATTCCAAGTGCAAGAGTCTCGTCCACACCATACAGCGGCTCATCCGCCTCCATCAAAGCCTGAAGGGGCTGTGGCAGCAGATTTTGTTCGGCCAGCTCATCCAGTGCTACACCCGTGTATAACGTATACTGTACCTCACGCTTGGCAAGAACAGCCCGTACGCTTGTAACACACTCTTCTTCCAATAAGTCTGGATGAAACTTTTTTTGAAGATCATAGACTATTTTGGCGATGGATTCAACGCTCACACCCCTGCGTTTCAGCATCGCTTCCGCAATTTCATATGACATCCGCTGATTCCCCCATCCTTCGAAACTAGGAATTCCACATAAACTAAGGTATTCGCTTCGAGACTCAAAGCCCACTATTATACCCTCGGCTGCATCAATTCACAGCAACCATCGATACTATAGGGTGTTCCTAAGTGTATGCGCCAGCTTCAAAAATAGTTCGTAAAATGTGCTCATGCACATCACGGATACCACATGAAATTACGTTCATTATTTCACGATAACCGTATCCTCCCCGAGCATTTGTTCCATAAGGTGAATCAGTTCAGGAGAGGGTTTAATTCGATAACTGTCGCTTAATGCCCGATACTCCCTAGTTTCTTCATAAAAAAGAATCGTGGCTACATTTCCCGGATGTTCCTGTAACAAGACCTTAAGCTTAGTAAGCATCCCGGACTTCTCTATGTCAGGTTTGATCTTGATGAATACTCGCTGCTCGAACCTGGCGGGCTTTCTATCTGTTACAGCCCCTTGGCGTTCTGACTTATTTTGTACCCGTCCACTGTTAGGCAGAGAAGGAGAACGACTAACTTTGCCGGATTTAGGCGTTGAAGCTTCTCCTGAGCTTCCCCGTTCTTTACCTCCGCTCCCTCTGTTACGCTGCAGCATCATACGCTGTAACTTGTCTGCACGAAGCTCATCCACCTCATCGGCAAGCAGCTTGAAGCCTTCATCCTGAAGCTGAACTTTGGCCCGGAGAGCAATCAATTGACCTTTTGCAGCCAAGTTCTGACTTCTTCTCCATACTTCCGGAAACAATACCACTTCCGTTCGTTCGATCTGATCCTCCAGTTCCATGAAGGCCATCGCTTTCCCTTGCTTCGTTGTAATCGATTTGACGGAAACAACCATTCCGGCCGTAACAATCTGTGCATGCTCTGGTGCATCATGAAGCTCCATCAGCTTATCCGCTTCAAGCTCCTCCAGAACTTCCGTGAAATCATCCAGCGGGTGACCGGATAGGTATAATCCAAGCAGCTCACGTTCTAATTCCAGCTGCTGTGTAATCGTGTACTTAGGTATATCCGGGTATTCGATTTCCCAATTCGGGGTCTCCACAAAATCAAACAACTGGATCTGCAGATCCTCTCTCTCTTTGCGCCACTTCGTGGCCGCTTCCACCACTTCATCAAGCATGGCGAACAGCTGCGCACGGTGACCAGGCAGTGTGTCGAAAGCCCCGGCCTGAATAAGAGATTCTATAACCCGCTTGTTGCAGACTCTTAAGTCCACTCTTCTGCAGAAATCGAGCAGGCTCTCGAACGGTCCTTTGGCCCGCTCTGTAATAATGCTGTCTACGGCCTGTGTACCTACATTTTTAATGGCAGCCAGACCAAAACGAATGCCCGTCTCACCACCGCCAGGAGTAAACAGTATTCCGCTCTCATTCACATCGGGTGGCAGTACAGGAATATTCATCCGTCTGCATTCGACAACATACTCCGCTACTTTTCGATGATTTCCCATGACCGCTGTCAGCATCGAAGCCATAAATTCGACAGGATAATGGGTCTTCAGATACGCCGTCTGGAAGGCCAATACTCCATACGCAGCAGCATGCGCCCGAGGGAAGCCGTAATTGGCAAACCGTACAATCATATCGTATACAGCTTCAGCATCCTCGCTGCTATAACCCTGATTCAGGCTCCCTTTTACAAAATGCTCTCTCTCTTTATCAAGTACTTCCCGCTTCTTCTTCGATACCGCCCTGCGGAGCAGATCAGCTTCTCCAAGAGAAAAACCTGCCATTAGAGAAGCAATCTGCATAATCTGCTCCTGATACACGATGATACCGTAGGTGTCCTCCAGTATTGGAGCGAGATCAGCATGCGGATACTCGACCTTGATCTCCCCATGCTTTCCTTGAATATACTTAGGAATGAAATCCATTGGACCCGGACGATATAAAGCAACCACAGAGATAATATCTTCAAATACGGAAGGCTTCAAATCCTTCAGTACTCTTCTGATTCCTGCTGACTCCAGCTGGAATATACCTGTCGTATCTCCGGAACCGAGCATCTCATAGGTCAGCGGATCGTCATCAGGGACCGTTTTGAAATCTGGAACTTGCTTCTGCTGATCCTGAATCCAACGCATACAGCGTTCAATGATGGAGAGAGTCCTCAAACCGAGGAAGTCCATCTTGAGCAGTCCGATGGCTTCCAGATTCTCCATGGAATACTGAGTAAGTGCGGTGCCTTCACTGCCTTCCTGGAGCGGCACTACATCGGTCAGCGGGTCTTTGGATATAACCACACCTGCCGCATGCGTAGAAGCATGCCTTGGCATGCCTTCGACCTTTTTGGCCATCGTGAGCAGCTCTTTTGTTTTGGCTTTGGTATCATGCAATGCTCTGAGCTCGTCGCTCATCTCCAGAGCTTTGGTGATATTCATCCCAACTTGCCCGGGAATGAGCTTGGCAGCCTTGTCCACTTCTCCATATGGAATATTAAGCACTCTTCCTACATCTCGAACGGCTGCACGCGCAGCAAGCGTACCAAAAGTAATGATCTGTGCGACATGCTCGCGTCCGTATTTTGAAGCGACATATTCAATCACTTCATCCCTGCGTTCATCACTGAAATCAATATCGATATCCGGCATGGTTACTCGCTCAGGATTGAGAAACCGCTCAAACAAAAGCCTATATTTAATCGGATCTACATTTGTAATATTCAGCACATACGCAACAAGACTTCCCGCGGAAGAGCCACGTCCTGGTCCGGTTGCTATTCCCTCTCTATGAGCATAAGCAATGAAATCCCATACGATGAGGAAATAATCAGAGAAGCCCATCTTATCGATGACAGACAGCTCGTAATCCAGTCGATTATACAGCTCGGATCTCTGCTCATCATGATGCCAGTTATCCGTATCCTTGTAGCGTTCCTCCAGCCCCTTCAGGCAGAGCTCGCGCAAATACTGTCCAGGCGTCAGATGCTCAGGGATTGGCCGATATTCAGGCAAAATGGAATGTCCAAATTCCAGATCAAGCTGAATGCTGTCAGCAATCTTAAGCGTATTCTCTACCGCCTCTCTCACATGAGGAAAAAGACGCGCCATCTCGTCGCCGCTCTTCAAGTATAGCTGGCTTGAGGGAATCTTAAGCCGTTCCTCATCCTCCACTGTTTTGCCCGTACCAATGCATATGAGTACATCCTGCACCTCGGCATCCTCTTGAGACAAATAGTGCACATCATTCGTTGCTACAAGCGGTATGGACAATTCTGCGGCAAGCTCAATCAGCTGAGGATTCACTCGCTTCTGCTCTGCCAGACCATGATCTTGAAGCTCAAGATAGTATCGGTCTCCAAAGATCTGTTTGTGCCTCATGGCTGCATTTTTGGCTTCGTCATATCGTCCCATTAGAAGATGCTGTGGAATTTCTCCACCGAGACACGCACTAAGGCATATTAATCCTTCGTTGTACTTCGCAAGGCTCTCCATATCGATTCGCGGCTTATAGTGGAAGCCTTCCAAATGGCCAATGGAGCACAGCCTCATCAGATTTTGATATCCGGTCATGTTCTGCGCCAGCAATATAAGATGATAAATCGGCTGATCTTTACGGCTGCCGCGCTCATGCCTAGAGCCTGCTGTAATATACACTTCACAGCCGATAATCGGCTTAATTCCCCTTGCTTCACATGCTCTATAAAAAGGGATGGCTCCATACATAACCCCATGATCCGTCAGAGCCAGAGCCTCCATCCCGTATCCTGCTGCTGTGTCCACGAGCTCTGCAATTCGCGCCGCACCATCTAGCAGGCTGTATTCACTGTGAACATGCAGATGCACAAATGAACTCATGCGTCATTTCTTCCTCTCTACATTCATAAATTTACGTATTTTATCTTTACTATTTTATCATATCAGGCAAGGCTCCGCCCATAGAATAGAGTACAAGCCGGCCGACTCTGCATATCTCACTTAGAAGAACCGCTTGCTAAGAGTGCTATTTAAGAAAGGTGTGTAGTGAACAATGAGTTTCATGTCCAAAGTTCTTCTCGATTTCTTTATCGCCTTCGGCATCGTTCTAGGTGGATCCATGCTCGGCGGCATTGGAGCTGTAATTTCCATGCAGCCGCCTACACAAACCATGCTGGATGTTGCCGGCCGCATCAAAATATGGGCTCTGGCTGCAGCTGTAGGAGGGACGATTGACCCGATGCGGGTCATTGAAAGCAATATGCTGGATGGGAATCTGTCACCCGCCATTAAGCAGATCCTCTATCTTATATTCGCCTTTCTCGGAGCACATATGGGCACTGAGCTGGTTAAATGGGTGTGTACCATCCGGAATTAAGTAAGGAGGAAGTCAGCATATGCGTGTGCCCGAGTATCGCCGCTTCCGGCCCTTTATGCAGCTGTCTGGTGTATTTGTTCTCGGAATGATTGTAGGGAGTATCGTCTACAATGCGATTTTTCATGCCAGTTATAATAAATTGTGGCTTGAGAATAAAGATCTCAAAATTCAGGAAGAGCAATATATTGATGATATTAATTCTTTGAAGAAGTATAGTAAGAGGCAGACCGTGATCAAGGAAATCAATATTCGTGCTGAGGAGTCCGATAAGACCCCCGATTCTGTATATGTGAAGGAGATTATTCAGCTGCTTAGTGATGAGCTTGAGGTGCTCCGGGGAAGAGATATTTATAATATTGATGAATACAGTAAAATGACGCGCATTATGCTGAACAAGAAAACATATACCGTCCGAGGACATCCATACTCCGTCAAGATTACAACCATGCTCGTAATGGAAGGCGTTCTACAGGTATGGGTTGATATTTCACCTGCTCCATAAATGTTCTAAACATGTTACAATAAGTGATAATTCCATATTTATGTAACATAAAGGAGCTGTCCTTCTTTCTATGCTGGATGTCATTCGTTATTTACTGTTTGCCCTGTTCATCCTCTCTACCGTCTGTGCCGGCTTCACAAGTATTCGTGGACGCAGAGCCAGTGATGCTCTGAAGAGAGGCCTCTACCAGGCAATGACAAACATATGGATGGGAATCATGCTGATCGTGCTGGCCCTTATACAGATGTTTATGTTCAGCGGTTCTACGGTTGCCGTCATTGTTGAGGGATTGTTCCTCGTGCTGGGTGCCTTCAATCTGTTTGCAGGGATTCGAAATCGCATTCATTACACCCAGATAAAGAATGAAAAGTCTCCTTTATAAGGAGACTTTTCTGATGAATGAGATTAGAAATCTAAGACAGATCAATGGATTGCAGGGTCATAATCACTTTGCATATCAGCTGTCCATCTCGGACCAGGTCAATATCCAGCTTGCAATTGCGCCTGCTGAGCTCCATAACACTTGGAGATATCGTCACTTTATCTTCAATTTGAAGAGGACGCACAAAGTAGGTTGAGATATTCTCCAACATATGGTCATTCCCAGTAACCTCACGCGCAATTCGATGTCCGGCCTGCGTCATTAAATGAATGAGTACCCCTTCGGAAATAGTGCCTAAGTCTGTCGCCATCTGAGGAATGATCACACCATTGTACTTGATCTCTCCCTGCTCCCCTCTCTCTTCCACAAACCCATTCCATATCAAATGATCAAAGGTTTCTCCAAGCTGAGGCTGCTTCTGGGTGTCCCGCATTGCATTCAGAACTTCTGTACGCTTGACAGATGTAATCAGCTTACGGTTCCGGTCAACGATCGGTAAATAATCGATGCCTTCCCAGGCCATAATCTGTGCCGCCGATGCAAGTGAGGTCTTAAGCGTTGCCGTGACAGGCTTGCGCACAACGCTTTTGTCAATACTTTGATGTTCAGGGAGGTCTACGACATCCTTGCGGCTAATAATTCCAATGACCCGATTCCATTCATCAATTACTGGAAAACGCAGCTCTCCCGTTTCGAGCACCAGACGGCTGAAATCGGCGACTGTACTGTTCAATTTCAAATAGTAGGTTTTGGGCTTTCCACCAACAATATCCTCAACCAGCATAATCTTCTTCTTAATCAATCGGTCAAAGATCGCTCTGTTAATCATGGATGCCACCGTAAACGTGTCGTGCTTAGAAGAGATGATGGGTAAACTCAGCTTGTCCGCAAGGCCTACCACTTCAGGATCGGTACCGAAGCCTCCGGTAATAAGCACACCTGCACCTTGATTTAATGCAAGACTATGTGCATTATCTCTATTACCAACAATAAGCAGGCTGCCTGCATCGATGTACTTGGCCATGGCTTCTTCTTTCATAGCCCCAATGACGTATTTATACAAAGGTTTGCCAAGCCCTTCGTTACCGCCAAGGACATGTCCACCCACAATCTCAACGACATCCCCGAAAGTGAGCTGCTCAGAGGCACCACGCAGCCTTTTCTCCACACGTACTGTACCAATTCGTTCTTTGGTAACGACAAGTCCTACATTTTCTGCTTCTTTGACAGCACGATAAGCAGTCCCTTCACTGACTCCCATTTCTCTGGCAAGCCCTCGAACCGATATCTTGGAACCAATCTTTAACTGCTCTATGTATTGAAGGAGCTGCACATGCTTTGTTACTGTTTCTTCTTCAAATCCTTCCAAACTCGACACCCCTCGGACGAAAAAAACATTTTACAATTAGTTTAATCAAATATACTACATTAAAATCAATTCATATTACCCTTAGCTGCAGAAATTAAGAATATAGTTATTTCCGATTATAGCATTAATAAGGGGGACATCCACCTTAGAACTGTAAAAAGAGAATGGGCTCCCTCAATACTATGGAAGAGTATCAACAAATAAAAAGGCTGCCTCCATAACAGCACCAACACTGTAGGAGACAACCCTTTGCAGCATTACTGTGAATGCTCTTTGGCCTGCGCAGGCACAATTTTCACTTTGTTTCCCTGTTCCGCATTGTCAGTCCATTTAAGCTCCCACTGACGCAGCTTCGCTTTGCGGACACGTTCAAGCGACTGCTTCTTCTCTTCGTCCACGCCCAATATAAAATGCAGGTTTGCACCGATGACAAGCAGTGTAAAGAACAGCCAGGCTATGCTGAACCCTGCGCTCCAGCCTGTAAATGAAAGCTTCGGTAATGCAAAGACCAGCATGCCACCTGCAACGAGCATATACAGTGTGTGCTTCCACTTCGCAAACTTCATGCCCTTTTCTCTCATTTCATTCAGCTCCTCATTTCTTCCTTAGAATCTATATATCTATTCTATGAACGAAAAAATGAGATTATGTGAATCAATTTAGAGAAAGAGTCCACAATTATTATTTCAGCTCGCCGCCATATAGATGCTGCAGACTTTCCATAATGATTTTGTTGACATCTTCAATAATGACACTAAGACGTCGTTCCGCCTCAAACAGTCTGCGAATATTCAAGTTCAGACTTAGCACCTCAAAGGATTTTTCCATCGTCTCCATTTCTTCTTGAGAAGGCATGTCGCCTGTCATCATCCGCTGCTGGAGTTCATTCTGACGAACCCGAAACTCATCCAGCATACGCTGCGAATCCGGATCGGCGGCAACAAGCTTCATCGCTTGTGAGATTTCCTTCACTTCTTCGCTGTCTTTAAGTGCTCCTGCCAAATCATGTGCCTTGTCATAAATGTTCATTATTCATTTTCCTCTCTGTCGTTAAAGTTCTGTCGTTAAAGTGGCGCTGTACATTTTACATCCATCCCTCATGTTGTCGTACAACAACCCAAAATTAAATCAGATTTTGCAAAAAATGGTCAATCACCAAGGGATATATGTCCTCATATGATGAATCACATGCACTTTCTCATACTCAGCTTACATCCAAAAACGACTGACATCATGTTTGCCCCCTGGAAGGAGATCCACGATGTCCCAAAAAAAAGTAATGATCCACATCAGCGGATCAGGCATCCTGCAGGATGACGTCGTGATGATCGGTGAGAAATTTCTAAAGTATTGGAAAATTCCTGCCGGACGTCCGCTCCAGCTTGCATTCGGAAGCTTTAAGCAAGAAGTTACCATTATTTCCGTACCCAAGTTTGAAGGTATGCGAGTGAGTCCCATATTAGCCGAGCGATGCGGCCTCACTTCTCGTACGGTTCTGAAGATCCGTTATTTTGATAGCAGCCGGACGCTCCGTATCGGTCCCCTGATCAGTGTCCTGATCAGTCGCGATCATCCAGATAAGCTTGATCGGCCTTTCGGCTCCATCACGATGTTTTGCAGCGAACTGGTGAGGGCCTGTCAGAAACGGGGAGCATACGTGTACTTTATTACACCAAACCATGTCGATTCAGTTACCGGTCAAATCGAAGGCTGGGTGTATGACGAAGGATGGAAAAAAAGAGTGATGCCTATTGCCGATGTCGTCAATAATCGACTGACTTCACGCAAGCTTGAGAACAAACCTAGCGTACAGCATTTTGTAAAGGAAGTAAAATCGCGTTACGGAACAGTAACGTATAATGAGAAGTTTCTCGACAAGAATGAAGTCTTCGAGGCGTTGAAATCGGAGAGCAGTCTTAGAAGGTACTTACCGGAATCGCATTCCCTCAAGTCCTTTGCTGTGCTCAAAAATATGTGTCAAACGTATCCGGTTATATTTCTTAAGCCTGTTCGAGGCAGCCTGGGTAAAGGAATCATACGCATATCCAGACAGTCTGATGGAACATATATGACCCTTTCCACTCAGCTTGGCGGTGTTCAAAAGCAGGTATACTCCAGCCTGACCAAATTATTTGCAGGATTGTCTGGAAAGATGAAGACAACCAAATACCAGATTCAACAAGGACTGCATCTCATGGATATAGGCAAGAAACCGGTCGATTTCAGAGCATTGGTTCAGAAAAACCGTGCAGGTAACTGGAAGGTGACATCCATTGTCGCCCGCATTGCCGGCGGCAGCCATTTTGTATCCAACCTCGCCAGAGGAGGCTCCCTCAGCACAGTAAAAGAAGCCGTGAACAAGAGCTTATTATCGAGCGATGTCAAAAAAAATGCTTACGTCTCTTTGCATAAGGCTGCGCTTAGTATTGCGGAAGGAATCGAAGCGACCATTCCAGCGCATTTTGGAGAACTAGGAATCGATCTTGCGATGGATTACTCGGGAAAGGTCTGGCTTATTGAGGTCAATTCAAAGCCTTCCAAGAATGACAATACACCGCTTACTGACAATAAGATCCGGCCATCCGTCATTACAATGCTTGATTATTCCGCTTACCTTGCCGGATTCTAATAACTAGAAAGGAGGAATCAAACTCATGAAAAAACCGCTTGGTACGCTCGGTGTGCTCGTGAATGAACGGAAGGGAACACCTCCATTTGCCGATGAATATTTCTGCAGGCGGCTCTGTCAAGAAGGAGTAAATTTTGGAATGAATGTCGTTGTGCTGACCCCCAGAAGCTCCGAGCCAGACGGTAATTATCTCGGTTATCAATATATAAAGGGGAACTGGACCCTGCTTCCAGTAGAACAGCCCGATCTGATCTATGATCGATGCCTGTCTCCTGTACCCGGTATATTCAGACGAAGACTAAACAAGGCTTCGAAATCCGCTTCACACAAGGTCAGATATTTATCCCGTGGACTACCGGGTAAATGGCATGTCTATAACTCCCTTCGCCTTAACGCTCTGCTAAAAGATCATCTGCCCGATACTGCCGTCTACACGAATGTAGAACAGCTAAAACAATGGCTGATACGGTATCCTCAAGGTGTATTCTTGAAGCCGCAGGCAGGAACACACGGCAAAAGAACAGTTCTCGTTCGCAGGCAGCCTGAGAATGGCAAGCTCATAATTCAAGGACGCAACAGCTCCAACCATATGTTCAATAAGCGTTTCACCAATCATGAGCTTGGACTCAGCCAGCTCCATCGCATCCTTTCCACTCGAACATTTATCATTCAGCCATTTCTCTCACTCATGAATCAGGAGGAAAAACCGTTTGATCTGCGTGTTCTCGTTCAGAAGAATGGTAGGGGGAAATGGAGCTTAAGCGGTCAAGCAATTCGTGAAGGCGGTCATGGCAGTCTTACTTCTAATCTCCACGGAGGCGGAACAGCCTTGGACTGCCGCTCCTTTCTGGAAACGGAATACGGCAAGGATCAAGCTGAATTCATTATTAACAAAGCGGCTGAACTCTCCGCTGTCATTCCCGTGGTACTAGAAGGAAGGTTTGGTCGTCTTAGCGAGCTTGGTATCGATTATGGAATCGACCGAGATGGGAAGCTGTGGATTATTGAAGTCAATTCCAAGCCGGGTCGATCTTCCTTTCTACTTGCAGGTGATATGGAAAGCACGAGTCTTGCATACAACCGGCCTCTTGAATATGCCCGTTATTTACTGCTTCGTACCCAATAACAACAAGTAAAACGAATAAGCACACTAAAATAGCCGAATACATCCAGCACAGCTGGCCTGAGACGAGTTAGCTGCGCTTAAGATCAGCAGCGTTTCGGGATAGGAGGATAAAATCAATGAGTCTGACTTTGTGTAATGTGCACTTTACAAAAAGGCCGGAGAAGGTCATCTATGTATCCAATGCATTAATAAATAACTTCCAGCTATCCGGTAAGAAAACAATTCATGTCCGACTTGGCAAGCAGCGTATCCCTGTACATCTCAAACCACTGAAGAAATCCGGAAAACACATCTATCTATCAAGCAGCGTCCGCAACGCTATTCAAATTCCGAATTCAGGCAATATTCTTATCAAAGGTGTCGAGGGGGATGAAGTTCAGCTTGGTCCGCTGATCGGCATTCTGTCTGACGGACCGAATTCGGCATCACAACCGTTCGGCTCACGAACAGGGTTTATAAAACAATTGCTTACACATGGTAATCAAAATTCTTATACATTCGGATTTACACCGAAAGATATCGATTGGGGAAATGAACGAATCTATGGTTATTTCCTGAATAGCAGCGGTGGATTCTCCAGAAGATACGTACCGCTTCCTGACGTCGTGTATAACAGACTGCCTAGCAGGAGATCCGACTTCTCCCAATCGACCAATCAGCTTCGCGATCGTTTTGAACGGAAGAACATTCCTTTCTTCAACTGGAGCTTCTTTAACAAATCCGATATCTATCGATTGCTGGAGGATGATCAGACGGTCAACATCTATGTACCAGAGTCGCATATGAATCCAAGCATGGAAATGATCAAGGAAATGCTGGACCGACATCAATTTGTATATTATAAGCCTTCGGCAGGAAGTCTCGGTCAAGGTATTTTTCGTCTGACCTACTTGCCTAAGAGAGGTTATTACGCCAGGTTCAGAAAGCCAGGCGGCAATGTTCTTCTCCGATTTACTTCGTTCAAGAAGCTTGCAACTATGCTTCAGGCCAGACTCGGGTCCAGAACGAAGGATTATGTTGTTCAGCAAGGGATTCGGTTGATTGAAATCGATGGCTGCCCCATAGATTTTCGTTTTCACATGCATAAGAACGGAAATAACGAGTGGGTTGTTGTCGGAATTGGTGCCAAAAAAGCCGGCAAGGGCTCCATTACCACTCATATTAAGAACGGCGGCTCCCTAATGACACCAGAACACGCTCTTAGCAAAACCTTTGGTGACCGAGCACAAGAAATCCTGCAAAAATCTAAAAACACAGCGATTAAATTAGCTGAGGCTATCGAGTTTCATCATAAACATCTTCTCGGTGAAATCGGTTTTGATCTCGGTATTGATCAGGAGGCACAAGTATGGATGTTCGAAGCGAACGCCAAACCGGGCAGATCCATTTTTCGTCACCCTTCCCTCCGCACAGAAGGGAAAGCTTCGGTGGAGCATATCCTGGCGCACTGCATGTATCTGAGCAAATTCCGGAAGAAGGAAAGTTCTTAATTGGAGGCAAAAAAAACGTAAAGCCAACGATCGCCATATTAACTGTCTATGATAGAAAGAGAAAATTCCGAGGGAATCACAAAAATTTTAAAGATATTATTAAAACTGGCGAACAATTAGGCTGTCAGGTCTACGTCGTTACGGTTCGCGATCTGAAACTGTCTGCCGACTTCATTAAAGGATACAAATACAGTACAGAGCGGAAGCAATGGCTCCAAGGCAGATACCCCCCGCCCAACATTGTTTACAATCGGATTCCTCTTCGCGAAGATGAAAGCCGGCCGCTAGTGCAAAAAAAAATTAAGGAATGTATCGCTCATCCCAAGATCAAGCTGTATAATCCTTACTTTTTCAACAAATGGGAATTGTTTGAATGGCTGAGTAAAGCGAAGTCAACGAAATCATATATCCCCCATACTCAAAAGCTCAAATCGTCCTCTGTAATTAGCAGCATTCTTAAAACATACCCATCTGTGTATCTTAAGCCAGAAAGCGGAAAGGCCGGTAAAGGGATAATGACTCTTCAATATTGTGAAGAAGATAAGCTTCCCTATAAGCTCAAGATTCAGGATCATTCCAAGAGCACAACCTATAAATCCACTAATCTAGAGTCGTTATGGAAGAGAATTAAACGAAACATAAAACAAAACGAATATATTATCCAACAGGGCATTGAACTGGCCGCTTTTGGAGGGCGTCCCTTTGATCTTCGGGTTCTCGTGCAAAAAAATGCAAATGGTCAGTGGCGCATGACCGGTGTAGGAGCTCGCCTTGCCGGCCGCAGAAGCATCACGACTCACGTGCCGCGCGGTGGTACGATTGAAGATCCAATCCTGCTTCTCAGCAGCGTATTTGACACACAGCTGGCCAGCAACATTCTCAACGATGTAAAAAGCACCGCCTTGGAAATAGCCAGACAAATTGAGAAATCATCGGGTCACGCCTTGGGTGAAATGTCGATGGATCTTGGCATTGACCAGGACGGGGGCATATGGTTCTTTGAAGCCAATTCCAAGCCAATGAAATTCGATGAACCTGCCATACGCAAAAGATCGCTTGAACGGTTAATCCAATACTGTACGCACCTAGCAAAGCAAAATGGATAAAACATCCAAATTTTACTATCAAAGAAGGTGATCATTCTATGCCGTCACCTGTCTTAGGCATACTGACACTGTACCTCAACGACAAAAAGCAACTTGAAGAAAAGAAAATATACGAACGAATGATTTCGGAAGGCGAACGGCTCGGGCTTGATATATATGTATTCACTCCATCCGATGTCCATCCCTCTAAAGAAATGATTCATGCCCTGATTTATGAGACAGAGCATAAACGATGGGCTCGACAATGGAGAAAGTTCCCTGACATGATATTTGATCGGTGCAGAATCCAGCGAAGTGCCCGTTTCCAAGAGCTTAAACTGTTCAGGCAAAAGTATGCTCATCTCCTCTTCTTGAACCGGCCCTTGCGCAATAAGTGGACTATACATCAGGTTCTGCACAAGAAGCAGCGATTCAGACCCTACCTGCTGGACACCAAATTGTACAGCAGTGATGCTGAACTGAAGAGCATGCTCAAGAAACACAGCCTGCTATATATTAAACCGATTAACGGAACTGGGGGCCGGGGCATTCTCAGAATAGAACGATTAAACAAAGACGGCCTCCTGCTCGTTCAAGGCAGAAATCATCAACGACAGATTCTGGAGCCAAGACAGATGCACTATTCGCTGCTGCCTAAGCTGCTGAAGAATTGGGAAGTCAAGAGCCGCTATATTATCCAGGAAGGGGTTCAGCTCCAGCTGTCCAGTGGTCGGGTGCATGATTACAGGATGCTGGTTCAGAAAAATCAAGACGGGATATGGGAATTCACTGGCTGCGCTGGTCGGATCGGAGGCCATAAGAGCGTCACTTCCAATCTTCATGGCGGGGGAACAGCGATAGAAATGAACGAACTCTTATCGCAGTGGATTACCGATTCGGATAAGAGAGTAGAGGTTCGTGCCGCTGTCGAGAACTTTGGAGTCGATGTTGCAAAATATTTAGAAGCCACTTATGGTGCATTATGTGAGCTGGCACTCGATATTGCTATCGACAAAAACGGCGATATATATCTGATTGAGGTAAATCCGAAGCCGGCCAGGGAAGTATTTTCACAAATCGGCCAGACTGAGGTTTATAAGCAAGCGATTGTGAAACCGCTGGAGTACTCTCTATGGCTGTATAAGCAGAGGAGCTCATAATTGACCCAGGCTTCACCTTTTATTACATGAGACAACAAACCGCATATACGTCATTCCCTTTGAAAGATTGAAAGCAATTGACAACTTACAAAGGGAATTTCAATGCGGTTTACTCATTTCTGTAAGCAGCTGGCTCTTATTATTCAGCTTGTTTATACAAGGTCAATAATTCTGTAAAATCATTCAGAAGCGCACTTGATCCCTTCAATTCATCCTCACGTCCAAACCCCGCATAAGCACAGCCAATCACAGTCTGTCCATTCTCCACGCCTGCTTCCACATCAGAGGATCGGTCTCCTACCATCCATGCCGAACGAATATTGTGTTTATCTAACAATAGCTTGACCAGATCAACCTTAGATGCTGTTGCATACTCTCCCGCACTATACAGATCATCAAATAGATGTGCAATACCATAAGCTTTGGCGACACCCTTTACATAATGCTCCAGCCCGTTGCTTGCAACATACAGCTTCACACCGTAGTCATGCAGAGCCTTGAGCGTATCAACAACCCCAGGATAGAGCACCCCTATCCCCTGTTCTAATCCCTCCAGCTCCAGCTGCAGCAATAGTTCATCGGCACGCAGCTTCGCTGCCTCAGTTGAATTAGGTATTACCCGCTTCCATATATCAGGCAGCAGCATGCCCAGACTGCCGAGAATAAGCTCTTCGGGTGGTGTCGCTCCTTCGTGATGTCCTTCTTCTCTTAAAATATCAAACATTTTATGGTACACAGGAACAAGCAGTGATTCCGTTTGAAACAGTGTTCCGTCCATATCAAAAATCATTGCCTCCGGTTTATTCAGTATGATCCTTTTTTCCACAAGTCCGCATCCCCTATTCTATTTAATATAAGTTTGCTATTAACGAATGGTATAGTCGTTAGTCCACCTGTCTATGATAAGCATTCCTTCTCCCACATGTAAACCTTTCAAATGTAAATTTTCGGTCTTGCTCCCGTTTATTCTGTGTTCCGGACCATCGTACTATACTTTTTTGTGATCTTTCATCTTGAGGAAAAAAGGGTATATATATTGGCGAAGGATAAGGAAAGGAGAAAAGGGAGAAATTATACTGTCAAGCTCTCTTATCGTTCTAGGTTCCACATACATATGCGGGCTGTAGGAGCAGAGCAAATACTTAAATAGGAGAATGGAAAGGAGTCTTAACGCTTGAAATACTACCAAATAGATAAAGAGGAAGTTCTGCGTGAAGTAAACAGCAGCCTAGAGGGCCTCTCGAAGGAAGAAGCTCAGAAGCGAATTGAAACAACAGGATACAACGAACTGAAAGCAAAGGATCGAGATCCTATTTGGAAGCTGTTTCTTGAAAACTTCAAAGATCCTATGGTGATCGTCCTGCTGATTGCAGCGATTGTACAGCTGATTCTTGGACAATTCATTGAATCACTCATTATATTCCTAGTACTAATTCTTAATGCCATCGTCAGTGTCGTTCAGACTCGAAAGGCTGAGAGCTCTCTTGATGCGCTTCGTAATTTATCTGCTCCAGAGGCTAAGGTCATTCGTGCAGGAGCACGAGTGACCATTCCGGCAAGGGAGCTTGTACCAGGCGATATCGTCATACTGGAAGCAGGTGACTACGTGCCTGCAGATGGACGTATTATCGAATCCGGCAGCCTTAAAGTTAATGAGGGCATGTTGACAGGCGAATCAGAAGCCGTGGAGAAGCATACAGAACCGATCGAAGGAGATGCAGCTCTCGGGGATCGGCGTAATATGGTATTCAGCGGTGCACTGACCGTGTATGGACGGGGAACGGTTGTCGTAACCGCAACTGCTGGTAATACAGAGATTGGTAAGATCGCCGGACTCATTGAAACGGCGGAGATGAAGCAAACACCACTTCAGCGCAAGCTTGATAAATTCAGTAAAAAGCTGGGTGTGTTTATTCTCATCCTCTCGATCATTATATTCGGTGTAGAGGCTGGGCGAATCTGGCTGTCGGATGATACAGGAGATGTTACGAGCTCTATCCTGAACGCGCTAATGTTTGCTGTTGCCGTAGCGGTTGCTGCGATTCCCGAAGCCCTCTCTTCTATTGTGACGATCGTACTCTCTGTGGGAACCAACAAAATGGCAAAGCAGCACGCCATTATCCGCAAATTGCCGGCGGTAGAATCTCTGGGCTCTGCGAGTGTCATATGTACAGATAAGACAGGTACACTAACACAGAATCGAATGACCGTTGTTGATTACTTCCTGCCCGAAGGAGCTAAGGAAGAATTTCCTGATAACCCGCAGGAATGGAACGATGCAGAACGCCGGCTTCTTCATATTGCGGTATTGTGCAACGATTCTCATATTAATGAGGAAGGTAAGGAGCTTGGTGATCCGACCGAGATTGCACTCATTGCGTTCAGTAACAGCAAGAACAAGCATTATCGTGAAATTCGCGATCAATTTCCAAGAGAAGCAGAGATTCCTTTCGATTCCGATCGAAAGCTGATGTCTACCATCCATACCTTTTCTGGTCAAAAAGCAATATTAACTAAAGGCGGTCCTGATGTGTTATTCAGCCGTTGTAAGCATGTATTTATGAAGGGAGAGCAGGTACCACTCACAGACGAGCTGCTCGCTCAGTTCAAGGAAGCGAATGAGAATTTCTCTGAAAGAGCACTTCGAGTGTTAGCTTATGCTTATAAAACAATACCGAGTGATAAAAGTGAGCTTGGTGTCGAGGATGAGAATGATCTTACCCTGGTTGGTCTGACCGCCATGATCGACCCACCGCGTGAGGAAGTGTATGATTCAATTATTGAATCGAAGAAGGCCGGCATACGCACGGTGATGATCACAGGCGACCACAAGACGACTGCTCAGGCCATTGGGCGTGATATTGGTCTGATGGATGACCATGATATTGCCGTAACAGGACAAGAGCTGGACGCGATGTCTGAGGAAGAGCTGGATCAGAAGCTTGAGAATATATCGGTCTATGCCCGCGTATCGCCTGAGAACAAGATAAGAATTGTACGTGCTTGGCAGAAAAAAGGAAATATCGCTGCTATGACTGGGGACGGCGTTAACGATGCCCCCGCCCTGAAGCAAGCCGATATCGGGGTTGCCATGGGAAGCGGAACGGATGTAGCCAAGGATTCCGCGGCGATGATTCTAACGGACGACAACTTCGTGTCGATTGTTAAGGCCGTCGGTGTCGGCAGAACCGTGTTTGATAATATTAAAAAAGCGATCGCCTATTTATTTGCAGGAAATCTGGGGGCAATCATTGCCATCCTGTTTGCGCTCATCGTTGACTGGATCAATCCTTTTACAGCAATACAGCTTCTATTCATTAACCTGGCCAATGACTCACTTCCTGCCATTGCGCTTGGTATGGAAAAGCCGGAGCCAAACGTGATGTCTCGTAAGCCGAGAGACATTAATGAAGGGATTTTTGCTGGAGGAACACTTAGCGCGGTACTCACACGCGGAATTCTCATCGGGATCGCCGTTATCACATCACAGTATATTGGTCTATCCCATTCACCAGAAATGAGCGTTGCAATGGCCTTTACAACCTTAATCCTGGCCCGCACCCTGCAAACGTTCGCTGCACGCTCAACACAGCAGACGATTTTTCAAGTCGGGCTGTTCTCGAACAAATATGTCCTTGGTGCTGTAGCTGTATGCTTCGTGCTGTACGCTGTCACCTTGATTCCAGGGGTGCGAGGGATCTTCTCTATTCCAGAATCATTTGGCTGGAATGAGTTCTTTATCGCCGCTGGCTTAGCGCTGGCCGCTGTTATTCTGATGGAGATTATTAAAATGATCCGCAATGCAACAGCACAGCGCAAATAACAAATAAAGGGCTGCCTCACCTCATGGGTGTGGCAGCCCTTTTTATACAAACTATCTATCCGATGATATTAGGAAAAGCCTTACGTGTCTTAAAATCAATATCTTTGTAATACATATCTCGTACGAGCAGATTCGGCCCACAGCAGCTTGCTGCATCGCAGAAGCAATTAACGGTCTGATTCAAAGGATGATTCGAGGTCCATTCCGCAAAAATATCATCCAGTCGCTCATTCTTGATATTTCCGAATTCCGGAATATCCGCAAAATCGGTTACATATACGTTGCCGGTAAACATGTTCACATTCACCCGATTGCGGCCATCCGGGTCATTTCTTATCGTTACATTCGGCTCTTTGTATAGACGGGAAATGAGCTTACGATCCTCATCTCCCCCATTGCAAGCATAGAACGGCAGTGTTCCGAAGAGCATCCACATCTCCTGATCTCTCACGTCCAGCAGTCCATGGATCGCATTACGCATATCATCCAGTGACAAGACAGGCAGTGCCGCAGCAAAGTTTGAAGCATACATGGGATGAACTTCATGCCTTCTTGCTCCCATCTGGCCTATGAGCTTGTGAATCTCTCCAAGCTTCTGATGTGTGCGATAATTAATCATTGATTCTGCGGAAATAAACATTCCCTGCTCGCTTAGCTTCAAGGAGTTTTCCATCATGCGATCATACATTTTGGCTGCCGTATTATAACTGACCGGTCGATTACTGTTGGCAAATCCTACCTCATGAAAATCAGAGGCATTCAAATAATTAAATGAAATATGCATAACATCCAGGTAAGGCAGCAGCTTCTCATATCGGCTAATATCCATCGTCAAATTCGAGTTGATCTGTGAGCGGATACCACGCGCTTTGGCATACTTGAGCAGAGGAAGAATCATTTCATCCACCGTTTTCTCCAAGAAGCTCGGTTCCCCGCCCGTCAGGCTAATCGTTTCCAGGTGCTCCACCTGATCCAATGCCTCAATCATTTGAGATACAGGAATGGAGGGAGCTTCCTTCATAACCAGCATCTCACCGACAGCACAATGCTCGCAGCGCATGTTGCATAGATGAGTGACGGTCATTTCAACGCTGGTGAGCACATGCTTGCCATATTTTCTTAACGACATGATCGGATCCCAGGGATCATATGCCGGAGAAAGCGCACGAATATTCTTCATTTCATGATTCATTAAAGTCATTTATTTCACCTTATTTCCTAAATTGAACTATGCTGTCCTACTAAACTACACTACATTATGTAAACTGCGGCTGTTCAGCGATGGATAATACCGAGGAAGACTCCCCCATCACTCCTGTAATCATCACCGATAAACGATGAAACAAATCCAGTTCATAGGGAGCTGTTAATGTGTTGCCTTCCTGATCCATAATGATTCGAACTACCGGTCTCTGCGGAGCTTCCGGATGCAATCGTACAATGACAGCCGTCTCTCCTGTAGATAACTGAACAGTCAAACCTACGGGATATATCGCAGCATAGTCCCGAAACAATTCTAACATTTTTTGATCATACTGCGTACCCGATCCTGCAAAAAGCATTTCAACTGCTTGATGAGGCAGCAGAGCATTCTGATAGATTCGGTTAGTCGTCATTGCATCATAAGAATCAGTTAATGCGATCAGTTTACCATAATCGTGAATATCGGGCCCGGACAAGCCCTGTGGGTATCCCCTTCCATCCATTCGTTCATGATGCTGTAAAGCACAGTGGGCAGATATAAGCGGGATTCCAGGCTCATCCTTGAGCAGCTTAAATCCGTAAACGGTATGATTCTTTACAATATCATATTCTTCTTTGGTGAGTTTACCCGGCTTCTGCAGAATATGCGCAGGAATCTGGGTTTTCCCAATATCGTGAAGCAAAGCACCGAGCCCTAACTCCATCAATTTCTTGTTATCATAACGAAGCGCCTTGCCTAACACTAAGGAATAGATACATACATTCAAAGAATGCTCGTATAAAGCATGGTCCATGGACTGCATTCCAGTGAGCATAATCATTACATCTTGACGAGAGCTGATATCTTCAAGTATCTTCTCCATGAGTCCTACGAATACTTTGCCGAGATGAGGATAATAGCCCCGCATCGACCCACTGGAAGACAGCTTAGAAAATTGTGTTTTGATCTCTTTCATGGCCTGTATACGGGTTTCTTCACGTAATAATTCCGGAAATTCAATATCGTCCGTATTCGGATCATGAATATACACATAGCTTAAACCTAATTGACCTAAACGAGTAATCAGATTGGCGGTCAATTCAACCTGTTCGCCTAGCAAAATAATTCCTTCGTCATTATATATTCTTTTGCCCAGCCTCATACCCGGCTGCAGCATATGAATGGGTATCAAACGCAAAATTGATCTCTCCTGCCTAAATCAGATGCTATTAGCGCATTTCATTTTTCTTAGTCAAGAATCCATCTCTGTCTCAGACATTCATCAAGCGAATTCGGTCTTTTGAGCTCCATAGCAATCAAATCACGAATAAACTCTGGTAAACGATACGCTGTCTCTGAACCGAGCGATAGGCTCTGATATCCCACATTGAACGTAAACATATCCAGTGTCCCCACTCGATATAACTGCTCATCATGCAGAGGAACTTCTCCTATATTCAGCTTGGTAATTCGTTCATATGGAGGTCTAGTCGGATCGTAGTGTATCTCAGCACCATCAATGCACAGGACTCCCAGCTGATAACCTCTAAATCCAAAGCCTTTAAATACGAGGTCCCTGTACTCTGGGATTAAGCTCTCCTCCATAGCTGTACGAAGGTCAGCGCCTTTTAACAGAATGGTGCATGCATTAATCGGAGAAGGGCATAAAGCATGCAGCATCCCCTCCGTTATATTCCCTTCCTCCAAATCACCAAGCAGCTGACCTGCATTAACAACCGCCAGATCTGTACCCGTAAATTGCCGGACTGCCTGAGCTAACAAATTACCAAATGACGATTCTCTGTCCCAATGAATGGCGAGTGTACGGTCCGTCACAGCAATGGTTCTACCTAATTTATTTTCGGCCTGTTCCCGATGTGTAATAATAGCAGCCGCCACATTTTCATGCAGAAGATTGTCATCCACAGGCAGGCATTCACCTGAAACCAGCTTAAAATGTTCTTCCTCACTGGATCGTTCAACGGTTATTTTTCCGAGGTATTGACCATATTTACCTGCACCGCATATGATCGTCTGGTTTATTTCCAGCGGCTCCTCCAATACGTGATGCGTATGGCCTCCCAATATCATATCAATTCCATCGATCTGTTCAGCGATTCTCTGATCGGTTGTAAGTCCCAAATGTGATAACAGAATAACAATATCAGCCTGTTCTCTTATTTTTGTTACCTGAGTCTTTAACGTTTCGACTGGATTAAGCACCTTCATACCAAGCAGTTCATAAAACGCGCTAAACGGTGCGGTAGAACCCAATATACCTATTCTTATGTCGCCCTTTGTCAGAATAGTCGATGGCTCCATCCAAACCGGAGGCTGTCCTGAACGTTCATCAATCAGATTGCCACAAACAACCTTGCATAATAGCCCTGCATAGGCCTGATCTAGAATATCCGGTGTAAATGTTAATCCCTCATTATTACCAATCGTAATTGCATCATAGCCCGTTAAGTTTAGGACATCTACATTGGCCCCGCCCATGGATCCTTCGGTCTCGACTGCCATCCGGTCCATGTGATCTCCAATATCCAACACCAGAATTTCTTCTCCGGGTCCAGCCTGCTCCTTCTCCCTTTGGATCATTGCAGCGATGGAACCCATTTTATTAAAATGGCTGTGAATATCATTCGTATGAAGAATGGTCAGGGTTTGTTTAGACTTATGGTTCGTCATCTCTGTATTCCTCCTCCGGATACTTAATAGCCATAGATTGATGCGCTAAAGTCTCGTCATTTTGCTTAATCTGGTCCATAAGATCTACCTAAAAGATAAGAATAACATTTTCAGAAAGGATATGATATATTAAAAGGGTTTATCAATACATCGTTCGAGGTGAAATCATATGAAACTATCCATATTATTATTCGCTGGTGTCGCAGAGAGAATTGGACAAGCAAGCATTGAATTGAATATAGATCACGCAGTCACAGTAAACGATTTGAAAATGCAGCTTGCAGAGGCGTATCCTGAAGCCTCCTCACTCATCCACTCCTCATTAATCGCTATAAATATGGACTATGCGCCAGGTCATGTGATGATCAACGAAGGAGACGAAGTGGCGCTGATCCCCCCTGTTTCCGGTGGTGAAGAGCCCACGCATTCAGCAGATTCCGTTCAGCAAATCCACAGCACGGATGATGGACTATACTCTATTGGATATGCCTCACTATCGGTAGAGGAGACTTCGGCCAAAGTCATCACAGCCAACCATGGAGCAACCTTAACCTTTATAGGAACAACAAGAGAAATGACCGGTGATCAGCGCACTGTTCATCTTGAGTATGAAGCTTACATACCGATGGCATTATCTACCATGAAGACAATTGGCGATGAAATTAATGAGAAGTGGCCTGGCACACAATGTGCGATATCCCATCGCTTAGGCAAAGTGGATATTGCCGAGACAAGTGTTGTGATTGCCGTTTCTTCCCCCCATCGTGCCAATGCCTATGAAGCGAGCCGGTACGCTATTGAGAGGCTGAAACAGATTGTCCCCATTTGGAAGAAGGAGATCTGGGAGGACGGATCAGAATGGAAAGGACATCAAACCGGGCCCTGGGACCCATTAAAATGACTAATATTTAAAACTAGTCGTTGTCTGTCCATTTTTTTCTTGATATGATAAATTTAAAAACTTTACACTTAAAGGTGGTTAATTGTCTTGAGATTACATGTCACCGACTTAAAGCCTGGTTTATTGCTTCAATCGGATACTTTTAATCCTTCTGGAGTGCAGCTGATGTCAGCAGGATCCTTACTTGATGATTCAGACATCGATAAACTGATGATGCACGGTATTGATTATGTAGACATTTCAGAGCCCGCCACCCAGACTGCGCCTGTCTTCCGATCATCCCCGGGGGAATCACTGCTTAAGCTTGTTCCTATGTTTGACACTACCATGATGGGAACTGCCTCGATCTTCAAGGAAGCTACCACAACAGGCCGCTTCTCCATAACTGAGGTCGATGATCTGCTTAAGCCAATGGCTGAACAGCTTGTTGAGCAGAAGGATGTCGTTTCTCTTCTCCTGCTGCTTGATCGTGATGATGAGTATACTTACAACCATTCCGTTCAGGTAGGCATTCTTACATACTATATGGCTTCATGGCTCGGTTATTCCCCGGAAGACTGCTACACCATCTCCAAAGCAGGTTACCTCATTGATATAGGGAAATCTATGGTGCCTGAGAAGCTGCTTCATAAGCCTGGGAAGCTAAGCCCAGAGGAATTCCGCGTGATGAAAAAGCACGCTAAACAGGGATATGACATTATATTAGAGTCCACCGGTAATGAAACACTCGCGATCCCTGCTTTGCAGCATCATGAACGTGAAGATGGCAGCGGTTACCCTTACGGTTTACGCAAAGATGATATTCATCCTTATTCCCGAATCGCGGCCGTGGCAGATGTGTACAGTGCTATGACGACTCATCGTGTGTATCAATCCAAGCAAGAATACATATCTGTGTTATGTGAGCTATACGGACTCAGCTTCGGACAGCTCAATGCCAAAGTGACGCAGAGCTTTATCAAGCATCTCCTGCCTAACTTTATTGGCAAGCAGGTACTACTGACTTCAGGAGATACAGGTACGATTGTAATGAATAATCCGAATGATCATTTCCGCCCGCTCGTCCGTTGTGGACAAGGCTTTGTGGATTTGGCAAAACAACGAGATATTGCTATCGTAGAAATTTATATCTAGAACATACGTTACATCATAAGTCTTAATCGTTTATTTCAGCTAGAACTACTTAAAAAGAACCGTCTAGTACATACTTCCTTAGAACATCAATTGAAGAACATTTATGGAAATAGAGGTCTCTCCTATACGGGTGGCCTCTATTTTTTTATAGCCTGATTTCCTTTGGTCTAAAGGTATATCTCATCTTATAAACATAAATGAATCAGCTGCTTCCTCACATTGTGAACAAAAAAATACGTGCCCAGCCATAAGAGGCCAGGACACGTATTATATATTATTCAATGTTAAACAGCTCTGCTTAACCGATCGAGCCTTCCATTTCGAATTTGATGAGACGATTCATCTCCACCGCATATTCCATTGGAAGTTCTTTTGTGAACGGCTCAATGAAGCCCATAATGATCATCTGTGTTGCTTCGTCTTCCGAGAGACCGCGGCTCATCAAGTAGAAGAGCTGATCCTCAGATACCTTAGAGACGGTAGCTTCATGCTCAAGCGTGATGTTATCGTTCATGATCTCATTGTAAGGAATCGTATCCGAAGTAGACTCGTTATCCAAGATCAATGTATCACACTTGATGTTCGATTTAGCACCTTCTGCATTGCGTCCGAAGGAAGCCAGACCACGGTACGTTACTTTACCGCCATGCTTACTAATTGATTTGGATACAATCGTTGAAGTTGTATCTGGTGCAAGGTGAATCATCTTTGCACCTGCATCCTGATGCTGATCTTTACCGGCTACAGCAATCGAAAGTACAGAGCCTTTTGCGCCGCGTCCTTTAAGAATAACTGCAGGATACTTCATGGTCAGCTTGGAACCGATGTTACCATCAACCCATTCCATGGTTGCATTTTCTTCTGCAACTGCACGTTTGGTAACGAGATTATAGATGTTCGGAGCCCAGTTCTGAATCGTCGTATAACGTACACGTGCATTTTTCTTAGCGATAATCTCAACAACCGCACTATGCAGAGAGTTTGTGCTGTAAATTGGAGCCGTACATCCTTCTACGTAGTGTACAAAGCTGTCTTCGTCAGCAATAATCAGGGTACGCTCAAATTGACCCATATTCTCAGAGTTAATCCGGAAGTAAGCCTGCAGTGGAATTTCACACTTCACGCCTTTTGGCACGTAGATGAAGCTTCCGCCTGACCATACAGCACTGTTCAGAGCAGCAAACTTGTTATCTGCCGGAGGAATCACGGTTGCGAAGTACTCCTTGAGAATCTCTGGATGCTCCTTCAGCGCTGTATCAGTATCCATGAAGATAACGCCTTGATCCTCAAGATCCTTCTGCATGTTGTGGTATACAACCTCAGATTCATATTGAGCAGATACCCCTGCCAGGAACTTTTGCTCTGCTTCTGGAATACCCAGTTTGTCGAAGGTTTCCTTGATTTCTGCAGGAACCTCTTCCCATGTCTTACCCTGCTTCTCCGAAGGTCTTACGTAGTACTGAATATCGTTAAAATCAAGCCCGTCGAGATCACCGCCCCAACGAGGCATAGGCATCTTCTCAAACTGTTTCAAGGATTTCAGACGGAATTCGAGCATCCATTCAGGCTCTTCCTTAATACGGGAGATTTCTCTTACAACCTCTTCCGTCAGACCTTTACCTGTTTGGAAAATGGACTTATGCTCATCCCGGAAACCATATTTATACTCTTCCATTTCTGGCGCTTTTTTTGCCATGTGGGTCTACCTCCCTATCGTTATTGTGGTTTGTGATCCTCATCTATCCCTTTGCGCAGCGCATTCCAAGCAAGTGTCGCGCATTTGATGCGCGCAGGGAACTTATTTACACCGGATAGGGCTTCTATATCTTCATATTCGTCAAATTCTGGTTCCTCTCCTTGCATCAAGGCGGAGAAACGATCTGCCAGGTTCAAAGCTTCATCCATAGTCTTCCCTTTAACCGCTTCAGTCATCATGGAGGCCGAGGACATGCTGATGGAGCAGCCGTCACCGGTATACTTCGCATCCTCGACAATTCCATCTTTAACTTTTAGCTGCAGGGATATCCGGTCACCGCAGGTCGGGTTGTTCAAATCAACTGTTACCGAGTTGTCTTCAAAACTGCCCCGATTCCGCGGATTTTTATAGTGGTCCATAATTACGCGCCGATACAGATCATCAAGTTGCATCACCAAAATACTCCTTTGTCTGGATTAAGGCGCTCACAAGACGGTCTACGTCCTGCTCTGTATTGTATAAATAAAAGCTCGCTCTTGCTGTAGATCCGACTTCAAGCCAGCGCATCAGCGGCTGACAGCAATGGTGACCTGCTCGAATAGCTACTCCGCTTGCATCAAGCACGGTTGCTACATCATGCGGGTGTACACCATCGAGATTAAAGGTTACGAGACCTACATGACGTTTCTTAGGTCCATACACCTGAATGCCATCGATTTCAGATATACGGCTCATTGCATAATGTGACAGCTTGCTCTCATGCTGTGCGATTTCATCCATTCCAATCTCTGTCAGAAAATCAATCGCTGCGCCAAGGCCAACCGCACCTGCAATAATTGGAGTTCCGCCTTCAAACTTCCAAGGAAGCTCCTTCCATGTAGACTCATACAAGCCAACATCATCGATCATCTCGCCGCCAAATTCGACCGGCTCCATGGACTCAAGCAGCGCCTTCTTGCCATACAGTGCACCGATTCCGGTCGGTCCGCACATTTTATGTCCGGATAAGGCGTAAAAATCACAGTCAAGATCTTGCACATCAACCTTCATATGAGGGGTGCTCTGTGCGCCATCAACAACCATAACTGCACCATTGCGATGCGCAATTTCAGCAACTTCCTTAATTGGGTTAATGACTCCGAGAACGTTAGAAACATAAGCCATAGAGACAATTTTCGTGTTCGAAGTGATCGTTTTTTCCACATCTGCCAGATCAATATTGCCATCTGGCTGAAGAGGAATATATTTCAGCACAGCACCCGTTCTTTTGGCAAGCTGCTGCCAAGGGATCAAGTTGCTGTGATGCTCCATGGGAGTGATCACAATTTCGTCGCCTTCGTTCAGTACGGAAGGACCATAGGAGGAAGCAACAATGTTGAGCGCCGTTGTTGTACCTCTAGTAAATATAATCTCTTGCGTACGTTTAGCATTTATAAATTTAGCTACCTTCTCACGAGCACCTTCATATGCATCCGTTGCACGACTTCCAAGTGTGTGAACTCCACGGTGAACGTTGGAATTCTCCCACTCGTAGTAGCGCTTGATCGCATCAAGCACTACGCGAGGTTTGTGGGAAGTTGCCGCATTATCTAGATAAACTAATGGATGTCCGTTAATTTCCTGATGGAGGATGGGGAACTGTTCACGAATCGCCTGAGCGTTCATTGTCCCAGCTTCCTTTCAACAAGGGATTGCAGCTGCACCCGCAATTCTTCAAGCGGAATGTCGGATACGACAGGAGCAAGGAAACCATAGATGATCAATCTTTCTGCATTCTCACGGGAAATACCGCGTGACATCAGATAGTAGATTTGCTCTTGGTTCACTTGACCAACAGATGCGGCGTGACCTGCTGTTACATCATCCTCATCAATCAGAAGAATCGGGTTCGCGTCTCCGCGTGCTTTAGGACTCAGCATTAGAACACGTTCCGTTTGCTGACCATCTGCTTTTGTTGCACCATGCTCGATTTTGGTAATTCCGTTAATGATCGCAGATGCTTCTTCACGCATAACCGCACGTGTAATCATCTGGCTTGCAGAGCTCTTGCCAAAATGCTTCGCTTGTGTCGTATAGTTCAGCTTCTGAGAGCCTGCACCTACAGCAATTGTCTTCTGATCCGAATTCGATCCATTGCCTTTGAGAATAGAAAGGGTATCACTTGCTGTATTACCTGTGTTCATTTCACCAACGATCCATTCAATTGTACCATCGTTCTCAACTACTGCGCGGCGATAAGTAATGTCTGTTACTTGATCTCCGAATTGGTGAACGGTAGCAAAACGAACCTTCGCACCTGGTTTAACAAACACTTCAGCTACCCCATTATGGAAGACAGGTGCTTCGAGATTGCCTGATACATAGTTGTCTACGTATACGACAGAGCTGTTTGTGTCCGCAATAATGAGCACATGAGGTGCAAATGTTGCCGTTCCATCTTCAGCGAGCAAAATAGCTTGAACCGGCTTCTCAATCACCACATTACGAGGCACATAGAGGAATACGCCGCCGTTCCAGATCGCTGAATGCAGTGCAGCCAGCTGATGTTCGTCAGATTTAACTGCCGTGTGAAGATGACTCTTAACAAGATCTTCATGTTCACGAACTGCGGTTTCGAGATCTGTGAAAATTACCCCTTGATCAGCAAGCTCTTTCGAAAGATTGCTGTACACGACGCTGGAGCCCCGTTGAATCAGCAAAGTTCCATCTTGCTCATCTTTGATGAGGTCTGCGATTTCTTCAGGTGCTTCATTCAACGAAATCGCATTGCTTGCTTTGTATTGTCCGTACGCGGATAGATTCCAGCGTTCAATTTTTGTTTTTTCCAGTTTTGGAAGCGCAAGGCTGCCCGCAAGATCAAGTGCCGCTTGGCGCCCTTCAGAAAGCCATGCCGGCTCATTTCTGCCTTCGGATAACGCGCGAAGCGCTTCGGAATCAACCGGAAGAATGGTTTGTGTTGTCATTTAAGATATCCTCCTCCGCTTATTCTTTACGCTTCTTGGCCAACAGTTTCGTCTTCAATTCCCAGTTCTGCCTTAATCCAGTCGTAACCTTCTGCTTCAAGACGTTCTGCAAGCTCAGGACCACCGGATTTAACGATGCGTCCTTGCATCATAACGTGTACATAGTCTGGCTTGATGTAGTTCAGCAAACGTTGGTAGTGAGTGATAATCAAGAAGCCACGATCCTCACTCTTCATTGCATTGACACCTTCTGCAACGATACGAAGAGCATCGATATCAAGACCGGAGTCAATTTCATCCAAAATAACGAGCTTCGGATCAAGCATCATCATTTGAAGAATCTCATTACGCTTCTTCTCACCACCGGAGAAGCCTTCATTAAGGTAACGATGTGCAAACTCAGGGTTCATCTCAAGATCTTTCATCTTACCTTCCATTTGGCGGATGAACTTGATCAGAGAAATCTCGTTGCCTTCCTCACGGCGTGCATTGATTGCACTGCGCAGGAAGTCGGAATTTGTTACACCTGCAATCTCACTTGGATATTGCATCGCAAGGAACATCCCTGCACGAGCACGCTCATCCACTTCCATTTCCAGAACGTCTTCACCGTTCAGTGTAACAGAGCCGCCAGTTACTTCATACTTAGGGTGACCCATCAGTGCTGAAGCAAGCGTACTCTTACCCGTACCATTCGGTCCCATGATGGCATGAATTTCTCCACCATTCATATTGAGGTTAATGCCCTTCAAAATTTCTTTTCCTTCTATTTCTGCTTTAAGTCCTTCAATGACGAAATTTGTAGCCATATGTGCCTTTACCTCCAATAGAAATGAATTTCCCACTTGAAATCATGAAGTATATTTAATAGGGTATCCCCTTGATTTCCAGCTTCACTCGATAAGTGTCACTTTATAATAATTCTAAACTGATTCTCAATGATTCTCAAGTCATTTATGTGGGAAAGTTTACAGACGCCGTAAACAAAATACCCTTGTCCACACAAACTACATAGACACAGCTTCCCGAGGTGCTTCTTAAGTGGTCCAATATTTATGCATTCTATAATAAATAAGGAGGCAAATCAAATGATCTTTCCCCCATTCACTAAGAAATTATCGGACCTTTATTGTTCCTTCATACAATGAAAAAGTCTGGTCTTATCGACCAGACTTTAGAATTGTGAAGTTATCTATTTTATGCCAGGTAAGAACGCAGCATCCAGATATGTTTCTCCAGATCTGCTTGGAAGCCGGTAAGCATGTCTGCTGTCGGGCCATCGCCTGCTTCCTCCGCAGCTTCAATACCTTCTGCATATTCTTCGGATAGTGTTGCGAAATCCTCAATTAGATTTTGAACCATGGTCTTCGGATCTTCACCGCCGGATGCCTCTTGAATAGAAGCCAGATCCAGATATTCCTTCATCGTTGCTGCCGGACTTCCTTTAATAGTAAGAAGTCGTTCAGCCACTTCGTCCATTTGAAGAGTAACTGCATTGTACAGCTCTTCAAATTTAGTATGAAGCGTAAAGAAATTCGAGCCCTTAACATACCAGTGGTAATTATGAAGCTTAACGTACAATACATTAAGATTCGCTACCTCACGATTCAGCAGCTGTTCAATCGTTGTTTTGTTTTCAGTTTTATTTGTTGATTTAGCCATAATGATCCCATCCTTTAACGTATATTTATGATCACATTTATCTTTCGCCACTAGTTCTAAGTTACCCTTGTACGATTTTAATGAAACAAGTTAAATGCTTTATCCACTGAAGCAAACTCCGACAAAAATATCATGATCCAGCAGACTCTCCATTATGCAAAATTACGAAATGAAATCTTTGGCGATTCACGATTGTATTCATTTTAGTGAATTCATTGATTTTTTGGGGGAAGCTATGTCATAAATTCATTAAAAAAAGCAGTCTCCTATAAAGAGATACGACTCAGAAATGAAGAATATCATCATTAGCTTCGCATCGTCCAAATAGAGGACTGCTATTCACATTATGTTCACATAATACTCATCAGCTTACTCTTTCTTTCCGATCACAGCATTCTTTGCAGCGCTTCTACCCCACTCATTCCAGGAACTATGCCTAATTTTTCAGCTTCAATTGTTACAGATTCCATCGGTGCAGCAAGCAGTTCAGCAATGGTCTTCACGCCAACTGCCCGGGCTGCGATAATGTTACGGGCCGCCAAACGCTCATTCAGCAGGCTCACATCAAGTGCTCCGCACATAATGTATCCTTTGGAAGTCGAGACTGTAATCAGTGTTGTCTTGGGCAGCTTTACTTCAACTGCAACAAGGGTATGGTCTCCAACTTGAACAGGCTCCAACGTCACCATTAGTGTAACCCCCCTTCTCTTAACGCGTCTCGACAGTTTATTCTTGGGTCTTCTATATGGTGTGGACAGGAGCGGATAGTGTTAATGCCAAAAGAACCATGTCTTAAAACCTAGCATTTCGCTATTATTCTTATAAAAAAATCCTGGATTTTCGCATAAATATGCGTCTATGGTAGTATTCACGATTGCGTTTTAATGATATAGTTAGAGAATCAATGTACATAATTATTCCATTATAAGAGCAGTGCGAGGTAAATATTATTATGAAAAACACGACGTCAGCAGGCACGAGTAACGAGACCGAATTTCTTTTTAACGTTGACATTATGATTCACAGCAAGTCAGATGCCCTTGCACTGCAATTCCTTCTCGAAATTTTTAATGCACAAGATCAAATTGCAGATTTCAGAATTCAGTCCGGTTTGAAGCTGGGAGCAAGAATTGAGCAAGCTTTGAAACAAACGGCTGTATCCGATCTAAACATGAAACCGATTCATAAATCTTCTCTTATCCCTTCATCCGAGACGATGAAGAGAGAAGAAGTGGACCGTTGTCCTTCAGAGAAATGGCTTATGACCGCAATGAAGGAAGGAAGACTGATCAGGCTCGATATTCGTGAGAAGAATGGCAAAGGTAAGAGCATTCCGTGCCGTGTTCTCAATTTCGATGCGTTATCCAAGCTGGTCAGCATTTATCATGTGGATGAGAAGCAGGTGTACTCCATCCATACGTCCGAGATCGAGAAGTATATCTAGGAATAAGCAAGAACGGCCAATCTCATCTAGTGAGAATGACCGTTCCTTACTTTTTATTTTTTTAATACGGACACGACAACAAGAATCCAGCCTGTAATGAAGCAAATTCCCCCTAATGGTGTAATTGCCCCAAAAATACCGATTCCCGTTATGCTCAGCACATATAAGCTTCCTGAGAACAGTATAATGCCGATAAACATCAGTCTTGCCGCCCATTCTAATGCCTTCTTGGGACCGAAGCTGTTGGCAATAAGTGCAATAATCAAAATTCCAAGCGCATGCATCATATGATACTGTACGCCGGTTTCATACGTGGTAAGCCGCTCTTCACCAATAATCGGTTCAATAATATGTGCACCAAAGGCGCCAATCAGGACAGATAGCATCGCTAGAATCGAACCTATGGCAATCCATTTTTTCGCCACTTGATATGCTCACTCCTCAATGAAATGTATTCTAAATTATCTTAACCTAATATGCGCGCCATTTACTAGTGAACATCCCTTTAACATTGTGACAAAACAGATAGAGAGATACAGCTTGCATTTTAATTTGAATTATGGAAAAGTTAACTGTAAATCTATAAAGGAGCGACTACATGGATAATAACCAAGTACCAAATAACGACCAACTTCAAGAAGTAAACAATCCCTACGGCACTTTTCAGCCACCTCCTGCCAAGATCAAACATTCAGGTCCTGGTATTGCATCTCTAATCGTTGGCATACTCTCCCTGGTCCTTTACATCGCTGTTCTCGCCCTATCACCATCTGCCGCAGCTGAAATACTTGAAAATCCCGATCCTGAGGCGATGCTGAACAACTTCTATGTGATTGTTATCGGACTTTTGATTCTTGCCAGCCTTGGACTGAATATCATTGGTGTTATCCTCTCCATTATCGGATTGGCGTTAAAGAATCGAAAAAAAGCATTCCCACTGGTTGGCCTTATTCTAAATGGTCTGATCCTGCTAATCGTCATCGGCTTTTTCAGCATGACCGTTATGGTTTAGAATAAATTCTCTTCTTCTCTTCGTGACTAACCTTTTTGCTGCCTTTTTTGCTACACACGCCAAATATGCATTATAATGTTTGATGTGAAGAAGAAACTAACTTGTATAAAGGGGATTGAGATGTCGCGAATTAAAATTTTTGCGGACAGTACTAGTGATTTGCCAAAAGAATGGATCCATCAATATGACATTGGCATTGTCCCACTCTATGCCGTATTCGGAGACGAGTCATTGAAGGATGGAGTGGATATCGTTCCAGAAGAGCTGTACCAGCGTGTCAAAACAGAAGGACGGCTACCGAAGACAGCAGCTCCATCACCGGCCGATTTTATGGCCTGTTTTGGCCCATACATAGATGAAGGCTACGATATACTATTTATCAGCCTCTCTTCAGAGCTGTCGTCCACCTATCAAAATGCACTGCTAGCCGCTTCCGAATATCCAGATGGCAGAGTTACCGTATTTGACTCCCTAAATTTATCAACAGGAATCGGTCTTCAGGTGATCAAGGCTGTACGCGCAGTGGAGGAAGGGCTTACCGTTCCGGAAATTGTTCACCGTCTTACCCAGATCAGACCACAGGTCGATACTGAATTTGTTATTGATACACTAGATTATCTATATATGGGCGGCCGCTGCTCGGGAATGCAAAATTTGATCGGCAGTCTGCTCAAGATCAGACCGGTCATCAAAGTAACAGATGGAAAAATGACACCTGCATACAAGGTCAGAGGCAAACGGGAAAAAGCGATGGATCAGATGCTGTCAAATGCACTGAGCAAAACAAATGAAATGGACAATGATATTATCATCGTTGTTCACTCCATGTGTGAGGATGATGCGCTTTATCTGCAAAGGGTATTGCAGGAAAAGACAAATGCAAAAGAGGTTGTGCTGGCTACCGCAGGTTGTGTTATTTCCAGTCATTGTGGACCTAAAACCATTGGTATCATTTACACTAAATCATATTAAGAGAAAAAGAAGACCCTGCATTATATTGCAAGGTCTTCTTTTCTTATATTTTATACGGTTATTTCGGTCATTTGTGCCTCGAGCTCGAGACATGCCATCACAAAAGGAGCTAATCCCTTCGGATCATCCGTACGCAGCGGTTCTCCAATATAGTATTCGAATGATCCATCTCTATACGGCTGACCACCGAGACCAGCTACCTTGCATATGCCTTCCAATGCGTAGGAGCCATCCTCACGCACTTTAACAAACTGGCTGACGATGCCGTCATGTCCCCTGCGAGCAGCTTCCAGTGCATGACTGCCCAAGTAACCGAGACGCACCCCTTTTGCGAGTGCACATACAAACATTGAAGATGCAGACGCCTCCAAGTAGTTGCCTTCTTGCTCAGGCAGATTCAGCACTTGATACCATAAGCCAGTTGCCTCATCCTGCACCTTCATAATTGCCTCACACACCCGATAGAAGATTCCGATAACCTGGCCGCGTTTAGGATGATCCAAGGGCAATGTATCAAGCACATCGGTGATCGCCATTACATACCAGCCGAGAGCTCTTCCCCAAAAGTGCGGAGAGCAGCCTGTGACCGGATCGGCCCAAGCCTGTTCCCTGCTCTCATCATAAGCATGATACAGTAGTCCTGTTTCTGGGTCACGTGATACTTTTTCCATCAACAAAATTTCATGCACAGCCTCGTCAAACCATTCATTTGCACCCATCAGATCTGCATAAGCTGTCATCAACGGACAGGCCATATAAACGCCATCCAGCCACATTTGAAAAGGATAGATCTTCTTATGCCATAGTCCCCCTTCAGCCGTACGTGGATGGCTTCTAAGCTGTGTCATCAACTGCTCAATCGCGATTCGGTATTTCTCCTCACCTGTTTCTTCATACAGTGTAAACAACGTCTTTCCTTGATTCAGTTGATCGACATTGTATTCATTTAATCGATATGTATGAATATGGCCATTATCCTGAATAAATAGATCCATGTTCGTTTTCAGGTAATCAAAATATATAGGATCGTTCGTCGCCCGCCATACTCGTTCAACCGCTGTCATCATGCAGCCATTCTCATAATTCCAATGTAGTCTTGAATGAAAATCTCCCCATGGCAATTGCTTGTTACGCTTCATGAATGAATCCAATATCCGAGTAGACCAAATGATATCCAAACGGTTTCCCTCCCATGATTGTTATTCATGATTCATTTTCGAATGCATGTGTTCAAGGATCAACCCCACTTTTTAACTATATAATGGAAATAAAGCGTATACAAGGTTAAAAGCACAAAAATACGAGCTTTGGCTTAAAATGCATAAAAAACCGCTGGCAGCGTATATACTGATCAGCGGTTCATTAAATCATGCATATATATAGGTTGAGAGTGTAAACTTGCATCAAATTTGCAGTTTTATTTCAGTAGGTCTTGGTCTTTAATTCATCCAAGCCTTTGAAGGTGTAGCCCTGAGCTCTCGCAGCATCTATGATGGAGCCAAGTGCCTCTGTATTGTCCTTTGATACGGAGTGCAGCAGAATTACAGCACCTGGATGCAGCTGCTTCATGACTTGATCATAGGCATACTGCGAGCCTTTCTGTACGTTTGTATCCCAATCCTTATATGCGATGGACCAGAATACATCGGTGTATCCGAGACCACGGCTTACTTCGAGTGTCCGATCACTAAAGATTCCCCGAGGTGGACGGAGATAAGGATACTCTTTGCCTGTCAGCCTCTTGGTCTCTTCCTTGACTTGGTCCAGCTCTAATTTTATTTTTTCATTCGAAGTCATCGTGAGATCAGGATGGCTCCAGGAATGGTTTCCAACAATATGACCTTCTTGACTCATCCGGCGTACAAGGTCCGGCTTGTCCTTCAGATAATGCCCTGTTACAAAAAAAGCGGCAGGTACCTTCTTTTCTTTCAATACATCCAGGATGGCAGGTGTATAGCCATTCTCATACCCGTTATCGAAGGTCAGATACAATTCCTTTTGCTTCGTATCTCCCATAAAAATAGCACCATGCTTCTCCAGAATATGTTTAAAGCCTTCCTCGTTAATGGAGGCGGATTGTCCGTCCTTGCTCTTCTTAAAGCCAAAATGAAATGCGTCCTTCACGGAGGAAGCATGGACCATCTGTGTCCCCGAAACGAGGATTGCAATTATCGTGCCCAGGATGAGCATCTTCTTCATTTGTGATCTGCTCCTTTTCTCAAATAGATTTCTAGCCCATGTTCACTTGAGCGATGTCGTTCGAACACAGCAGGCAACCTACATTGCTAACTGTCACTTTACGTAATATAAGCAGATATTTATATTTTTATGTAGTATTTTGCTAATTACTTTCATCCGTTATAATCTAATTGTAGGTCACGAAACTGTACTAAAATACATATTTTCTAAGGAGAGAAGGGGCTTGTCTATCAATAGGAATCCACGAGTCATTTGGTTTACAGGGCTATCTGGATCTGGCAAGACGACACTTGCTTCCCATCTGGAACAAATTTGGAAGAGAGAAGGAATTCCCTGCTATATGCTTGACGGAGATCAAGTACGCCGCGGTTTAAACCGAGACCTGGGATTCAGCCCAGAGGACCGCAGAGAGAATTTAAGGCGAATTGCAGAGGTATCTAAGCTATTTCTAGGCTCGGGCACCCATATCATCGCAGCGTTTATTTCTCCACATGAGCAAGATCGGGAAATGGTGAAGTCCATGTTTGAGCCTGGGGAATTTGTAGAAGTATATGTGAAGTGTTCTGTGGAAGTCTGTGAACAGCGAGATCCAAAGGGATTATATGAAAAAGCAAGACGTGGCGAAATACCAAATTTCACAGGTATATCTGCCGGTTACGACATACCAAACAAGCCCGATATCACTATTGATACCGAGCACCAAGAAATTGAGCAGTCCGTCTCCTTACTCGTCACTGCATTACAAAGACATGCGCTTGCTTAATGGTTCCCCATTGCACCCTCTAACGGGAGCATCATACTATAAAGATGCTCTCGTCTGATAAGACAGCAATTGACCGAAGGCACCCTCTGCATCCGTAGAGAGCCCTTCATATGCTCCTTGCTGCATCACTTTGCCCCCTTCAAGTACGATGACCTGATCTGCGCCTTGAATGGTAGACAAACGGTGTGCAATGACGACGATCGTCATCCGCCCCTGAAGCGCCTTGAGCGCTTCTTGTATAGTAAGTTCATTCTCTCCATCCAGTGCGCTGGTTGCTTCATCTAATATGAGAATCGCTGGCTTACGTAATATCGCTCTTGCGAGTACAATTCTCTGCCTCTCTCCTCCAGATAGTCGGACTCCCCGATCACCGATGATAGTATCCAGTCCTTGTGGCAAATCTGCAACAAAATCAGCGGAGGCAAATCGCAGCGCTTCCCACAGCTCCTCCTCCGTAGCATCTCGCTTCACCAGAAGAAGATTGTCCCGTATCGATGTGTGGAACAAAAAAGGCTCCTGCGATACATAACTGATCGACTGACGCCAGGCTTGCAGCCTCGATTCCTCCAAAGGCGCTTCATCCAAGTGAATGGTTCCTTTTGTCGGCTGAATTAACCCCATGAGCAGATCAATAAATGTACTTTTTCCTGCACCTGAACGTCCGACAATAGCCGTCATACCGTTAACCGGGATAAAAGTATTAACGTGGTGCAGCGCATCTTGTGTTTGTCCTGGATACCGATAGGATACATCCATACAGCGAATCCCTGACTTCAAAGCGATTGGTTTGATATCCGTACTGCTAATCGAAGTATTCAGGCTGCTTATTTCCAAAGCCTGCTCACATTCTTGCTGCAGCTGCAGCAAGCTTCGGAAAGCAGGAATGAGCGAACCGATATATTCCAGACTGGTTTGGATCATGGAGAACCGGGGCCATAATCTGGAGAATATAACGATCATCAACAGCAAATGCTCAGCACGATAAGAAAACAGGTTAAGCGATGCATATACAAACAAGGCAATAATAACCGCCGCAGCAATTCTATAAATCAGCTGTGTAGTCGAATTGAGGCGAATATAAGATACCATGTTATGCTCCATTCGCTTGCACAAGGCTTTAAAGCCTGTTTCATGCTGCTGCTCCAGATTGTTGCTCTTAATATCCTTCATCCCGTTAAAATGCTCCACGATCTCAGACATATATTGTTGAGACAGATCAGAAGTGTGATCCCCCAAAGCCTTGGCTTTGCGTATAAAAGGCCGGAGGACCATAAACAAAATGACACCGAAGCCTAATACCATCAGAGTCAATTCGGCAGACAGCCAAAAGGCAAATCCAATCTGAATGACTGTAAATATGACCGATGCCGTAAGCTGAATTAAGACGTTTGTTCCTTGGCTCACACGCGCCAGCTCAGAGGTGAGGATATGGTTAAAGTCTGATTTTTTCTTCGTTAAAAAAAGCTCCCATTTGGAATGTATCAATAGTCTGTACGTTTCATATCGCAAGGTATGTATAAAGTTTTGCTGGATTTGAGAGCTGAGAATGTTCTGATTACGCTGCATTAACGCTTGAACCGTCAAAATGACCACAAAAATGAAAAGTACCAGCAGTAGCTGTGATTGCTGCGGTACAAACCCGAGCAGACCAGTGACCCATTCCAGCGGGACTGAATCATTTATACCAGAGTCCAATACATTAATTGCAGACAGCATGGGAACCAGCATGTAGATACCGAACCCTTCCAATATACTGATGATGACCATAAACAAGATGCTGACGATCAGCTTGGGACCTGTAATAGAGTACAGTTTCTTTAGGTAGGTTCGAAGTTCAATCATATTCATGTCTCCCTTTGAGAACCATGCGCTGCCTGATTCGACGCCACATCCACAAGAAAGGGCGTAAAGGTATGTATAGAAAATGCAGCTTGCGGGGCAGCGGCAATAATTCAGCATCCATGGGACCCGGATACAGCCTCCCTAGCAGCATGATCATTCGACGTTTCGGTGATTTGATCTGTTTTAGATAATTTTTTAATGTCTCAGCATCCGTTATCTCACTTTTCTTTATAAGATTAAATGCATAAGAGGCCAATTCTATCGATCTTTGACTAGTCGCCAGTTCTTTCATTTCTTTGGATAATGGCGTTCTAATCAATTGAGAGGCTAGGTAGTACGCCTGACCCACAAGGGACTTGCAATCATGAATCTCCATGTAATCGTGACTTTGTTGAATTGCACCATTAAATCTAATTATCTTATCAATATCTAACAGCCAGCGTAACCTGAACCAGCCATGTCTTGCACCATGACTTATTAAATACATAAATAAATCTTCAAATCCAAGGTAATGAACTTTACATCCTGAAATATCCATAGATCGTTTTCTATTCCATAACGTCTTGAAATCTAATCGATGAGAATTATTATAAGGATTTAAGCTCCAATGAATCTCAATCTGTGTTTCTAATACTGGATGGACGAGAGCAATATGATGATCCTTCCACTTCCAACTGTTTAAAATGTAAGGAGAATCAAATTTCTTAATGTACCCTATTTCCATAAGTATTCCTAAAGCCTTCTCGACCTTAGAAATATCCACAAGCATGTCAAGATCTTTTGAGTTACGATGTGCCAAATCTCCATACAATTCATAAGCAAGCACAGGTCCCTTCAGCATCAGAACCTCGATATGATGTTCTTCAAGAATACGAGCTACTCGCTGCATCTCTGCCGTCAGCTTCATCATATAGAACGTATTGGACATAACGGCATCGCGCAATTGATTCATGATTTCAGCCGGTACATAATAGCTAATTGTCTGCAGTCTTATATATAAGTGGATAAACACGGTGATGTAGAATTAGTCTGCTGAATTCATTCCAATCTATGGAGCTAGTATCATATCTTTCTTGGATTGCCTCATTCGATACACGATCCTCAGCAAGCAATTCACACATAAATTGAAACTCGATCGTCGTTTCGGCAATAATATCACGGTTTATGATATTCATTGATTTGATCTCCCTTTGCCTTTGCTAAGGTTCAGATGTTCGTTTAGAAAACACTCCAACGACGGTATACTTCTCAATTCCGTCTGCTCCGGCAACATACAACTGCCCACTTCGAAGCCAAGCATGTGCAACCATCTCTCCACTGTTGCTTCTAGCTACACCCAGATACAGCGTGCTGTCAATTTTTCTTCGTTCCAGCATGATCATTCCAGCGATACTCGTAACGAGACATTCACTCTTCCAAGGGGTATGTTTCGCTGTCATATGAATGGCCTTGGCAACACTGAGCCGAATCGGATCCAAGTCAGGGCTTCGGTCATAGGCGGATTCATCCTTAACACAATTCAACATCTCGGCTACTTTAGCAAATGGTCTAAGATTCATTAGTCTGGCATAGGCCAAATAAAAGAAAGCCTCTATGATCAACTTTCTCATGGCAGGCTTTTGCTTCGTAAATGAACGAAATAATAAAGTTTTACTTGACATTACACTAATCCCTTTTACTTACAATCAGCCCTTCCTTCAGAAGGGTATTCATAAATTGCTCTACTTGCAGCTGACATGTCGCTTGCTCCACAGAATATTCCGACGACAGGACAGTGGAAATACCAAATATTGTATTTCCTTCTACAAGAAGCTCCCAAATACGTCCCCCTGTCTGTCCAAGGTTGTAATATTTGCCTGATTCAATAGACATCATGACTTTGTCCCCGTTCATATCGCTGACGACATAGCCTTTTTGCTGAATGTACACGTCGTTTTGATCGATTGCTTTCATTGTCATCCGGGTGTATTCACTCCTTTATCAATTGTCTGCAGCACGGTGTCAACTAGCTGCTCAATCGTCACTTGATCTAACGGTCTATGAAGTCTGTACAGTTGGGTGCGATTAGCCACTTGTGTAACCTCTTTGAAATGCCACTCCAGCAGCTGCAGTCTTTTGACCAGCGGCAGACGATACGTATGTACTTGGAGCAGGTTAATGCCTTCAAATGGGCCTACACTATCCAATTGAACTTCAGCACTCCCTGAAGCAACAAGCTCAAACACACCCGCCAACGGCATCTCATCCTGGCTGAAACACTGCTTCCTTGGAACAGCGTACTTCCATTCATCCTGTATGATCCGGAAAGAAGTGGATTCCATATCTAACATATCGAGACTGTAAGCGTTCAATTTCTGCTGTGGATATGCTGGGTATACAACGGGGTTACAAGAGCTCATGCTAACAGCAATTACATCATCGCTGATTAGATTGTAGCCTCTATTCACAAGTGCTGCCGATAAGGTGGATTTTCCTGCACCCGACTCACCCACAAAGGCGTACACCTCACCGTCTATGACTACCGCACTTCCATGCAGGGGTAAAATCTTACGCTGCAGCATAACAACGCCCATACAGGTGCCTAGTAAATACAACCTCACTCTTGAAAGATCGTGTAGAGCATAAGGCATGACGGTCACCCGTGTACCTTCCACAACATGAAAAATACCTACTTCGGGAATTTGAAATAAAAATTGATTCCCTTTAGATTGAAAATTCTTTTGTGCCAGATTCCAGTCATGGCTGAGCAAAGATAAGTCTCCTATGTGAATAATCACATCGATGTTGGATGTTGCAGTCACCTCTGCTTCAGTCAACTCGGGAAGAGGCAGTGCACTTTGGATGTTCAAGCCAAACGCTGTATAAGTGGATACAATAGTACCTTTTGCTTGTGACATGAAATCCTCCAATTCCAACATAATAACCACTACTAAATTACAATAGCAATCATGATATAGCTATCAGCGAAAGACGAGTGAGAATGTTTTCGCTGATAGCTATAAGCTGTCAACATACATAAGAATGAATTACCTACTTTATCTGTTAGCTTGGATTGTACAAGTCCCCGTCATGCTCAGAGATCCAGTCAATTTGTCTGTATCCGACACCTTTTTTTGTCTCACTGATCTCAAGGACTTCTAAACTCGGTGTTTGCCATTCTTTTTTTTCTATATTCATTCCTCTCACCTCCTTTCCAATTGCTGCACCGCTGCTATAGATTTAATTTAGAATCTTCGCAAAAATCGAAAGACAATTAAACTGTGCATCAGCATGCGAACCTCTGAATCCCACGCAAGCTCCGGTCTAGGATGCTCCAGCTTTGTGAGTCCTTTTTTTATTTGATCTACATTTAGATATTCAGATATCAAAGTGTCCTTACATAAAGCTTGAAGCTCCGCCACCCATTCTTTCCAATGCGGCTTCGTGCGCTGAATCCAATCTGCCGGCTGAATCCCTCTAACACTCTGGTTAAGTCTCACATTATCTGGCAAGTAATTCACTGTGGAGCGACGCAGCAATGCGCGATCTCGCCCTTTTTGAACATATTGCTCTAGTGGAACAGACAGACAGTAACGAACCACTCTCGGATCATTGGTTGGATCACGTTCAATAAGTCCATACCGCATAGATAGTTTCGTTGCCATTGCCCCATTCTTGTTAGCCACGGCCAAGTTATTTATATTTTCTTTTCGTGCAGTTAATGCGTTAATATAGACCGTTTCTTTATTCACAACGTATGGCTTCATTTGCCGGTGCATTTCCATCTTTCTAGCAAAATCCGGGTGAATCAGTTCGGGTATTTGGACGGTTCCCCCCGCTACCGCACGCTGCCTGTGAAGCATGGGAAATGCCTTTCTCCCGATAATCGGCAGCAGCTTTGCTCGCGGTACTTCAGCCAGACGGCTGTATTGCTGAACCTCCCTTGCAAGGTGAACCAGCTTGCCTCTTCGCAATAAATGAGCGTAGTAGTCTAACGCCGGCCCCCACGAAATGGTGAAATTCCCCATAGCCCCCGTAAGCAGTACGCCTACTCCCTGTTCCTGTGCACGTTCATAAAATCCACGAATCCAGAAGGAATTTTCAAAAAATTTGTAGGGCGTCTCCATAATGTCCAGCCAGTCATTCACTTCCGTCAGCGGACTCTTACCAGCAAAATTCATGTAGTTCTCTCGAATATTCCCTACAAAATTCACGGTGGACTGAATGTAAGGCGTTTCATCTGCAATCAACCGGCTGGACGTCCAATCCTCGAAGCCTGATACGGGTACATAGCTGTAAGCATGAAGCTCCTTGCCATCCGCTTTCAGCATCGGTGAAGCGAAGCTCGCAACCGTTCCTGAATCAAGTCCACCACTGAGGGCCGTGCCTACTTGCTTATATGTTCTGACTCTTGCCCGAACAGCCTGGTCGAACACTTCTCGAAAGGCCTCTTCATATTCTTCATCCGAGTTCAAATACAAAGGCTCTATTTCTTTAAAATTGCTATATTGACGTAATTCGACCCCCTGCCTGCTTACCTTAATCCAATGTGCAGCCGGAATCTGTCTTACATTACGATACGCAGTGGCATGAACGTCATACGATTCATACATTCCTCGAATCGCCAGAAATTCGGCCAGCCATTGCTCGTTTAGTTCTTTGTTGAAGTAAGGCATTTGGAAGATCGGGTTCATTGAGCTGCAGAATGCAAAATGTATACCATCATCAATATAGTAAAAGGACCTGCGGCCTGACTCATCACGTGCACCGAACAATTGATCCTTCCTTGAATCCCAAATCATAAATACATAATCACCTAATAAATGCTTAGGAGCTTCTTCTCCCCACTTCACATAAGCTTCCAGTATCAATTGGCTGTCGGAAATCGTGATTTGCTCTTTAAGAGGGATCTGCAGCTTGTCAAACAGCTCACTGCGATTATCGATAATCGCATCCGCTGTAATGGTGATATCGCGTCTTTCATCATAGAGTGGCAGCACTTCATGGACGGACTCCGGGGTCACCCACTGCATATGACAGCTAAAAAACACATGGGCATCGCTCCATGTATGAATACGATCCCACTTGTATTTCGTCAAATAGGCTCCTGCGGGGTCCATATCTTCAGGCATAATCGGTTCTCTGCGGGATAAGCATCCCATGATGGCGCTCATGATTTCCCCTCCCTTCCAGACAAGTACCCCTGAGCCCAGGATGATAGCCGGTTCCCAAATGGCAGTATGGACTTAATTCGATTAAGCTTGCTCCTAAGCTGGATCAGCTGCTTCTCCACGTGGTTCTTCTCCATATAGCTCTTCGTTAATCGGTTCTCCAGCAGCCTGACTCTCGTTTCAAGCTGAGCAATCTGGATGGAGGCCTGTCTGTGATCACTTATCCGATTCCCCTGCATAGCTTCTAATTCTAGATCATCTACAGCTTCAGCAGGCTGTATCCCCGTAAGAATACTGCTTGTGCTCAATTCATAGTCCGGCTTCCATATGTAACCGCTCGATTTCAAAAATTGCTGTTCAATCCGCTCCATCGTCGCTTCATCTGGCGAGAGTTCGTACCTAACGCCCGTTATCCGTTGTGCTTCTTCCAGTTCTTCAGAGTACCCAAGATCATGAAATATTTGTGCTCCCAGCACTCGGCAATAGGCATCAACCTCATCAGGGCTAAGCTGATCCTTCCAAGCGTCAATGGACTGCACATGTGCCTGTGTATGATTCAATAAGAAGGGGTCACCTGCTCCCATACTGTAAAAAAGATCCGCTTTTTCTTCACTTACCGGATTGCCGTACTTCTCCATTCCTTCACGGTAAGAAATACCGATAAACTCGCACAGCTTGCGTAATTGTTGTTCAGGCTGCCGCACGAGCTCTTCATATTTAAGCTTGTAGGAGTAGGCCGATTCTCCCTTAAAATACGTTGCGTAGCGGAACAGCCCCGCTGTAAGGTCTACGATCTTCATGCCAGGAATAGGCTGCTTCAGATCCTCGATCAGTGAAAATGGTTCTCCGCTAAATGCATTGACCTTCTTGTAGGATGCAGCTACAGATAACGGGTTGCGAAATAATCCGATTCTTTGCGATTCGGGAAATACGGCATCCAGAAACTCTAGCAATATATAATATCTTGGCGACTTATCGATGATCTTCCGTGCGCCGTTCTGATTTAATAATCCCTCATAGATCTCCACTCCAAAGCTGCGTGCTGCTCTATGAAACAGATCTTCTGAAATAATTCCATTATAGAATTGACGAATGATCCCCGTGCCTCCATAGGGGCGTACAGGAGCTAGCTGCAAGTCCGCAAGTGAGAGCAAATACCACATCTCCTGTGCGGCGAAAACTTCCTCATGGTTCTGCAGCATCACTGTTGTGAGTGAGCTTCCGCTTCTGGGCGTACACAGCAAAAATACGAGTTGATCATCACGGAAATGCTTCAAATGCAGCGTCTCCTTTCCGACAAATAACTGTACATTATTTGTTGATGTGTGTATCTATCCCAAAATAATGATACTTTATGTATTATAAACCCTACTTTATGATACAAATTGTATCATGTCAATGCTTTATTTTTCATCCTTTTTCACAATTGTATTTTCATATCTCGATTCACAAACAAAAAAGTCTGCTCCCAAGATATTATCTTCGGAAACAGACTTTTATGCCGTTCTTCGTAATTATGCAATTAAATAAAGTTTAAACGGAATCATATTTTATTCGTTGTAAAAAGGGATCAGCTCTGCCACGACAGCATCAAGCGTTCCATCTACAAGCTTCTTCCGTGTCGGCAGATCCGATAGTCTCGCGATCTGCTCCGGGAAGCTCTGCTCAATACTGCACAGCTCAATGGCTTCATTAAACTTGGCTGGGTGTGCTGTAGCCAGCGACACAACCACTTCCTGTGCTCCCGTCGTTTGCTCAGCTGCCTTTACCCCGCAAGCCGAGTGAGGATCGAGCAGATAAGTCGTTTGCTCATGATATTTCTTGATTGTATCCAAGCACTCTTCACCAAGCACACCATAGGCTGCAAATTCCTGCTGTACCTTCGCAAGGGTGTCTTCCGGAATTTGAATATGACCCTTCTCTTGGAAAGACTTCATGTATTCTTCCGTCTGAGCAGCATCCTCTCCCAGTACGTAATACAGATATCGTTCAAAGTTGCTTGCAACCTGTATATCCATAGATGGACTGTAGGTGGTATGGAATTTGTCTGGCTTATACAGCCCTTGATTAACAAACTGTTCTAGGATGTTGTTCTCATTCGTAGCCAAGATGAGCTTGCCGACAGGAAGACCCATCCGGGATGCGAGATATCCTGCAAAAATGTCACCAAAGTTTCCAGTCGGGACACTGAAATGAAGCGGTGAAGCCGTTAGCTCCGGACGCTCGTCCGTAACCCGGAAGTATGCATAGAAGTAGTAAACCGTCTGAGCGAGAATCCGAACAATATTTATAGAATTGATTGCACAGAGATGATGCTTATCCTTGAATTCTACATCCGCAAACAGCTGCTTAATCATGCGCTGGCAATCGTCAAAGTTACCTTCGACAGAAAGGTTCAATACATTGCTGTCCTGTACTGTCGTCATCTGCAGCTCTTGCACCTTGCTGACCTTGCCAGTCGGATGCAAAATGCAAATATTGATGCCTTCTTTTCCTCGAACACCTTCAATTGCGGATGCACCGGTATCGCCTGAGGTTGCTCCGAGAATATTAATCTGTTTATTGTATTTGCTCGCAACATAAGTATATAGATTACCCATCAGCTGCAAGGCGACATCTTTGAACGCAAAGGTAGGTCCATGGAACAGCTCAAGCAAATATATTTGATCCGTCAGCTTGCGAACGGGCGTAACAGCTTCATCACGGAATGCGCTGTAGCTCGCATACACCAATTCTTTCAGCTCGGCTTCCGGAATTTCTTCATTTGTATAATAGGAGAAAATTTTGAGCATGAGATCTTGAAAGGATAGATTTCTCCATGCCTCCAGCTGTTCAGTCGATAACGATGGTATGGTGCTTGGTACAAGCAGACCTCCATCCGTAGCCAGCCCCATCAGAAATGCATCGATGAAACCAACTCCACTTACACGTCCTCGAGTACTATGATATTGCATCTATTTCCCTCCTGCATAATGGACCCAATTCTCGTTTCACTGGACCTCTTGTTTTTCTTTTTAACCATAATACTACTATCTTTGATAAAAGCGAATCTTTTTCTTACAAGAATCGTCAATTCCATGGCATTTTGAAAAAAAAGTTTTGATATATTCTCTATTTATTATATATGTCATCACATAACGTCCCTGCCCGTGAATATACATAATTTACAGCAGGCCAAACTGTGCCGCGTAATCCAAGGGGGGTGCCTAACATGCCAGATTCTCGCCATCCTTACTCGTTTGTCGTTTCCAAAGAAGATTGGTCGCTTCACCGTAAAGGGTACCAAGACCAGCAGCGTCATCAGCAGAAGGTGAAAGATATCATTAAGCAAAACCTGCCCGATCTTATTACGGAAGAAAATATTATCATGTCTGATGGCCAGCAAATCATCAAGGTTCCAATCCGGAGTCTGGATGAATATCGCTTCGTGTACAATTATCAGAAGCAGAAGCATGTCGGCCAGGGTGACGGGGACAGCCAGGTCGGTGATGTCATCGGCCGCGATCCTGCGAGTCAAAAGCCCGGCAAGGGTGAAAAGGCTGGCGATCAGCCGGGTCACGATATTGTCGAAGCCGAGATCAGCATTGAAGAATTGGAGAACATGCTGTTCTCCGAATTAGAGCTGCCGCATTTAAAGCAAAAGGATAAAGAGCAAATTGAAACGCACAACATCGTGTTTAACGATATCCGCAAAAAAGGAATGCAGTCCAACATTGATAAGAAACGGACCATTCTTGAGAATCTGAGACGGAACGCCACAACCGGAAACCCGGGCATTCACCACATCAGTCCGGATGATCTGCGTTACAAGACCTGGGATGATACCGTGATCCCGCATTCTAACGCTGTTATCATCGCAATGATGGACACTTCCGGTTCCATGGGGTCCTTTGAAAAATACTGCGCACGCAGCTTTTTCTTCTGGATGACCCGCTTTCTTCGCAAGCAGTATGAAAAGGTAGAAATCGTCTTTGTCGCCCACCATACGGAAGCCAAAGAAGTGACTGAGGAAGAATTTTTCACCCGGGGAGAAAGCGGCGGTACCATCTGCTCCTCCGCTTATATGAAGGCTCTTGAGATTATAGACCGTCGCTACCCTCCTTCAAGCTATAACATCTATCCCTTCCACTTCTCAGATGGAGATAATCTCACCTCTGACAACGAACGCTGTGTGAAGCTCATCGGTGAACTGCTGAAGCGAAGCAATATGTTTGGCTATGGAGAAGTGAACCAATATAACCGCAGCAGTACGCTGATGTCCGCCTATCGCAATATTAAGATGGACCAGTTTATGTACTATGTAATCAAGGAGAAAGGCGAAGTCTACAAAGCGCTGCGCACCTTTTTCCACAACAAGGAAGGAGGAAGTGCTTCATGAGCAAAGAGATCAATGAACTAGAATATGCCATTGCAGAGATCATGGAAATCGCTGACGGATTCGGGCTTGATTATTATCCGATGCGTTATGAGATCTGCCCTGCCGACATCATATATACTTTCGGAGCCTATGGTATGCCGACTCGATTCAGCCATTGGAGCTTCGGCAAGACGTTCCAAAAGATGAAGATGCAGTATGACTTCGGTCTGAGCAAAATATATGAGCTCGTAATCAATTCCAATCCATGCTATGCCTTCCTGCTCGATGGAAACTCTCTGATTCAGAATAAGCTCATTGTAGCCCATGTGCTCGCACACTGTGATTTCTTCAAAAACAATGCCCGCTTCTCAGCCTCCAACCGCAATATGGTGGAGAGCATGTCAGCGACGGCAGACCGAATCAGCCAGTATGAGCTTGAATATGGGACGGAAGCCGTGGAATCCTTTATTGATGCGGTCCTCGCTATTCAGGAGCATGTAGATCCACAGCTGATCAAGCCTCAGCAACTCGACAAGCAGCGTTATATGGAAATGAAAATGAAGCAGCAAAAAGAAACCAAGGTCATTCGCCCTCCCGGAAGATATGACGATATTTGGGCCATCGGCGAACCTGCAGGATCTACAGAGGAGCCGGCGCAGCAGAAGGTTCACCGCTTCCCTCCTGAACCGGAGAAGGACATCATGTGGTTCATACAGGAATTTTCCGAAACACTAACCGATTGGCAGCGAGACATCATGAGCATGCTTCGTGAAGAGATGCTCTATTTTTGGCCTCAAATGGAAACCAAGATTATGAACGAAGGCTGGGCTTCGTACTGGCATCAACGTATTATACGTGAGCTGGACCTCACAAGTGAAGAAACCGTGGAATATGCAATGCTTAATGCCTCTGTTGTACAGCCGTCAAAGCAAAGTCTGAATCCCTATTATCTCGGGGTCAAAATCTTCGAGGATATCGAACGCCGCTGGGATCACCCGACACTTGAGGAGCAGGAGCGCTTCGGACGCAAGCCAGGGCAAGGAAGATCCAAAATGTTCGAGGTTCGCGAATACGATTCAGACACCTCCTTCATCCGCAACTACATGACAAAGGGTCTGGTCGAAGACCTCGACCTGTATGTGTTTGAGAAGAAGGGCCCCGAATGGAAAATTACCGATAAATCCTGGGAAAATATCCGGGATCAGCTGATCTATGCCAGAGTCAATGGCGGCTCACCGTATCTCGTCGTGCATGACGGGGATTATCTTCGTACCGGCGAGCTTATGCTTAAGCATCAGTACGAAGGCATTGAACTTGACTTGAAATATATGGAACGTACGCTTCCTTACGTATATAAATTATGGGGTCGAACGGTGCATCTTGAAACCATTATCGAAGATAAACCGGTGCAATTTACATTTGATGGCAAAAAGATCCACCGTAAGCTGTTAAATTAACACAATTGTCCTGTATTAAGCCTGTTTCCGCTCATTTTTGGGTTGAAACAGGCTTTTTCATGGAGTACATTGAAATATAGGGGGCATTACATTACATCTAAACCCATTAAAATATGATATAATCTACTTTTGTTAGCGCCTTACATTATTGCGCTCATCATTAGAATTTCTTTGATAGAATTAAAGGAGCGAACGAACTTGATCAACCTAGGTAGAAACGAACCGTGCCACTGCGGCAGTGGCAAGAAATATAAAAAATGCTGCCTCGAGAAAGACAGACAGCAGCAGCGCAATGTAAGGGTTGCCACATCAGTCGAAGTCATTACGAATCGACGCCCTGTATCTGCAGTATCCACTGTTTCTAAGACGTCCCCTGCCCCTCAAGTAGCTGAACAGACCTCCCAGAAGTCTGCGCTGAACCTTACAGAGATGACTTGGGAACACGACATGCACCGCGAGCTTGCTGAATCTGCCATTCCTTCAATCGCAGAAGAGTACAAGCTGACGGAAGAAGAGACAAGTGGACTTATCTCACTGTGGAACAGCTATAGCAATAGCGAAGCTCCTCGTTATCGTAAGCCGGGAGGTTTCGCTGGTGCATTAGAATATGTTACTGCAACGAAACAAGGCAGCACCATCAGTCAATCCGAGCTTGCTGCTAAGCACGATGTTTCGGCTACAACCCTCTCCAAGAGCATTGGACAGCTGTCTGAATTTGCAGAGAAAACTTCCTTAACTAGCCAAAGTGTATAAGATCAGAGAGTCCGAAAGTGACCTGCTCAGCAGGTCCTTTCGGATTTATTAATTTAAAATGCGGTGTACAGGATTGATTCCGCCTCAAGCTCCTCCACCTTCGGATTATATTGGTAGGTAATCACAAGGTCGCCAATATATTGAGAAAAGGATTGCGCAACACCCAGTGTTGCCGTCACAGTGCTTCCCTTCACTTCATACTTAACATAATTGCCCACAGTTACAGGACCAATCTCCTTCAATTCTGTGCTCACTTGTATGTATTCCTCTGCAGCCTTGACGGGATCCTTCATCATAATCTCAACCATCTGCGTCCCATCAACAATATGAAGCTGTTCCACATAGACACCTGTTCCATCCGCAGCCGTTAAGAATACAATTGCATCTTCTATCCCATCCTGCGTAACATCCATTGCCATTAATTGTGCAGATGGCGTCTCAGAGGCCACGCTTCTCCACGGAAAGTTAAGAAAACGGCCTTCCCAGGCCAAAGCCATTCCTTCATATACTCCATCTGTTTCTTGTACCGGATATAAAGCATTATCGGTACCCGTTATAACGGCCACAGGATCCATTGCTGGCTCAATTTTTAGTTCTTCTGTATTTTTTATATTTGAAAGGGAACTCCCCTTAATTTCTGCAAACACAAACGCACTTCCTACAAACATGACACAAGTCAGCAAAATGACTGCTTTAATTAATCTATTCAATTAAAATTTAACTCCTTTATGAATCTATTTCACTTGTCCTTGTCCCATTATATAGCTCATCCTTACATATAAGATAGTCATTCTCGTAATAAAAGGGTAAAAATCTTGAAAAGAATGAAAAAACACCTTCTGCCCGATCTGCATGAAAAACTTCATGAGATTCGAGTGAGAAGGTGTTTCCTTGTTATTATGAATAAAGTTATACAACCGCAGTGCTTCAGGCAAGCTTAGCCTTCCCTGTGGTTTGCCTTACGATCAGCTCAGAAGGCTCCATAATGACTGGCGGAGAGTAATCCCGATTTTCTATGAGCGCAATCAAGCATTCAATGGATTTAATGCCGATAGAGTAAATATTTTGATTCACTGTCGTCAAATTCGGCTTGAATACCTGCGCATGATAGGTATTATCGAATCCTACAACGGAGATGTCATGAGGAACGGACAATCCGTGCTTCTCTATTTCATGAATGGCACCAAAAGCGGAGAGATCAGAAGCACATACAATGCCTGTCGGCGTGTCATGGAGTGCAAGCAGTCTGCTCATTGCAGCCGCTCCGCCGTCAAATGTATAATCACATACCTCAAGGTAACTGGTCGAATAAGACAATCCGCAGCTAATTAGGCCTTGTCTGTATCCTTCAAGCCGCATATTTGCAATGGATGGACCTAATGTGCCGGATATGTAGGCTATCTTGCGATGGCCGAGCTCGTAAAGATGCTTTACACCTTTATGGATTGCATTTTGGTTATCTGTTGTAATATACCCTGCCCGCTTGCCAACGATATCCATGTCGACAAACATCGTTGGGATATCCGAATGAATCAATTCATCGATACTGCGATTATCGCGCTCCACTCCAAAGACGACAACTCCATCTACATTGCGGCTTCGGCAATGCTTAATAAATGAATAATGCGGATCATCGAAGCGAGTGGATAACCGGACCAGATCATATCCGCTGTTCTCAAGCGCTGTCTTAATTCCTTCTAATAGTTCGGCTACATATGGATTGGTGAAGGGGACGGTCAGCAGCACACCTACAGTCCATGATCTTCTTTTTACTAATCCCCTTGCAACTACATTCGGTTGATAGTGCAGCTGCTCAATAGCCAGATTTACTCTTTTACGTGTTTTGTCACTTACATCGGGATAATCATTCAGCACCTTTGAAACGGTAGCAACTGAGACCCCGGCTTCTTTAGCCACATCATGGATCGATGCCATTTGATCACCTCTTACGTTCTCATTGTCCAAAACGCATCTGTATATGCTTGTTAGCTTGGTTTTGTATGAATGAATTCATTATAGCCTAAAAGGTGCGATCCTCATAGAATTATATTGTATGCGCTTACTATTTACAATTTAATGGATATTTGGAAGAGACAAAAGACACTGTAATGCCTTTTGCTCTTTAGGTTAGTTCAGCATTGAAGTTAGGAATAAGAGGCTTGCAGCTCTTTGAGATCACCGGATACAGATTCCATGATTTGAACGAAGGCCATCAGCTCACTGGAGCTGAATACTTGCTTTCTTGCATTATCCGACGTATTATCGGACTCGTTCTGCACTTGATCCAGCTTCGTTCGAATACTGTTCAGCACGCTCTGGATCTGCTCCATTGCCTTCTTGGAGCCCGTAGCCAGCTTGCGGATCTCGCCTGCAACAATCTCAAAGCCCCTTCCGCTGTCTCCTGCGTGAGCAGCCTCGATCGCTGCATTAAGTCCCAGCAAATGGCTTTGGTCTGAAATTTCTCGGATCAGACTCCCCATCTTTTGAATTTCTTTTACCTCTTGATTCAGGTCGTCGATCAGCTTATGGGCTGATTCCTGGGAAGCTGCAGTCTGTCTCGCTGTCTCGGATATCAGCTCCGTATTGTGATGCAGTTCATCAATCATGCCGGTCAGCTTCTGAGACACCTCTGTAATTGCCTGCAGCATGCGCTCCTGCTCATCAGCAATATCGGTAATCTTCTGCTTCTCCTTCCCTTCGTAAGCTTCGAGCACAAGCTGGGAATCAAAATTAAACATCTTGCTCAGTGCATGGATTACTGGATACCATCCATTTGGCATGATTTGCTGTACAATGCTGGTCGCCACATCCAGATACACCATATAACTACCCAAGTAAAAATCGGATTTCAGTCCAATTTTTGAATGAATTAGCCCGATTTGTATTCGTTTCGCAATAAATTCTTCATCTATATGCCCATCCGTCAGGGATATAAAGTACCATCGTTGTGTCTGCTTTAGACGTTCTATTGTCGAGTATTTCGTAATGATGCTTCTCAGTTCTTCCACTTGTCCTATTCGGTCATATAACCGATCAACAACCTCGTCTACTATTTTTTCAAAAATGGGCCGGTGCTTATGAAGCAATTCCAGCTCCAGATTGGTAATTCCTATGTAGGCCAGCTGTTGTTCTCGCTCTTCGGAAACCTCAATCATCTCGAAAAATCTTCCTCCTTGCAACCAGTTTGCCTTATATTAGTATTTTATTGCTTCGAACCATCATTATAGACCTTTAAACCCACAATATCATAATCCTAAAGTCCTATTTTGCATTTTTCTTCCTGTTCTCATTACGGGTAAAAGGATAAAAATACGCTATCTGAAGTGCACCATTTGCAGCAATCAGACAGCGTATTATGAGATGGGTTAAGATGTTTGTTGTCAGGGGATAGGTAAAAAAATAAAAGTTATCGGTTCAACAAGCTGCCCACGTAACGCAGCAGTTCATTTGCGCAGACTGGGCAATAGCCGTGCTCTTCAATCAGTCTGGAGCTGACCTCATTAATACGTTTCAGCTGATTAGCATCTGGTGTTTTGGTTGAAGTTGTGATCTTCACGATATCCTTCAGATCAGCGAACAGCTTCTTCTCAATCGCTTCACGAAGTCGATCATGACTGCTGTATTCAAATTTTTTGCCTTTGCGGGAATAGGCCGAAATCCGAATTAAAATTTCCTCACGGAAGGCCTTTTTCGCATTTTCAGATACTCCGATCTGCTCTTCAATGGAACGCATGAGGCGCTCATCTGGATCCATCTCCTCATCGGTCAGAGGATCACGTATTTTACTCCAATTGCAGAAGGCCTCGATATTATCCAGATAATTCTCGAACAACGTTTTGGCCGACTCCTCGAAGGAGTAAACAAATGCCTTTTGGACCTCTTTTTTCGCAAGCTCATCGTATTCTTTGCGTGCTACCGCGATAAAGTTCAAATACCGCTCACGTTCTTCCTTCGTGATGGAGGCATGCTGATCCAATCCGTCTTTAATTGCTCTTAATATATCCAGTGCGTTGATGCACTCCAAATCCTGCTTGATCAGTGCACTTGAAATCCGGTTGATGACGTAACGTGGATCAATTCCCGTCATACCCTCTTCCAGATATTCATTCTGCATTTCTTTGAGGTCAGCTTCTTTGTAACCCTCAACCTCTTCCCCATCATACATTCTCATTTTTTTAACAAGATCCATGCCTTGTTTTTTGGATTCCTTTAACCGAGTGAGAATCGAGAAGATAGCAGCCGTCTTCAGAGCATGAGGCGCAATATGAATATGGCGCATGTCACTTTGCTCAATCAGCTTTTTATATATTTTTTCTTCCTCTGACACCTTCAAATTGTAAGGAATCGGCATGACGATCATCCGGGATTGAAGTGCCTCATTTTTCTTGTTGGATATAAATGCCTTATACTCCGACTCATTCGTATGAGCAACGATCATCTCATCAGCACTAATTAGAGCAAATCTGCCTGCCTTAAAGTTTCCTTCCTGGGTAAGGGAAAGCAGGTTCCATAGAAATTTCTCATCACACTTGAGCATCTCTTGGAATTCCATCAGACCGCGGTTTGCTTTGTTTAGCTCCCCGTCGAACCGATAAGCGCGAGGATCGGATTCCGAGCCGTACTCCGTAATGGTTGAGAAATCAATACTTCCGGTTAGGTCTGCAATATCCTGAGATTTCGGATCCGAAGGGCTGAAGGTACCGATTCCGATTCGATTGTCTTCCGATATAAATACCCGCTCTACACGTACCTTTTCGATGTCACCGCCATACTCTGTTTTCAGCCGCATTTGGCAGGAAGGGCACAAATTCCCTTCAATTCTTACTCCCAGCTCTTTCTCTACCTCAGGTCGGAGCTCCAACGGAATTAAATGAAGCGGGTCCTCATGCATTGGGCAGCCTTCAATTGCGTAAACTGCACCTTTATCTGTGCGGGAGAATTGCTCCAAGCCGCGTTTAAGCAGAGTCACTAGTGTCGATTTCCCCCCACTGACAGGACCCATTAAGAGCAAAATCCGCTTGCGGACATCAAGTCTTCGCGCAGCAGAATGGAAGTATTCCTCAACAAGCTTCTCTACGCTGCGGTCTAGTCCAAAAATCTCCTGCTCAAAAAACTTGTAATGCTTATGCCCTCCAATTTCCTCCACACCATATGATTTGATCATTTCATACACTCTTGCGTGAGCCGTCATTGCAGGTGTTGGGTCCTTTTTTAGAATTTCAATATAATCTTTGAATGTACCCGACCAAGATAAACGATTACTCTCAGCCCGAAATTCAGCAACGCGTTCAAAAATGTTCATGCTCCTTCGTACCTCCCATGGCTCCATAATGATTCAGCATCCACTCCGAATAAGGTCAATTCATAAGCTCCCCTGCCTCAAATCTTCCCACTAGCGTTTAAATATGCAATCATCTCGCCTACCCTCAAGCTTGACGATTTGATCTAAAAAAAGTGTATTACATACCTATGCGTCAATTCGGATAAGTTGCCTGTTTTTTTGTGACAGGTTCTCTTTTTGAGAATGAACAACATATGGATCTTAAAATGAACCCTTCCAAGTCGTATGCTATACTTGTTGAGATAGGAATGTTATGAAAGAGCTTATCTATACATTTATGTACTCCTCCATTAAATTAGACATGGACTTGATAAAAGATAAAGCGTACACAGATACAACCCCCATTCCGGAGAAGTAGCTGCACAGCAACAAAGGAGTTTGATCAAGAATGGCCGTTCAATATGAAACAGAGTTATATGAGCCGATAAAGTCCTACTTTGAGAGGCAAGGATACCATATTAAATCCGAAGTGAATTATTGTGATCTGGTGGGTGTAAGAGAGGATCTGGCTGACCCGTTAATCGTGGAAATCAAGAAGACCTTTAATTTATCGCTTCTGCTGCAAGGAATGCAAAGATTAAAAACGAGCAGTAATGTTTATCTTGCTGTTGAACGTAACCGGGTGAAGCGCGGAGCTGCCAATCAGCGTTTTGGAGAGATTACAGATCTATGCAAAAAGCTTGGTTTGGGTCTTATCACCGTAACACGGTACAAAACGAAACCGGCTCTTGTCGATTGCTTATGCGTTCCAGAGGCAGTCATCACTTCTTCAAAAACAATGAAAAGACGCAAAGACCTCCTGCTCAAGGAATTTGATGGACGCAGCGGCGATTACAACCTGGGCGGCAGCCACAAAGCCAAGCTAGTCACTGCCTACAGGGAACGTGCACTTCGAGTTGCGCAGGTTCTGGCCCCCATTCCATACGCCTCTCCTGCCGAACTTGCCAGACGGACAGGAATTACAAATACCGCGTCTATTCTGCAAAAAAATTATTATGGCTGGTTTACCAGAATAGAGCGAGGCCGGTATACACTAAGCGAACAGGGAAGAACGGACTTGGACAAGTATTATGCAGTTCTTCAGCAATATCCGCTTCCATAAGAAACAAAAAAGACTGGATGCGAATTTATCGCATCCAGTCTAGATGTAGCTATTAGAAACGGGAAGCCGTTTCTGCTACTTTTCTAAGACCTTCTTGTACAATCTCAGCAGAGCGGTCAGGGAAGGCATTGTGTCCTTCAATTACCAGAACCTCAGGGTTTTGAATACCCCAGAAGCCAAATGCAGAAGCTACGTATTTAACAGCCATTTCAACGGCTGCTAGAGGACCTTCAGAGTAAACGCCGCCGCGTGCGTTTAGAAGTACCACTTTCTTGTCGCCTGCAAGACCTACTGGACCTTCAGCAGTGTATTTGAATGTAACGCCTGCTTGGCTCAGGTAAGAAATGTAGTTAACCAGCGGTGCAGGAACAGTGAAGTTCCAGAGCGGGAATGCAACAACAACCTTGTCAGCTTCCAAGAATTGTTTTTGGTAAAAAGCAGCCAGATCAGCAGCTTCTTGTTCTGCTGGAGTTGTCTCGATGCCTTTAGCTACTTTAAAAGTACCTGTTGCGGCATTGTTTCCGTAAGCCGGAAGGTTAGCTGCAAACAGATCCAATTCAATAATATTGTCTGTCGGATTTGCTTCCTTGTATGCATTATAGAATGCGTCGTACATTTGTACGCTGATCGCTTGATCCGCAGGGCGGTCATTTGCTTTGATAAACAGTACGTTTGCCATAATCGTATATTCTCTCCCTAAATAAGTGTATTTATCTCTATATGTCATTTGAAACCAACTAAGAAACTGATTGCAACTGACTAATAAACATTATATATAAAAATGTTAGTGAGTTCAATATATAAATTTTCTTCCTTAGACAAATTTCTACACCACTCCTATTATAAAGTTCATTAAAACGAAAAAAAAGAGAGGAAGCCCCTCTCCTGATGTCAACATTATGTGTCTTTAACTCCGTCCAGTAAATTCGGATATCGCTTCGCTAATCAAATTCATTCCGAGCAACAGCTCTTCTCTGCCAGGTCTGCTGAAATTGAGTCTAATATAGTGCTCCGCCTGTTTGCCAGGAGAGCATCTTGCGCCAGGCAGAAATGCTACACCTTTGTGCAGCACAGCTTTGAGCAGCGCTTCGCTGCTAAGTCCAGGTGGGAGCTCAATCCAGAGATACATCCCCCCTGCTGGCGGGTCATATTTCACTTGCTTGAACCCCGGTCTTTTTAACAGCTCCAGCATCAGCTTAAGCCTCACCTCATACTCTCGGTTGAGCAGTGACAGATGCTCGTTCCAATCGAAGGAGGTGGAACCAAGCAACTGATACAATATTTGTTGATTGATCGGACTCGATTGCCAGTCAGCCATCTGCTTCAATGAAGACATGCCTTGGATCAAACGTTGATCACCGGTCGCCCATCCCGTACGAAGAGCAGGAGCGATCGTTTTGCTGAAAGAACCTATATACAGCACATGATTCCCATCATCCACTTGATCCATCGCATATAGAGCAGGATAACGCTCAGAGAAGGAATTTGCTGAATCGTCTGCTCCAAAATGCAATTCACCGTACGAATCGTCCTCGATGATCAAGACACTATATTTTCGACATAGATCCAATACCGCCTTGCGTCTGCGAATCGTCCATAATATACCCGTTGGATTAGAAAAACTGGGTGCAGCAAAAAGCAGTTTCGGACGATGCTTCTGAAACTGCTCTTCAAGATGTTCCGGGACAATGCCCTCCGTATCGGTGAAAACAGGTATTATGACCGCACCTTGCATCTGCAGCACCTGCAGACATCCGGGCGATGTCGGACTCTCCACGACAACCGTATCACCAGAATCGACTAGAAGTCTGGTAACCAGATCAATGGTCTGCTGTGTGCCTGACGTCAGCAGTATTCGTTCCTCTGTAGTACGGATTCCTTTTCGCAGCTCCCAATCCTTGCGAATCCAGCTTCTTAGAGGCAGGAAGCCTTCTGGCTCACCATATTGCAGAACGGAAGGATCTGACGAGAAGACAGCATGTGCCGCTTCACCCAGTCGTTTGATTGGGAAAAATTCCTCCGCAGGAAGCTCTTCGGCCAGCGAAATAAAGGAACCTTGTCTTTTGACTCTGTTCGCCCTGCTCGCATGCGAAGACAATAATCTGGAGGAATGGGAAGCAAAGGAAAATTCCATGTATTTCACCCCTATCCGGGTAATCGCCCCATCTCTTCTTTCCTCTCTCTATCGGGACGTATAAAGACTATTCGCCGTTCACATCTATTATGCCTTGTTACACATACTGCTGCTTCTTATGTAATTTGGAATACAAGGTAAACTGTTCGATAGCCTGAGCCCGGCTGGACACGCCAAGTTTCGTATATATTTTGCGGAGATAATTGTCAACGGATCTTCTGCTGACATCGATTTCATTAGCGATCTTATCGTAGGTCACACCTTGAACGATCCGTTCCATGATGAAAATTTCCATATCCGTAAGCTGAAGATGAAGTTCTAGTTCCTGGTCCACCGTATTTGACCACTCGTCATTAGTAAGCCACTGTAAAGGGAGTGATGCCAGTCCCTCACGCAGACCGGAAATCATATGAATAAGCTTCATGGGTGAAGATTGCTTAGACAGCATTCCACTCGCGCCTAGACTAATATATCGCTTATACAGATTCAAATTGTCCTCATCCGTCATCACGACAATATGAGTGTTTGAAGAGAACTGCTTCATCTCTACAATGAATTGGTCCGCATTTCCGTCAGGCAATTTATAGTCGATTAGAACGAGGTCCGGCTTCAAAGCACTTACTTGTGCCAACCCCTCTTCCCCAGTGGAAACCATCGCGCGGACTAATAGGTCCTGATGCTCTTCCAATATTAATTTCGTACCTAGCATGCTGGTCGGATGAATATCAACCAAGACCACCTGCCATACCTTTCTCATATAAGCTCCTCCTAGTTCATTAATAGATATAATTTATACAAATCGAGAGAATGTGCGGCAATAATAGATTAGAGGAAGCACAGCCCAAAAAGAATGAAAACAAATCACATTTTACAAAAAAAGACATCCCTCTTAAGTCCTTAATTTGGATTATATATGAAATTGTATCCTAGGACTTCCTTCCGATGCAATCTCTTTTTCCTTTTTTCGCTAAAGAAGTTCTTTTTTGCGTATGAAGCGGCCCCATGATAGAATGAGGACTGGAAAATTTATAGAATTTTGTAGGAACAACACGAGGAGTGATGAAATGAACCCGGCAACAGATGAGAACACAAGCCATCACACCCGGCAAGCTGCAAGGAGAAGCAAACGCTCTGTCCGTCTATTTCTAGTATTATGGATTATTATTATTGCCTTAGGAGCTGCCGCAGCCTATTTATACAGCAATCATTTAAGAGAACAAATGGTACTAGAAATTCAGACCTACAACGATCAGCAGTTGATGGCCGTTAAGCAGGAGTATCAGACACAGCTGGATAAAATCTCAAGTGAGCTGGTCAGCTTGCAGGAGCAAGTACAGACCTTCAATGAGCTGCTGACCTTCACAAAGGACAATGCAGGCAATACAACCGATAACAGTAATCAGCTATATTCGGAGCTTAGAGAAGTGAAGCAGCAGCTGGATACGCTACAGAAGAAGATGGATCTGTTAAAATGATGACTTCACTCCAAAAAGTAAATCGTTTTTTCATGCTGATTACAGCTCCATTTATCGGTCTGCTTATGTACCTTCTCTTATTGCAGCCGCCGCTGGATTTAAGTTCGCTAACGCCAAAGGAAGAGCACATTCCACAATACACGATCCATTCCCAGACGGAGGAAATAAGCCAAGGTTTGGCGGAAGCGAAAGTGCTGGCCGAGACGACCTCTTCATACATTCAAAAAACAACCGAGTTGTATGAGAATACGACTAAAACGATGGAAAGCATTGCGAACATGACCGCAGCACAAGCAAGGAAACCCGAAGCCATCTATAACAAGCGGATATCTGCCAAGCTTGGCACACCGATCGAGCAAGTCAACAGTGACCGGATTCAGATTGAACTATACAGAATGAATCCAGGACCTTATAAAGGTTATGCTATGAAGATCAAACTCAAGGATCCCAGTGCTATGAAGATGTCGATTGGTGAAGGTGTTGGGAAGTCGCAAACGACGATGCAAGCTGTTTCGCGCAGTGGTGCCATTGCAGGCATTAACGCCGGGGGATATGCTGATGCAGGCGGCAGTCGGTATCCGCTAAGCACGACGGTAGCTAACGGCAAATACCTGACAGGTTTTCATCCCAGCACGAAGGATCTTTCCTTTGTGGGCCTGAGCAAAGAAGGAAAGCTGATTGGAGGAAGATTTACCAAACAATCCGATCTGGACAAGCTGGAGCCTGCATTCGGCGCCACCTTCGTTCCGATGCTCCTTAAAGACGGCAAGAAGCTGATTATCCCATCCAAATGGAAAACAACACCTAAGCGTGCGCCAAGGACGGTCATTGGCAACTATAAGGATGACCAGCTGCTGATCCTGGTTGTGGATGGATACGATGAAAAGGGCAGCTCGGGAGCAACACTCCAAGAGCTTCAGAATAAAATGTACAAGCTCGGAGTGCAAGATGGCTATAACCTGGATGGCGGCGGCTCCTCTTCGCTGATTCTGAACGGACGAGTCGTGAATAAGCCTTCAGACGGTGTCCTGCGGAAGCTGCCAACTCATTTCCTTTTCTTTGAGTAAACATTTACGGATCAGGAAAAAGATTCCTTTTTGAGACAAGTATCAGTATAATAGGATTTACAAAGTAACAGGAGGTGGATGACATGTCATTTTCGTTGACTTTCTGGATCGTCACCCTGGTGCTTGTATTGTATTTGGGAGGCATATTGACTTCTTCTTACAATGATGACAAGACGAAGGGGCTGTAAGGCTCACCAAAGAAGCTCTCCTCTACTGAGGAGAGCTTCTTTCTTTATAAGCCTATGCTTAGCTTCGGCTTGATTTAAGTTTAGGCGTTCTCTTGAAGACCCGTCATTTCTGTAAGACACGCACCACAAATGTAACGATCTTTGAACTCACTTACTTCTTCCATCGATCCGCAGAAAATACATTTTGGACGATAACGCTCCAGAATAATATGATCACCTTGCACTAAAATTTCAACGGGATCTCCTTCATTCATTTGATACCTTTTACGCAAAGATTTCGGCAGCACGATTCTTCCGAGCTGGTCCACCTTACGTACCACTCCAGCAGGTTTCATTAACGGTACACACTCCTGTTCATTTTTCTTTCTTTGTAGGTACATTTGTACTATGTTTAAACATTCGCTCTTTTTTTGTCGAATCCTGCAAGAATTAATAAAAATATTAACTTTATTTTAGGAACCCAATTTTTGAAAGTATGTTACCAAAGGTTGGGATTTAATTCATTCCAGGATAATCCAATTGTCTTAGCGCTTCATAAACGATAATAGCCGCCGAATTCGACAAATTTAACGATCTGACTGCATCTGTCATCGGCATTCGCATGCAGGTATCTGGGTTTGCATTAATTAGCTCAGGCGGAAGACCTTTTGTCTCTTTTCCAAATACTAGGAAATCTCCATCCTGAAACTCGAAATCACTGAAACGATTTTTCGCTTTGGTGGTTGCATAGAAAAAACGGTGATCCGCATATTTCTGCCGAACTTCATCAAACGAATCATGATACTCGATATTTACGGAATGCCAGTAGTCCAACCCGGCCCGCTTGAGTGTGCGATCATCTGTGTTAAATCCGAGCGGATGCACCAGGTGCAGATAGGTTCCTGTTGCTGCGCAGGTTCTTGCTATATTTCCTGTGTTTGCTGGAATCTCGGGTTCCACAAGTACGATATGTAATGCCATTGACTCTAATCCCCTCTTATAATGGACTGCAGAATTCTGCCATACCCTACAGCAAATTCTGATTTACTTTATCCATTGATTTAATAAAAAGAATACAATAAAAAATTGATTCGATCGTATAACATAAAATTATAATATAAAAAAGCACCTCCCACAATATTTGCAGGACGTGCCCAGTATTTCCCATACCTCTATTAAAGCTTAGCCATGTGTCTTCTGGAATTGTTTCATAAAGTCAGTCAGCGCCTGTACACTCTCCATCGGGACCGCATTGTAAATTGAAGCACGCAATCCGCCTACGCTGCGATGTCCTTTCAAGCCGATAAACCCTTCTTGCTCAGATTGCTTGATAAACTCCTTCTCCAATCCTTCATCGGCAAGTCTGAAGGTAACATTCATTCTTGAACGATCTGCAGAATGGGCGCAGCCTTGGAAGAAACCGTTGCTATTATCGATCGCATCATAGAGGATGCCTGCCTTCTCTTCATTCTTAGCCTCTACGCCGGCAAGGCCTCCTTGTTCTTCAATCCACTTCAGAACTTCGTTCACCATATAAATACCAAAGGATGGCGGTGTGTTATAGAGAGAATTGTTGCTTACAAAAGTATCATAACGAAGCATTGAAGGAAGATGTTTAGGCGATTCGGTAACAAGCTCCTCTTTTGCTACAACGACGGTAACTCCAGATGGTCCAAGATTTTTTTGGGCACCTGCGTAGATCATATCAAATTTCGTCATATCTAGTGTTCTGCTAAGAATATCACTGGACATATCTACAATGAGTGGAGTCGTCCCAGTATCCGGGAATTCTCTAAACTGTGTACCCTCTATCGTTTCATTTGAAGTCATATGCAGGTATGCGGCATTGCTGCTCAGCTCAAGCTCAGAGAGCTCTGGAAGCTTCATGAACTTCGAGGACTCACCTGAAGCAATAATGCTCGTCTCGCCGATCAGTTTTGCCTCAGACAGCGCCTTCTTCGCCCAGCTCCCGGTATGTACATAATGAGCTGTTTGGCCGGCAGACAGGAAATTCATCGGGATCATCGCAAATTGTGTGCTAGCTCCGCCTTGCAGGAACAATACTTTGTAGCCTGCCGGGTTACCGAGAAGCCCCAGAAGGCGTTCCTGCGCTTCGTTATGGACAGATTCATAGACGGCCCCGCGATGGGACATCTCCATAATCGACATGCCTGTGTTCTTATAATCGACAAATTCAGCCTGTGCCCGAGTGAGCACCTCTAATGGCAGTGCTGCAGGTCCCGCATTGAAATTAAATGCTCTCTTATTCAATCAAAAAACCGCCCTTCTCTCCAAGTTGTCCTACCCAAATATAACATCTAATGATACGTATGATTATTGGTATGATAGCAGTAATTGTTCGTGTCTTCAAGTGTTTTTCACACGAAGTTTAGGCAGTATCGTTACAAATAAGGGAAACCCTCGGGAAACTAAATTTCCCGAGGGCCTATGATTAATAATGATGTGATATGAGTACTGATTAGCAGTCGAAGTACAAGCTGTATTCATGCGGATGAACACGGATCGAAACAGCTTTAGCTTCAGCACGTTTGAATTCAATGTAGTTATCAATGAATTCTTTAGTAAATACGCCGCCTTCAGTCAAGAATTCAAAGTCAGATGCAAGAGCATCAAGCGCCTCATCCAGGGAAGCAGGCACGCTGCGGATGTTCTCTTTGTCTGCATCGGACAATTCGTAGATGTTCTTGTCAATTGGTCCATATCCAAGCTCAGTTGGGTTAATCTTGCGTTTGATTCCATCAAGACCCGCCATAAGCATCGCTGCAAAAGCTAGATAAGGGTTAGCAGTAGAATCCGGTGTACGGAACTCGATACGACAACCTTTAGGTGTTACAGCTGCAACCGGAATACGTACCGCTGCAGAACGGTTACCTTTAGAGTATACAAGGTTAACTGGTGCTTCATATCCAGGTACAAGACGTTTAAACGAGTTTGTACTTGGGTTAGTAAGTGCGATCAGCGCTGGAGCATGGTACAGAATACCACCAATGTAGTGAAGCGCCATTTCACTCAGGTTAGCATATGCGCCTTTTTCATAGAACAAAGGAGTATCGCCGTCGAAGATGGATTGGTGAACGTGCATTCCGCTGCCGTTATCGCCGAAGAGCGGTTTAGGCATGAATGTTGCCACTTTTCCGTATTGACGAGCTGTATTATGAACAATGTATTTGTATACGAGCAGGTTATCTGCTGTTTTCTTCAATGTATCAAAACGGAAGTTGATTTCTGCTTGACCTGCAGTTGCAACTTCATGATGGTGACGCTCAACGCGAATTCCTACTTCATCAAGAAGACGGGACATTTCGCTGCGGATATCTTGTTGAGTATCCATTGGAGCGACAGGAACATATCCGCCTTTAGTGCGGATCTTGAAACCAAGGTTGCCGCCTTCTTCTTTGCGGTTTGTGTTCCAAGCTGCTTCTTCGGAATCAACATAGTAAGAAGAGCTGTTCGTTCCACTTTCATAACGTACGTCGTCAAAGATAAAGAATTCGGATTCCGGAGCAAAGTTTGCACGTGTACCGATACCTGCTTTTTGCAAATATTCTTCCGCTTTAACAGCAATACCGCGCGGGTCACGCTCATAACGTTCTCCGTCTGGAGTGAAAATATCACACATTACGTTTAGTGTAGGATGTGCTGTGAATGGGTCAATGAAAGTGGATTCTGGATCCGGCATCATAACCATATCGGATTCTTCGATACCGCGGAAGCCTGGAATAGAAGATCCATCAAATGCTACCCCGTTAACAAAGGTTTCTGCTTCAACTTCAGAAGCTGGCAGAGAGATATGGTGAGCGCGGCCAGATAGATCTACAAATCGAAAATCTACCCATTCAATGTTGTTTTCCTGAATTGATTTCAATACATTTTCAACAGACATGTGTTCTTCCTCCCAAATTTTCCGAACATTTGACGACCTAAGCCTTGTGAATGTTCATTAAATCGAATTTTCAACTGAGGTAAGTATAAATCCCAAATCTTACATCGTCAATACTTATGTCAGGTATTTTTTATACTAGTGTAAGATATACTCACACTTTAATGAAAAAATACGAATATAGACAAATAGCCTAAATCTCCGGTTTAGATGCCGGAAAGATAGGCTTAATTATCACATGAGAATGATACATTTAATTTGTCATTTTATCAATATTTTACCTATTATCAATAAAATTCGTCTTTGTCAATATTAACGACTTGCAGTTATTGGTGATTTCTTTGTATTAAATGTCTTACCTACAATCGGAGCGAGCTTCTCCAAATCCTGAAGCAAATGAGCAAACTGATCCGGGAATAACGATTGAACACCGTCGCCGGTCATCGAATTGTCAGGGTCTGTATGCATTTCAATGATCAATCCATCTGCTCCAGCTGCTACTGAAGCCTTCGTCATCGGTTCCACAAGCTCTCTGCGTCCCGTTCCATGACTCGGGTCTGAAATGACCGGCAGATGGCTGAGCTGCTGAAGCACAGGAATCGCCGACAAATCCAATGTATTTCGAGTGTAGGTCTCAAATGTTCGGATTCCACGCTCACAGAGCATCACGTTCGGATTCCCGCCCGCCAGAATGTACTCAGCTGCATTCAGGAATTCATCATAGGTAGCACTGAAGCCGCGTTTAAGAAGTACAGGCTTACCGCAAGTTCCGAGCTTGCGAAGCAAGTCAAAATTTTGCATGTTACGTGTTCCGACTTGGAGGATATCTGCGTACTCAGCACAGATGTCTACGTATTCAGGGGTCATGACTTCAGTAATGGTAAGAAGGTCATGCTTCTTTCCCGCTTCTGCCATCATGATCAGACCTTCTACACCGACTCCTTGGAAGCTGTATGGACCCGTCCGTGGTTTAAATGCCCCCCCGCGAAGTACTTGACCGCCTGCTGCCTTAACAAGTCCTGCTATCTCATCAATCTGCTCAGCGGATTCAACTGCGCATGGACCACCCATGACAACCAGTTCCCCGCCGCCAATATTTACCCCTTTTATTGAAATGACTGTATCCTCAGGATGAAAGTCTCTGCTTGCTAATTTGTATGATTTCGAAATTTTGACCACGTTCTCTACACCTTTCATTTGTCGTAAATGTTCTGCTAATTTAGGTTCAACGGAGCCAATGAGCCCGATGACAGTTCGATCCTTCCCTCTCGAGAGATGAACCTGGAGGCCTTCCTTCTCTATAACGGCAATAATATCCTGAAGCTGTTCCTCAGGCGTAGTGTTTCCTGTTATAACGATCATATATAATCGATACCTGCCTCTCGATAAGAAATTAAAATCAATTGATCATGAATGATCTCACACGCTGTATAGATTATTTCACACTTAAACGCTTGTTCGCTTTTAAGCTTTTATACGTTAAAGCAACTATACATCATTATTTCTCATTCGTCAATAATAGATTAGTTTATGTACATCCCGTTCCTTTTGTGACACTTCTCCAAGGGGTACTTCTTAATAAAAGAGGAAGATCGTCAAAATGCCGACCCTCCTCTTGATGTTTTATGATTTTGTTTTGACCCGTACTGGCGGAAGCAGCTTCTTCATGTTGATGGTCCGCTGGATTTCCCAAGTCTCCGGTTTGTCATGATCATATTGCTCCAGATAGGTAATGACTTCCTTCGTAATCGGAGTAGGCGTGGATGCTCCTGAAGTCACAGCTACTTTGTTGACGCCTTGAAGCCACTCCTGTTTAATCTCCGTTACATCTGATACCCGGTAAGCCGTAGTCCCTGCAATCTCTTCTGATACTTGAGCCAGACGATTGGAGTTATTGCTGCGCGGATCACCGACAACGATAACGAGGTCTGCTTGACCCGCCTGCTCTGCAACAGCCTCCTGGCGAACCTGAGTCGCCAAACAAATCTCATTATGCACTTCTGCACCCGGATATTTTTCCAGCAGCTTCTTCATAATGTGCTTAATATCCCATTGACTCATCGTCGTTTGGTTTGTAATGATGATTTTGCCGTTTGGTACATCTAGTGAATCAATCTCGTCCTCACGTTCAATCAAATGAACGCAATCCGGAGCAATACCGATGGCTCCCTCCGGTTCAGGATGCCCCTTCTTACCGATATAAATAATCTGATAGCCTTCTTGCGACTTTTCTTTAATCAGGTCATGAGTCTTAGTTACATCCGGGCATGTTGCATCAACGGTCGTAAGACCTTTGTCTCTTGCCAGCTTACGTACTTCAGGAGAGACCCCATGAGCTGTAAAAATAACCGTGCCTTTGTCAACCTGCTTCAAAATCTCCATCCGATTCGGGCCATCAAGCGTAATAATGCCTTCGTCTTCAAAGGAATTCGTCACATGGCTGTTATGAACGATCATACCAAGTATATAAATGGGCCGCGGTAAATCCAAATTGTTCGCCGCCTGTCTTGCGAGCACCATAGCATCTACCACACCATAGCAGTAACCGCGAGGAGAAATTCGTAGTACTTCCATGTTGCCACCTGCTTTCTTTACACATAATGGAGCCTAAAATCTTTCGTCTAAGAAAAAAGCTCCGCATTTTGTATTATACCTTATTCCAAAGGGGGAGCCAACTCAAGCGGGAGCCATACAATAAATGTCGTCCCTTCTCCCAGCTTAGTCACAACCTCCACCGATCCGTTATGCTCTTCAATGATCCACTTGGCGATGGATAAACCAAGTCCAGTCCCCTTCGTGATCCCCCTTGACTCATCTGCTCGATAGAAGCGGTCAAAGATATAAGGCACTTCATTCTTATCCATCCCAATGCCCGTATCACTTATGCGCAGACCGACTTGTCCGTTGTACACCACAGCATCGAGAGTCACTACACCCTCAGGGGTATACTTAAAGGCGTTCTCTATAAAGATAAACAGCATTTGCTGCAAATAATCTTTATTGCCCAGAACATATGCGCCATTCAGGACTTCTAGATCACTGTATTTCCATTCCGCTGTACGTGGAAGATGCTGAGCTCTGCGTGCCACATCCTTCACCAGGATCGACAGCGGGGTTGGATTCAGATCAATGGTCTGCCCTGTATCCGCACGTGCCAGGGACAGCATATCATTAACGAGCCTGCTCATTCGTCTGCCCTCATCCGCAATATCCTCAATGGCTTCCAGCGTCATTTGTTCCTTCATTTCATCTGTCAGCGGCTTGCGGTCCTCCGGATCTGGGTCCCATAGCTTCTTCAAGAAATCGGTATTCCCCCTGATCGTTGTCAGTGGCGTCCTGAGTTCATGTGAAGCATCCGAGACAAACCTCCTTTGGGCTGCATAAGCATCCTCCAGCTCTTTGAAGAATCCCTCTGTACGTGCAAGCATGTTATTGACCGTAGTGATCAGCTTGCCTATTTCATCATTTGGTCCGTTATATTCAATTCGTATACTCAAGTCATTTCCTGACTGAATACCGTCTGCCGCATCAATAATATGAACAAGCGGACGCATGGACTTGCGGGCAAGGAACAAACCAACACTCATTGCCAGAATCAGAGTAATGATGGACACATAGATCAGAATGAGCAGCAGTCTGTCCATTAAACGATCTTCGGATGCCGTAATCGTACCTACTTGCAGCATGCCAATAACCTGATCCGTCGATTGCAGCACTAATGGAAACTGATATACGAGAAAAGGAGAGTTATCTACGGTCATTCTTGCCCAGCCTTCGCTCGTTCCCGCTTTATTGAAATCAGGCACGCTAAACCGATAATCACGTAAATTATCAGAAGCCACCGCTCTGTCGCTTGTATAATTATAAAGTTGAACATAAATTTGCAAATCTGCAAGCTGATTCGCCTTCTCTGGAAGAATCAAGTTCAGCTCCTCGGTAAAATCCGGATTTCGAACGAGCACAGCACTAATGCGCTGACTAATGCTCTTCGTCTGGGTAAGAATCTCGGATTCTACATCTTCATATGCGTAATAATGCACAAGAGCGTAAATTACGGAACCAAATAGCAGCAGTACGGCAGCAAGCAAGCCTGAATACCATAACGTCAGCCGTAACCGGATGGACATACTAGTTGTCTCCTCTCAGAATGTAACCAGCGCCACGAATGGTCTGAATAATACGTTTACCTCCGTGTTCTTCTGTTTTTTGCCGCAGCATTGCAATATATACCTCAAGTACATTGGACTCTCCGCTGTAATCAAAGCCCCAGATCTTATCCATTATTAAATCTCTGGACAGCACACGCTTGGGATTCTGCATGAACAAATACAGCAGTTCAAATTCTTTAGCCGTCAGATCAAGGCGCTGTCCTGCACGATGCACCTCACGGGCATCATAATCCAGGATTACATCTTCAAATGTCAGTCGATTACTACTGCTCTCATTTGTATCCGTTTTTCGTCTTAACAGTGCTCTGACTCTGGCAAGCAGCTCCTCCAGCGCAAATGGCTTAACCAGATAATCATCTGCACCGAGGTCAAGACCCTTGACCCGCTGCTCAATTTCGTCTTTTGCCGTCAGCATTAGAATAGGAACCGTGCTTCCTCCTTCCCTAAGCCGTCTGCAGACCTCAAATCCATCCACCTTGGGCATCATGACATCGAGGACCACAACATCAGGTTCGACCTCAAGCATTTTTTGTAAACCCTCTGCTCCGTTTGAAGCCGTTAGCACGTCATACCCCTCGAAGGCAAGACCTCTTCTAAGCATGGATATAATTTTATCGTCATCATCAATAATTAAGATCTTCGAACGCACCCCAGCATCTCCTTCTTTATCCATTCAATGAATGGTTCTCTTTCTCTTTCTTCCTTATATTGTATCAGGCATCGCGATGGCTTTCTATCTCAAACGAAGAAGGCAAAAAAGCGAAAGGGCGTCTCCCCTTCGCTTTCAGCTTATCAGATATTCAATCTGATACGTTACACTTACGGCGCTACGTTTTGCGAATTTTGCGTATCCGTCGTGTCAAAGTCATTACGGTCGCCGATCGTTACTTTGACATCCATCTTATTCCCGTCTCTGTTTACATTCAGTGTAATTTCATCACCGACTTTATGCGTTTGAATCTGTTCAATGAGGTCCGTTGTAGTTGCATAGTTCTTTCCGTTGATTCCTGTAATAATATCGTACGGACGAAGGTCTGCAGTATAAGCCGGAGATTGGTAAACCAGATTCATGACAACAGAACCTTCTGTAAGATCAGTTCCCATCTGCTTCGCCACTTCCGGAGTCAAATCCATCAGGGAAGCGCCAATGAATGGTTCTGGCTCTTTTGGAATTTCTTCATTATTTTTGAGCTTATCAACTACATTCAGTATAACGCTGGAAGGAATCGCGAAGCCAATACCCTGAGCATCTGCACTTACAGCCACGTTCATACCAATTACTTCTCCCTGCAGGTTAAGAAGCGGGCCACCCGAGTTCCCTGGGTTAATTGAAGCATCGGTTTGAAGCAGGTTGTTGTACTCATTCGCTGCACCTGTTGTTTCATCATTAATTGTAATCGTACGATCCTTCGCGGACAGCACTCCTGCTGTTACCGTATGCTCGAATCCGCCTGGGTTACCGATAGCAACGAGCCATTCACCTACCTGTACATCATCGGAGTTGCCCATAGCCGCTACCGGAAAATCATCGCCTTCAATTTTGAGCACAGCCAGATCCAGTTCCGGACTGCTTCCGAGCAGCTTCGCTTCGTAAGGTTTATTGTTGTCCTCCAGTGTAACTTGAATAACATCAGCACCCGAAACCACATGCTCATTGGTCAGAATATAACCGTCTTTCTCAAAGATAAATCCAGATCCTACACCCAGAGGAGTCAGTTGGCTGGAGGATTGTCCGTTGCTTCCATTTCCATTCCCATTTCCATTTCCGTTATTCGAACTGCTTCCTCCGCCATTACCGCCGAAGAAGTATTGATATAGTGGGTCATTATAGTATGGACTTTGTCTTGAATTACTTGATGCTGAATTTGAGAAGGTCTCAATTTCTACAACAGCGGGACTTACTTTGCTAACGACACCCGATATGTCCTGTGAACCTACAGGCAGTGAGGTCGTTACACCCGAGCCGCTAGATGTAACTGGTTCGCTGCTGGCTGTCTCGCCTGCTGAAGTTGTATTGTTCGATAACGCTGCTTCCGGGGTAAATAAATTCATACGATCAGATGTAAACATCAGGACCGCAATAACGAGCATACCTGCAATAAAGGAAAATACGCCTGTCTTGAAATTTGATCTCGTTTTGGGCTTGTGATTATAATTCCAGTTCCGCTGATCTCCGCTGCCTCCGCCGGAAGCTTGTGCTTCGCTATCAGAACGGTTGAAGGAGCCCCCGGACCGAGTAAAGTTGCTTGAGCTTCTCTCAACCATGGTAGGTATAGGTTTAACGGGTTCAGGAGGTGTGACCTCTACATCGTTTGCCTCAGGAGCGTGATTCTCCTTATCGGTATTCATGGATTGAAAGGGTCCATAGGAATAATAGTAAGAACCGCTGTTTTCGGATTTGCGGGATTCATTAAATGATTGTTCACGCTCATCATCTTCACGACCGAATCTGTTATTGTTGTTATTGTCGCTCATGTCGTTTGACCTCCTAATCTCATATTACGGAAGAGATATTCTATTAACTGTCTTTATTTTGTACTTTAAACCTTAAGTACACATTAAAAACAATTAAAAAGGAGATAAAACCGCATAATTTTCAATGAAAGAACAGATCGTAATGATCTATTACAGGTAGTGAAGCGATTATGTATTTACCCAGCCTTTGCGATGAGCATAGATGGCAAGTTGTGTCCGGTCTTCCATTTCACATTTCATCAGCAGGTTGCTGACATGCGTCTTTACCGTCTTGATGCTAATATGAAGCTCCTCAGAAATATCCTTATTACTCTTTCCTTCGGCAATAAGGAGCAGCACTTCCTTCTCCCTCTCTGTCATTCCGGAATCATCTTCCTTGACGGTTTTTTGCCGCAGTCCTCTTGTCAGCGCTCTCGATATATCATTGGTCATAACAGGCATGCCTCTCTTCGCTCCTTGCAGAGCATAGATCAGCTCTTCCGCAGATACCGTTTTTAGCACATAGCTCACAGCCCCGGACTCAATAGCCTCGAGTACAAGATGATCCTCCAGAAAACTGGTCAAAATAATAATTTTTACATTCGGGAATTCAGGCAGAATCGCTCTGGTTGCTTCAACTCCATTCAGCCGCGGCATCATCAAATCCATCAGAATCAATTCTGGCAAGTCGTCTACAGCACAGTTTCGAAGAAGTTCAATAGCATGCTGTCCATCCGTTCCCTCGAGAACGACTTCAAATGAAGGATCCAAACTCAGATACGTTTTCAAGCCCATTCTTACCATATCATGATCATCTACGATCATAATCTTTGTCTTCTGCACGCTCATTCATTCCGTCTCCTTTTATAATAGAAGATACTCGGGTCAGGCTTCGTCTGGGAATTTGGGTATAAGCACCCTTATGGTCGTCCCCGCTCCTGGCAGTGTAATGATATCAACATGACCTCCGAGCTTCTCCGCTCTTTCCCTCATTGTCATTAAACCGTACGATCCCTGTCTTCCTGAAGCATCTGCCTTAAATCCCTTGCCGTTGTCACTTACACTGAACGCGATTTGTCTGGGCTCCTCTCTGAGTGACAGGCTTACAAAGCTGGCTCCCGAGTGCTTTACAATATTTGCCATTGCTTCTTGTATGATCAGAAACATTTGATGCTCGATTGCGTCAGAAATATCACCGATGATCTCCAGCTCTTTAACACCTTTCAGCCCATTCTGCCGGCAATAATCCGGAAACCAGATTTCAAGCGCCTCAGCAAGACTTCGATTCTCGAGCTCAACCGGCCGCAGCTGGGCAATGAGGGCTCTCATCTGCTTTTGTGCAGTCTGAGACATCGTGATTAGCTGATCCATTACCATCCTACCTTGCTCTTCATTTCCATTTTGAAGCAAAGTGGGCAACGCAGAAGCAGACATATGAATCGCAAATAACTGCTGACTGACCGTGTCGTGCAAATCTCTGGCCATTCGCCGCCTTTCCTCAAGCACTGCGGTTTCTGCAGCCTTTTCCTTCTCCACTACCTCCTGCTCTCCCCATTTTTGCACCCATTTTACCTTGTGCTCCACGGCATCCATCATCGTATTAAACTGGCGGTACACACTGGAAAAAGAGGAATCCTCCGTTTCACTCATTCGAGTGGAAAGATTCCCTTTGGTCACCTGCAGCATGCTTAAGTCCAGCATATCAATTTTGCGCTGAATGCGCAGCCCCGCAATATATCCGATCACAATGGTTGTGATCACAATCGTAATTACGGAATAGATCCAGGATGGAGACTGTGTTAAATCAGCATGGCCCCTCCTAAGCGTGGTATAAATAATTCCGATGGTAATCAGACTGTTTGTGACAAAGAACAACAAGAGCTCCCATTTGGCTGTACGGAATATCATCTTCATCATCTTAACCTACCGAGTTTACTTTAACGTCACCGATAAACACACTGACGACGATCCGTACTTTCTTCTCTGCTTCTTTGTAATTCGGTGTCTGGGCACTGATATTCCCCATGAAACCGCTCTTGGTTTCACTCAGTACGGTCATATCTCCAATAAACGAATTGGAATTAACGATAATGCCAAGATCCATGTCTCTTGGTGTGTATACTTTGATGTCGCCAATAAACGCAGAGATATTAATCCTGGTTTCTCCATAAGGAATTTGGGCTTTGGTCAAATCAATGACGGTGTCACCGATAAACTGAGATATGTTGGTGGGCTTGAGTTCATAATATTCCTCTCCCAGCTTAATTTCACCTATAAATGTAGATTTGTTTATCTTAGAATCATCATTATACGCGTAGCCCGTGTTCTTCTCGCTGTTGTCCCATTCATAGCTGTAATTATATTCGTGCTTATTTTTATGATGCTTGTTGTTATGGTTGTGATGTTTATGCTTGTGCTTCAGCTTGTCTTCGAAATAAAACTCTTCTTCTAATGAAGATTTCTTACTTTCGCTGCTGTCGTCTTGATCATAAATCTTTCCAAACTTCTGCTCGAACTGCTGATCCAGATCACTGTACATTGGAGGCTGAGGTTCAGCTGGAATATGATTTGGAAAAGGGCTGGAATGATGAGATTCCGAATTCTCTGTATGCTTGCGATCTCTTCTTCGGGGGCTAAGGAGGACATACAAACCGCCTCCCACAAGGGCAATCGGAATGGCATACCGGAACATGTCACCGAACGAGAGCGACACAAATCCTAGATTTTTGCCCATAAAATAAATACCGAGCGCAAGCAGCACCAGACCGCCTACATTATTTTTTTCCTTTAAATTGATAAAACCGAGATACAGCAAGATAACCGGCCAGAACGTCGAAATGATATATCCCAAGCTGATATCACCGGTATACCTGAGCTGAAGAAACACCATAATTCCAACGCCAATAAGAAGGGCTGCACCTATAATCCTGTTAAACATAGCTCTGATCTCCTCAATTGATTTTTGATTTACCTTAGCGAATCACTTCATTACACTGCTTGTATGTATTCATTATATGTCAATGACTTGGAATGGAGGAGCGGCGCTGGAATGAAATTCATCTCAGTCTCAAGACGGAGAACCTTCCTTTTTATGTAAAAAAACAGACCCCGAAGGGCCTGTCCTCTATACATTATTGCTTTTTGTTCATTTTAGACTGTTGAACTTTTTGTGCAGCAGCGTTTGGCTCTGTGCCAAATTCTGCATCATACTTCTCATCTGGTGTTTGGAAGTTATCTTGCACTTTGTTCGTTATAGCTTGTTGAACTTTTTGTGCAGCAGAATTTTGTTCTGCTCCAAATTCTGCATCATACTTCTCATTTGGTGTTTGGTAACCTTGAGCGTTTTGAGAATTTGCTTTTTTCACTTGGTTCACCTCCCTTTTCACGCAAGTGAATGATCTGCATGCTGATATCTGGGCGGGGTGTCTTACAATCCCCGAAAAGTATTATGTGACGATCAATGTGATCTTATTCAGCTCCTTAGAAATTATAAATATATAAAAAAGTCCGAGGAAATAAACAGAATTTACTGTCAATTTCTTCGGACTCGCCTGATCGTGCAGATATTAAATTTCTTTGTCAAGCAGGGCATCCGGGATAAATTTATTGACCGTTAATGCCTCTCCTAGCTGCTTGATCATTTGCTCTGTACACTTCCCATTCCCTTGCTTCACAACTTGCACCTGCACATCCCGCTTTCCCCATTCACTATATACCGCCTTTGTCGTGGGGAAATACAGATCGATTTTGGAGCCTTTAATAGCAGAGCCAGTATCGGCTACAATCCCATATCCGTAACCAGGAATATACAGGACCGTGCCAAGCGGAAACACCTTAGGATCAGCAGCAATGGTTGAAACCCCTTCTTTATTGCGGTGTACTTTAACCCCGGAGTAGGTTATTCCATACTGAGGATGATTCGGTCGCTTTCCTGTTGATTCGTATCCTGCCGTATAACCCGTAGCTGTCACATTGATCGTGTGGAGCACCTGCTCGCTTTTTGGCGCAAGAACAGCCTCTGTTTTCTCGGTGTCTCTTGCCACAGCCTGCGGATTACAGGACAGTAAGGAGTAACAGATCAGCAGAAATTGAAATAACATCATACGTCGCCGAATCATGCGATATACCATAAGATGAACCTCCCTTTCATTAGCTGAGGTTCTCCTTAACAACTCAATATTATGCAAAAAGGATCAATTTCATCATGTGTAATGAAATTGATCCTTCGCTGTTTTAAACAGTACGTGAACTAATTTCCTCTTTCAGCATCGCCACAACCTCTTGAAGCGGCTTCGCCCCAAGATCTCCCTCACCGCGTTTGCGGACAGATACACTGCCTTCATTCATTTCATTTTCCCCGACAATGAACATATAAGGAGTCTTCTCGAGCTGTGCTTCACGAATCTTGTAGCCCAATTTCTCATTCCGCAGATCGGCATTTACCGAAATACCGGCACGCTTCAGCTGATCTTCAACCTGACGCGCATACTCTTCGAAGTGAATGGATACCGGAATAACTTTGGCCTGAACCGGAGACAGCCACAGCGGAAGATTGCCGGCAAAGTTCTCAAGCAAAAAGGCTGTGAAGCGTTCCATAGTGGACAGAATTCCACGATGAATCACGACTGGACGATGCTTCTGACCATCTTCCCCAACATATTCAAGCTCGAAACGCTCAGGCAGAAGGAAGTCAAGCTGTACAGTGGAGAGTGTTTCTTCCTTGCCAAGTGCTGTTTTAATTTGGACATCCAGTTTCGGACCATAGAATGCCGCTTCCCCTTCCGCCTCATAGAACGGCATATCAAGCCCTTCAACAACCTCTTTAAGCATGCGCTGCGACATTTCCCACATCTCATCGTTTTGGAAGTACTTCTCTGTGTCCTGAGGATCACGGTACGATAGGCGGAAACGATAGTCCTGAATTCCGAAATCTTTGTATGCAATCTTAATCAGCTCAATAACACGTGCGAACTCTTCCTTGATCTGATCCGGACGGCAGAAAATATGGGAATCGTTCAGTGTCATTGCACGAACACGATGCAAACCAGTGAGCGCTCCTGACATTTCATAACGATGCATCATACCAAGCTCCGCAATACGGACAGGCAGATCACGATAGCTGTGCATTTCATTTTTATATACCATCATATGGTGCGGACAGTTCATCGGACGAAGGACAAGCGCCTCGTTATCCAGCTCCATTGGAGGGAACATATCCTCCTGATAGTGCTCCCAGTGACCCGAAGTTTTGTATAGCTCGACATTACCCAGCACCGGAGTATATACGTGCTGATAGCCAAGGCTTTCTTCCAGATCCACAATGTAACGCTCCAATGTGCGGCGCAGCTTGGCACCATTCGGCAGCCAGATCGGCAGACCTTGACCTACCAGCTGCGAGAAAGTGAACATGCCGAGCTCTTTGCCGAGCTTACGATGGTCACGCTTCTTCGCCTCTTCAAGGTAATGCAAATGCTCATCCAGCTGAGCTTTCTTGGCGAATGCAGTACCGTATACACGCTGTAACATTTTGTTCTTGCTGTCACCGCGCCAGTATGCTCCGGCTACGTTCATCAGCTTGAACACCTTGATTTTGCCAGTGGAAGGGACATGAGGTCCGCGGCACAAATCAAAGAATTCACCTTGCTCGTAAATGGAGATGATGCTGTCTTCCGGAAGATCGCGGATCAGCTCCAGCTTGTAAGGATCACCGACCTCACCAAAGATGCGAAGCGCTTCTTCTCTGCTCACTTCCTTGCGGACGATCGGAAGATTCTCATTCACGATTCGCTCCATTTCTTTCTCGATTTTGAGAAGATCTTCGGGGTTAAGCCCATGCTCAAGATCCATGTCATAATAGAAGCCATCTTCAATGACAGGTCCTACACCGAGATGCACTTCTTTGTTTCCAAATAGACGTTTAACCGCTTGGGCCAGCAAATGAGCAGAGCTGTGACGAAGCACTTCAAGCCCATCTGATGAATCGCCGGTTACGATCTCAACTACGGCACCTTCCCGAAGTGGAGTGGATAGATCCACCACAATTCCGTCCAGCTTACCCGCTAGCGCATTCTTCTTGAGACCACTGCTAATGGAAGCTGCAACATCCAGAATACTGGCTCCATTCTCGTACTCTCTGACTGATCCGTCTGGCAATTTGATACTAACTGACATGTTTACTTCCTCCTCATCGCTTGTATGAGCCGGTGACGAAAGAGTGTATGATATGCGAACGCAAAAAACACCCGTCCCGGCAAAGGGACGAGTGTATATACTCGTGGTTCCACCCTAATTCAGCTGCTTCAGTCTGGATTGCACTGATCAGCCCTCATTTAAGCATGCATGATAACGGACATGATTCCGGCGGTTCTTACTAGCTTCCCTATAAGGATAAACGTTCTGAACTGCAGCTACAAAGGGGTAAGTCTATAGCAGGTATCCGGAGGAAATTGCAGCCTGATGTTCCCTCTCTCTGTACTGTCCTTCTCTAAGACCCTTGTCTTTGTCATCGCTTTTAATAAGCAGTATTATAATTCCAAAGTTTCCTCTTCGTCAAGTGACAATGAACCAGCTTCCGTTAAATTCCGGCAATGAATACAGCTCCGGCAGATTTCCACCTTATCTTCAAAGATTTGAGAGATCGTATGGATCAGCGGAAATTCCGGAGTTTTTGTATGAAGCTTCATTTTTTTAGGGGAAATCGAAATTAAGCGGCTAATAATCATATCCTCGACTTCCATCTCGAGTTCCATACCCGGCATTTCCATAATTACACTTTCTTCTTGCGGCATTGGCATCGGCTTATAGGCTTCATCCAGCAAAATAAAATCATGCTTGCCCTTATGAACCACATGAATTAATGGAACCTTGGGATCCTGAAAATAAACAAAATATTTCAATAAGCTCATGAACTCTTCATACTGACGATCCATATAGAACTCGTCTAACGCATACTCCACAATCTCATGCAGTTCATTCTTGTATTCCTGAAGACGAAATTGAATGGCTCCTTCCAAGTGAACAACCGGGATGTCCTGAAGCGTATCTAGAATACCTCTTGTAAGCTTCCCATGTCTAAGCTCGCGAGTCCCCTGCTCTGTCTCCAGCCGTGATTTTAACAGAGGTGCACATATGCGCTTCACCCGCTCCAGCTCGTCGGGCTCCATATGAATGCATTCCCTTTCGATCAATCGCTTCAGCTGCTGCTCTTCTTTGCATTCAATGACATAATCCGCAAGACCGGATGCCATAATTTCATACATACGCGGCAATCCTTCCTGGAAACCGGGATGGTTCTCATATCCTTTGCAGATCCAGGCTGCCTTGCCCTCATGTTGACGATAAGAGAATCGGAACCCTTGTTTACTTATATGTAACCCCTTCGTCTTATCTTTAATGAAACGGTAAAAGTGTTCCGCTGTATCTTGATCCTGGGCTTCCGTCCATACCACGAACAATTCCACAAGGCTCACTCCCTTCTCTTTCTTAGAATTATTATATGGTCAGCAAGAAGGGGATATACGAAGCGGCTTTTTGGAAAGGTTGTCATGTTTTCTCAATATAAAAGAAAATAATTACCTATTTGGAGTCGACACAAATTTGTGTTATTATTTTTATAACAGTATCATGCGAGGAGGGATAAGAGATGAAATACGACAGAACAGTATATAAATTCATATTTGTTGTATTTATTTGTATTATCCCGATCATCTCATTCCAGTATCCGGTGATTGAAGGAGACGTTGACAAGACCCATCTTCTTAAGATGAAAGGCCATAGCGAGCCGATCTATGAGGAACCGATGGATAATACAATGAGCAATCATCCTAAGTCGATGATCAAGTCACCAGGATTCCAGCCTAAAGCACTGAATGAGGTGAATCTCCTATTCGTGATGCTGGCGGTATTTATGCTGTTCGAGTACCTCATTATTAATCCGCCCTTCAAGGCGTATTATGGCCTTATAAAGCGAAAGCTTTATCTGAAGCCTATAAAATTCACTTCTATGTTTGTTAGTGCTTAACTAGGACGTGTCTAGAGTTTTATGACACGCTCTTGCCTATACTATCTCTATACTATTAGAACTAAAACATGATTTATAGGAGGCATTAACACAACCATGGAAATTCGTGAAACTGATCTGCCGGGTATCGGCCGAAAATTTCAGGCAACAACCAGCAGTGGAGATAAAATTGTTGTCGTTATTCATGACGACGGTCGTCGTGAATTATATCACTTCGAATATGAAGACCCGGATCAAAGCATCTCCATGATCTCTCTTGAAGATTATGAGGCCCGTCAGCTGGCAGCGATTGTTGGCGGAATGACATACAAGCCTAAGCAGCTCGAGCGTGTCGAGATGACGCTGGACGATTTAATTATAGAATGGTACAAGATTGATGGAAATTACAATTGTGTCGGCAAGACCATCGGAGAGCTGGATATTCGTCAAAATTCCGGTGCGACCATTATTGCCGTTATGGAGAAGAATAACAAGAAGCATATCAGTCCTGGTCCGGATCTGCAGATTGCGGCCGATTCTACACTAATTGCAGTTGGTGAAAGACAGCAGCAACAAAAACTAAAACAAATTTTAAAGGATGGAAGATGGTGAGAACGTGGATCATTTGGTACTAGAAGTCGGTCTGGCGATCGCTCTCATCGCGGCTGCCGGACTGATCTCGTCTAAACTCCGGTTCTCCGTTATTCCATTCTACATTTTGATTGGTATGGCGGTAGGACCTCATGCAGCTAAAATATGGCATCTCGACTTTCGTTTTATCGAGAGCGCCGGTCTTATAGATTTCCTTGGCCGTATCGGCGTCTTGTTCCTGCTCTTCTATTTGGGACTTGAATTCTCAGTCGGCAGATTGCTGAAGTCAGGCAAGTCCATCGTCGTTGGCGGCAGTATTTATATAGGTATTAACTTTACACTGGGACTCGTTCTCGGCTTTGCCGGCGGCTTCCCGGTTGCAGAAGCACTCATCATTGCAGGTATTACAACCATATCTTCAAGTGCCATCGTAGCCAAAGTGCTTGTCGATCTGAAGCGTACAGCTAATCCGGAAACGGAAATGATTCTCGGTATAATCATGTTTGAGGACGTCTTCCTCGCCGTTTATATTTCCATTCTGTCCGGTCTGGTGCTCAGTGACTCGTCTTCCATCGGCGGCGTCATTATGTCAGCACTCATTGCACTCGGCTACATGCTGATCGTTATCATCTTGGGACGCAAGCTGGTACCCGTCTTGAATAAACTGCTTAATATCCGAAATAATGAGCTCTTCTCACTCGTGATCTTCGGATCCTTATTCCTGGTAGCCGGCTTCTCTGAAACCATTCATGTCGCAGAAGCCATCGGGGCCCTGCTTGTCGGACTTGTTCTAGCAGAAACCACGCATGCGAAGCGGATTGAGCATCTAATTATGCCATTCAAGGATTTCTTCGGTGCGATCTTCTTCTTCAGCTTTGGTCTCTCGATCGACCCATTGTCACTTGGCGGAGAAGCCGTATGGCTGGCTCTCATTGCCGTAATTATTACCTTAATAGGTAACTTTACCGCCGGTATGCTTGCCGGAAAGAGTGCGGGGTTGTCTCCAAAGGCGTCCTCCAATATTGGTCTGACCATCGTCTCCCGTGGAGAATTCTCTATCCTGCTGGCAAACATGGCCGCAACGGGCGGACTGATGGCGATCATCCAGCCTTTTGCTGCGATCTATGTGCTTATTCTAGCGATACTCGGGCCTCTTCTAACCAAAGAGTCCAAACACATTTACCGTATGCTGGATAAAGTCTTCAAGTTCAAGAACACGAAGAAGCAGCAAAAGTCTGAGATGCTGCAAGAAAAGACGATTGACTAAATATCGACCACTTTGAAAATGCAAGGATGATGAATAAAGGAGGAATCGAATGAACCAGCCTCCACATTCTACTCGTCCCATCCATGTGGGATCCAAGGTATCCAGGCAGCCTCATCGTGTCTGGTTGAAAAAGCTGTTGCTCGTGACCTTGGGCAGCATTTTGGCATCGATCGGACTGGAGCTTTTCCTGCATCCGAATCAGCTTATTGTCGGCGGAGTCACCGGCATATCCGCCATGTTCGCCTATCAAATGGAAATGCGGCTTGGACTATTTTTATTCTTGTTTAACCTGCCATTCATTTTATTTTCTTATGGTAGAGTTCATAAACAATTTGCTATCGTCACTGTACTTGGCTTAACGGTATTCTCATTAAGTGCATTAATGCTGCATCCTTTGCCTGCAGTCCTGACTCATCCGCTGGCAGCTGCAATATTAGGCGGGTTGTTTCTAGGACTTGGCATTGGGCTCGTGCTGAGTAATGGGGGCACCCTGGATACACTGGCTGTAAACCATATCAGTTCTAACCTCTCTGGAGGAAAGAGATCCAAGATTAAGCTTGAACGTATCATTATGGTCATGAATCTTCTTGTTCTTACCGGAGCAGGCATTAAGTTTGGTGCTCAGCAGGCCATGTACTCGATACTTGCTTACTTGATTGCTGTTGAAGCCGTCCACTTTGCAATGAGGGGCTTCACTTTTAATCGCAGAGTCTACATTATTAGTACACAACCATATGAGCTGCAAAAGTCAATTAGAGCAAGACTTCTCAGAGAGCCTGAGCTCTCCCCATTAGAACGGACTAATGAAAAGGATTGGAGCCAGCTCCCTGCTCTCTATTACACGATACATGTGTTTGAAACGAGACAGTTGAAAGCCATCGTTCGTTCTGTTGATCCCCATGCTACTGTTGTCTTCGATATGGATGAGCCAAATTCATAACAAGTTATAAAAAAGCGCAGCAGGTCACTGTACCTGCTGCGCTTTTGCTTGATCTAATTCTGCATTACAAAATCATTCTCAATTTTGCTGTTCGGGCCATCGAATACTCTCAGAATCTCGTATTTCGTATTCCGCTGTGCCGGAGTATTGCCTGTCTCACGAATCAGTTCAAGAATGGAATTAATATTCACTTTGTGTGTAGCACCTGCTGCGGACACCACATTCTCTTCAATCATCGTACTTCCAAAGTCGTTACAGCCGTAACGGAGGGAGAGCTTGCCGACTTCCGGTCCCATCGTTACCCAAGAAGATTGAATATTCTTAATGTTATCTAGAAACAAGCGGCTGATCGCGACTGTCTTCAGATAAGCTTCCGGAGTTTGTCGTTCTTTTTTCAAGTTCGTGTTATCCGGCTGGAAGGTCCAAGGAATGAACGCTAGGAACCCTTCCGAATCATAGCCATTCTGGATGCATTCGTCCTGGGCATCACGAACACGCTGCAAATGAAGTGCACGCTCCTCCATCGTTTCGCCAAAACCAATAACCATCGTTGCTGTCGTATTCATGCCGATTCTGTGCGCGGTCTGCATTACATCCATCCAGTCACGCCATGAGCCCTTGAGCCGGCTGATCTTACGGCGTGTACGGTCATCAAGAATCTCAGCGCCTCCACCTGGAAGAGAATCAAGTCCCGCTTCATGAATCTGCCTAACGACTTCTTCAAGAGTCAAGCCATCGGACACTTCTCGCATTTTCATAATTTCGGCTGGAGAGAAAGAATGCATTGTAATATCCGGGAACCGTTCTTTAATCCCGCGCAGCAGATCCGTATAATAGCTGAATGGAAGGTTCGGGTTCGTTCCTCCCTGCATCAGTATTTCTGTTCCGCCCACATCCTGGGTTTCCTTAATTTTTTGGAAAATCACTTCATCCGGGAGTACATAGCCTTCATCTGAACCCGGTCTGCGATAGAACGCACAAAAACGGCAGTATACATCACATACATTCGTATAGTTGATGTTCCGGCCGATGACAAACGTTGTGATGGGTTCGGGATGCATCCGCTTCATGATGACATGCGCTGCCTCACCTATTTTTTCGACTTCATCCGATTCAAACAAAAGAGTTGCGTCCTCCACAGTCAGACGCTCACCATTCAAAGCTTTATCTAAGATATGGTTTACTCCGCTCATACGGCAGCCTCCCTTATCGTTAATATGTAACAATAAATAGAAATATTGTCTTGTCTATCGTAACATAGGTTAAATGTGAAAAGAAGCACCTATTATAAGCATGCTTCTTTTCATCTAGATATATATGATTAGAATCATATACAATATTGAATTTTACCGGTTAGCTGCTAAGGCCTGATCCAGATCTGCAATCAAATCATCGATATCTTCAAGTCCTACAGAGAATCGCAACAGTCCGTCTGTAATTCCTCTGTCCAGCCTGAAATCCTGAGGCATCGCCGCATGCGACATCATGGCCGGGTAAGAGAGTATGCTCTCTACCGCGCCAAGACTTACCGCAACGAGCGGAAGCTTGACTGCATTCAGCACCTGCTTGGCACGCTCTCCCGACCCGACGTCAAAGGAGACGACTGCACCATAACCAGTAGATTGACTCTCATGAATCTCTCTTCCAGGATGATCCATAAGACCAGGATAGTATACAGCATCAATATCCGAGCGATTGGTCAGCCATGCGGCAAGCTTGGCCGCACTTTGCTCCGAATGTGCCATTCTTGCCCCCAGTGTCTTCATCCCGCGCATGAGCAGCCAGGATTCCTGTGCACCAAGCACCGTACCCAGCCCATTCTGGAGCTTCTTCAGCTCATTGGCGATGGCCTCTGTCCGGGCAACAGCAAGGCCCGCAAGCACATCGCTGTGTCCTCCGAGGAATTTCGTGGCACTATGCAGTACGATATCCACTCCTTGTTCAATTGGACGCTGATAATAAGGGGTCATGAACGTATTATCAAGCAGTGTAATAAGTCCTTTCTCCTGAGCCCAAGCCGTGACACCTGCGACATCGGTAATACGAAGTGTTGGGTTCGACGGCGTTTCCATAAATACGGCTTTGGTATTTGAGCGATATGCAGCTTTGACCTGGTCCAGATCCGTCATATCCACAAATGTGGTTTCAATATTCATCCGGGTCAGAATCGTACTGAGCAGACGGTAGGAACCGCCATATACATCTTCCGTAGCGATAATGTGATCTCCCGCAGATAAGATCATTAGCGCACTGGAGATGGCGGCCATCCCGGAGGAGTATGCAAATCCGCGAACGCCTCCTTCCAGTAAGGCAATGTAGTCTTCTAGCGCCTGACGAGTCGGATTCCCAGAACGGCTGTAATCATGAACCGGCGGAGCGAAAATATCATGATGATGAAAAGTAGATGCCTGGTAGATCGGTACACTGGAAGCGCCTGTGCCTTCATCAATTTCTGCTCCGAAATGCAGAAGCTTCGTATCAAATTTATAGGAGGCGTCACGGTCTTTCTTACTCATGTGCTGCGCCTCCCTCAAGCTCTTGATGAGCCTTATCGAATGCCTGGCTTAAATCAGCAACGATATCATCAATATGCTCTATTCCGACAGAGAAACGAAGCAGGCGCTCATCAACACCAATGGCATCGCGAATTTCTACCGGAATGTCAGCATGGGTCTGTACAGCCGGATAGGTCATAAGCGACTCTACTCCACCCAGGCTCTCCGCAAAAGCTACCAGCTTGATATGTCTCAGGATGGGCTCAACGTATCTTGCATCCTTCACTTTGAAGGATAGAATGCCCGTGTTGCCGCTGGATTGTTTATTTTGAATATCATGTCCTGGATGATCCGTAAGAGCAGGATAATAGACATCTGTAATCATGGAGTGCTCGAGCAGGAATTCGGCCACTTTGGTTGCGTTATATTCATGGCGCTCCATACGCAGCGCGAGTGTCTTCATACCGCGCATAAGCTGATAGCTGTCGCTTGGCGAGAGTACAGCTCCGATTGAATTATGTAGAAATGCCATCTCTTCCGACAGCTCTTTCCCCTTGGTTACAATGAGGCCACAGAGTACATCATTATGACCACCCAGATATTTAGTAGCACTGTGCACAACGATATCAGCGCCAAGCTCAATTGGACGCTGGAAGTAAGGAGTAAGGAGTGTATTATCCACAATAGACAGTAACCCATGTTTACTTGCCCAGCCGCACACTTTTTCAATATCTGTAATCATCATAAGAGGATTTGTCGGTGTCTCAATAAAGACAGCTTTGGTATTTTCATTTCTTACACTTTCGAGTGCATCAATATCATTCGTGTCCACATAGCTTGCAGTAATGCCATTCTTGGACAAGATCCGTTCCACCAAACGATACGTACCGCCATAGAGATCAAGGGAAATAATCAGATGGTCCCCCTGTCCGAATTTGGCAAAGATCGTCATAATAGCCGCCATACCCGAGCTGCATGCGAATCCTGCATCACCAGATTCCAGCTCAGCTGCTGCTTCTTCAAGAACCTTTCGGGTTGGGTTTGTCGTACGAATGTAATCAAATCCAGTGCTTTGACCAAGCTTTGGATGTCTGAAGGCAGTGGATTGGTAGATCGGGAAATTAACTGCCCCCGTTACCGGCTCTTTCACTGATCCAATCTGTGCTAATCGGCTTTCAATGTTTAGTTTATTGTCTCCCATTCGTAAACATCCTCCTCTAAGTTAGGTAGAATTCACTTAAATCTGTGGTCCAATGTCATACGGCGTCTCTTGGTATACATAATAGTTAAGCCAGTTAGAGAAGAGCAGATTCGCATGGGCCCTCCAGGTAGATGGCGGAACCTTACCAGGATCATTATTTGGAAAATAGTTATACGGAAGCTTCACATCAAGCCCTTTGTCCTTATCCCGATCATACTCCCATTTCAGAGATAAGGGATCGTATTCGGAATGGCCTGTTACAAAGATTTGTTTTCCATCCTCAGTAGCTACAATATAAACCCCCGCTTCTTCTGACTCGGACAAGATCTCAAGCCCAGGAACCTGCTCAATATCTTCTCTTGTCACCTCGGTATGGCGAGAATGCGGTGCGAGGAATACTTCATCAAAACCGCGAAGCAGCTTGACATGAGATTTGTTGATCGTATGATGGAACACGCCAAAGCATTTTTCAGGAAGGCCTACCTTCGGTACATTAAAGTGATGGTATAGACCTGCTTGAGAGGCCCAACATATATGCATTGTTGAGGTTACATTGGTCTTGGTCCATTCAAAGATCTGCTGGATCTCTTCCCAATAGGTCACTTCCTCAAAATCCATCTGTTCTACCGGTGCACCGGTAATGATCATGCCGTCAAAACGAAGATTCTTAATCTCATCAAATGTTTTGTAGAACATATCCAGATACTCTTGGGACGTGTTCTTGGATACGTGAGACTTGGGATGAATGAGTACAACATCAACTTGAATGGGTGTATTACCAATAAGACGGAGCAGCTGTGTTTCCGTCGTTTCCTTCGTAGGCATCAGGTTGAGTATCCCGATACGAAGCGGCCGGATATCCTGCCTGTACGCATGGCTTTCGTCCATGACAAAGATGTTTTCTCCTGCAAGTACTTCCTTGGCCGGTAAAGCGTCTGGAATTTTAATTGGCATTAGTACTCCTCCTTATATGGTGTTTGAAGAGCGAATATCATGAGAGAGCATGGGGGAGCAGAATATTTCGTCCTAACACAAAAAGACCTCACTCGGTAATCGAGAAAGGTCATCTGTTCGTATTCGAAAATGCGCCTCTCTCATCTCTCAATTCGTCTATAGCCTTAATAAATAAGATCAGACGACTGCAAGAATTAGCACCGTGCGTATTCGCCGGTTGCCGGGTATCATCGGGCTAGTCCCTCCACCTACTCTTGATAAGATTTCGCTATATTTTATTGTCATATACCCATTACTATAATGATTAGATCGTTATTCGTCAAGAACTGGGCTGTCAAAAATAAGCACCAGGAGACAGCTCATGAAAATAAAGCACCAGATGTGCTTCACATACATAGACTGCCTTTGAATAGTGTAATATTTTCATTCTTGATTGCTTAATTCGAGAGCGTTATACTAGTCAAGTGTTAAATATCAAAAATGATGGGGTGACGTAAAATGGAAGGCGACCCGAGGCCTAGCTGGCAGCCGAATAAATATAACTATATAGGATGTACCATCAGCTTGCCGGTTGGACGGGAGCGCATATTTTACGGGCGAGACCTCTTCTCTATACCTGCTTAAATTGTGTGACCCTTCACTTTACCAGCACTGATGCGTTCACTTTCCTTCGTTATTCAGCTTGTCCCTATAACATTTACGGGAGATTAATAAGGAGTGGATACACATGAAAATAAGACTGGTGAATGAAGGAGTTTTTACTCCGCTTGACAACATTGAAGATACAATTACTCCTCCCGCTGAAGGGTTCTACTGGATTGATGCAGATGTCGACGATCTGGCTGTGCTGCAGCCTCTCTTCTCCATGCATGATCTTGCCGTTGAAGACTGTCTCAGTGAGGAAGAACAGCGTCCAAAGCTCGAAATATATGAAAGCCATTATTTTATCGTTGTAAACAGCATCCGGTTTGATGATGAGGAAATATTTTTACGTGCCGTAAACCTATTTCTTGGTAGACATTATATTATTACGGTTACCAAGCAGAAGATTAACGAGCTTCGCACACTCAAGCCTATTCTCTGGGAGGAAGAAGTCAGCACACCGGACCGTTTCCTCTATTACCTCGTCGATTCAATCGTTGACAATTATTTTACGGTTGGTGACCGGCTTGAGGCACGGATTGATGAGCTGGAGGAAGACATTCTGATGCACACCAAAAAATCGCATCTGAACGAGATCATTGGTCTGCGAGGTGAGATTCTGTGGTTAAGAAAGGCGCTGTCTCCACAGAAAGAAGTCATCAATACACTTAACAAAAAAGATCTGCGGTTAATTGATGATCAGCTTCAGAAATATTTCAGCGACATTTATGAAAATGCGGTGAAAATATCTGAAACCTTCGATACACTCCGCGATCTGATGGGGAACTTACGTGAGGCTTATCAGTCCAGTATTTCAAACCGTGCCAATGAAATCATGCGTGTGTTCACGGCGATTACTACGGTGTTCATGCCGCTGACTCTGATCACAGGCATCTATGGGATGAACTTCACCAACATGCCTGAACTGAATTATAAGTATGCTTATTTTATCGTTATCGGCGTGATCTTCGCGCTCGGCCTTTCTATGTATTGGATATTCCGTAAGAAGGACTGGATTTGACCTCATCTTCGACATTGTAAATAGAATGATGTAAGGGTCCGGAGCTGTCTGAGACAGGGTTCCCGCACCCTTTATATTATTAAACTAGCCGACCTGGCGATCTGCCTCTGTCTGTCTTCTAAACCGAATTCGAACCATACGCAGACGCTCGTACAGCTGATCCAGCGGCCCTACAGAAGAAGGATCATCGCCATATACACGCTGCAGTACCGGCTTCAAGAAGCCCGTGCCCAGCTCATCATAAGCATTCCAAATCTGCTCCTGCTCTTCATCGGTCATCCATACCAGCTCCTTGGCAATCAGTGCCTCTGTATCGTATCCTCCCTTCTCCAGCTCCTCGAGAAAATCAACCAATTCTCTTCGTGTCAATCCAGAGCTTGTACTGATCTCATCCAGAGAAAGATTGCTGGCAATACCTGATAGTACAGTCTTCTTTAATGTAAAACGCTCCAGCTCTTGCTTATACTTCTGCTCCTTCTGCTTGAATACCCAGGATTCATATTCCTCTTCATTCAGAACTTCATGCACCCAATCCAGCGGAAATGCATGCTCTCTTGCTTCATTTACCGTAATGGCGAGAATTTCCTCTCCGTACTCTGCCGCCTTATTATCACCGACACCAGGCAGTTCACGCAGCTCCTCCAGCGTATGAGGAACATAGGCACTGATCATTCGAAGCAGCCGATTGCTGGCAATAAAATAAGGGGCTTTGCGCTCCGTTTGGGCCTTCCTTCTCCGCCATACACACAGCTCCTGATATAATTCCTCACGTCCATAGAGCTCACTATAGCACTGAAGCTTGGTTGCCCCTTGATTTCTCGTTCTTGTGTCCCCTGCTTCATGAAACACGCCTTCAATCAGTGGTCTATATCCCTCGCTCATCTTGATCGCCAGCTGCAGGCGATAAATATGCATCATTTCATTCCATGATGTACCTTCATACCAAATGTCCGAGAACTCCTCTTCCAGGCTGTTCTTGTTCCAGCCCAGCTTCCACATTCCTTCTTCCTCTCCAATCCATAACTGTGCATAAGTCACTTCCGCTCCAGGAGCCGTATTTGAAAGCTGGTTCATAAATACAATCTTCATGCTATTCATCCTCCTCCTTAAGTCAGCCCAGCACGTACAACAAGACCACAAAAAAAGCACCCCTCCCACATCTAAATGCGAGAGAGGTGCTTCCTCATGAAATCCGTACTGTTCTGTTAGTCAACATCATACCATAATTGATAATTATTTCAAGAATGGATATGCGGTGTGATCAAAATTTAATTCGTCTAGTTCAATCCCAGTTCGATTTTGGCGTCTTCTTTGGCCAGCTTGGCCAGTGCAAGCGCACCGCAGATCCCTGCGTTATCACCCAGTTCAGGATAAACAACGTATTCGTCGATTCGCTCCATAATGCTTGGATGCTGAACGTAACCTCCGAGCAGCTTCTTCAGCTCTGCTCTTACTTGAGGGAAGAGCTGTTCCTGCTTCATGACACCGCCGCCCATAATAATCTTCTGCGGAGAGAGAATGAGCACATAATTTACCAAAGCCTGAGCCAGATAATAAGCCTCCATCTCCCAAGCCGGATGATCAGAAGGAAGCTCGATGCCTTGTTTGCCCCAACGTTTGGAAATCGCAGGACCTGCCGCGATCCCTTCCAGGCAGTCACCATGATATGGACAAAATCCCTCGTAAGTATCATCCGGATGACGTCTTACACTAATATGCCCCATTTCAGGATGTGACAGGCCGTGAATTAGTTGTCCAGATACTACCGCTCCTGCCCCAATTCCAGTACCTACCGTAATATAAATGCAGCTGTCCAGCCCTTTTGCCGCTCCCCAGGTATATTCTCCCAGAGCCGCTCCATTCACATCGGTATCAAAATTCATCGGAACCTGAAAATGCGATTTCAATTCTCCAATGATATTGTAACCACCCCAGAAAGGCTTTGGAGTTGTCGTTATATGACCATAGGTAGGACTCGATTTGATAGGATCGATAGGTCCAAACGACCCTACACCAAGCGCCTCAATCTCATGCTGTTCAAAAAAAGAGATCACCTGAGCCATCGTCTCTTCCGGCGTAGTTGTTGGAAAGCTGACTCTTTCAAATACCTCACCTTGCTCATTACCTACACCGCATACAAATTTTGTTCCACCAGCTTCTATTGCACCAAGTACTCCCATGATTACCCCTCCGTTATTGTTCTAGGTTGTCTCCAGCTTTGCCAGCCGTTTGCTGAGTGTTTCTTTCCAGCTTGCCGCAAGAGCTGAGAGCGATAGCAATTTCTTAATGGAGCTAATATCCGTCTTTCGGTGATGCATGATAACATTAGCCTCCATTACACTTAAGGAATCCTGTTCTCTTGATTGCAGTGTCAAGGAATCCTCTGAAGACACATAACCTTCTGTCAAGACACGAAAATAATAGCCCGTCAATCCCGTAGTCTGAAAATGAAGCGGGAGCTCTTTGTACTGATGCTTCAGTCCAAGCTTGAAGCATGGCACCCGAGGCTGGCTGATCTGTACAACTGCTTCACCCAGCTGAAACGTATCGCCGATATATACATCGGTTTCACCAAACCCCGATACGGTTACATTCTCACCGAATGCTCCAGGATCGAGAGAGCGTCCCATTAAATCCTCATACACCGGGTATGCTTGATGGCTGAAGACACATACCGCCTTATCCTCACCACCATGATTGACTAGATCCGCCTGTTCATCACCATGAAAGCCTGTTCTGGATAAGAACAGCCGCTCCGTTGTAGAAGATTTGTATATCGCGGAATATATCTCTTTGCTGCCATTCATCATCTTCACTTTACTTCCTACATTTAACGAAACCACATGGGAAGATGCAGCATCTCTCGTCAATTTTAACGCCTCCGTCTATCATTTGATTTCACTTTTATGTAATCGCTTACCATCAAGTTTGAACCTTCCGGGCACACAACTCAAGTACTATCATTACCCGAAATCGATTTTTGGTCAATTGGTAATGTACAATTTTTTATATAAAAGAGTGCCGACCCATAATCAGCCAGCACCCCTATTCTCTAATTCCTTAACCTTATCGACAAGAATAATACGATCTCAGCCGATCGCTACTCCCATTAACGAGCAAAGACTCTTCATCTCCAGCTCCTCAAACTTGCTAATGATCTGCGCATGATCCAGAACAAGCAAACTGCTCTCAAGCGAGCATGCAACAGGAACCTCACAATGAATTTTTGCAAGCTTACGAGATAAATGAAGCATGTCCATATCTGCTTCAATCTTCTTGCGAATGGACGGAGATAGATCATCCATATGCTCCAGAATTCCTTCAATGGAATCGTACTCTTGAACCAGCTTCATCGCCGTCTTCTCGCCGATTCCTCTCACGCCGGGATAGTTGTCGCTCGCATCTCCCATCAAGCCCTTCATATCAATGATTTGCCGTGGATGGAGCTGCTTCTCTTCGTACAGAGATTCCGGTGTATATACTTTATAATTGCCGTGACCTTTTTTCATAATAATAACCTTGGTTCGTTCGTTCACCAGCTGCAGCAGATCATGATCCCCAGATAAGATCATAACGTTCATATCCAGCTCTTCATTGTAAGAACGGCTGAGTGTTCCTAAGCAATCATCCGCCTCATAACCAGCAGCACTAATATTCGGTACGCCCAGGCTGTCCATTACTTCTTGAATCATAGTAAATTGTGGTACTAGATCTTCGGGAGCTTCTGGTCTGTTTCCTTTGTAATCAGCGTAATGTTCACCGCGGAACGTTCCACCGCCCAGATCCCAGCAGCATACCACATGTGTCGGATTAAAGGTCTGCACTGCATCCCAGAAATAACGGATAAATCCATATACCGCATTAGTTGCAATACCGTCCTTGGTCCGTCTAATATAACCGCCTGAAGCTGTGGCATAATACGCCCGAAACAATACTGCCATACCATCGACTAATAATACCGATTGATCTTTTGTTTCTATACTCACGATTGTTAACGCTCCTGTTCTATTCCATGCTAATCTTTACTCCCCGTATTATAGCACAGCCACATTCACTGGTGGGGGTTAATCGCTGGAAAGAACCTTGCTTCCTTATGCTAAATTTAGCAATCAGCTCCACATGTCCTGATACTGCTCTTCCTTGAAGCCAACGGATACTTTACTGCCGTCAGTAACAATCGGACGCTTGATTAATCTGCCATTGGAGGACAACAGCTCGATCTGCTCCTGGCTTGACATCTCTTTCAGCTTGTCCTTCAGATTCAATTCCTTATATACTTCACCGCTGGTGTTAAAGAATTTCTTGAATTCCAGTCCACTGTTATTAACCAGCTCTGTCAGCTTCTCTGGGGCTGGAGGCTCTTCAAAAATAGGAATCAGCGTGAGCTCATGTCCGCGCTCTTCCAGCCATTTAACGGCCTTGCGGCAGGTGCCGCATTTTGCATATTGATATACTGTCAGTTTACTCATGTCATTAAATCTCCTCATTGTTACCATTCATTGTTGTCTTTAGCTTGTGATCCAGCCTCTGTAGATCATCAGGGAGCGGCGCTGTAAAACGTATTCTATGGCCTGTGATCGGATGAACGATGGTCAGCTCGCTCGCGTGAAGGGCCTGACGCCCAATCCAAGTGTGTGCGAGCGCAAGCCGCTCCTTGGAGGTATCCGTCCAATTCGGTGCAGCTTGTCCATAGAATGAATCACCGATTAAGGGGCAGCCCAAATGCTTCATGTGTACTCTAATTTGATGCGTGCGTCCGCTCTCAAGCTTGATTCGGACTTTGCTGGCCCATTCATACACTGTTTCGACTTGGTATATCGTCCTTGCAGCATAACCGTCCGCCGTTACAATCCGGCGATGAGGCTCACTCGGATCGCGGTCAATCGGTTCATCCACTACACCCTCAGAAGGGACAGGATGACCGAAAACAACAGCAGTGTAATATTTATCAACAGTGCCTGCAATCATCTGTTCAGAAATATGCTGATGAATATACGGGTTCTTGGCAATGCATAGCACGCCTGAGGTCTCTTGGTCCAGTCGATGCACAGGTCTAAAGCGAACCTGTTCCCCTTTTTGTGCCCAATAATATACGACCCCATTCGCAAGTGTTCCCGTATAATGTCCATGAGTCGGATGAACAATGATTCCGGCTTGCTTGTTCACGACGAGCAGATGCTCATCCTCGTACAAGATGTTGAAGGGGATATTCTGCGGTAATATATCAGTCGAAGTTTCCTTCTCCATACGAAGCTCTACAAGATCTCCACTGGAAACCTTGACACTGATATATACTCTTTCACCGTTCAACTGAATTCCTTGCTCTGTCAACTTAAGCTTCGACATCAACTTGCGTGAAACACCTAATCTGCGCTGCAGAATCGTCTTCAGCAGCATCCCTTCATCTTCTGGCTCTACGATATAGGTAATTGGTTCATAATACGTTATCATTTACTGCGGAACACCTTTTTACTTCGAATATATTCAACGTCCGGAATACCTGCACGAACATTAGCTGTACGGGCGATGACAAAGAAATAGTCAGACAAGCGGTTCATATACAACCTTACAGCTGGATTAATATCGGTATGCGAACCCAGGGTCACCATGCGACGTTCTGCTCTGCGGCATACCGTCCTGCACACATGCAGAGCTGAAGCAAATGGGCTTCCGCCTGGAATAATAAATCTCTCAATTTGAGGATTCTCTTCTTGATGGAGATCAATCCACGCTTCAAGCTGGCCAGCAAGCTCAGCAGTTACTTTGTAATCCCCTTCTTCAAGCTTGACAAATGCCAGGTCTGATCCGCAGTCGAACAGCTCCTGCTGGATTTGTCTTAACTCTTCACACAGATCCTCATACTTTGAATCGGTTTCGGCCAGACTGATTGACTGACCAACGAAGCAGTTAAGCTCATCAATCGTTCCATAAGCCTCAATTCGGTCATCATCCTTGGGCACTCTTGCACCGATAACCGATGTTTTACCCTTATCTCCCGATTTGGTATATATTTTCATCATAACCCTCCAATTAATAGCGAATCTGACCTTTGCTGATATCTGCAGCTATTCCCGAGATCAGCATAAATGCCTGGTCACTTCTTGAAGCGATCAAATGATTCATTTCAGCCATCCAGCTGACAAAGCATTTCTCGTCCTCAGATGGGTGGAAGCTTCCATGCATTTCATTTGTCACGATGAGAAGTAACCCTTGATAAGATACAATAACCTCTTTTAACATATCCACTTTTGCCTTGATCTTCATTCGATCTGCTGTATTCCAGCAGGACTCCATTTCACCTGCCAGCCAAGCCGTCAAGCTGTCCACAACGACGATTCGTCTCTCCGCTATAAACAAGTTGGATTCACGATTAATATGATCCAGCACATCTGGCAGTGAATGCTCAGCATTTATATGTATTGTCCGAAGTCTGGCGGGTGTCCTCAGCTCATCAAGCCTGTCTTGATTGTCTGTTGCTGTAACATATACCCCTTCACGGGCTAGTCTTGAGGCATAGGAAAGGGCAAATCGGGTTTTACCGCTGCTTACTCCACCTGTTACCATAATCAGCATTTTATAAAACCACCTACCTCAAAAAATAAATTACAGCCCCTTCTGAGCAGATGATACATCCTATTCTGTAAGCGCCTTTAAAACTTCTATAGACATTTGCTCATCCTGAGTCGAGATCGGAATCGTCGCAAACAAATTTTTCGCTGCATACTGCAAATCTATGAACATCGACATTTCTTCGAGCGGTATTCCGAATAAGTGCTCCCCTACAATCGGGTCACTGGACAGATCGCCATTCTCGTCGCGGGTGTAAATTCCCCCTTCGAATACGCCGCGGCTATATGCTTCCTGATCAAAATCATTCTCGAGAGGAATGTTGGAGCCGTCTGCGCCATATATCTTCATATCCTCTTCCGGCAAAATAATAAGATCATGTTCCCTTGCTGCATACTCCACTAAAATTTTTTCCTTGGAATACATTGGGCTGGCAGAGACTTCAATAACCGGAGCTTCTCCGAGCTTCTCCTGCAATTTGGTCTCAAGCTCCTCAGCAATCACAGACATGTTACCTTGGTTGTCAATCATAAATATGGAGAACTTATCTTCGTTACCACAGCCGGATAAAATCCCGACACACAATGCCATTGTAGCCGCCAAACTCCATCTGCCTCGCATGTGTATGACTCCTCCTTTTTTCCCTTATTTCACATCATATCACAATTGAGATGGACAAAAAAAGAAGACCCTCACTCGGGTCTTCTCTATAGGAGAAATAAGCTAAGCTTTCTTAGGATATGCCTTCATATATTCATTGATCTTCAAATCCAGCAGGCTGCTGATTTCAATCACAACGTCTGAAGTAAATGACTTCTCTTCCAGAAAGATTCGTTCCATCTTGCTGCGCAGGATATGAATTTCATCTTCCAAAGAAAGACCACGAGAAGATGCTTTCTCCGAGTTGGTGAGCCAAGTTCCGCTGCTTTCATTATCAACAGCATATTGACCACGATATGTCGGCAAATCATATTCAGCACAAAACAAGGTAACCCCTCCCCAGAATCTATATCCTAATGGATTATAACATACAACTTAACATATAGCAGTGATAAAAGTGACATTTTTCGGAAAATATTTGTTATGCTTACATTATTATTAACCCTGTTTCTCAAGTTTGTAAACAAAATTCCCGATTCTTTCTAAAGCTTCATTAAGCTGAGCTAAAGAAGTAGCGTAGGAGCAACGTAAGAAGCCCTCTCCTCCTGCTCCAAAAACACCGCCAGGAACAGCCGCTACTTTGCCTTCCGTAAGCAGTCGTTCTGCAAAATCGTCCGATGTTAGACCCGTTTGCTGAACGCTCGGAAACGCATAGAATGCTCCTTGCGGCTCATGGCAGTCCAGTCCAATATCTCGAAAGCCCTGAACGATGAGACGTCTGCGCTGATTATAGGACTCAATCATCCGGTCCTTCTCTTCCATACCGTTTGTTAATGCCTCAAGTGCTGCAACCTGTCCCATGGATGGCGCGCACATCACCGTGTATTGGTGAATCTTGAGCATCGCCGATATCAGATCGGAATGACCGCACATATAACCAATCCGCCATCCGGTCATTGCAAAGGCCTTGGAGAATCCACTCACTAGGATCGTGCGGTCACGCATTCCGGGAATCGAAGGGAAGCTGACATGCTTCTGATTGTAAGTAAGCTCTGCATAAATTTCATCGGATATGACGATGAGATCATGCTTCTCCACAACTTCTGCAATGGGCAGCCAGTCCTCATAGGTCATTGTTGCCCCTGTCGGGTTACTCGGATAACACAATATAAGTACTTTCGATTTGGGCGTAATCTTCGCTTCGAGTGCCTCTGCCGTCAGTTTAAAATTATTCTCTGCCTTGGTTTCGACGCCTACTGGAACACCGCCGCCAATCGATACGATAGGTGAATAAGCAACATAACATGGTTCAGGTACTAGGATTTCATCTCCCTGAATAATCAAAGCACGCAGAGCAAGGTCAATCGCTTCACTACCGCCTACGGTAACAACAATCTCATCCTTAGGATCATACGGCGTATGGAAGCTCTTATCCAAATATTCGCTGATCGCTTCTCTCAGCTCCGGCATTCCGGCGTTGGAGGTATAGCTCGTAAATCCACGCTCAAGTGAATATACAGAGGCCTCGCGCATATGCCAAGGGGTAATGAAGTCCGGCTCTCCCACACCAAGTGATATGATTCCTTTGTTATCACCGACGAGATCAAAAAACTTCCGGATCCCCGAGGGCGGGATTTGCTGAACACGAGGAGCGAGATAAGAACTCATCGACCTAGGTTGTGCATCCTTCTGCTGATCTTGGTTAATTAACATATCTCATACTTCCTTTTATGGCGAAATCAAGAGCCGCTTATCTTCTTGATGCGGTTCAAAAATAATGCCGTCTTGTTTGTATTTCTTCAAAATAAAGTTCGTCTTCGTCGATAGCACCGAATCGATCGGCGACAATTTCTCCGATACAAAATTAGCGACTTCACGCAGATTGCGTCCTTCAATTTCTACAAGGAGATCATATGCGCCGGACATAAGATACACGGATTTGACTTGTGGGTACAAGTAAATACGTTCCGCGATCCCTTCGAATCCTCTGCCGCGTTCCGGTGTAATCTGTACTTCAATCAGGGCAGTTACCTTCTCATCGTCCACTTTGTCCCAGTTCACAACGGTTGCGTATTTAACGATAACATTGTCTTTTTCAAGCTCTGCCACCGCACTCTTCACATCTTCCTCCGAGGCTCCAAGGAGCGTCGCGATCAGCGCAGGACTTCTTCTTGCATCTTCTTTGAGTAAATCAAGCACTTTTAGTTTCAAATCATTAAGTTCTGTCATGCATTTCCCTCCAGTGGTTATACGGGTCGGCTCTAACGGGCCATGCAACACTTCTTATCGAAGATTAAATATAATATTACATGAATTTATTATTACTGCAAATAAAAAAACCGTATCTCCCTTTAATCAACAGAAGATAACGGCTTTCGAGTCAATTGGACAAATTTCGTTTTACATATAATTCGGTTTGTGCGCTTCGATGTTGGGCTGTTGTGCATAAGGGGCATTGCCTGCTGAAACATTTTTAGATTGAATAAATTGCGTGAGCTCCTGTTTCGTCTGCATTTGCGTTTGAATCTCTTTGTTCAGATCCATTTGCAGTGCGTTGCCTGGAGCCTGATACATATTGTGCTGCTGCATTGTATTGAATATCTGGCCTTGCAGCTTGAGTGTGTCCATTGTAAGATCGGTGAACATCTGTCTTACTACAGGACAAGCAGACTCTGTTGTAGCTGTCGTATATTCTCTTACCGTTCTCTTGAGATTATCTAGAATGGATTGCATCAGATCGGCTTCGGGCATAAACAATGGATTATTTTGCTGGTTGTTCATCTGTATTCCTCCTTCGTTAATTCATCGGATGCGTCGGTGCCAATGGCTGATGCTGCTCAAGTGCTTGGAGCAGTGTATCTGCATGCTGTTGATGTGTCATGATATGCTGTTCAAGAACTTGCTTGATTGCATGGTTTTGAATACTCGCTGCTGTCGCAGCACACTGCTTAATCAGCAAGTTTTCATTGGACAAAGAATCGCTTATATAACTGAGCTCTTTACCTGAAATGGCCTGCATTTGTTGTGATTGCATAATATCCTCCTTAAGTAGGTACGTCTTCATACTCCCTGCTTACCACTTATCCATTCATAGATTCCAATCAGGGAATCCTGCATATTGCGCCTTAAGTAGCTTGTCCTGGCGAACAAATGAATATGTACGCTATGTACAAGTTCTTACTTTGCCGAAGATTTGTTGACCGGCTGAGCTTGTAACAGTCTCCGGATCATAAACCAGCTTAGTACAGGCGACAGACCCAGGATAATCATAAGCCATGTGATCGTCTGCGTAGATTGATTGATCTCAAGAACAACAATAAAGATAACAATGCCGACCACTCTGCCGATGGTTAGACAAATTTCACGCAATACGACAAGCTCAACCCGCTTGGATACGTTCTCGCCGCTGGTTCCCATCAAATCAAATACCGATGAAATCATGGGCAGAATATACAAAGGCATGAAGATCGCTGATCCAACCCCTTGCAGGAGCAAAGTTCCGTAACTTACGGTCCATAGCAGTGGAAGCGTAAATAAGAATAACAGAGCAGCCCCGACCAAAGTCCCGTAATAGCGATAGCCCGGCTTGTACCATTTTCCGACAACACGGTAACTAACTAATGCTACCAATGAGGTGATCAGATAAAACTGTCCCAGCTTCGCTTCTTGGGTTGTCGCAATGTATACGAGCAGATTCACCAAGAATGAGAATACCCCTTCTCGAACTCCTTGAGCTGCAAGTGCTGGAGCCGCCCATCTCCAAGGACTCCCCTTCTCGCTTAATTGCTTCACAGGCTCGTTCCAGCTGTAAGTGCCTTCTGCTTTCCTCTTCTTTAAGAAGAAGCTGAACACGACCCCAATGCCAAATACCAGCATAGAGATCATAAAGATATATTGATATCCTTGGTTGCCAACAGACAATGAAATAATCATCCCTGATATCCAAGGACCGACAATGCCGACCAATGATCCAATCAAGCCTACCCAGCCGTTGAATAGATCACGATTATCACGATCTGTGACCTCGAAGTAAACGACATTAAAGGCAAGCCAAAACAATCCAAGAGACGCGCCCAGCAGTAAGCCTAATGGCCAGATGTAATCCACTGCATGCTTATCAAGCCCCAGAACGAGTAGATAGAACACACCTGATAATAAGATGCCCAATCGAAGCGCATTCATTTTGTTGTGTTCTTTCACCCATTTGCCAGCAAGCCAAAATGTCAGTACCAGCCCGATCTGCTGACTGATTGTGAACCAGCCGATCATGGCAAAGTCTTGTTTGCTCTTCCATAGAAAAACGTTTAGAAAAGTTCCGGATAAAGCACCAGCAAGTACAAACAGTCCATTAATTAGCAGGAGAAGCCGTGATTGTTTGTCGAGAGGAGTTTTACTCATGTGCTAATCCACCTCCACAAATTTTGTTATATAGCTGAAGAGCACAAGCATGTGCCTGCAGAAATAATCAAATCTTAATATGTCCTCTCCTGTGAAAAAATCGTTCTGTTCAAATATTTACTATATATTGGATGTGGTTGCATAAAAAAAAGCACATGCTGCGTCGAAGCAGTCATGTGCTTAGGTTCATAAAATTGAGAATAAATGACTTGTTACTGTGAGCTAAGCCGCTTCACCATACGCAGCCGATCTTCGGTTGCCAGACTATGTGTCGTTGTGAAGCAAGCAGGACATACGTACATCTGGATTCCAAATGGCGCCTCTAATGGATGAAGCGCAGATTTGGCAGCAGCAAATTGATCCTTCTTCACCGTCTGTACCCCTGCATGGAGCATAAACTCACGGCAGTTCGGACATTCAGGGACTTCCTCTTGTTGATCCAATATGGATTGAACCGTCTCTCCATATTTCGCCATGTTCAGACCAGAATCTTCATACGTATCCAGTGCTCTTACACTTGGAAGTATTGTATCCGTTTCGTCCTCCCATAGGTTACTATAATCTTCGTCCGATTCGTTTGCCTGATTAGACTCCGTATGAAGCAGTTCCTCTTCATCCTCGGTAAGAGTCACATTTAGCGTCCGATATCCTTCTAATGACTCGGATTTGGAGTTGCTCTGGTCAGCTTCCTCCTTCAACGTATCTTCTTCGACTTCAGCCGTTCCCTCCAGTGTGAGGGGATTATTACAATAAGGGCATTCCTCTTCAGGTCCTAGCTCCTCATCCCATACAATTTCAGTTTGACACCATGGACATACAGTAGTTTCCACTCTATTTCAACCCTTTCTTCTTATCCCATTCTCATCTTCGCCTATTACCCATTTATCATATACACGACCCCTGCTACGAAAAAAATGACAGCCGCAGCAAACAGAACCCTGATCAAATTTTTCATGGGTGCCTCCTGTAACAAGGTTATTTAATTCAGTTCAGCAACGGTAACTCCTGTACCGCCTTCTCCGTAGTTGCCCAGTCGGTAGCTCTTAACGTTCTTGTGCCTGCGAAGATATTCCTGTATGCCTGAACGGAGAACACCGGTACCCTTGCCGTGAATAAGGTACACCTGACCTAAATTCGCCATGAAGGCTTCATCAATAAATCGGTCTGCCTCAACCAAAGCCTCTTCGAGATTAGCACCTCTGAGATCGAGCTCTGATCTGACATGCTCATCCCGAGTACGCTTGACTCCTGTTACATGTCTTGTCGCTCCCGCCCCTTGCTTTTGAGCCTGCGGTGTATCGATTAACTCTAAATCGGTAAGTGCTACTTTCATTTTCATAATACCGAGCTGAACCAAGGCCTCTTTGCCGGCTAATTCAACGACATGACCTTTCTGATTCAAACTGGCCACCTTAACTTCGTCACCAGGTTCAATTCTCCGAGCTTGAGCCGCTTTTTTAATTTTTTTCATGCGCTCGGCTGGTTCAGCATCACTTAATGCTTTGCGTGCGGCGATGAGCTTGTGCTCCTTAACAGAAGCTCCTTCCTCAAGCGCCAGCTTACGTAGATCACGAATAATTTGCTCTGATTCCTGACGAGCTTTGGCAATGATCTCCCGTGCCTCCTGCTCCGCCTTCTCAATGCGTCTGTCCCGCTGTTCCTCGAGCTTGCTGATCTCCCGCTCATGATGATCACGAAGCTGCTCCAGATCCTTTCTCAGCTTCTCGGCACGTTCCTTCTCCTGCTCTGCTGTCAGGCGATTCTGCTCCAGCGAAGCAATCATGTGCTCTACTCGCTGATCATCTTCTTTGACTTCCCCGCGGGCATAATCAAGAATATCAGACGGAAGTCCCAGACGTTCTGCGATGGCAAATGCATTACTGCGTCCTGGAACACCAAGCAATAGCCTATAGGTCGGACTCAGCGTATTGACATCAAATTCCATACTCGCATTAATGACACCTTTGCGTTCATAAGCATAAGCCTTCAGTTCACTATAATGAGTCGTTGCAATCAAGCGGCAGCCTGTGGAATGAATGTGTTCAAGGATGGCTATTGCGAGTGCAGAGCCTTCTGAAGGATCGGTACCAGCCCCAAGCTCATCAAAGAGCACAAGGCTTTTCGGTGTCATTTCCGACAATATTCGAATGATATTCGTCATGTGGCTTGAGAAAGTACTGAGGCTCTGTTCAATGCTCTGCTCGTCACCGATATCGGCATAGATGGCATCAAATACACATAACTGGCTCCCATCCTCTGCGGATACGAATAAGCCGGACATGGCCATCAGACTTAAGAGCCCTACCGTTTTGAGCGTAACGGTCTTACCACCGGTGTTGGGACCGGTAACAATGATCGATGTATACGAATTTCCTAGTTCTACATCTGTTGGAACAACCTTATCTATAGATATAAGCGGATGTCGACCTTTTTTGATCTTCATGAAGCCACGGTCATTCATAATAGGCAAGGTTGCTTTCATTTCCCGAGCGAGACGTGCTTTTGCAAAAATAAAATCCAATGTCCCCAGCAATTCGACATCGATGGCAAGCAATTCTGCTTGTTCTCCAACAAGAGCCGTCAATTTCTGCAGAATCACTTCAACTTCACGTTCTTCGCGCATTCGCGTTTCACGAAGCTTGTTATTCATAGTAACAATGGATTCGGGCTCGATAAAAAGCGTTGCACCTGACCCCGATTGATCATGAACAATCCCGCCAAAGTGCGCACGATATTCGGCCTTTACCGGAATGACGAAGCGATCACCGCGAATCGTGACAAGCTGATCCTGAAGCATTTTGGACACCGAAGATGAACGGATCATCGAATCGAGCTTCTCTCTAATTCTGGACTCCCCCGTTCTTAATTCACGACGGATTTGGGACAAATTAGCGCTCGCCGAATCCAATACTTCTGCGGAATCATCGATACATAATTTAATTGCATCCTCAAGTGGTTTTTGTTCAGACAACTGCTCACTCAGGAAGATTAGCTTGTCCATCTGAATTTCTTCCTGCATGCCATCCAGCAGGCGTTTAAGTCTCCGTGCGGTGTGAACCGTATTATGGATGGACAGCAGTTCATGGGGACTTAATGTTCCACCAATTCGAGCTCTCTTCACTGCAGAACGAATATCCACAATACCGGAAAATGAAGGTATCCCTTTCAACCGATCCACATTGACGGCCTGGTCGGTTCCAGACAGCAAATTTTTAACTTCCTCCAGATCGCTGATCGGAATTAAATTTTCAGCGTTGTGTTTACCCATCTCTGTTTGCGTGTATAGAGATAATGTATTTAAAATTTTACGATATTCTAACGTATGCAAAATTTTTGAATCCAATGTGACAACTCCTCTCGGGCTCTATTTGTATTATAGCGAAAGAGCAGGACTTGTGCCATTTGAGAATGATGCCGCACATAAGAAATGCGGGATTGTTACATAATAATATTGCATACGGAGTCTGTTCATCAAAAAAGGAGGACAAAATCATGAACATTTTAGGAGCTATCGTCCGGTTTATTGTAGCCGCAATCGTATTGTTACTTGTTGGCTGGATCGTTCCGGGCTTCTCAGTAGGCGGATTTGGCAGCGCGCTGATATTGGCCGTTGTCATCGCATTGTTAGGCTGGGTCATTGAGAGCATCTTCGGAAAAAGAGTCTCACCTTTTGGCCGCGGTATCGTCGGATTCTTGGTGAGTGCGCTCGTGATCTGGCTGTCTCAATACATCGTCGACGACGTGTCCGCCAGCATCCTGGGAGCCATCCTTGCAGCATTAGTCATCGGGATTATCGACATTTTTGTACCAACCCCGTTTGATGCAGCAAAAGGAAATCGAAAATAAGAAACAGATGTGAAATCATCTGTACACTCGAAAAGAGTCTCCTTATCAATATAAGGAGGCTTTTTTTCTTGGATACAGTTCTCACTTATCTGCTTCCCCATTCTAATGAGTACTATCGGATGTGCTTACAAATTGTTTGCAAAATTCTCACATAAGGAAATGCACAACCCTATTCTTCTGAGGTATCATGGTAGTACATTATGGATTTTATTTTGGGAGGCCTTGCGTGATGAAAAAAGTCAGCTATCTGCTATGCACCGTGATGCTGCTCTTCTTGCTCGCTGCGTGCGGACAAGACTCTGCGGAGAATCAAGGCAGCGGAATTACTGAGCCTGAAGTTGCTGCAAGTGACGAGATCGTCATTAAAGCAACAGATTACGAATTCGATCAACCAGAGTATCGCATCAAAAAAGGAGTGCCTGTACGTGTTGTATATGAGAATGCAGAAGGGAACCACGGAATTATTGTCCCCGGACTTAGCCTCCAGCTTGATCGAGATACAACATCCAAGGTCATCACACCGGAAGAAGCAGGTGAGTTTGAGATCGCTTGTTCTGTATTTTGCGGTACGGGTCATTCCACAATGATATCTAAGATTATAGTTGAAGAATAATGAGCAAATAAGCCTGTCCCAGCATCTTGTTAGATGTTAGGACAGGCTTTTGCTATAGCATGAATCAGCTCTGATCCTGCTCAATCAGTTCAATCCATTCGTTATACTCGGTCTGAAGCTTCGTGTATTCATCCTGCAGCTGACGATATTCATGAGCCAGATTCTCTGACTTGTCCTGCTGCATCTCACGCTCCACTTCTAGAAGGCGCAGCTGATGTGCTGTTACCTCATATCGTTCTACAACATCCTGGAGCTCAGACTCAAGAGCCTTCTTCTCCCCTTGCAAGGAATTCAAGCTCGATATCGCTGCATCCTTCTCTCGTTCCAGCTCAGCCAACCGACCGTCTCCTGCAGCAACCTGCTTCTGCCAGCTGCTGACCTCTTCAGCTAACTTGCTGCGATCTTCTTCCCATTCCTGCTGCTGTGCTGCCAGCTTCTCATATCTCGACTGGAATTCCTGCTTCTGACGCAAGGCTTCTTCCTGAAGCAGCATCCAATGCTGTTCCTTATGAGACCACTCCTCGAGCTCAGTCTTTAAGCTCTTCTCATGCTCATTCCATTGGTTCTGCTCTGCACGCAGCTTGGATACAGCTTCTTCAAGCTCCTCGTATTTGAGCTGCCATTCAATGGCTTCTTCCTCCGCTTCATTCAGCAGGGATTGGCGTTTCGACATCTGTTCCTTGACTTTGTCATGCTCAGCTTCGATCGCAAGCAATTGCTTGCGAATGTTAGCCTGCTCTTGTTCGTATTCGGAAATGAGCTGCTTGTACTGTTGTTCCTGACTTACCGACTGCTCATAATCAGCTCGAAGCGCTTCATAGTGCTCCTGCAGTTCAGGAAGCTGCTGGGATAGTGTTTCTCGTTCAGACTGTACACGCTTCATCTCTGATGAGATATGCTCCAGCTCACTGCGCACACTTTGAAGTTCAGCTTGCGTCACTTCTAAACGTTCAGTCGCTTCAAGAACCTCTGTCTCCAGGGCACTGATCTCTTGTTTATGCTGCTCTGCTGCCATTCTCCAGCTCTTCTCGCTGCCCGACAGCGACGCAACCTCATTCTGCAATTGTCGTGTTGCTGCATGAGCCTGCTCCAGCACTTTCTGTAGTCGCCGCTGCTCCTGCTCGGCCTTCTCACCAGCCTGCTTAAGACTGGAGATCTCACGCTGACTCGCCGCATGCTGATCCTGAATCTTACGAAGCTGAGCAGCGCTTGCAGCTTCTTTATCGATGGCTTCCTGAATTTTGACCTTAAGCTGCTCAGCTGTCTCTTGGGCCTTGGCCGCTTCCTGCTCTGCTGTACGCAGCTTGGCTTGAAGGGACGAGCTGTTATCCTTCACATCGGATATCTGCTGTTCAAGCTCCTGGATTCGGCGAGTCTGCTTCGCAATCGTATCCTGCCCTTGTGAAGCAAAGGATTCAAGCTCGGAGACGCGGGTCTGCTCCTGTTCCAATCTGCCAGTAAGCTCCTTCAGCTTGTCTTCTTCCTCGGCAAGCTGGGCAAGAGCCTCCTCTAGCTGGTTATCCGCTTCAGCTCGTTCTTCCTCAAGCTGCTGCTGGAGCTGTTCAAGCTCCTCTTTGAGCTTCTGTTCACGCTCGATATACTTACGCATAAGCTCATCCTTAACGGAGTTGAGCTCTTCACGATACTGCTCATAAGCTGCTGCTTCAGCTCGCTCTGCTTCCTGAACAGCCAAGCTCTCCGCTTCCTTAAGCCGTTCCTCCATCTCGCTCTTCGCTTCGCTCAGTCGTTCCTCGTACGCTTCCTTTATTTCGGCAAGATCACTGTCAGCCTGCTGAAGCTGATGATTCAAATCATGAACTGATTTCTCCAGCACCTTGATTTGTTCCTCAGCTTGAGTCTTGAAGTTGAGGAGCTCTGCACCCTTGGCCTCTTCATCCAGCAGCATTTGTGTTATTTCATCAACCTGCTGCTGTGCTTCAGCTTCAGCCTGAGCCTTAACAGATGCGATTTCTTGAAGCTGTGCCTCCTTGAACGCACTTAACTTCGCTTCTGCTTCCTCCTCTGCTGTGAGGATCCGTGCATCTGCTGCTGTCCGCACTTCTTGAATCTTGATATTAAGCTGCCCAAGCTTGTCCTCGCTCACCTTCAGTGCATTCTTCCATTCCTGCTCCTTGGAGCTCAGCGTCTTCTGCCACTCTTGCTCTTTGAGATTCAATTGCTGCTCCAGCTTGGCATACTTCGCTGCTGCTTGGTCTGTTAGTTCCTTCAGCTTGGCCTCATGCTGTTTCTGAAGAGCCGCCTTCTCTGACTGTAGTCTTGCTTCTAGCTGATTCCGCTCCTGCAGAATCTTGTCTGCTTGTGCTGACTTCTGCTCAAGCTGCTTCCGCAGCTCCCGCTCCTTGGAGGCAGCTTCTTCGATAAGCTTGTTATGCCTTGCTTCCTGCTCAGCCATTTCATTCTTGCGCCTTGCTTCAAACTGCTCTGTCAGCTCTTTCTGTTTCTGCTGTGCCTGCTGCTGCCACTTCTTCTCATTCTGCTGCGAACGATTAAGGAGCTCGTTATAACTTTGCTCGGCTTTTTTCAGCTCCTCTTCTCGAAGGAGTGTCTTCGACAGTGCCTCTTCCAATTGCGATTTCAATGCACGCTGCTCTTCATTACGCGCCTTCTCCAGCTGTGCGAGTGCCTGCTGTGCATTTTGCTTCTCTTTATCCAGCTCAGCTCTTGCTTCTTCAAGCTGCTTCAATTTCTCCATCTGCTGTTCATAAGTATCTTGAAGCTTCGACAATTCGCTTCCCAGCTGAGTCTTCTCACCGGTTACCATCTTCAGCTCATTCTTGATCTGTTGAACCTGCAAGGATTCCTCAGCCATATGTACTGCAGTCAAGACGGCTAGTCTCGGTGTATCCAGTCTGGAATGGGTCTTGGATATCGCATTCATTCTTTCGTCAACCAGGCTTGCAACCTGTTTCATATATTCGGCACTGCTGCCGACCAATTTATAAGAAGTCCCGTAGATGTCTACGGTGACGCGAGTACGATTAGGTGTAGTCACAGTTGTGCCCTCCTTCATGTCTGTCTTGTTGATTCTAAGTTGAAAAAAAATCACATCGAACCTTGATGTTTAAGGATTCGATGTGACTTAGGGCAATTCCTGCAATTTTTTTCTCAAAAAATAAAGGGTAAATCAGGAAAAAACTTATTTGCGAAGTTCAGCCCCGGTTTTATCGGACAGATCCGTCAGCACTTTTGTATGAACCGCCGTAATTTCCTCTTCGGTCAGTGTGTGATCCTTGTGACGGTATGTTAGTGCAAGGGCAATACTCTTCTTGCCTTCTCCCACTTTCTCCCCTGTATAAATATCGAATACTTGAACAGATTGAAGCAAATCACCAGCTGACTCCCGGATCGAAGCCATCAAAACGCCGGCTTCTACCGATTGCTCTACAACCACGGCAATATCACGGGAAACTGCTGGGAAGCGCGGCAGCTCACGATAGACAAGTGGAGGAAGAGCCCCATCATACAAGGCTTCAAGTGACAATTCGGCTATATACGTATCTCCTAGATCATAGGCCAGCTGAAGCTCAGGGTGGACTTGACCAAGTGTTCCTACGAGCAACTGCTCCTCATCGGATACCTTCAGATAAATGGAAGCCGAGCGTCCTGGGTGATAGTCCTTCGGCTGATTCGCAGCGTAGCTGATTCGTCCTTCAAGTCCGAGATATGCAAATATGGATTCCACAGCACCTTTGAGATCAAAGAAATCAACCTTCTCAGCTGTAATATTCCATTGCTTCTCAATTCGATTGCCGGACAAGAGCAGAGACAGCACCGGAATTTCCTTAGGCTGCTTGGTCAGTGTCTCTTCTTCTGTATAGAAAACACTGCCGATCTCAAACAGGGCGAGACTCTCCTGCTTGCGATTACGGTTATACTGTGCAGCTTCCAGCATTTGTGGAAGTGCGCTTGTTCTGAGTACGCTGAGCTCTTCACTCATCGGCATGGCGAGCTTCACAGACTTGCTGCCTGCCGTCAGGGCTGAGAACTGTGTTGATCTCTCCGGATTAACGAAGGAGTAACTGATCATCTCCTGATATCCTCCGTTAGATAAGAGACCACGCAGTGCTCTGCGGATGACCTGAGGCTTCGTGAGTGATCCCGGAGTCGTAGGTCCTTCAATTACCGTTGTTGGAATATGATCGTATCCGTATAGACGGGCAACCTCCTCAATAAGATCCACATCCCGAGTAATATCTCCCCGACGTGTTGGAACAGTGACATGAAGCTCGTTCTCTTGAGCCGTTTCATATGAGAAATGCAGGCGATCAAAAATCGCATGAATTTCCTCAGCAGAGAGCGATGTCCCCAGATAGTTATTTACTTTGCTCACAGAGAGAGCAATCACTCGTTCTTCATTGGAGCCTGATGTGGACTCCACGATTCCCGGATGCACATTTCCTCCAGCATAAGCACTGATCAGTGATGCCGCACGGTTCAATGCAGGAATGACAGAACCAGGATCCACATTTTTCTCAAAACGAAGACTGGATTCTGAACGCAGTCCGAGTTCGCGTGATGTCTTGCGAACTGTAGTACCGTCAAACTTAGCTGATTCCAACAAGATATTAGCTGTATCACTCTTAACTTCGGAATTCTGTCCGCCCATTACTCCAGCAATTGCTACCGGCTTAACACCATCTGTAATCAGCAGCATCGTGTCTTTCAGTTTACGTTCCTGATCGTCTAGCGTAATCATCGTTTCGCCTTCTGTGGCTTTGCGAACAACGATATGGCCTCCCGCTAGCTGATCCGCATCAAATGCATGCAGCGGCTGGCCATATTCCAGCATAACGTAGTTGGTAATATCCACGATGTTATTGATCGGGCGGATGCCGGCTGCCATCAGTCGATTTTGCATCCATAGCGGAGATGGCTTAATCGTTACGCCACTAATATATCTAGCCGAGTAATGAGTACACAGCTCAGGAGCATCGACTTGAACGGAGATATGGTCTGCTGCCGCTGAGCCGGATTCATTAAGCTCTGCTTGTGGTACGGGTAAAGTGATATCTCTGCTCAAAATAGCACTAACCTCGTAAGCAGCACCAATCATGGATAATGCATCCGAACGGTTAGGGGTAAGATCAAGCTCAAGCACATGATCGTTAAGACCCAGCACCTGCTCAATCGGTGTTCCTACTTCTAGCTCAGCCGGCAGTACAAGAATTCCTTCCTGCAGCTCTTTAGGCAAGAGCTTGTCATTTAGCCCGAGCTCTTTGGCAGAACAGATCATCCCTTGGGACAGAGCGCCGCGCAGCTTGGCTTTTTTAATTTCAAGACCGCCGGGCAATTTTGCTCCGACAAGAGCGACAGGAACCTTCTGACCTGCATCAACATTTTTCGCTCCGCATACGATCTGAAGCTCTTCCTCAAGTCCAGCGTCGACTTTACAAATGTTCAGCTTATCTGCATCTGGATGCTTTTCTTTGCTGGTTACATAACCGACGACAACTTTGGTCACACCTTGATTCCGATTTTCCACAATATCAATTTCAATTCCCGCACGTGTGATGCGTTCAGCCAAATCCTGAGGTGCAACACCCTCTAGAGAAATATAATCAGATAACCATTCTGTTGATACTCTCACGTTACGATCACTTCCTTCTATTTATATAAGCTTCTAATTCAGCCTGTGGAGATGTAATTATAATCTGGCAAACTGCTTCAGGAATGAGAGGTCACTGTTATAGAAATGACGAATATCGTCAACTCCATACTTCAGCATCGCAATACGTTCTACACCCATACCAAATGCAAACCCGCTGTATTCCTTAGGATCATAGCCGCCCATCTCAAGTACGTTAGGATGAACCATTCCTGCTCCTAGAATTTCAATCCAGCCGGTTTGTTTACACAAACGACACCCAGCTCCCCCGCACTTAATGCAGGTAACATCGACTTCAACACTAGGCTCTGTGAATGGGAAAAAGCTTGGACGAAGACGAATTTCTGTATGTGCACCGAACATTTCACGCACGAACTGGAGCAACGTACCCTTCAGGTCACTCATCCGAATGTTTTTGCCGACGACAATTCCCTCTACCTGATGGAACTGGAAGGAATGCGTAGCATCATCATCATCGCGACGATATACTTTACCTGGAACGATGACCTTCACAGGGGATTCACCTTGCATCGCAAGCATGGTACGAACCTGTACAGGAGAAGTATGTGTACGCATGAGAATATCTTCTGTAATGTAGAAGGAATCCTGCATATCTCTGGCCGGATGATTCTTCGGCAGGTTGAGCGCTTCAAAGTTGTAATAGTCCGTTTCGACCTCTGGACCTTCAGCTACCTGATACCCCATACCGACAAAGATATCCTCGAGATCTTGGATAACCTTCGTTAATGGATGGAGCCCTCCTTCTGGCAGACGGCGTCCTGGCAGCGTGATATCAATCGTTTCCTTTGCCAGGCGTTTCTCGGTTTCTGCTCTTTGAAATGCTTCCTGCTTCTCTCCAATTACAGCTTCGATAGCACCACGAACGTCGTTTGCCACCTGTCCAATGACCGGACGTTCCTCTGCACTCAGTGCGCCCATACCACGCAAAATTTCAGTAAGCGCACCTTTTTTACCTAAATATTTCACCCTTATATCGCCAAGTGCCTGTGCATCATTTACGCCTGCCAGCTCAGCAAGCGCTTCGTTCTTCAAAGCTTCCAATCTTTCTTTCATGACGTTCAGCAGCCTCCTTTAAATGCCCTAAGATTTTGATCAAACAAAAAAAGGCCTTTTCTCCCGATGAAGGGACGAAAAGACCGTGGTACCACCCTTGTTAGATTCATGTACAGCTGTTATAAGGCTATTCTCAGCCATATCCGCTCTACGATTTCAATCTCACTTTAGCACGCTCATAACGGGACGTGAACCGGTATCCTCTACTGACACACAAAGTATACGGTACATACCGTCTATACTCTATCTGATGTTCAAGGAACTGCTCCGGAGCGAACTTCGACAGCCTGATTTCGTAGAAACGCTCTCAATCTCTGGCGCTTCCTCCCTGTTCAAAAGCACTGTGTACTCTTCTCCATCTAAGCATTTTGTTCATTTTAAGTCTTGCCTAGTTTGCTACACTATTATACGCAAATGCGTCTTCTCTCGCAAGTCCTGTAATCAAAATAGGCTATCCTCTATGTTGGGAAGAACGCTTATCCTTCTTTTCCAAGGCTGCCAGCTGTGAGCGAATCTCCCGGATTTCTTGCAGTGTAGCACTGTCCATATAATAAGATTCGACATTTGCCTGTTGCCCGGAGTTCACTTGATCGTAACTAGACCCTGTCAGCAATTCATTCAAACGATGCTGCAGCTGGATCCGCAGATCTTCCTCCTCACGCTCCTCGGGAGTTTCATTTTTTCTAGCCAAATGCTCCTCATATTCCTGTACCGTTCCATCAAATATGCGCAAAGGCTCATCCTTACCCAAATGGAGCAGCTGATTAGCCAGCTTTCGGACAAGCGTCCGATCGTGAGATACAAACACAAAGGAACCCTCGTAGTTCAGCAGCGCTTCCTCCATCACTTCTCTAGTATCAATGTCCAAATAATTGGTAGGTTCGTCGAGGACGAGCAGATTGGAACCGCTGAAGTACAGTCTTATAAATGCTGCTCTGCACTTCTCACCCATGCTCAAATCTCCAATCTTCTTGAATACGTCATCCCGTGAAAACAAGAAATTACCCAGCATGGTCCGTGCCTCTGTCTGTGTCATGAATGGATTAATGAGCAAGCTGTCCAGCAAAGTCATCTCCGGCTGCAGACCTTCAAGCTCCTGCGAAAAATAACCTATTTTAGTCTTAGGATGAAGGTTCACCTCTCCTTTTTGTGGAGACAGCTCTCCCGTGATCAGTTTTAGCAGCGTCGTTTTCCCAGCACCATTCACGCCTTGAAGAGCAATCCTCTTTCCGCGCTCAACGACCAGGTTAATCCCTGAGAATACAGGCGTTTGAGTAGCAGGGTAAGTGTACTCCACGTCTCTTAGCTGAACAAATGTCCTTGCCCCAAATTCCCCTTCCCTTAAATCCACACTGACTTTAGGACCTTCCCGCGGCCTTTCAACCCGTTCTCCCTCAAGCCTTTCAAGCTGCTTTTGCTTCGCATGATATCTTGATATATTTTTGTTGGCCCTTGCCTTATAATAACTTGCTGCAATTCTTGACTCTGTTACATTCCCTGCGTTTCGATGCGATATCTTAAACCATTCCTGGTATTTACGAATAGACTCCTCCAGTGCTTTCTTGGCAAGCTCCTGCTGACGATATTTCGTCGCCTGCTCTCTGCGCTCGCGCTCCTTCTGCGCCTTGTATTCCTCATAGCCTCCCGGATATTTATGAGTCCCCTCCGGAGTAAGCTCACAGATGCTCGTGGCTACCCGGTCCAAGAAGGTCCGGTCATGCGATACAAAGACAAGTGTGCCTGTATAGGACAATATCCAGCCTTCCAGCCAGACCATGCTCTCATAATCAAGATGATTGGTCGGCTCATCAAGAATAAGCAGCCTCGGTTTTCTCGTTAATAGTGCAGATAGGCGCAGCCTGGTCTTCTGACCTCCACTTAGAGAAGAGAAGGGGCGTTCCCATAACTCCTCCCTAATACCGAGATGCGTCATCATTCGCTCAAGCTCAGCTTCTTTCGAATAACCACCGTAGGCTTCATATTGATCGAGTATCTCACCATAGCGCTGAAGCAAATCGGGAGAAGGATCTGCCTCAGAGGCGAGGCTTCCCTCCACCTCCTGAAGATCCATTTTTAAGGCTCCCCACCCTCCGCTCTCTGCATAGGCAATCTGTTTAACACTCAGGTGCTCCTCCGGTTTAAAGTCTTGGCGCATAAATCCGATTTCTTCAGACTCAAGATGGACGGTTAATGTACCTTCCGTCGGCTGTTCACTGCCTGTCAGAATATTTAGCAGCGTCGTCTTGCCACAACCATTCCGTCCAAACAGAGCGATTCGCTCATTCTCATTAACCTCCATATTGACATGTCCGAACAATTTCTTTCCGTTCCAATCCTTACTAATCTCACGCATATGAATAAGTGTTGTCATACCGTATCTCCCTCTTTCTGTACAGAAGCTAAAACACCGCAGGCAAGGAGCCTGCGGCTTAGACGTTCATCTATAGAAGAAGCGTACTTTAGAGGATAGGAGAACAGGTAAAGATACACCTGCGGTATGTGAGCAAGCAGAGCTGACCGGTTCAAGTCCAGCACGAGGCCGCGGAACAGACAGCACAAATAACCACACGTATCCCATCAATAGAAATAAGCACACTTGTCCCTAGATACGTCAGCCGCATACAGCTAACCTGCTACACCATCGGTTTACAGTTATCTTCAGGATATCGTGTGTTTTACTCCATGATACGTGTGGTTACCTCTCATTCATCATAATTGTTTTTAGTATAGCATGATCTTGAAGAAAGGCAAATATGCAAATGCCTAATTAAAATTATAAAGACTTCCCCTTAAACCATTTCAAGAAAGCATCTGCTACCTGTTTACCTGCCTCACCGTTCGGGTGTGGATCAAATTCATTGCTCATGTATTTTTGCTGAATACGGTGCTCATCCGGCGCAGCGCAGGACAACACTTCTGCGATATCAAATACATAATCCACGCCTTCAGGCGGTCTTGTACGTAACGTCTCATTCACTGTACGCCAAATCTCCTCCCTCTGCTCTACAAAATTAAACGGAGGTACGGTGAAGAGAATGATCTGCGGTTTGGCCTCCGGATTTTGTTTCAATTTCCGAACAATGGCTGTCAGATCCTCAAGCAGCTCTTCGCTGCTCCGAGCGCCAATATCGATGTCATTGACACCCAGCACCACAGCCACGTAATCACCTTGACTTGCTTTCACAAGCCATGAACCATCTGCAGCCGCATCATAGGCCCTTGCCCAGCCTGATCCAATATTCCAGACGCTGTATTCTGTATTTAACCCATCTGCAATACGGGCTGCCCAGTATTCATAGCCATCTTTTCGCGTTCTTACTCCCTGTGTGATAGAGTCACCCAAGAAGATCATCCGATGCTTCACTTGTCGTTTATACCCAATAAATGCCGGCAAGACCAGCTGATTCTCCAGTGCTGTGAAGGATGCTCCCGATTCCTCCGAAGCCCTCCTTCCTTCTGCAGCATAGGCAGATACAAGCAGTCCTTCGGTGTTGTACGGAAAGGACTTTCCTGCTGCTTCTGTTGTAAGGGTCCAGGTAAATACCAGGTCCCGTCCCGGCAGCACATTAATCGTGACTGCATCACTCCAGAATTGTTCTCCAGGCTGTACGTGCTTCGTATATTCCCCTTCAAATGTGATCGGGGTACCCGATCCAGGTACAACACTTCCATCCCGCTCTTCCTGACTGACCGCTACATACGCCGACTCAATCTTCCATTGCCCGCCAGGCATGCTCCCTTGTGCTACAGCACCCATATCCCAAGTAGAATCCACCACATTGCTGTGCCAAAATTTCATTTCCAGCGGCCCGTTCTCTCTAAGCTTGATGTACGTTCGATATGTACGTGTGAATGCGGTTTCCTGAATCATTATAAAATTCGTTGCCGTCGACACGGCGGTTGCAGATACGTATTCCCCCAGCATTTCTAATCCACCCTTTTATTCATGTTGTATCTAAATCTATCAATCTAAACCTCCATCATTATACTCCAGCTTCAAAAAACAAATCTATAACCCATAGAAAAAAGCCTCGCGAAGAATCGCAAGGCTCTTAGTGAAGCGGGTGATGGGAATCGAACCCACGCTACCAGCTTGGAAGGCTGGAGTTCTACCATTGAACTACACCCGCATATATACAATCGGGATGACACGATTTGAACATGCGACCCCCTGGTCCCAAACCAGGTGCTCTACCAAGCTGAGCTACATCCCGTCATCGTTATGTATCATTTACTTAATTGGTGACAACTAATAATATATCACTCACAGTTAATTCATGCAATACTTTTTTTGCTGAGAGAAGCATTAGAAGCTTTCTAGATAGAATGAACTCACAGATTATGAGGAAGAAATCGTACAATTGTGAGGCTCACTAAACAACGATGATGCGAATCCATTTTTCAGCGCATCACAGCCAAAACTGGTTCTTTCTAAATATATTTATGTATGTCTTATGTTCATTCTATCTAGCCTTTCTAATTATAGACAACTACCTTTAAAAATCGGCTTTCAAAATCTTCAGACTTAAGCGGTTTGCTGAAAAAGTATCCCTGACCTTCATGACAATGCTGTTCCTGCAGAAATAGAAGCTGTTCTTCATTTTCTACACCTTCAGCAGTGACCTTAAGCTGTAAATGCTTGGCCATAGAGGTTATCGTAGATACGATGGCCTTGTTGCTGTGGTCCTCCATCAGCTCACGAACGAAGGACTGATCAATCTTCAATCGATCGATTGGAAGCTTCTTAAGATAATGTAACGAGCTGTAGCCAGTCCCAAAATCGTCAATGCTAATCTGTACACCTAACTTCTTGATCCGATCCAGAACATCAATTCCCTGATCAAAGTCCAGCATCGTGCTCTCTGTAATCTCCAGCTCAAGACATGTCGGATCAAGGCCCGTATCAAGCAGAACGCGCTGAATTCGATCTGTCAGATGCACATCCTGAAATTGCCGAATGGACAGATTCACAGAGATCGACAAGGGTTTGTACTGCTGCTGCCATTTTCGATTCTGAGAACATGCCTCCTTAAGCACCCATTCCCCAAGAGGAACAATAAGCCCGCTCTCCTCTGCGATGGGAATAAAATCTGCTGGTGAGATCGTCCCTTTGACCGGATGCTGCCAGCGCACGAGTGCCTCAACACCAACGACCTCATTCGTTCTTAGATCGATTTGCGGCTGGTATTCCAAATAGAATTCTCCACGCTTCAGGCCCTTTCTGATGTCATGCTCCATCTGCAGGCTTTTCTGTGCCTCCCGTTTCATCGAGACTGCATATCGGTTCAAATCCATTCCATGATCCTTCGCGAAATGAAGGGCTGTATTCGCATTACGAAGTAATTCCTCAGGTGAGCTTCCGTCAAACGGAAATAGGCTAATGCCAGCAGACGGGGTAAGGTACAGCTCACGATCTTTTAATAGTAAGGGCTCTTTGAAATGCTGAAGAATTTCACTTACCTGCCGGTTTAATAATTTTGTTTCAACAAATTCGCTTAAAACGACAGCATATCGGTCACTGTCCAGCGAGAACACCTCTATTTTGCCGCCTCTATATTGCTTTAGGCGTTCTCCTGTTGTTTTCAGCAGTTGATCTCCGAACTGATAACCAAGCGAGTCATTTATGATCTTAAATCGGTTGATGTTGATGACCAGAAGACCTACCGTCCGATTCTCTGAATATGCAGAATGCATACAATCACGTAAATGTAGGAGTAAGGACCTCCGATTCGGCAATCCTGTAACTTCATTATAATGAGCCATGTAGTTCAGCTGTTCTCGGGTGACGGTCTGCCGCTCCAGTGGAATCGTGACGTAAACGTTGAAATACACCTCTTGAAAAATGAAATAGCCCAGCAGCTGAAAGATCATGGACAGCGTAAAAGAGAGATCTGATACGTCTTGAATCTGCAGCATAAAGCCTTGACTGACAATACAAAATATCATACCAAGTATGAGGTTCTTATTCACATTCATTACTCGTTTTACCTTTGAAAATAACAGCCCCAACAGAGCCAGCATTAAAAAAGATAAAAGAGAAAAATGGATCGCATAATGAATTGGATTTACAATCTCGTTCAAGGGGTCATAAACGCTAAAGAAGTAATCAAGATTGTCGTTGTTTTGTAGAAGGAGAAGCAGGACTGCCATATATAGCAGGGCAGCACCTAATCCTATAGATTTGCGGATGGGACGCTCCGCCGATTTTGGAGAAGAAAACCCGAGATAAAGCATGCCCATTACACAGAGCAACCGAGTCAAAAATACTATAAGTATGACATCGGAGGTATCCACCAGCAACTCATTTCTGAAGGAAATTCCACTATAGTGTATAAATAATAGCAATTCCAAAAAACCTGCTGCAAAAAATACAGAAGCAATGTACTGTCCATTATGTGTTCGCTGCCCCTGTTCCAAAAGTCTCGCCTGGTTAGACGCCGAGAAGCAGATAATTAACGAACAAAGAGAGATGCCCATTCCCAATAAATTAATAAGTTCCTGACTAAGCAATGAAGATAAGGAAGGCATTATCCATGGGTTCAAAATACATAATATAAGACCAGCACCCGCAGTCCATAAGAACTTGGGATGTCTCAACTTAATGCTCATAGCATTTATTGATGCCTCCTAAATATTGTCCATAAAGTACGTTTATTTCATTGGTTATCATGTATTTTACAGTTAAGATGTGACATATTCCAACATTTTCTTCAATATCCACTGGACTATAATACCATTTAATCAGCAAACTTTGTACTATTTTTTTGACTTATCTATGCATAAACGCGCAATTTGTAGGTATTAAGTCTCTATAAAATAAAAACACCCTCTACCATTTAGTAGAGAGTGCCTAGTCAGGGAATAATGCGAGCAAAACGGCTAGTGCTCATCCCAGAATCGATTCATCGGTTATAAGAGGATTAATGCACAATCCTCACTTATCAAAGTTCACTTCAGGTGTGGTAAGTGTATCATAGAAATCGACGACCCGGTCTTTATTCTCCGAATTACGAAGTGCCATAGCCGAACGAGGATGCTCGTCGAGATGACCTGTTATCATATATGGCAGGATGTATCCCCACTCTTCTTTCTCACGTAGAGGTACAAGGAGCTGCTCCAGCGCATCAAGAACAGGACGGAGCTTATATTTAGTTCCTTTCAAATGAGCTATTAGCAGTTCTGTCGGACAATTACCGGCAGCGCGGCCCATTCCATACACGGAAGCATCCAGCAGTTCAACACCAAGCTCAGAAGCGATCAGCGTGTTGGAGAATGCGAGCTGCATGTTGTTGTGGGTGTGGACCCCAAGCCGTTTGTTGGGCAGATGAAGCTTGAACTTCTCAACAAGATATTTAATGTCACTGTGATCCAGGCTTCCATAGGAATCGACAATGTATACAACATCAACCACACTCTCATTGATCATTTCAAAAGCTTCAAGAAGCTCATTCTCCATCACATTGGATAGTGCCATAATATTAAGTGTCGTTTCGTAACCACGTTCATGGAAGATGCGAACTAGCTCTAGACCCTTGTCCACATCCTTGATATAGCAAGCAACACGGATCAGATCCAGCATACTTTCGCTGCGAGGAAGAATGTCATTTTCGTCTACTCTTCCGATGTCTACCAGTGCGGACAGCTTGGTGTTGCCTTTTTGAGGAATGACCTTTCTCAAGAAATCATCGTTCAGGAAGCGCCAAGGCCCTGCTTTGTCGGCACCCTTCAGCAGCTTAGGGGAATTTTTATATCCAACCTCCATATATTCAACGCCTGCTTCATTTAAGCTCTCATACAGCTTCTGTACAAATTCCACGCTGAAATCCCAATTGTTCACGAGGCCGCCGTCTCGAATCGTGCAGTCTACAATCTTGCTATGATTTGTCATCGTCTTCATGGCTAAGCTCCTTTATATGCCTACTTTATTTCTCTCATGATACTTGAACGTGGAATGAAAAGTAAAGAGAAGCTCGACCTAATCTGACATTAAGCTTACTTATGTGCCTGATCAAGCGGTTGAACCTCCTCGGGAGATACCTTTTCCTCCCCATATCTGACTTTATTATATAAAGTTATTAACTGGTGGATCAGCTCTCCTCTATACGGAACGTGCTTGTGTCGGACTTCTTCGTGTTCATTCAGCCATTGCTCCAGCTCATTAGGCGTGAGTGATGAAGGCAGTGGTCCTGCTTCCTTACCCACCTGCTCTACAACAGACTTATAATAATATCGGATTCTTTGTTCAGGTTCCTCAGGGACTCGTTGTTTACGGAACATGCGAAAAAAATCTTTCTTCGGTCTGTTCTCGATCGTCTCCGTTATATCGATATAAGCTATTTTTTCCGGGATTGGAGTCTCCTGTTTGGGTTTACTTCTGGATTGTAGATATCGGCTCACCTTCTTGAGCAATCTCCACAGGCCATAACCAATGAATAATAAGAAGGCAAGCACAGCGAGCATGACCAGCGCGTTCAGTACCCAATCCCATACGGGTGATGAATCACTCGAAGGTTCTGCTTCAGTGGGAGGGAATAGTAGTCCTTCTGAAGGAAGCTGAGGGATGGTCTCTGGTATTTCCTCAGAAGGCTCTCCATCAAACAATGAACGAAACCAGCTCGTAAATCCGTTCCACAGGTAATTAAACAACTCCGACAGATAATTAAATGTCCCAAGGATAATGACTATGACTAGGAAGAGAAGCATCCGTGGCCGATTCAGTTCGAAGAAGCTCTTCATTTGCGGTCTCTTGCCATCCATGTCTAAGGTGGCCCGTCTCATCTCACGAGAATGTCTTGTCCAGATATAGACTAGAAACCCGATGATACCGGCTGCATAAATACTCATTGCATGATCGTCCAGTCTAGGTACTCTCGTGGCAATCAGGCTTAATGCAAGCAATGAGATAAGTCCCGTATATTGCATACGATCCGCAGGAGCAAAATTCAATCTTCGTTTACCCAGGGTAAGCCCGCGATATGCCGTTCCGGCTCCTGCCACTGCTGCCAGAAGAACAGGGAGAATGGTTATATCCTGCTCTGTGTCTAATAGAAGCGTCCCGCCAACGGAGATCATTATTCCAGCAATCCATGATACACATCCAGCCATAAGCTTGTTATTAATTGCAGAACTCAGCCAGATCGCTGTAAAGAGGTCAAGCACAAGCAATATGAAAGTATACACGGGACTTATTTGCAGTGCAAAAACAGAGAGCAGTACCGTTAAAGGATAGATATAGACGAGCTCCATCAAGCTCAGCAAGTACACTCTTATAGGTACCGCTTGATCACGATCATTGCTCATCTCCCTGCCTCCTTGTACTCCGGATCTGAATCAAGGTATACAATGCTGACTTTATTTCCACCGAATCTGAGGCGATTCAGCTGCTCCTCCATGCCTGGAGATACGAACGGCGTAATTAATAAATAATCCTGCCGCTCTCCTGAATCAAGCTGCCTGTCAGCCTCATCCATAAGCACCTGTTCCATCGGTATCAAGCACTTTAATTGTACTTCAGCCATGGCTTGCATTATATATTCTGCGTGAAGAACTCCATAGTCGGCATCAATCCGCACGAGTGAATTTGATCCTAAAGCGTATGCATTATGCATGAATCCTGTTTTTAGTCCTCTGCTCACTGCATCATTCACCGCGGTTGCGGCATAGGATAGACCTCTCTCGGCCATCCCCGGCTTCGTTACAACACTCCACATGTCACTGGACTCCTGAATATTGAATATAATGAGCGTTTGCGGATCCGAACTGTAGCCTTGTTTATATACCTGTAATTGACCGGTTCTCGCGCTTGCTGACCAGTGGATCCGATTCATCGGGTCGCTCGCTCCATATTCCCTGACACCAAGAATAAGAAACGGATCCTCTACGATCCATCGGGATACCTCCAGCTCGCCTTGCCAAACCTCATAGCTCGTTGGCATTTCGTGATCAGCCAAGAGTGCAGGGAATACAGTGATCTGTACCGATACAGGCTGCTTCTTCGCATGGGAATAGACACCCAGGAGGTCACCGCCTGTCATCGTCACCGTTTCCAATTGATACACACCGCGATGCTGGCAAGTAAAGAAATGCTTCCGCGTAATTCGAGTATAGGGTTTAAGCGAGAACAAGCTTTGATGATTTTGATAAATATCTCCTCTGCTGATGCCGAGTTCAGCACCTGTATGAAATATAAAAGAAGCTGGCATCATTGCCTCTAAGCGAAGCCAGGGTACGGGAAGTCTTTTCTCATTCGAAATCTTCTCGACCATCTCAAGCTCATCCCCGGCATAACACTGTTTCTTCGCAAACTCACGCTGATACGAAATTCTCTTCAGTGCAGGTACCCCAAGCAGGATACCTTGAGCAAAAACTAGCAGAAGGCCGACGACAAGAAACCACAGAAGCTCCATCTGTTATTGCACACTGCTTTCTACACTTGTTCTGTCGCTCGGCACAGGAATTTGTGAAATGATATCACTAAGCAGCGCTTCAGCCTTTCCCTCCTGCTGCTTGGATCGATGTTTGAATACGAGCCGATGTGACAATACAGGCAGCGCCAAAGCCTTTATATCATCAGGCAGTATATATTCTCTGCCTTGTATGGCTGCCCGGGCCTGTGCCGCCTTAAGCAGTGCTTGTGTTCCTCGTGGGCTTACGCCCAGCGCAATATCCGGATGATGTCTTGTTGCGTCAGCGATAGAGATAATATAGCGCATCAGATCTTCCTGTACGCGAACGGCTGTATAAACCGATTGTGCAGCTACGATGTCACGCTGGGCTACAACCGAAGATACACCTGTTATGAAATCCCCGCTTACCGTACGTCGCAAAATTTCCACACTTTCCTCCTGAGTTGGATAACCCATGCTCATCTTGAGCATAAAGCGGTCCATTTGTGCCTCTGGTAATGGAAATGTACCTTGATTATCAACAGGATTTTGGGTGGCGATAACAATAAAAGGCCTTTTGAGCTCATGTGTGTGCCCATCTACACTAATTTGCCTCTCCTCCATACATTCCAGCAGGCTGGACTGTGTTCTCGGTGTCGCTCGGTTAATTTCATCGGCAAGAATCAAATTAGCGAACAGAGGACCTTCGCGAAATTCAAACTCTCCTTCCTTTTGATTATAGAAATGAATCCCCGTGAGGTCTGAGGGCAATAGATCAGGAGTAAACTGCACTCGTCTAAACGTACAATCTAACGAGGCTGCCATCGTTTTGGCCAGCAAAGTCTTCCCGGTACCTGGTACATCCTCAAGCAGAATATGACCTGAGGCGATCATGGCGATCAGCATTAAATCCACTGTATCATTTTTACCTACAATGACTTTTGCCATATTTGCTCTAAGCTTGGCCGCTACTTGTGCGATTTCTTGAAATTCCATAACGATGTCAAGACCTCCCCATATTCGTAAACGTTTTCATATAATAAAGTGATTTTACCATAACCCTATATCCCATGCATGTTTTTTCAAATGAAAAAGACCTTGTATATCACAAGGCCTGAATTACTTATGCATTTGTTACATATTCTGCAATGGTTCTCACCATAGCTCCAGTCGCTCCTTTGGGATGAATACCTCTCTCTTTCGATACATAAGCCGTTCCGGCAATATCCAGATGGATCCACGGCATTCCTTCTGCAAAAGTACCTATAAATAGACCTGCAGTAATAGAAGCACCGTATCTTCCTGTACTGTTCCGCAGATCGGCGACCTCGCTTCGCAGCATTTCTTCAAATTCAGGATAGGCGGGCAGCGGCCATACCTTCTCACCTGTTCGTTTAGAGGCTAGTATAAATTCATTCATAAAGGGATCGTCGTTAGATACAGCTCCTGTAGCGACGTCGCCAAGTGCTGATACAACTGCTCCAGTCAATGTAGCTACATCAATAATCCTTGTTGCTCCGAGCTCCTTCGCATAAGTTAATCCATCAGCGAGCACGAGCCTTCCTTCTGCATCCGTATTTAAGATCTCAACGGTTCTGCGGCTGAGTGTAGTGATAATATCTCCCGGTTTGAAAGCACTGCCTGAGGGCATATTTTCAGCGGAGGGAATGACAACAACCACATTCTGCTCAGGCCGCAGCAAGCATAGGGTATGCAGTGCACCCAGTACCACAGCCGCCCCGGCCATGTCACTTATCATCTCCTCCATCCCAACACGAGGCTTGAGTGATATTCCACCGGTGTCAAACGTAATGCCTTTTCCGACCAGCCCGATAATTTCTCCTTCCCAGGAGGTCTTCCCTTGATATTTCAGGACAATCATTCGAGGAGGATTCACACTCCCGGCTCCTACCGACAAGAGCCCACCCATGCCCTTCTTAACAATTTCGTTCTCATCCAGCACTTCGTATTCAAGTCCATGCTGCTCAGCGAGCCTTACGGCCGCATTGGCCAGATCATGAGGAACAAGCATATTGCCAGGCAGATTTGTTAAGTCTCTGGCTAGTATCGTTCCTTCTGCAAAAGCCCTCCCCCGCTCCATACCGATATGCCACTGCCGCTCATGTTCGTCCTGATACACTTTGTCCTGATGAAATATAAGCCGATCTGGGCCAGTATAGGCCACTTGTGTACGTTTGTATGTTTTGCGTCGATAGGTGCCTAGTATAAAACCTTCTGTAAGCGTATGAGCCACGACAGCAATATCTTGGGACAACGAATAAGTAAGCATAGAGGAAGGCAATGCAAAAACGACTTGATCTGCGCAGATCTTCACCGCTGTTTTTGCAGCGCGCACTGCAGCAAGGCGAAGCCCTTCAGGGGTAAAAGGATACTGTCCTGTTCCGACTAATATTAATGTTATTGCTGTATCTGACTGCATCACGGGTATGGTAAACAATTGATTTTCAGATCCTTGGAATAATCCTCGTTCCTTTACAGAAGCAATCGCTTCCTTCCATTCCGCAGGAAAATGTCCCGTAATCCACTCCGCCTCGCTTACCAAACAAATGACAGCTTGCGCTTCAATCGATTCGATCGGAATATCTGATTTCCATAACACTTCCATCTTCACATTCATCATCATATCCATCCTTCAGCTAGCTATTAAATACGATCAAATTCAAATATAGCCTTAATTTCATACTACTCCTTTCATATACCCGCCATGACAAATTAAAAAAGTTCAGAGAGCAAAAAAAAATCAGAAGCAGCTACGCTTCCGATCTATTGAAGTGATGCACAGATTATACGATAGGAAGAGAAATCTTGAATTCTGTTCCTTCTCCAGATTTACTGTCAACGGATATGGTGCCTCCATGATTCTTAATAATTCGATAGCTGACGGATAGTCCGAGCCCAGTGCCTGCTTCCTTGGTCGTAAAGAAAGGATCAAACAGCCTTACTAAAGTATTGTGATCCATTCCCTGTCCATTATCTCTTATGGAAATGACGACATTAGTGCCTTCTTGCTGTGTTTCAATCTGGATAAGCCCTGAATGATCCTCACCTACATTCTCGATGGCATCCATTGCATTCTTGACCATATTCAGCATGACCTGCTTAATTTGTTTTACGTCGATGGACACATATAGCGGATGATCAGCATTGTCCATCTCTATTTGACATCCTTTCATTAAACCTTCGCTTTCTGTAAGCAGCACCACTTCTTTGAGTAAAGATTGAACTGGAATCACGGTTTTTTGTGGGGCAGAAGGCTTGGATGAATTAAGGAATTCATAAATAATATCATTCGCTCGATCAATTTCTGTAAGTATAATTCTTGCATATTCATCCTTGCCTAACTGAATAAGGTGAGGTCTTAGCAATTGAATAAACCCTCGGATGGCGGTTAGCGGATTGCGAATTTCATGAGCGATGGAGGCTGAGATTTGTCCCAGCATGGCCAGCTTATCGTTCTGATACGCGGTTTGCTCGATTTGTTTGAAATCCGATACGTCCTTTACACTTAGCAAAAAGTTGCCGTCCATCTGATCACCGTACGTCATAGTGATGAGCCAATGCTTCCCATATTCGTCAAGCACCTCATGATAGCGCTTACGATGGAAAATGGTCTCCCTGAATATCCTCATAATCTTTTTCTTTTTGAACCGGCTAATGTATGGATGCCGTACGAGCTGAACTACATCACAGCCGAGCAGTTGATGGCGTGGCAGCTCTAGCAATCTGGCCATCTGCAGATTAATGAAAGTAAGAACCCCATCCCTATCAAATAACATGATTCCGCTATCCAAGTGTTCTAGAATATTCTCATAATTGCTGTTATCTAGATGCTGTAGTGGAAATACGTCGTTTGCAGAAATCAATGTGTTCTGAAACTCACTGATCATACTCAGGCTCCCCCTTTACACGTAAATGGAACTTGCCGATCGGACTACTAATCGTCACATAGATGATGACGAGGCTTCCCGCTATAGATCTAAACCAGCGTCGACCATACAGACACAGGGGTCTTTCGTGTCATACGACTACGTTACGCTTCAGATAAGGCACCATTAACATAAGAACTGGAATGAAGTATGAATCACTGCAGTATGGAGGTCTATGAGGTTTAACTTCGGGCGCTGATCGTTTGCTTCCTCGCTGTTAAGCTATGTTTAGCTGATCTACCGTCATGCAGAGTTTTTGGGGATGTCTATTTAATCATAGACAAGTTTACCAATTAGAGTCAACCGAAGATACTGTCGAATTGTTGGATATTAAGCAGATATAACCTTTTCTGTAGAAATTAAAATGGCATTTTATCCTACATCTAAAGCCTCCGTTAATAACGGAGGCTTCATCTTTATGCATAGGTATTTTCGGTTATCGGCCTGTCTGATTTGGCTTGATCTTGGATCGTCTCTTGCTCATGACAGCAAGTCTTCGTTTAAGCTCGCTCTCCCATTTATGATCTTCTATGCTCTTAGCAATGGATAGCAAATCCAAGGAAGTATCGATCTGACGCTGTATAATTTCTAGAGGATCTTCGTTCTCCCGGTTTACGCAATTTTCGTAAATCGTATCTTCATCTTCCATGACATAATCCTGAAAATCAATCTCAGATGCACCATCACCATGTGCATACTCAGCCAATATTTCATACTCATTCTCAACCTTATAGTGAACCTCTACCCGATTACATACCGGACAAAAGAGCAGGGGAACATTGTGGACCTGCGTTCGGTAATGCTTTAATGTTCCCTTTGTCCCGATCATACTTGCTCCACAACAAAAACTCATTTTGCTCACCCTCCTTGTAGACACAAAACCGGAAGCATTGTATACATTATGTTCAATAGCGTATTCTTTTACCCTATTCGTTATGACAATCCCAATTCCTCTTTCTTAATCGAATCTCCATAAAAAAAGGGCTATACTCGTTATAACACGAAAAAAACCGACTTAAAACGCCAATTAGTTAAGGATATTGAATATTCCTCGTGTAGACATAGCAATATAAGTCTATACGGTGAAAAAAGCCCTCTCAGCGGTAATTACCGCCTTGAGGGCTTACTTAACTTAGAAGCGATATAACGATTTACAGGTTGCTGTCGCCTGGCTTCCAGTTCATTGCGCACAATCCGCCGGATTGCAGAGCTTGAAGCACACGAAGTGTTTCTTCTACAGAACGACCCACATCGTTGTGGTTAACGACTTGATATTTCAACTCGCCTTCAGGGTCAATGATGAAGAGACCACGTAGTGCAACACCTTCTTCTTCAATCAATACGCCATAGTCACGAGCAACTTGCTTCGTAATGTCGGAAGCGAGCGGGAAGTTAATTTGACCCAAGCCGCCGCTGTCTTTTGGAGTGTTGATCCAAGCTTTGTGGCTATGGATCGAGTCTACACTCACACCAAGAATTTCTGTATCCAAAATTTTGAAATCATTATAAGCATCGCTGAGTGCTGTAATCTCAGTTGGGCATACAAATGTGAAGTCTAGCGGGTAGAAGAAAAATACCAGCCATTTACCACGATAGTCAGACAATTGAACCTTACCAAAATCTTTACCATCACCAGTTACGGTCTCCATTACAAAATCCGGAGCTGTTTTTCCAACCAAACGTTCTGCCATGATAAAAAGTCCTCCTTCTCCTATGTAACCAAAATCGTTTTCTCTTTAGATTGTGAAGAGTATGTGAAACTCTTAAAATTAATGAAGAGTTTATGAAACTCTCAAAAAAGAGCACATTTAAAATCCTATCACCGTCAAGTTTCAAAGTCAATATTATAAACCTTATTTGTTGATAATTATTATAATTAAGAAGAAAAGAAGCACAGTATGGCCGTTAACCTCTCCTACTGTACTCCTGACTTATCATTTTAAATTTAACTTCTCTTCATTCTACAAAGCTTCTATGCACTCTTATTTTACAATCGCCGCTACAATCAGATCTCCCATCTCGGAGGTGCTGATCGCAGTGCTCTTATCTACAGCAATATCACTTGTCCGATGTCCTGCATCCAGCACCTGGGCAACTGCTCTCTCAATCGCATCTGCTGCATCGCTGTATCCAAATGTCAAACGGAACATCAAGGCAACTGACAGAATCGTCGCAATCGGATTCGCTAATCCCTGACCTGCAATATCCGGAGCTGATCCGTGTACGGGTTCATATAGACCAAAGCTTCCTTCACCCATAGACGCCGATGCGAGCATTCCGATTGAGCCTGTAAGCATAGCCGCTTCGTCACTTAAAATATCACCAAACATATTTTCCGTAACAATGACATCAAAGCTTGATGGACGGCGCAGCAGCTGCATTGCACAGTTATCTACGAGCACATGCTCAACTTCAACATCTGGATATTCTGGAGCGACCCGGTTTACCACTTCACGCCATAAGCGGGAGGTTTCAAGCACATTTGCTTTATCGACCGATGCCAATTTTTTTCTACGTTTTTGTGCAATTTCAAAAGCTTGTCGAACAATCCGTTCTACTTCTGCTACATTATATACGCAGGTATCTACCGCTTCTTCGCCATGCTCTCCCTCTCTGCGGAACTTCTCTCCAAAGTAGATTCCGCCTGTCAGCTCTCGAACGACCATAAGATCTGTGCCTTCAAGCACTTCCGGCTTTAGTGTAGAAGCATCTTTGAGACAATCGAATACGACGGCAGGTCTCAGGTTGGAAAATAATCCGAGTGCTTTGCGGATCCCCAGCAATCCTGTTTCTGGACGAAGCTCCTTGGAATTGTTGTCCCATTTCGGACCTCCGACCGCTCCAAGCAGTACTGCATCCGCACTTTGACATACCTCCAGTGTTTCTTTCGGCAAAGGGGTTCCTGTCTCATCAATCGCAATTCCGCCAAATAAAGCGTGATTTGTTTCAAAAGTATATCCGAACACTTCTTCGGTTCGTTTCAACACTCTCTCCGCTTCTGCAACAACCTCTGGTCCAATGCCATCTCCAGCAATGACGGCGATTTTTTTGACTTCTGACATGACTGCACGCTCCATTCTAAATAATATCTGCTATATACCTTTGTAACATAATCACGGTACATTTGACCAAGATATAGAAGCTATCGCGTCTATAGGTATAGACTATAAGGCAGTACGAAGTTGAAAGAGATGGAAGAATCCGATTACAATAGACTTGTTTAGATGGTTCAATTTCCCTGATGAGAGGATGATAGTGGATGCAGTATACGTATTTAGGAAGATCAGGACTCAAGGTAAGCCGTCTGTGTCTGGGTACGATGAATTTTGGACCTGCAACGGATGAGAAGGAAGCCTTTCGCATTATGGATGCTGCCGTTGATGCAGGCCTCAATTTTTTCGACACAGCAAACATCTACGGATGGGGTGAAAATGCAGGACTGACAGAAACGATCATCGGTAAATGGTTTAAGCAAGGCGGCGGACGCAGAGAAAAAGTCGTACTTGCGACCAAAGTATACGGCTCCATGCATGACAGCAACGATGGACCCAATGATGAAGCAGGCTTGTCAGCCTACAAAATCCGCCGGCATCTCGAAGGCTCACTTCAACGACTTCAAACCGATCATATTGAGCTCTATCAAATGCACCATGTCGATCCTAATGTCTCCTGGGAAGAATTATGGGGAGCTTTTGAAGTTGGAATTCATCAGGGAAAAATCGGCTATGTCGGCTCAAGCAATTTTGCCGGATGGCAGATAGCGGTTGCTCAAATGGAAGCCAAGAATCGAAATTTCTTAGGGCTTGTGTCAGAACAGCACAAATACAGCCTGAATTGCCGGCTTCCTGAGCTCGAAGTGCTTCCTGCAGCACATAAGCTTGGACTTGGCATCATTCCTTGGAGTCCGCTTGATGGCGGTCTGCTCGGACGAAATGCACTCAAGAAGATCGAAGGAACTCGTAGTGGTGGAATTGCGGAGCGTGTCGAGCAGCATCGCACACAGTTGGAAGAGTTCGGTGCACTCTGCCGTGAGCTTGGAGAGCCGCAGGATAATGTCGCTTTGGCTTGGCTCCTTGCGAATCCTGCGGTTACCGCTCCAATTATTGGTCCTCGCACACTCGAACAATTCGAAAACACACTAGATGCACTGGAGATCAAGCTGGACGAGTCAGTCCTCAAGCGGCTGGATGAAATCTTCCCAGGTCCAGGCGGTCATGCGCCAAACGCTTACGCGTGGTAATGAAGCAGCAAAAAAAGCGGCCTAAGCTATTACAGCTTGGCCGCCTTTTGTCATTGTCATCACGATTCTCAGAGAATAGAGAGCTATGATCTTATTTATGAGTCCAGTGCATCATTTCACGCAATTGTGCGCCGACAACCTCGATTGGATGATTCGCTTCATTACGGCGAGTCGCTGTCAGGAATGCGCGTCCGGATTGATTTTCCAGGATGAAGTCGCGAGCGAATTTACCTTGCTGGATATCGCTAAGGACTGCTTTCATTGCTGCTTTGGTGTCTTCAGTTACAACGCGTGGTCCAGTTACATAGTCACCGTATTCCGCTGTGTTACTGATGGAATCACGCATGCTGGCAAGTCCACCTTCATACATTAGGTCAACGATCAGCTTCAGCTCATGCAAGCATTCGAAGTAAGCCATTTCTGGAGCATAGCCAGCTTCTGTTAATGTTTCAAAGCCTGCTTTTACAAGTGCGCTTACACCACCACACAGCACAGCTTGTTCACCGAACAAATCTGTTTCTGTTTCTTCACGGAAGGAAGTTTCAATAACACCAGCACGTGTACAACCGATCCCTTTTGCATAAGCCAGACCAATTTCTTTGGCTTGACCCGTAGCATCCTGCTCAATCGCAATTAGACCAGGTACACCAAAGCCCTCAACATATGTACGGCGAACCATATGCCCAGGAGATTTAGGAGCTACCAGCATAACATCACTGTCTTTAGGAGCAACAATTTGTCCAAAATGAACATTGAAGCCGTGGGAGAACATCAGAGTTGCACCTTTTTTCAGGTTAGGCTCAATTTCATTTTTGTAAACGGAAGCTTGTGTTTCATCCGGCATCAGGATTTGCACAACATCAGCACGGCGAGTTGCTTCTGCAACCGGCAATACTTCGAAGCCGTCATTTTTAGCTGTCTCAAATGATTTACCTTCGCGCAAACCGATAACTACGTTTAGACCACTGTCACGCAAGTTTTGTGCCTGAGCATGTCCTTGACTTCCATAACCGATAACGGCGATGGTTTTACCTTTCAATACACTAAGATCTGCATCCTGTTCATAATAAGTTGTAACTGCCATTGTTAAAGCCCTCCTTTGTATTGTAAAGAAAACCCTGCATGAATGAGCGGGTGTTTCAAGGGACTGCAGAACCGTCCGTTAATCTAAGCCTCTAGTCCCCTCAAGCCCCCGCTCATTCTTCAGGACTGCAAATTCCTGTCGCGGTAAATGACTAAAATATGATGTTAAGACAGGCTGGCTAATGAATACGAAAAGTATATTTATACGTTTCCTCGGATCATTGCCGTTACACCTGTTCTAGATAATTCCCTGATACCATATGGCTTAATGAGCTCGATCATCGCGTCAATCTTATCTGTATCTCCTACAACTTGAATCATCAGGCTGGAGTTGCCGATATCGACAACCGAGGCACGGAACGTTTCGACGAGACCCATAATTTCCGGACGAACCGAAGGCTCTGCTTTGATCTTGATCAGTGCGAGCTCGCGTGCAACCATCGGATTGGAGCTCAAATTAACAACCTTGATAACGTCAATTAATTTGTATAGCTGCTTCTCAATCTGCTCAAGAAGATGTTCATCCCCAAGTGTCACAATAACCATTCGGGATAATCCGGCTTCCTCAGACTGACCAACCGTGATACTTTCAATGTTAAAGCCGCGGCGACCGAACAGACCTGATACCCGTTGAAGTACTCCTGGCTGATCATTTACCAGTACGGCAATCGTATGTCTATTCATGATTTATGCATCCCCCATCAGCATTTGATCAATGGTCGATCCCTGCATTACCATCGGATATACGTTTTCTTCCTTGTTAACAACAAACTCTACAAGCACCGGACCGTCTGTTTCGAGCGCTTCTGACCAAATCTTCTGCGCTTCTTCCTTATTCGTGGCACGCAGACCCTTGACCCCATAAGCCTCTGCCAATTTGACAAAATCAGGACTTCCAGCTAGATCAATGTGACTATATCTGTTGTCGTAGATCAGCTCTTGCCATTGTCTTACCATCCCTAGTACCTGGTTGTTGATAACCACAATCTTAACTGGAATCTTGTTAATTGCACAGATGGCAAGCTCTTGAGAACACATCTGCATACCGCCGTCTCCATTAATAGAGATAACGAGACGATCCGGATGCGCCATCTGAGCACCGATGGCTGAAGGGAAGCCGAAGCCCATCGTTCCAAGTCCCCCGGAAGTTACCCATGAACGCGGTTGATTAAACTTGTAATACTGAGCTGCCCACATCTGATGCTGGCCTACGTCCGTAGTTACAATTGCGTTGCCTTCCGTCGTGTCATTCAGCATCTCAATAACCCATTGAGGTTTGAGGACTTCATCTGAATCCTTGTAGTTGTACAAACGGTCGCCTTTCCACTCCCGTATCTGGTTCCGCCACTCATCTGCCTGATCTGCACGCGCAGCTTCATGATTGAGCAATTCAAGTACGGTCTTCACATCCCCTACAATCGGAATGTCTGTCGGTACGTTTTTGCCGATCTCTGCAGGATCAATATCAATATGCACGATCTTCGCTCGTGGGGCAAAACCGTCCAGCTTGCCGGTTACCCGATCATCAAATCTTGCTCCAAAGTTGATCAATAGGTCAGACTGCTGAATAGCTTGATTCGCTGTATACGTACCGTGCATCCCAGGCATCCCCATCCATAGCTCATGACCGCTTGGGAATCCACCAAGACCAAGTAATGTTGTCGTAATTGGAATCTCTGTCTTCTTCACAAATTCGAACAGTGCTTCATGTGCTCCAGCGTATACGATTCCGCCGCCGGCCAGAATTACGGGTCGCTCTGCTTGCTTAATCGCTTGGTGCAGCTTATCAAGCTGCAGCTTGTTAGGCGTAACTGTTGGATTGTAACCTCGCATATTTACAGGCTCTGTCTGTGGAACAAACAGCGTCTTATTAGCGGATACGTCCTTAGGAATATCGATTAATACCGGACCTTTACGCCCTGTGTTCGCAATATGAAACGCCTCATGAATCACTCTCGGCAAATCCTCTACTGAGCGAACCAGATAGCTGTGCTTAGTGATCGGCATCGTAATCCCAGTAATATCTGCTTCTTGGAAAGCATCCGTACCAATCAAGCTGGAAACGACATTCCCCGTAATGACAACAAGTGGTACCGAATCCATGTAGGCCGTTGCAATGCCCGTTACCAGGTTAGTTGCTCCCGGACCGGAAGTAGCGATACATACGCCTACTTTGCCGCTTGCCCGAGCATATCCGTCGGCTGCGTGAATGGCGCCTTGCTCATGCCTTGTAAGCAAATGCTTGAAATCTTCAAATCCATACATTGCATCGTAGATGTATAGGACCGCGCCCCCCGGGTAGCCAAAGACGCATTCAACACCTTCTAACAGCAAGCTTCGAAGTAGAATTTCCGAGCCTGTAATGACTTCCGGTTTCATCCATTTCTCACGTAGTTGATCAGTTGATCGCATTTCAGGATTATGCGCATTCATGAAGATCTCCCCCTTCTTAAGGATTACATTAATCTGACATGTTGAAAAGAAATCAAGTAAGGGTTATCTGTAATTGATGACCCTTGATTCATCTTGCTTTTACAACAAAAAAACCTTCCATCCCTGCGGACATAAAATATGCCTCGCGAGGGACGAAAGGTTGCTGCTTCCGTGGTACCACCCAGATTTGTCAAATTCCTCACGGAATCTGACCTTAGCAAGTAGTAAGAAATGTTGGTCAGATAAGACCTACCCATTCTTCATACCTGTCGTCTGTAACGTAGACTTACGATTTTCCCTAATAGGCAAGAACCTTGCTTGCTTTTCAGGAAAACAGCTCCGAGGTGAGCTCGTACTTAAGGGATTATGGTGGTACTTTCAGCTAAAACTGTCCACTCTCTGCACATAAGTGCCCTTAAAACTTCGTCCTCATCATTGCCGATAAACTATAGCGGTTAAATGTTAGGAACATTATAAGATTCATTTGTAGAAATAGTCAACACTTTATTTTTCAAAATTCAGTCAATCCATGTACAAGCCTTGCTGTATCAGCTATTTTTTGTCCGAAATACCGAACATGACCAAGCTCCTTAGGCATATAATACCCCATCCATATTGTATGCCCCAAAAAGGAGGATTATCCATGATTCGCAATCGCAGACCTAAGCAAGATGATCCAGCTATCATGGAACTGATTCATAGCCAGCTCGTGCCTATCTCACATTTGAGCAAGCAAGAGATCAACCTGATTATTCAGGATATTCCAAGCCGTTTAGCCCGAGGCATTACATTGGTATCCTCTGCTAATTATGAATCCAGCATTTGTGGTTTTGTACATTTTATGATGCATGGTTCTTTACTATACATTGACATGATGGCCGTTTATCCAAAGGAACAGCGCAAACAGCATGGCAAAGAATTACTGAACAAAGCGGAGCAATTTGCGGCTTCACGAGGGTGTAAGAAGTCAAAAGTTATGGTGGATGAAGGAAACAAAAAGGGAATCAATTTTTATCAAAAGATGGGATATAAGATGCTTCGCTATGTTGATATCGGACGGTGCTACGAATTGGAAAAAGTATTAAGTGAAAGCTAGAATATCAAAAGAATGAACACAAAATATTATCAATGCGATAAAAATATTTAATAGAAAAATTTATTTTTGAAGCCATATCCTCCATAACCTTGCCCTGGTCCGTAACCTGGTCCCGGTCCATATCCAGGTCCAGGTCCATATCCAGGGAAGCCTCCATACCCGCCTCCAGGTCCTTTGCCTCCATATCCATACCCGCCGTATCCGCCTGGACCAAATCCGCCTCCGAAGCCTCCGCCGAATCCGCCTGCAAATGGCAAGGTTCCAATTGCCAACAGGTCAAATAGGACAAGCGGAATGAGTGCCCGTGTAGATGCATCTTTCCCTTCCGTCGGCTGGAGCATAATTTTATTCCCTGTCACATTAACAAGTGTACCCGTCACTTTTGTGCCATCTTTGCGAACAGCGACAATACGCTGCCCGACCATTTTTTTTGCGTCATTTAGACTAACAGAATTATTCATTCTTTTCCCTCCTTCTTTACGTAGGATTCAGAATCATCTTATTCGTATGTCGGCATAAATGTATGTTTCAATGTCCTGCATGTACAAAAAAAGTGATGCCTGCATCTTAGAGCAAGCATCACCTTTGTTGATAAATTAAATATTACGTTAACGTTTGCCTGGATCGTATGGCTGTCCCAGTGCAGCAGGTGCTGCTGAACGTCCGACCGCTGCTACGAGTACGATGACAGTAAGCAGATACGGCAGCATGAAAATAATTTCCTGGGGAATAGCCTGAGCCCATTCGAACATTTGAATATAGTTGCGGACAGCTTGGGACAACCCGAAGAAGAGAGCTGCACCAAATGCCCCGATCGGATTCCACTTACCAAAGATCATGGCAGCAATCGCAATATAACCTTGTCCGGAAATTGTGTTGTGTGCGAACACATTTGTAGTCGTCAGCGTAAGAACAGCACCGCCGATACCCGCAAGTGCACCACTGACCATAACAGCAAGATATCTGTACTTCGTCACATTAATCCCCATCGTATCCGCAGCACTTGGATGCTCCCCGACAGAGCGAAGACGCAGACCGAATGGCGTTTTGTACAGGAATAAGAATGTTAATATTACAAACAGCACAGCTAGGAATGTAGATGGATAATGATGAATAAATACATTACCGAAGAACGGAATTTCAGCTAGCTTCACACCGAATAATTCTGGATTCCATTTTTTGAATCCATTAATAAGCGGCGTTTCCCCTGACCCGTCAAACAGAAGCTTAACCATATACAATGTGCTTCCTGCTGCCAAGAAGTTAATGACAATACCACTTATGATCTGGTCCGCTTTAAAAGTGATAGAGGCTACAGCGTGAATCAAGGAAACAACCACACCTAACACGGCTGCTGTAACCAGACCAACCCAAGCCGCTTGCCCACCTGTCATCCCCGCTTCTTGAGCATAATGAGCGGATACCCCTGCAGCAAAAGCACCGAAGATCATAAATCCTTCAATCCCCAGATTCGTTACACCGGAACGCTCTGAGAATATACCACCAAGCGCAGCAAATACAAGAGCTGTTGCAAAGACAAGTGTCGTATTAATCAGCTGTCCGGAGAGCGTTATGAAATCCATAATTACAACACCTTCTCTTTCTTGCGCTTCGCATAGAAGGGCTTAAGCACCCAGCGCACGATACCTTGTGCAGCAATGAAGAATATGATGGAGCCAATTACGATACGTATCAATTCCGGTGGAACATCTGCTGCGAAGCTCATTCCGGCAGAACCGTATGTCAATCCTCCAAATAGGAAGGCTCCTAGAATTACACCAAACGGATGATTCATACCAATCAGTGCTACCGCAATACCATCGAATCCAGTACCCGGGGATCCTTGGAGGATCGTTTGATAGCCGAATACACCCAGAATTTGAAAGGCACCGCCAAGGCCTGCCAAAATACCACTGATAAACATGGCTTTGACAATGTTGCGATTCACCTTCATCCCTGCATATTCTGCAGCATGATGGTTATGGCCTACTGCACGAAGCTCGAAGCCTTGCTTTGTTTTCCACATGAATACATAGAACACTACCGCTGCGAGAATCGCAATCAGTGTGCCCCAGTGAACACGGGAGTTACTCATTAACTCAGACAACCAGCCAATCGCAATAGAGGCGGATGGTTGAATCTCTTCGGAACGATTCTCACCCGGCATCAGCATGAATTGTCTTACGACAAGATTGCCCAAATAAAGTGCAACCCAGTTCATCATAATACTGGTGATGACTTCATTCACCCCGCGTGCTGCCTTGAGATAACCTGCAATTGCTGCCCACAGACCACCCGCTAGAGCCCCTGCAATTAATGCAAGCGGTGCATGAATAATCATAGGCAATCCCGTCAGCTTAATTCCGACAAATGCGGAAGCCGTCATCCCTACGATAAATTGTCCTTCAGCCCCGATGTTAAATAGACCTGCACGGGAAGCAAACGCAAAGGCCAGCCCCGTCATAATGAGCGGAGTCATTTCACGCAAAGTTTCCCCAATATTATAGGTGTTTCCAAATACTTTCTCGACAAGTGCTCCGTATGCCGTTATCGGATTATATCCGCCAATAAGCATTACGACTGCTCCCAATAGAAGACCCAATATAATAGCAACAACTGGATATATAATTGAATCCTTAGTGAACCATTTTAATACGCTACTCACTAGATGCACCTCTCTTCACGGTGCTACCTGCCATCATCAGACCCAGCTCTTGATCATTGGTCTCTTCTGGAAGCACTTCACCAACAATATGTCCCTCATAAATAACCGCAATCCGGTCCGAGACATTCATAATTTCATCGAGTTCGAAGGAAATTAACAGCACAGCCTTACCTTGGTCACGTTGAGCGATCAATTGCTTCTGAACGAACTCAATAGCCCCTACATCAAGACCACGTGTAGGCTGAGCAGCAATAAGTAAATCCGGATTTTTGTTTACCTCTCTGGCGATGATCGCCTTCTGCTGGTTACCTCCGGATAAAGCTCGTGATAAAGTATCAATGCTTGGCGTTCTTACATCAAAGGCCTGTACCAGCTTCTTCGTATGCTCCTGAATTGCCTTGAAATTCAGGAACCCTTTTTTGGAATAAGGCTCCTTGTAATAGGATTCAAGCACCATGTTCTCGCTCACAGAGAAGTCCAGCACAAGACCATGCTTATGACGGTCCTCTGGAATATGCCCGACGCCCGCTTCCGAAACCTTACGAGGCGGCTCATTCGTAATATCCTTGTTATTCAGCGTAATTTTGCCTGAATTTACTTTACGTAAACCAGTAATGGCTTCAATCAGCTCACTCTGACCATTACCGTCAACTCCAGCGATTCCGACAATTTCTCCTGCACGTACTTGCAGATTCAGCTTGTCCAGTACGGCCATGCCTTCTTTATTTTTCGCGGTTAATTCATGGATATCGAGTACGGTTTCCTTAGGTGCAGCAGGCTTTTTGTCCACTTTAAAAGTAACGTTGCGCCCAACCATCTTCTCAGCCAGATCATTAGGAGTCGTCTCTGACGTCTTCACCGTATCGATGACTTTACCTCGGCGGATGATCGTTACCGTATCCGAAATTTCCATGATTTCTTTCAGTTTATGAGTAATAAGAATGATGGATTTGCCTTCAGCGACCAGCTTCTTCATGATCACCATCAATTCTGAAATCTCTTGAGGAGTTAATACCGCTGTCGGTTCATCAAAAATCAAGATTTCCGCGCCTCTGTAAAGGGTTTTTAAAATTTCGACGCGCTGCTGCATTCCTACAGAGATGTCTTCAATTTTTGCATTAGGGTCGACCTTAAGTCCATATAACTCGGATAACCGTTTAACTTCTGCCACTGCCTTTTTATAGTTAATATTGAGGCCCAGCATTCTTTTAGGCTCTGAACCCAATATAATATTCTCTGCTACTGTAAATGGCTGCACTAATTTAAAATGCTGATGCACCATTCCAATACCTAGCTCGATGGCTTTATTCGGACTGTCAATAATTACAGGCTGCCCGCCAACTTCAATTCCGCCCTCATCAGGCTGATATAGACCAAATACAATATTCATCAGCGTCGATTTTCCGGCGCCGTTCTCACCCAGCAGTGCATGAATCTCTCCCTTATGCAGCTGCAAGCTTATAGAGTCATTAGCGACAATGCCCGGGAAGCGTTTAGTAATTTGCTTCAACTCAACGACAGGAGTTGCTGCACCCATGAGATCACCCTTATAAATTTGATTTGATGGTATTAACCCTAGACGTAAGAACAAGGCTAGTTATATAAACCAGCCTTGTTTTACATCCATTACATGTAAAATTCAGTATTATTCTCACACGAAACAATCAATCGTAATTATTACTCTGCAGGAATTGTAATTTCACCGCTAATAATTTTTTCTTTGTATTCGTCAACCAGCTCAAGTACATCCGCTGGTACGTTTGCTGTAGAAGTCTCAGCTACGCCAACACCGTTAGCAGCCAGATCCAATACTTCTAATCCTGGTTCAAAAGTTCCGTTAATCACTTCTAGAGATACCTTCTTAACGGCTTCGTCTACTTTCTTGATCATAGAAGTCAGGGTAATCTCATCACCGAACTCAAGAGACTGGTCTTTGTCTACACCGATAACCCAAACATCTTGTCCGGAATCTTTACGTGACTTCGCTTCGTTAAATACGCCTGTTCCTGTTGCGCCTGATGCATGGAAGATAATATCTACACCTTCATTGTACATCGTTGCAGCGGCTGTTTTACCCAGGTCAGGCTTGTCAAATGCACCTGTATAGTTAGGAACGAACTGTGCATCCGGATTTACTGCCTTTACGCCTTCTCTAAATCCAATTTCGAACTTTTTGATCAGCGGGCTTTCCATTCCACCGACAAAACCAACCTTGTTTGTTTTCGTCATTTTACCTGCAATAACACCAACAAGGAAAGAACCTTGGTCTTCAGCGAACATTACAGATTTGACGTTTGGAGCATCGACTTCACTGTCAATAATTGCAAGCTTAGCTTCAGGGTTCTGTTCAGCGACTGTCTTGATTGCTTCAGCCAGCTGGAATCCAATTCCCCAAGTCAAAGAGTACTGGTCCTTAACAAATGTATTCAAGTTTGTGTTGTAATCTGCATCGGATTTACTTTGAAGATATTTAACATCTGCGCCTGTTTCTTCTTTAACTGCCTCAAGTGCTTCCCAAGCAGATTGGTTGAAAGATTTATCGTTTACACCGCCGACGTCAGTAACCATTCCGATTTTTGCAGAGGATTCAGCTGCGCTGCCGCCTCCCTCACCGCTGCCTTGAGAGCTGCTGTCATTGTCATTGCCGCATCCAGCTAGAGCAACGGAAGCTGCAAGAATCATGCTTAAAGACAAACTTAGTACTTTCTTCATCTTGGAATTGTTCCCCCTTAAAATATTCCCTATCTGATATCATACTTTGTTCTTCAGATTTACGGATTATACACTTGTCCGATCAATCATTATCTATAAGTACAAATCAATAGGACTGTCCTACTAGAGGTGATTATACAATCAACCCATGTTAAAATCCAGCACTTTCATGACTTAATTTTTAGTTTTTTTAAGAATGTTCATAATTGTAAGCGCTTTATCGTTTAAAATTGACATATTCAGGTTGATTATATGTCATATATTATAACATTAAATTCACATATGAATAAGAATTCCGCTTTTTCATTTGCATTATTTGTAATATGTAACTCTGATTTCATTACCCTTTTTTAAGGCTAGAGACCCAGCAAGCCCCTTAACTTTATTTATTCCCCATAAAAAAGCCGCCTATGCGGCGGCTCTTATCACTTAAAGAAATTAAGCATTAATCTTTTCTTTAGCTACAACAGCCAAAGAGTTAAATGCATTAATATCGTTTACTGCAAGATCAGCAAGCATTTTACGGTTCATGTCCACTCCAGCGAGTTTCAAACCGTGCATGAATTTGTTGTAAGACAATCCGTTCATGCGAGCTGCTGCGTTAATACGAACGATCCACAATTTGCGGAAGTTACGTTTTGTCTGACGACGGTCACGGTATGCATATACCATGGATTTCATAACTTGTTCGTTAGCTGTTTTGAAGATACGGTGTTTAGAACCGAAATAACCTTTAGCAAGTTTCAATACTTTTTTATGACGACGACGAACAACGAATCCGCCTTTTACTCTTGCCATATCAAAGACCTCCCAGAGAATATATGTTAGTAATCAGTGGACTATTTCAGGTTAGCCAAACCTTGTTTCAGACGCTTAACGTCACCAGGTGCCATAACCGGGCTGCCTGCAAGAACACGCTTAGTGCGTTTCGATTTATGGGAAAGCAAATGGTTTCTGTATGCTTTGTAACGTTTCACTTTACCAGTACCAGTAACTTTGAAACGACCCTTCAGGCTGCTGTGAGTTTTCATTTTAGGCATTGTGTATTTCCTCCTCCAAGTTTATCTGGCTCAAGATTTAGGAGCCAAAATCATAATCATGCTACGGCCTTCAAGTTTAGGTTGACGTTCGATGCTGCTGAGTTCAGCAACTTCCACTTTCACGCGTTCCAAGATCTTCTGACCGATATCCGCATGGGCGATTTCACGTCCACGGAAGCGGACGGAGCACTTCACTTTGTCGCCATCCTTCAAGAACTTGATGACATTGCGAAGCTTGGTTTGGTAGTCATGTTCCTCGATATTCGAACGGAACCACACTTCCTTGATGTCCACAACCTTTTGATTCTTACGTGCTTCTTTTTCTTTCTTTTGCTGTTCGTAACGGAACTTACCGTAATCCATAATACGGCACACTGGCGGTTTAGCCTGCGGAGCCACGTTAACCAGGTCAAGATTAAGATCTGCAGCCATCTGCAATGCTTCGCGAATAGGCTTGATGCCGATCTGCTCTCCTTCAGCTCCGACCAAACGAACTTCCTTCGACCGAATTTCATCATTAATCATGTGTTCTTTACTAATAACTGTCCACCTCCAGATCGTTATCGATAATCCCTATACAGATAAAAAATAAAGGGATGCCGGTACGCTACCGACATCCCTGAACAATCAACAATTCTTCATGAAATTCATTCACAAATCATTGGATCGTTACCAGTCAGCTTAATGCCGATCAGGTGAGAAGTCGGACCTTCTACTTTTGAATCCATATTCCAGAAACAATCACCTAAACAATAATACATGTTCATAACTGTTTTGTCAACAGCTACATAAAATTTATCCTTGTTTACTCTGAACCTCTTCCAATCGAACGACACGTGTATGCTTCGTGTGGCTCCATTGCTTATTGTTCTGGGTAAAGAAGGCGTACAGCGTAATTGGATACCACGATAATAGATAAATCGGGAACAAGATAAGTGAAGTGTACACTTTCTTGAAGCGCACCTTCTCCAGAGCTAGAGACAACAGGAACGTCACGACGTTCGCCGCAATAGCAAGGAATCCAACCCATAACGGCAGGTAACCGTAAATATTAGTAATGTTCGGTCCATTGAACAAAATAATATCTACGAAGCTGATTGCTGTCATGATGAAGGTCAGCAATACCACATAGACGTTAGCACTGTATACGGCAAGGTCAAATTTCACCAAGCTGCCTTGCTTGATACTTTTCCAGATCAATGGGAAGAAGTATCTTCTGGCTACCGTAAAGTGTCCCTGCATCCAGCGTAGACGTTGTCTTGCCGACGCTTTAAAAGATAAAGGCTTCTCATCAAACACCTTAGCATCATAGTTAAACACCGGATATACATCACGATCTACAGCACGCATCGTAAACTCCAGATCCTCAACCAGAGACGTAGCTCCCCAGCCCATGTCTTTGAGCAGCTTGCTCTCAAAACACATCCCTGTTCCGCCAAGGAAGTTAGCCATATTGAGATTATGACGGGAGAGCTGCCACAAGCGGTTAATGTACCAGTAGGAAATACCATAAGCCGCTGTGATCCAGGAATCCTCAGGATTCTTCGTATCGATATAGCCTTGAATGACTTTAGCTCCTCTGTTCAGGTCATTGTTCATTTCCTGAAGGAAGTTCTTCGCAGCCAGATTGTCAGCATCAAACATAACAACGGCATCATATTGCTTCGGCATGCTCCAGAGCTCTTTAAGCATCCATTCAATTGCATAACCTTTACCGCGCTGATCGGCATTTGTTCTTACACAAGCATTCATCCCATGTGCCCGAACGATCTCAGCCGTATTATCTGTACAATTATCACAAATGACAAATACGTCGTACAATTCTTTGGGATAATCCAGTTTCTTTAAATTTTCCAGCAAAGCTCCAATGACTTCTGCCTCATTATGAGCAGCAACCAATACAGCAAAAGACTTGTTCGGCGGAAACTGTTGTTTCTTCTTCTTCTTAATCAAGCCGAACAGAGAAAAACCAAACTGATACACAGCTAGGAACGCCAAGATCACTTGAAACGTTACAAATATCGCATTAAACATTTGTTCTCTGCTACCCCCTCTTTAAATGTGAGCATCTCTTTTTTTTAACACACATTTCTTTTTAAAAATTAATGACCCTTTTTTGTTTCGTTTTTATCTTTGCCACTTATTCTTTACTGCCTACTCGATTTTGTATGCTTTCTTTAATTTTGTCAAAATCGCCAAAAGTCATCTTCGAGCGAAGAAAACGTTCTTTTGGACTGATTTCCTGACAGAAACTACGGTAAGGCTTTCTTTCACAGCAGTTTGTTCTTATTTTCATCCATTTTCACGATTTTTATTTGGATGCTCTCTTTATTTCTTCTGTTTATTAGCAAGCATACACGTTGAAATTCCATAAAGAGGACAAACTTCTATATCTTAAACGGATCAAAGAACAAAAAAGTTTGAGTATTTAAAACTCAATTTTTTTTAAACCATCTCAAGCAGCTTGAATCATTTTATATTTTTTTGAACCTCAAAGTCAAAACTTCCGTTTTTTTGTATAATACACATGGGTTATTCTTGATAAGGACATGATTAAAAAATATGATAAACTTAGGTTTACACGGGGCATGTCGGTAAATTACCAGCCTGCTGACTCCTATGTGGACAGTAGTACATCAAGCAGGGGGACTTATAATGGACCGTCTTTTCGTACGACTTCAGGCGATGGAGCAAAAAATTTTCATATGGATTAACGGACGTCTACATAACCGTTTTCTCAATTTCTGGCTCTATTATCTAACTCACCTCGGTGGAGCCACCTTTACGATCACAGCTTCCTTGTTCATCGGCTTTATCGCACCCGAACCCTGGGGATCAGCCGGTTACATGGCATTCACCGCACTGGCTATAAGTCATATTCCAGTTGCTGCGGCGAAGAAGCTGTATCCGAGAATCAGACCCTATTTAGCCATGCCGGAAACGAATACGTTTCGCAATCCATTATCCGATCATTCATTTCCATCAGGTCATACAACGGCAATCTTTTCTGTAACGATGCCTTTTATGTTTACGTTTCCTGAAGTGACCATCTTGTTGCTTCCTGTCGCTTGCATCGTCGGTTTTTCCCGAATTTACTTAGGGCTGCATTATCCTTCTGATGTCCTAGCAGGGGCAATCATTGGTACTTCCGTCGCATTTGGCACAGTTGCATTGTGGCCCTAACCTAGAGTATCTTTGAATGACAGAAATCAGAGCAAGGAACAGGTGAACAGAGAGTGAGTAAAAAAAGAGTGTTGTTATTATCTGAAGGATTCGGAGCTGGACATACTCAAGCCGCATACGCACTCTCGAGCAGTTTAAGAAAACTCTCATCTGATGTGCAGACGAAAGTGCTTGAACTTGGGAGTTTTCTCAATCCCCATGTTGCTCCACTGATCATAAATGCATACAAAAAAACCGTAACTAATCAACCCAGGCTCGTCGCACTAATGTATAAGAGTCAGTACAAGAAACCGATCAACCGTTTTACGACTCTTGCTCTGCACAGGCTGTTCTATACACATACTCGAAGCATCATACGGCAGTTAAAACCGGATATCATCGTATGTACCCATCCCATTCCCAGCGCAGTCATAGCCAGATTGAAGAGATTGGGATTACAGGTGCCGTTATGTACCGTCATAACTGATTACGATGTACACGGAACCTGGATTAGTCCCGAGGTGAATCGGTATTTGGTTTCTACTACAGATGTAAAGGACAAGCTGACCCAGCGGGGTGTTACTCTCGAGAAGATCCAAGTAACCGGGATCCCGGTCCATCCTAATTTTTGGGAGCATCCAAGCCATGATGAAATTAGACAGAAGTTTAATCTGAAACCGATGCCAACTGTGCTCGTCATGGGCGGAGGCTGGGGACTGATGACGGACGAAATTGTTAACGAATACTTGGCCAAGTGGCATAAAGATATTCAATTCATTTATGTTCTGGGAAACAACGAGAAATCACGAATTGCCATGGAACAAAGCCCCATTTATCAGCAGCCGAATATTCATGTAATGGGGTTCACGCGAGAGGTCGACAAGCTAATGGAAGTATCGGATCTTCTTGTAACCAAACCAGGCGGCATGACCTGCTCAGAGGGTCTGGCCAAAGGCATTCCGATGCTCTTCCATAATCCGCTTCCAGGCCAAGAGCAAGAGAATTGTCAGTATTTCACTGATCTAGGACTCGGAGAGCCCATCAGCTCGCTTCAAGTGGTTGAAAAATGGATGAACAAGCTTTTGAATAATTATTCTGATATTGTCCAAAAGCGAGAAAAACATATTCGGGAAATTGAAAAGTTACATCCCATGCAGAGTGCTAGAAGCATTCTTGAATTGGTTGACTCAGAAAGGGTGCCCACATAAGGCACCTTTTTTATATTTATGAGGACAAGCTAAAAAAAATGCCACTATGAATTAATATTCCATTTCATATAACAATATCAAAAAACACCTTCTCTCAAGAAGAAAAGGTGTTTAGCAGTAGATCAACTTCATTATTTATGCAGTTGGTTCCTGATAACGATATTTTTTAAGACGAATCTCTTGATATTCCTTAAGAGCATCTTCACCAATCAATACTTCAACGCGGTGAATATTCATCCCTTTACCCATGAACTTCTGCTCATACTCCGTCATGACATGCTCCTCATTCAGCCCATCCCGGTGCAAGTTCAAGGAGATGTTTGTCATTTGGAGCCCATAATCCGCAAACGAATTTAGCGAGAACTCAAACAACGTCTCAGAGTCTGTTTTGAAATGAATTTGACCTTGACTGTTCAGCACTTCCTTATACTTGTCCAGGAAACGCGGATGCGTCAGACGTCTCCGAGCATGCTTAGACTTTGGCCACGGGTCACTAAAGTTAAGATAGATTCGTTCCACTTCTCCCTGCTCAAATACATCCAGGATGTTCTCAATATTAGCAAGAGCCAGCTTCAAATTAGGAGGCGTCTCGATCTCTTCCTCAGCCCAAGCTGTTCTAGCCTTATCGCTGGCACGACGAACAAGCTCATCGTACATATCAATACCGATATAATTCACATCTTGATTGCGGTAACTCATTTGACTAATGAACTGTCCTTTACCCATTCCAAACTCAACGTGGATCGGCTTTCCGTTTCCAAATAAGTCAGCCCATTTGCCTTTATATTCTTCTGGATTTAATATAACCAGATCCGTTTGACTTTCCAGACTTTCGCGAATCCCTTTTCTGCCGCGTAAACGCATGTCTCTCCCCCGATTTTTCAGTAAAATGTTCCGGCATTAATTGTGCCTAAATATCGTTCAAATGTAAAGCCTTTATATACGATTGAAATTGTAACCATTTGAAAAGGAAAAAGGAATCGCACGCTGCACATAGAGTGCACAGCACGATCCCTTCTTCAAATATATTTGGAATTGGGGTCCAACTACTTTAACAGTTCATAGTCTACCTTATCTTGGGTGGAAAAATCAAATGTCTTTTCAAAAGCATTTCTTATTTTTTTCTTAGCAATCGCTTCTACCTGTGGGTTTCCGTTAAATTTAACGCCAGTTAGCGCCAATGCTTCATCTGCAGTAAGCTCGACAGAGATTTTGTGCCCGCCTGATTTTAGACTTGAATTCATGTTAATCACCTCACGAATAGTATGGCCGAGACGAAAAAAATGTATGAATTCTGCGAAAAAATAGTGTGTTTTTCAAGGTCTGACCTCAGCTAAAATATAACATAACTGTGTAATGTTTTGCAAGAGGTAAGCGCTATCTTTTTTGCCCTTTTTATCGAAGTTTTCGCTGTTGTCCTCTACAGGAAAATTCCCAATTACCAGCGCTTTTTGTTACAATAGAAAAAGTGGAAAAAGGGTTGTGTATCCCTTAGTTTTCATTCACCTGTATTTAGTTTGATGAATCAACAAAGGAGTTTCCTAATGAATATGCCAGTTTCAACTCCTCCACTGCTATGGGGAGATAAGCGATTTCACACTTGGAATCATGAGATGCGTGAGCAGTTTGATAATAAAGTATTTAAAGTCATGCTGGATGCTGGATTTACCTGTCCCAATCGGGACGGCTCCATTGCCAAAGGCGGTTGTACTTTCTGCAGCGCACGTGGATCCGGTGATTTTGCCGGTTCGAGACGTGATGATCTAATTACCCAGTTCAATACGATAAGAGACCGACAGCATCAAAAATGGCCAAACGCCGAGTACATCGGATATTTTCAAGCTTATACCAATACTTATGCGCCGGTTGAGCAGCTTCGTGAATATTATGAAGTCATTCTCAAGCAGCCTGGTGTCGTTGGGTTGTCCATTGCAACAAGGCCGGACTGTCTGCCGGATGATGTGGTAGACTATCTGGCTGAGCTTAATGAGCGTACTTATCTATGGGTTGAAATGGGGCTTCAAACGATTCATGAATCCACCTCCCAGCTCATTAACCGTGCTCATGATACGAAGTGTTATGAGGATGCGGTGGAGAAACTGAGAAAACGAAACATTCGGGTATGCACTCATATCATTCACGGTCTCCCTCAAGAGACACATGAAATGATGCTGGAGACGACGCGTGCGGTGGCCCATATGGACGTACAGGGCATCAAGATCCATTTGCTCCATCTCATGAAGAAGACACCTATGGTTAAGCAGTACGAGGCTGGTTTGCTTCGGTTCATGGAACAGGAGGAGTACATTAAGCTGATCGTGGATTCCCTGGAGATTTTGCCTCCAGAAATGATCGTCCACCGGTTAACCGGGGATGCTCCTAGAAATCTGCTGATCGGACCCCTCTGGTCCATGAAAAAATGGGAAGTGTTAAACGGCATTGATGCTGAGCTCCGTGCACGTGATACATGGCAGGGTAAATATTGGAGGAGAGCTTGATATGGGATTTATTTCGGTACTCAGCTGTGCCCATCAATGGATCGCTGCCCGACTGCATTCCGGTGATTATGCAATAGATGCAACACTAGGGACAGGATCAGATGCCTTGTTCCTAGCTCAGACCGTAGGTGCAAAAGGCCACATCTATGGGTTCGATATTCAGGAGGAGGCCATCCGCTTGTCTTCTGCCAAGCTGAACAACGCAGCGAACATGAACAAGCTCGCTCCCTTCTCCCTCTTCTGCTGCAGCCATGCAGATATGAAAGAGATCATTCCGACGGATAAGCATGGACAGATTGGTGCCGTGATGTTCAATTTGGGCTATCTTCCCGTAGAGCATGCCGATCATAGCGTAATTACTGAGACCACGAGCACCATCACGGCTTTGACAGCCGCTCTGGAACTTCTCAGACCCAAAGGCATATTAACAGTAGTCCTTTACCCAGGACACCAAGGCGGAGATGAAGAAGCGACCAGCGTCTCTAAGTGGGCTTCTCAATTGCCTACAGACGTTGGACAAGCGGTCATTTATAGACAGCTGCAGCGAGAAACAGCCCCCTATCTTATCGCCATTGAGAAAAAGTAATCTCATGGTCCCCGGGTAAAATCATTATAAACTTCATATGTTAAGGAGAGGACAGTATGACAGCACCATACCCATTGCAATTTGAACCTGAATTTAAAGAGAGAGTCTGGGGAGGACGCGCTTTAGAGCAATTCGGTTTATCTCTTCCCGAGGGTCATATTGGCGAAGGCTGGATGATCGCCGACCATCCAAATGGAACAACCAAAGTCATGAATGGCGAGCTCGCTGGCACAGGACTTGACGAGATTCGAGAGCAATACGGTAAATCATGGCTAGGCACAAAAGGAGTTTCTGAAAAAGGCGGCCGATTCCCGCTGCTCATTAAACTGCTCGACTGTAATGATGATCTGTCGGTCCAGGTGCATCCGACTGATGATTATGAAGGACTTCCAAAGGGAGAGCTTGGAAAGACCGAAATGTGGTATGTACTTGATGCCAAGCCCGGTGCCAAGATCATATACGGGCTCAAAGAACAAGTAACCTACGATCAGCTCCGTTCTGCCCTGAATAACGGAACAGTAATGGATACACTCCAGGAAATATCCGTCGAGGCGGGCGATTCCTTCTTTATACCAGCAGGTACAGTCCATGCCCTATGCGCTGGAGTCGTCGTCGCCGAAATTCAGCAGAATTCAGACACCACTTACCGCATATTTGATTACAATCGACCAGGACTTGACGGAAAGCCTCGGGAACTACATATTGAAGATTCACTGAATGTAACGAAGTTTGAATCCACAGGGGCAACATCCATGAAGACGAATCATGCCGTTCCAGGAGAGTGGCTTACTCTAGCTTCATGTCCTTATTTTGTGGTGGAAAAAGGCATTGTCTCCGGCACATGGAATCTAAATACGACCGAGGACAGCTTCACTATACTCGTCGTATGTGACGGAACTGGCAGTCTTGCATGGAATGACGGAGCAAGTCTTGCCCTTACAGCGGGTCAGTGTTACTTGATTCCTTCCAGCCTGGGAAGCTACCAGTTATCTGGTGAAGCAACGGTGCTGCGCTCTTATCTTCCGTAAATAATGGCTTGGAACAAGCCAGACATCAAGGAGGGCTACTTGGTCATGCAGGAATCCACGTTTCAGATGCTGGATAGTGACGAAGTCAATATCTATGTATATCGCTGGACTCCGGAGGGTCATATACCGGTCAAAGGGATCGTACAAATTGCTCACGGTATGTGTGAAACAGCGAAGCGTTATGAAGAGCTGGCCAGTACATTGACGGACCATGGATATATCGTCTACGGTAATGATCATCGGGGTCACGGTCTAACAGGCATGGCACAAGGCATGCTGGGCGACGGCGGTCCGGATGTGTTCAACTGGATGGTAAAGGATGTTGCTGAGCTTGGTGAATATATACGCAAAGAACAGCCTGAATTGCCGCTATTTCTGTTAGGACACAGTATGGGGTCCTTTATTACTCAGAAGCTGATGTATGCATATCCTGATCTGTTTGATGGCTACATCCTGTCTGGAACGAATGGCAAACGCGGCCTTCTCAAATTTGGTCAACGGCTGGCTGCTCTGCAAGCCGGCCTACAGGGTCAAGAGCATCGCAGTCTTCTCTTGAACGCAATTATTTTTGGTGGATATAACCGCGCCTTTCGTCCTGCAGCCACTCCCTTTGACTGGTTATCCAATGATAAAGAGGAAGTTAGAAAATTTGTTGAGGATCCAATGTGCGGGGCGATATGCACCACTCGTTTTTTCCGGTGCTTCTTCGATCTGTTAATGGAGATTCATCTGCCTAAGCATATGAGCAAGATCCCCAAGGATAAGCCTGTGTATATCTTCTCGGGTGAGCGGGATCCGGTGGGCATGTATGGTAAAGGGGTCATGAGTCTGGTTGAGAATTATCGAGAACTGCAATTTACCGATCTGCAATATCGGCTCTATCCTGATGGAAGACACGAGATGCTGCACGAAGTGAACCGTAAGGAAGTCGAGCTGCATCTCGTAGATTGGCTGGAGCAGCATGTGCAGCAGTGACGCTAGCTTCTGTATCTTTGGATTGGGGTAAACAGCCCATCTGACGTGATGCCACAACAGACAATCTGATTCATCTATTAAAAAGAAAGCCTCAGATCGTATTCTTAGTATCAAAAAAGCCTTTCTGCCAATGCCGTCCAATCGTTGCATTGAGCAGAAGGGCTATTCTTCTTTACCAGTTCATACGTTCACGCAGAGAAGTGATGTGTGCCGTATGATGCAGACTATGCCAGGAGTACAGTCTCACACATTCTCCCAGAGTCAGCGTCTTCTGTAATCCAGGATGATAAAAGGTGCGATCATATTGTTCAGCACTCATGGACTCCAGCAGAGCGGTCCAACGCGAATGCAGGCCTTCTAGAATCGACAAGGAAGCGTTAATATGCACATTGGATACATCTGTTGTCTCTGCCCACAAAGACTCTTCATAGGGTTTGATAGCGGGTTCATTCTCGGTAAGCGCAAGTTTGAAACGAATAAAACTGTTCATATGACTGTCTGCAACATGATGAACGACTTGATGCACTGTCCAGCCTTCAGGCCGATAAGGCGTAGCGAGCTGTTCCTCCGATAGTCCTGATATTGCATCCTGCAGTCTCGCTGGCAGCCTCTTGATGTTGTCTATCCAAATCCTACGGTTCTCTTCAGTAGTGGGATCTTCAACTTCCAAGCCAATCGGATACCTCAGATCATTTTTCATTTCCAATCTCCCCCTTGAAATATTTCTCATTTAATTACTTCACAGTATAAAAAAGACAGGCGCAGCAAACGATGCGGCCTGTCCTTATTTATTCTAGAGAACCTTCGCTTTATCCTTCTAGCAGAAGAGATTCCGGGTCTTCAAGCAATTCTTTTACAGTAACCAGGAATCGAACTGCATCACTTCCATCAATGATTCGATGATCATAAGACAGCGCGATATACATCATAGGTCTGTTCTCCATACGCTCATCATCAATCGCTACAGGGCGTACCTGAATTTTGTGCATACCGAGTATACCAACCTGCGGTGAGTTCAATATCGGTGTAGAGAGCAATGATCCGAAGATTCCACCATTCGTAATTGTAAATGTTCCGCCTTGCAGCTCATTGAGAGACAACGAGTTACTACGTGCTTTGGAAGCCAGCTCTCCGATATTCCGTTCAATTTCAGCAAAGCTGAGGCGATCTGCATCGCGTACCACCGGTACGACAAGCCCTTCCTTCGCCGATACCGCAATACCGATATCATAGAACTTCTTCACGACAATGTCGTCCCCGTCGATCTCAGCATTAACAAGCGGGAATTGTTTAAGTGCTCCTACAACCGCTTTGGTAAAGAAAGACATAAAGCCAAGTCCGACATCATGCTTTTCTTTGAATTTGTCTTTACGCCGTTTACGAACATCCAGGATAGCTGTCATATCAACTTCGTTAAAAGTTGTAAGCATCGCCGCCGTCTGTTGAGCTGCAACCAAGCGTTTAGCGATGGTCGCACGTCGACGAGACATCTTGGAGCGTTCAACCGGTTTCCCAGGGTTTGCTTCTGCTGCTGGGGCAGGTGCACTAGCAGGCTTGCTTGGAGCTGCTGCAGGAGCAGCAGGTACAGACCCATGAGATTTTACGTCATCAGAATGGATGCGTCCGATCGGATCCCGCGTTTGTACTTGGTCGAGATCGATTCCGCGTTCACGCGCTAATTTACGAGCAGATGGCGTGGCTGTATAGCCATTGGCGCCTTCATCCTCTGCTTTGGGAGCGGACTCATTCTTCACAGGTGCCGAGACCGGCGCTGCTTCTGAAGCTTGTGGCGCAGGTACCGGTGCTGGTGGTGCAGAAGCCGCTGCTGATTCTTTGGCTCCTGCTCCTGCTTCTAACTGTGCAATCGTCTCACCAATCTGAACCGTATCCCCTTCTTGATGAAGGATGCTTGTAATGACTCCGCTCTCTTCCGCACTGATCTCAATGTTGACCTTATCCGTCTCGACCTCAAGCAGTACATCTCCTTGATTGACGGTATCCCCTTCTTTAACGATCCATCTGGATATTGTTCCCTCCGTGATGGATTCTCCCATAGCCGGTACTTTAATTTCGCTCACAGCAAGCTACCTCCCCAGTGGAATATTTTTCTTTGAACTTTGCTTCAATACTTTGGACAAAATTTGCTGTTGCTCTGCGACATGTACATGTTGGAAGCCAGTCGCCGGACTAGAACGCTCAGGCCGTCCTGCATAATCAAGCTTAACACCTGCAGGTAATAGCTCACGAAGTCTTGGCTCCATATATGTCCATGCTCCCATATTCTTAGGTTCTTCCTGTGCCCAGACGATTTCCTTCACATTACGGAATCTGGCGAGGAAGCGACGAATTTCTTGTTCAGGGAAAGGATACAATTGTTCCACACGCAAGATGTGCAGCCAGGACCAATCTTCACCTTTTTCCTTATCAATTGCCTCTTCAAGATCGATCGCGATCTTGCCGCTGCAAAGAAGGATACGCTCCACCTTATCAGGAGCTGCTCCAAGAATAGGCTCTTCGAGCACTGTTTGGAAGCTGCCTTCGCTAAACTCTTTAGCTGGAGAAGCTACACGCGGGTTACGAATCAGACTCTTCGGTGACATCAGTACGAGCGGTCTCGCATCATCTGTCTCCGTTAGTGCAGCCTGACGGCGAAGCAGATGGAAGTACTGCGCGCTGCTGGACAGATTGGCAACAATCCAGTTATCATCTGCACACATTTGCAGGAAGCGCTCTAGTCTTGCGCTCGTATGCTCAGGTCCCTGGCCTTCACTTGCGTGAGGCAAGAGCATCACCAGGCTCGAGTTCTGGGACCATTTTGAACGTCCAGAAGATACGAATTGGTCGAACAATACTTGAGCACAGTTGGCAAAATCACCGAATTGAGCTTCCCATATTACCAGTGTCTCTGGTGCATAAACGTTGTAGCCGTACTCAAAGCCTACTACAGATTCCTCTGACAGAGGGCTGTTATATAGGGCAAAAGAAGCCTTGGCTTGCGGCAAACGATGAAGTACATTGTAGGAATCTCCCGTCTCGGAATCATGCAGCACCAGGTTGCGATGAGCAAATGTAGCCCGCTGGGAATCCTGCCCCGACATCCGAATCGGTTTACCGTCAGCCAGAATTGTAGCAAAAGCGAGTGTTTCCGCCAAGCTCCAATCTACTTTTTCACCTTCGTTCAGAGCATTCTGGCGTCGCTGCAGAATACGCTGCAGCTTAGGATATACCTTGAAGCCTTCCGGCCACTTGAGCAGCTCAGCGTTAATCTCGCGCAGCTTCTCAATCGGAACTGCCGTTTGCGCATTTGTCAGCCGTTCCGGTCTTTGCAGTTCAGTGCTGCCGGCATCAACCTTGTCATGCACTTCCTCATGGCTTACCGTTCCTTGCTTCACTTCATCATAAGCCTGCTTGAGCTGATTCTGAGCCGCATTTCTCAGATTCGTAAGCAGATCCTTCTCACCAGCTCCAGACTGAACCAGAACATCCGCATACAATTCACATACGGTTGGATGATTCTTCACTTTACTGTACACGAGTGGTTGGGTTGTTTCCGGATCATCGGTCTCGTTATGTCCATAACGGCGATATCCGATCAAGTCGATCAGGAAATCTTTGTTGAATTTGTTACGATATTCACTCGCAAGGCGGATCGCTGCCATACACGCATCAGGGTTATCCGCGTTCACATGAATGATTGGGATTTCATATCCTTTGGCCAAGTCACTGGAGTACATCGTTGACCGAGATGCCTCACTGTTCGTTGTGAAGCCGATCCGATTGTTTACGATAATATGAATCGTACCGCCATTTTGATATCCCTTCAGAGATTTCAAGTTCAGCGATTCAGCAACGATCCCTTCTCCTGGGAATGCAGCATCTCCATGCATTAGAATCGTTGCTGCTTTAGTAACGTCCTGCTTCGGATATCCTGCCTGTCCTCGGTCATCCTGAGCTGCTCGTGCAAAGCCTTGAACCACTGGGTTCACATATTCAAGATGACTCGGGTTATTTGCCATCGTAATCTTAGCTTGAACGACCTCGCCTTTTTTCACATAGCGCGTTGCACCCAGATGGTACTTCACGTCTCCCGTCCATCCGTAATTAACGCCAGATGAGCTCTCAGACGGAACAAGATCTTTATTGTTCGTCTGGTGGAATTTCGAGAAGATCTTGCCATATGGTTTGCCGAGTACGTGCGCAAGCACATTCAGGCGTCCACGATGGGCCATCCCCATCAGAATATGGCTGGATCCTGCTTCGGCCATGATCTCAATAATTTTATCGAGCATCGGAACGAGCACATCGTTCCCTTCAATGGAGAACCACTTCTGCCCCACAAAATTTTTGTGAAGGAACTGTTCGAACTGTTCCACTTCCACAAGTCTGGCCAGGAGTGACTTCCGCTCATCTGCGGTCAGTTGAACAGCCGATGAACCTGACTCAATGCTCTGATACAGCCAGTTGCGTTCTTCTTCATCTTGAATATGATTAAACTCGTAAGCCAGCGGCCCTGTATATATATCACGCAATCGCTGGATTGCGTCTAATCCAGTCATGGTCTGTGAATCTGCATTCTCCCAAATGATTGAGGCAGGAATAGCTCGTAGATCTTGCTCGCTAAGCCCCAGTTTGGATGGTGTGAGCAGGCTCTCTTCTGTCTTGACATCCAGCTGGAGCGGATCAATATCAGCAGCCAAATGTCCGAATCTTCGGATATTTTGAACTAGCTTGCCCGCTGTAACCGCTTTCTGTAACAGCTGTAGATCTGCAACTCCCGAACTTGCATTACTCCCTGTAACTGATGAAGCAAGTCCTTGATTGTTCTCGGGGCCAATATCCATCGGAGGCGGTCCCCATTCTTTAAAAAGCGTGCGGAATTCAGCATCAACTGCCTCTGGGTCAGCACTATAAATCTCAAACTGTTGTTGTACGTAACCGAAGTTTGGTCCGTAGTATGTTTTCCATGGGCTTTGCATATTGCCATCTTCGTTAGCCATTTAACGTTCCCTCCGTCAAAATATTTGGTTTGTGCCAGGACGGAAAATCATTCTTAATTTCATTCTTAATTTCATAAAATTAAACTCAATCTCTAATTATAAATCAATTTCTCGAAGAAAACATCTATCGCTGCTTTCTCCAGAGTTTCCTCCGAGCTGGAGGATTTTGTGAATAATGCTTCTAAGCTGTAAGATTCTACCCTTATTCTATAAACTATTGCTCCTGAGAGCATTTCCAATTTTAAAGGTAATCAATGCATTTTTTAGATGAATCACTTCAAACCCCTGCTGTACCAGCAAATATTGATTCTATCAAAATGTCATGAGGATGACAAAAAAATAAAGCCCTTTCATTTAAGAAACAAATTTGTTTTGAAATGTGGGCTTTATTTTGTAAAATTTGTCTTCTATTCCATCTTAACTAACTTAAAAAGTTTTTATACTCAGCTAAGCTCCCTGAATTGTGCCGTATGCAGGCGGCTGTATACTCCGCTTCTCGATACCAGCTCCTCGTGACTTCCTTCCTCTTCAATTCCATTCGGCGTAACCACGATAATGCGATCTGCATTTTTGATCGTAGCCAGTCGATGGGCAATAACGAGTGTGGTTCTGCCTTGTGACAGCTCAGCAAGGGACTGCTGGATCGCCGCTTCTGTTTCTGTATCCAGCGCTGAGGTCGCTTCGTCGAGAATTAGGATCTTCGGATTTTTCAAGAACATTCGTGCGATGGCAATTCGCTGCTTCTGCCCTCCCGATAATTTAACGCCTCTTTCCCCGATCACAGTCTCCATTCCTTCCGGCATCGCTTCAATCGTTGGAGCAAGCTGTGCGAGTCTTGCTGCTGTCCATATCTCTTCATCACTTGCATCAAGCTTGCCATAGGCGATATTCTCCCGCACCGTACCCGCAAATAGAAACACATCCTGTTGGACGATGCCTATCTGTTTGCGAAGGGAGGCCAGCGTGATCTTGGACGTATCCACACCATCAATAGTGATCCTTCCTTCTGTAGCCTCATAGAATCTCGGAAGCAGACTGCAGATTGTCGTCTTGCCAGCGCCCGAAGGACCCACAAAAGCTACGGTCTCTCCTGCTTTAATGCTAAGATTGATCTTATTGAGCACTTTGGAGCCGTCGTCGTAACCGAACGAGACTTTCTCATAATGGATATTGCCTTCAAAATCCGGTGCTTCCCTGGCATCCTTACTGTCCTTAACATCCGGCTCTGTGTCCAGCAGTTCGATGTATCTCTGGAATCCGGCAATGCCTTTTGGATAGCTCTCAATAATCGCATTAATCTTGTCGATTGGACGGAAGAACACATTGGTCAGCAATAAGAAGGCAGCAAACTGTCCGTAGGTCAGCTCCCCTTGTAAAATAAACCATGTTCCGCAGATCAGCACAAATAAGTTGATGCTTCTGGTCAGCATGTAGCTGATCGTAATATTCTGGGCCATAATCTTGTAGCTGAACAGCTTGGTCAGCCTGAACTCACGATTATCCTGCTCAAAGCGCTTCTTTTCAAAGCCCTCGTTAGCAAATGCTTGTACAACACGAATTCCGCCAATTGTATTCTCTACACGGGAATTGAAGTTAGCAATGTTACCGTAAAGCTTGCGGAAGGCCTTGGTCATCTTGGTATTGAAGTACAGGGCCAGCCATATGACGATTGGTACAATAATGAAGGTAAGTACTGCAAGCTTCCAGTTGATCCCGAGCATGAGCAGAAATGCACCGATTAAAGTCATGACCGCGATAAATAAATCCTCTGGGCCATGATGCGCCATCTCGCCGATATCCATCAAATCATTGGTGATGCGTGACATAAGATGCCCTGTCTTGTTGTTGTCGAAGAATCGAAAGCCAAGCTTCTGGAGATGGTCAAACATCCGGCTTCTCATATCCGTCTCGATATTGATACCGAGCATGTGGCCCCAATAGGTCACTATAAAATGAAGAAACGCAGTAATAACATAGACTGCAAGCAAGCCGGTGCAGGCAACGATAATGCTCTCAAAATTACCTGAAGGGAGCAGCTCGTCCACTACATAATTGACCGCGAGAGGAAATCCGAGCTCCATTAGTCCAGCGATAACTGCGCACATAAAATCAATAGTAAATAGAAGCCGGTACGGCCTGTAGTAGGAGAAAAATCTGCGGAGCAAAACCATCACTCTTTTCAGTATTTATTAGGTGTGTCTTAATACTCACATAAAAGAGTTTTAAGACACGCCTTAGTTGACTCGAATATTACAAATTTTACTATAGCTTTTCACTTCATTAAAGAAAAATATGACACATCTCCATACGGCTAAGAATCTGCCTGCATATTTTGGATAGGTAAGCGGAGAATAATAACAACAATTTATTGACATCCGTTATTCACTGCAATTGAACACCAGCAGCTGATTAGCATGTTTTTTTATCGTATACGTTCAGATTAGGTTTCAATTCGCTTCGTGGTGGTAAGGAGCATAAAGGAGGAATGATGCTTGAATCGTATAATTAAAATAGGCATTATTGGCAGCGGCGGAATTGCCAGAGCCCACGCCGAGGCCTATAAACAACTTGATTATGTTGAAGTAGTAGCCGTAGCAGATATTATCCCCGGAAAAGCCGCGCTGTTTATTGAACAAACGAACCTTCCGACAGCGAAGGCTTTCGACGATCATCAGCATCTGCTCGAGCTGGATCTTGACGGAGTCAGCATATGTACACCTAATTTTTCGCATCACAGCATTACCATTGACGCATTGAATGCGGGTAAGCATGTCATGGTAGAGAAGCCCATGTCTGTTACATTAGACCAAGGTATTGAAATGGTGGAGACCGCACAGCGTACGGGGAAAATGCTGTCCGTCGGGTTCCAGCCTCGTTATGACCCTAATATGCAAGCGATTCGCAGCCTGATACAGGACGGTCAGCTCGGTAAAGTGTATTATGCAGAAGCAGGCGGCGGCAGAAGACGCGGGATGCCGGGCGGTACCTTCATACGAAAGGATCTGGCCGGAGCAGGAGCCATGGCCGATATTGGCTGCTATTCGCTTGATATGGTCCTTCATGCACTCGGGTACCCTAAGCCGCTGACCGTGTCTGCTTACACCTCCAATTATTTTGGCACGAACCCCAAATATCATCCAGAGTCCCACATCTTTAACGTTGAGGATTTTGGTGCAGCCATGGTTAGACTTGAAGGCGATATTCTGCTCAGCTACAAAATTTCCTGGGCTATGCATATGGACACTCTAGGCCCTACGATGTTTCTCGGGACAGACGCCGGGCTTAAAGTGACACCCGCCGGAAGCGGTCCCTGGAGTGGAGGCTGGGAAGGACGTGTCGGCAGCATGACCTTGTATCACGATATCGCCGGCCATCATACAGAGAGCCCGATACCAATACAGCATCACCAGATCAACCTGTTCCATGCCAAAGTGTTTGATTACGCCGAGGCGATCCAGAAACGACTGCCTGCGCCTATTCCTGGCGAGCAAATCCTATACAATCAGGCGATTATTGACGGGGTGCTGCGTTCTTCCGCTGCCAAAAAAGAAGTCGAGATCGTCATTCCGGATTTTTAATTCACGAAGCCTTGTTCTCATTTAGAGAAGGAGGCTTTTTTTCTTCCCAAGTCCTTCACTTTGTTATATTCTAATTAAATGATGATTTATTGACAACAAAGGAGCGACCTAATAATGACTTCATCCACAGCCTTAATGATCGTTGATGTCCAGAATGCCATGTTTGCTGATCCCGAACTACCCTTACATAATGGAAAAGAAGTGCTGAGCAATATCCAGCGCCTCCTTCAAAAAGCTCGTGAGGACGGATTGCCTGTCATCTATATACAGCATACGAGTACATCAGATGACGAATTTAGCGAAGGCAAACCAACCTGGCACATTCATCCAAGCATTGCCCCCCAGCCGAATGAAAGTGTGGTCAGAAAATCCAGCTGGGACGCCTTCTATCAAACAGAGCTGCTAGCCAAGCTGCAAGAGCTGAATATTCAAAAGCTCGTTATTTGTGGAATGCAGACTGAATTCTGTCTAGATACCACGTCACGTGGCGCATACAGTCTAGGATATCATCATAATGTGCTGATCTCCGATGCACACAGTACATTCGACAGCAAAGTATTGCCTGCCGCAGATATCATCAAGCACCATAATCAAATGCTCGGTGGACGTTTTGTTCAATTAATGAAGACAGAAGACATCCTTGCCAAAGGATTCAATTAATCCACATTAATATACAAACAAAAAAGAGTCATCCCAGCTGAAGGGATGACTCTTTTTTCGTTATCGGCTATTCAATATTAGTATCTAATGGATAAAAAAACTGACTACAGCTCCATCGCCAGCCGAATCATATCCACACAAGGAATGCCGTTCTCAACAATCTTCTCCTCATAATGCCTAGTGAAGTAATCCCTGTCAATACCAGTCATTCGAAAACCCATTCGCTGGTAAAGACCTAATTGTGTAAGACTCGAATTTCCAGTTCCGATCTCAAGCGTGCCTGTCCCTTGCTGCCTGCCTTCAAATATCGCATGTTGAATCAAAGCTGTGCCAATGCCCCGGCCCTGCCAGTCTTCTGCAACAGCAATATTCACAATCTCGATCGTACCCGGTCTGGTATCCAGCAGAACCATTACACCAACGATCTCCTGATCGATCACAGCAACGTATAATTTGCCGCGGTCAATATATTCATCCACCATAGTGCGTGAAGGATCGGCTAATAGCAGCATGGAATACGGCATCGACTCGTTATGTTGCAGTTCACGAATATTTATATCCAAGTTGCTCTTCAAAACGGTTCCCCCTTGATGTGAGCCGCCATCTTCCATATTATACTTGGTTCAGATTAACTCTCTGAAAATGCTCAACCACTGGAAACGGCTCGTAATAATGATGGAGCAGCTGCTTCCACTCTCCATATTCAGCCGACTCTCTGAATCCGATCGTATGATCCTCCAGCGTCTCCCATCTGACATGTAACAAGTACTGATGATCCGACTCCATACATTTATACAATTCATGCCCGAGATAACCCGACATGCTGGAAATAATAGCGGATGCTTTGGCAAAATCCTGTTCAAAATGGCTCTCTAATCCTGCTTTGATGTATAACATTGCACTTTCTAGAATCATAATTTTGTATCCCTCCGATGAATGTAACCTAGTCCTTGTTACGCCTCAAGCTGCTGCATCGCTTCAAGCTGCTTCATATGATGCCTGTCGTGCCAGATAAAATCCTCTACATAGCTCTGTAATGTAAAGGGGTTACCATCCAGCCCTTTATATGAGTAAGACCAATCTTCATCCACAAGCTCATATAAATTTCTAATAATCAGTTCTCTATATTTCAACGTTTCCTGCATGAGCTCTTCTATTGATATCTTACGGGCATACTCACGCGCAGCTTCATTAAACAGATCATAATCCAGATGCTGAATCTGAACCTGTTCCTTCTCCCCCGACGCGATGATAGATATGGCGCCCTCCCAAAAATAACGGTCCCATCTCATCATATGGCACACCATCTCACGAGCGGTCCACTTGCCTTCTGCAATTGGCTCATCCCAAGGTGCATTCTGCTGCATGCTCCATCTGCGAATCCAATCATGCCATTCATGAAATGAAGCGATCAACGAATTTTTCTGCACTCTATTCACGGCTTTCATCCCCTCTTCTAGAGAATTCAGTCATTAATCAATCTTGTAAGAGTGGATATTCGTCAAAAAGTGCGGGGTTCCTGCTTTTATTTTACTTCTGCCTGCTGAATCACCTTAATGATATTCGTCATCGCATCAGATGTACGATAAGTACGCATATTCTGAATGTATTTCTCTTGGTTCCGATCAAGATCATGGATGGCATGCAGCAAACTGGATGCCGTCAGATCCTCAGCAAGTAAGACACGGGCATAACCAGAAGCCTCAAACGACCGGGCGTTAATGATCTGATCTCCGCGGCTGACTTTATCCGAAAGAGGGATCAGCAGCATCGGCTTATGAAGCGCCAGAAATTCGAAGATAGAATTCGAACCGGCTCTCGAAATGACCAAATCCGCTGCGGCCATCAGATCAGGCAGTTCCTCCTGCACATATTCAAACACGTGATATCCATCAGTGACTGGAGCCCCCGTCTGCTGTCCTTTACCGCAAATATGAATAATTTGATAATCAGAAATTAAGTCCGGAATAATTTGATACAGGGCATCATTCAAGTTCTTGGCGCCCAAGCTCCCTCCCATAAAGAGCAGTACGGGTTTATCATCAGAGAAACCGAGCCGGCTTCTGCCACGCTGACGATTGCCATCTCTCAGCTCCTGCCTTATCATTGCCCCTACATGAACCACATTTGGTCTCCTAAGCTGCGCTGCTGCTTCCTGAAAGGTCGTGCATACATAATCTGCCCAGGGAAGTGCAATGCGGTTAGCAAGCCCCGGAGTAAGATCGGATTCGTGTATAACAATAGGAATACGCAGTATCCTCGCAGCAAGCACCACGGGTACGGATACGAATCCCCCTTTGGAGAACACAACACCTGGCTTGATTTTCTTCAAATATTGATAGGCTTCTCTTACACCCTTGAGCACACGCAGGGAATCTTTTGCATTTTCGACACTGAAGTATCGGCGAAGCTTCCCTGTTGCGATTCCCTTGTATTTCACACCTTCCATCCTGCCGATCAATTCAGCTTCAATCCCTTGTCTTGAACCAATATAATGAACACTGTAGCCTTGCTCCTGGTAATACGGAATCAACGCCAAATTAACCGTGACATGCCCCGTAGAGCCCCCGCCGGTAAATACAATTTTTTTAGACTTCATGAACACAACTCTCCTGTCACATTGCGTTAGCCCGCTGTTTATTAGATAATATTCACAACTGGACACCCATATCCTTTTATCGTTACATATACAATCAAACCGTTTTGGAGAAAGCAGGTACAACAGCATGCAAAACAAGGATACGAACCATCCGCTCGACCAAAGAATTGATCGTAAGAATTCAAGCTCTGTTAAATGGAACGGACTTCAGTCTCTGTTCAGCGCACCCGATGCCATCCCGCTATGGGTTGCCGATATGGACTTTACAGCACCTGAGCCCGTGCTCAAGGCGCTTCGTGATATCGTAGATCATGGCATACTGGGATATGCTATGCCTGCTCCATCATTCAATGAATCTATCGCTGCCTGGATGGACAAGCGACATGGCTGGAAAATCGAGCCGGAATGGCTCGTATATACACCAGGTATTGTCCCTGCATTGAATATAGCGATTGAAGCCTTTACTGAACCAGGTGACAAAATTATTATCCAACCTCCAGTATACGGTCCTTTCCATAAACTTGCCAAAACACATGGCAGAGAGCTGGTAGAGAATCCGCTGATTTACGAGCAGGGTGAGTATAGAATGGATCTTACACACCTAGACCAAATTGCCTCACAGGATGGAGTGAAGCTGATCGTTCTATGCAGCCCGCATAACCCTGTAGGCCGAGTATGGAGTCGTGAAGAATTAAATGCCGTGATGGAAATTGCTGTGAAGCACGATATGATCGTGATCTCGGATGAGATTCATTCTGATCTTGTATTTGATTCACGGAAGCACATTCCTTATGCTGTCTTATCTGAAGAAGCCAAGATGCACTCCATCATCTGCACTGCTGCCAGCAAGACGTTTAATATCGCAGGTCTGCATACGTCCAGTGTCGTAATCGCCAACAAAGAGCTGCGTTTGAAATTTAAGAATATGGTTGATAAGCGCTCGATGGGCTCCATGAATATCTTTGGAATCGCCGCTACGGAAGCAGCTTACCGGGAAGGCGAGCCCTGGCTTGAGAGCACACTTGAATATATTCATGGTAACCTCGAGTACGTGATCAACTTCTTCAAGACTAACATTCCAGAATGCCAGGTTTCCATGCCTGAAGCTACGTATTTGCTATGGATTGATTTCCGCAGCCTGGGAATGGAGCACAAGGAGCTGTTTGATTTCCTCGTGACCAAGGCGGGACTCGTGTTTAGCAGTGGAACAGACTTCGGCAAGGAAGGCGAAGGCTTTATGCGAATGAATGTGGCTTGTCCTCGAAGCATGCTGGAAGAGGCCATGCAGCAGCTGCACCAGGCCATGCTTAATCGATAATCAGCCAGTCAAGCGGCAGAGAGCGTCATGACCGACACAGGTCATCGGGCGCTCTCTTTTTTTATACATCCCTCTCGCTACCCCCTATGATCTGCGAAGAGATTATAGTCGTTATAAGAGCACATCATGCAACCATTTATTTTAAACAAGCATATATCGAACCTATTTTCCTAATTTGTGAGTTATGAAATTGATTCTGCAAGAACACAATTTTGCTCTTATATCACTTTTTTGCAGCCGTATTTCCTCTGAAAAACACCCCAATGCCATCAAGTAGTAGAATATTACGCTCTTTTTATGCACTTCCGCAAATATTTACATTAAGTTTGTTTAAAACAAAATATTGACAATGTAAGCGCTTGAATTTAGTATCTATTTACATCGGACCTGTTCATTAAGGTTCATTTGAGTTTAATGTCGTACATAACTAGGGGAGGAATTGAACCATGGGAATGAATAATCCCTTGGCGGTGAAACAAACCGTACAAACCAAGAGCAAGTTTCACTTTTTAAAAAGAGAGATTATACGTAATAAATATGTATATCTGATGCTTGTTCCCGTTCTCTTGTTCTACCTTATTTTCTGTTACGGACCGATGTACGGAATACTGCTGTCCTTCCAGAGCGGGTATAGTCCTGCTAAAGGGATCATGGGCGGCAATTGGATTGGATTTGAGAATTTCACGATGTTCTTTGAGAGCTATAATTTCTGGCGCTTGATGGGCAATACCCTAATTCTGAGCGTGCTAAGTCTCGTAATCGGTTTCCCTGCTCCGATTATTCTTGCACTATTACTGAATGAGGTTCGTAATCGCTACTTCAAGAATGCAGTGCAGACGGTCAGTTATTTACCTCACTTCATATCCGTTGTCGTTGTCGTTGGTATGCTCAAGACCTTCTCTTCTTTGGACGGCGGCTTATTTAACATCGTCCGCGGCTTCTTTGGCTTTGAACATATTATGTTCTTCACAGATAAGGACATGTTCAGACCGCTGTACATTCTGTCTAATGTGTGGCAGGGCGCAGGATGGGCATCCATTCTCTTCCTCGCAGCACTAGCCGGAATTAACTCTCAGCTGTATGAAGCAGCCAAAATGGACGGTGCCAACCGCTGGAGACAGCTCCTGCACATCACGCTGCCGGGTATTATGCCCACGATTGTCGTGCTCCTCATCCTGCGTATGGGCAGCATTATGAATGCAGACTTTCAAAAAATTCTATTAATGCAGACGGCAGCCACTTATGAGACCTCTGATGTCATATCGACTTTTGTGTACAGACAAGGGATGCTGCTTGGGGATCAAGCCTACTCCACTGCTATAGGTTTGTTTAATTCAATCATTAACTTTGCCCTCTTACTCGGCGCGAACTATATCAGCCGCAAAGCTAATGAAACCAGTCTGTGGTAGAGAGGTGTGCATAAGATGAAAAAATCATTTGGTGAACATATTTTTGACAGCATCAACTATATCTTGCTCATTCTGATTATGCTGCTGTGCGCGTATCCGATGCTCTACATCTTCAACTCTTCCATTAGTGATCCGGAACAGCTGCTGGCCAGCCGCTCACTCATGCTGATCCCTGAAGGTTTATCTTTTGAGGCCTACTCCAAAGTGTTCCAGAATCCAAAGATCTACAGTGGTTACTTAAACACATTGTTCTATGTGATTGTTGGTACTGCCCTCAACCTGGTGATGACTACACTAGCAGCTTATGCGCTGTCGAGACCTGACTTATACGGACGCAGCTTCTTCATGAAGCTGATTACATTCACTATGTTCTTTAGCGGAGGGATGATCCCAACCTTCCTGCTTATTCAAAATTTAGGTCTGCTGGATACAAGATGGGCAATGATCCTTCCGGCAGCAATTAATACGTTCAACTTTATCATCATGCGTACGAATTTCATGAACATTCCGCTTGGACTGATTGAATCCGCCAAAATTGACGGGGCCAATGACTTCAGAATTCTTCTGCAAATTGTCGTTCCATTATCTAAACCGATTCTTGCTGTAATGACCCTGTATTATGCGGTAGACCACTGGAATGATTTTATGGGTCCGCTTCTCTATCTAAGATCACAGGAGCTGTATCCGATTCAAATTGTGCTGAGGGATATTTTGCTCAGCAATAGCACAGAAGCCATGGGTTCTGCGAACGATACCGGATTTGCAATCGGTGAGAATATCAAATATGCAACGATTATTATCTCTACGCTTCCGATTCTGATGATCTATCCTTTCATACAGAAATATTTCGTTCAAGGAGCACTCATCGGAGCCATTAAAGAATAAAGCTGGCGCATACCCATCGCTTATTTGCTGCCGCTTTAATCTATAGATAATCAAGGAGGGTTCATATGAAAAAGTTCTTGTCCTTAATGTTAACCGCGGTGATGACTACGGGACTATTAGCCGGCTGCGGAGGGTCAGAGAGTGCAGATGGTCCTGCGCCTGAAGAAGGCGAGCAAGCCATTACGGAAATACCACTTCCGATCGTTGAAGAGCCGATGACGATCAACTATTGGCGTGCAAATGATGCCAAGATTGCTTCTGGCAACGGATTTACAGATGTGAAGGCTTATCAGGAGAAAGAAAAAAGAACCGGCATCAAAGTAAACTTCACGCATCCTCCCCTCGGACAGCAAAAGGACCAGTTCAACCTGCTCGTTACAGGAAATGAGCTGCCTGACGTAATCTATTACAACTGGGCTGACGTATCTGGAGGACCAGAGAAGCTGCTCGCAGACGGAAGAATTATCAAACTGAATGAATACATTGATCTCTATGCACCTAATTTGAAGAAGATTATTGAAGAGGATGAGGTTGTCCGCAAACAAATCTCACTAGATGATGGGACCATCTTCATGTTCCCCTATCTTCGTACGGATGCAGTAAAGCTGAATGCAACGACGGGTATAGTTCTTCGTAAGGACTGGCTTGAGAAACTGAATTTGAAAACGCCTACAACGATTGATGAATGGTACACGGTGCTGAAGGCTTTCCGGGAAGAGGATCCAAATGGCAATGGCAAGAAGGATGAGCTCCCCTTCACTGCGAATTGGGGTCCCGGCAATATGAGCAAATTGTATGACTTCGCACCTTCCTTTGGGGTTCTTGGCGGTTTCCAGCTTAACGGAGATACGGTGGAATACGGTCCCATTCAGCCAGGGTTCAAAGACTTCCTTGAGACCATGCAGAAATGGTATGCGGAAGGTCTAATCGATCCTGAAATTATGACCAATGACGGTAAAGCATTTGACTATAAAATAACCAACCATCAAGCTGGGGCGTATTACGGTGGTGTATTCAGCGGTATGGCGAAGTATCTTAATCTGATGGCAGATGATCCAGAATTCGATCTTGTTGGAGCTCCTTGGCCTAAGGATGCTGAAGGCATCTCTCGCAGTACCTTCCGTTTCGATACGAAAGTCCTCACGTATGGAGAAGCCATTACAACTTCTGCGGATGAAGACAAAATTAAAGCCATCGTACAGTGGATGGATTACAATTACAGTCCTGAAGGTCACGATCTGTTCAACTTCGGTATTGAAGGTGAAAGCTATACTGTCGAGGGTGACAGCATTAAATTTACCGATACCATTCTTAAAAATCCAGATGGCTTGACTTACGATCAAGCACTGGCTGGTTATGCGCTGTCCATTATGGATGGACCGATGAATCAGGATACACGTTATTTGGATGGTCTGATGGCATTTGAGCAGCAGCAAGAAGCCAATAAGGTCTGGATGGAGGCCGATTACTCCTTGGCACTTCCGACTCTGCGTAAAACGGAGGAAGAGGCGCGAAAAGAAGCCCAGATTATGGGTCAGGTAACCACTTATCTGGATGAAATGATGACCAAGTTCATCTTAGGCGACGAACCCCTCACGAACTTTGAACAGTTTGTAGAAACGATTAAGGGTATGGGAATTGAAGAGGTCATCAAGATCAATCAGGATGCCTACGAACGCTATCAAGCACGTTAATAAACAAAGGGTTATCAAAAGGGAGCAGCCGGAATTCCGGCTGCTCCCTCTTATAATTTGCTTCTATTTATGAATAAGCTGAATTCTTAATTGTATCAAAGAAATTGGTATAAGCTCCTGCCAGCTGACTTAAATGCGCTACAGATTTCTTAACGTCTGTTACCTCCAAGCCATGGCCAGCATCTGCAATTTTAATAATATCCAATTGAGTTGAGGCATATGCTTCCAGCTTAGCTCTGCTCTCCTCACTGAACAATGAATCCTTTGTTCCGTAAATAACGAGTCCTGAAGAACGTACAATATAATCCAGCGTACCGTCAAGCGGAGTAAGAAATAGATGCGAAATGTGCTGAGCTTCAATATGCTGTGAAGCATAACCTGCCAGTAATGTTCCCAAGCTCTTGCTTACGAATACCAGCTTGTCGTAACCTTCACTGTAGTGCTGCACGGTCTCTAATACTTCCTCCTCAAGAATTGATCGCTGCTCGCGCTCAAGAGCAACACGAGCGCTTTGAAACCCGTATTCCATTAACAATACATCCAATCCTTGTTCAATTGCGCTCTGAACAGCATAATGCAGAACGGGCAGTTCACAGGAGTAGTTCTGTCCAGGGAGAAAGATAACAAGTGTGTCTGAGCCCTGTGTCGTTTGTCTGATCCGTACATCTGTACCCCAATATGATTCTTCATAAAAAGTATGATGTTCCACGAACTACACCTCGCTTTCCACAATATCACAACCCATTATATCGCAATCTGGAAAATAATAGAATCCATTTTATTAAACAACATAAATGAATATAATCGAATGCAAGGAGGCATCTGCTTCGTGAGCAGATGCCTCCTTTTAGCCAATGCTATATTAGTTATAATTTCAAATACTCTTTAATTCCGTCTGCAATGCTTTGCGCAACTCTGTCCTGGAAGTCCTCATCAAACAAGATTGCTTCTTCTGCTTTATTCGATAAGAAACCGACCTCGAGAAGGGCTGCAGGCATATCTGTGTTCCGCAGTACAGATAAATTCGCTGATTTTACTTTCCGATCCTTAAGCCCTGTTGCCTTGATCATATGCTTATGAATAATATCCGCGAGTGCTTTATCTTCACTTTTCTTATAATAAGTCTCGGTGCCGCTGGCAGAAGGAGATCCCGCGACCGAATTTGCATGAACTGAAATGAAAACATCTGCATTTGCATTATTCGCTATCTCTGCCCGCTCCACAAGCTCCGGATACGTATCGCCATCTCTCGTCATGATGACTTCGATACTCGAAATATTCTGGAGCAGAGCTTCAATTTTCAAGGTGAGTGACAAGGTAAAATCTTTTTCAAGTTTACCTGTTATTCCAACTGCTCCTCCATCATGCGCTCCATGTCCCGCATCCAGAACGATGATTTTTTTGCCTGAACCTGTATTATTACCTGTTCCCGTTCCTGGTGTCTCAGGCAATGGCGTCTCCGGTATTACAGGGTCTGGATGATTCGTATCGTGATTCAAATCGACGATCAGAAGGCTCCCCTCTTGTGTCACCTTGTATCCGGTAACCTCGTTCATATCCAATACGATTCGAACGGTTGAAGGATCTGTACTGAATAGAGCGTATCGAATCTGTGATACCATCGGATAATCCGTGACTTGTATGGAACCCGATGCTTGTGCATTCAGGTCGTTACCAAAGTTTGCAGCAAATTCCGTATTCGGTAGATCAACGACAATGCGATCCGGTCCACTCATGGTAAACACTCTCGGGGTGACCGTACTGCTAGTTGCTACGAGCAGCCTGTTCTCGCTGAAACTAATCCCAGATATCTGTGCAAGCCCTTGATTGATCGTTCCCTCTTCGCCTTGTCCCGCATTGCCCGATCCTGCTGGAGGCTGACTTCCTCCTCCTGAACCGGTAATTTGTTTCAAGCTAGCTGTCTTCGTCTTGTTATCCCAGCCTACATGCAAGCCAAACTGCTCACCTACGAAGCGCAGCGGCACAAGCGTTGTCTTGCTCTTGATGACAGGCGCATTATCGAGAATAACCGACTGGTTGTCCACCAGAGCATTCTTATCATTGATGACCATCTTGATGACGGTGCCATTTTGCTGTATTGTGACCGTTCCTGTCTTCTGTTCCCAACCGACTGTGTATCCCATTTCTTCGGCAACCATACGGATTGGAATCATTACTGATTTATTAATGATCTCAACCTTGGAACTGTCTGAACCGCCGAGCTTCTTGTCATTCAGATAGATACTCGCTTGTCCATCCTCCGCATGACTTAAACCGGGAAGCACCCACAACCCTACAAAAAACAACATAAACAGCAAAATCCTCTTCAAACTCTCACACATCCTTTTGGTCGTCTTGTAAAATCACCAGCATCCTGCATCCTTTTACATCATCTACTATTAAAAACGCGATTTAGCATGATTTGTTGCATGATCCGTTCTTTATTTTTCGAAGTTTAGAAAGACGAAGTAAATACTACATTTATCGGTTAATTACCTTCATTTGTGAAGAAACGGTAGATTTCATAGCCGAGCAATCCGCCTATGACGTTCAAGAACAGATCATCAACGTCTCCTGTTCCGACTCTCAGCAGCATTTGAGCGGTCTCCAGCAAGATAATAAGTGCAGTAAATAGCAATAGAAATTTGGAGAAGCTCCACCTGCTCGGAAAGGCAGCGGGGATTAAATATCCAAAAGGAATGAACACGGCGACATTGCCGACTAAATTAATGAGTGTGTCTAATAGATTACGTGCTGACACATTCGCCAAATATTTTGATATCGTATGAAAAGGAACCATATTATAGCGGTAATCGAGGTGGACCGAGCGATTAAAGCCTGCAAACATGAAATATAGGAGCAGCAAACTGTATGTTATAAGAAGAATACGTACCATGGTTGTCCGTTGCACGATGCCGCACCTCTTGACAGTATAAGATTTAACGACAACATTCCCGAAAACTGCTGAATTTTCCTGCCTATGCTCTATCATAGACGAATTACAATATTTTGCCAATTGATTCAGACCATTTTTTCTATTTCTTTTCGAGAAAATTAGACATGAAACAAATACATGTATCATTTCTCGTCACCAGCACCATATTAAAACACGATTGAGAAAATATATGTGACACGGAGGAGGAAGCTTCTTAGATGAGCAGCTGCAAAGAAAGCGCAAACGATCAAGCCAAGAGCGGGCAAAACCTTAAATGGTGGCAGCTGTCTCTGCTTGGAGTAGCTTGTACCATTGGTACAGGATATTTTCTTGGTTCTGCACTTGCCATTAAAATAGGGGGACCTTCTGTTCTCCTGACTTTTCTGCTGGCTGCCGCAGGAACATATTGTGTATTCGATGTGCTCGCACAAATGACCGCTAATTCACCGGAACAGGGATCTTTCCGATCCTATGCCAAAAAAGCCTATGGGCGCTGGGCAGGCTTCAGCAGTGGTTGGGCTTATTGGTGCTCTGAGCTGCTCATTATGGGAAGTCAGTTGACTGCACTCTCCCTGTTCTCCCGTTTCTGGTTCCCCCAAATTCCTGTATGGATGTTTGCTTCTGGATTTGCAATATTGGGACTCATTGTAGTGATCATTGGAAATAAGCTGTTTGATCCACTGGAGAGTGTAGCAGCCGTTATCAAAATCGCCGCAATCCTCATGTTCATCGTTCTCGGAGCTGCAGCCTTATTCGGCTGGCTGTCGGGAGGCATAGAGCCGCAAATGCCGGTATCTGTCGGCACCTTATTCCCTAACGGTCTGACGGGCGCATGGGCAGCGCTTCTATTTTCGTTCTATGCTTTTGGAGGAATTGAGGTCATGGGGCTCATGGCACTCCGATTAAAGGAGCCGAAAGAAGCGCCAAAAGCCGGCAGAACGATGATCCTACTGCTGGCGATCATATACATTATCTCGTTGTTCCTGGTCGTATCCATCGCGCCATGGCGTGGTTTTGGTACGAAGGAAAGTCCTTTTATCCAAGCTTTGGACACATATCAACTTCCTTTTGTACCACATATTATGAATGGGGTCCTAATCGTTGCTGGGTTTTCTACGATGGTTGCATCCCTGTACGCGGTAACGACCATGCTCATCACGCTTGCACAAGACAAAGACGCCCCTCCTCTTTTTGCCAAAAAGGTGAAGAAGCGTTTCCCGGTTTACTCGTTTGGAATGACTGCAGCAGCACTATGTGCATCCATCGTTCTGGCACTGCTGCTTCCAGGCACACTGTACGAATATGTCACTACGGCCGCTGGCCTGATGCTTCTATTTAACTGGACTTTTATCCTTATCACCGCCGGCAAGCTTCTGAAGCTTACTACATTTGGACAGATCAAGAGATACGGTGGCATCCTTCTCATCCTGCTTGCCATAACAGGAACATTGTTTCATAGCACAAGCCGGCCCGGTTTCTGGATCAGTTTCTTGTTCATCGCCTGTATTGGGTTGATTACCTGGTTTATGCACAGCAAGATCTGGAGTGAAAAAGGAAACAATAATCAGAAACACAAGACGGATAAACATCTCATTGAACAGTTAAAGAAAGATCGGCATCGCTTCCCTGCCCGTGTCAGAAAAGCAAAACAAAATCGATAAAATGCGATAAGCCACAGTCAATCACGAACGACTCTATGCTTCAGATAGAACATCAAGGCTGCCCGGTCGATATCCGAAAACTGAAGAGGATTCTGTTCCATCATGGAGGCTATATTCTTTACGTTTATCCAGGCCGGGTTCAGCGATTCATCTCCTGCTTCGAGGAGCTTTCCTTCCGCCTTGCATATAAAATACATTCCTATCGAATCAATGGGGCCCTTCGTTGTTTGATGGGCACAAAAGGGCTCGACAACCTCTACTTCAAAGTCAGGATTAATACCGGTCGTGTCGATTCGCTTGGAAGCGCCCTCAATGCGAGTCACCTTAAGCCCGGTCTCCTCTTCCACTTCCCTGATCAGCGCTTGATAAATCGGTTCGTACAGCTCGATTCTGCCTCCAGGGAGTTCAAGACATTCCTGCCCGGGTTTGTTCCGGCTCTGAATAACAAGCTCAGTTCCTTGCTTGCTGTCCCGCTCAACAAAAGCTCTTGCGTTGACGTAGAACATGGTCATCCTCCTTCTCGAGATATTCTCTAATCATCCAGCTTCCATAACCTCGAGTCTTTATTTCGTATAAATACAGCGCTCTTCTGCTTGATGGCTCGCTCGTACAAGTCCATCTCAAAGTCGCCAGCTGAACGTGACAGCTCGATATAGCGTATTGCTGTGTTATTCTGGACAAAGACAAGCAGTGTTATGGAGTCTGAATATTGAACAGCATCAGGCACTTCATCCATATTGCGAACATCAATTGACGAAGGATCTAGATAAGGACCGAATATGTACAGCTCTTCCCAAGAAAATGGGGTTAGTTCTTCTAATTCAATACGATCTCCAGCTTGAGCTCCGGTTAACCTGCTTACCAACTCAGCATCGTCGAAGGGACGCGGACTTTCAATCCAATCCCATAGGAAGATGAATAAGGTTATCAACCATAATAACATATATATCCACTTTTTCATGTAATGGTTCTCCCCTTATATGTTAAATTTTTTAGTAAAAACGCAAACACACCTGCTACCTGCTGTCTTATTGTGATGAGAAATGGAGTTTACTTATAGGACTTGTGTAACCTGAAATAAATAGCATTCATAATTTTTTCACGAGTAAGAAAATACAAAAAAAGACGGATCCCTGTTCGGATCCATCTTCTCTCATCTCAACATATTGGGTTAGATTACAGCAAGCCTGCATACTCCAGTCCTCTACGGATGCCCTTCTCGTCTACCGAGCTTGTCACATGATTGGCATAGGATTTAACCTCATCGTTCGCATTCCCCATGGCAATTCCAAGTCCGACATAAGACAGCATTTCCACATCATTCAAGCCATCGCCAAAGGCAACAACCTCTTCCTTGGATCGTCCGATATGCTTAAGAACAGCCTCGATTCCCTTGGCCTTTGAGCCCCCCGCCGGAATGACATCCATTGCGTACTTATGCCATCTGACAAAATGAAGATCGTCATAACCTGCTTCCTTTGCTGTGTACAAATGCTCTTCATGCTCCTGGCAGTATAAGAGTGCTTGGTAGATTGGTGCTTCCTTCCAGTAACCTGTCTTGTACCCCGGTACTTCAACTTGAAGCGTTTGAAAGGAAGCGGCTATGAACTCGTGAAGCTCCATATTGGAGAATCCAGCCTCTGCTCCCTGCATGACAATGGGATGATTGTGCGACAGGGCACTGTTCTCTAGTCTCTCAAGCGTATTTGTGTGAATAGGGTGTGAATATATCATCTCACCTTTATAAACAACATAAGATCCATTAAGACTAATGAAGGAGTCAATACCCAGCTGGGACATGTATTTCGTAAAATAATAAGGTGCTCTTCCGGTCGCAATAAAGACATCTGTCCCTTTGGCCTTCAATTCGTTGATCGCCTCGATCGTATCTTGTGGTATTACCTTCTCATCATTAACTAATGTTCCATCGATATCAAAAAATACTACTTTATAGGTCATGATTGTAACATCCTCCATCGCTGTGCTAAATACAATTTTCTAATTATTGCTAGATGTAAGGCAAATGCACGGCTATTTCCTTCCGTAATCGGCCTTAATCTCTCCCCACGCTTTGGTTTCCCACTTCAGTATTTTATTATTGTAAGTATGAGTGGCAAGCCATTTCTCGGCCCGATCAATCATATCCCAAATCTGCTGGGTGGAAGTATCCCGCTTCAGTGTCGTTGCAGCCTTCTTCTGCCTGACCCACTTCATTGCATTCACAGAATCACTATAAATAGTCTTGCTGCTGCCCTGCTGCTGTAAATACGCCAGAGCATGTACAATGGCAAGGAACTCTCCAATATTATTCGTCCCATTCGGAATAGGACCCACACTAAACAAGACATCTCCTGTCCGGGTGTCTACACCCTTATACTCCATCGGTCCGGGATTGCCTCTTGTTCCTACGTCCACAGATATACTATCGTAATCGATTTCAGAGGCAATTGCCTCAGCAGATGCCCCCTTGCTGCTGACACTGCCTTGAGATTTGCCCGCGGTGTTACCCCATATGCCTTTCCATCCGCTTGTATAAGCTTTTTCAGCCTCTGCCTTGGATTCAAATGCTTTATATTTTGCACCGGTCACTCCGTTCACCTGCTGCTGGCATGCTGGCCAGCTGGTATAGATCCCGGGTGTTTTTCCTTCCCATACCACATAATACTTTTGCTTCGCCATATTTTCCTCCATATCATTCCCTAACGCGTTATTATCTACAATACCTTCTTACAGCCTTGGATGCAAAAAAAAGAACACCTAAGTTCCAGAAGTTATTGAACTCGAGTGTCCTTATATGACCTATCACCTAGATAATTTAAGCATTTGGTTCGCTCCACGCTGAAATTCGTAAGATACATTAACTAGCTCACTCGTCCATCCTTCTCTATCTACATATGAAAGGACTTCATCTAGTAATGGATATCTCCTGCCATCCAGCTGAATAATGGGATAAATCCGAATTTCCTCTTCAGCCACTCTCATCATCTCTTGTAATGTATCTAGATGAAATTGAAGAGACAAACGCTCACCATACATGAACAAAAAATGTGCACTTAATATCAGATCAAACTGCTTATCTTGAAAGGGTAACTGAGGAAGTGCCGCCTCTATGTAATTCTCTGGATTTGCTCGCCTATCTGTTGTACTTAAGCCAAGAGCATGGGTTCGATGGTCTAAGAGATCGGCCAAATTGGAAAAATAATTCCATTTGTACTGATCCTGAGCCTTAGACATTTGCTCCATCGCATGTTTGATATCTTCTTTGCCTTTGGCATACAGGATATCCCATGAATAAGCATAGGCAATGTCCACGGATTTCGCCTTACCTCCACGTTGATTCGCAACAGCCGTAAAGGAACAAGCTCCGCCTGGACAATCCAAAATACGCTTTGATGCAATGTCATCGTTAGAAATTTGAAACATGTGTTCATATTCTTCATATGAACGCCCAATAAATATAATACGATTCAAGTCTAGGCCACTGTTCTTCATACTTCGCTCAGCTCACGATATGTTTGATGCCATTGGCAGTATTAATATCTTTCAACTCAGGAACAACAAATTCAGGCACAACCCAATGCCGCTCTAATTCATCCAGCGGAATCCATTTGTACACGTAATCTTTGTTCGCTCCTGCAAACTCGCATGTCTTTTTGAAGATCGGATGCTTAAGGGGAAGCTCTAACAGGAAAAACATTCCTGACTCATGAATTTGTATCGTCGGAGAGATCGGCAATTCAATCACATTCTCGATCAGCCATACCTGCTGTTCACTGATGACAGGCACACCAAGCCATTCATATATCATCTTACCAATCGTGTACTCCGGAGAATCATCAGCCTCTACACTGCCTCCAGGCAAAAACCAATAAGGCTGGTTTCGTTCTCTTTGCAGCAGCACTTTGCCTTCGTGAATGATTATTCCCCCTGTTGTTGTGTGATATTGAATCGATTCATGTTCATAGGATATCATCATCACTATTCCTCCTTAAATACAAAGCGACTGAATGAAAATCGGGTCCTTTTGTCCCACACCATACATAGCTTCTCTCAAACCCGTTCTATCCATGCCTACAGTAAAAGACATTCGTAAATATAATAACAAGCCTGGTCAGGGAATAGTTTGATTTTTTCAAAATTTATTTTTATTTTTTTATGTAATTGCTTGAATCAATTTCATATTATGAAATTGATTCAATTGCTGAGATACTAAATAAAAAGAAGCAGTGCACTATTGCATCTGCTCCTTTATCTAGGTACCATTCATTCCGGCTGTCTCAGGGTAATGTGAAATATCCGCATGAAGCATGACTTCAGGCTTGTTCTCTTCATCAAATACAATCTTGCACAGGGAAACAGGGTGAATATAAGGCAAATCCCATAACGTATCAAGCGAGCGCTGCTCGATCCATGTCATCAGCAGCTTAACCACTACCGTATGGGTTACGATAAGAATCGTCTTTCCCTGATTTACGTTTAGAATATGCTTCAGTTCTTGCTGCGCTCTGGTCATCGTTTCGATGTAGGTTTCTCCACCGTCTGCAGCGAACACTTCCGGTTCCTCCCAATATTGCTGGTACTTCACCGGCTCCTCCACTTTCAGCTCGTCTCCGGTTCGGCCTTCCCATAGCCCCAGATTCATTTCCCTCAAGTTATCCGTTAGATTCATAGGTATCTCGCGGCCGCCGCGGATCAGCTCTGCAGTATGAACTGCTCTGCCGCTTGAGCTTGTGTAGATTGCATCAATAGGCTCCTCAACGAGCGCTTCACCGAGCCAGCGTGCTTGACGGATTCCGAGCTCCGTTAACGGCGAGTCTTGATGTCCCTGCATTTTGCCCAGCACGTTCCATTCTGTCTGTCCGTGCCTTACGATGTATATCGTCGTAACTGACATATTGTTCCTCCATTTAGTAGGTTCTATCTTCTAATTCCTTCAGTCTGCGTTCGACGACCACAAACAGGAGCAGATTGAACATCAGCATAAGTCCGACCAGAATGCCAAAGCCCTCCATACCGCGAACAAACCTGGATACAAACAAACCGATAATAATATAGAAGATACCTATTCCGACCATCCAGACTGCACTATAACGATTGGCTTCCTTCCACATGCGTTCACTTTTCATGGAACGATTCGTCCGATAACCATAAATGTGGTTCATTCGTTTAGGAGGTCTGATTCGCATGAATAGTCCTAGAATGATAAATATAACCCCAACAAAGCTAAACACCACAAGATTCTCCACATCCATAGGCACCCTCCTTTTCACTGCTTAAGTTAGAGGAGCTCTTTGCTGAACTTTGCCGTCAATTATCTACTGGATAACTGCATAGGCGATAACTCCATTTTAGCATGAAGCTGCCATTACCAGAACCTCTGTTAATCATTTATAACGCTTGTTATATCTATATCGGGCATGTGTATCCTAATCAAATCCAATGTTTCGTAAATGAGCTCCGACAGCAGCTCGATGGACTCTTCCATAGGCAGCTGCCACACCATATTCATCCGATGTTCCAAGTTAATTGGTTTGATGCTCATCTGCTCATAAATTTGCCGCACACTTTTCCATTTTCCCGGATGATACATTCGGTTTAATCCGCACAAAATGGACAGCAGCTTATCTTGGTTTCGAAGCTTCCCTTCTATTACGTATAAATGATCACTTCGTTCCATATAGGATGCTTTAAGCACGGGCTCGGGGAAAAAATCGAGATTTGATTTTATTAAAACAGTTGCAAGTTCCTCTGGATATTGACTCAGCCTAGCCTTCCAGCCTTTGATTAATCCCACAGGATCATATAATGTTCTAGCCTTAAGGAGGCCAGTCGCAACCGTATGAGTGTTCAAACTAATATCATAATCTTCTAGCAATGAATCCAGCTTACGACAGACAAATCTTTCAGAGAAATATACGACTTCACATTTGATCTGATGCACCCAATAATTGACGGCCAGAACTTCTTCCGTTACAGCTATGATCTTGCCCTGACAGATCTGAAGATCTTGATCTACATACTTTTTTAACTGATCAGAAATGGTGTTTTCTACATAGGCGATAATATCAATATCTGAGGAAGGATAGACAAACCCGGAAGCAACTGAACCTGTAACAGCAATCGCTTTAATATCAGGCACATGATTCTTTATGCTCTCTGACTTCTCTTGTGCTATGGCAAATAAATAACTATGCAAGTCCGATTGAATCATTCTGCACGCCTCCTGTTCAGCAGCATCATTCTACATCCGTGTCAGAAGAACGAAGAAGAACATCGTCACGCCCGGTCCAGCCCATACGAGACCAAAAAGCCTTTCCCGCCTCATTCGAGTCGAGCACCATAATATGCGCACGCTGTATGCCTGCTTCCCGCAGTAATGCTATAGCATGGCGAACTAAATTTTTGGCAATGGATTGTCCCCGAAATCCAGGCTCCACTGCTAAATGATACAGATATCCTCTTCTTCCGTCATGACCGGAGAGCAGTGTTCCAATGATCCTTCCATTGTTCACCGCTACCTGACTGAAGCCTTGATTCCGCTCGAGGTACAGCTGTATAGACTCCCTGGAATCCGCACTACTGAGTCCCATCCCTTCTGTCCTATTCCAAAGAGCGAAGCTCTCCTCATAGTCTTCTATTACCATCTTACGAAATTCAATCATATTAAGCTTCCTCCACTGTTATGCTGTCCAGGTCAACCATCTCTTTAAGTGCATACGGAAAAAGGGGTTCACATAAATTCAAAATGGCTTTGGCATACAGCTGTATTTCTTTTTGAGCATCATGCATCAGACGTTGGTTCAGGAAATGACACACGGATTGAAGAGATGCCGTCCAATACCAGCGGATGTACATTCCGTATGAAGGCAAGAACAGTCTGGCCTGCTCGGCACACACCCCTCTCTTAAGTGCTTCCTCATATTTTTGTACCCCCAGCTCTATGTAATCTATTAACTCCTGAGTCAGCTTCGTTCCTTCTTCGGTCGTTAGCGGTGCTCCGCTGCCTTGCTTAGAATTCTCCGGTGCACTCCTCCACTCATGATGTTGTGGAATGTAGAATTCCGGTTCTTCTGTTATGTACCTGCGGCTGGATTCATTCCAGGCCTCCATACTATCGCCTGTTCCTTCCATATGACTAGACCCAATAACATACTTCCACCACTGTCTGGCTACCATGAGCGGGGCATAAACCTCAAACTGAAGCATCACGTGCCGAAACGGAGAGGTATGTCCCTCCCTTGCCAGAAACTGAATAAGCCGGACATCTCGATCTGATAATGTGGTAGACTCCTTCGCATAGGATACTCTAGCCGCGTTGACAATGGTCAGGTCAGAGCCCATATGATTCACCAGCCTGACGTAGCCTTTGTCCAGCACTTGTTCAAATGACATGAATATACCTTCTTTCTCTGCTTTATCCTCACATTTTACTGGATTTCCCATTCTCGTTCCAGATCACTTTTTAAAATAAAAAAACACCTCCTTTGCTTGTACAAAAGAGGTGTTCATTCCTAGTTTTTAATCAGCACCATTTTTGATTGGAATGCTAAGCCGTTACGATATCGCGTTGTCTATAAGGGTAATCCATTTGCTTTCTGATCTGCTGGACCTGTTCATCTGGAACAAAGAGACCCAGCACATACAGACCAAGATCAATGGAAGCGGCTACCCCTCCGCCGGTAATGACATGTCCATCCCGTACCAGCCGGCATTTAACGACTTCTTTGCAATAAGGAGCAAGCAGATCATAATGGAAAGGATGTGTTGTCGCTCTCTTATCTGTCAGAAACCCAGCGGCACCGAGCAGTAACGAGCCTGTACAGGCGGATACCTTGAACTTCGTGTCTGCCGCTCCTTTAAACCAATTCATAAACTCATCATTGGATGGGAGGGTTCTTGTTCCTGATCCCCCGGGAACAAATACCATATCATAATCCTTTAAATCGGGTTTTACTTTCGTGACCTTCACCGTCATTCCATGCTCATCACTAACTTCCTGCTGAACTCCGCATATGTCCCATGTGGTGTCATTCGTTTCTGTACAAGATTTTAATCTGGAGATTACATCATAAAAACCGATAAAATCCAAAAAAGTCATGCCATTGAACACTACCATAGCTATCTTCACATCGAACACCTCTCTCAAATAATGATCTGGAAAAGGCACTACACCTTTATTATAGGTTAATTTGTATTATTTGCATCATTTCATAACTCAAAAGGTGGTTTTGAAACCTCATCAATGTACATTCACCAATGATGAGGGTCAAGAATCACCAATGGCAAAATGATCGAACCCAAGCATTCGTTGATGGAGCCTTCTACAGCAGGTCCAACTCAAAATAAAAAGGTCCGACCTCTGCTTCGCCAAGCAATGCAGTATCGGACCTATTTACTCTCCCCCACTTCCTCGGATAGGTGGGGGCACCCTTTCAAGCCGGCTCATATGCGAAGGAAACGAAATGCTCAGAGGAAGAAGCGCCAGCGTTCGTATTTGGCCTGGAATGATTACATCTTAAAATCCAATCCTATCATTCCAGGCCAAGAACGATCGTACTTGAGCATTCGTTGACGAAGCACCCAAGAGCCGGCCCTCGACGCTTCCCTTGGCCTGTATTTACCTCTCCCACTTAGGCTCAAACGGATAAGGACATGTCGCCTCCAGCACCTTCGCCTTCAATGGAATGAGACAGCCGCAATATCGGCAGGTCGTTCCATACATGAAGCCGTCACAGCTCCTGCATGCAGCAAGGCGCTCTCGGTATAGCTCGCGGCCGGCTTCCTCCTTGCCTGTATTGCTCTCGGTATAAGCCTCTTCCAGCTGCTCCAGTTCAGATGCACTGACATGAACGCTTGCGGTACAGCCCTTGCAGAGCTCCGTTTCAGATCTCGTCGCCATCTTGGAAGTCACCCTTTCTTAAGAAACGATCTTAATCACCGCCACGGAAGCGGCAGGAAGTGAGAATCGCACCGAGTTCTGTTCTACAGTGATTCCTTCCAATACTTTTGGCGCTACTTGCTCTGGGCTGCCAAAGGAATTGTGAGCATCAAGCTCGCTTGCTGTCAGTACTTGACCACTGATCTCTACTCCGCTTAAGCCTACCAGATCCAAATCTACCGTAAGGGAATCCGCATGGCTGAGATTACAAGCAGAGACATGAATATGTCCATTCGCATCTACCGATGAGGAGATGCTCAGCTGCGGAATCTCATCTGTTCCATTGGAATAGGAAGGGCTCACATAATGGGTTTGCAGCAGATGTGCGTCCTGATGCACCTTAAACATGTTAAACACATGATACGTCGGTGTAAGTACCATATTTGCACCTTCTGTCAGAATCATCGCCTGAAGCACGTTAACGATCTGCGCGATGTTCGTCATTTGGACACGATCAGAATGCTCATGGAACAGGTTAAGATTAATACCTGCTACAAGTGCATCGCGCAGTGTATTTTGCTGATACAGGAAGCCCGGATTGGTCCCTGGCTCAACCTCAAACCATGTGCCCCACTCATCAATGATGAGACCTACCTTTTTCTCAGGATCATATTTATCCATGATGGCAGAATGCTTAACAATGAGCTCTTCCATATATAATGTAGCTTTTAAAGTAGTAAACCAATCCTCTGCCGTAAATCCGGTTGCACTGCCCTTCTTCTCCCAGATGCCTGTGCCGGTTGTGTAATAATGAAGGCTCAGCCCATTCATAAATTTGCCCGCTTCCCGCATGAGCACTTCCGTCCAGTGGTAATCTGCTGTATTCGGTCCGCAAGCGATTTTGTAAACCGACTCGGAAGTGTAGTTACGTACATACGTCGCATAACGACGATACAGATCCGCGTAGTATTCCGGTCTCATATTACCGCCGCAGCCCCAGCTTTCATTGCCGACACCAAAGTACTTCACATTCCACGGCTCTTCTCTTCCGTTCTGTGCCCGCAGACTCGCCATCGGGGATTGACCCCCGTTATTCATGTATTCGACCCATTGCTGCATTTCATAAACGGTCCCGCTTCCCACATTGCCGCAGATGTAAGGCTCGGCTCCGATCAGCTCGCACAAACGCATAAACTCATGTGTGCCAAAATGATTATTCTCTTCTACTCCACCCCAATGTGTATTCAGCATCCGAGGACGGTTCTCATAAGGACCGATTCCGTCCTGCCAATGATATTCGTCGGCGAAGCAGCCACCCGGCCAGCGAAGCACAGGAACCCGCAATTCTTTAAGTGCTCCAATTACATCATTACGAATCCCATCCGTGTTCGGTATCGGTGAATCGTAACCCACCCAGATGCCCTCATATACGCAGCGTCCCAGATGCTCCGAGAATTGACCATAGATATTTTTGTTAATCTGACTCTTTCGAACATCCGTATGTACAACGACTTTAACCATGTAATTACCTCCAATTGAATTAATAAAATAATAAATCCATTGAATTGAATCATCAAACTATGTATCCATAATAAACCTAATTTTATTACTGTGTAAACGCTTATTTTAATGTTTATAGAAATTATATTTTCATTAATCCAATATATAGTGAGCCATACAACCTACTTGAAGACATATCCCCATTCTGAATCTGAATTTGCACAAAAGGATCCTGTTAATTAAAAACAGGAAAGAGTCAATTGACAAATAACGATATATCGTATAAGTTAACAGCAGTTCAGTATAATTAGAAAAAAATAACGATTTTAAAACACATTGAAAGGTGAATTTTATGTCCAGACTGCTTCCATTTTTGAGGCCTTATCTTGCGGCCAGCATCCTTGCTCCGCTTCTAATGCTGCTTGAAGTATGCATGGATCTTCTCCAGCCGCGACTAATGGCGAGCATCGTTGATGAAGGCATTATGAAAAACGATCTTGCCCATATCCGGGATACGGGACTGCTGATGATTGGAGTAGCACTGATCGGGCTGATTGGCGGCGCGGGGTGCAGCATATTTTCCAGTATCGCTTCCCAGAGCTTTGGCAAGGATCTGCGAATTAAACTGTTTGAACGTATTCAATCCTTCTCCTTTCTCAATCTGGATGTGCTGAAAACAGGATCACTTATTACCCGTCTGACGAATGACGTTGTTCAGCTCCAAACCTTTGTGCAGATGATCCTTCGTACTTTTGTCAGGACGCCGCTGCTGCTGGTAGGCAGCCTTGTAATGGCTATACTGCTCAGTCCAAGCTTGACCACGATATTGTTCGTATCCGTACCTGCACTCTTTCTCATCCTTTTTATATTGATGAAGCGTTCTTTCCCGCTCTTTACCAAAATGCAGGCCAAGCTGGATAGCGTTAATACGGTGCTTCAGGAGAATTTATCCGGCATTCGTGTAATCAAGGCATTTGTTCGTAAAGGTCATGAGCAGCAAAGATTCGGCAACGCAAATGAGGAATATACCGACGCGGCGATTCGCGCCAATCGACTGATGGCACTTAACATGCCGCTGATGACGCTCATTCTTAACTTCAGCATTGTTGCCGTATTATGGTTTGGCGGCTTGCAGCACTGGGGCGGCGGGCTCGAGATCGGTAAGCTGATTGCATTTATCAATTATGTGACCCAGCTGCTGATGTCCATGCTGATGCTAAGTAACATGCTCGCTTTTGTCTCGCGTGCCAAAGTATCGGCTGATCGGGTAAATGAAGTGCTGGAGACCCAATCCGAAATCATGAATCCTTCAGCTCCTGTCGATCCAGATCAAGCTAAGCGCGGCTGTGTTGAATTCAAAGATGTATCTTTTGCCTACAGCTCTAATGGCGGTGACCTTACATTAAGAAATATCAGCTTCACGGTTCAGCCAGGAGAGACTCTGGCCATACTCGGGGCTACAGGATCAGGAAAATCCTCGCTCGTCAGTCTGATTCCGCGTTTATATGAGGCTAGCAGTGGAGAAATTCTGGTGAACGGTGTGAATGTCCAGCAGCTTGATCTTAACTACCTCAGACAGGAAGTAGCCATGGTCATGCAGCAGGCTCTTCTCTTCAGCGGTACGATTCGGGATAATATCCGCTATGGAAATCCGGATGCTTCCGAAGATGATATCCTGCGGGCGGCAACGGCTGCTGAAGCTGATCCATTTATCCAGCAGCTGGAGCATGGATATGATACACAGCTTGGACAACGGGGGATCAATTTGTCCGGCGGACAAAAGCAGCGGATATCTATAGCCAGAGCACTCCTCACCAATCCTTCCATATTAATTCTGGATGACAGCACCAGTGCAGTAGATTTGAAGACGGAGGCTCGAATTCAGCAGGCTCTAGAGACCGAAATGAAGAATACGACAAGGCTGATTATTGCTCAGCGGATCTCATCCGTCATGCGGGCAGATCAGATTCTTGTGCTGGACCAAGGGGCCATCGCTGCCATGGGTACTCATGAAGAGCTGATGCTGACGAGCCAAGTCTATCAGGATATTTATCGCTCTCAGCGTAAGGAGGAATCATCTTATGTCTGATAAGCAGCCGTTGAACAAACCTGCTTTTGCCATGCCTGGGCCGGGACCCCGAGGGCCTGCAGGCGGACAGCCCGCCGGCTCCATCAAAGTAAGACCCAAAAATACAGCTGCAACCATCAAGCGAATATGGAATTATCTGAACAAGCAGCGGTCTGCCTTGCTTATCGTCTACCTGTTCACCATACTAAGCGCACTCATCGCTTTGGCTGGACCTTATTTAATCGGGGTGGCGATCGATGATTATATTGTTCCTGGAGATTATACAGGACTAATTCGTTTATGCATGATTATGCTGGCCTTATACTTGTTAGGCAGTATCGTTACCTGGATTCAGTCATATGTCATGACCAGTGTATCGCAAAAAACGGTACTTCATCTTAGAAATGATCTCTTCGGCAAATATCAGGACCTCCCGGTTCAATTCTTTGACACTCGGAACAATGGTGAGCTGATGAGCCGGGCGACGAATGATATCGAGAACGTGTCCAACACACTGAATCAAAGTGTCACTCAGCTGCTGAACAGTCTCGTTACCCTTATCGGGTCCTTAGTGATTATGCTCAGCCTGAACGTGCCGCTAACACTCGTCGCACTAATCAGCATTCCACTCGTCCTGATCTCAACCCGTCAGATTGTGAAGTACACCCGTATTTATTTTAAGGGACAACAGCAGCAGCTCGGCCAGTTAAACGGCATGATTGAAGAAACGATCAGCGGTCAAAAGGTCGTCAAGCTCTACCGGCGGGAAGAACAAGAAACCGTACGATTCAAGGACATTAGCGAACAGCTTAACAAGGTTGGAATTAAGGCTCAGATCGTATCAGGTATGATGGGCCCCTTCATGAATGTCATCAATAACTTAAGCTTTGCGCTTATTGCTGCTGTAGGCGGATGGATGGTGTTTCAGAATGAGATGGTGTCTGTCGGGATTGTTGTGAGCTTCCTGAACTATTCCAAGCAGTTTGGCCGACCGATCTCAGAGCTTGCCAATCAGTATAACCTGATACAATCTGCGGTAGCTGGGGCTGAGCGAGTATTTGAGATTATGGATCTGAAATCTGAGTATGAGGATGAGCAGGATCACGCCAAGACCCCTACAAATATCCAAGGCTCTGTTAAGTTTGATCAAGTAAGCTTCCATTACAAACCGGAGAAGCCGATTCTAACGGACATCAGCTTTGAAGCTCATCCCGGAGAGAAGATCGCCCTTGTTGGACCGACTGGAGCAGGCAAAACGACCATCGTCAATTTGCTTACCCGCTTTTACGAAACAGCGAGCGGGGATATCTTAGTGGATGGCAGATCAATTCGTTCGCTGGATAAGAAGAATCTTCGCAAGCAGCTCGGTATGGTGCTGCAGGATGCGCATGTGTTCTCCGGAACGATTCGAGATAACATCGCCTTTGGCAGATTGGATGCAACAGATGAAGAGATCCAGCAGGCAGCCGTAATGGCAAATGCCGATCCATTTATCCGCAGATTACCGGACGGCTACGATACGAAGCTTAGTGCAGAAGGCGGCAACCTAAGTCATGGTCAGCGTCAGCTGCTCACGATCGCTCGAGCTATACTTGCGAATCCGGCTATACTGATATTGGATGAGGCCACGAGCAGTGTCGATACTAGAACCGAGATGTATATTCAAGAAGCGATGAAGACGTTGATGCAAGGCAGAACCAGCTTTGTAATTGCTCACCGTCTCAGTACGATTCAAGATGCCGACCGTATTCTTTACATGGAGAATGGATGCCTTGTTGAGCAAGGAACTCATGAGGAGCTGCTCGCAATCGGACCGGAAGGCCGTTATTACAAGCTGTTCACCAGCCAATTCCATCAAGCCATCTGACATATAAGCTCTATAATTAAGTTAGATTCATAGCGCATCACATAAAAAAGCACACGCTCTGCAGATCTTCCTTGCAGAAACGTGTGCTTCTTTAATTATCAGTTTACATTGCAAAAACCAATTATATGGTTACAGAAACACCGGAGTGATCAGAGACGATCGGGCTGTCTTTGCCATCAAGAACAACCTTGGAGGACTTAACTGCAAGCTTACGATTACTGAATACATAATCAATACGCAGCTTCTGCTTATTATTCTCCCAGCCGGCGATGGCTTTGACAACGGTATAGCCCTCATCCTTCTCTTCTGCCAGCTCGTAGCAGTCATGCCACCCGCTCTGTGTAACATAATCGTAGCCTTCGCCTTCCAGATGGGCTGCATTATTAAAATCACCCATAATGAATGCCGGCTGACCCTTCACCTTCTGCTTGAGCACATCCAGTGAATTATCCCATTGTCCTCTGAAGGATTCGTCATCATGCCACCAGCCATAATGACCATTCACAAACCAGGTTTCTTCTCCCGAGATGACCGTTTTGATCCCTAATATTTTGCGGGTACGGTAATTCTCATAGTCCCTCATTTCGGAAACATAGGCTTCAAAAGCATCAAGGATCGGAGTCTTCGATAAGAAAGCTAGCCCTTCATCATACTTCTCAAATCCTACATGGATCGGAATATACGTCCAGTAATATGCTTGACCGATCTGTTCGCGCAGTACATGTGCATAATTGTCGGCCTTCACCAACGCTTGATCGTCTGTAACATAGAACGGAGACAGATCGTCATCAGATAACGGTGCCTCACGCTGTGACTGATTCACTTCTTGCAGCGCAACGATATCAAAATCCTCTGTGCGAATGAATTCGGCCAGCTGATCCATCTTGGTCAGCTGATCCTCCTCCATCCAGGCATGCGTGTTCAACGTTAGAATCTTCAAAATGTAATCACCCTAGTCTGTCTTGAATGTCGGACTTCAGAACGTCGGCTTTTGGACCATAGATCGCTTGAATTCCGTTATCCTTCTTGATCAATCCAAGAGCCCCGAGCTTCTTCCATTCCTCTTCATTACCCACTGCATTCACATCATTAACTGTAATTCGCAAACGAGTCATGCAGGCATCCACATCGACAATGTTAGATGGGCCGCCGAGCGTGGCAATGATTTGAGCAGGGAGATCATCTCCAGCGGTTGCAGCAGCAGGAATGTTCTCTCCCGCAGCTTCTGCAGTAGCAGCTGTTTTATCGGACTCTTCATCCGTATAATTCCCAAGCCGTCCTGGTGTAGCCATCTTAAATTTCCCAATCATGAAGTAAGCGATAAAGTAAGAACCTGCAAAGAATACAACCGTTGTAATGACAAAGTTAATAATATCGGCAACAAGGCCTGCATTGATCGACAGCGGAATTCTAGTCAGCAGCTCGATCATACCAAACGAATGAAGTCTCAGGTCAATAATATCAGCCATACCAAAGGCAAGGCCAGTGATGACCGCATATACACCGTAAAGTACAGGTGCAGCAAACATAAACATAAACTCAAGCGGCTCTGTAACTCCGGTCAGGAATACCGCAAGACCGGCAGACAAGAACATGGATTTGTATTTGGAACGCTTGTCCTTATCCACTCTGCGATACATTGCAAGTGCAATACCCATCAGAATACCAGCGCCTGCAATCATTTGTCCTACTTTGAAGCGTGCTGGTGTTACGGTGTCCATAAGCTGCTGATACGCCATTGGATCCGATCCATGCAGATTGGCAAGGTCACTTGCCCAAGCGAGCCATAGTGGATCTTGTCCAGCAACCGTACCGCCGGCATTGCCGCCAGTGAGTACCGTGTAAATTCCGCCAAGCTCTGTATAGTTGATTGGAATCGTCAGCATGTGGTGAAGCCCGAATGGCAGCAGCACACGCTCCAGCGTTCCGTACAGGAATGGGGCAATGAATGGAGCAGACTCACCTGAAGTCGCTAACCATTTACCGAAGCTGTTAATTCCGGTTTGAATAAACGGCCAAAATGCTGCCATCACTACCGCAACAATAACGGACCATAGAATGACAACAAACGGAACGAACCGTTTACCGTTAAAGAAGGCCAGCGCTTCTGGAAGCTTACGATAGTTATAATATTTATTGAACACAACGGCTCCAAGGAAACCAGAAATTATACCGACGAATACACCCATATTCAGTGCAGGAGCACCAAGTACAGAGGTGAAGTAACCATCTACCGTAATCATTTGACCAAACAGCGTCGTAGTGGTTGCACCTTCCTGGCTCAGCATATCATTGGATACGCCAAGTATGGTACCGGTTGTAATATTGATCAGAATGAAGGCGATAAGTGCCGCAAACGCCCCTCCTGCTCTTTCTTTAGCCCACGATCCACCGATCGCGACAGCGAACAAGATATGAAGGTTGTTAATAATCCCCCAGCCGAGGTTCTCCATGACACCACCGACAGTGACAAGGAATGCGATATTTTCCGCAAACATCGCGATCACTTTGCCAAGCGAAATCATGATCCCTGCAGCCGGCATAACGGCAACGACGACTAGCAAGGCTTTACCGAATTTTTGCCAAAACTCAAAAGACAGAAGTTTTTTCATATGCGTTACCTCTTGTGTTTTTTATTGTGCAGCATGGTCTGAACGCCTTGTTCTTTGTTGATATCGCATTCAGAAATCCCTTACAAAATCCTATGTTTATAAAGCCGGTGACACAGTGATTGATAAAAAAGCGATTACATCTTCCTTAAAAATGTGCCATGGCTTTTGAAAAGGAGTTATTGCAAGATCGTGCAACTTTAGTGCAATCGGTTGCAGTGCTATTATAAAATCATTCGCTTTCATTTTGCAACCCATTTTTTTAACTTGCCAATTTTTTTATTCCTCCTGCATTGTTTTATATGTCTAGGTGTGTGTATGATAAATACATCAGAATAACGCAAATTAAAAGGAGATTCAGCGATGGCAGTAACAATTAAAGATATTGCTAAACGAGCCAATGTTGCTACTTCCACCGTATCCCGGGTCATTCAGGACAGCCCCAAGATTAGTGAGGCTACCAAGGCACGGGTTCGCAAAGAGATGAAAGCGCTTGGATATGAACCCAATTATTCGGCGCAAAGCTTGGCCAACCGGATGACGCAGTCCCTAGGCATTATTATGCCTGAAGCGGATGTATCTATATTCCAAAATCCGTTTTTTCTTGAGAGCATTCGGGGCATCAGTGAACTATCGAATGAAAAAAACTTTACAATGGCCATTGTGACCGGCAGAGATGATACAGAGCTCTTGTCTCGTGTAAGAATGATGACGAGGGCTAACCGGGTGGACGGTTTTATCGTCCTGTACTCCAAGCCCGAAGACCCGGTTGTTGATTTTTTTCATCACGAAAAAATCCCCTACACGGTTATTGGTAAGCCTCAGCAATACGTCAGCGAAACAACCCATGTAGATAATGACAATTTCCAAGCAGGGAAAGATGTTGTTACATTCCTCTATGAGCTTGGCCATCGCCGGATAGCTTATGTTGGAGCGGATACAGCAAGGACTGTGCACAAGGAACGGGTTCGCGGATATCAAGCCGCACTTGGCGAACTGAATCTGGAGTGGGATTCCCGTTACTTGATCGGGACATCGTTCACCAATGACGATATTGCCTCTCTGTTCCAATTGGATACGCCACCTACGGCCATGATTGTCGGTGACGATATTATCGCGCTGCCATTGCAAAGGACGCTTCAGCAAATCGGGGTACGTCTTCCGGAGCAATGCTCCCTGATCAGCTTCAATAACCTAACTCTTGCCGATATGATGAATCCGCCTCTCACGTCTGTAGATATCGATATATTCAAGCTGGGTTACCAGGCCGCCAAGAGCCTCATCGAGAAGATTCAGGATCCGAAAGAAATGACCAAGCATATTATCGTGCCGCACCGAATTGTGGAGCGTGCATCATGTACAAGAATAAATGAATAGCTATCCTAAGCTGAAACACCATGAGCAAGCTGTTTGCATTCATTCATGCAGACAGCTTTTTTTCATACAGGCTGTTTTTTTAATTGACAGGGCAACCGGTTGCACTATATACTGTAATCGCAATCAAATGATAACACTTACATTTTGGGTATAAGCTTACGAACTCTGAAGTAAAATGAAGACTTACGACATATGCTGACAGAGAAGCGCCAAGTTTATAATTACCACTTAAGTGAATCAATTTCATAATGCCTTTGGCTGCTTCAATCAAGAGTATATATAGATCAAAACGATTTTGTTTATCTATATAGTTTCAAATTCACCTTTTTTATGATTTATGAAATTGATTCAAGTTTCATCTTATTATTTCTAAACCAACCAAATAGGTATAGCGTGCTTATACGCTGCCCAAGGAGGATTCAAATGTCATATAAACGAATTTTTGATATTGATGCCTGGAAGATCTCCACAACGGAGCTTCACAAAGAGGACCTGCGCTTGCAGGAGAGCATGACTTCCATCGGTAATGGCTATATGGGAATGCGTGGTAATTTTGAAGAAAAGTATTCCGGTGATCATCATCAAGGTACTTACATTTCCGGTGTATGGTTCCCGGATAAGACGAAGGTCGGCTGGTGGAAAAATGGCTATCCGCACTATTTCGGCAAAGTAATCAATGCCATGAATTTTATCGGGATCCGTGTTCTTATCAACGGTGCTGAAGTCGATCTGTATACAGATACAGTAACTGATTTCTATCAAGAGCTCGACATGAAGGAAGGTATTCTTCGTCGCTCATTTACGGTAAATGGACAGGTTCGAATTGAAACCGAGCGCTTCCTCAGCATATCGAAGCTGGAGCTGTGTCTGATTGATTATCGTGTCACCAATCTGACGGATCAAAACATGAATGTGGAGCTGATCCCTTATCTGGATGCAGATACAAAGAATGAAGACTCGAACTACGAGGAATCGTTCTGGGTTGAAGCGGATCGCAAAGTCGGCGAGCCCTATGTCAGCCTTGCAGCAACAACAAAAGAAAATCCATTTGGTGTAGAACGCTTCACCGTCAATTCAACCATGGGTATAGTCACAGATAACGTAACTTCCAAAAAGATAGAAGAAGCTGCCCTCTTCGCCGCAGTTCATTATGTCTATGACGTTGCTCCAAAGGCAGCAGCAGCGATTCAGAAATTTGTCATTGTCACGACTTCACGTGATATGAATACAGAGCAGCTGATCCCTACTGCAGAGAGCATGATGATGGAAGCGATGAATAAGGGCTATAACCTGCTCAAAGAGGAGCATGTCAATGCTTGGGCTGAGCGCTGGGACAAGGCGGATATCGAAATCTCTGGCGATATTGAGGCTCAGCAAGGAATTCGCTTCAACATCTTCCAGCTCTTCTCGACTTACTATGGTCATGATGAGCGTCTGAATATCGGTCCTAAAGGCTTCACAGGGGAGAAATACGGTGGTGCAACGTACTGGGATACCGAAGCTTATGCCGTACCTATGTACTTGGCGCTTGCTGACAAGCGCGTAACCGAGAACCTGCTGCGTTATCGCCACAACCAGCTGGCAGGTGCACATCACAATGCACGTCAGCAAGGACTGAAAGGCGCGCTGTATCCAATGGTAACCTTCACAGGGGTAGAGTGTCATAACGAGTGGGAGATTACGTTTGAAGAAATTCATCGTAACGGTGCTATTGCTTATGCAATCTATAATTATACAAACTATACCGGAGACACCAGCTATCTGGTGAATGAAGGTATCGAAGTACTTGTTGAAATCAGCCGCTTCTGGGCAGATCGCGTTCATTACTCCAAGCGTGCCGGCAAGTATATGATCCATGGCGTAACCGGACCAAATGAATATGAGAACAATGTTAACAACAACTGGTACACGAACAAGATGGCAGCTTGGGTACTGAAATATACAATGGACAGCTTGTCTAAAGTATCCGAAGCAAGATCACAAGAGCTTGGATTAACGGAGAGCGAACTGGCGAAATGGTCAGATATCGTAGAGCATATGTACTTCCCGTATGACGAAGAGCTGGGTGTATTTGTACAGCATGATACTTTCCTGGATAAGGACCTCCGTCCGGTATCCTCGCTTGCGAAGGAAGATTTGCCATTGAACCAGAAATGGTCTTGGGATAAAATTCTGCGTTCACCTTTCATTAAGCAGGCAGATGTACTTCAAGGAATTTATTTCTTCGGAGATCAGTTCACATTAGAAGAAAAAGAACAGAACTTTAGCTTCTATGAGCCGATGACAGTACACGAATCATCTCTGTCCCCTTCCATCCATGCCGTGCTTGCTGCCGAGCTGAAGATGGAAGAAAAAGCAGTAGAGATGTACAAACGCACCGCGCGTCTAGACCTGGATAACTACAATAATGATACAGAGGACGGTCTGCATATTACTTCGATGACAGGAAGCTGGCTTGCAATCGTTCAAGGATTTGCCGGGATGCGCACTTATAATGAAACACTCAGCTTCTCTCCGTTCCTTCCAAAAGGCTGGACGAAATACAAGTTCCATATTAACTACCGTGATCGTCTGCTGAATATTAGTGTAGAACAAGATGAAGTGAAGATTACACTGGTATCCGGTGAACCACTCACGATGGAATTGTATGGAGAGCAAGTTGAGATTACGAATGAATCTGCATTAGTAACAACAATCGCATCTTAAGCGAAGAAACGGGTGAATTGTAACATGAAAGCAGTTATTTTTGATCTTGATGGCGTGATCACCGATACGGCAGAGTACCACTACCTTGCCTGGAAGAGTCTTGCGGATGAGCTCGGCCTTCCTTTCGATAAAGAATATAACGAGAAACTCAAAGGCGTAAGCCGAATGGAGTCTCTTGAGCTGATCCTTGCACTTGGAAATGCTCAGTATACAGATGAACAGAAGTATCAGCTTGCCGATCAGAAGAATGAGCTGTACAAAGAAATGATCAAGAAGGTAACACCGGCAGATCTTCTGCCCGGCATTGAGAGCCTGCTCAAGGAATTAAAGGAAGCCGGCATCCTTATCGCGCTGGCCTCTGCGAGCAAGAACGCTCCATTTATTCTGGACCGGCTTGAAGTGACGCCTTACTTCGATCATGTCGTTGACGTAACACAAATTAAGAATGGCAAGCCTGACCCAGAAATCTTCTTGACTGGCGCAGCCAAGCTGGGCGTCCTCCCTTCGGATTGTGTGGGCGTAGAAGATGCTGAAGCAGGCATCGAATCTATTCGATCCGCTGGCATGTATGCCGTGGGTGTCGGTACACCTGCTCAAATGCAAAAAGCCGATCTTATTGTAGCTTCGACCTCAGAGCTAACTCTGGACTTACTGAAGTCTAGTCATGCAAATAGAGCTTAATATGGAAATAAAATAAGAGCCGCTTCCTTAATGAATTGCACCCTGTTTACTCGACAGGAAACACTCATTAGGGGAGCGGCTCTTTTTTGATCATTCAAGGGTACATTGGCTGTGCTTCAGCTTTTTGCAATTTGTTTATACTTCTTAAGCGCGTTTACAGACACATCTGGCTGAATCCCCGTCATTTTATATATTCGCTCGGCCCAATCCTCTATCTGATCAAGGGGAGATTCGGTGATGAGTTCCCGATTGTTGCTTATAAAGCTTCTTCCTCCTTCATACTCCCAGTGGACAATTTCATTCTCCATCGGAACTCTCATCTCTACAAGTGCATTATGCAGCAAGGACTGCGAATGCTCTCCTGCAGCGATCAAATCCTGAAGATCAACCGGTGTAAGATCAAAAACCTGACTGCTCGTCTTGCCATTCGGCCTAACCCAAGTGAAGGATAAGTGACTGCTTCCGTGATGATCAAGCTTTATTTTGCCCCCTGTAATATATCCGCTGAGCACCTCTCCACCGTATTCATCCGCCGTGAAGTCCATGAGAATCGGCTCAATCCATTGATCCCCCAAGTCGCAAAAATATTTACGCCCCTGCTCGTCAAGCGCACACACAGCTGCATGTGCCTCCTCTGTACCGAGGCCTTCTCCTATGGCATAAGCTTCAATCCCGGCCTGCTTGAACTCCTCAATGAGCCAGATCGCCAGATCAAAGCAATTTCCCGAGGTGCCGAATCTCTCGCGATGCTCCTTCATCTCTTCTACACTGCGCTGACGGACAGAGGACTGATCATAATACCATGCCTTGGTCAGCGTTTCCATGGGGAAAGAATCGAATTTATGCCAGACTTGAAGAATTTGAGTTGGTGCCTTCATCTTCATATACCCTCCTGGATTAAACGAGTTTAATTAGAATAAATTATGAATCTGTGCAGCTATTGTCCATACAATCAATCCAAAACATAACGCACAGCAAGTTCCTTCCCATTTGTAGGACTGGTTCATTACAATTTTCTTCATTGCCTCGAGCAAGGTAATAACAAAGAAGATCCCGAGAACCGGTATCAGGTAGAAGCTAAGGGATAACAGCACTGTCATTAACGGCTTCCTCCTATCTTAATAATAGGACACTCTTCTTCAAATCATTTTGAGTCATTTCAACGGAGGCATTGGATTGTCATAGTTCGAATACTGGGGGAGCAAAATCTCATTCGTAAGTGCCAGCCTATTATGCGACTTACCATAGCTGTCTAGTTCGGATATAGGTCTTCCCTTCAAATGGAAACTTCAACAAATACCAAAGATCCTTCTCGATATATTCCTTCACAGGTTCCACTTCTTTGATATCAGATGAACGATTGTAAAAATGATGATTTAGAAAGGAGTTGACAAAAGTGTAAAATTTCTCTCCCAGCTCCCTAGATTCTTCGGGAAGATGGCACTTCCATTCCACATCTCGAACTTCAACAGCTAGAAATGAAGGATCAGCATCGAAGTATTCATAATCCTCATCATCATCCCCGACAACGCTTGCTTCCAAGGCAGAAATGAGCGAAGGGTTTTCTTTTTTCACATCAAGCAAGGTGCATTTGAAGGTAAACTCGTCTTTGCCATGGATCGTCAGATGAGCTACATTCTCATTCCATCCTTGGGACACGAATATGGTATGGTCGTCTATATAACGCTGATAACTGTATTCGGCATTTGGACCAAAAATAGGATCGATATGATCCTTTGACGGTTTATAAGAATATACACGATTTTTTACAAAATCACTGATTCGGCAGATGATATTTGAATAACTCTCACCTGTCAGTCTAATTTCTTCATCAGACCAATTATCAAGCTCAAACAAAGATTCATACGGATCTCCGCTCAGATATAACAAAAAGGCAAAGGCTGCCTCTGTCTTCATACCCTGTCTCTTAAGGGATATCACTTGATTCGCAAAATCATCTCCTGCCAGTCTGAGAAACCGGTCTTCAATGAGCATATGCCGATAAGCATTTTGTTCAGAAGTAGGAATCGGCTGACCAAATACCTCAATACCCCAACCCTCTAATCTAAAACTGGCCTTCATTCGTTTGATGCCGTCTACGATTTTCTCGGATATTTTAAAGCCTTCGTATCCTCCAAATTGGTCTGTGAGCCGCTGATTAAATTCGGAGAAATCATGTACCTCGCAAATGATATCCAGATCGCTTCCCTCTATGTCAACTGCAATGGGAACAGTTCCTGTAAGAATGGGATCATAAACTTCCAATTTATCCATGACTTTGAACTGTGTTAGGACTCGATATACTTCCTGTTGCACTTCATTCCCTTCTATTAAATAACGTATGTCTTTATATAAATGTTTGTTTTGCATTGGTGGTTTAACTCCTTCCATTTATCTGTACAGCAACCGGACTACACGATCTACACAGGCCAGCAGCATAGGGGGCAATTCATCGTTGTGTATTTTAATTTGTCTGGTGAGCATCGGATGATTTGATCCACCACTCTCTATCTCTGCCACCAGCATTTTTCCTGAATTATGAACAAAACTTGTTTTGTCTAATAATTCTTTGGTATAAGTAAATTCCTCGTTCTTGTATGTAAAAATAAATCTAGGAGATAATTTGATTTTGGTGCGATCTTGTAGAATATTCTCTTCATCACCATCAGGACCAATATAACATATACTCCACTTATTACGTCCTAACCAAATCATCTTATCCTGGATGGATACGCGGAAACCTGTTTGAAGATCTTCTCCGTCAACACTAATCTCAAGACTATTTATAAACCAGTTCGCAGCATCCAATCCTTTATTACGATATACACGCCTTAACGAGCCCAAGTCTTGATTGACCTCGTTTTGCAGTATAGATGGGGCCTTAGAATGTGTCATAAATGGGATTTTATAAGAGTACTTCCTCTCCATTGACTCCGCTCCCTTTTTGAGATGAATATCACACATACATCTTATGTACTCCATTAGAAGTATAATGTTGCGCAGCCCGATCTACAAATCAAAAAAACCTGCACGGAGCGCTCCATACAGGTTTTCAGACAGGTTAATGTTTACGATTCGATTACTTGTTAAAGCTGACTTGCTCAGCACCATCTCCAAGAATAATGGATGCCTGCTCGGGCTTTGTTTCTGCAATTTTACGGCCTTCTTTGAAGGAATACAGAACAGCAGCCTGTTTGCGTACAGCCTCATATTCATTCTCCGCGGAGAGTACAATAAAGCTCGCCGGTTTGCCGGCTTCGATACCATATTTATCTTCAATGTGCAGTGTTTTTGCACTATTACTAGTAATAAGGTCAATCGAATTGACGATCTGATCGTAGCCAAGAAGCTGTGATGCATGAATTCCCATATGCAGCACTTGCAGCATATTGCCTGTTCCAAGCGGGTACCATGGATCAAAAATATCATCATGCCCGAAGCAGATATTGAGACCTGCCTCCTGAAGCTCCTTCACACGAGTCAGTCCTCTTCTCTTCGGATACGTATCAAAACGTCCTTGAAGGTGGATGTTCACGAGTGGATTGGACACAAAGTTCAGTCCGGCCATTTTTAACAATCTGAACAGCTTATAAGTATAAGCATCATTGTAGGAGCCCATTGCTGTCGTATGGCTCGCAGTTGTGCGTGCACCGTATCCGCGCTCATAGGCTTCCTTCGCCACAACCTCTACGAACCGGGACTGCTCATCATCGATCTCATCACAGTGGATATCTACGAGCCGGTCATATTTCTCGGCAAGATCAAACGCAATCTTCATCGACTCTACACCGTATTCTCTCGTAAATTCGAAGTGTGGAATGCCGCCAACCACATCAACGCCCATCTTCAGTGCCTCTTCCATCAGCTCGGTCCCATTCGGATACGAGAGAATGCCTTCCTGAGGGAAAGCCACCAGCTGGATATCTACATAAGGCGCCATCTCTTCCTTCACTTCGAGCATCGCTTTGACTGCAGTCAGGCTTGGATCCGTTACATCGACATGCGTACGAACATGCTGAATGCCTTGAGCAATCTGCCATTTGAGTGCAGTCTTGGAGCGTGTCTTCACATCCTCATGCGTCAAAGAAGCCTTGCGCTCCGACCAGCGCTGAATTCCTTCAAAGAGCGTACCGCTCAGGTTCCACTCCGGCTCACCTGCTGTCAAGGTTGTGTCAAGGTGAATATGCGGCTCAATAAATGGAGGCAGTAGAAGGGAACCGTTGACGTCGAGTACCTCATCGTTCGTGCTTGTTATGGATTCCTGTGTAATTTGTTCGAACTTTCCATCTGTCACGAGGATATTCCACAGGCCCTCTTTACCCCGCAATTTCGCGTTCTGTATGATCATTTGTCATCACCTTTTCATTAGATACTTTTGTTGAGAATACGGACATGAGTACGATGTATACGACGGCTGTGCCCAATAACGCATTAAGCGGCGTAATGCCTGGAGCGAGCTGTGCAAAAGCAACCCCGATCGCCCAAGCGAGCATTGCTAACCAGTTTACCTTTTTAAAGCTCATGCTGGCATATTCCTTGTATGTTCTGCGTTTGACGAAAAAGTAGTCAGCGATAATGATTGCACCGATGGATGGTACCGCAGCACCCAGCACATTCAGAAAGCCGACAAAATTGTTGTACATCCACATCGCAAACACCGTGCCGACAATACCATTTATAATAACAAAGAACTTCTTGGAAATCTTCGTAATGTTCGCAAAACCTAATCCTGATGCATACAAAGCATTGTCATTGGTCGTCCAGATATTTAAGCCAAGTACGATAATCGCTGGAATGAGCAGCCCTTGCAGGAACATGACTTCGGAAATATCGGCCAAGTTATAGGCCATGGCGCCAACCGCACCGAACAGGAACATTAACGAGTTGCCCAGGAAAAAGGCGATGACGGTTGCAATAACGGCTTGCTTGGATGATTTGGCGAAGCGGGTGAAGTCGGGTGTAAGCGTCCCTCCGCTAATAAAGGACCCGATACAGATCGTCATGGCCGCAGCCACAGACAAGGTTTGTGTTGGTGTGTAATCAAGCAAGCCTTGCATGCCGCCAAGTGTATCGACACCCTTAAGCATCGAGTAACTACCCAATATAGCGATCGCTGGAACCGCGATATATCCAAGGATTACCAACGATTTCATACCAAAGATTGCAGAAGCTGTCATCGCCAGACCGAAGATGAAGATGAGTAAATTCACATCCCAGTTCATCGCCTTAGCGACCGGAACTGCAAACATCGCTACACCTACGCCGAACCAGCCGACCTGTGTAAAGCCAAGCAGGAAGGAAGGCAGATAGGAGCCTTTTTCACCAAAAGAATATTTAGCCAGCAAGTGGGTTGAGAGCCCCGTCTTGGCGGCGATATGTGCGAGTGCGCCCGTGTAAATACCGAGCACCAAGTTCCCCGCCAGCACGATCAGCATAAACTCAGTGAAGCTCAGGCCAATGCCCAGCTCTCCGCCCGCCAGCATACTGGCAGAGAAGAATGTGAAACCCAGCATAACAGATAGTGTCTTCAAAAATTGATTTCTCTGCGTTTTCGGTACCGCCTGCAACGAAAACTCTTGATCGTTCTTACTCATCAGAATACCCCCAAATAAAAGTTTCCTGATACCAAAAAGAGCAGAAAAAAGAGGCTAATCGCCGTCGTTAAACTGACAATTAGCCTCATTTGTACATCATAAGCCGCGCGAATATAGAGAGCATCTCTAAATAGACTATGCCCTGCTTCACGCCGATTACGAAAATCCGCTGTCCTTGCCAGCCTCTCTGGACTGATTTAAAGGTACCAGTATTTAATTACGTTCTATTATTTTAGAAAATCAACCCTATGTCAATGTAATTATTATCCAAGTGCCAAAAAACAGGTGTCATTTATTCATTGGACAATACTACGGACGTCTCAATTTGCCTGTCAGGTACAGTCCAATAAGTCTTGAGCAATCTCATCTTATCCTCTTGAGAAACCCTATTAAACCCGTGTTTGTTGTAGAAGCGGATCGCCCATGAAGCATCTGCCCATGTGCCTATTAGAACAGGCTTATTCGTAAGCGCAAGCAGGTGGGTCAGCAGCATGGAACCGATACCTTTTTGGCGAGAATTCGTCTTGACGTATGCGTGCCGGATCAAACTAACATCCCCCCGGTCTTGTATCCCCATGACACCAATCAGATTGCCTTCAAGCTCATATCCCCAAAACACAACTCCGCTCTCGATCTCGCTCTGCAGCTCGTCCAGTGGCATATAAGGCTCGTGATAGCAATCCTCGGGTATGATTCCTTTATAAGCACGCGAAGCATCATTAACAATCTCATAGATTTCCTGCATTTCAACAGAACTACACAGCCTGATCATATATCATGCCTCCTATTTAATAAGCATCCTCTTTCTCCAGCCACTCCTTTAGCCGTTTATTCCGATGCTCCAAGAATCGCTTCATATACGACTCAAGTACCCAGCGTTCCGCCATTTTCCCTAATACTCCAAAATGAGCTTCAAATATTAATACATCCTTCATTTGGGTATACTCGTGGTCTATAGATGAGAAAAAATGCTGATGGGTCATGCTCCGAAATGCCCCCGATTGCATCTCGTCCGTAAAATAGATCGGGCGCTTGTAGGCTGTCACTTCGGAAGTCAATTTTTGTCTGACACCAAAATGAGTGGCCTCAAAGGTTACCGTTTGACCACATTCAATGAAACCGTCTGTAACGCCTGCCACAGCCTTTTCTTTGGTATGCTTCCATACCGTTACGGGATGAAGACGGATATTTCTGGCGGCATCAAAGCATTGCTCTATTGGAGCCCGGATGATGATACTCGTGTCCAAAGTAACCATGCTGGGTTCAGCTCCTTATTTCTTGAAATATAACAGGATATCAAAGGATTGAAGCATCGCATGATGATTAACCGACTGTTTGTACTGAGGCATCATCATCGGTTCATACAGCAGAATGAGGATAACGAATCCGATCCATAAAAGTGCATGGGATAAACGAAGCTTCAACTTTCTGATGAGCAATAGATTGGCTGGTATCCACGCGAACAGCATAAGGAGTAAGGAAGCAATAACCAGCAGTGGCGGCACATATCCTTCAATCAGCCAACTAAGTAAGCGGAGCCAATAATAAGTAAGTAATGTGAGCAAGAAATTATATAACAATAAAACCGCAATCCTGCTATAAGCTTTCATTCAGAGACTCTCTCCTCCGCCTAGAACGAATAGGCATAAGTAATTCATACCTATTAGACGTCATTCGTTAACGATTTGTTTTAGTCATCCTGAAATTTGAATACATATTCATGAGTCCTTGGACTGCTTAATCAAATTACCTCTTACAACAAGCCAGCTTATGAAAGAAGTTATAAACATGCCGACAAACAGCACATAAATGTTATAAAAAACAGTATTCGTATATTGATTCAGCCAACCAAACCGATAAATGACAGATCCCGGGTCATCCGCAAAACCTCCCAGCTGAGTTTTTAAATCTTCAATTTCCATAAATGCCATAAAACTAAAAATAAGAATAAAACAGATCAGCAGGATGGGAACCCTCATCGTAGCCACATATTTATCATGAACAGAAGCGAATAGCTTCTTCATAAAGAAGAAACTGTATATAAACAAGCCGATGGAGTACAGCAATGCCGGAACTAAGATTAATAGTCCTGGATTACCATTTCCTGAAGTGGAGCCGCCGGGCTCATATTTAAAAGTGAACAAATCAACAAGAAGCACTAGCACTAAACTGATCAGTACGTTTACGCTAAATACCACCATATCCCTATAGATCACTTCATCACCCTCTTATTGGCTTATATCTCGATTTGCTGCTAGATAGACACATGCCTCCTTGGAATCACACATCTCCTAAAAAATATATCACACTTATATATGGTTTTACTTCTAATCTATGGATGATATGGTTGGAGATACACTGTTGACGTTGTACTTTTGTGTGTTAGAATCAGAATACAAAGAAAGCATAGTAGTTTACTAGTATTTAGAATGAATGCTATGAAAAATAAGGAGAGTGAGCAAGTTGTTACAAATGGTCATTACAGGACTTTTGTGCGGCGCCTTGCTGGGATTCGTTATGCAGCGCGGCCGGTTCTGTCTGACAGGCGGATTCAGAGATATGTACATTGCCAAAGACAACCGCATGTTCTATGCGCTGCTTATCGCAATATCTGTACAAAGCATCGGGGTATTCGCATTAATTCAGACAGGTGTCCTTCAATATGATGCTGGGGAATTTTCATGGGTAGCCACCATTCTTGGTTCATTTATTTTTGGTATTGGCATTATTCTGGCTGGCGGCTGTGCGACAGGCACTTGGTATCGTGCAGGTGAAGGACTGATTGGCAGCTGGATTGCCCTGTTCGGTTACATGGCGATGGCCGCAATTATGAAATCCGGTCCACTGGCTCCGGTTAACTCCAGCTTAAGTGAGGTCGCTACGACCACAAACTCTATTCCGGCAACGTTTGGACTGTCCGTATGGCCGTTTATTGTATTACTGGTAGCCATTACGGTATTCTTGGTAGTAAGACATTTGCGCAAGCCTAAAGTGTTCATTCCAACATTGAAGCCTAAACGCAAGGGTCTTGCCCATCTACTGTTCGAGAAACGCTGGCATCCATTTGTCACTGCTATTCTGATCGGACTCATTGCCCTGCTTGCATGGCCGCTCAGCGCAGCTACAGGCAGAAACTTTGGCTTGGGTGTAACTACACCTTCCGCAAACATTTTGCAGTATCTCGTAACTGGCGATGACGGATTTATCAACTGGGGCGTATTCCTCGTGCTCGGTATCTTCGTTGGTTCCTTTGCTGCTGCGAAGGCAAGCAAGGAGTTCCGTTTCCGCGCTCCGGATGCGAAGACAGCTGTAACCAGCTTTGGCGGAGGACTGCTAATGGGCTTTGGCGCAAGCTGGGCTGGAGGCTGCTCCATCGGTAACGGTCTCGTCATGACGGCAATGATGACATGGCAGGGATGGATTTCTCTGGTCTTTATGATTCTGGGTACATGGACTGCATCCTATTTTGTATTCATACGTCCACGCAAAAAAGCGAGCGCAGGTGCCGCCGCTTCAACAACTGCAACTGCTTAGGAGGAATTTAACATGCAACAGAAACTACAAGTTCTCGGAATGGTTTGTCCATTCCCACTGATCGAAGCAAAAGAAGCAATTAAAACGATAAACAGCGGCGACGAGCTCGTCATTGATTTCGATTGTACACAAGCGACGGAGAGCATTCCGCGCTGGGCTGCTGAGGATGGACACTCCATTACCAACTATGAGCAGCTGGACGATGCTTCTTGGACTATCACTGTGAAGAAAAAATAAGCTGAGCTTATATGAAAAGCGATCCTTTCAGGTTAACTGATAAGGATCGCTTTTTTTGAGAGCAAAACCCTTGAATTATTGAAGATGGTCCTGATCGTTGTTAAAACCTTGATGCTTGTCGATATAAATATCCAAAGCTTGTATGCCCCGTCTGGCCAGCTTGACAAACAGCACAATCAAGTAAATGGCGACAACAATAGAAACCAGGTAAATGAGTATTCCAAACAAGCTAAATGCCGAGTAAAGAGCCATATCCATCACCTTCCTTTATATGCTTATTTTGTAAACTCCGATCTCCCTTAAGAAATCTCCTCTCGTGAGGCCTGACTCCCCAAGAAATTGCCGGTAGCTGTTAATGGTACCATCATGGGTGACGCAATATACATTGCCTTCAAATCTACTGATCCACTTTAAAAATTTATCTGCCTGAAATTCAAATTGCTCATTGGAGAGTGTATTAATTCCTTCCTTCCATAGCTCCTGCTCGGACGGCACAACTGTATAATCAGGATAGTCAGCAGATATCTCTTCCAAAGTATAAATCTTGTCGCAGCCAAGGGGCTCCCATGCTGGATTTTGCGGAAACATTCTTGGTCCGAGAAGCGGCGTAACATATTTCTGTATCGAGATGTCCTTGCTCCATATATTTACCGTTTCTATGGTTCTTCTTGCAGGACTTGTTACGACCACATCACCAGATACTAGCGGATACAGATGGCGTAATTGTTCTGCTTGCTGGTTCCCACTCTCTGTTAAAGCAGGATGCTGCATATGCAGCTGGTTGGGCCAGTTCAACGTATGCTCTCCTTGAGCATGTCGTATAAATACCAATTCCATGTACGATCACTCCTGCTCACAGCCTTCGTTCTCAATCCAGTACCTTTGAATTTGAATTCCCTCGATGATGACTTCTGACTCAAGGACTCCCCCATTCGAAATGATTGTCTTAGCCGAAGCGATGTTGTCTTTATCACAAGTAACCAGTACATTACGGATACCTAGTGTTTTGGCTTGTTCAAGCGCGAGTGAAAGGAGCATTGCTGCGTATCCTTTTTTTCGCTCACTTGGTCTGATGCCATACCCAATATGTCCGCCACGCCCTAATAGAAAGTCATTCAGTTCATGGCGAATATTTACAGCACCTAGCACTTTACGATCTGATCTTACAAGCCAAAAAGTGCTGCTGTTCACCGTTAAATGGTCCAGTTGGCTCCCATTTTCTAACTCGCTTAACTTAGCTAAAAAACAGTCAAAATCAGAAGGATCGTATCTCAGCACAAAAGGAATCATTCGCTCTCCGGCCTCTGTCCATTCGAGGATCATATCGAGATACTCTTCCCGATATTCGTACGAAGGCTCCACGAGAAAAACCTCCTCCACTCTCTCTCACCTCTCCTTTTACAGCCTTCGAAATAGCAGCCAATTCACCGCATCCAGCAGGTTCTCCGCTATATAATCCGGTACAACCTCCGCCCAGCTTGATCGATAGTCGGTTAGTGATCCCATTCCCCACCCTGTCTTGACAAGCACTTTCAGTGCCCTAACCGCATGTGCTGCTAGTATATCCGTATCGCCGACGTCACCAATGACAGCGCACTTTGCTAGATCGAGGTCATATACTGCTGCAGCCGTATGCAGCATGCCGGGCTTCGGCTTCCTGCAATTACAAATCTCCGTACTTCCATGCGGACAGATAAATGCATCATCAAACCCATACGATAGAAACTGCTCTCTGAACTCTTCTTCACTTGCTTGCTGCTTCGATATTCGATGCTGGTTCGTAAACGCAAACACCTTGATTCCCTTTCCCTTTAGCAAATGGATAGCATCAAGCGCTCCGTCATACAACACAAAATCGCGCGGATGGATAAAGTGCCCCGTCCCCCCAATGGTTCCATCTCGATCTATAAATACAGCCTGCAGTTCCAGTTCAAACACCTCTCACTTGATCCATCATCACAGAATCTATTTCAGTAATTCCATTCTTAATAGTCTCTCAGCAGCTGATCATAGATGATCTTGGCTATTCTTTGAATCACGGGATTGCCGATACGCTGAGCTTCTTCATATATTTCCGTTGTCATAACCTCTGTCATCACTGCCACGGCAAGCTCTCTACCTGGTATCAAGAAGTAACCTGCATCATGTGTAACATTACTCGCTTCTCCTGTCTTGTGTGCGATCAGCATGTCACCAAGCACAGCGCCAAATTTCGTATTCACCTCTTGCCTGGACATCCATAGAAGCAGCAGCCGTCGAGAATATTCAGAGAGCACCTCCCCTTGATATACAAGCTTGAGTAAATATGTGAGCTCTCGGGCATCCGCATAATTGTCCAGCTCCGGGGACTGAACAGGTGCAAACATCTTGCGTGCAAGCTGCGTCTGGTGTATCCCAAGTCCTTCCAGCATAGCTCTTACCCGCTCAAAGCCAATCATATCAATCAGGACATTCGTTGCCGTATTATCCGACTGCGCGATCATGAGTTTTGCCAGCCTTCCTATGTTAATACTAAGGGGCATAACTTCCAGCTGAAGCGATCCCGAGCCTCCTACTACATCCTTATCCCTCACGACAGCCTGATCTTCAAGACGAACTTCACCTCGATCAACCATTTGCAGCAGTGCACAGGCAATCGCCAGTTTGATCGTGCTTGCTGATCTGTACCGCTCTTCTGATCCGATCGAGAACCCTAAGTTACCAGCGGTAACGCTTAGATCAGCCACACTGACTGTTACGCGTACTCCGTTTAGATTGGCTTGTTCTATTAACGGACGAAGTGGTTTCATGATGTGATGAAGCGAACCTGCATACAGCTCCTCTGACGATAATTGCGGCATGAATAGCAGCTCCTTTACATGATCAAGTTACAGCAGCTTTCCACCATGTTACCATTGACGAAGATATTATTTCCATATTTTATTTAAAAAGGGATGAGATCCCTTCCCCCTCTATTTACATGTTCTTCTCATAAAGCTTCGTTCATCTGCACAAAATAAGTTATACTTTTAAATAGATAGTTTAGACAGCCGTTACTCTGAGAATGAACACACTGGAGAGGGAAGTAATGTACCAATTATCCGAAGCATTAGCACAAGATATTGTGAACCGCATGATGAAGGACATTCCGTACAATATCAACATTATGAATGATAAAGGCATTATTATAGGCAGCGGGAATCCAAGCCGTATTGGCACAGAGCATCGTGGAGCCATTAAAGCGCTTGAGAGCGGAAAAATGGTAGAGGTATGGGAGGATCAGCGTTATGAAAAAAAGGGCACGAATGAACCCATCGTTATTAATCAAGTCCGCGTAGGCGTTATCGGGATCTCGGGCAGCCCGGAGGAGGTACGTCCCTTCTGCAGCATTGTAAGAACAACCGTGGTGCTTCTAATAGAGCAAGGGATGGCACTAGAATCGATGCAAAATGAAGCTAATCGTAAGAAGGCATTTCTAGAGGTCCTGCTAAATCATCAAGGGATTTACTCACAGAAGCTGCAAAAAAAAGCGCTCGCCTACAACATTGACCTGTTATTACCGACAACAATTCTCTACATCCATCATTCTGGGATGAATGCTGAAATTTCCAATATTCTTCTTATATATCCTTCATTTATTATCGAGGAAGATATATGCATCGTTCTCATGCAGGATGTCAAGGAGATCAAGAAGGTAATCAAGCAGCTGCTGCAAAGTCAGCCCCTGCTTAAGATCAGTGTTTCGCGTCATGAAATCCATATTGCTGACAGCTATGATCAGGCCAAGTCTGCGATGAGGACAGCCCGGGCCCTGCATCTCCCCGAACGAATTATTCTGTATGATCAGATCGAGTTCCTTGTGAAATTAAGCGAGACAGTGCTTAACGGCTCCGAGCATCTCATCACCAAGTTGGAGGATAAAGAGTCCGTGGATCTGCTCGATACCCTGAGAGTATACATCAATAACAATTGCAGTGTATCCGACACTTCCGCAGAGCTGAGCATTCACCGGAATACACTGCAGTACCGGCTGAAGAGAATACACGATTTAACAGGCAAGGATCCGAGAAATACGCTTGATCTATTTGAGCTGACTTATGGATTGCTTTCGCTATATAAGTAAACAAGGCATTCTCCCAGCCTACAAAAAAAGCACACACCGTGCACTTTTACACGGTGTGTGCTTATCTTTATTTATTTTCACCTATCGTACTTTCTCTTGATTGTCACTTCCGGCTTAATGTTAAGCCAGCTTCAAGATCCGACCAATGTTCTCACAGGTTCTCTCCACATTTTGAGGTCCTTCAGCTAACAGCTTCTCAATGTCTGAAGCGCCTGGCACGATGCCAAAGATTGCGTCAATTCCTTCTTCGTACAACACCTCAACACCTTCGCCGATATACCCTGCCAGTGCAATCACTTTCTTACCTTCCAGCTTGGCCGCCTTCGCAACACCATATGGTGTCTTGCCAAATTTGGTCTGGAAGTCCATACCGCCTTCTCCGGTGAAACAGTAATCCGCCAATGCCAGCTTGCTGCGAAGCCCCGTGTACTCAATCACGATATCGATGCCACGCTGCAGGGTTGCCTGGGTAAAGATAAGCAATCCTGCTCCAAGACCGCCTGCTGCTCCTGCACCAGGGATATCACGAATATCTTTGCCGAGCTGTTCTTTGACCACAGCTGCATAATTCGCAAGATTCGCATCGAGTGTGAGTACCATTTCAGGTGTTGCTCCTTTTTGCGGTCCAAAGACATGAGAGGCTCCCGTTTCTCCACACAGTGGATTTGTCACATCACAAGCCACGATGATCTCTACATCTGCAAGGCGGGCATCAAGCTCACTTATATCGATCTTGGCAAGCTCACCAAGACTTCCTCCGCCGCGCGGCAGTGTGTGCCCCTCCGTATCCAGAAACTTCACACCAAGTGCCTCTGCCATACCTGCACCGCCATCATTGGTTGCACTGCCGCCAATACCAATAATGATCTTCTTGATGCCTTGATCCAGACATTCCTTAATCAGTTCACCTGTTCCATAGGTTGTTGTAATCAGAGGATTCTTTGTTTCCTTGGTCACAAGATGAATTCCACTCGCAGAAGCCATCTCAATCGCAGCGGTCACACCATCCCCCATGATTCCGTATTTGGCAGTAACAGCCTGGCCCAGCGGGCCTAGCACCTCTTTTTCAACAATTTTACCCCCTGTTGCATCAACGAGAGATTGAACCGTTCCTTCCCCACCGTCTGCCATAGGAACATGTATATAAGTCGCTTCTGGAAATGCTTTACGCAAACCAGCCTCCATTGCTACACAGACTTCCTTTGCCGTCATGCTTTCTTTGAAAGAATCGGGTGCAAGCAAAAATGTTGGTTGTTTCATCCCTCTCACCTCATAAATTCATTTAATAATATTCACTTCACCTTATAAGAAAAATCCGTAGAGCAATGTAGCTACAATCGTCATCGTTCCACCGACAATCGCTTCATATGGCACAAGTCCCATACGCTGCTTAATCGACATGTTCATACTTCCTGCAGTAACATGGAAATAGTTACCTTGTGGCAGGGAGTCAATAACAGTAGCACCTGTGTGGACCATTGCTGCCGCTGCGAGAGGTGCTGTACCCATATTCAGGATCGCTTCACCGAATGATCCGGTTGCCAGAATAACACCTGTTGAAGTTGAAGCGGTTGCTGCTGCCATCAAAATACCTGCAATCGGTGCAAGGAAGGTACCGGAAATACCGGAAGCTTCGATAATACTTACAACCTGTGTGGATAGATCCGAATTCGAGATCAGTCCTGCAATACCACCTGCACCCAGCAGGATAAGAACGGTTGCGGTCATTTTATTAAGCCCGGATGCGGAGTAGTCCAGAATTTTGTTTGCTTTTCCCATCGCCAGCATCCCGATGATCCCTGCGATCGGCAGGATAAACATAGCGTCTACTTTAAAGCTGGCAAGCAAATCGATGCCCAAGATGGAACCGATCGGGTTAATCATCAGCAGGATGACAGCTACGAGCGGTGCCACAATGGCCGTTTTGAGCGGTGGATATTTGGAAGCATCCACTTCTTCATCATTTACCGCTTCTTCAGCCGACACCATTGCCCCTTTGTTCTTCAGCAAGGACGCTACGATAACGGTTACAGCTAGTCCAAACAGAGCAGGAATGAACCCTGCGATCATGACTTGACTCAAATCTAAATTAAATCCGTTTGCTGCTGCAATCGTATTCGGATTAGGAGAAATGATATTCCCTGCTTTACCCCCGCCTGAGAGCGCAAGCAAGAGTGCAATCTTCGAAATGCCCATTTTGTTACCCACTGACAAGGCAATGGGTGCAACGATCAGTACTGCGACTGGAATAAATACACCTACGGCTGTAATAATCATTGTGGCAAGTGCAAGTGCGAGAATCGCCTTGCCGCCGCCAAATTTTCTCACGATCGCCTGCGCGATCGTTTCGGCAGCACCGGACTCCATCATCACGCCAGCCAGAACACCTGCGGCGAGTACCCGGAGAACCGTACCCATAACACTTTGTGTTCCACCAACAAGCACATCAATCGTTTCTTGCAGATTGGCTCCACCAATCAATGACCCAATGATGGCTCCCAGAAATAATGCATACACCGGATTTAGCTTTCTCAAGATGAGGATGATCGCAATGGCAAGTCCGACGAGCGCCCCGATCCAACTGATGGTTAATCCGTCCATCTTTGTATGCCCCCTTATGTTTATTTATGAAATCGCTTTCTTGTTGAATACGCTTTCAGTATAAGATGAATTGAAGTTAAGATATATTGATAAACGGACGATTTTTATTGTGCAATTGCACAATAACACCTTCATTTTTCTTCCAATTAAAAAACGGAGCACTGCGCTCCGTTCTGATCATTCCCTTATAAGTAGATAATTATCTACTTAGGGAAGAATGATATATTCTCCGTCACCTAGAAAAAGAATAGGATCCGGAATCTCTTTCATAGCCTTCTTCACGACAGTCTCATAGGAAGCTGTACGATATCGGTTGCTATGAGGCAGAATTGCCGCTTCAAGCACACCGAGTCCACTAAATTCGGTCAACAGGGTCTCGTTCCATTCAGGATGAAGAATATCGGCATGCTGAATAGTGCTTCCGAATATCGCAGCCCCTGCACTTTGCCCAGATACCAGCTTACCTTCTGACAGCAGAAATGCCAGAATTTCATGCGCACCGGAATCTTTAACTCGAGCCAGCAGATATAAAGGGTTCCCCCCATTAATATGTACAATATCATAATTTAGCAATAAATTTGCAGGGTCTGTATCCAAATCCACATAATCGACCTTCGCAAAACCAATGGCGTAGAACAAATCTTTTGTTCTGACCGCGTGCTTGCTTTTATTTTTATATTGAACATCCGCCGTTGTTATAATACAAGCAGTTAAACCTGTCTTCACCTGGGGAAGCAAACTTAGAAATTGTGCCATTGTGTGCTTCGAATACAGTCCGCTCGCCGTTAGAAATAGCGGCATTAGTATAATCCCCCTGTCTAGTCATATAGGCAGTCTTCATGTGGCTACTTCTAGAAAAAGCATAATTTTGTAGGATTACATTGTTCGAGGTTACTGTGACTAATTAGATATTAGAACGGTTATTAATGTGAATGTTAACGGAATGGAGCGGGAAGCTTAAGATGTGTGGCAGGACCGAAAGGTTATAAAAAAGGTCCGATCCCGCCATGGGGAATGATCTGCAAGGTGTGTTAGGAAGCAACTCTTACTTAACCTGCTCTGGCTGGCAATCGGTCTACACGGGAATTTAAACCCCTGCTTCCTTCATGCGCTGGAGAATTCCCACAATGCGTAATCCTTCTACATCGCTGATCGTAATTCCATACTTCTCTTGAATGCGTGTGATTTTTTTGAGAAGGGCAAATTTAGAGTCACAAAAATCAAACAAGGATGCATCATCTGAAATGAACATGCCGTAGTATTCCAAGCCAAAGATCTCTTTGAAAAAAATAATGCCTTCCGGCTCCAATTCATTAATCTGGTCTACGCTTGCATATACGATGCCCGCCTTGCTTCCCGGTCTAGGAAGTTCTCCACCGCGAGCTAGATAGGCTTCAAAATTTCGTTGCAGATTCGCGCAAGCCTCTTCCTTCGTATCTCCTTCCCCTCGCATCCAGTACCAATTAAGTACTCTGGCTTGCCAAGGATACTTTTTGGAGTAGGAGTCTGACTCAGGTTGAATTTCTTGATTTATAATTTCAATCGGATAGTCACGAAGAGACCAATTTGACTTAAAGAAGGAAGCCGCCATCTTATATGCTGTTTTCCATGATTCTGTCAGTAATTGTTGTTTCATCGTTCATAACTCCCTCATTTATATGCTTGGGTGATATTATCCTCTATTATAACAAGCTCATACCTAATCTTCGAATGTTTAGGCCTGAAGATGAAGCTTGTATAGGTATTAGACAAAAAACCATCACATTTAACGAGATATTTAGAACTTTTTAATCATTTCCATTAATTTCGTAATCTATAATTTAGATGTTTATTTCTGATCTTCTTCATGCATTTTTTGCAGTTCCGCTTCTATCTCTTCATCCGAGGGCGGTGTATCTTTATCCGCAATATTAAGCTTCCGTTTGATTGCCTCCATATCGGCTTCCATGTCTTTTAATCTGGAACGATTCGATAGCGCAACCAATAAAGTAATAAACAAAATGATGAGAATAATCACCATGTTAGCTCCCTTCAAATAAACAAAGAACGCACCTCTAACAAGTTTGAACAAGTATAGTCTGGCTGCACTTCATTTTTTCTCATTTTATTCAATCGATTCAACCACACGGCAGCAATACCTGCATTCTGAGCTCCCTGGATGTCACTCTTTAGCGAATCTCCAATATGGATGATTTCATCAGCGGCCAGACCGCTAAGCGCAAGTGCCTGATAAAACATTTCGGGCCGAGGCTTATATGCTCTTACGCTTTCGCTCGTTATGATTCCATCCACTTCAATCCCGTGATAAGACGCAGCAGATTGGACGTCATATGTGTCTATATTAGACAGAATATAAGAACGAATCCCTTCTCTTCTCAGCCATTCTAGAAAAGGCACGGTATCCTCATAAAGTACGGGTTTCACCCAATGTTCGAACTGGGATGTGATCAGATCCTTCGACTTCCCTATTCCTCTTCTACCTGAAAGATCGAATCAACGATAATAGGCAGATTATCACGCACCGAAACGGCTCCAAACACAGACCTTGCATGAACACCTTTTTCCCCAAATACGTCAGACATCAAATCGGAGTAACCGTTCAATACCTTGTGATGCTCCTCAAAGCTCGGCTCAGCATTAACGAAACCCTGAACTTTAACGACTCTCTTGACACGATCCAGTGTACCAAGCGCATCTCTCACAACCGATAGGACCTCAATCGCCGCATCGCGGGCAAAGGTATAACCCTCTTCTGTCGTAAAATCACTTCCAAGCTTCCCCTTCGGGCTGCCAGATGGACCTTTGCCTGAAACAAACATCAAACCATTGACGATAACAACATTCGTATATTGCGCAGCCGGATTACTCGCCGCAGGAAGCTCGATTCCGAGATCTTGTAAACGCTCTTCCGTAGTTTGTAGTTGTGACATATAGATCGCCAGCCCTTCGATATAATATAGATGCTTCATAGACTGCTTCTTTCGTTCGATTGGATTCCCATATTATAACTTGATTGAATTAAATCTTCATCCTGTATTTCAGCTGATACGCCAGTCAACTGCCAGCTAAAGCTGCTATTTCTGATACAATGAAAATCAATGTGTATGTATCTTGAGTTATTTAATGAACGGAGGAATATCATGTCCCATTCCGAAACCAAACCTATAAAAATCACCAAACCAAAGCTTCCTAAGCAGCTCTCATTGGTTAAGCTTGCAGATTCCACCATTCTGGATCGCGCTGAAATTGGCCAGGTCATGTGCCAGGAGGAAGAGATCATGGATGTCATCGCCGAGAAAGTAACATTTGATCAGATGGTATTCGAGAACATCACCTTTAGCAGCACCTCACTTCTGCATGCAGAATTAACAGATGTCGTCTTCAAGAACTGTGATTTATCCAATGTGAACTTCAGCGACTCTGTCCTGCATCGAGTTCAGTTTACGCATTGCAAAATTATTGGGATTGACCTTACCGCTGCAACTATGCGAAATGTATCTTTTCAAGAATGCGCCGGAGATTATGCAACGTTTCGTTTTGCCAACATGAAAAACATCTCATTTCAGGAGTGCTCGCTCATCAAGTCGGATTTCTATCATTCCGAATTTGCCGGCATTGAGCTCATCGGCTGTATGATTGACGGTACACAGTTCACGGGTGCGAAGCTAAAAGGCATTGATCTTAGCCAAACGGAATTTTATAACCTCGGTGTGACCATGGAGGATTTGCAGGGCTGCATTATTGCACCGGCACAGGCACTTCTGTTCTCCAAAATATTTGGTCTCGTCATTAAGGAATAACTTCACAGAAAAAATAATTTAAAAGGTTTTTTATCCCTGTCAGATATAGATCAATGTTATATTATTACAATCATGGTTTTTCGCGTTTGCAAGAAAAGGAGTTATTCATATGATAGAAGCTATAGGAAAATACAACACGGCTAAAATTTTTACAGATACGATCGATGAAACGGCTTATGCTCAAGTCCTTGAGCTGTGTAATCAGAAGGCCTTTGAAGGTGTACAGATCCGGATCATGCCAGATACCCATGCAGGAAAGGGCTGCGTCATCGGATTTACGGCTGAGCTTGCAGGACGCGTCGTCCCTAACCTCATCGGTGTAGATATTGGCTGTGGAATGGAAGTAACCTACCTCGGACCGATCGATATCAATTTTGAAGAGCTGAATCACTTTATACGTCATAAGGTCCCTCATGGTCATTCCATTCACCAAAAAATCGTGCACCCTATTCATAAGCCCGTACTGGAGCAAAAAATTGAGAACATCGCAAGCAAAACAGGTACGGTCTATGAGAAGCATCTAAGAAGTGTGGGAAGTCTGGGTGGAGGCAATCATTTTATTGAAATTAATGAGGATTCTTCAGGTAACAAAATCTTGGTGATCCATTCCGGAAGCCGCAATCTTGGACTTCAGGTCGCCAAATATCATCAGAAAAAAGCAGAGCTCTACTGCACAGACCGCATCAAAGACCTGACCTATCAGCAGAATGAGGAGATCGGACTCCTCAAAAAATCAGGCAATCTTGATGCGATTCCTGCCGTTATGGAGAAGTATAAAGCACTCATGGAAGTGTACCAGGTTCCAAAACCGCTTATGTACCTCGAAGGGGCTGGGGCTGACGAATATTTAGCGGACATGTACGCAGCACAGGAGTTCGCTCTCTTAAACCGCCAAGGGATGTCGAGAGCCATTGCCGAGTTCCTGAATCTGAACTACCGTCAGCTGGAGAAATTCACAACCATTCATAACTATATTAATCCAGAGGACAAAATTATCCGCAAAGGCGCGATCTCAGCCAAAGCAGGTGAAAAGGTCATCATACCGATCAATATGCGAGACGGTTCTATTATCGCCATTGGCAAAGGCAATCCTGATTGGAATCATTCCGCCCCTCATGGAGCAGGCCGCCTGATGAGCCGATCCAGAGCCAAGGATATTTTGCATATGAACGATTTCAAGGACACGATGCGCGGGGTATGGACCTCATCCGTAAGCACCGCTACGCTGGATGAAGCACCCATGGCCTACAAACCAATCGAAGAAATTCTGGAGAATACGGTGGATGCATTAGAGATTGTAGAGATTATCAAGCCGCTGTACAATTTCAAAGCGAGTAATTAATTTGTCATTTAGAACAAATAGTACAGCCACTATGCTTCCAGTCTTGAGAGAAACGGTGCACTGATTTTTGAGTAAAATTCGACCCACAAAATAGGAATGCCTCACTCTCGTGCAAACTTGATTCGAGGTGAGGCGATAAAATTATTGCATTATTTAATTGGTAATTATAGTGATGATGTTTCTTTCAAGTAATTTACTAGTTCAGTAGAAGGTGTGGCAACCATTTTTCGATATTCATCAGTACGTTTTCCATTCGTATCGTATGATATTTTGACATAAACATTTTTATAAATATTATTTATGTTTTTGGATAGTTCCCCTTCTTCTTTCAAGACGTATCCCCGATATAAACTTAAACCAAATGGTTTCTCGTTTGGTTTGAGTATATTCTTTTTAACATTATCAGGATTACTAATTGAGATTAAATCATAGCTTTCTAAGTTATTTATCATTTCTGGTTCAAGAGTGAATGATATTGTGATATTTTCCATTTCTTCTTTTACATTATTAACTAAGACATCGTAAACGATCATATTAGCATCTTCACCGCTTTTAAAAGTTGAAGTTACCGTCAGATCATAATTTACTGGTTTCGAAGATTCAGAAGCTTGATCTCTAATAAAATCATCAAGCTTTTCTAATTCTTCTATCTCATTGTAGCCATTAGAATAAAAGCTTGTGTTAGTATTGGAAGAACATGCTGTTAACGTAAATATTATTATACATACAAGTAAATAAAATCTCGGATGAAATCTACTCATCATTTTCCCCTCACACAATGTGTAAAACAAGTGATTATGCTGCTGGCTGTTTTTTATCTGCTTCTTCATTGAAAATATAGCTCTCATAAAGCTACTTGAGCGTAAATCCTTTGCCTATAACAGTTTCCTTATCCAAGTCAACATAGACTACGAGATCACCCGAAGTATTCGTACCGGTATGATTGAAAGTCACAGCATAAACTTGATCATTGCCAACATTACTATACATATAGGAGTTGTTCTCCTCATTAACTCTTACTTTCTCTACGCTTGAATCCTTCGGGCTGGCAGGTATTAAAGCTTGTTCTTCATCTGTAAGGCTACTGAATGCCACCATTTCGATCGGTGTCTGTTCATGAGTTGAAATCAAACTGCAGCCTGCTAAAGTTGGTAAGATCATTAATAACAACGAAATAAAAATGTGTTTTTTTATCATCAACACTCTCCTTTGACTTCCTCAAAAGTCGTTCTTCAACCATAGACCCACGCTAAATATAGCCTCGTTGATGAAGGAGCTTAAGGTAGGTTGCGTAATTTTCATTACCTAGATGGCATTCTTCTTCTCGGAGGCCTCTTAATATGTATAATTCCTGCAGTAGCTGCTGGCTCATCCCCTGAAGTGTAAATCCGGTAATGTATTGTTTATCTGCACTTTCTATAATAATGCGAAGCAATCTGCCCTGCCTGATCTTTCTCCACAGCCGTTCTGCACCCGTCAAGGAATCCTCATCGGAAGGGACCGTTGCATGAATTGCCTGCATTTCTTTTATCATTTCTTGCTCTTGAGATGTAAAGATGGAGGATAGAATTTGACTGTCGTTCACATGATAGATTTTTACGATATGATTGTAATGGATTAGAGGGTCTTTTTTCAGGTCGGATACTTCCAATGGGTTCACAACAACAACACCATATTTACTTTTCAATAGATGATCTGCTTCCTGAAGAGTATACCGCAGCGGCAAATTAGATGCCTTAAACCGCTCATGCAACTCGCTGATTTCGATATCCACGTTTTCTATATTCAAGTAAACTCCCCCTTTGAACTACTTTATTTCCTCAAAGTGTTGATCATAGCAGCTTCAATCCTCAGACTAGAGCCTCACTAACTCGGCAAAAACATCAGAGGTTGTTCAAGCTCACATACTACCGTATTCATTTAGAAAGCGGAAGATGCCTGGCTCAGCACTTCAATAGTTCATTGACAGTCTTAGTCCACTGTCCTGCCGAATCTGCCAAAATGGTCTCCCATCCCATCTCTCTAGCAGGAAGCAGATTACGCTCTTGATCATCTACAAAATAAATCTCATCGCTATGCTCCAGCCTGCCGTGCAAAGCGTTGTAGATAGCAGCACCCGGTTTACACATCCCAACCTCACTCGAAATGGTACAGGATGTGATGTAGGGCATGAGCGGTGCCAATACAGGTGATAACCATTCATGTCTATGATTACTTAGAATATGTATGTTTGCTTTTTCAGACCATTTTGCTACCCATTCCGCAGCAGGCAATAGCCTCAAATGGGTTTGCAGCATTCGCCTCATGACCTCATCACTGTGGTCTATGTCACTGATCTGCCTTCTTATCCAAACGTAGAATTCCGCTTCCGAAACACGCCCAGACCATAACGACTCCCTGAGCTCTTCTTTAAATTTGCGAACAACACTATTGCCAGAGACTATATCTGATAACATCAGTTCACTCCAGTAGCTGGGCGACAAATTTGCCGTGATGACGCCTCCGGCATCAAGCACAAGCTGTGGTTTAGGGTTCATTGGGGTGATCATCCTCCCAGATATGATTAGTCCTCTTCAATTACTTCGGATCCACTTCAAGCTTGACTACATAAGTACCCGTACCAGCCGGCCATTCTCCGTAGATCACGATGAAATAGGTCCCCGGCTCAGAAGGGGTTCGGATCGTATTATCCTTTACAGGAATTGTGCTCCGCTCCATATCTGTCACTTGCGCGACCGAATACTCGGAAGGCTGAATAGAGAATGAGAGGATCATGTCTGTGCTTGGAGCCACTTTATATCCCTCATATTGATTGGCTATTTCCGTTGGTTCCGGCGCATCTGCTATCCCACTCGTCCAGACATACGAGCCTTTATGAAAGAGAAGCTCCTGCTCATCCAAGCGCCCAATCAGATCCGGAGGCTCCGTTAGAAAGAAGGACCTGGATGTGATGTAAATGACGGCAAGGAACAACAACACTCCCACAGAAATAAGCAGCCTCTTCTTCATTTTATTTTTACTCTCTCATATTTGGATACAGATTCTATCAAATTCTCAATCGTCCCTACAAATCGTTTGACTTCAGGCAAATGATAGAACGTACTGGACTGCTCCGGTTCATAGACATGTTCTGATTCTGAGTATATCCATACTTCCTTTCCTGTACCCAGGGCAATACCCAGCTCAATATGACTTCCCTTGCCTGCAGGCATCATCATAATGAACACATCGGAACGGATGACTCCTTCCATTTCCGCTTCTCCAATTGCAGCGAGCTCTGCATGCGTAGTAGCTTTCCCATGTCTGGTCCAATCATAGGTATGTGTATGCCCTCTCAAGACAAGCTGTTCAGCAGTGTAATGAACATGCTCCATGTTTCTAAAGCTCGAAGCAATATAGAATCTCATAAGTTCCCCCTGATACGTTAATATCTAACCATTAGATTATATTGAAAATATTGGATTTTATATTATATTCTACACGATTGTCTACAACTCAAAAACCCCCGCATTCACACGCGAGGGCATTCAAGCTGAAGCTTATATTCTAAATCACTATCTTATACATCTACAGCGGTAAAGTTACCAAAATAATAGAGCAAAAATGAAGCTAACAATAGAACAGCAACAATAATTCCAACAGTAATCTTCTTCTTGCGTTTGGTTAGGTGTTCTCTATTTCCTGCCATATGAAGTCTCTCCCTTAATTGTTCATCTTGATAGATATATAAACGTTTGAAGAGAGTTATAAACGAAGGCAGGACCGAAATTCATTCCATTCTACTTTCTTTTTGGTATGGAAGCCGTAATGAAATCCTGATCTTTAAACATTTTGGCAAGGTATAGCATCTGCCCCAAATGTTCTGAAAAATGCGTTGCACACGTAAGCAGAACTTCCAGGTTACTCCGTTCCTTATTCCGAATCACCTGTGTTTTCATCCAATCTTCTTCACTCATTCGCTCAATGGTTTGTCTAACATCTTGGTAAGATTCCTTTGTGATCTCGATAAGCTCATCTCTTGTACGGGATAACACATCGAATTCGGCGTCTCTGTCTCTCGTTACATCGGATCCCCGAATGCCTCGACGAATGCGTTCATCAATATTGCCGCTGATATGCACAACCAAGTTGGCAATGCTGTTGGATGCTTCATTGTAGCGATAGTTCACCTCATCATCATTCAACTGATGAAGCACATGCAAGGTTCTTTTCTCGATATCATCGAGCTTTGTACATAGCAGTTCTTTAAACAAATGAATATCCATTTAGATCATCCTTTCCTGCTCATCGGTGAATTTACAAGAGATAATAGCATCCTCCCCTGTTGCAGTCCATTCCTGAGCTGAGTATATTTATCTTTAGTTATAGAAAACAACGCCATTTCCCTCTATTTGATATATAATTTCTTTTAGCAATAATCATAGGCCGCACGAATAAGATATATCAGGAAAGGAGAGCTTGCTATTCGAACCTTGGTCATCAGTGATATTCATGGCTGCTACGATGAATTTAACGCATTGCTGCATACAGCAAATTACATACCAGAGCAGGACAAGCTCATACTCCTCGGCGATTATGTAGATCGCGGACCGAACAGCAAGGAAGTACTTAACCAAATCATACAGCTTCATCAGGATTATGGTGTCGTTACACTAAGGGGGAACCACGATCAGCTGTTCCTTGAGGCGATGCTGCTGCAGGAGGATGATCGCTGGCTAAAAAACGGAGGATACCAGACGGTCGAGAGCTACATGGGCCCTTCCTACTTCGAAGATCATTACTTTAACAAAAATGCCTATGCAGAAGCAAAGGCCTATATTATGGAGCATTATCCTCATCACTTGGAATTTCTTCAAGCCTTGCCTTATTACTATGAAACGGATACCCACTTGTTCGTCCACGCAGGCATTAATCCATTCTATGCAGATTTTAGAGAGCAGCCGAAGGATGATTTTATATGGATACGCGATCTCTTTCATGATCAGCCCACCAGTCTCGATAAGCCGGTTGTATTCGGTCATACGCCGACGGTGCATCTGCATGAATCTCCAGGCGTGTGGTTCCAGAAGGACAAGATCGGTATTGACGGTGCGTGCGCCTATGGCAAACAGCTGAACTGTCTCGAAATTACAGAAGACGGAACGTATAAGACCTACGCGGTCTACAAGGGAACCAAGCTTCCTGCAAGTACATAAAGCCTTCTATCTTGTTTAATCCTACCGTATAAGGGTACTAAAATGTTGTATGTCTCATTTTGACCTTAATTAGGAGGTGGATGCAGGTGGAGGAAAAGAAGCTCTTGCCTAAAGAGGAAGGCCTGGATCACAGCTTAAGTGTGCTGCGTGAAGGCTACCTATACATAACGAATCGTACAATCGGATTCCAATCGGATATTTTTGAAACACGCCTTCTTGGTGAACGCGCAATCTGTATGCGGGGAGAGGAAGCTGCGAAGCTGTTCTATGATAATGATAAATTTGAAAGAATTGGTGCTGCACCGAAGCGGGTCATCAACACTCTTTTTGGTGAAGGCGGCGTTCAATCCTTGGACGGAGAAGAACATCATCATCGCAAAAACATGTTCATGTCCGTCATGTCCACAGAAGCCCTTGCCCAAATGCGGACGATCACTCGCAAGCATTGGGCCCTTGCCGCTCAGCGGTGGGAGACTATGCCGAAGGTACAGCTCTATGAGGAGGCACAGGGGCTCCTGTGCCGAGCTGCCTGCGAATGGGCAGGCGTGCCTTTGCGAGAAGGCGAAGCACAAGAAAAAGCAGCCTGGTTTGGCGCCATGATTGAAGCCACCGCTGCGATCGGTATCAAGCACATGAAGGGGAAGAACGCCCGCTCTAAGACGGAGAAATGGATTAGTGACCTAGTTGAGCAAGTCCGTACAGGTGAAATAGAAGCACCCGAACAGAGCACACTGCACACGTTCGCCATGCACCGTGATCTGAAGGGAGAGCTTCTCGATTCACAAACAGTTGCCGTAGAAATCATCAACATCCTGCGCCCGATCGTCGCGATCGCTATATATATCTGCTTCACGGCACTGGCGGTCATTCAGCAGCCTGAGGAGCGCAAGAAGCTGGCGACGGCAGAAGAAGACTATCTTCAGAATTTTGTGCAGGAGGTACGCCGTTTCTATCCCTTCTTCCCATTCCTGCCTGCACGCCCAATCAAGGATTTTACTTGGCAAGGGTACGGATTCGAGAAGGGTGTTCTTACTCTCCTTGATCTGTACGGTACGAACCATCACCCGGATCTGTGGGATAATCCTGAGAAGTTCAGACCGGATCGCTTCCGGAATTGGAATGGAAGTCCATTCAATTTTATTCCGCAAGGCGGCGGAGATCACTATACAGGACACCGCTGTGCCGGTGAATGGATCACTATCGAAATCATGAAGGAAAGTCTCGATTATCTTGCGAACAAGATGGAGTATGACATCCCTCAGCAGGATTTGAGCTTCAGCTTTCATGAGATGCCCTCTCTGCCGCACAGCCGCATCGTCATGATCAATGTGAAGGCAGTGTAGGGGATATTTTAAGCAGTAAGGTTACTGTAGAAAATAAAAAGATGGACGTAAACTTTTCTACGTCCATCTTTTATTTTCTGGCTTAATTCAACTTAATGTTGATTTAGGCTCAAAAATGGGAGTTACACTCCCGAAGTTACTTTTTTCTTTAATTTTGACTCAACTATAAGAACGAAAGGGTATGCAACTATTAAAATGAGGGTGCAAAAAGTAGATTTTTCAAAAATGTCTCGAAACTTATCCTGAGACCAGCCGTCATCACCAATAATTGAGTACGCCACTTGATTTGATATTCCAATTCCATCGTTTGCTTCTGGAATTTGGCTTTGAGTGTAGTTTTGAGCAAGACAAACAACAGCTACTATGGATAAAACAATAGCTAGGGCGAAACCTTTAGAATATGGATTTGAAATCCTGACTTTTCTAAACGTAAATATTGAGACAATAATAAAAATGAGAGATACAAACATAAATAACATCCTCACACCTCCGTTCTTACAATGACTGAAATGAGAAGATCCCTGCAATGACAGCAATCACATACCCTAGAAAAATCAGTAAACCGATGATGAATAGAATTCTAAACTTTCTGGTTCTTCCATCTAATATTGCTCTGTTTTTCATCAAATTATTGCTCCTCTTCCCTTGATCTCCACAAGCCTCCTCTACATCGCTTAAATCCACCTTCTATGTAAAATGATTCATGCTGATCTGCAAAAGTTACAGTTACTATAGGTATTCGTGCATCCTCTGCCGCATGCAGCAAGGCCTGAACCAACTGCTTGCCCAGGCCCTGTCTCTGAAAATCCGGATGAATCATAATATCCTCCATATAACCATGCTCGAGTCCTGTCCCGGTAATATAACCAAATGCAATAAGCCTGCCGTTCATATCTCGTGCACTTCCCCATAACAAACATCGCTTGAACAAAATCGGATAATCCTGCTCTCTCCTGTCCCATCCGACAGACTGCCGCAAATCAGGCACTTCATGATCTTGAATCGAATTATTAATTAAAATTGTAACTACAACAGAATCCATAGCTGCTTCCTCCCTTTTCGCTAATCCTAAAATATGAGGGGGTCCTTCAGTTCCGACCATTGCATTAAGGGTTTTCCCAGCTTATTTAGGGTAATCGTCCCCACCATAATGTGCTGACTGGAAGGACTGGTGAGGTAGTGCTCCAGCATGAAGCTATTAATTCTGGACATTGTGAGATGAGGCAGTTCCTTTTTCGGTACCCAGATCAGCTCTCCTTCATCACAAGCTGCTAGATCTACCATATCCGTTTTACCAAAGTACACATACTGGAGTCGTATCTCGCTATTCTTGATTCGATGTAAAATATACTTCAGCTCTAAATCTATGATATCCTTGCTCTTGATGCCGGACTCCTCATACACTTCACGAATACACGCCTCTTTGGGATGAGACAGCTCCTCCGGTTCGAGATGACCCCCGAGTCCGGTCCAGAAGGCCTCGTCATGAAGCCGGCTTCCTAATCTTTTTAGCATAAGCACTTTATCCTCGTTAAACAGGTACGCTGTTGCCATCTGCCGAACTTCCATAGATCTTCCTCCTAACTACTTCAACAATTTCGCAATACTGCCGTTAACACCTAATCTGCTGGCAGCTTCTATGTATACATCCGGCGCAGGCTTTCCTTTGGGCACTTCCTCTCCATAACATACTCCCTTTTGAGAATAGAATATAGCGCAGCATCTACCGCTGACTTATTCTTCATCAAGCCTTCGCGTAGAACCCCCTCTTGCTTAAATCCGGATTTATCTAGCAATTGTCTTGAAGCGCTATTATCAACATGGACTAGGGCCTCTACTCTATTTAAAGCCATCTGTTTAAAGCCATAAGTCAATATTGCAGAGACGGCTTCTTTCATGAAGCCCTGACCCCAGTATTCTGGGTGAAGATCATATCCAATCTCCGCCTTTAGATGCTTCTTCTTCAAGTTATGATAACCGCATGTACCGATCAGTAGATCAGATGATTTCAACGTTATGCCCCAGCGAACCACCTCTTGCCGTTCATATCTGTCCTTCCAATTCTGAATTAATGCAAGAGCCTGATCTCGATCATCGAAGCTCTCCAGATCATAATATCTCGTTACTTCATCACGGCTGAAATAGGCAAATAAAGCTTCTACATCGGTATACTCAATCGACCTAAGAATAAGTCTATCTGTTTCAATCACAGGTAAGGTAAAAACCATAGATTTAATCCTCCCTTGCATATGGGCATGGTTATTTCAATAGCGGCTGATACATCATCAATGCGTGATTCTCGGTAATATACTGGTCGTCTACAAGCTCCTCATGAAGATTAAAGACCCGCCTGTGCAGAACATTATGGCGCATGTAACCTCCCCAATATTCTTGAGTGATTTTATGCTCCTTCTCATAGACTTCATATTTAAATTGTTGTGGAATTACACTGTTCCAGCTGCCGACGAGCTGTTCTTCTGTCATATATAGCTTTAGCTGATAAGGAAATGTAGTGGGGTTATATATTCGCAGGTCCAAATAATTATAGGCACAGGTAGCTCCGCTTCCGAATGGCTGACTTCGGTTAGAATCCGGAAATACATCATAGCTGTGTCTGTGACGCTCGGTGACCACCAGTGGCGTGTGAAGAGTGATCCAGTAGATGAGGTTAGACAGCTGACACAGTCCGCCGCCTAGACCGGGCTTAAATCCCCCGTAGAAGAGAACCATGCCCTCTACATATCCTTTTCTACGGGATGGGTTGCCAATCCGCTTCCAATAGGACAAGGTCTCTCCTGGATGAATAATGATCCCATCGAGCTTAGGAATCGCAATCTCCAGATTCTTAATCTTGTTGAATTGAAGCCACATCTCTACATTCTTCAGGCGGCGAAGGAGCGGGGTCTGGTGTCTCGCCAGTTCATGAGGATAAATCGTGCTGCTCTGTTCTTTAGCAAAATTAGTCCTGCCAAAGTACCACTCTGTATATCGTTTTGATCGATAATAGGCTGTACCCAGCTTGATGCGAAGCTTCGATCTTGGAACAGGTTTCAAATGATCCCCTCCTCTAACCTCATTTAGACATCTCTTGATACAACAGAATGACAACCCTAGAAAATCGTATTCAAAAATCCTACAGTATTTACTTTATACACCGTGCCATCTTCTAAGAGCTTATATTTTATCTCACGCTTGGTGAAAATCATGCCGCTAAAGGTAGTCCCAGAATCGAGAATCATTTGTCCGTCTTTCACACAGCCAAGTCCATCCAGGTAATTATATTGATCACATGAAATACCGTGTTCCTCATGCAGCCAAGCATAATAATCTTCTTGTGTTGGGCAGGTATAGGCTAGAATAAGTAACAGCATTAGGACGGCAATGATGACATTCCTGACTCGATTTGTTTTCACTTTGATTCGTTTATTCATGGTGACTTCGCTCCTCGATGATGATGATATAGTATAGACGCTTGCAATATGAGGAGAGTTGCGAAAAAAAAGCTCATCCCGCTTCTAGAGTTCTTCGTACGAAACCCTTAGCGTTTTGAGCTATCCCTTTTTTAGTTACGTACGACTTCGGTTCCTGCAATAAAATCATGAAGGGAGCGCTTATCCTCTCGGATCGCTACCATCAGCACACTGACAATCGTTCCGATTCCAAACGTGATTGCATAGACCAGACCGGAAACAACGTCTCGCAGCAGCATTGTACCAATCCCGGGAGGTCCTTCGTCCGATACCTTGCGAATCTTAATTCCGCAAATGTATTTCCCTATGGTATACCCTCTCCAAAATACAGGCAGAAGCAAGGAATACAGAAAGCTAACCGTATCATTCAGCCAATTCTCTTCTACGTCCCCAACAATGAAAGAGGTCACAAATGCCAACGGAATACCCACAATAATTGCATCTAGCAAAATAGCTCCAAAGCGAATCCAAAACCCAGCCTGCTCGTTTACCATGCCATCACTCCATTCGTAAGCATCTTCTAAGATTGTATTCAGAATGATCATTCTTAATTTACAATAACGATGCGGCAGAGGTATAAGTTTCGTTTGAATAAAAAAAAGCATCATCCGAATCAGATGAGCTTTTCTCATAATGATGGAGCAATCATTGTTAACCCCAACGACGGTTGGCGTACTTCTCCACGAATTGTCTAAATTCCGTTTGCTGCGCAGTGTTAGCAAATCCTCTTTTCGGAACACCAATGCCCTGCGTATCATTCACAAACACATAGAAGTATTGAGGATCTTCACGAAGATGCGCTACCTTGCTCCATGGGTAATTCGTTTGGTTAATCGAGGTTGTTTCCGTAAAGCCCTGATCGTTTACTTCAATCGTATGCTCACCGATAAGGCCTTTGTTCGTCTTCACATGTCGCTGCACCTTTAGCTTCACAGAAAAAACAACATAGAGATCCGCAAGTATCCCAATAAGCAGACCTAGTATTATCGAGACCTCCCAAGATCTGCCGAGCACTTTTAATGCAGCGCACATCAGGATCGGCAATAGGATCATGACCAGGAGGATCATATTCTTAAATTGAGGCATATGAAACATCACATACTTATTGAGCTTCCAATAATCGTCTTTTGTAAAATCTATGCTAATCTTCATCTACAGTACTCCTCTTGCCTATTCAAGATTCAAACCAGTGACAGCTCGCTTCTGCCAACTCTTACAATGATACTCTATTGTAACTGGGTAGCACCAGTATTTTAAGAGATTGCTGTGGCAATAAATTTTTCCTATGTGATCATTGGTCTATAGAGTCCTGACGAGGTGCCCGCATTTCTTCATCTCTTTTTCTCAGATATTCATTCATCTCTCTTAATTCTCTTAAGATGAGCTTGTTATATCTGGTGTTCTTGGAATCATCAATTGCCAGCTTAATGATGAAAAAAGTAATAATAACCCCTATAATCCAAATAATAATACTCAACTTAATCCCCTTTCCCTGGTACCCTTGTTAGTTTTGATCACTTGGCATTGTACTTTTGAACTCTTCCCAAGCTTCAGTGGGCCCAAATGCATATCCGTCCATTATACTGTATTTGGTATCAAAATCATCGGATTTAATCCATATCGTGCTGAAATCCTTCGAAATATGAATGGCCCCTGCCGTCCGTGGCACTTTGTCTTCACCCCATTGCACTATGTGATGAATATAATCCGTACCATCCAGGTCTGCCGTGATGGGATATGTCAAATCCTGATCTACTGTGACACTACCGACAATTCGATGCTCGCCGGAGAGCCGTTTATACCGCACACCTTCTATATGGATCGTTGTATTCTGCTTATATGAATCTTCTGTGGAATAAATTAAGCTATCGAATGTCCGCTCATACGGAGTTCCCCGATGATACAGGACAAGGCCAAGGATAACTAGGGCAAGACAGGCGAAGATAACATATTTCTTATGTGGGGTGACTTGATTTGCAGTAGAAATGTTTGACCCTCCTCTTTAGAATTGCACACTAAAATGGCCAAAATGATGTACCCCGGTTCCGAATTTAACAAGATCGTTCTCTTTCATGTACGTTGTCGCTCTCGTTACTTCCTCTAAAATGCTAGGGTCAAGTCCTAATGTATTATGAGAACCACACACCATCTTGACACCTCATCGTAGAAGCTTCCTTTTAAAAATAAACACCCGTACTAATCGCTCAACATGCTGTTGTTATATAAAAATATAGACCTCTTATCAATGGCAAGTATAAGATTATCACTAACCTAACCTTTGGCTTAATATAAAAAGGAACAGCTACCAACTGGCAACTGCTCCTGACTGTTTTAACTAACGTTTGCCATTAGATGAACTAAGGCATCCATCCTTTTCGCCAGCTGCCTTCGTGAAATCTATCTCATAGATAAATCTTTTCAGTATTGAAATTCCTCTTTCAATAACCCCAGCACAACAGTATCATAGTACTTTCCATCAACAAAAGAATGGTTCCGCATCCTTCCCTCGACAACAAAACCGCATTTTTCATAGGAACGAATAGCTCGCTCGTTTCCACTCCAAGTATCAAGCTGCACACGGTTTAAGTTCATCGTTTGAAATAAATAATGGATCAGTGTCTTAAGAGCATCAGATCCAAATCCTTTGCTCCAATACTCTTTGTCACCAATCCCCATACCAATCGTGCACCGCCGTGCAACAATATTCATTTCACGGTAGACAATGAAACCAATATGCTTTGGATTTTCCTCCTGCGTATAAATGGAAAATTCACCTTTTTCCCGTCGATCAAGTGTTCTAATTTCCTTTTCATACGTGGACTCGATCTGGTCCAATGTAACATGACTATATCGGAATAAGTCTGTGCCTGCACTCATTTTCGCAAACTCTTCGTCGTTCCGCCATTCGAACGTCCTTTTAAAATCCTCTATCGAAACAGGGCGTAGCTGGACTTTTCTTCCCGTAATCAAGAGTGTGATCATCCTTCCATTTGTTCTTTTCAATTCTTGTAGCAAAATCAATAAAATGATTACTTAACGATTATAGCAAAAGTTGGTGAGAGTTCCATTATAACTAAACCTGCTCGTTCGATATAAATGAAAAAGAGCAGCAGCGTTCAGGAGAAGAATTGGTAAATGTAAACAAAAAAGCCGCTAAATTAGCGACTTTCAATAGGATTATGTCTTAATCCTCCGGACATACTTTTCATACCATTTCTTCTACCCTAACAGCTTGCTGTATCCCATTGATTGAACGAATACTTCTTGTGTCAGAACCCAGCCCCATCTCGCCTTCTTTCAATGTGTCCGTTAGAGGGTAAGACAATCCGGCCAAGAGATAGGGCTTATCCAATATTTTAGCTTTTAAACGATGTAGCCCCGAGTATAAACGGCTTTTTACTGTACTAGGTGTAAGATCCAGGAGCTCTGCAATATCTTTAAGCTTCATATCTTCATAGAAACGAAGCATAACGACCTGCTGCTGTGTATAGGTAAGCTCATAGAGCAATATCCGCATTTCATTTGATGTCTCCCACTGAAGAAACTGTTCCTCTGCATTCACATGGGGGTCGACCTGTTCAGGCAGTTGCTCTCTTACTAGTGCCTCAAGTACGGCAGATTCGCTTACCCAGTAATCACGGCATTGATTTATCAGCACACGGTAAAGCCAAGCTTTTACATGCTTGAGCTCCCCTTTATCGCGTAAATGCCTGATCAGCTTGATGAAGGTTTCCTGGACCGCATCCTTGGCTCTTTCTCGATCTCTTAGCAGCCTAAAGGCATATTGAAGAAGAGGTCCATGAAACCGGACAACCATCACTTCAAAAGCCTCCTGATCTCCTTCGCTTATTTTCCGTGCCAATTGTTCGTCGGTCACCATGCCATTCTCTCCTTCTCCTTCAAAGTCCTCTGGCGATGAAGCGTATTTCATTCCAAAAGAAATATCAGAAAAAAACCGGAAACAGCAATAACTGCTCCCGGTTCCTTGATTCTAGATGAACTAATTTTTGATCTCGAGCGTGTGGGTAAACTTATGAGACTGGCCGTTTGCATCCTTGATGATGATCGACCCACCTTGCTGGGTATACTCTTCCACGGTCAGCTTTTGTGGTTTGCCATCCACATTCACTGTCAGCTCATATTGTACGCTATCCACTTTCTCATCGAGAGAAAAACAGATACAGGTACTCGTCTATACCGAGCACAGTTGCAAACATGATACATACGGCTATAACAGCCATTGCAATACATGCGTACAACAGACTATTAAAAAATCGCATCGTTAGCTCCTTTAAATCTTCTTACTTTGAATATAAAAAAACAGCCAGGTCCCTCATGGAAGTGGCTGTTCATATCGTTGAAGTATATTATATTAACAAATTAAGAGCTTATATTTGCTGCTCGGTTAGCCTGACTTGCATGAATCTTCTTCATTGCAAATCTTGCGATGGGCTGTGCGACAAGCAGTTCAATCCAAAAGGCAACACCAAAATTTCGAAACCATGTCGGAAAGAAGTTGTGGAAAGCTTCTAGAGATATTTGTCTCATCCCCACCCAGGTACCGATAATCGTTAACAGAACCGATAGAACCGTCACGTTCATTACAATGTTCAATAACACTCTGGCGTTAAAACCATCTGTTTGACCCACAAATTTGGGTAATACCTTGCGAACCAAAGGTCCTGCCACCAGCTTCACTAACAGAATAACGATAACCCACATGAACGGGATGACCTTCAATGTTTCTAAGTAATTGGCTACGCTAAAGCCTCGTTCCAACCCCAATATGATGGGCCCAATGGTGTTTACCGAAATAATGGACACGATCAACATAAAAATAATGCCTTCTCTAGCATTTTGCGGAAGTCTGTCTTCCTTGAACAAAATAATCCCCTCCGAAATTAAAATTAAAATTTCAGATGGTAGACGTATCTTGCGACATATATTTTTGGCGATCAAATAGTGCCAATATCTCTACACACCCTGAATCAATTTCATATCGCGTTATAACGAACGAAATTGGTTCAACAACTGAACAATTATAACATTTTACCTTAAGTTTAGGTAAGAGCGAATTTTGAATAACTCTTAATAATGATTCATTTCTCTTCCCACTCTGCTACACTGAGCTTAGAACTAGAACTCAAAATCTTGAAGAAGGTGCCTCCATGCAGCTCGAATTTGCTTATCTCCCCCCGACCTATTATGCTAATCTGCCTAATCCAGGTGGATATTTTCCGTTCACTTTTAATCAGGAGCATGTTCCATATGTTATGGATTTCATAAGTACGAACTCAGTCTGGTTCAATGAATCCAGTGCTCCGCTATTATTGGAGTGGATGCACAATCTGAATGCTTATCCGATCTGCTTCTGTCTGAATGTCTCACGTGTTTGGCAGGAGGATATTACTCAGCTATGCACGCAGCGTTCGATAGAACACGTGGTGCTTAATAAATGGTTTTCTTTATTACATGTTACAACCACGGTACAGCTTGCCAGTGCCCTGCCGCTACTTCTAAATATGGCAAGCTGTAATGAACTGGTGATCTGGTCTATTGGCACTAGCGAGCCTCCCTTTACCATTGAACCAATATTAGTGGCAAATCATGGCGGTAGTCAGACCCAGCATATGGTTGTCATTGACATGACGAAAGCCAAAACGATTTTCTGGCCGGGATACGATGGTGCTTTTATCTCTGTTCTATCGAATGAACCGCGTTTCACTAATATATCGAAGGTCAAAGCGACCTTTCCTCCAGGTGTTGAACTGATCGAGATTGAATTGTCATCTTAGCTGAAGTACCGGGATAACAATCACAGCACCCTTTGCGATGCAGCAGTGCCTCTATTTGAGCAGTGTGATGTCTATTATGCCAAACGAATCTTTGCAGTGCCGTATCAAGTGTGATCTTCCCCAGCACTTCGGTACGGAGCATTCGGCTAAAATCCTCATCGGACAGGCTGCTTACCAGAATATAGAAACATTTATGCAGAATGGCTAGCAAGTGTTATTGACTCATCCACTTCTGCTCTCCTATAATCTTCGAGCTCAGCCCACAGGTCCTCCCTGTAAGAGCTGGCGATCGGCACATCCTCGGTCAGAGCACGTTTAAACCGAATATAGGCATTCATATCATTATCCGCCATATGATGGACGACCTGCTGAATGCTCCATCCACCTTCTCGATAAGGGGTAAGCAGCTGTTCTGTATTTAAAGGTTCAGTGAGTCTCTTAAGATGACGCGTTATATCTAGTAATCCATCCATTCCATTCATTCTTGCTTCTGCCGACAATAGCCCAACAGGTACAAATCGACCTATAGGATAACGTAGTGGATCCATGAAATCACCAACTCCCTCTCAACATGTTATATAAAAAATAACCCAGCCTTAAACCACGTGGATTACAGGCTGAGTTATTTTCTGAGAATATCCTTTATCGTTATTGTATCTGTTATTCACTGCTCATGTAGAGTTGAAACATCCTTGGTCCGTTCCATATACCACATGTAAAAATGATCTGCTGCTTGCACCGGCACATCCTGAGCCTTATGATGAAGAACAGGCTTTGCACGATTGGTGGTTTGGATGGAAGCCAGGTCAAGACGGCGCTGGAGTATGCCTTGCGTTACTTTGACTTCAGTGATCTTGGCTCTCTTGGAAATAAACAGACTTGTAGCAAATCCTCCGCTCTTAAACTGGACAAAATGCTCTCCAATGCTGTATCTGCAGTTGAGATAATCCAGTACTCTCCATAGCACGACACAGACAAGCAAGCCAGCGGATAATACCCACCAAGCTTCATTCCAGCCAAATAGATTCGGCTTAAAATAAACGAGCAGCGCTGTTGCAACGATCCAGATCCAGCTTGGCCTCACAAGACGCAGCCATAACGATGTACGAGGCAAACGCTGCATATCGAGAGATACTTCATAGGCCGGCAGCATCTTGGGGATCAAGGCGTGAACTTTACTCACTGGTAAAAAAGGATACAGGCTGTTCACCTCATGCTCCGCTTCCCCCACACTGCCTGCCGTGACCAGCTTGACCTCTGCCAGTCCGAGCAGCCTCTTGATGAAGGATTGCGAAATTTCAATTGCCTGCACCTTTTCTTTTGCAATGGAAAACGCAGTTTGCTCCATGACTCCTTTGGCAATATAGATCCGTTCCTCGTCTGAAGAAATCTCGAAATTTCCGTATTTAAGAAATGTAGTCACAATCCCAAGAATGACAGCCAGCACGATGATTCCGGCTATGACCAATGAGGTCATCCACCAAGAGGATAACACCGTGGACATTATCCCCTCGGCCTGCTCCTCGATATCGATAAATTCCTGCACATTAGAGTACAGTGTCCCCACAATGGGAATAAGGACCAGGAAGCTGAGCGATGTAAAAGAAGCCTTTAATACTTCCTTCCTGGTCGGCTTGAAATGGAGCGTGCGCTGCTGTGCTTCAGGAGCTTGTTCAGACGTAGCAGCATGGACCGTGTCGCGGATCTCCTCCGATGATTCTTGTATCTGATCTGCTGTCAATTCGATCTCGTTCTCATCATTTGGAGCGCTGTCCATTTCGTTAGATGTGTTCTTGGAATGCATAGCAGAAGCGACACGCTCTTTATTCACTTGGTCAGCGATGTACTTCTCAATGCGATCTGCTTCGGCACGAGATATCACTTGAAACTCCACAGCCGCTTCGTCCCCCGTCATCCCTGTCTCGAACCTGATGGAGGTCACCTTAAAAATTCGATGAAACAATGAAGCATGACGGTTTACATTTTGAATTTTTCTGAATGGAATCGTTCGCTTCGATTTGACGAATACCCCTTGCGCAAGATGAAAGGAGGTATCATCGAGGCGGTAACGCTCGGTGATCCAGCGCCACACAATAGTAATAAGACAACCCACGATAACCAGATAAAAAATCCATCTTCCGTATATGACCCACTTCGCTTCGGAACCCATTTGGATGACAAACAACAAAATAATAATGGAGAAAGTATTTTTGATCAGCTTCCATACCTCAAACAGAATTAGCAGTGGATGATAGCGTTTATCTTCGGTCATTCATCCACCTCTTTTATTTTGGCATAATAAGCGATTTGATCTCTCAGGTCCAGCGCAACCTGCTCAGGCAGAACTGGAATACTGTGTGAAGATCCCATCGTATCTACCGATAAAGCGTACAAATTATATTTGCGAAGCAGCGGACCCTGACGGGTAGCCACCGATTGAATCTTGGTCATGGGAATTAGCTGATGGACCTCAGTCAGCGTACCGAACTTCAGCTGGAGAAACTGCTCTGTTACATCATAGCGCCAGTGTGCGTATAGCAGCTTGGGACGGATCAAGATATCCCAGACTGCATAGAGCACCGAGATGATCGTGAGTCCAATGAGAACCCAGCCGATCCAAGCATACCAGGAGAAATAATAGTCGAGAAATAACAACACTCCGAGTACTACAAACCCGATTACATTACTGATTACTGCACTAATCCACCATATTTTGACCGCATTGTCTGCTAATCGCTGCTGCGGCTCTTTCGTTTGCGAGTACAATGTACCACCTCTTATTCCGACCACCCTTATGTCTTGGTCTTCGTTTCGTCTGAATGATCATCTAATGACAATTTTTCATATATTCCTTCATCTAATGTAACAGGAGAATACTCATTTGAAAATAATAGCTACCTCATTAATTGGTATGACTTGTTTCTACATGCTCTTCTTTGAGCCATTCATTTTTGAACTGTTCCAGCAACTCACCAAACAAAGAATTAATCGTAGAATGAAACGAATTCACATTCATATACTCACCCCTATCAGAGCTTGAGTCATCAGAGCAAACACTCTCAACCCTTAACAAGTGCTCTTCCTGTCATAATGGCATAAGCATAGTCGTTACGCCCGTTCTGGTTGGCAATGTCAGCCGCACGTTCCCAGTCATAGGCGATTTGGAGATGTGCAATATCCCAAGAACCTCGATCGTTTCGCGTTAGTATGACATACTTGGCGTGAGGACTACCCGATTCCATTACATGTGGAACAGGCAGGTCATCTTCATAGGCGGGCAGCCCGACACTCCCTGCGTTAATAACGATTTTATCGTCCGTAAGGAACTGAGTCCTGCTCACGTGACTATGCCCGCATATGATATATTGCTCCTGTATAGAGCGAAGCTCGTCCGAAAGCAATTCAGCACTTTTATAGACAATACCTGATTCAGTTGCCTGCTCCAATAAATAGGTACGATTAGATCCTGGCGTTCCATGGCAAAACAAGAGGTCTTCATACTTCCACGTTGACCTGAAGCTATGGATCCACCTGAGCAGCTCTGAATCCAGCAACAGTTTGACAAATTGATATGTAAGAGAATCGCTATGATCCTGCAATAATTCCTCGTCACAATTGCCCATGATATGAATCATCTGGTCGTGATCCATCAAGCGCTGAGCAGTTCCTATTGGATCGATTGGTCCGAACAACGAATCTCCCAGATTCACTGTAATATCTATATCTCTCGTTTCAATATCCTTCAGCACCGCATTTAAAGCATATACATTACTATGAATATCTGAAATGACTGCGATCTTGTTGTACAGCATTTTGGCTATCCCCCTGCTTTTTTCAATTCAGGATGAGATTTAATTCTTCGTGGGCTTCCCTAAGCCAAGGATGAATGACCTTGAGTGAGGATCGTCTTTCCCACAAATAATGAAGATAACAAAATGACGCGTGAGGCAGAGAAATTTCCAATGCCTCTTTCAATTGTTGCAGATATGGAGGTTCTCCGTTCTGATCCCAAGCTATCTTATCTGCTACAAACAATACCTGATCCAGCTGTGTAGAATGGGACCTCAATGTCGTATGACAGCCCACTGCCTCCAGTATTGCTAAATCATTGATTTGAAAAATACGCTCCGCCATCACCTTAGAGAGCTTCTGATGAACAATCATCGGAAAAACTTCTTCCTCGGGCAAAACATCAATACCTAGCTCTCTAGCTGCATCTATTCTTTGATCATTTGGAAAAACCGCACTGATGTCATGCAGCCAGCCTGCAATCTCCGCCTGTTCTTGATCAGCTCCAACTATTCCTGCTACTCGGCGTGACTCTGCTCCAACTTCCATACAATGCTCTGCTGTCTTTGGACAATGATTGGAGAGCAGGAATTGATAGACATCTGACTTTAAATCTCCTGTCGCCGTCATATTTGAGGTAAGCTTCTCTAAAATAGAACTCAACACTCATGCCTCCTCGCTACTTCTTCCTTTTATATTTGTGCTTTAGTGATCTAATCACCAGCAGCACGCTATAGATTGCAGCAACATTAATTATGAATGGCAGTATATCAATTGAGGCATTGTCGAGAATCCAAGAACCATTATTAGGTGCGTGATCATACCGTGTTATATACTTGAACGGAACTCCAAATTCTGTGCTTTGGTTACCGTCAAATACCTGTCTTCCTGGTATGAATAAGACCAATAACACGGTCAGCCAAGCGGATAGATTCAATAATCGGAAATGGATATACATCGCAGAACACTCACCATCCTTACAGAGATTACTTTTCAAGACATCTTCTCAATGAACGGGTAACACCTGCTCGGTTGTGATTTTAAAATTTTGAATATCGAGGTCCTCATCAATGATTTGTTGCTTAGACATCCCATCCGTATTTAGATTAAAAAGACCTTCAATATACACAGAAGCTTCAGACTCTATCGTTTGGTTCAGCTCAATCCGGATGTCTTGACCTTCCAATCGCTCCATTGCTGCTTTCGACAGAACGGGTTCAATAGATGAATCAGGGGCTCCTCGCTCAAGTTCCATAGTGTAAAATTGTAGGAAACGATGGTGCCATTAGCTCCCCCGCCGAACGCAACCATAAGAGATCTGACTTCAAGACCTTCTTGCTCTTGTTCACCCACCAAAGAACAGCCTGAAATAATTACACCAAAGAGTAACAAAATTAATGTGAAAGTTATTCCTCTCTGTCTCATTTATCCTCCTTGCTTTTCAAGTGGATTCTTCGCTGTTCTTCCAGCTTTAATTTGATCTGATCGATGTACGAATCAAGCACATGGATCTGGTGACAGGCACATATAGTACGGTGAGTAAGTCTCCGTTTCCCCTAAGCTTCTCACTGCTGGAATGTACTAGCCTTTCCATATCCGCCTGCCTCCTACATTACTTCATCTCTCGGTCATGAATGACGCCGAACATGCCGGTCATGCCCTGATGCACATTAAATCCATATTTCTGATAAAAGCTTTCTTTGCCATGAGCGGAAAATAGCCCGACAAATGCCTTCTCAGCCGCATGCTCACTTAAATATTGCTGGATCGCCCTCATGATCAGCTCTCCCAGCCCCCTACTCTGATGCTCCGGCTTCACGACAATATCCTGGACGTAGAAATACATGATGCCATCGCCCACGACTCTTCCCATGCCGACAGCCTCTCCATTATATTCTATAACAACGCCATAGCAGGAATGCTGCAGTGATTGTTCAGCTGCATCAAAATTCATGACCTCTTGCCAGCCGACTGAACTGCATAAATCAATATATTCCTTCACATTCGGCATTCTGTGAATCGTTTGATATTTATGTTCGGACATTGTCGTTCGATCTCCTATTCATTGTCTTGTTGTCTGATCACTCGTCTTAATTTGGATCTCTGTAAAGAATAGCTCTCACTGCAAATCTTGGCAAGATCAGCTGCCTTCTCCACCTTGAAGGCTGATTTATAAGTCTGTACATCCACTCCAGATTCATCCTCTGCCAGATGCGGGGTGCTCTTTTTACTCTTCCAGCTATAATATCAAGCGTGCCACCAACACCGATAGCGATTCGTGCATTCAGTTGGTCCCTGTGCTTATGTATCCACTCTTCCGCATAAGGCGCGCCGAGTGCAACGACAAGGATATCCGGATTCGCTGAACTGATCTCCTCAATAATTCTGCCTTCCTCGGAAGCATCAAAGAAACCATGATGCCTCCCCTTTATGATGGCACCAGGGTAGGATGTTCGTATATTCGCTTCCGCAGCATGGCTCGTCTCCTCATCCGCTCCTAGCAGATAGAAAGACCAATTCTTCTGATGCCCGGCGGCAAGAAGATGATAGAGAAGATCACAACCCGTTACCCGCTCAGGAAGGGGATCTCTTTTGACCCTTGAGACCATCACAATTCCTGCACCATCGGCGGTAAGCAGCCCGGCACGATCTACAATCTGACGAAGCGCAGCATTATGCTGACAGGACATCGCGATCTCCGGGTTCAAGGTAACTACATGATACAGCTCTTCTTGCCTTTTCTCTATGACCTCACTCAAGATTTGGACCGTCTCTGTCATCGTGAGCTTTGGAACTGGAATGCCCATAATTTTCGAATAGTTCTCCATGATGATAACCTCGCTTCTATACTTTATGTCCTTCGTTCGATGCATTATTTAATCCTAACGCGTTCTCATACTAACGATATTGTTTATTCCAATGGGTATCTGTATAGCCGCGATGAATATTCCACTCTGCCAGCAATGCTCTTTGACGCTCTTCTAAATCTGGATACGGTGCGGCGTTGAACTCAATCTGATTAAACAAATTATCATATACTGGGAGTGGACTGCCCGCATTTTTAAATCTTCTGAACGCACCAATCTCTTCATCATTGGCTGCCCACACCACTTTTCGAATCAACGACAGCACGATTGTACCTGTACACATCGGACAAGGCTCACAAGTAGTGTATAACGTCAGACCATTGTTGGGTATGAATTTACGGGTTGCTGGGTTTACGATAACCTGTCCTGCTTGTCTAATTGCGTCCACTTCAGCATGAGCTGTTGAATCAGAATCCGAAAATACCCGATTTCTTCCCCTACTGATGACTTCACCGTTCGCATCCACAATGACTGCTCCAATGGGGAAGGTTCCTTCATCTCTTGCTTTCATCGCTTCTTCAAATGCCATCAGCAAGTATGTATAATCCTTGTCCATCACTACACTCCTCTGTTTTAAAGATCGGCTTTGCTGTGTGCTTGCATTGTTATGTAAAAAAAGACCCGGGCCTCAGATATCTTCTATCTTGGGCCGGGCCTCGGAAGTCATTACGAGCTTATGTACATAAAGCTCAGCATTCCATTATTATACAATTGTTGAATACAGCTTGGAAACCTAATCTTGATATTCCTCTATTTCTACTGATGCTTGAATCCATTTCTTAACTTATCTTGTGACATTATCAAATGAATTCTGTTGAATAAAATATCCAATCTCCACCGCATGATGAATCAGCTTATTAAAGTACGCCGCGTCTGGCTCGGCACACTGTACCCCGGTGCCTGCAAGGAACTCCATCGTTTGGGGACATGTGTACCGGAACATGGAATTCTTCGCTCCATCCCCTTCCAGCTGGGCCATCGCGAGTTCAACTCCCGCCGAATCCTTCGGTTCGTTCGGATTAAGCAGCCAGCCTTCGAACTCACTCAAGTCCATTAACGTGATGTCATAGCCTGCAGCTGTAAAGTATTCAACCATACGCTCATATGGAATCGTAACCGGATTACATATGTGAAAGACTCTTCCTACGGTCTCATCCTGAAGCGCAAGCGCGGTAACGGCTTGTCCTGCGTAGTCGATCGGAGTCATATCCACTTCCCATCGAACCCGAGGGGCTCTTCTCAGCAGCAGCATCGCCTTCAGCATGCGATAAAAGGCGTTATTATCGATATTATTTTGGAATACCCCATTATCTGAGCGGCAGGATAAATTACCCACTCGATAAACATTCACCGGTACTCCTTCTTCACCCGCCTGTATTACCAGCTTCTCCGCTTCAAGCTTGCTATTCGTATATACATTCTCGACATATGATGTCATATAGCCGTTCCCTTGAACGATGTCGGCCCATTGCCCATTCTCAGCAAGCTCTTCCGGAATACCCAGTGTGGAAATAAAGTGGAACCGGATGCCGCTTCCTTCTTTCGCGAGAGACAGCAGGCGATTCGTGCTCTCTACATTCACATTAGCAAAATGCTTGGCATCTCCAAAGTGTCTCACATCCGCACCGCAGTGGATGATAGAATCAATCTGCTTAGCCACCAGCATTTGGTCTGCCTCACTAAGCCCCAGGTTCTCCTTCTCCAGATCTCCTTCCAATACAACAACCCGGTTCTCGATCCATTCTACAGATTCACTGCCGAAGTAGCCCTGCATAATGTGAACCAAACGTGAGTAGGGATCCATTCCCGAAGAAGAGCGAACGAGACAGTACACGATAGCATCTGAACGCTGAAGCAGCTCTGCCAGCAAATGAGAGCCTAAGTATCCGGTTGCTCCAGTTAGTAGAATGTTTTTCTGTGCAGACCTCTTTATGCTGAAGTGATCTGCAGTACCAATGACTGCCGGATGTTCTGCTAAATCCTCAACTGGACGATTTAGGATATCTATATCCCTGTCATCCTTCTCTACCGCCTGATTAAGCTCCTCAATCCGCTCAGCTAATTTTGCAATCGTTGGATACTGGAAGAAGTCATTGATTTTGAGTAGTGGATAACTTGGCTTCAGCTGAACCAGAATCTCAAGAATCTTGAGCGAGTACCCGCCAATCTCAAAGAAATCATCATGAATACTGATTCTCTCTAAGTCCAGTACCTGCTTCCAGGACGCTGCAACAGCTTGCTGGGTATCATTCTCCGGTGCTGTATATACCGAATCATTCTCATCTGCCTTAAGTTCATAGGCTGCGAGTTGTTTACGGTCAATTTTGCCAGTAGGAGATAACGGCATTTCCACTACATGCTGCATATACGTAGGAACCATATATCCCGGAACCTTCTTACTTAGATATTGCACAAGATCCTTCTTAGGTATTGCTGCCCCATCGTTCGTTGTATAAAATGCCGCTAACAATTTGTTGCCATCCTCAGTAATTGGAATGACTGCAATGTCCTTGATATTCTCGTGCTTGGCAAAACTATTTTCAATCTCACCAATTTCAATTCGGAATCCTCTGATCTTAATCTGCGAATCCCGTCTTCCTCTGTATTCAACCTGTCCATTCGGCAATAGCCGCACCAAATCACCAGAGCGATAAAATTTCTTCCCTGAACCCGGACGGATCGGATCTGAAATAAATGCTTCCTTCGTCTTCTCCGGCTGGTTCAAGTAACCTTTGGCTACACCTACAGAGCTGATTAGCAGCTCTCCTGTAACTCCGATGGGACACAGGTCATTGTTCCCGTCCACAATATACAGCTCGTAGTTGGCAAGCGGAGTCCCGATCACAATCGTGGAGACATCCTCCGGCACGGGGTAGTCTACCTTATGTCCGGTTGCAACAACGGTAATTTCGGTAGGACCATAGAGATTTGTCACCGGAATCTGCAGCTTTTTCTGGAACATCCGTACCGTCTCTCCCGTCAGGGCTTCTCCCCCGACAGTGATGCTCTTAATCTTCTCATATTTAACTGCTGCATCCTCCGGCAGATAGGCGGCAAGTCTGTTAAAGAATACGGTTGGCAAAATGGCAATTCGGGTCGCTTTTAGCTGCTCCACAGCTTCTGTAAAAGCATCGATCGAGAAACGTTCTTCATCGGACAGCAGATGCAGTCTGGCACCGCTCCCGATCGAACCGAAGATATCATACACGGAAGCATCGAAACTGAAGGTAGAGTATTGCAGAATCACATCCTCTTCCGTCAAGCCAAGATCCTGCTTGGTCGCCATCGCCAAATTGACAACCCCTTTATGGGCAATCAAGGCTCCCTTCGGCTTGCCGGTCGATCCCGATGTATAAATGACGTAGGCCAGATCATCCTCGTCAATGCGGATCGCTGGCGCCGTCTCGGAATAGGAACCGTCAAGCTGATCCAAACAGACGATTTCCGGTCTATGCTCGAATCCGGCAAGCAGTGAATCCAGCTTCGGAATATAGCTGCTCTCGGTCAGGATCACCTTTGATTTCGTATCTTCGATGATATATGCATTTCTCTCCTCCGGATGGGTCGGATCAAGCGGGATATAAGCTCCTCCAGCTTTCATTACACCCAGCAGGCTTACAATCGTCTCTAAGCTTCGCTCCATAAAGAGAGACACAAATTCACCCTTGCGTATCCCCTTCTCCAAGAGCATATTTGCAATTTTGTTTGACAGCAGGTCGAGCTCCTGATAGGTAAGCTCATCCTCATTCGCGGACAAGGCGGTTCGATCTGGAAACTGCGCAGCTACTGAAGTGAACATGGACACGATGGTGGCCTGCTCCGGGAGACTCATCTTCGTGTCGTTCAGCACATCGTAGGCTCTCCAGTCTTCTTCTGTCAGAATGGGAAGACTAGAAATCGTCGTATCCATATCTCCATCTTCAAGCACACCGCTCAATAACCGCTCAAAGTGCTGCATGTATCGGCGAATGGTAGCTTGCTTGAACAGCTGCGAATCATACGAAACATGAAGGAGCCAGGTATCCGGCCCCTCCTGCACGTACCAATTCAGTCTGCTGGCTTCATGATGAAGCTTCATGCCGTATATGGTTTGATATTGAACCGTGTATCCAGCTATATTCTCCACATCCGCATGGCTCAGCTCTGATGAATCCAGTTGTACAAGCTTATCCAGCACCTGCTCATACACACGTCTGAACGAATCTGTTCTACTTATGGAGATACGCATAGGAAGAAGCTGTTCTCTTCTGTTTTGCACACCAATCAGCATATCATTGTCCTGAGTCATTCGGTGCAGGAATACCGCGTATCCGGCAAGCATCCATGCCTTCATATCATATAGTTCACTGTAACGCTTCAGCATTACGGGCTCGAGGTTCAGTACCTGCTCTGTCTGAGCTGCTGCCTGCTTGGCATAGTTCAATGACCCATCTGTATACAAATGAAATCCAGGCAAAGGCAGCTGCAGCTCGTCAGACCAATACTGCTTGGTTTGTTCTAACAACATGGTGGTATTCAACAGATATCAGCTCCCTTTTATTATTGCACTCTAAGTTTGTCTACTAATGATTCTAATTCGCTTGCAACCTCATTCATTTGTTCCGCTGAATCAAAAATCTTGGCAAAAGCAGCCTGCTGCTCTTGAGCACTACGCTCAATTTGACCGGAGACTACTGAATTCTTCTCAGCCATATCCGCAAGTGATTTGATTGAAGCCGTAATTTGCTCCGTTTCTGCGACCATCTGCTGTGTAGCGGCAGATACTTCTTGAATTTGGCTTGTGACGGAATCCGTCGAAACCAGGATACCTTTGAAGATCGAGCCGGTTTCTTTGACGATTTCAATTCCTTTGGCTACATTTTGCTCTCCATCACCAATGGCCTCTACAGCGAGAGCCGTCTCATCCTGGATGTATCCGATCAATTCTGCGATCTGATCTGCTGATTTCTTAGAGGCTTCGGACAGCTTCTTCACTTCATCCGCTACGACTGCAAATCCTCGTCCCTCTTCACCAGCTCTTGCCGCTTCAATACTAGCATTCAGAGACAACAGGTTCGTCTGTGAAGCAAGCTCTGTAATCACTTGAACGATCTGGCCAATTTCGCCGGAACGCATCTGCAGCTTCTCAATAATATCTACCGAGTTCTTAACCGAACGATTGATGGAGTTCATCTGCTCAATGACCTGATCTACATTCTGATGTCCTACCTCAGACTGCTCCTTCATCTGCAAAGAAATCTCGGACAGCTCGGACGTATTTCCGGCAATTGTGGTCACACCGGATGAGATCTCTTCGAGCGAAACAACGCTCTCTGATATCGACACACTTTGCTTCGCAACACTATTGGTCATTTCTTCAATATTTTTCGTAATATCTACCGTATTTTCGTTGTTAACTTCAACCGCACTGAACAAGAATTTGGATTGCTCCGCGGATTGCTCGGATACCTTCTTGATCGTAGTCACCAAACGACCAATGTTACTTGCTGTGGTGTTGAATTTCTCGTTGACTTGTCCAAGCTCATCATCACTCGTTCTCAGCTGTACGGTAAAGTCACCCTTACTCAATTTGTCTAGTGCTCCCATCAGCTCTTTGATCGGCTTGAAGGTCTGTCTAATGGTGATATATTGCAATGCCAGAACGACAACTAGAGTAATAAGCAGCGCAAGAAGGGTATAAGTCAGCAGCTCCTGCTTGCCCGTTGCAATCAGACTTGCATCCACATCAATTCCCATATATGCAAATACTTCGCCTGCTCCATTCACAAAGGGATACAGTACCGTAATCCATGTACCGTAATCATCGTTATAAGCAGCGGTGTAGGCAATTTCCTTGGTTTCGAGCATCTCCTTCACGCCGTCTGCATGAATTTGAGGCTGTGCGTACATGTCTCCAAGTGCCATATCTTCTGCAGCAAACATCTCAAGAACTGCCGTTGGCAGTGCAATAATCGAGGTTTGCGTACCTTCTTCCAGCTCCGGTCCAAAGATATAGCCTTGTGCTACATTCGGATGTGTCTTGGATAACTCATCAAATACAGCCGTAATTTGCTGTTGAATCGGAGATTTCGGATCCGGATTATTCTTCGCTGCTTCCGCATCTTCCACAGATACCTGGCTTCCCAGCGCCTCCATTAATTTTCCAGAATCGGATTGAAGCTGTTTGGTCAATACATTACCTTGAATAAACTGACTGCAGCCAATAACGACGGCACCTGTGATAATAATATAGAAGCTTGTGAGTATCATATTTCTAGCAACAATGCTCAGGTTTTTGAAGCTCCATTTTTTTAACTTACTCATGTCTGACAGTTCTCTCCCTACTCATCCATATGTAGTTTCTATTTCATCTTAAATTGCATGGTAAACCTTCCAGCCTTGGTCGTTGGTACCTACTTCCTCCTTTCCTTCATGGATTGCTTTTGTAAACAAAAAAATGAACCTATGGACAAAATAATGCCATGGCTCATTCAAGCAACTGGCTGACATTTCCTTCACGGAAGTAGTCCCTCTAGCTTTGCGTCACTGCTTTTCAACAGCTTTGCCACGTATTCAATTTACAAGTAGTGCTTAAGAACTATAAAATCTATATTCACTAAAAGTAAACTGGTGTTCACTTTTACTAATCGGCTTTTTTTGTTAGTTTTTTAATACTATAAGACTATTTTTTGCATAAAATCTCTATTCTTAATTTAAATATGTACCCCCTCATGACCAGTTTCTAATTGCAAGGAATTATTTCACATTTCGACAAAAAAAGCCCCTATCCCTAAATGGATGGAGCCTCGATCCCATTTTATAACCCCTAAAATCAAGAATTTGAAACGATCTATGGGTAGAGATTATTCCTTCTCATACAAATTGATCTTCCAGCCGTTATCCCAGTGAAGCAGCTTCTTATGGATATATCCAGAGTTTACATAGTACTGATTCAGCCTTTCGTTGTCTGCCATGCAGTCCAGCCTAATCTGCTTCTTTCCTTTCCTTCTTATGTAATCCTCTGCCCACAACAACAGCTCTCTGCCTACGCCTTGACCCAAATGTGATCTCTTGACGGCAAACCTATGAATATATCCTGACGATGCCGAATCGTTCAGCTGGCCCCTACCATGTCATTCACAGCAACCAAGCGACAGCGGTCTTATCCGGCTAAAAAAAAGCCCACCGTGTATTATTTCTTCGGGTGGGTAAGGCTTGCTGCAAATAACTCAATGACAGAATAAGATATGATCTGCCTGTCACGGTATGTCGTTTGAACTGTATCTTCTCTTGAGCTTAGAATACCGCCTTGCAGAACCGCGGTGTTGAAGCCTCTTTCGATGGCACCATTATATGTGAACAAGACACAGTGTTCTGCCGCAAAACCAGAAACGATGACAAGCTCTACTCCTTTGTCTTTGAGAATCGATTCCAGCTCCGTTTGCCAAAATGCATTGGAATGGACCTTGTTAACGGTGATATCTCCAGCTTCTATATGTATCTCCGGTATAAAATCATAGGCTGCATCGTCTGGATGGTCTGCACCTTCTATATCCTTGATATGAACGACGACCTGATCATTCTCGCGAAGTCGATCCGCTACGTAATTGATATACTCACAGGCATTGTGCTTATCCTGCGGTTTAACCTGGTCCTTTAGTAATAGCTCCTGCATATCCACGATCAGTAAAGCAATCTTCAAATCGTATCCCCCATTCATTTTTTTAATCCTGTAATTCACTATACTTCATCAGGGCTCATTCCGTCTTGGTAGTAAATTTCTATAACCATCTTGCCTCCTGCAGGCTAAACAATGTCTTGCTTATCTCAACTTGATCTAATGATATGCTGTATCTGCTCCACTACCTGATTCATTGTTACAATGCTTGTATCTATTAGAGTAGTTTGCATATTCTTATAACCTTGGAGTCTATCTATGCTTCGCTTAATCTCTTCCTCGGTTCGCTGATCCTGCTCCATTCTCTTCCTTAAAGCAATTTCCGAGCAAGTCAGCGTGATCGTTTCTACCTGAAACTCCAACCCACTCAGTCTGTCCAACAGTTCATCCCTGATCTCTTCCTTATGAAGAACCCAGCTTAGGATGACGTAGTCAAATGTGGAATTCGTAAGATAATTACGAAGCATATAGGTAATGTTGTCCATGACCATCTGAATGTTTTCCTCACTGAACACCCAAGGATTCATCATCCAGCACCAGTCTCCATCGAGCCAGACGGATCTGTCCAGTGATTTATGGACCTTTTTGCTTACCGTTGTTTTGCCTACACCCATCGTTCCGTTAATAATAATTAATTTTTTCATTGATCATGTGTCCTTCATTTTCGTAAATTAGCCAAGCCGCCAGGAAGCGCACATACTCCATCGATATTTTCATTTACCATTAGAATCTTGTTGTCTTGAGTAAAAACCGGCGGATGTCCGCCTCTCCCAATAGACTAGATCAAGATATCAAGCCCTTGCTACGCAGTCTTGCAATCAATTCCTTATCTTCCCTCGCCTGCTGGATCGTCTGGATAATAAAATCCGATTTCCCTTCGGTATAGGCCACACGGTCATAGGTATGCGCTGCTTGCAGCTTCTTTTTGAGCCGATCATATTCCTGCTTGACCTCTTCATGGGATTTCAGATAATCGCGAAACAGCAACTGGTTAATCCAATGCGGACCCTTGAACTTGTATACATGCAAGTGATGGGTTCCAGCTCTCCATTTTCCCTTTCGAAAAAAGAGCCGCTCTGGAAATTCAGGCTTATGTACATATTCATATCCGATCCCTGCCAAACGTTCAATCACCGCCTCATTCACAAGACTAAGCTCTTCTACCCCGGCCATCATATCAATGGTAGGCTTGGAGTCCATACCAGGAACAGCGGTGCTGCCGATATGTTCAAGGAAGACAGGAAGACCTTCGAAGCTATATCGTATTTTCTTCTGTTCATGCTCGTAGTCCTGCTTCCACTCTGCGTTGTATGAAGAAATAATGACTTGTTCCATAAATGTTTCCTTTCGTGAATACATATGTGTTCAGCTATTTTGTCTGCACAGGTATGATCTCAATACTCAACTCTCTGGCTATAATGTGAAAAATATTCATGCTGTTCATCAGCATTCGAATCTCAAATAAACCTCCTTCAGTTATATCAATTTCAGGGTATAGCAAGACATCCTTCATAATCCCCGGGTAGTTATTAAACAGCTTCACTCCGGTAAAGCATAATTGGTACTGGTGCTCAGGATATCCGACGAGGTCAAGAAGAATATCCACCTGTTGATGCTCCGTCCGTACATCTATAATTCTAGCATCATGCAAGTGAAATTCCTTATCTAATCTTCGAACCTCTGCTGGCAGCTGCTCTTGTATGGAGTTATAGTGTTCCCAGTAGCTGTCGCGAATCGTTTTCCATTTAAGGTCCCACTCCTTCTTCCATGTACCGATCTCTGCCTTCATTTCAGGGCTGTGAATATAGCAATCCATAATGCTCTCGTCATATACGTACTTTAACAAGTGAGCAGGCAAGAATTGCAGCATATGAGGGCGCAGCCATTCAAATCGGTCTCGTGACTCCTGATAGAAGTCCCTGCCTTCTGCAGCGAGCCATTGCATCTCCTCTTGGCGCTGTTCCTCCGATTCGAAGTAACTTCCCATGCAGCCTCTTACCTGCATTTCGTTGTATAAATCCACCGTAAAACATCTCATTTTTTCTACTCTCCGACCTCTCCTATAGCGGATATTGAAGAAGAATCTGCTCACTCTTCAGCCCTTCATGAAAAAGATAATTATGGTCTGCGCCAACGACACATAGTATTTTTCGTTGCGTATTCGCCTTGATCGCATTCTTTGCCCGCTGAATCATAATCTGATTCCTGACGATCCATCTAAAATTCACTGCTGCCGGATTAACTTCATACATCCATTCATATTTTTGCTTCGTTACTTGATCAAATTCTGCGGAGTTAAATGGAATATTGCCATATGACCAAGTATCCATCTGCATCTGGAACCATTCATCATCCTGCTTCTCAAGCTCAAGACGTTTCTCTTCTGGAAAAGGCAAAAAAGGATCAAAATCATTCCATACATCCAGCTCAAACCAGTCAATCGGAACGAACTCTACCCCATGCTCCTCACAATAAGGAAAGATCAGCTCCCAGTACTCACTTGCTGGTTCGCCCCAATAGCCCTGCTCATGCTTGTTATTTAAGTACTTCTGCCAACTGTCAGGATGAACTTCACCGCAGATCAGGTCAGGCTCAAAGCGATGGATCACTTCTCGATATAGATCAAGAGAACAATGATACTGCTCTCTCAGGCTCTCATTATGAATCGTTCCCAGAATTCCAACAACGGGTCTCATAAGCAATACCCCATTCATTTTAGTGTGTTATACATCTGGATATAAGGCGGTAGATAAATATCTCTCACCTGTATCAGGGAGAATGACGACTATCACCTTCCCTTTATTCTCAGGCCTCTTTGCAAGGGTTAATGCAGCAGACACTGCTGCCCCTGAGGAAATACCAACAAGAAGCCCTTCACTTCTAGCCAGCAGCCTTGAAACTTGCATCGCTTCATCATTTCTGACTGTAACAATCTCATCAATGACAGAGCGGTTAAAGTTGTCTGGAATAAATCCGGCACCGATGCCTTGTATGGAGTGCAGTCCCTTTTGGCCGCCTGACAGTACTGGAGAATCGTAAGGCTCGACAGCAACGACTTGAATGTTCTTGTTCTTATTCTTCAGAAATTCACCTACCCCGGAGATGGTACCTCCAGTACCTACACCCGCAACGAAGATATCAATGTTGCCTTCTGTATCTCTCCATATTTCTTCTGCTGTCGTTTGTTTATGTATTGCTGGATTAGCCGGGTTCTTGAATTGCTGAGGTATATAGGAGCCTGGTATTTCTGCCGCCAGTTCCTCTGCCTTCTTGATTGCTCCTGCCATTCCCTCTTGTGCCGGTGTAAGTACTAATTCAGCTCCAAGTGCAGTGAGCAGCTTACGACGCTCTACACTAAAGCTTTCCGGGAGCGTAATTATCAATTGATATCCTAGAGCAGCCGCAGCAAATGCCAATCCTACACCTGTATTGCCGCTGGTCGGTTCAATAAGAATTGAATCCTGCGTAATAACTCCGCGTTCCTCCGCATCTTTAATCATGGCATAGCCAATTCTGTCTTTTACACTTCCTGCTGGATTAAAGTACTCTAGCTTAGCATACATAGTAGATTCAATCTGTTGGACTTTTGAAAAATGACATAATTCTAAGAGAGGTGTATTTCCAATAAGTTCGGTAAGGTTTTTGGCGATACGGCTCAAGTTCATCCCTCCAGCTAGATAATACCAACCAACGAGGTTGGTTATACTAAAAATCTAACATAGATGGAAAATAAATACAAACAATACTTGAATAATGAATTAGAATCGAGCATATCTGTCCCCAGCGGAAGGAAATTTGGTATACTGAAGGACAACTATACACTAGTAGACTTACTGAAAGAGGTTGGACACATGGAAAAAGCGACATTTGCAGGCGGATGCTTCTGGTGCATGGTTACTCCATTTGAGGAGCTGCCCGGCATCCACGGTATCGTATCAGGTTACACAGGGGGTTCTGTAAAGAATCCTACATATGAACAGGTCAAGACCGGAACGACAGGTCACTATGAAGTCGTCGAAATTACTTTTGATCCAGAGCTGTTTCCATACGAGAAGCTGCTGGAGTTGTTCTGGCCTCAAATTGATCCGACCGACGAAGGCGGGCAATTCCAAGATCGCGGCAGTCAGTACAAGACGGCTGTTTTTTATCATAATGAGCATCAGCGAGAGCTTGCTCTGGCTTCCAAAAAAGAGGTTGCAGAAAGCGGGCGTTTTGATAAACCGATTGTCACCGAGATCCTGCCAGCGGCTACATTCTACCCTGCCGAAGAATATCATCAGGACTACCATAAGAAGAATCAGAAGCATTATAAGGAAGACCGGGAGAAATCAGGCCGCGATGAGTTTATTGCGGAAAATTGGAAATAGAAGATTTCTGATTGTATAAAGCTCAAAAAGAGAGCCAGACACTGTACAGCTAGGTTAACGCTTCGCTTCGCTATTAAAGGTCTTGGCTCTCTTTAACATAGTTGCTTATATCACACAAAAACATCCGCTGTCAGGTACTTGTTTTCATTAAGTATGTTTCTGACCCGCTTCAACATGTCCTTTCCTTTTAAAAGATCGCTTCCTCTGCTGAGCAGCACTCCTCTGAGTGTCGCAATCGCTTCAAACAGCTCCAGCTCTTCATCCGTATAAGCGGTTGCAGATAAACAAGCGGCTCGATACACGGCTGCATTCCGTTCTCCTGCAAATATCCGCATAACAATGACAGACCAGGCGATATCATATCTTGCATCTCCCAGCTGCCCATTGGTCCAATCGATGATCTTGTATTGACCTTCCTGCTCCAAAACATTGCCGAGATTAAAATCACCGTGAATCACACTGTGATGATTGAGATTTGCACGCTCAAGCAGCGGAATCAGCAGCCGCTTGATATCCTCATGCTGATCGATAGACGGATAAAAATAAGACATAAAATCGTATTCCGGCAATAAGTCGCCAAACTCCGTATCTACCGGCAGCTTATGTATATCGGTCAACATTTTAGCGAGCTTACGAACAACCGCTGCACCCAATCGGGTAACCGGTGCTCCATCATAAGGAGTGAGCAGAACCTGATTGCCGTTCAGATCATAACCCCAGCCAAGCGGCCTGGACACGGGCATACTATAGCTATGCAGAAGCTCAAGCAGTTTATATTGACGCCGGATATCCGGTCTGGAATCGCGATTCCATATTTTGAGCACAAGGCTGTTTTCCTCTTCATCGGGCAGGATCTGGAAGACTTCGGCTTCAAGACCCGCTTCTAACGCCGTCATCTCGGGAGAGCCGCCTGGCATAAGCAGAACATCTACCAGTTCGTTTTTTTCCTCCCAACGAATATCGAGCAGATAATGACTCATCGCAATACTCCTTTTTATCCGTGTTGTAATCTATCTAATGCATACGCTGCTGCTCCAATCGTTCCTGCTCTTCCACCAAGCTGGGCTTGTTCAATCCTGCAGGCTTCTCTCGACAGCTTCAACGCATGACGATGAACCGTTTCTCTCACCGTCCCCAGCAAACGCTCTCCTGCTGCAGACATACCTCCTCCAACAATAACAATCTCGGGATTAAATAGATTAATGACGTTAGCTAAACCGAACCCGAGAATTTCACCTGTCTCCTGCATTACTTCCCTGGCGGTCTGATCCTCCAGATCGTAAGCATCTGAGATCATCTTGGCTGTGATGTGGGTATAATCCCCCTGTACCCAATCCTGAATCATACTCTGCTGACCAGCAGCCAGCTTCTCAAGCAGCGTATTCACCATCCCGACTGCCGAAGCATATCTGCCAAGACACCCTGAGCTGCCGCATTTGCAAGGACGTCCTTCTCTATACATATTCATGTGTCCAATCTCACCTGCGCTGGAGGTCGTGCCATAGAGAACCTGTCCACCGCAGACAATCCCAGATCCAAGCCCTGTACCCAGTGTAATCAGAAAGATGTTCTGGTAGCCTGCTCCTGCCCCATGACGCCATTCTCCATATAGATTTACACGTACATCATTATCTATATAGACAGGGAAATTGAAATGCTCCTTCATACGATCCACAACCGGGATGTTTTCCCAATCTGGAAAATTCGGCGAAAAAATAGAGAACCCTGCTTGAGGATCCAGCAGCCCTGGAATTCCCATTCCCATAACCTCAATATCCTCCTGCGACAAATTTACGGAAGCGAGCAGTTTTTGCACCGTTTCTGCGATATTGGATAATACATAAGCTGGCCCTTTTGCAGCTTCCGTCGCCACGCTCAGCTCTGTTACTGTCTCAAATTGTTTCGAGTAAATCGCTGCTTTCGTATTAGTCCCGCCGAGATCAACACCGATTAAATATTTGCTCATCTGTCTGCTCCTACACTTACTTTATTATTTTTTAAGCTATAAAAAAGAGATCCCTATCCGGACCTCCTCTTCTGCATATGCTTCATTATTTTGTATAAGCCTTGAATCCAAAGTAACATAACAGAGAAACTATTGATATCCCCATTAGAAGCTCTACGTTCTCATTATAAGTGCTTGCTGGAAGGAGCTCTAATATAAAACTAAGTCCTCCGCTCCAAGTGTCGTTCAGCAAAAAAACACTCAGGATCAAGGAATACCCAAACACAAAAAGAGCTAGCTTAGACCAATACTGTCCATCTTCCGATTTGAAAATAAAAAGTAGAGATAAAATAGAACAAATAAACAATAATGCCAGCAACATGTCATCACCTGCTTCGATTAAGACTACTTGTCGATAAAATCGTTCACCTGACACAGCCATACCATGTGCACGGAGCCTGGTCCCCAATAATCCCGTACGCTAACATAAGGCTTGCCGAATTTTCGCAGCCACTTCTGCTGTGCCAGCTTATATCCGCTGTCCAGGCAAAACTGTTCGACTCCCTGTTCATTCAGTAGAGTCAGCAGCGCCTTGATCAATGCAGAGCCTATCCCCTGCCCCTGATGACTGGGGAGCACATATAAACTGCCGAGCTCACCCACATGATCCAGTGCATGCTCGGTGCACACTTTAATATCCTCTCCACAAGGCGAATACGAGATGGTGCCTACGACCATATCATCCTGCATTGCTGCGAGAAAAAGAGTATCTGCAGCATCCGATTGAAGCGCCCTTTGAAGGAGCTTTTTCTTAAGCTCAATTTCCCCGGAAAGATCCTCTTCCAGATGGGCGATGCCTTCTTTTTCAAACGTATCCGGTATGGTCTTCTCAAAAATATAATTAACCCTTTCGACATCAGCCGAACCCGCCGGTATGACCTGTACTGTGCTCAAGACATTACTCCCTTCCTCCACATTTCAGATCTGCGATTATGAATTGCACTTGGCAGTCTATCTTTTTGGCGTGGCATGTTATACCCTGCTTAATTTCTCAACCGCCTGCTCCTCATGATCCAGGAAAAAGATATGTCGGCCCTTATTGCTCTCATATATAAAGTCCTTCAGACTCTTGCTCTCATAGATTGAAAAATCCCCCACGATCGCGATATTCGTCTGGTAATTTACAAACTTCTGCATGATCTCACCGGCCAGCTTCGTCTTCAGATCAAAAAACGGCTCTGCTATCGCTGATTTATGCAGGACAATTCGGCTCGAACCTGTCTCATACTTCACCGTTGCCATAAGATCCAAGGCGGATTGAACATCTTCAATTAATACATCCATATCACGTACAATAGCAACCTCAACTCCATTGTGCTGAACAGTCGATATTTCCATCTTTATTCCTCCCGACTTCAATAGGACAAGTTGCTATGCGCTTAGAGGACCAGCAGCACGCTTATCCCCACATTCTCATTAAACACGGAATATCCATTTTCCACAACCAATCTCCTCAAGCATTTAAGCTAATCGGTTGATTAATAGACGAACCTGCGCTGTGCCCAGTAGCTGAACACAAAGATGGATACCTCCGTCAGTATCTTCGCAGCAAGCAGCGGAATGATTAATTTCTCATTGTAAAAGTACAACAGTCCATAATTCAGCAGCAGTATGAGCAGGACAAGTGCAAAGTACTTGGGAAAAGATTGATAAACTCTCTTCGTATGGCCTCCCATGAACACATATCTTCGATTCATAGAATAGTTGAATACAGAACTGCACAGCCTTGCAACGACCACTGATAATAATAGACTGCTGCTGAAATAATGAACGATGAACAATAATGCAAAATCAAGAAGTGCAGAGAGCAGCGACGAAGTGCTGAACAGCAGAATCGGATAATAGATCCGCAGCGAATCGGCAACAGGGCGAAAGTGAGAAGATTTATTTTCATCCAAATAAACCGTATCTATATATTCCTCCGTAATGGGATAGCCTGCTGTGTTCGCGGTCAGCAGCATGTTCATTTCATATTCGAATCGTTCACCAGGGAGATCTGAGAGCCAGCTCAGCATGGATAAGGGAAATCCGCGCAGTCCTGTCTGTGTATCGTATACTTTGTTTCCTGTCGTCAGTGTAAAAACAGCTCTCGTGACCGTATTGCCGAACCGGCTTCGGAGAGGTACCTTGCCGCTGAAGCGCCGGCTGCCGAGCACCATGCCGGGTACTGTCTGCTTCTGCACGGCTTCATATATCCGCTGTATATCATGCGGAAGATGCTGACCGTCACTGTCGGCCGTAATGATGGGGCCCGGGAGTCCGGCTCTCTGAATATGCGCAAAGCCTGTTTTTAATGCGCGTCCTTTACCCAGATTGGCCTCATGCGTGAGGACGGTACATCGGAGAGATTTCACCAATGCAAAAATCCTGCTGTATGCCGGCCCGCTGCCATCGTCGATAACGACAATTGGGCCCAGCTCACAGTTTAGAAGCTGAATAATTAAATCAAGCAAGCGGTCATCCGGTTCATAGGCTGGAATTAGAACGGTCATCTCATTCTCCCTCCGCTACATACAGGATATCGCTGACCCCGCGTTCTTCATTTTTACCTTGAGGATTGTTCACGACCCTGCCCATGAATACCATCGTAGAGGAACCGCCGCCGTCCAGATTATAAGCCTCTGTTGCACCGAGGTCATCCATTAGCTGTGCAAGCTCGTCCAGCGTCATTCCGCGGCTGTAGCCTTTATTTCGCCCATCCACCACGACAAAGACATAATGATTCGGTTCAATCATGCCAATCGCTGTCCGCGGGTTCGCAGCCTGAATGGAACGGTTGCCGAAATTGCTGTCAATCTTGACATGACTAAAATCTCCCGTGATTTCACCGTCCTGTATGAGAATTGGTCCAAAGGAAAGCGTATGGACTGCCCCGTCAGCCAGCAGCTCAGAGGAAGAAACTTCGGTCTCGTTATATGTCTGCATAGAGCCATCCGCAAACAATGCCATCGCATCTCTCACCGGGCTGTCTCGATAGAGCGTTCCATTGCGGATAATGACTCCATCGCTGCGGAATCCATAGTAGTCTCCATTGATCGCGAAGATCGCATTTTTGCCTGAAGCAATATCCGAGGTATTCTCGATAATATTCGTTCCAAAGCTGTCATTCGCGAATGCTGTGCGTAAGAGATCCGCATTTTTGAGTACCACATCGGCAACATAGTAAGTAATTTGGTCCTCACCCGAACCCGTTTGTACCTGGTCAATCTGAATCTGAATATCATCACTCGTATAATTCCAGTCATCATACTCCGCCTCAGTAGTGGATGCAGAGGTATTGCTAGACTCGGCTGTACTAGCTGCTTGATTAGACTCCGCTGTCTCATCCGTGACCACAACCTCAACGTGCTCAATAAGATAGCGATCAGCAAGTCCATATAATATAACCCCCACGATGATTAGGATCATTAGGGAGATGAGCATCCCTTTTCTTTTCCGTATTTGACCAAGCTTCAGATCGGCTCTCATAAGAAGTCCCCTTTACATATATTCTAAGGCTGAGTATATAAAGGGTTGCTTAAATGAATCTGAAACAAAGATCCAATGCACTGACGGTTAGAATAAATCTCGCTTCGATCTTCAGATACGGAAGTGCAAAAAAAGATGGCTTTCTCTCCTTAATAGAGAAAAACCATCTTGTATACTTTTCACAATCAGCTAAGCTTTTGCTGCTAAATATAAGGCAACCCTATGCTCCTTATGAATTGTACCACCTGCTCGGTCAACGGACTCCTGGATTCGATGGAACAACTCATCTTTAACCGATTTTGGAAGCTGTCTGTGCTTGGAGTTTGTATTCAGCAAGGATACATAAGCGGAGCTGGTGAGTGTATGTATTTCCCTATACTCTTTTACACGCAGATTGTTAAAGAACCCCGACTTGTCAGTAATCACTCTTCTGTCTTCAATGATCTCCTCAGGAGTAGGCAGCGCAGCGTCATCCAAATGAGGAGCAAGTTCGCGGTAGTGAAGACGAATTTCCTGGTGGAGGTCATCATACATCGGAACATGTACCGTCCAGAAGAAAGCCATTGAGCCGTTATGTTTAAGCAGCTCCCACACTCTCCGGTATCCAAAATCAGGCTCAATGAAATGAAAGGCCGTTCCCGAAATCGCGAGGTCAAAAGGTGAACCCTCTCCATTCCAATCCTCAAACGCGGTATGAAGTACTTTTACTGAGGGATATCCTTTGAATTTCTCTGCAGTAAACTGTGCTAGTTGGTCACCAAGCTCAACACAGGTGATGTCCGTAAAACCTTTATCTACGAAGCCTCCAGTCGCTTGACCTGTTCCGCAGCCAATTTCTAGGATCTTTTGGCCTTGTTTCAGGCTGGAATAATCAGCAATATCATCGAACATTTCTTTGGGATAAGCGGGTCTGAACCTCTCATATTCACTAACGATATAATTAAAGGTTTCTTTATTCTCCATACTGCTCCGCCTCCAGCCTGAATTAACTTCTTAACTATACATAGCTTGATATCGGTCGAGGTCATTGATTGCTCTTAGTCAGCTCTTCTTCGTCATCAAGATGAGTCCTGTTGACCAATTGAGCTTAGACAGATGGAAATCCTCTCTTGATTCCAGATACGATACTAGCTTGGATACCTTATCCTCATGGTCTTCAGGCCAATTCGGCTGCGGGTTCAGATCATCAATGATATACAGCCCTCCAGGCTTGACCATATCAAGCACCTCTTCCACCAGATAAAACTTGCCTGGCCATGTATCAGCGAAGATGACATCATATTGTTCGGATTTATGTTCTTCTATGTATTCGCCGCCATCCTGAGCAAATAGATGTAACCGAGGATCATCCCCCAGCACTTCCCTCGCAATATTCGAGCATTGCTCATCCATCTCAACAGAATACAGCCTGCTCTCCTGATCCATTCCATCAAGAAGCCAAGCTGTAGAGTGACCTACACCTGTTCCTAATTCCAAAATGGTGCTCTGCTTGCGATTTGCGGCTAACATCCGAAGGAAACTGCCTGTTAGATCATCACACGAAGCCGTGAAGCCATATTCTGCAGCACATTTACTCACTCGTTCAGCATGGATCGGGCGCTGAATACCTTGTAATTCGTCCATGGATAAGCCTCCTTGTATGAACTGCGTAGCTAACTTATCGTTATACCTTCATTCTTTTTTTGATCATTCTGATTTGTCCTCTATGATTGATTTCATCTTCAATGACGTGGAACCACATAAAGTAATAATTTGCTTGTTTGTCATACCAGAATTGCTCCTCATGATGAAGCCAATCATCATTTACGGACTTAAAATACTCAAGTGTTCTATTTCTTACTTCTTCCAATTTGTTAAGGTAAAATGTGAGTTCATGCCCTCTGATCTGTTCTTGCCCGGCCGAACCCAACTCAAGTGCTGGACCCCAGATAGACAGTTCATCATCATTGAAAAACCTTTTTTCAAATGTCAAGACCTGATACGCATATTCAACTGCTGCAAAATGTAATAACAAAGCACCTATTGAATTGCTCTCTGTATCCAGCAGGTAATCCAGCTGGTCCTTCGATAAGCCCTTCACTTCTTCTAAGGTTGTATATCTCGCATAATTCATCATGGAAATAAGCTGACTGATCTGAGGAGTATATCCAGGGATGCTGGTGATTAGATAGATTTGATCCATATTCATCATCGTTCGCCCCTCCAAATCTTTTTATCCTATTACTGATCACAGCGTTCAACGCTGCTACCTATTAACAATCCCGAAGGAAATCTTCATGTTGGGTGCGTAGGTTAACCAGGATTGATCATTAAATTGTTTGGAGAATAACCGTTCCGCATTGTACTGCCTTCTTGCCTCTTCCGCTGTCAACCCTCTCTCTATGAGATTGATCTCAACCTGTTCGTAATCACCTGGATCTTGGCCTAATCCATCTGCACTTAATGCTTCGAAGAGCCTATTCTTCATAGTTAAATCCATATGCTGATCTAAAAAGTTCACTCGATCACTGACCCGGCACTGTACGTCCTGTAAACCTAGCTGGCTAAGAAGTACAGGTAATCTCATGCCGATATTTCCGTCTTTGCTCTTACTTCTTCTGTCTGCTTCAAACAATCTCTGGAGTATTCCCAGCTGTATGATATCGGATTGTTCCTGCCCTTCGAAATAAAAGTTTGACATATTTGAAATCCAATGAGGCTCAAAGCATATCACCCTGCCCGAATCTACTACGCTATCGATCATCCTCTGAAGAATAATAGACGGTTCAGCAATATGTAACAAAAAGGCGTGACTCATCGCAATATCATACTTGCCATCTACGGTCAGCTCTTCAAGATCAGCTACGATAAATTCTGTTGTATACGGTAAGCGAGAGAATAATTCTTTTGCTTCATCAATCAAATCCTGCCCTTTATCTATCCCCGTATACGTTGATCCTTCTGGCAATAAAGGCAGCAGCTTTAAACCGAGATATCCATATCCGCAGCCGTAATCCACGACATTTACAGGCTTATGAATGTTCCACACTTTTTGCACCAGAAATTCTAGATAATCATCGTTGTAATACAGCCACCGGGTATTTCTAAGGTATTCGATCTGAGTATCCCAATAATATTCGGACATTGTGCAGCCCCTTTACTCATTGTTAGTATTGATTTTATTTAGCACGCAGCATCTTTTCTGTGGGGTTAAAATTAGACCACATCAAGCATTGGCTTTAAATGAAGTAATCCCATATCCACCGATGTTTCGATATAACCCAAGATTTGAACAAACGTGAATACTTGAAGCTGCTGTTTGTTGACTTCGTCTTTGTCGTATTCCATATCACCTAGTACATAAGGGAGGAAAAGTTCAACGTCCTTGGACTTCACCTCTTCCAAATCCATAACGGCAGGAACATCACTGAGCATTTCCTTCAGTATATTTGTAAATCCATAGTGTTCTAACAATTTCCCGTTCAATGATTGAAAGTCTTTATGATATATAGGGTATAAATCTGGATCCGCTTCCATTCTGTTTTTCAACCATGAGAGGTTAAATCCCCTGAGCCAGATATCATCCGCAATTAGATGTGTGAAATATCCTAATATATACTGTTGCTCCGCCTGTGAGCTATATTTATGTAAGAATCCTTTATAATCTATGAATCTTGTATAATTTTGTACTTCGCCTTTGAAAAAATGGGATGATTCTTTCGGTGATACAGCATCAGGCGCCACGCTTCCAAGTAAGAAGAGCGTCCGGTCTTCCATGGACAAACTCTCTGCAATTCGATTGGCAATTATCAAGTGCATGATCCTTGAACCCATATGCTTCCTCGCCTTCTTCCGTTATTTCTATAGCCCTTTCAATTTCCATCAGCATTCTAAATCATATAATAATTGTAAATTTTATTCAAACAAAATCTACTTGAAAACCACTTTTAATTCAACAAGTGATCCCCATAAAGCTTAAGCTCTCGAGTTCTAATTGTCCCTGTAAGGTTCAATTAGGCCCGAGAGCCTCATCCTTCTAAAAGCCATTCACTATAAAAATCAGGCTCATAAACAATATCAAGCCAATCGTTCCCACTGCCGCAAGGATGTTAATAATCTTGTCAGCTCTGGACTTCGTCCGGGCTAGCTTTAGCAGTAAATGATACAGCCCAATTCCAATAACACCACCAAGCGTATTGTTGATTAGATCCGTTATGTCACTGGCACCAATGGCGAGCATATATTGAAGCAGTTCATATACCAGACTTATAGCTGCAATAGTCACTGCTCTTTTGAGAAAAGACCATTTGGTCAGCATGCTTAGATATATCCCAACAGGAACAAAAGCAATCATGTTATATAACAGCTCTTGTATATCTAATTCATTGTTAACAATGACTGACTCACCAAATGGAATCAGGTTAATGTTTCTGATCTCAGGTAAATCCTGTGCTGAGAATGCCATTTTGAATACGATAATCCAGGTTAACAGCAAAATATTAACTGCAAATAGCAACCAAGTTAGCTTCATGCCTCGTTCTAGTTGTGTTGTTTTCATTTTCTCTCCCTCTCTAGACAATCATCTCACTGATGAATCAACTCTATAACGATTGAAGCTGCGAATAAGTTTGATTCTCTATATTGAAATTATTGTCAGGGGGGGATTGTTCAAATATTGTTATTATCCTTAAATTCAATACAAAAAGGCTGCGTTTCGGGCTTCAAACAATACTCTATTCTTTTTCTAAAATCTTTCCATTGTACTTTCTCTAACGCTTCTTCAATGGGGAAAAATCCACATTCCAGGCTCTCCGGTGAACATGTTAATTCGCCTCCGATGGGCTTCGCTAAAAATAGTGTATTACAAATGGAGTTCCCGACATTCTGGAATATCCCGCAAAATTTAATAATTTCAATATCGATCCCTGATTCTTCCTTCGTCTCTCGTATTGCGGCCTGACTCAAAGATTCTCCTATCTCTACTTGTCCTCCAGGCATTTCCCAGCCTCTTCTTGGTCCTCTGATCAGTAATATTTCGTTATTATCATTGACTACAACGGCAGCTGCCGAAACAATATGCTTTGGTGGGTGCATGACGCTACTCCTTCATTTTTGAGATTACTTATTTATATTTGCAACCATGGTTATGGATGTGCCTACCTTACCTGTCTCTTCGAAGCAAAATCGCTGGTAAAGTTTCATTGCTGCTTCATTGCGTGGATCTACACTTAATGAGATTCTTTCAATGTTCCTCTTACTGGCTTCTTTAAAGAGTTCATTCATCAAAGCGCTTCCAATTCCGATTCCTCTGCATTCTGCTAAGATCGCCATTCCGAGTTCCGGCACGTCATTATCGACATACCCAAAACCTTTATTACTCTCATGAAAGTATCGGGCTGTTATTGATCCAACCGGCTTTTCTTGTTCATCCATTGCTATGAATCCAAAATCTCCCTCTCGTCCCCAGCCTTCTACATACTTCGAAAGGTGTGGGTCATTGATCATTTCTCTGCTGAACGGCTTCTGACCTTCTGGAACAAACAGTGATTCGTACAACATATCCCATAAGAATGCAACATCTTCTGCTTCAATGGGTCTGATTCTATAATTCATCGTTTGTTACCACCTTCACCTATAATAAAGTCTTTAAAATGGTCCGTTCCCTGTCTACTGTTGTTATGAAGAACTCTTGTTTAATATCCTGCAACGCTTCCTTTAGTCTATCTCTTCCAATCGCATCAAATCGTTGCTGAACCTTGCTCACATGCTCTACATCAGACTTAATCTTGCTCTCAATTTCATCATATTGCTCTAACGTATCATATTCCCACATGGCAAAGATCTCACTAGTATCTTCATTTAATGTAGTTTGCCATCTTCCAATCAATCTGGCTCCATACTTCAGCTGGCTTGGTAACAAGACATCATTAAATAAAGAATTAAACTCATCTACAATCGAATTAGCAACAATATACGTCTTCCTCCGATAGATCATTATTTTCCACACCTACTTTCGCAGTCTGTATATAAGTACGTTTGCTGAGTTAAACTTCGAAATCTTGGATCTTACTATTTTTCGTGTAATAGATAAGCCCTTCCACTTCTTTCATTACTCTTTGAGTACCTTGCTGACTTTCCCACCAGTTCGTAGGTCTCGTGCTCTTATCTTGAGCAGGACATAATGAGTACTCAATATGTTCAGGCAAATAGGTCTTCAATGTTAAGTAGCAGCGTCGGATATGATAAAAAGTAGTGACGATCAGAATTCTTTTTATATGATTTAATCCGAAATACTCGTCCAGTACTTCTCTGGATTTCAGGACATTATCTATCGTGTTCTTGGATAGGGTCTCAACGATAATATCTTGTTCAAGTACCCCGAGCTCGATGGCTCTATTCTTCATTGATATGGCTTCGGGCACCTCGAGTGCTCCACCAGACATTAATATCTTTGCGGAGCGTCCAGATTTATATAATTCAACGGCATGTGGGACCCGATATTTATTGGCCGACACACTGCCAAATACAAAAATAACATCGCCGTTCTCGCCATCATCCTCAATTCCATTGAATAGAATGCGGGTTAGTAAATCTTTATTATCCAATGAGATACGATCCACAGACATATCCGATATTTTCATGCTCTATTCCTTTCATTCATTATAAGTCGAGAATGTTTGAATAGGTCCTTCCCAATTTTCTTCTTTTACTTCTTCGTACTTCCCGTTCGTATATTTTCCAATCGTCTTCCTCCAGAAAGTCTGAGCCGGTATGTTCGCTTCAATTTCAGCTACTTTCCAGATTCCACCGAAATTATCAAAAATTTTATGAGCTGCAGTCTGGCCTACTCTTGATTTCCTGTATTTTCTCATCACAAAAAATTCTGCCATCGAGTATGTCGTCTTATTTGATTCGTCTTTACCCAACGATCTTACAAGAGCGAACCCAGCTAATTTACCTTCCACCATGATGAAAAAGGGATATCTGCCATTCTCCGTCCAATAATGATCTAAAAATTTATATTCATATAATCCGTTTGAATTTATATCCTCATCCGGGTCGAACTCACTAAAATCATATTTGTATAGCTCAAGAAGATTGCGTAATATTGATTTTTGTTCATATTCGACTTTTTGAATTGAGATCATGGTTTGTTCTCCTATGTTATACGCGTTTATGTATGCCTGGCACTTCATTGTTTGCCTTTAATTTCATTAATACAAAATCAATTTTTTCTTCTCCTAGTCGACTTTTGAAACATTGAGACTTTACAAATCCAACCCGTTCATAGACTTTAATTGCCCGTTCGTTAAATGCAGCGACGACAAGTTGAATGTTAGATGTTTGATACTCCTCTATAATAAACTTGATAGAAGCATCCAAGAAGTTTGCACCATTACCCATCCCCGTGTGTGAAGGAGCTAATCCCAGCCCAAGGTCTAAACATTTATCATCATTGTAAATTCCTATTTCATAACCTCCCGATACACGGGCTGATTCTCCAATACAAATAAATCCAAACAACTCATTATCACTATTCAAAACGTAATAATATTCACCATTCATTAACTCCGAGATCGTTTCCTCGCTGTCATCCATGTTATAGAAAGAGTAAGATTCTTCATATGTCCATCCAGCAATCGACGCAGCGTATTCTTCTGTCATTAGATAGTAGCGAAAGGATTGCATAACTCTTTATTTCTCCCTTCATTTAGAATAGACTTTCATAAATCTCTTTAGCTCCCTTGTTTATTTCGCTTAATATTTCGCTCGGTGTTGGATTCTGAATGATTCTCAGCAGCTCTTCTCTTACTTCGTTATGGAGATCCGCATTCAGATCATCCGCTTTGAATCTTGGAAGCACCGTACATAATTCTTGTGCAACAGGCCAGTTAATATCCTGCAGCCATTCAAACAAGTCATCCATGATTGAACTAACATCCATTCTGGGATCAAGTTCTCTCAGCTTATCAATGACCTCTAAATCATGTTTATGTTTTGGAACTAGCTGTTCGAGATTATTCATTTAGCTCACCTTGACCCTTAACTTTTAACGCCAATACCATAATTCTTGATTGTCTTATCTAATGTTTTATTACTTATCTCGTCCCAAACAAAACTCATTTCAAAAGTTCCCTCTGCAAAGAATAAAGGAAATCTTCGTTTAAACCAATCTTGCATAGGTAACTTAGGTACATCTTCAATCTCTACCCACCGTAACTCCCCTTCTGGCGGATGATCAAGCAGCTCCCCCTCAAAAGAAGTCGCCAGATAATTAAACACCATATATCTTAAGCCTTTATTCGGCTCACAGAACTCATCGAGACCTTTGTATATGATTTCTTTAACGATGAATCCAGTCTCTTCACGCACTTCTCGAATTGCACCATTAACTATACTCTCTGGAAAATCAACCTTTCCCCCGGGGGCTATATATCCTGGAAATCCAAGCTTATCAGGTCTATTCATTAATAAAACCTTCGATCCATCCTGTATCATGCACATCGTATATATTTTATGAGTTACTTCGGCTGACAAATGGTTCAACCCTCTCTTTATATTCATTCTCTAAAATAGAAAACAAATAGGAATCATGGAATACTCCTTTAGCCCATATATGCTCCCTTAAGTGACCTTCCATTTTCATTCCTATTTTTCGCAATACCTTTTCTGATCCCGTATTCTCTGGTCGACAAGTTGCATAGACTCTATGTATATTGAAGTTCTCAAATGCTAGTTTCAATAACACTTTAGATGCTTCGCTAGCGTAGCCATTGCCCCAATATTCAGAATTAAAACAGTAACCGATCTCTGCATTTTTCTCTCTGATATACATTCCACAGCCACCTATTAATTGGTTTGTTTCCTTTAGAATGACAGCAAATTCATAATCAGTTCGCTCATTTAATTGTTGCATTGCAATTTGATGACTTACATAAGACTTCGTCTCCTCTTCGCTATTGGGTCCCCACAACGTATGCTCGGTTACCAGAGGGCTGGATGCATACTTATGTACATCAATCCAATCATTCATGATGAACTCACGAATATTTAATCTTGCGGTTTCTATGTGCATTTATGAATTCTCCTTAATGTAATTTAGTGTCTTCTTCAATCTCACACTCTTCCTAATATCACAGCCGATGTAGGTTTATCTCGACATTCTGATCATGTTTGTGCATAATTAGCACATAAGCTTGTTTATTACATTTTTATACATATCACTATGTTTCACACTTTATATATCGCAGGAGGGTTTTCCATTGAAAAAAACGTTCGCTTTTTTGCTGGTATCCACTCTATTTATTGGATCCGTTAGTTCTGCCGCTGCCAAACCTGAGGTGATTACTTACAAGAACTGTACTGAGTTAAACAAAGTCTATAAAGGCGGAGTAGCTAAATCTGCTTCAATTAAGAACAAAGGCGGGAAAACTAAATATAAGCCCTTCGTATCCAAAGAGTTATATGAAGCGAATAAGAAAAGCGATCGAGATAAAGATTTTATTGCATGTGAAAAATAATATATCCACGGGACCTTCTCTATTGAAGGTCCGACTATTGTCAAAATATCAACTCGCAATCATGATTTTCCCAGATTGTGCTTAAAGCACACAACCTTTCATATTCCATACTTAGTAGTAATTTCCTGCAATGTACTAGACATAACTAGACACTGTATAACAAAAAAAGCCGCATTCAGCGGCTGATAAGCGTTCGGTGACCAGGTACTGCGGCTCACCAAGTTTGAACAATTGAATACTGTGTTAGACAATGATATGTCTTCAATGATATGTCTTCATTGATTCTCTTAATTCAAGTTCTTATTCAAGAACACTAATCTATCGATCTCTGTAAATCCAATCTTTTTATAAAATGCTTCAGCAGGAATCCCTCGATCTGTTAACAACGTTATGTTATTTACTCCATCTGACTCAAGCTTCTCTATTAAGAATTTCATAAGTGCTGATCCTACACCGGATTTCTGCTTCTGTACACTGACACACATTTCGTTGATAAAAAACTCTTTTCCACTCCACCAATGCTTTGTAGCACCAAAGATAAAACCAATGATTTCTTCCCCATCTACAGCAACAACACCGATAAATCCAGGAGTATTTGTGAAATCTGTCAAGTATCGATATGCAGTATCTGATGACCATTCATCATTCCACGGCTCTTGATTAAAAACACTTATAAAAGTACTTACACATGGCAAGAAATCATTTCTATCGAATAATTTAAGTTCCATAGCTCAATCCATCCTTTCATCGATTTATTATGTTCATTGATGTAGCCTCATTGATGACTCCGTGTTCCCCATAAGGTTCTACATAATTTATATGCTCTGATTCAAAAAGTTTCATTAGTTCATATTCTTGAGGAAAAGGCACCTAACGTTTCTCCTGTTCGTTGACTTAACTCAACAATAACTTCAGATGTCTTTGCAGAAAAAACTATACTCCGTTCTCCATTCTTCCGCTTTCAGTCCATAAATAGTTCTATCTACAAATCTTCCATTAATATATTCGTAATCTCTTAATTGCCCTTCACGTGTAAAACCTAATTTTTCAGGAATCGCACGACTCTTCGTATTATCTGCAGCTACTCCTATTTCAACTTTATTTAGTTTAAGTTCAAGAAATGCATAATTTATTAGTGCTTTGACCGATCTAGTTATTAAACCTCTGCCCTCATATTCTTTCCCTAGCCAATATCCAATTTCAGTCTTTTTGTTCTCCTGGTCTAAGTATAAATAACCAATTGAACCGACTAGTTTGTTCTTGCTCCATATTCCTAACCAATAGCCTTCATCCTTAGCATATCTCATGCGTGTTCTTTCGATAAAGGTCTTTGAATCTTCCGGTCCTAAAGTAATGCTGGGAAATTTCAACCACTCCCCTATATGATCCCTATTCCTATTGATCAGATCATATAATTGTTCTGCATCTTTAGTCTCCAATAATGCTAAAAAAGAAGAATCGTCAATTTCGTATTTAAACATTGTTTTAGCTTCTCCTTAATTCCTTTGTATTAGATGCATTCAAATGATTTCAGCAAAAGACTTCCTACCTCTTGGAATAGGCATATAAATTATATCCATCATACTTTACATAAAATCCTTCACTTATTAATTCTTGTTCTTCAGGTTCTATACCAAATGAAAATGATGCCTCTGGACCCGTTCCTGTCTGACCCACCGAAAACTCCTTCATGTTTATATCATATAATCTCACTTTACCTGTTGGAGTAGTAAAAGTTCCATCATCATTAAAGAATCCATTATATATGAACTCCCCAGCATTGTATTTCATATTGAAAGTAGTCTTAAAACTAAAATATATATCGTTACCTCTATTCCATACATCATCCAATAATAAATTGGTGTTATAGGTCTCTAGTAACTTTATATCTTGTTCTTTTCTTTCCTCTTGATTGAATGTAATCCATTCGGGTTTTATAAATATTTCAATAGGAATTTGTTCTGCTTGCAATGTCAGTGAATATCCATCTTGATTTGTAACATTGTTAGTTATGCTCTCATTTGTATAATTTAAATTGTAATAATTATAAATAAATATAGAGATTATTATTGCAAAACATACGAGAATTACATTTCTTCTTTTATTCATATTTCTTCCCTTCTAATTGAGGTCGTTCGGTGCTTCTTCTAGCTCTCATCCATTATCCATTTCAGGCCCATATCGTAATGATTCTCCAATCCAAGCGCTAAGTATTTAATTTCTTGCCACTGAGATGTTGTCGTCATCCTTTCACCTGACTTCTATTAGACAATGCCTTCATTGAAATTCTTTTGTACTAGTCCACTTAAACCTTCTTTATAATAGGGCATCAGTCTGTTAGATTCTTCAAGACTAATCCATTGGATATCCGTTATTTCTTCAGGTCTTATGATCTTTTTATTTCCTCCAACAATCTCTGCATTAAACGTAATAAATAACGCATGTTCGTTACAATATTCAATTATTCTTTCGCTTAATCACAAATGCCTTATCTGCTCTCTCAAACCCAATCTTCTCGTAAAATCCTACAGCTCTAGGAGCTGAGGTTAAAATATATTGAATCTCTTCTTCTCCTAATCTTTCCCTTAACATTCTGATTAGTTCTTTACCAATTCCTTGTCCCTGATAGTCTTTATCTACAGCAATATCTGATATGTAACAGCAATAAGAATAGTCAGTTATAGCTCTTAAGAATCCAATAAGTTTTCCTTCATCTCTTACCGAAATAACTTCATCAGCATTATCAAGCATTCTCTGAATTCGATCACCATCTCCAACTGGTCTCCTGATCCCGGATTTACTAAACACTTCCTCTACTTCCTTGACACCACAGTATTCATTGATTTTATATTCTAGTCTCACAGTACATACCTCACAAAATATATAATTTTTGCGATTTCAACCAACTATTGCGTCAACTTTAGCTAAATGTTTCTTTGCTTCTAATATGATTTGCTGTCTTACTTCTACTTTATTTGGTTTATGATACTGATCATCATATATTATTCGGTCAATATCTTCACTAATGTTCACCCAAGTTATCAAATCTTCTGGGTAATCCAGTTCAGAAACAAGGTTAAATATATCCATTACAATATTATAAGCATTCCTTGAATCACTTAATATTTCCTGACAAAGGTAATACAAATATGTTCGAGCACACTCCTCATAAATAGGAATACTCATTTCTATTTCAAGTACAAATTTATTAAAATATTCTTCGAAACTAAACAAGCTTTCATTACAATTCATTGATAATATCTTGTATAAAGTGATTGAATCAACGTCAGCTTCAGCTAAAGAATTAGCCCACTTCAGATAGTCAGTAGCTGTTGCCTTATTTTTATACCTTTTATAGTAAAGAAGATTTGTTTCTTTAGCGAATATACTGTCATTCATTAGTTTCTCCTTATCTCAACTTAAAGTATTTTGCTAACGTTGTGGTGTCTACGTAACCGAGATATGTATACGAGTCTGCGAATGGTTTAGACCAACTTATCTTAACAGGGTTGATCGTTGAATCCACTTCACTGCATATCTTTTCCTGTAAACCAATAGCCGAACGACACTTCTCCGATTTATCATTCACCCAGATCTTTGATTAAATACAGCAGCAGATCATCATCAACTGTCACCTGGTGGCCAGGTTTTACTTCCATATTTTTATATACAATTCCTCTACCATCCATTACATATCCGCGCTGGGTATACATCATTTGAGCGTTCCCATAATCCTTATATAGTCCTACTCCTAGACCTATAGATTTGAATTTCTTTGATGCTATTCCTTCAAGCTCATCACACATTACACTTGCGATTCCCTTTCTCCTAAACTCCTGAAAAACATTGAGGTCATTTATCTCCGGTATGTTTTCTCGTTTAAAATAGGGATAGTCCGATTCAAACAATAAGTGGCAGCAACCGGCCAAGGTATCTTCATAGTAAGCTAGTAAAGTAACTCTTTTGCCTTCCAAATTCTCTTCTAAACAATTAGAAAAATAATCATTCGAGGTATACCATGGATATCTCTTTGAGAATTCCGACTCCAATAAGGATACCTCTTCATAATTTAAAAGTATTTTCAATAATATTGTGTCAGTCATCTTTAGTCCTCTTTCTCTCGATTCATAGAAGGGGTGATACCCAATGGATGGATATGTTTTAAATTTGACATCACTTCTGGGATTGCATCAATAAAATATTGTATTAACTCTCTCATCTTATCTTCAAAATCTTCCCGATCTGGTGCTCCGATATTTATAGCTGTATTCTGTTCTTTATATAATTCATTGAATAAGTAAATGTCTTTATTATATTCATTCTTTACAAATTCCTTATGTAGTTCACTCATACCAATGATGAAGTCATATTTAAGAAACGCTTCATAATCAAATTGAGTTCTCTTAAATTCAGATGTATCAATATTCATGTCATTCATTACTTTAAAATGAAGATCTGAATATTTATTTATGTCACTATTTGCTCTTATCCCTGCAGATGCCACTTGCACATCCGAAATATGATTCATCCTAAAATAATCCTTACAGATAAACTCAGCTATGATGCTGCGGGTATAATTATCAGTGCATAAAAATAGAACCTTCAAAACACTTACCTCCTTTCTATTCCATGCTTCGTTAGTTTGTTATACACCGGATCTCTTAAACTGCTTCCATATCCTTACGGATTCAACCTCATGTTTGTATAGTATGAATTAAATCCGATCTCTTCCCAAAACCTTCTGCCCATCGGGTTACTTTCTAACACATCAATAATGAGCGTGGAATTTTGAAATAATTCGGCTCTTAATTTATCTATTCCTTGTTTTCCTAAACCTCTTCTTCGATATTGCCTCCTGATAAAATACTGTCTTATATAAAAGGTTTTGTTCTTCCTATTATTTATGTCCTCTCTTTCTTGGTATAAGGCATATCCTACAGCCTGTTCACCTAGTACAAGTAGAACTGCTTTCCAATCATTATTCAGAAAATCTGTCATTCTGTCGTTCAATTCTTCTAATGTCATGGGGTTATCGCTTTTTTCATCTTCAATAAGTTCTTTGTTCATTTGGGATAAAATGTGTACATCGTTAAGTTGTGCAGAAATGACAGTTAGAGTTTCCATGTTTTGATCCCTCATTTTTATATGATTCTTCGGTCTAATCTAATTCCTTCAAAAAATAATAATGTTTGTGCCCTCTAGGTGCATCATTGATTGTTGCTATTATCTTGTATCCATGTTTCTTATAAAAATCAGGTGCTTGAAAGCTAAATGTATTTAGCTTAATAAAGCTACACTTTTTCTCTCGAGCAATTCGTTCGATTTCACTTAATAGACTTGATCCATGCCCCTTCTTCCTATGATTCTGATCAATCCACAGAATATCAACCTCAAGCCAATTCCAGCAAAACACACTAAGAAGTCCCCCAATGATATTTCCTTCCGTATCCTTCATGTGTAAGTTAATCTCTTCATAATTGTTCTTAATATCATCTGATAATTGATTTGCATTAAACTCGATAAGTTTGTTTCTTACATAATTGCTATCTTCATCTGTGCACCTTAATATGGTTTGATTAGACATCATGATCCTCCAAGATAAACGAAGTGTGTTTGTTATTTGAATTAACATAGACTATCTCTGTTAATTTAGAACGAAACGCCCCAACCTTAGATAACTCTTATCTTAGGCTGGAGCGTTAGTTTGTCTGAGTTTATTCCAATATTATACATCTATTACTCGAAAGGTGATAGCCCCGATGAATGAATCTCTTGTTACCCAAAGGAACTAACTTCGTAAAAATATTTTCACTGGCTTGTTGGACTTGAACTTAGCAATTGTTTCTTCAGCAGCATAATCTGTCCTATATGATACGCATTATGAATACATAAATTTGATACTACTCCCCACCATGGAGCATTATAATATGACGGGATTACAGATATTAGTTTTGCATCCGAGCTTTCCTCAATTACCCTATTCCAATATATAAAAACAGTTTCAAGCCTCTGAAGGGTCTTCTTCCATTCAAGATCATTTATAGAATGTGGATTAACATAAAACGTATCCTCATTGTTTATGGTGCTGTCCAATTCGAATTGTCCGGCGTTATATCGTTCAAGCCATTTTTCATTCCAAAAAATAAGGTGGTTCACGATCGACCAGATCGATTGTTTACTCTCTGTCTCCCACGCTGCTTGTGCTGCATTTAAGTCGATTAGGATCTCATGAAGAGGAATAAACCAGCTCTTATCGTTATAACAAGCGTTTAATTGATCTAACAGAATAGATTTATAACTCACACCTGTAACCTCTTTTCTCGAACGATTTTCCGCTTCTGTTCAAAAACTACTGTCGATTTTTAGGAGTGGGAACGGCTGGATCATTATCCCCTCCCATTCTTCTTCTCGAGGTCTCCATTCTACCGACTGCGGGCATATGTGTTCCGGCCTTGGCCAAACCAAATTTAGGCATATTCCCATAAATACATTCATATTGTCCGGGCTGAATCATGTAAGTCTCGTGATAAATTCCCACCGTTCCATTCGTGCCCACGGATTGATTGAATTTTTTCCATTCTACAAGATGAGTTCCTCCCCGTGCATATTTCTCAAGTTGGTCATACGTTTTCCAGTATTTTGACACTCCCACAGCTAAAGCAATGGGATTCTTGAGTGATGAAACCGAAGTCCGTTTCCGGTATCGGAGTATGACCTCAAGATTAGGCTGTGCCATCAGCCCTCCTAAGACAGTGCGTATAGCATCTTAGGCTGATTGGCTGTTACCGCCAATCACAGGTGCGTGAATAATATTGATTGCACCCACTCTATCTCGATGGGTTTTATAACCACAAGAACAAACATATTTTCTATCCTTTACTTTGTTTTTTGAATCGCAAGCAGGACATTTCTGTGATGTATACGCTGGATCCACATACTCTACTTTAATTCCTACCCTATTTGCCTTATATTCAATGAATTGAGCCAAGCGATAAAATGACCATGTATGCAAATTCTTCTCGTTTTTACGACTTGTTCTTGTCGTCTTCCTTATATTAGTTAGTTGCTCTAATCGAATAATAGACACTTGGTTATCTACCGCAAAATTAACGATTTCCCTACTAATTTTATGGTCTTTATCTTTCATCCACCGTTGTTCTTTATCATGCAGCTTGCGAAGGGTACTCAGTTTTTTCTTTTCTCCTAAGCACTTTCTTGTTTTGCGGAACTTTCGTTTCATAAATTTATTTTCTCTTCCGTTTCCAAAGAACTTTGTCTTACCTTCATTAGTTACAGCAACGGCCGGTACTTTTAATCCTAAGTCAATACCCATCAATTGTTCTTTTGTTGGCTTTTGAGACGGGGTTGGCACTTCAAGAGAGATTTGTGCGAACCATTTCCCTGATTTCTCCACGACGCGCATTAGCCCTAATTTGGCTTCTTGGAGAATTTTTTTGTCTCTTTCTGTTATTAGGGCGGAGAAGATGGTTTTCTTCGCTTTTCCGTTGACCATTATCGGAAAAGCAAGTGAAGAGTGATCTAGGCTATAGTTTTGGTTATTTATACAGTAGGTTGGCTTCTTCAGAACGGGGCGTTTTTTTCTTTTCTTTGTTATTCTAAATACGCTTTTAGCGTCACGAATAACTTGATTCAACACAGCTGAGGGGAGAGCAGCTTCAATATTCTTTGTTGTGACTTTAGGGAACGAACCTTCTATCTCGGCTCGTTCAGTTAAAGTATTAACAGTACGAATATATTCTTTACTCAGTTCCTTTAAACCGGATATGTCTTTCGGAAAAAAGCGAATTTTTACTGTGATGGGTTGCATGCAAATCACCCCCTTGTTTTTTGTTCTTCTACATATCGTTTGATTGTTTCACTCGAAACATTACCTGCTGTACTTACAAAGTATGAACGTGTCCAAAGCGAAGGTAAATGCGACAAGTGCTTATGTTCCTCTCTTAATATTTTTGAAGTTGTTCCTTTGATTCTAGCCATAATGTCAGATGGACTTAGTGTGGGAAGTGCATTCAAAAAAAGATGCGCATGGTCTTTATCTGTTTCGATGGCGATAATTTGTATGTCCAACTGAGCACAAACATCTTTAACAATTGATTTAAATCTTTCTTCTACTTTTGAATTGAGAAATATATTTCTTCGATAACGAGGACAAAAAACAAAGTGATAATTAATTAACGATACGGTAGTGTGGGTTCTTCTATAATCATTCATATATTCATTGTATCAGTTACCGTTAAAAACTGAAACATTATTTTTGTTAATATTGGAACATTTAACGTCTGAAAAGATACCCTACTCCAAACTCGTTCTCATCCCACCCCTAAAGGAGTGGGCTTTCTCGCTCGCTAACTATATGTAATCCCTCGCCAATTCCAAAAAAACTCTATACTCATAAATCCAATCTGAGGATTCTCGTATAGCTCTTTGATCATAGGCCCCATTGCTTTTGCTACAGCAACCCACTTATGAAAGGCCAATAGCCGATTTATTCTCATGCCAATAATGAATACAACAAAAGGACCCTCCATTTCAGCAGTATATCTACCGTGAATTACCTTCGACACGTAGTTCACTCCTTTTTTTAAGTCTATATTGGGGGCTAATTATATTAAATATTTATCCTTTTATATTTCCGTACTTGTGTAAAACGTATGATATTGGAAGGTCAGTCACCTTTTTGGATTTTCCGCCAATACTATATATTATCTGAAGACTCCTACCTTCTGAGTTCTAAAATCATTAAATGCGTCAATATGTTGCTGATTAAATAATTCTGGTACTTTGTCGAGGTTAAAAAATTGGAGTTCAGCGCTCTCTTCGTTACTACTTATCAATTCTCCTTTTGAAATAAATCCCTGATAAAAGAATGTAATCGTCTGAGCTTCATCTCCATTAGGATACTTGTCAAAATACTTAGTGTACACGCCAATTAACTTCTCAACTACGATTGTCAATCCTGTTTCCTCTTGTACTTCACGAATAGCTGCTTCTTCAGCAGATTCACCTAACTCCATTGCTCCTCCTGGAAATCCCCATGCATTGTTATCTCTTCTTCGTTGTAACAACACTTGTCCTTCTGTATTTATAACAATTGCGCCTGAAAAATTAAGAATGATCATTTCATTCCCTACTTTTCTTCTAATCCATTTAATATAATCCATCATCTTCTCCTATCCTACCTACCATTTCTTACAAACCAAGAACTGACGAACACAGCTTAATTCCGAAGTTAGCCGATTTATTGCCACATTGATTGTTTTCAAAAGTCACTTAATAGCTCCTTTATTTTTAAAGCACTCAATAAAACATCTCGATCACGATTTCTACCTTTTTCACTTTTTGTTAACTTAATCATATTAAAGGCTTCTTCAATACCAAACCAAGTTACATCTTGCGTTTCCTTGTCGTATGGAAGGATTATTCCAGTCGGCTTCATGAGAAAGTATTTCGTTATACAAGTATCTGACGCAAATTCTCCTGGTATTTCTCTTACTATTCTACATTCGTAGCCCGTTTCTTCTCTAACTTCTCTTACAGCAGTAACTTCCGGAGTAGTATCACTTGAATCATATGACCCCTTAGCAAAAGTCCATACATAGCCTCCCCAGAAATTACTCGGGCTTCTCATCATTACTTGTTCCTCGTCATTAAATACGATTCCGCCATAGGCAAATTCATCAATGTTTTTCATATGTCACCTTGGATTCATTTTCATCCTATTTATATCCATCTATATATTTTTCCACTCGTTACTTTTATCCTGTTTGCGCTTGCCCACTGTCCTAATTCTTCTACGTTCATCTCTTCATCATTCTTGAATCTAAAGTGTAAATTCATTGAAACTAATTTTCTTCGATATAGCTTGATACCGATACTCTGCACAAAATAGCCCTGAATAATAATCTTCTCGATTTTTTGTATGGGTACTTCAATATGATTTATCTTAATCTTATTTTCTGTGATTTCTAGCTCATTATTGTTCCTTAAGATTCTCTTCAATAACATGACTACTTGTATTGTGTTGCCTAACAATAAGATCACTAACAAGAAAATAGATAAGAAATCATCTATTCGAAGTACAAATAATAGTAAGCAAGTATTTAAGATAGAAATGATCACTTGGAAATACATGGATGTAGGTATCTTGATTTCATATTTTTTGTTCACACGAGACACCACCTTGGTTCATGAAAAAACTTAGTACTCATTCAAAATCAATTGAGAGACTTGCACAGCAATGCCACAATATCCTGCGAATAATTATTTAATGCAATTACGCATACTTCATCCTCTGGAAATCTACAAAGGTAGGAACAAAATCCATGAATCCCACCGGTATGAAATAATACTTTCTTATCTCCAAAATACTGAATCATCCAGCCATATGCATAGTTATAAACTTCTCTCCATATAATCCTCTGTCCCACTTATATTTCCCTTATACCATTCCATGATGTCGCTTCGATTTGAGAAATTGTAGATTTGAAGCGTATTATTTTCACCACCTTGGATAGTCAGTTATACACTGATTCAGAGTACTTTCGAGCGAAATCTGGCCTTGCTGCACTAATTGCAAAAAATAAACTACCTTCACTATTGAAGGCCAAATGAAGAGATCCTGCTCTTTATTACATTTGTTTCTATCATGTCTTTCCTCCATTTAAGAATTTTCTTCCAAGAAATGCCTCTGACAGATCAATCGGTGACACCTGTCATGCTGTCTGAGATCATTGTTTTAATTTTCATAGACTCTAAGCCTGAATGAAATGTTATGGATACCATTATCTTCTTCGATACTTCATTTATGTAACTATCTTAGAGTTCAGAGTTCTAATATCTGATCACTTACAAACGCTTTTGTAAAAACAAGTTCATTTTCATTCGGTTTAAAGCGCATATCGAAAATTTGCACTGTCACCATCCACTTAGCTTAGCTGGATTACCTAATGAATCTACTCGTTCATCGAAGTCCTGATCAAGATTGATCTCATCGCTATATGTCCAATGTCCATTAGAATATTTCAAATATATAAGAGCTTCATATTCATTATTAACGCCCTCTTCATCATCTTCACCTATACTAAAATCAACTTTACCTTGGACGACAGCTTCGTTATCTCCAAGAAAGACAACTCGTTCGTCAGATAAATTATACCTATAGTCCGAATAAGCAAAGCTCTCCTTTTTTAAACTATCCCAAGTTTTAGAACCAAATACTACTTCATTCCATTGTTCAATAAATAAGGGATCCGTATATTGAACCGTGAGTTCTAGGTTTTCCTCGTTTAACGCTTTATAATATATTTTTAGATCTGATAAGACGGTACTCAGCTCTCCATAACGATTTTCCATGATAGATGTAGCCTGTTTGTCGATATCCACTGGAGTTTCCATACTTTTAAAAATTAAAGCTTCATTTGCGATCTTCCATTGTTCACGCTCATAACGAATGTCAAAGAGATAAACATCTGTTAGATTCAATACTTCTGTATTCTTGCTAAACGTTACTTGAAGTTGTGCTTTAGAGGCAGAAATGTACTTAATCCAATCCATTGTCACCTTATAGTCCCGAACTTCGATCTCACTGACTGGTTTATTGGCTTCGTAATCATACTCTAGATTCATATAACCTAATTTTAAATTGTCAGACGAATATAACTGCGGACTAAACGTTTCGTAGTACTTTGTAAGTAGACCTTTTATAGCAGCATCTTCACCTAAACCATAAGACTCCAACCTAACAGTTGACTTAGATTTATCATAACTCACAGAATATTTTGATAAGTTACTAATCAATCGAAGTGGGAGATAGACCTGTTCATTAATAACAGGAATTGCATTGTCTAAGTAGTAAATCAGACCATCGTACTCAATAATGTCCTCATTGGCCCAGAATTGAATTTCAGAGTCTCCCATGATCCCTGAAATTTGTCGAGTTTCGATATTATATGTTACTTTAAATCCCAAGGCAGAAAAAAATGGACGGTAAGGTACGTACATAACGCCTGACATTATTTTTGGATGCACTCCTTCAATCTTCACATTATTAACATATAATTGAATTGATTTCTCAGCAGATGAAGATGCACTTGCTACAAAAAGCTGAAAAGTCACTAGCAAAAAAAAGCTAAGCAGTGAGATTAATAACTTTCTAAACATATAACACTCCCTAATCACTTTTATGTATTCTATGTACTCGTTACTACCTCAAATAGACTTCCAGCGTGTATTGGTCACCCCATATGAATCCATTACCTTCGTACCTTGGAATGAGATGCATATGATAAAGAGTGAGGCCGTTAAATCTTCCTCCCATCTTGACATATTCTTATACCGTCGGGTTTAAACAAGCTCTTTAACGCAATTGAAAGTTTTTTCGAAGCATCCATGATTGTATGCAGTCCCCGACACAATATCGTCGACATCAAGTCTTATTCTTTTGATATCCCTTTTGTATTTTGTAATACAATCCTCCATCCATCTGGATCAGCAATTGTAACTCCGTTCAGATCCCAATAAGGATTCTCTGATTCTACTATTTCGTAGCCCATGGAGCTTAATCTAGCCACAATAGCATCTCTATCCTCTACATTCGGGAAATAGAATACTAATAAATTATCCTTTGAAGGTGAATGCACATGGCTTGCATCTATATGCTGCGTAAATTCCAAATGATAATCTACATTCGGCAAGCCAAGCATCACACCATCATATCCATCATGATTTTTGAATGAGCCTACTATTTCTAATCCGATCCCTTTGTTGTAAAATTCAATAATTTTATTCAATTGATGCGTTGGACGAGCAACGCGAAATTGTGTTACTGGTAATTCTTCTGACCAAGGTGTATTCATAATGTCCTCCTTAACCATAATTAAAATACTTGTCGTAACTCAATCTGACCCTCTCCATGTCCTTGTGGATCAGGCATCCGCATGGCCCACTCAATGGCTTCTTCTCTCGACTTCACATCAATCAGAATGAACCCGGCAATCAATTCTTTCGATTCCGTAAACGGGCCATCCGTAACCACTGGCTTCCCGCCTTCTATCGGAAAAGAAAAGCGAATTCCAGTTGAACTTGGATGAAGCCCTTTTGCCGCAACTCGAACACCTGCTTTAACTAATTCCTCATTGTACTTATCCATGGCATCCCTGAGCTCTGGGCTGGGGAGATTACCGGCTTCCGAATTCTTTGAAGCTTTTACAATCAACATAAATAGCATAGATTTTCCTCCTTATTTTGAGTTAAGAAGACCAATTACAAGCCGGCCCCTATATGAGTACTACGAACTGGAAGAGTCAAAATCGACACAAATAAATGAAAACTTTAATAACAGGTTTATCAAGAAAGGAATATTTCATCTTTGTAAAAGCTTAGCAGCTTATGATCTATCTCATCGATGTATCCAATTTCACTTTCTTCATCCCAAAATACAATTTCCCTTGCCTCCTCATTCTCTTCAAAGGGTCTTGGTTCAGTAATGAACGCACTAAATAATCCTCCATACTCTTTCTTTCCATTATGTAGTGAAAACCTCATTAAGCCTAAAAAGAATAGACGGCTAGGTATTTGATTCGTTTCCTCCATTAACTCTCGCAGAGCACATTCACGTAATGTTTCACCTTCTTCGAGAAGTCCACCAGCAACTTCCCAATTCTTCTTCCACTTATTAAACATCAATAAAAATCCTTCAGCGCTCTTGGCCACGACTAGTGCATGGGTGATCGGATATTCAAATTTCATTGAACTCATTTCTTCTTCAGAAACTTCCATGAGTTCTTCAAATACATCCCCGCGTTTATTTACACATATAGGCATCACTGAATCTCCTTTTATTTATTTGAATTGTTATTCGTAATTTTTTTATTAGGCAGCTAAGCTGACGGATCCGATCTCGGTACGATGAATATTCCTATTTCTTTCTCCATAACGATGTCCATAAGAATGGTACTCCAAAAAGACAGCTATCCTCATCCATAGGATTCATCATTCTTAATTCTATACATTCAAAATAATCAGACATTATAAATCTTATTTTTTCTTCAGTGAATGCAAGACCACCTTTCATGCTCTTCTCTTCATATACTTCCCAATCATTCATTGTGAATTGTGGTCCACCAATTTCTCCAAACCCAGATGCAAAGCAGGTCAAACCAAAATACCCTCCTGACTTTAACCCCTGATGAATCATTTCCAAATATTGAATTCTTCGATGGGGTAAGATACCATGCATACAACCAGAATCATATATCAACTCATATTCATTAACTGGTTTCAGATCAAATACAGATTGGCACTTAAAATTAATGTCGAGCTCTAATTCACTCGCTCTTTCTTTAGCCCAATCAATAGCTACTTGTGAAATATCGTAAGCATCCACATCATAGCCATTCAATTTAAGATAGATGGCATTCCTCCCTGGACCGCAGCCCAGTTCTAACGCCCGTCCTTTATTAATCATTCCTGACTTTATATACAGATCAAGATTCTCATCTGGCTTATTAGGAAAGAATGGAATTGGTTTTTGACGATCTGAATAAAACGGATCCCAAAATTGCTTGGAGGGTCGAAACTGAGTATCTAACATTTCATATAGATCATTTAGGGTTCTAATTGTTTTGTCCATCTTCGAAAAACGCCTCCCTTAATCACGCTTTACTTTAATTGCACATCACGTTCCCTAATCTACAATGTGACCCGGCCTTAGATAACTCTTTCCTTAGGCCGGGTCGTGTGTTGTCTGAATTACTACCTATGCGTCTGATAAAAAAGAAGGCAATACCCCGAAGCATAGGTGCATTAAAAATTATCAATTCTTCATTATTGGTAGTATTTTATGGGTGATGAATCTTCCTGGACGATGTTCGTCAACAGAATAAAACATAGCAATTTCTTTTACCTGATAGCTTATTTCATTAAATTCTTCATCTAACTTGCTCTTCATCTCTGAAAGTTGTTTATATTGATTGTATCCATAGGTTAATGTCGAATGGAAATGAAATGCATCCCCATCAAAGCCAGGTTTCTGAATTTGAAATTTGTTCATTAAGTCACTATTTAATCTATCGTTTATCTCTCTAGTTATAAGAACTGAGCGGGATTGAAAAACTAATCAATCCTTTTATATCATGAGACGAACTACTTCACCATCAATTAATTCGCTACTTACTCTTTTGAATCCCAGAGATTCATATAGATTGCCTGCAACTGTGTTCTCAGGCCTATGTCCTATCATTATTCTTTGGCAATTCAATGTATCTTTCATTAATTCTATCAATTGTTTCATCGATGCTTTTCCATACCCTTTTCCCTGGTACTTTTTATGAATCATTAGCGCTGGAATCCAATAGTTACCTTTATTATCGGGCATCGTACAATACACAATAAAACCTATAATATCTGTACTACAATAGATCGCTAACGGTTCGAACTCAGTGACATACTTAGATTCAGCAATCCAGTAGACGATTGGTGCAGGGAATACACTCTTTTGATCTTTTCTTACTTCCAATTGGGTGCAGTTATACCAATTATCAACCGTTACAGGCTTCAAACTAATTTCCATGCTAGATTCCTCCTAGTCAAGTTGCACAGAGGAATCACTTAATCATTCCCCTGTGTTAAATCGAAACACCTCTTAAATCACTGTTGGTTTTCAGCTTCTTTGTATTATTCATACGACATCACTCCTTTCATGCTTCGTAATTACAAATGCCCAATGCTATTAAATCAATTGATGAGTCTCGAATAGGTCAATTCCTATGATATCTGCCTCTACCGTTGTCCATATTCTAGGAGAACCGAGTTGCATTAATTTTTCATTTAATAGGTTGATAATTGTGGCTGCTTACTAATCATAAACTCATACGCATCAGCTTGATTTGAATAAATTTCTTTGTGAGATGCCATTATCATTCCTCCTTGTTGTGATTTTAATTCCTCAAATCTAATCTGTATTGAATAAGTTGACTGTCCAATCCTAAGTATTCTTCACTACCAATTCTACTAATTTCTTTGAAGCCTATTCTCTCAAGCATTTTTCTCGATCTAACATTTGAATCGTGTGTTTCTGCGTTAAAGACAGTAATTCCTAATTTCTTAGAAGCATGGTCGATCATAGATAGAGCTGAATGAAATCCAAGCCCTTTCCCCCAGAGCGTACTTTCACCAATTGCAATACCTAACTCAGCAGAATTGTCTTTAATACAGGCCAAGTCAGCATATCCAATAAGCCTTTCATTAAATTCTATTCCCATTCGAATAAAATCTTCAGCTTCGTTATTCACACATTTCAGCCACCATATATATAATTCTTGTGGGTTTCTATCTTTTTCCCATCCATTTGCTGAACAGAAAGAGTCATCCTTACTCCAATTCAGAACACTGTTATAATCATCTGCTCTTAAATTTCTTATTTTTACCCCTATTGGATTGTCATCTAGGTTCATTTTCTTTCTCCTAAATTTGAAATGAGCTTCTAGCATAGCTGTAAACTGATCCCGCTACTCTAATTGCCCCTTATTGCAAACTAAGGGTTGAACGACCCACAGCGTAGAAGCGAAGTTAGGTGATGTTTAGATGATATTTGAGACAACCATTAAATCTGAGCTCCATGAAATATTTTTAAAATAAATTCTCTATCTGGAACTTTAAGATCTTCATATGACTTTAAGAAGCTTACATTATTATAAGGTACTTCAATTACTTCCTCTTCAATAGAGTTATTATTTATTCGTACTATTCCGTATCTTGCAATCGGTTTATGATAACAGCCTAATGAGCCAGGATTAAAATAATTTATCTTATCTGATTTGAATTGGTGAACAATATGGTGATGTCCGAAACATACAATATCATAGTCTAGATTGGAATATAGCTCATCTAACTTTTCTGAAGTCGGATTTTTTTCAATAGGAAGATAATCACCCATACTATTCAAATGATAGTGTGCCAAATAGAATTTTATTCCTGAATCTTCATATACTATTCGTTTGGGAAGCTTTTTAAGGAAATCAATATATCTTTCTTCAATTCGGTCAGCCAACCATTTATGATGAACTCGTTCATCCTCATGACCTTTAGGAGGAAGTTCACCCTTATAGGCAGCAATCACTGCTATTTCATGATTCCCTATCACGAATGAAATGTTGTTTCGCTGTAGTAGTAATTCCATAACTGTATTACTATCTGGCCCAATGCCAATCATATCTCCTAAACAAAAGATTTGTTCTATTTCTTTAGAATCAATATCCTCAAGCACTGCTTTTAAGGCAGGGCTGTTACCATGTATGTCTGTTATAATGGCATACGACTTCATTCGGTGTTCCTCTTTCTTTATTAGTTTTCATCAACTTAACCTAAATTGTTTGTAAGTAACGACGAACCCGAGAAGCATACACGAGCATAACTACCTTATTCTTTTGGTCATTCTCGCAAATCTATGACCTGCTTGAAAACCTGTTGATAAGAGAAAATAGAATTAATGATTATCTGCCATGAATTTGAGAGTTTATCAAGTCATGAGATTCTCCCTGGCTTGGATCCTTAATCTGGATCCATTCAAGACTTCCGAATCGATCTTCACAATACTCTTCCGCTTCGATCAATGTCTCAAACCAATAGTCTTGAGTGCAAGGTAAATCTTCTACGGTTTTATAGGTGAAGACGTAGACTTCTTGATCTGCTTCATACATCATAACTTTCTTCACTTCATCTTCGATATCAACAAAAGCATATTTCCTCATAGGTTTTCCTCTTAATTTTATAGGTTAGGGTGTGTCGCATATACGTCGTTCGCTCGTTTGTAAACAGGGATTAATTTAAGAGTCTTTTTGGAGGTGTTGAGATAGAAATGGAGTCATTGAGTGACCTATCTAATATAGAGACGATGGGCTTTCTTTCTACGTATCACCTACGAAGTAATGTACTTCTTTCTTTACAAACTTTTTAAAATAACCCCTAAAAATCTCATATCTTCATTGAAGATCTTGACCTTCTTGCTTACCCCAGCTTGCACCAAGATTCATATAATGACTTTGATTATCTACTCCGTCAGTTTCTTTAAATCCATGTACTTTGTAAAAAGCACTTGCCTTTTCATTATCAGTTTTTAGTACTAGTCTCTTATAGTAAGGTTCCCCAAACTTAACTACTGCGTTTAATAACTCTCTTCCAATGCCTTTATTTCTATACTCGGGTTTTACGTATAGTCTTCTTATTCTTCCTATTTCACTTTTTATACTAGTCTCTTGATTCAAACCACATATTCCAATGCATTCACTCCGGTATACAGCAATAAAAAGTGCCTCTCCTTCTTGTGAAAAAGTATTGATCCCTGTTATATATTCATTAACTAGTCGAGAAAGATGACGGAAGCCTTCATTTTGACTACTTTCAACGAGTTGTCTTATTTCATGAACTTCAAGTCGATCAATTTTCAGTATTTTTATTTCCTTCATGCAATTCACCCACATATATGGTTTTATTTATCTTTGCAGTACGTATAACATGTTCCTGTATTGGGTATCCGACTCAGGCTAAATGTCCGCAGCGTGAATATTACGTTATATTGAAGGACTCTCTTCTATAGAATTATCCTAATAAATTGGTATTCAATGTCCACTCTAATCTTCTAAGCCACTCATTTTTTACATTGGGATTCGCATTCTTTGTTCGATTCAAAATATGAATTACTCTAGAAAGTGCAAATGCTTTTACAGCTTCCTCTGTTATTTGTATGGGTGAGCGTAAACGATATGCATTTAAGAAAATTTCAGATAGCTCTTCACAAATATCGGGGTAATGGAGATGAACAAACCATAGCACCCATGCGATATCTTGAAGAGGATGCCCCCATCCTCCCCACTCCCAATCAATAACAACCATTGAATTCTCGGATAAAATCGTATTATGAGGTCCAAAATCACCATGAATTAAGGTATTTTCTTCCTCAACATGAATATCCAGGAGATCTCTCACCCTGCCCTTTAGATCACTGGAGACAAAATCGACTGAATCAATTCCTCGTTCCATAAGCCCAATGATGGGTAATTCCCATTGACTCTTTTTCTGTTTTATTGAATGTATTTCAGTGGATAAACGAACACCTAACAACTTATAGATCTCTCGAGCCTTATCCATATCACCTTGATCTAGCAAACGCTGGCCGTTGATTCCATGTATGTAATCCATAATGATGTACCCGGATGTATCGTCTTCAAAATAATCATAAATTTTTGGAGACACACCTGAATGGTTTAAAAGAGTCAGTGTATCCCTTTCACTCTTACCATTACTATTATTTTTATTGAAAATTTTCGCAATAACCAGAGGGTTTGATCCTTCGAGAAGAAATGATGAATTGGTATATCCTCCTGTCAATGCAGTCAATTTTATATTCGGAAACTTACGCAACAAGATGTCATTAACCATCAACTGTAAACCTTCTTCCTCTATTTTTTAAGGTCTTTCGATTAACGTTATTGTGTTCACGAATCTTTGGATCGATAGAACTTTCTAATAACACCATCATGTAAAAACTCAATCACATATTCATCTACTCGATATAGCCATACATCCGGAGAGACAGCCAGTATTTCATCCAAATTATTTATTGCTTCTGCAAGATCCACTTGTATTACAGGGTCATTCCCATGACTCCATAGTACAATACACTTTTCTTTCTTGGTTATATGATTAAGCAAATCGTTTATTGTTAGCTCTTCAAAAACGTGAACCTCCATATTCACTCGACCATAGGTAGTAAATTCATATTTTTCTGGTAGATCATTATAAATTCGATTTGATTGCTCTTGGCTATAAATTATGGTTCCTTCACTTAGTGAAGCAATACATTCTTTAAACAACACACTATATTCTTCTTTGCTCTTGCGCTTTTGCTTTTCTAATCGTCTTTCTAATTTTAATTTTCTTTCTTGGTTCATGATAAAACCGCCATTTCTTATATTTCATCAGTCAACCATAACCACTTGACATTCTTTTTTCCAACACCTTTTTTATGTCTAACATTAAACCTCTGTGAGTCGCTTCATTCCATTGGTATTGATCATCCGTCCAATTTGATTCCGGATAGGTCCATACAGGGTTTCTTCGATTGTACTCCGGTTCCCATTCATATCTCGGAAATACATGAGCATGTAAGAATGGAGCCTCATTACCATAAATTGAATAATTGATTCTCATTGGTTTACATACTTCTTTCAAAGCATCTCCTAATAGACTCATATCAAGTAAAAAATCATTACGATCTCCATACTCTAGATCTGTTAGCTCATTCACTTTCGGTGCTCGAATAAGCAAACAATAGCCCGGTAAAAATTGTGTTAATCCGATAACAGCGTAGCCTGATTTCATTTTGGTTATGACAGTAGGATTTTCACCTCTATCTGCAAAACCTATAGGATCTGACAGAAAATTATGCTTCATAAACTCATCTCCAAGATATTGATTTCCCTCTAATCTCTTATATAAATTCCTTACTAAGTATAGTTTCAACTACTCTTTTATTGTCCTTATACTGCAACTTGATAAGTGATATTTCTTGCACCTCGGCTTGTATACTCTCTAATCTTTTTGTACTGTATTGTAATGCTTCTAATAACTTCTGATCGCTTAATCGGTTTGCAATTGTACAGTGAGGTATCCATTTTTCAGGATTGTACGTTGAATTGGAGAATACATTATATTCCTTGAAGTGATGATGATGATTGAAGTGAAGTTCTAGCAATTCCATTGTTGGATTCGGAGATAAAAATAAAGCTCCACTTTTTATGAACGTCCCCAACATGCTAAAGGTTAGACAGAGCCTTGGAGTTGAATCGTAATATTCGCAGAACCTATTCTTGAAACTACACTCCTCCAAATCTGAATAATCAGCTATGGTTAGATGTGGCTTTCTATTCTCTATTTCGTTAGCATAGCTAGATATACCTTCCTCATTCAATTCCCCCCATAGATTATTGATTTTATGATTTGTTTCTGAGTCAAAATGAAGTACTACCCCATACAAAATATAATCACTACCTTCTATTCTATTTAAGTTTTAAATTCTTGTTATATTCATTATTCGTTTAAGATCTCTCACGCCTTCCGAACAGCAGGTGAGTAAAATACGTCACTATGCATATGCTGAATTCTGTCCCAATTCCAAAGGATTGGTCGTGTCTGGAGAACGGTGCTGCGGAAGAGTCGAGTCTCCTTCTAGACAGAGATCGATGTACGTTTTTATGACTCCAATCGGCATCCCGGATTGCTTAAGGCATTTGATGCCATACAGCCAGTTGATCGATTCTTCGTCGAACATCCGTATATTATTTTAATTGCCCTGTATGCTTGGCACGAACGGATTGTTGAAAACTCTAACATTTTCGATTTTTAGCTGATAAAAAGTTTATCATTTAGAATCTGTGCTCCCGTATTTCTCACTTACAGACAGAATATACAGCGTGAGGCATTCATACGGTAGTGGGAGATCTCGCTAACATGTCCGTGGATACGCTAGCGGCCGCCTTCGTCAACGCTGACCTCATCGTATTCAGCGCAGGGACCAATGGAGGCAAGATAGAGGTCACAAAGTCGATCGATGGCGATGGCGTTACGAAAATGATCGGGACAGTTGAATAAACACAAATTTATCTTTTCGCGCTTGTGTCGGTACTCCAAGAGTCTTGGTGGAAACGTAATCTCGGTGAAGAAGTCGAGTATTACGTAGACCGCTGAACTGTAGATTGTCAGATCTCTGCCGAAATCGTCTCACACCCGTTGAAAATCGCAAACCTTTGGAGACAATTGTTCAGGGCTGTTCGCAACTGCGTTGTTTGCTTCACACCGTTCTCGTACCAGATGTTTTTAACAACGAGTGTTCCTGTTTTTCGCTCCACGATGATCTCGGCTCGTCCAATAAAGCTCTCTCCATATAATAGTGGCAGCACATAATAGCCGTATTTTCGTTTGATTGCAGGAATGTATATCTCCCAGGTGTAATCGAAGCCAAACAATTCGTTGATAAGTCTTCTGTCCCATATGAAATTATCTAGAGGGGCAATAAGCTCGCAACGCAGTTTCGGCTCGTTATCTTGCAGAACGTCTTCAATTAGCAGTAAATCCTCTGTAAGGCAGTACAGCATATCCTTCATTTGTTCCACGGCAACAGCAACAATGCGTGCTTCTTGTAATAGCTGGCGAAAAACTTCATTACGCTGAGCCGTTTTCAACCCCCATATATTCATCCATGCATCGGACGCACGATTCCATAAGAGACCAACAGAGCCGATTCTACGCAGCACCCGCCACTTATAATGCTCAAGCTCATCCTCGAGCGGCTCTGATGCATTCAGCAGATTTGGCTGTATGTACTTCTTGGCAATATCGTAATACTTACGAGTTCCTTTTTTATGATGGATAATCAACTCACCCGTCGAATACATCTGTTCCAGCACCGAACGGGTTGTATTGTTTCCGCTGCTCCAGTGGATGGCCGATTGCCAAGAGAAATCTCCTTCCAACTTCAAATCATTTGAACTTAGTGCACCGTAATTTTGGATATGAGCTCTTACTTGCGCTGTCAACGCTTCCATTTCGGGATAGCGTGCGCCATGTAGCCTCGCGGCTTGTCTGAATCGCTCAAAATACGGCCAATCCTCGACAGGAATAATGGACAGATTCTTGTCAGGATAATCGACAAGGCTTCTATCCTCATACAGCAGCTCGGCGAGCATTTCCTTCGTAAATCCCTTAATACGCGACTGCAGCACCAGTTCGGCGTTTTTACCGCAAACATCGATGGGGTCATATTGAATACAGCTGGCCTGCCGAGCAAAGTCCAATACGCCCTGCTTCCCACTAAATTTATATTCGCCTAGAAGCCCATGCTTCAACAACAGAAATTGCCGTGCCTGGCGTTTTGTCAATTGGATCATGTTCGCACCTACCTTCTAGTTTAGTAAAGTATTACTTCACGAGTATCCATATTGAAATCTCCTGCAATTTGCTCCTGGCAATATTTTGTATAACGTGAAATCCCTCATCAATTCCACTTCTAATATCGGGCGGACAAGGGACCTGTAATCACTTGAAGGTCTTTCAATAATGTAATGTATTTCTTTCAATTCATTAAAAATAAATGGCCAGTCATCATTATAGTCTTCAATAATAACTGGTTTTACGATCTTCATAGATACACTCACTTTAATATTATCTTTACGATGATTGTACTAACGTTTTGTATTGACGACGTAATGGCCCATTAAAGTCGCTGCTTATAGTTGTGAGGCTTGTCGAACACTTAATGAAGTGACGTCCCGACGGGCTTATGGAGGCTGAATGTGGTCACTCGCTTCTCAGAGCAACCATAATCGTCAATATACTGTTAGCCGAATGAATTTCTGGAAGCAGCCATTACGTTTAGAGCGTTCTCAAAATAGCTGTATACTTCATCTGCAATTCCCAAAAACTCCTCAACAAGTACATCACTATCCAAGTAACAAGCATACAGATACTCAACTAAAGCGGAGTCAATCTCGCAATAGTTTATTATGGCATTCTTCATCTCAATAATGTCATCTTGCCATACACCTGTATCTACTAAAACCAAAGAGTATAATGCACGAATTAATCTCTTTGAATACCCTTTAATATATCTAGTTTTCATCGTGTGATCACTAGCAGTAGAAAGTGAACGACGTACACGATCTACTTCTTCCTTGGTCTCTGTATTTAAGTCTAAAATGAACTCTGGAGAAATAATGATCGGTGGTACTTTTTCACCAACATCATCACCATATATGCAAACACAGATTATCTTAACCCAAAAACCCCACTCATTTGGTTTACTTAATACATCGTCAATTGAGCAAATGATCGTATCAATCTTAGTAATGAATGGATATTCTTTCAAAAGCCTGTCTTTAATGTTTGACAATCTTTCGTAATCAATATCTGAGGGATTTACACATACAATAGTAAAGTCTGCATCTGACTTAAAAGGTTTAGCAGTTCCTTTTGGAATCGAGCCACACATATAAATGCTATGAATCTTACCTTTAAATTCGGCAAGTATATGATCCATATACTTAACAACAAAATCCTTATATTCACTTTGTATTACAATTCTATTTATTACTTTTTCTAACATCATATAGACACCTCCTAAAGAGATGTTACTCCCTCTTTGTATTTACTTTCTTAAATACCATTAAGATGTAAAAATTGTTATCTATGTATTCTAGCTCAAAGATGCACTTTCCTTAATGCTCATGTTCGGCATGTTCATTTTGACATTGCTCACCTACATGAAAAAGAAATAGACCGCCCTGGCTAGGATAACGGTCTACTTCCGACCCATCTTACGTGGCCGACTGCTCTTTATGCAGTTGTTGTACTTTGGAGTCGTGTTCCAGCACGGATCCATACTTATTCTAACCTCAGTATAACTCTTTTTATAACGCTTTTATAGGTTTGTTCATTATTTTTATTTTATATAAGGTATGTAATATAGTCTGCAATAATTTCTTGACCTAGCAACTTTCCAATCTTAATTCCTGACCGCTTCAAGGACTGGTTGAACATTTTTTAAATGAACGCTCAAATAGAGATGCTTCCTTTGGTTTGAACAGGAAAGAGCCGATTAACAAGACTTCTCGCTTATATATTGTACGCATGAATAATTACCCCGTACCGCGTTAGAGAGCATCGTACACCACTTCTACGAAACGAAAAAAGACAGCCTCATCACGAGCCTGTCAGTGCCGATACCTTCGGACCTTGTTAGATCTTTACTTTTTACTTTTCTTAGAAGCCAACCAGAAGACAAGAATTACTACCGGAATGAAAATAAACCAAGGGATGTTGATCGTGCTCTGAGTGATAAAAGCAAGAACCATTAATCCGATAGCCCCAAGGATAAGCCAAAGACAACCTCTGCCGAACGTTTCCATGACTGCACTCTCCTATGCTCATCGTGTTTAAGATGTTTATGTCGGAGCTCTTGATTTATGTATAAACCTCTATAGTCGCACATATGTTGGCTTCGGAAATAAATTGCATATACTCTCTAAACTAAAAATGGACGATGCTCCCACCATAACATCTTCAGCTACATACTCTTCAGTTCATACTATATCTGTTGATGGATAAATATCATAGCTTCTTGGTAAACAGGATCTCCATCGGATCATTCTCTTGCATTAAACAGCCGGCGTCTTTGTACCCTAGCTTGCGGTAGAAATGTTGAGCGTCTTCATTGGATTGAGTCGAGGTCATAGCTGTAGGATAACCTTGCTGCCTCATAAGCTGCTCCCAATGGAGTACAGTCTCTTTGCCGTAACCTTTGCCACGATAAGGTTCATCAAGCCAGATCAAGTTCATAAAGGGGGTGTTATCCCAAAGATATCCATATCTCATCCGGCCTATGACCTCTGAAGAATCCCTAAGCATAAAAATTTCTTTTTCTCTAATCTTGCTGGCAATAAGCGCCTTAGCGATATGTTGATCTCGATCTGCTATGTATGTATAATCCGCTTCGGTTGCAAATTCAATCTCCATGATATCCCCACTTTCACAAGCAAAATTCAACTCTTATACAACATAATAACTGCATGTCCTTCATTAACTTTCATTATCCAACTCACGTTCAATAGATGCCCTAAATAACTATACTATAGAGATGACGACCCAGCCTTGGATGGTCTTGTTTGAGACGGAGTCATGTATAAACTAAACAGGGGAATCTTACTTCCCCGTCTTTACGATATGGGCAAGCTTATACATTTCCGCGATATCATACCGGTTGATCGACTCAAATCTTCTTACCGCTTCATTAATATCTACGAGCTCCACCAGAGATACCTGCTCTCCATCCTCGGGATTCAGCGGCTTAGCCACAATCTTCACTTCACCATACCCTAGCAGACGAATAAAATTCGGATGCGGGATATGCGGGCGATAGGCAGCTTCGGCCGTAGAGGAACACTGAAAATGACCAAATGGCTGATAGGATACTAGCTCCGCCCCGATCTCTTCCATCAGCTCCCGCCTTAAGCCATCCATATAGTGTTCACCCGGCTCGAGTGTACCGCCGATCAGCTCCCATCTGCCATCCTCCAGCTGCATGACAACATACTGATTGCCAACGACAGGAATGATACTGATGTTGCTGATCAGCGATTCATCGGGTTCCTGTTCTATATTCAGATGAGCCGTTACCACTCCCCAATGGACCGGTCCGCTCAGTGTCTTGAATTGCTGCAACATCTCGTTCAATATAGGCCACCTCTTCTGGTTCGTTATTTTGCAGGTTAGGTTTGAATTCGTTTGCTTCAAATGAGCTTGATCTGCCTTAAGCTTATAACAGAAGCTGAAGATTTGCATCCTCCAGACGGAGCTACAAACTGGTGAAACAACATATTATTTCAGACAATATTAACGATGTTGACGCTATACATATCTGCAGTTTTGATGGAATAAAAGCATCACTTCAACATTCCCCATCATCCCTAAAAAACCTTCCCGATCAGCACCATCACCTGGCTCTCTCCTGTTCTCCGCAGCACATAATAGCCTTCTGTCGAAGCGGTTGCGATACCATCCGGACCTACGTTGCACAGCTCCCCTGGCTTGCACGATCCATCATCTCTGACCCGCAGCTTGCCCAGCATGCCGACGGCAACCCACTCGGGTCTTTGCATCCTAGGAATATAAGCTTGCTTCGGATTCCAGGCAGGGTTCAGCATGGGCTGAAGCTCTAGTCGCTCGGGAGCAAGGACTGCTCCTTGTTTGTCCAATAGTGCAGGCACAGTGACCTCATGATACTTTGTTCTTCCCCACTCGTCAGTCACATATCTTCCCTGCCAGCCCAATTCTCCTGAGTCTGCGAGATAAGCAGGCACGGCACTGCTCACACCCAAGATGTATCGATCTCCCGGACGTGCAGTTCTGACCCGATCCCCTTCCAGAGCAATAAAATAACCAGGCTTGATGGGCTGTCCATCTACCGTTTCGAACATTTCGGCATAATCTGCAGCCGGACTGCTGACGGTACCGTCAATTCTTACATCTCCATTGCTTAATATCTTGGCAGCCAGCCCAGGCGCTTCAGCGCTTGTCCCATTCGCCAAATACCAAGAGTACTCCTGCTCATTGGCTGCTCCGAATCTTCCCATGATGTGGACACCTTCAAGACCATTCGTGGAAGTACTTTGTCCTTCGGCGTGAGCATAGTTACTGTCAGCCATCGTGTTCACACCTTCTGAGTGAGAAGCAAGTCCTCCGGCTGTGGTGATCGCTCCTTCCGCATGAGCCGCTTGACCGTTGGAAACACTCTGATTACCCTCCGCATGAGACTGGTCGCCACTCGCCACCGTACGCTGTCCCTCCGCATGAGTAAAAGCACCGCTGGCGAGATTCAGGTTCCCCTCAGCGTGGGAGGCTCTTCCGCTGGCTGTATTGTTTTCACCCTCAGCATGGGCTGCCTGACCAGATGCGGTGGTCTCCATTCCTTCGGCATGGGAATTAAGTCCGCTCGCAATCGTCAATTCACCTTCCGCGTGCGCGTTAATGCCAGCTGCGATCGTGAGTCCGCCTTCGGCATGGGAGTTTTGCTCAATTGCCGATGTAAGAAATCCCTCCGCATGCGAGTTATCTCCATCTGCAATCGTAGCTTGACCTTCGGCATGAGCATAGAGCGCACGCGCCATGGTACCGCCGCCCTCCGCGTGCGAAGCCGATCCAGATGCAGACGTAAAATATCCTTCAGCATGGGCTGCCTCTGCACCCGCTACAGTCTGCTCCCCTTCCGCATGTGAGTATAGACCGGAAGCGATGGATGCTCCTCCCTCTGCATGTGAGGCATCTGCCAGCGCTTGTGTTAAGTATCCCTCGGCGTGGGCTGCCGTCTGTGTTGCTGTCGTATCCAGTCCTTCCGTATGGGATGAGCTGCCGATTGCCACCGTGTTGGTTCCTTCCGCTGTGGAACAGGTTCCTATCGCTTGTGAATTGCACAACATTGATACATCTCTCCTTCAGAATCTTTGATTCTATTATTCTATGAGAGAATATGAATAATGCCTGGGACATTGCTAGACAAGAGGTTTCTTTTTACGCAAAAGGGGATGATATGATGACTACGCTTCTTTGCACTTTCAGTAAATTTCTTTAGCCATGACCCGAAACTAATCTACCAACCGCAATTCTATCGACTCCTCCTCCCCCTCCCTTACCTCAAAGGATTCAACTTAAGAGCATATCAAAAAGACCTGCGAATAAGTCATAAGGATGAACCTGTTCGCAGGTCTTGCTGATATGCTGCATTGCTTTACTCGCTGTTTAATAAGAAGGTGGTTCTCTTTTTTAAACTTTTTACAGCCTAGATCGCCTTCGCTTCCGCACCAAGCGGCAGTGTAAAATAAACCGGCTTTTGCGATTCATTTTGCTGATATACAACCAGCAGCAGTGTTCTGCCTTCGGCAGCAGCCGGAGTGCCTCCAGCCAGCACCTTCTCCAGATGGAACGGCAAAATCTCCAGTACCGCATGCTTCTGCAGCTCTTTTTCACTCAGTGCCATGCTCTCGTATACCGAAGAAATCTCTTCAGGATGATCGCTTAGGCGCTTGATATACCCTGACCAATCGCTCTTCTCCAGCGTAAGATCCCACCATATTTTGCGCGGCTTGTACTTGTGACCAAGGAAGTAATCCAGCTTCATCAGACCAAGGATAACGTCCATGTTCGCCGTACCCCGATCCTCCAGGAATGCGCGCAGACGGGTGAACAAATCCTCCAGCTGGTGGCCGATCTTCTGCCAGCCCTGTCCTTCCCAGTAATCCCCGAACGCTTGGAAGAAATCAAATGGAGAGGTGAATTCCTGCTCCATCAAGTACTTCAGTGTATGATCCATCCGGTGTGCGTTCCAGTATTTCTCCAGCACATCCTCCAGCCGTTTCAATCGGACGATATCGCTGAATGGAAGGACGTCGCTTCCCAGTATTTCATAAGGTGCATGCTCCATATACGAGTAATTGTATTTGTCCGCATCGATTCGCAGACCCGTTCCCCGCAGCATTTTCAAGAATCCGAGCTGAAGCTCTTCTGGACCGAGTGCAAATACATCGTTAAAGGTCTTACGGAACGTATTGTAATCCTCCAGCGGCAAGCCGGCGATGAGATCCAGATGCTGATCGATTTTACCGCTCTCCTTGATCTTGCTTACGGTACGGCTCAGCTTCGTAAAGTTCTGACGGCGCTTCACAAGCTCATTCGTCGGATCATTCGTGGACTGAACGCCAATTTCAAACCGGAATATACCGGGCGGCGCATGCTCCGCGAGATAATCGAGCACCTCGGGACGCATAATGTCAGCCGTAATTTCAAATTGGAACACGCAGCCTCTGTGGTTCTCGATCAGGAACTGGAACATGTCGAGCGCATAATCACGCTTGATGTTAAACGTCCGATCCACGAATTTGATCAGCTTAGCTCCGTTATCGATCAGGTACAGAATATCCGCCTTGGTGCGCTCGATATCGAAGTAGCGTACACCAACCTCAATGCTTGACAGACAGAACTGGCAGCTAAACGGACAGCCGCGGCTCGTTTCGAAATACACGACTCTTTTACCGAGATCCGGGATATCCTCTGCAAAACGATGCGGCGAAGGCAGCTCATTCAGATTCGCCTTTGGACGGCCCGGCATGACGATAATCTCATTGCCCTTGCGATAGGCAACTCCATACACGAAGTGGTATTTCTGAGTCGTCTCGATCTCCGTCAGCAGCTGATGAAAGGTCTCTTCTCCTTCGCCAACCACGATAAAATCGACGTTTGTCAGTCGCTCCATCCAATATTCCACATCATAAGACACCTCAGGTCCGCCAAGAATGATTTTGACCTCGGGCATGACCTTCTTCAATATATTAATGACCTTGATCGTCTCTTCGATATTCCAGATATAGCAGGAGAATCCGATGACATCTGCCCCGCGCTGATATAGATCGGACACGATGTTCATGACGGGATCCTTGATCGTATACTCAGCAAGCTCAATATCAAAATCCTTCTCGCTGTAAGCCTTCAAGCAGCGAATGGCAAGTGACGTATGGATATATTTCGCGTTCAGTGTCGATAAAATAACCTTCATTCTGCACAACCTTTTCCCTGGGGTAATATATAATTCATTATCGTCTAAAAATCATAATCATCATAAGGCTCGTCCACAGAACTACCGCCCTGATTCAGGAAAAAATCCAGGAACGGCTGTCCGTATTTCTTGAATTTCACTTCCCCGACCCCTTTGATCTTCAGCATGTCACGTTCGCTCTGCGGACATACCACACTCATCTCGCGCAGTGTCGCATCATTGAAAATAATATAAGAAGGCACATGCTCCTTCTCCGCCAGCTCCCTGCGAATCAGCCTTAGCTGTTCGAATACCGTTTCATTAACCGCCGAAGGTGATGTATCCCGGCTCACACGACTGCTTCTGCTGCTGCGCGATGAGGCGGCTGACGCACTTACGCGGGCAACACGCTGCATCACTTCACGCTGTCCCTTGAGCACTTCCACTGCCAGCGGCTGTAGTCTGACTACAGGATACTGTCCTTCAGATAGGGTCAGATATCCTTCGGATACCATCACGTTAATGATCTCCGATATTTCCTTCTCCGAGCGATTGGACATGACTCCATGCGTAGGCAGCTGGTCGAATCCATACTCCAGCACCTTCTTGTTCCGCGACCCCTTCAACACCTGAGATACCATTGTAATGCCAAACCGTTCACGCATCCGGTGTATGCAGGAGAAGATCTTCTGCGCGTCAACCGTCATATCGATGAGTTCTCGGTCATCCGTGCATGAGCTGCATATGCCGCAGCCTGTTCCATCATGAACCTCACCGAAATAGTCCAGCTGTGCACTCCTAAGACATTTGGTCGTATAGCAGTAATCGATCATCTGCTGCAGCTTCCGGTAGTCATTCCGCTTCCGATCCTCATCCTGGAATTCACCCTGCTCAATCAGGAATTTCTGAGTCATGATATCCTGCGCGCTAAACAGGAGAATACACTGACTCGGCTCACCGTCCCGCCCTGCACGTCCTGCTTCCTGAACGTAAGCTTCCATATTTTTTGGCATATTGTAATGAATGACATACCTTACGTTACTCTTGTCAATCCCCATGCCGAAGGCATTCGTAGCAACAACGACTCTTATATCATCGAATAGGAAAGCCTCCTGGCTCGCCGCACGTTCGTCATCCGTCATGCCGGCATGGTAACGCCCTGCTGCAATCCCCGCAGATTTGAGCCGGCTGTACAGATCATCTACATCCTTACGGGTTGCCGCATAGATAATGCCCGCCTCATCCGCATGCTCGCGTGTGTAATCCATAATATATTCCTTCTTGTTCTCACCGCGCAGCACCTGCATCGCCAGATTATCCCGTCCAAGTCCGGTTACGAAGGTTTCAGGCTCGCGAAGCCGAAGCAGCTCCAGAATATCATCCATAACCGCAGGCGTTGCCGTCGCTGTGAAGGCAGCCACGATCGGGCGCTGGGGCAAATAATCTACAAATGGCGCCACCGCCAAATAGCTCGTCCGAAAATCATGTCCCCATTGAGAGACACAGTGTGCTTCATCGACAGCGACACAGGATATGGGCAGTGCGGCCATCTCGTCTCGGAACCAGTCGAGTTCAAGACGCTCCGGGGCGACGTATAACAGCTTCAGCTCTCCGCGCTGTGCCGCCCGGATCCGATCATTCACTTCACGTCCAGTCAGTGTACTGTTGATATATGCAGCAGGCACGCCCATGGCAAGCAGGGCATCCACCTGGTCCTTCATTAGGGAAATAAGAGGTGACACCACCAGGGTCAGTCCCGAATGCAGAAGCGCCGGAATCTGATAGCATATCGACTTGCCGCCGCCTGTCGGCATGATGCCCAGGGTATCTTGTCCTCTCAATAAGCTGTCCACTATTTTCTTCTGGCCTTCCCGAAAGTCGGGATAACCGAAGTAAGTCTGAAGCAGCTCGCGTGCCTCATCCATTGTTCGTTCTTGTATACTCATTGCCGTTACTCCTCACCGTCTTTCTTGATAAGAGAACATCACCTGTTCGTATTCAGCTTACATCTATCCAGAATGAATGAACTATAGCGTTAGATTTACGATCTCAATCTATTTAGTGTACCGAACATCCCTGCTCTACATCAAGATGCCTGGTGGATTTCATTTCAGAATTGCTTCATTTATATGTAGATTGATCCTAAAACGCAAAAAAAGGAGGTCATCTCATTGAAATGACTTCCTTTTGTCGTTCTATACCCACTCAGGCTAGCTTCTGCTCATAGATTGAATTAATCTTCCATCCATTCCGGCTCATCATAGCCTGGGAAATGCTCATCCAGCAGCTTCCTGAACTCGGTGGACTGAAAATGCTCTTTCAAGCTGCGGGCAAAGTTTGTCCCTTGATCCTTGCTGCGCACGACCAGCTGGTCCTGGAATTGACCAGGAACATCCTCTACATCAAGTGCCTCCTGCTCTGTAAGGCCTGCATCGACAGCAATATGCAGGGGGGCAGCAATAAGTGCTTCGTTCTTGATTCGATCGGAGAGCTGATCGATGGGTGCCTTTTCGAACTTCAAATTTTTCGGATTGTCCGTGACATCTGTCTCCACAGACATCTCAGATAATGACGCGCCTTTGCGGATGCCAATCAGATTCTCGTCCTCCAGCATCATCAATGCACGGCCCTGCATTAAGGGTTCCTCCGGAATAATTACCGTCGTACCGTTTGCAATCTGGTCATCGTCCTTGAATGTATTCGAATACAGCGCAAGCGGCTCGGTCGGAACGCTTGTTAACGTCGTCAGCTGCTCCTTCCGATTATCCATGAATGTATTGATATACGCATCGATCGAACCTTCAGCAAGCTTCGTCGCTGCCTCTGATGGGTCTGTAATTTCTGTGACCTGTAAGGTGTAGCCCTGCTTCTCAAACAGATCCTTGATCGTTTTGTCGATAAATTGCTTGCCTGCACCTTCTGTCCCGGCAATCACAATTTGTTGATCCTCATCGATATTTTCCTTGCTTATGTCGTTGCTGTTCTCCTCTACCAAATGATCACCACAAGCGGCGAGCAGCAAGCTAAGTACAGCGAGAAGTGCTAGTAGATGAAACTTCTTTTTCTTCATGTTCATGATGTCTATTCTCCCTTTTCTTCATACTCTTATAAGATTTCATACTTGAGCTCATTCTATGCATCATCATTTTACCACGAACAACCTCCACGACCCCAGGCGATTCCGTGCAAACTTTACCTCTTGTGTGGTATATTAACCAGGATATCAAGAACTAAACGCTTGATGGATTTACCGTATTTTTAACCGAACCAGGAGGCCTTAAGGCATGCGAAAAAAAACGAATTATCAAGGTACAGAGGATGACTACAGCAACCGTCCACCGTCAGCCTCGAACACCAGATCACATAAAGGCAGCAAAGGACAGGCTTCAAGCTTCAAAGGAACAGCCAAATCCGCTTCGAAAAAGCCTGCTTCGACTCCATCGGCGCCTGTCAAGAGCTACATCGTCCAAGAAGACGCTGAGCTGCTCCCCTACCTGCTGGCGAACTTATCCAATAAGAGCCGTAATTCAATCAAGGCACTCTTGTCCCGCGGCCAGATTAGCGTAGATGGGAAGACCATTACGGCATTTAATTATCCTTTGACCAAAGGGATGAGCGTCACGATTGATCAGGAGAAAAAAGAAGAAGCTCCTCCCCTCATTGGCCTGACGATTCTGCATGAGGATGACGACATTATCATCGTAAATAAGGATTCTGGCTTGCTGTCTGTTGCTTCCGACAAAGAACAAGAGCTTACAGCCTATCGTCAGCTGACGGCCCATGTCCGCGTATCCCATCCGGCTAACCGAATCTTTATCGTTCATCGCCTTGATCGGGATACCTCAGGAGTGATGATGTTCGCCAAGAGCGAAGCCATTCAGCAGTCTCTCCAAAATGCTTGGCGTGATACGGTCGAAGAACGAACCTATGTTGCGCTTGTGGAAGGTAAGGTCAAGCAGGAGCAGGGCACGATTACCTCCTATCTAAAAGAGAGCAAGACACTCAAGATGTATTCCACACCCTATGCAAATGATGGGCAGAAGGCCGTTACTCATTACAAAACACTGCAAACCAGCAACGACTATTCATTGCTTGAGATTCAGCTCGAGACCGGGCGCAAGAATCAGATCCGGGTTCATATGGAGGAATTGGGACATCCGGTTGTCGGGGACAAGAAATATGGCGCCAAGGGACGAGGCATCGGCCGACTTGCTCTGCACGCCAGAGTGCTTGGCTTTACTCATCCGGGGACAGGGAAGCAGATGCGGTTCGAAACACCGATTCCCAAAGCTTTTCTCAGACCTTTTCCACCGAAGTGATCTCAGCCGATAGCATTATATCGCCTTCGCATCCACCTTTTTATGTGATGAGTGAAATGGATTCCAACACCATATTTACTTATGCTTCCTCTTTAATTCCCAGCTATTCTGGGTAAAGTATGTACAGGACTGTACATGCTACTAGCGATACTCGGGACAGGAGGCAAGCATTCATGGCACTTACACCAGAACAGCGCATTGAGCTGCACGGGTTCAACAATCTGACCAAATCCCTCAGCTTCAATATGTATGATGTGTGCTACACCAAGACCAAGGAAGAACGCGAAGCTTACATCGAATATATTGATGAACAATATAATGCAGACCGCTTGACACAGATACTGACGAATGTATCCCATATTATTGGAGCGCACGTGCTTAATGTGGCGAAGCAGGACTACATCCCTCAAGGGGCAAGCGTAACACTACTCGTCTCGGAAGGTCCAGTAGGCGATGCTGAAGAAGAATCGTTCGAAGAGTCACCTGGTCCGCTTCCGGATCATGTGGTGATGCATTTGGACAAGAGTCATATTACGGTTCACACCTACCCGGAGTTCCATCCCTATGAAGGAATCAGTACCTTCCGTGCTGACATTGACGTATCCACTTGTGGAGAGATTTCGCCGCTGAAGGCGCTGAATTATCTCATTCATTCGTTTGATACGGATATCATGACGATCGATTATCGTGTGCGCGGATTTACCCGTGATATTGATGGGAATAAGCTGTTTATTGATCATGACATTAGCTCGATCCAGAACTACATTCCAGCCAGTATTCAGCAGCAATTTGATATGATTGACATCAACGTGTATCAGCACCATATTTTTCACACCAAATGCAAACTGAAAGAATTTGATCTCAACAACTATTTGTTCGGTTATACGAAGGACAAGCTGAGTGCAGAGGAACAACAGGAAATTACGGAACAGCTCAAAACAGAGATGGACGAAATTTATTATGGCATCAATATGGATGCCGGTGTCATAGACGAGAATGCAGAAGAGGATTTTATATACCAACGGGCAGTCGATATGGATACATGACATCGAGCAAAAAAAGGACAGCATCGCCGAAAACTAGGAATTTCGGTGCCAGCTGTCCTTTTTATAATTTAATCACGCAAGAACTTCACAGCAAACTTGGCGGCTTCATGCACCTCTTGCACAAAAGCCCTGTTTTCCTTCTCCCACTCCAGCTCATCGTCCAAGGCAATTTCCTCTATGAATTCGTTTAACAGCTCAGCCAGCTCTTTTTTGCCAGGGGCTTTGCCTGCGCCTTTTCCTCTAAGCAGCTTGACTACAGAGCGAACGACGCCAAGACTCTCTTTAATGTAGGCATATTCGTCACGATCCCAAGCCTTCGGGTTGTCCATATCCAGAAATACAATCCATTGATCAAGTAAGTCAGCTGCTTTTTTAGATGTCAATTGTACCATAATATTCTTCATTTCTCTCCTTCAAAGTTTCCTTGTCCTAACGATAACCGTTGATTATGAAAGTAGCAAGTTCCGTTTGACAGCTCGTGCATATATCCGGGCACCGAGTGGAAGTAAAAACCAAGTTGACGTATGACTCCTATTTATTTAAACTAAAGTTGTTAAGAGGTATTAATATTTAATATATTTAAACAAAAAATGCAGCAGGACTTGAGGTGAATGATTCGTGAAATACGAATTACTGTCTAAACTAATGAGCGGCTACATGACGAACTTTGTGGTGAAATATGCCAAGATTTTGGACAACGATCTCACCTCGTCGCAATACTTCATCCTCCAGACACTGGCTTGGGAAGGTCCTCAGACTTCAACCTATTTCGCAGGCCAGCTGGATGTAACGATGCCGGCAATTACGAATTTGACCAACAAGCTGGTTAGCAAAGGGTATATTGAGCGGCGAAGTGCCGAATCCGACAGACGTAAGGTTGTACTGCATATTACGGATCAAGGGATGGCCGTCGAGCAGAAAATGCTGGATAAGTACAAGGAGCTTACGGATGGATTATGGTCCGAGTTCTCAGAAGAAGAGATGGATCTGCTTATCGCTTCGTATCAGAAGATGCTTAAGCATTTGAATCAACCAAAGGACCCATCTCAGTCTGACAATTAAATTAATTTAGGAGGAACATATCATGGGAAGATTAGATAATAAAGTAGCTATTATTACAGGTGCAGCTGGCGGTATGGGTAAGGCGGACGCGCTTCTTTTTGCTAAGGAAGGGGCTAAAGTGGCTATTACGGATCTGCAGGAAGACAAAATCCAGGAGGTTGTAGCCGAAATTACAGCAGCCGGCGGAGAAGCGATCGGATTCAAGCATGATGTAACGTCTGAAGAAGGCTGGATCAACATTGTTAATGAAACCGTTACCAAGTTTGGAAAAATCGATATTCTTGTTAATAACGCTGGTGTGTCCAACGCGACTCCTTTTTTGGATCTTACGGTTGAAGGATTCGAAAAAACCATGTCCATCAATGTAACCAGCATCTTCCTTGGTCAGAAGTATGTCATTCCACATATGATCGAAGCTGGGGGCGGCTCCATCGTGAACATCTCTTCGATCGCTGGTCTGACAGGCGGCAGCGGCGCAGGTCCATATACTGCAAGTAAAGGCGCTGTGCGGATGCTGACCAAGGCGACGGCAGTCGATTATGCGAAGCACAATATTCGTGCCAACTCCGTTCACCCGGGTTATATCGAAACACCGATGACTGTCGATATGTTCAAGGACGAGCGCATGACACAATGGTTCCAGTCCCAAACTCCGCTCCCTCGTCTTGGTAAAGCAGAAGATATCGCTAACGGCGTATTGTTCCTGGCATCGGATGAATCCTCCTATATTACGGGAGTAGAGCTGCCCATCGATGGAGGCTATTTCGCAAAATAATTCTGCATAAAGGGAGTGTTGATATAATGTCTAATGATAAAAAAATCGCAGTCATCACAGGCGCTGGAAGTGGAATCGGCAGAGCAAGCAGTATCCAGCTTGCGGAGGATGGTTATACCGTTGTACTTGTCGATTATAATACGGAATCCGGAGAAGAGACGCTTCGTCTGATCAAGGAACAAGGCGGCGAAGGTATCTTCGTTCAGGCCGATGTTTCCAAGAGTGAGGATGTACAGAACTATGTGAATGAAGCTGTTCAAGCCTATGGACGAATTGACTTCTTCTTCAATAACGCCGGGATTGTACAGAAATTTTCCATGTTTGATGATATCGAGGAAGCCGAATTCGACCGCATTATGTCAGTTAACGTGAAGGGCTGCTTCCTGGGGATGAAATATGTTCTGAAGGTAATGAAGGATCAGGGCAGCGGACATATTCTCAATACCGCGTCTACTGCAGGAATTCGCAGCGAGCATAGTGCAGGTGCCTATTCTGCAAGCAAGCACGCGGTTGTGGGGCTCACCAAATCTGCGGCTTTGGAATATGTCAAAAAAGGAATCCGCGTGAACGCCATTTGCCCAGGTGGAGTCAACACCGCCTTGACGCAAAGTGTTGCTGCATCATTCCAGCAAGGCGGGTATGTCCCTGAAGAGCTGTCCAATATGAGAATGGGACGCCCTGCGGAGTCGAACGAAATATCCGGTGTCGTCTCGTTCATGGCCTCCCCTGCCTCCAGTTATATGACAGGCTCAATTGTAACGGTGGATGGCGGTCTTACTCTTTAATTTTGTGCATACTACTTCGGATAGATGGCTGTATCTGCATTAAGCAGGTGCAGCCTTTCTTCGTGTATGCTAAGAGATTCTGCAGCTAAAATAGACTATAATAGAATGTGTATTGTTATTACGAGAGGAGTGCTGAGTAGACATGGATTATACTTCGAACCCGAACAACTGGTTCCATGGAAATAAGGTTCGGCTTGCCGCAGCAATTCAGCAGGATGCACAAACACTTGCAGGTTATACAGAAGACTATGAATATTTGAGGAATTTGGACACGGATTATGCGGTTCCGCAAACGGTTCAGGAGAATGAACCCAAGAGTGCCCGGATGGATCACGGTGTTGAATTTATGCTGCGTACGATTGATGAAGACCGCCTTATCGGCTTTGTCGCCCTGCACAGCATCGAGTGGAACAATCAGTCCGCGAGACTTGCCATCGGTATTGGCAAGGCAAAGGACCGTAACAAAGGATACGGCAGCGATGCACTTCAGCTCATCTTGCGCTACGCTTTTCACGAACTGAATCTGAACCGGGTCAGTCTGGATGTCATTTCGTATAACGAGATTGCCTATCATGCCTATAAGAAGGCCGGCTTCGTTGAAGAGGGCCGTATGCGCCAAGCCGTTCTGCGCGGAGGTCAGAAGTACGATCGGATCATGATGGGCCTGCTGAGAGAAGAATGGGAAGCTCGCAAGCCATCCTGATCCTCCATGAGGCTCCAGCCATCATATGATTGTAAAAAAAGATAGATACAGCATATTCAGTTATATGCCATATCTATCTTTTTTGGTCGTTTCTACACGTCAATTAAACCAGCACATCCTGCAGCTCCGTATGCTTATCCATCACACTGCTGGCAAAAGAACACATCGGGACAACCTTTAGCTCATTGTCTCGTGCATATTGGACGACTTGCTTCACCAGGTCAACTCCCACGCCTTCACCCCGAAGCTCCTCTGACACAAAGGTATGGGTAATCATAATGACGCCCGGCCCTTCCCCGCCTTCACTGCCTGGCTCAAATTCAATTGTCGCCGCCTTCTCGCCATCATGCTCTACGTAGAACTCATTAGCTCCCTGCAATATTTCGCTCATCATATGCATCTCCTCTCTATGTTCGTCTCTCAGATGATCGTGCATCTAAACATTCCTACATACTCTTACACCGCAACATCCAAGGATGACGCACGATCTGATGATTTGACTCTTGATGTGGTTGTAAATGCATGAGCTTGCCTAACCTATCTAACTTAGCTTGCCAAGATCCTATGAAATTTATAACAAATTTGCGCTCATTCGAACTCGCTTCGCTTAATTCTCCATCCCATTCGGATAAACTATGATCTTGAGACTGCCGCTCTTATTATGAATAGCCCGCTCCATCGCCTCCTGAGTCTCTTCCAAGGCATAACGGTCGGTAATGAGTGTGTCTACTGGAATATTACCTGAAGCAAGGAACTTGATCCCATCCGGATAAGTGTTCGCATAACGGAATACACCGTAGATGTCGATCTCATTATCTGCGATGAATGGAACGTTCAGCGGAATTTCATCCTGAGCTGGAAGGCCGACAATGACAAGTCTGCCCCCGCGGCGCAGTGCAGACAGCGCTGAACTCAGTGCCCGCGGACTCCCTGCAGTCTCCCAAGCCGTATCTACACCGATTCCGCCGGTAAGCTCTTTGATCTTGGCATTGGCATCCACTTGCGTTACGTTAATGGCATGCGTAGCCCCCAGCTCAAGTGCTGCCTGAAGCCGAATATCCTCTAGATCAGTAACGATAATCTGGCTCGCACCGAAGGATTTGGCGGCAGCTACCGCCATCAGGCCGACGGGGCCCATCCCCATAATGGCAACCGTCCCGCCAGGCTTAAGCTGACAGCGATTCGCAGCATGAATTCCTACTGAGAATGGCTCGACAAGTGCCGCTGCTTCATAAGATAGCTGATCTGGAATGGGAAATACGAAATCCTCCCGAATCGCTAAGTATTGAACGAACGCACCGTCAACAGGAGGAGTAGCTAGAAATTCAACATCGGGACACAGGTTATATCTGCCTTCTTTACAATAACGGCATCTACCGCAGGTTACGCCGGGCTCAATTGCTACGCGATCTCCTGTCTTCACACGCTTCACACGATCTCCAGTCTCTACAATAATGCCTGCACACTCGTGCCCCAGTATAATGGGTTTCTCTACCACGAATCGCCCAATTCTGCCATGCTCATAATAATGCACATCTGAACCGCATACCCCAACCGCCATAATTTTGACAAGCACCTCGTCGGGCTTAACCTCTGGTATAGGCAGCTCCTTGATCTCAATGTGACCTGGTTTATCCATAATTGCTGCTTTCATTAACTTTACGTTCTCCATATTAGGCACTCTCCTCGGTCATATAAATTTGAAAGGAATTAAAATGAACACGGTTACATCATTACGAATCCGTACCCCCAATGATCAGGTAATACAGCTAAATGTCATAGCTCTTCTAACCTGACACAATACTCATTTCCAGATTTTCAGTGACAAAAAAGAGATCTTTCTCTTTCATACTACCATACTTGTATGGTAGTATGGTGAAGAAATGAGGTGAAATTTTAAATGGATTTACATATTCGTCCTCAGCCGACTTCTACAAGAGAAGCCGTGTACGATGCTTTGAAGGACCAAATCTTGAATTTTGACCTCATTCCGGGAACAAGCATATCCGAGAAAGAAATTGCATTACATTTTAATGTCAGCCGTACACCTGTACGAGAGAGCTTTCTCAGACTAGCTGGAGAAGGACTGCTTGATGTGTATCCTCAGCGCGGTACGATGGTATCTCTCATTGACCTATCTCTCGTTGAGGAGGCCCGCTTCATGAGAGAGCAGCTGGAATGCGCCGTCATACGCCTTGCGTGTCATCAATTCTCGGAAGTGGACATTGCTGAGCTGGAGCTGCTGCTTGTTAGACAGCGTGCTTCCATGGAATCACAAGATAACAAATCGATGTTCGAGCTTGATGAAGCCTTTCATCGCACCTTATTTACAAGATGCAGCAAGAGTAATACTTGGGCAGCAATGCAGCAAATGAACGTCCATATGAATCGTATCCGCAAGCTGCGTCTTGCAGCAGATCATGATTGGCAGCATATTTATGATCAGCATCAGCAGATGGTCGATTCCATTTCCAGACAGGATGAGGAGCGTGCGGTAAATCTCATGAAGGACCATATGAACCTGGCGATTCATGATGAACGCTTCTTAAGAGAGAAATTTCCAACTTATTTTAAACCTTGACCAATGAAAGGTGGCTGCTAACATGAAAATGGTATTCCGCTGGTTTGGCGAAGGCAACGATACGGTCACTCTGAATCAAATCAGGCAAATCCCAGGTGTCGAAGGCATCGTATGGGCGCTGCATGATGTTCCTGCAGGTGAAGAATGGCCAATGGACAAAATTCTCGAGATCAAGTCTCAGGCTGAACAGGCCGGGCTTCATCTTGATGTTGTTGAAAGCGTGAACATCCATGAGGATATCAAGCTTGGCCTTCCCTCCAGAGATAAGTACATTGAGAATTATAAGAGAACGATCAAGAAGCTCGCTCAGGTCGGCGTTAAAGTCATCTGCTACAATTTTATGCCGATCTTCGACTGGCTGCGGACAGACTTATATAAGGAAGGACCTGACGGATCCACTGCTCTTTTCTATGAGAAAGCCCGAATTCACAATATGGATCCCTTTGATCTCGTTCATCAGATCAATCAGGATTCACAGCTCACAATGCCCGGCTGGGAGCCTGAGCGGCTGAAGCATCTGACCACTCTATTTGAGGCCTACAAGAATGTTACAGAAGAAGACCTGTGGGCCAATCTGGCATATTTCCTGAATGAGATCATTCCCGTTGCGGAGGCCCATGACATAAGAATGGCCATTCACCCGGACGATCCGCCATGGTCCATTTTTGGTCTGCCGCGGATTATTACGAGTCAGGACAACGTCCGTCGTTTCCTCTCTATATATAACAGTCCGAGCAACAGCATTACGCTCTGCAGCGGCTCACTCGGCGCAAACCCAGGGAATGATATCGTCTCCATGATTCACGAATTCAAGGACCGAATTCCATTTGCCCATATCCGTAACGTCAAAGTATTTGATAACGGTGATTTCATTGAGACATCCCACCGTACACAAGATGGAACGGTCGATATTACGGGAATCGTTCAGGCATACCACGACACCGGATTTACCGGATATGCCCGTCCAGATCATGGGCGGCACATATGGGATGAGAAATGCAGACCCGGCTACGGACTCTATGATCGAGCGCTTGGCATTATGTATTTGTGGGGACTATGGGACGCCTACGCCAGAATTAAAGAAGGAAATACGCTGGAAGAGCAGGTGAAGAGCATATGAGCAGCCTAAGATCACAGCCACACCACGCAAGTCTTGCCGGAAAAGTAGCTGTTATTACGGGAGGCTCTGGTGTGCTCTGCCGAGTGATGGCGGAAGAGCTGGCAAGACAAGGAGCCAAAGTCGCGATCTTAAACCGAACGGTGGAGAAGGGAGCCGCAGTCGCTGATAAGATTAATCAAAATGGCGGTACCTCCATTGCGGTAGCCTGCGATGTAACGGACGAACAGAGCGTGATGAATGCTGCGGACACCGTCGCACAAGAGCTTGGCCTCTGTGACATTCTCATCAATGGCGCTGGAGGAAATCGCCCAACAGCTATAACTACGAATGAAATTTTTCAGACAGAGGATCTAACCAGAGAGGATACTGTCTCCTTCTATGATCTGAAAGTCGAAGGCTTTCGTGGCGTCTTTGATCTGAATATCGTAGGCACGCTGATTCCGACGCAAATATTCTCCAAACAAATGCTCGGCAGGGAAGGCACAACTATTATCAATATCTCATCTATGAGTGCATACTCCCCCATGACGAAGGTTCCTGCCTACAGTGCAGCAAAAGCGGCGATTAGCAATTTCACGGAATGGCTGGCTGTTCACCTTGCTGAGGCCGGCATCCGTGTTAATGCGATTGCACCGGGCTTCTATCTCACCGAACAAAATGAGAAGCTGCTGTTAAATGAAGATGGAAGCTTGACTGAACGTTCGAATAAGATTATCTCGCACACTCCAATGCGCAGGTTCGGCAAGCCGGAGGATCTACTGGGCACGCTGCTATGGCTGGCTGATGATCATGCTTCCGGCTTTGTTACAGGTACGGTCATCCCGGTTGATGGAGGCTTTAACGCCTATTCGGGTGTATAATTCACGGAATAGAACTTATAATTTCAATACTGTCACAGGTCTGCGTAGTGTACGCAGGCCTTTTTTTCATTCCATTCGTGCAGAATATCATCTATGGTCTCGAAAATATCTCTCCCCGTCAAATTAGTCCAAGCTCTCAAGCCTCATCCTTCTCTGCATCTCATGCATGCATAGGTATTCACCTATTTCGGTGATGTCACATAGGCTAGAAGAAAAACGGAGGAATATCAAATATGCGTTTCCATGAACATGCAGCTTCACTCTACTGCCCGCAGCGGCTATGGTCAGATCCATATTATCCCTATCCTTCTCCTTGCGGCCCTGTACCTTATATGATGCCTGGACCATTCCCGCATGTTAGAAATCAAGTGACTTCTTACTCTATGCACTCATACTACGGGCCTCGGGCCCCATTCCAGCAGCATTCTTCTCCGATTACAGCTGATTTTACGGGAGACGGTATTCAGGATACGGCCATGCTCGCCTGGAACTACAATGCTGAGGACAGTCCATTTGCGACAGATATTACACTTATTATCCAAAATGGTGCCGGTGGTCCTGCCTTCCAGTATCAGCTTTCCGAAAGCTCGGGTTATAGTCCAACCCTATTTGCCGGAGATTTTAACGGAGACGGTATTTCGGATCTGTTCATTGCCATTCAATCCGGCGGCTCCGGTGCTCTAACTTATAACTTTCTATATTCGTACAACGGCGGTGTACTGAAGGAGCTGTTCAACTCGGACCGATATAACAGTGAATATAACTATCGCGTAGATTATTTAGATAACTACAGGCTTCAAGTGATAAGTGAGAATAACGGGAAAAGATATCTGATCGATATATCAGATCGCGGGGCTGAGTATTTATCTGCAATTTATAACGAGAATGGAACACTGAAGCAGCCGCTCCAAGGCGATGTGCTGCCTGTAAGTGGCGTATACCCTGTAGATTTCGATCAGGACGGCATATATGAGCTTCTCACTTTCCAGGGGATTATGGGGCAGTATAATGCAGATCGATTCGGCTATGTGCAGAATGCGCTGAAATACCAGAACGGCCGCTGGACCCTGATGAATCAGTGGGTTGCCATCTATGGAGCGGATGTTAATCAAGATCGTTAACTGTCCTAGTCATAAAAAAAACAGCTAACCACTAAGAATGAAGTGCACCATCATGGTAGAAGTAGAGTTTGTTTTTTCTACTGTCTACTATAGATGGGAGCATATCAGTCGCGTGGTTAGCTGTTCTGCTATTGAATATCTTTAGTTATCATTTTATTTTAGTGAATGGTAAAGTTAAACCTTGAATCATCTTTATCGTAAAAGCCATCATTCTCTCGAATCATGATTAGTAGCTCGGCCAACCATTCGGCCAATTCAGATCATTGATTAATAGCTTAGGAGCCCCGTTATCATCTGCGTCATAGGCATGTCTCACAATAACATTCGTACTGTAGATGTCTTGTCCGCCTGGTCCCTTCCACTTGACATTACCCGAATCAAGCACAGTACCCCCGCCATTCAGCATATTAACACCATTCTTGTCCACATACGGTCCAGTAATGCTGGTTGAGCGGCCATAGACAATTTTGTAAGTACTGTTGACACCTTGGCAGCAAGTATCAATTGAAGCGAATAAGTAATAGTAGCCATTACGGTAAACAATGCTTGGTCCTTCAATAGCTCCGTTGTTCGACGGTCTGGCTGCGATGGAATGGATGCTGCCTGTCGGCTTCATCGTGTTCTTATCCAGCTTCGTGAGCTTGATGCCGCTCCAATAAGAGCCGAAGGCAAGCCATGGTTCGCCGTTCGCATCAATGACGAGATTCGGATCAATCGCATTATAGTTGTTAGACGTCGTAGTCCGGAGCACCAAGCCGTCATCTCTCCACTGCCCTGCACCTACACTGGAAGCGGATGCAAGACCGATCGCAGACTGGTTGGAGCCAAATGTTGAGATGGAATAGTACAGCCATACTCTGCCGTTGTATTCATGAATATCCGGGGCCCATACGTCGTTATGAGTTTGATTCGGTACATAAGTGCTCCACCAGGAAGGGGGACTCAGGAAGATCTGTGGAACCCGGTACCAGTTGGTGCCATTATCCGATTTCAGCACCTGGATACCCTGCCCTGTGGAGAACGTATACCAGCTGTTCCCTTCCTTGATGATGCTTGGATCATGCACCCCAATATCTCCTGTCAAATTCCAAAAAGCTGCAAAACCAGGTGAACTGAGTCCGAACACGGACACCGAGGTAGCTAGCGCTGCCGTAAGCAGCCACTTCTTTAGCTTTTTCATAGAATATCACCGCCATGATATGGATTAGAGTCGTTCGATTTAATTTAAATAAACTTAAACTATTTTAGACTCATGAAGATTATAAAAGCGTTTACATTTTTCCACAACTAAAATTTTACATTTTGTTCATATTTTTCAGCAGTGCTGCATCCTGTTCTTCCCTTTTGTCATTCTTTGATGTTGTTCGCATGGCAAAAATAGCTTAGAATGCAATTATCATCTATATTACATTATTCCCATGGTCTTCTATTTTAGCTGGACTTCTAACGCTGCCTCCCTACATCATCTACAAAACTCTCATTTTTTCGTGGAAAGGAATTCTATATATGATATACATAAAAGATTTAATGTCCGGCATTCATATATTTAAGGCACTCAGCTCGGATGTCAGAATACAAATTATAGATATGCTGTCCAAGCATCAAAGTTTGAACCTAAATGACATTGCAACTAGGCTAAACCTGACAAACGGTGCAATTACGATGCACATCAAGAAGCTCGAGGAGAGCGGCCTGATCAACATCAACACCGCTGTCGGCAAGCATGGGATCCAGAAGATCTGCTATCTGAATGATGATAAGCTGATGGTCGATATACGAAGTCAGGATATACATAACCGATATGAAGCCGAAATTAAAGTGGGACACTACAGTAATTATAAGGCTTTACCTACCTGCGGCCTTGCTACGAAGGACAGCATCGTTGGCGATTTTGATGAACCGAGGTATTTTGCTGATCCGATGCGGATTGATGCTGAGCTGATCTGGCTGTCGGAAGGCTTCCTTGAATACCGGATTCCCAATTACCTCAAATCCAATGAATCGTTCAAGGAGATCCAATTCTCGATGGAGCTGGGTTCAGAAGCACCTGGATTTAATAACAACTATCCTTCCGATATCTATTTCTATTTGAACGGAATTGAGCTGGGGTGCTGGACAAGTCCGGGTGATTTCGGAGATAAGCGAGGAGCATTTAACCCGGAATGGTGGCCTCCGCATCTGAACCAGTATGGCATGCTGAAGCTGATTCGAATCAATGAGGAAGGCAGCTACGTTGACGGATGCCGAATTTCAGATGTCACCCTGAAGGATATTGCGCTTGACTACAAGAGTGATATTCGATTCCGTATCGCGGTAACCGATCATCCCGTTAACAAAGGCGGCCTTACTGTATACGGCAAGCATTTCGGCAATTACAGCCAGGACATTCTGGCACGCGTATTGTATCATGTAGAAGGCGAGTAAAGATTGAATAATCGCATAAAGCTTCATAACGCCATAGAGGTCTGCAGCATTCGCGATGCTCATCATATCCAAGTCGCGAAGCTGGCAGGCTTTTATTACTTGTATAAAGAGAATCCCCGTAGTCTGCATTATAGTGCATATGGAAATAATGGAAGATATGATAGAATGGAAGTTCTGATTTGTCAGGAAAATGAATGATAAAGGATGCGTAAATAGATGGAACCATCGATAACAACAGATAAGAACAGCATAACGATGGAGATTATCGAGGTATGTCTGCTTGCCGGAAAAATCATGCTTCAGAGCGGTGCCGAAACCTATCGTGTCGAAGACACGATGATGCGGATCGCTTCTGCCTATGGAATGCCTAACTCTCACAGCTATGTCACACCAACAGGTATTATTTTCTCCACGGACGGTTTGCAGCCAGCCAAGCTGATCCGCATCTCGGAGCGGACGACCGATCTGCATAAGGTAGCTGCCGTCAACAATGTTTCTCGTGCAATTGGAAGAGACGAGCTGAATCCTAGCGAAGCTTATCATCAGCTGACGGATATTGAGAAGGAGTCGGTTCTGTACCGAGTTATCGCACGGACCTGCGCCGCTGCGCTAGCCAGTGGCTGCTTCACCATCATGTTTCAAGGCGGATGGACAGACTTTCTGCCCGCCGTATTATGCGGTGGTGTCGGGTACGCCGCAGTGAGCCTTTTTCAAAGGCTGTCACAGGTTCGCTTCTTCGCGGAATTCACCGCTTCATTTATTATCGGCCTTCTGGCTCTCGTCATGGTACTCATAGAGGTCGGCAGCGAGCTGGATAAGATTATTATCGGCTCTGTCATGCCGCTCGTACCTGGGCTGGCCATTACGAATGCAGTAAGGGATCTGATGGCAGGGCATCTCGTGTCCGGGCTTTCCAAGGGGGCCGATGCTTTTCTGACAGCGTTTGCGATCGGTGCTGGAATTGCCGTCGTCTTCACTATTATGTAAATGAAAGCTGAGGTACGAACATCATGTTTATTCATATCGTGGAACAAGCTGTAACCAGCTTCATCGCTTCCCTTGCCTTTGGCATTATTTTTAACGCACCTCGCAAAATGCTCTTCCCCTGCGGAATTGTCGGTATGCTCGGCTGGATCATTTACGATATTATGGAACCTGGATATGAGGCGGTCTCCGCTACCCTAATGGCAACACTGGTCATTGGTGTATTAAGTCAGGTCTTTGCAAGACTCTACAAGCATCCGGTCATTATCTTCAGCGTAGCCGGCATTATCCCGCTCGTTCCAGGAGGGATGGCATACAATGCCATGCGTTATTTTGTACAGAACGATTATACGACTGCCGTAGAGCTTGCTGCCAAAGCGCTCATGATTGCAGGAAGCATCGCTGTCGGCCTCATCTTATCCGAGGTGCTCAATCAGGCCTTCCGCAGGAAACAAGCTTAGCAATATAAAAAAGAACTCGTTTGTCCTTCTAAGGTGTATACATCCGTACACCTCTGGACCCGAGTTCTTTTTATATGTGCAGCTACAGCCGATCAATTTATATTAGACTTAACAAGTAACAAATAGAGTAGGGTGAAATGATTTAGTCCAATTTTTTGCCAAGAATGGCTAGATCACGCCTTACACCGTCCAGAACAGCGATCTCGGGATAGTAGCCCCACTGTTCAAAGCCGTATTTCTTCAATAAACGAAGACTCGGTTCATTGTGACCGAATACGAAGCCAAGTAAGGTTGTAACCCCCAGCTGCGGACTATCCTCAATCACTTTCTCGATGAGCCGGCTTCCTGCTCCTGTTCCTCTGAAGGCTTCGTCAACATAGACGCTCACCTCTGCGGTACCGTCGTAAGCAGGTCTTCCGTAGAAGGAGCTTAAGCTGACCCAGCCTGCGATCTGTTCATCATACTTCATCACCCATAATGGACGCTTGTCCGGTGTATGCTCCTCAAACCAAGGTATACGGCTCTCAACAGTGACCGGTTCAAGGTCAGCTGTGACCATTCTCCCGGCAACGGTTGAATTGTAGATCGCAACAATAGCGGGCAAGTCCTCTAGTTGTGCATAGCTGAATGTAATGTTCGGTTCCTTCACAGCTGTTATCCCCCACTAATATCATTTTTTAATGACTAGATTAACAGAGAAGACCCAGAATGATCAATAGAAAAATTCCAGAAGAGTTCAGCGAAAACGATAAACTTTTTTCGAAGTCATGCGTCTAAATATGATAAGTCCCTTAGGAAGGATGAAAGAAGTGAAGATAAAAAAGAAGTGGCTTATACTGTCGGGTAGTCTTGTTTTGGTACTGGCGCTTGGTATTTGGTACGTTCTAAGTTCTGATATTTTGCTAGGATGGTCATCTCCATCTAAGCAACAGGAATATTACGCAGGTATCGTTGTTGAAATAATTGAGGAAAATTCCACAATTGATGGAGATAAAGTACTTCATTCTATAAAACTTAACACTGGAGATGTGCTGACAGTAACCAAAAATACGACGGTCTTTGCTCAAACAAGTGATGTCAAACGAACAGAATCCGATTTTGGTATAATACAAGAAGGTGTTGAAGTCGAAGCATGGAGTAGACAAGTCAATAATCATATGTTTGAAGCATTTGAAATAACGGCAAAATAAGATCAATATAAAAAACAAGCCTTGTGAAGGCTTGTTTTTTATATTGTCTCAAGTTAGTTTTTATTCAGCTCCAGATCATAAGGCAGCCCTGTCTGCTCTGCACTCCAGTTCCACAGGAACTGGGATGTCGCCTCATCCATGGCATGAGGCTTCAGCTCCTGAATCTTCTCCTCATAAAAATACTCACCTGTAATCCCTTTCACTTCTGGCCGAATCGCTAGATAGATTGCAGTCCTGGCCCCTTCTTCCGGCGAGAGGAAAAAAGGAGTTTTCGCCAAAAAGGCCATGATCTTCGTACCGAAGCCCGTATTGCGATTAACACCGATGCTAGTGCCTACCGCCCCGGGATGGAGTGCATTAACGGTAACGCTTGTTCCTTCCAGCCGGTAAGCCAGTTCTCTAGTGAACAGCACGTTTGCCAGCTTGGACTGGCCGTAACTCTTCACCACGTTAAACCCCTTTGTGAGATGCGGATCTTCCTGATGGATTTTGCCAAATTTATAAGCACCTGATGCCACGTTAACGACTCTTCCTTCAGGTGCATGTAATAGACTTGGAAGCAGCAGTCTTGTCAGTAAATAATGGCCTAGATGATTGACACCAATCGCCATTTCAAACCCGTCCGATGTTTCCTCTCTCTTCAGAGAAACCACACCTGCATTATTAATAAGCACATCCAGCTTCTCATGAACTGATTGGAATTGTTCAACAAATTGGCGAATGCTGCTCAAGGAACCCAGATCAAGTAACATCAGCTCAATCTGCTTTGAGCCTGTTGCGGCTATTGCTTCATTCAGCGCTTTACGTCCTCGCTCTTCGCTTCGGCATGCCAGGATGACATGATACCCTTGCAGTGCTAATTCAATGGTTGTCGCAAGGCCCATACCGGAATTGGCGCCAGTTACGATAGCTGTTTTTGATTTCATTGGATAATCATCCTTTCAGCAGTAAACATGCAGCTGTTGTTCTAGTTACAGGCTTATATAATGAGGTCGATGATCGATGGATAACAATTGATTCATACTTCCTATATCATACCTTATAAATATTTCAAAATAAAATAGAGGGATATGCCATCACTTGGCAGGCCTCAGTGCAATGATTCGATCATCCTCTTCGGCTGGATCTCCTCTGCCATCCCGATTGCTCGTCAGCAGGTAGAGTGTTCCATCTGGACCCTCACTCACACTACGAATCCGGCCCCATTCGCTCTGGAACAGCACTTCTAGTGATGGCTCTTCACTTGCTCCGCCTTCTCCATCCAGCTCAAATTTAAGCAGCGCCTCTCCCCGAAGCCCCCCTGCAATGAGGGAGTTCTGCCAAGGACCTTGCGTTATGAACGTCATTCCCGAGGGGGCCCACGTATCGGTTCCACTGTGAATGAGCGGCGAAGTCATTCCCTCCTCCTGCTCATCTCCTTCAATCAGCGGCCATCCGTAATTCGATCCCTTCACTATGACATTCAGCTCATCATGGTTCGATTGTCCGTGCTCTGAGCTGTACAGCTGCCCTGTATCTGGATGCCAGGCAAGTCCCTGTGCATTACGATGTCCAAGACTATATACAGCTGAATCGTTTATAGGATTATCATCAGGTATTGAACCATCGCGGTGGATACGGAGGATTTTGCCCCCAAGGATTGTTTCATCCTGAGCCATGTCAGGCTCATATCGTTCCCCGGTCGTAATATATAGCATCCCGTCCGGTCCTATCTTCAGACGTCCCCCGTTATGATTCACACCGCCCGGTATGTCAGCGAGCAGCACCTTGTCAATTGAGGCCTCTTGACCCGTCAGCTTAAGTCTGAGCACCCGGTTTAGGATGTCTTGTCCCTCACGGTAAGAGTGATATACATATACATAATGATTCGACTCAAAATCAGGATCCACTGCGAGCCCTAACAGACCGCCTTCCCCTTCATCTGCAAAAGGAGCCTCAAAGGCCAGCACCGGCTCCTCCAGCACCTGTCCGTTCTCAATCATACGCAGCGTGCCGGGTCTTTCCGTAAACAGCATTCGGCCATCCGGTAAAAAATCAAGCTCCCAAGGTACATTAAGTCCGGCAGCCAAGGTCGTTATTTCATAAGGAAGTGTATTCCCTTCTTCCTTTTGCTCTTCGGAAGCAGGCTGTTCCGTCTGATTGTCCGGAGTGCCCGGTACAGGAGTATCTGGGCCAGGCTCTTGAGCGGTCGGATTGGAACAAGCAATGAGTGCCAGTGTCAAGAGACTGATTCCTGTCATCATCAAGTACTTCTTGTTCATATTTTTACTCTCCCTATTCTCCAATATTTTCAAATATTACCCTCTTGGATACTTCACCAATCCACAGCGCAGAAGATAGACTTTTCTAAGACATTATAGGTGCCATTGTTTGTTTTTGGGTTTTTGCTTCATAAGCTTTATAATATATAACGATAATGAAATTAAGGATTTTTTATAATCCTAATTTAAAGGCGGGGAATATCATGACAATTCAACCTATTACTTTACTAGAGCAGGCCATTTCGGAGCAAGGATACGACTGTGTGCTGATTACAGATCCTAAGCATGTCTATTATTTGACCGGATTCGCAAGCAATCCACATGAACGCTTTCTCGGACTGCTGCTGGTAAGAGGAGAAGAACCAACTCTGATCGTACCAAGCCTCGATGAAGACGCGGCGGCTGCAGCTTCCTCTGTGAAGAAGATTGCGACCCATCAAGACACAGACAACCCGTATCTCATCCTGCAGAAATATCTTCCTCAGCATATTGAAACGATGGGCGTTGAAAAAGAAAACCTGTCAATCGCTCGTTACGAGGAGCTCGTTCAATATGCCAATGCCAAGAGCTATGCCGATGCAGGTCCACTGCTGCGCAAGCTGCGTGTTCGCAAGGCGCCGCATGAAGTGGACCGGATGAAGTTCGCTGCCCAAATGATTGAGGAAGTGCTGAAAAGAGGTCTTTCCCATGTGAAGGAAGGCGTAACGGAAATCGAGCTCGTAGCGGAGATGGAATATCAAATGAAGAAGCTCGGTGCTTCTGGTCCTTCTTTTGACACGTTGGTGCTGTCAGGACCTAATACGGCCCTTCCTCATGGCGTTCCAGGCACTCGCAAGCTGCAATACGGCGATCTGCTCATGTTTGATATGGGCGTATATGCGAATGGATATGCTTCTGATATTACCCGTACGTTCGCTTTTGGCCAGCTGTCACCTGAGCTCACGAACATATATAATACGGTTCTTGAAGCCAATCTGAAGGGAATTGAAGCCGTTAAGCCAGGGGCAACCCTCGCTTCTGTAGATCTGGCCGCAAGACAAGTGACCATTGATGCAGGATACGGCGAACGCTTCCTCCATCGCCTCGGTCATGGACTGGGTATCGATGTGCATGAATATCCATCCGTGCATGGAGCGAATCAGGAGCTCTTGACCGAAGGAATGACCTTCACCATTGAACCCGGCATCTATGTACCCAATCTCGGGGGAGTACGCATTGAGGATGAAGTCCTCGTAACAGCAGATGGGGTGAAACTGCTAACCAGCTACCCGAAAGAGCTGCAAATACTGGGCTAAGCTTCGTTCTTCGCTACATAGAAATCAAACTGGCATAGATCTCTGATCTCTTCGTACTATTTGTGCAGGTTGAGACTCTATTGTAACCCAAAAATAAAGAGTGCGAGTCCCTCGGTTTTAGCCAAGGGCCCGCACTCTTTATTTATTTTACGCTTCTGTTGGTGCATCTAATTCCGTGTTCGGACGATTGAAGGTATCCCGATCATTCTCATTCAGGAGCTTGCTCGTAATGAGACCGGAGGTCATTGAACCATTAACGTTCAGCGCTGTACGTCCCATATCAATCAGCGGCTCCACAGAGATCAGAAGTCCGACCAGTGCAACAGGCAGGTTCATGGTGGAGAGTACGATCAGTGAAGCAAACGTCGCTCCGCCACCTACACCAGCTACACCGAAGGAGCTGATCATGACAACCAGGATGAGTGTAATGATGAAATCCCAGCTGAGCGGATCAATGCCCACTGTAGGAGCGATCATCACCGCAACCATCGCTGGATAGATTCCTGCACAGCCGTTCTGGCCAATCGTTGCGCCAAAGGAAGCCGACAGATTCGCGATACCTGCGGATACACCCAGCTTCTTCGTTTGCGTCTCCACGTTTAATGGAATGGTTGCCGCACTCGAACGGGACGTAAACGCGAAGACCAGCGTGGTCATTACTTTTCTAAGGTACGCTACCGGGTTAAAACCAAATGCGGTAACGAGAATAAGATGAACCACGAACATCAGCAGCAAGGCAACATAAGAAGCGATAACAAACTCACCAAGCTTCAAGATCTCCTGTGCATTAGTTGTTGCAGTAACCTTCGTAATCAGCGCCAGGATACCGTATGGTGTCAATCGCAGCACCAGAGTTACGATGCGCATGACGACAGCATAAAGTGCGTTAATCATTTTACGAAAAGTATCCGCCTGCTCTGGCTTCTTGCGATCCAGTCCAAGAACGGCAATACCGACAAAAGCAGAGAAGATAACGACCGCAATGGTAGAGGTACTGCGAGCACCGGTCATATCCTCGAATGGATTGCTGGGAATGAATTCAAGCACTTGCTGAGGAATGGTCATATCCTCTACATCAACAAGCTGCTCTTCGAGCCTTTGGGTTCTCGCTGTTTCTGCTTCACCGCTCTCCACGTTAATACCTTCCAGGTCAAAGGCAAGTGTAACCCCTATACCAATACTTGCTGCAATGGCTGTGGTAATCAGCAATGTACCAATAATCGAGAAGCTCATCTTCCCGATATTCTGATTACCCTTCAAGTTCATAATGGCAGATATGATAGACACCACGATCAGTGGAATGACGATCATCTGCAAGAGGCTTACATAGCCGGAACCGACGATACTGAACCAGTCGACACTCTTCTCTATGGTTCCCGAGCCTGCCCCGTAGATCAGCTGAAGCAGTATTCCGAATACAAGCCCCAAGCCCAGACCCGTAAATACACGCTTCGTAAAAGATATATGCTTCTTCTGCATCCAATACAGAAGGCCAATTAACACTAGCATCACTGCTACGTTAATGATTACCTGCAATGTTTCCATTCGAATTGCTCCCTTCCAAATAGCTAAAATATGCTGTCCCCTTATGTAACGATTTATATATAAATATTCTTAAGGGTCGGTAACTACCTTACAGCATATGTTACTATAGCATAAACCCGACTATTCGGGTAGACTTTTTTTGAATAAATTTTAAAGCGACTTACTTATTCTCATAACTCATCATAAATCAGTGTCTGCCGGGAGCTATGCTTAGGATGGATTATTCAGATTTGGGTTATACCTTCTTCTTCAAAAATCGCACAATTATCTTTAACCAACAAAGGCTGTAATCCTAACTTTTTTATAATTATGTCCACAACAAAAAAGCCGAAGCTGCTCATAATTGACAGCTCCGGATTCTTTTTCTCTTATCTAGGTATTCATTTAAGAGTTCAATATCTGATAAATTTTCTCCATATCCAAGTTCGTTCTTACCACATCCGCTACCCGATCAAATTCCTCAACTTTTCGCTCCTTCGCCGAGAAGGTCGAAATAACAGGAGAGAGTCCCTTCCGGATTCGAACCTGATCCAGCCAGGACCTGCGCAGAGCATCGTTCTCAAATAATCCATGTAAATAGGTTCCCCACACCATACCATCCGATCTAACTAGACCTTCTGAATGAGATGAAGCATACGTACAAGAGTCGAAGGAAGCCTGCAGATCACTTGCAGCAGTGTCCGTTTCGGTTAGTCTGAACAATTCGTCATAGCTATAATTAACTTGATCTTGGTCCAGTCGCTCAGAAACTCCCATATGAATTTCATAAGCCTCAATCGGAGCTTCAGTACTGCTTGGGTCCGTACTTGCCAGTGGCAGTCTCTGTTCGTCCGTCAGTAGTCCAGTCACTCTTATCGTTCGCTTTTCCTTCAAAAATGAAGTCCTGATGGGCAGCAGTCCAAGCCCTGCTTCTTCCTGTACACCACTCTCTACCGCATAAGGATCGGAGAGCGAGTAACCCAGCATTTGATAACCGCCACAAATCCCGACGATCTGGGTATGATGCTCTTCCAATAGCCTGTATAAGGCATGATCCAGTCCTCTCTGCTTCAGGAACTGAAGATCACTGATTGTATCCTTCGTGCCTGGCAGAATGACAATATCCGGTGTGCCCAGCTCTTCGGCAGAATTCACATAACGAAGGGTAATATCCGGCTCCCAGCGCAGCGGATCAAAATCTGTGAAGTTTGAGATGCGCGGGTAACGAATGACGACGATATCCACTTCCTTCTCCTGCTGCTTCTTATACTGCAGCTCGTCGAGCACAACCGAATCCTCGGCTTCAATCCGCAGATCCTGAATATAGGGAAGCACGCCCAGTACCGGAATACCTGTACGAGCCTCGAGCCAGTCCAGCCCAGGCTTCAGGAGAGCAAGGTCTCCGCGGAATTTGTTAATGATAAAGCCTTTGATCCGCTGGACTTCATGGGGTTCAAGCAGCTCAAGTGTACCTACGATGGACGCGAATACCCCTCCCCGATCAATATCGGAAATGAGGATCACCGGTGCATCTGCCCAGCCTGCAAGATTCATATTGACGATGTCACGATCCTTCAGATTGATCTCTGCCGGACTTCCCGCCCCTTCCATCAGGACGATGTCATACTCTGCACGTAATCGATCTAGCGCCTCCAGCACGATTCTCTTCGCTGTGGGAAGGAACTTCATGCGGTAATCCATCGCACTCATCTGCATAGCAGGCACGCCGTGAACGACGATCTGAGAATGCATATCCTTGACTGGCTTAATAAGAATCGGGTTCATGTCTGTTGTGGCCGGAATCTCACACGCCTCTGCCTGTACTCCCTGCGCTCTTCCGATCTCCTTACCGTCCAGCGTTACATAGGAATTAAGCGCCATATTTTGCGATTTATACGGAGCAGGCTGGTATCCATCCTGCAGGAATATACGGCATAGCGCTGTTGTTACGATGCTTTTTCCAACGTCTGAAGCCGTGCCCTGCAGCATGAGAACAGCTCCATTTTTCGGCTTATGCTCATCATTACTTTGTTCAAGTTCCGTGTTCATGTCTGTCATAACGATATGTCTCCCCCTAACCTGCGATATGCATAACGATAGTCAGCATCAGCAGACCGACTGTCTCCAGCCCTTCATTCAGTGCTCCATATGTATCCCCGGTTAATCCCCCAAGACGTGCGCTCATTCGATCAGCGGCCAGCCTTCCGATCACCCACATGACAATCGGAACGGCGATGAAGGCCATCAGCACCGAAGCCTGTGTAACGTATAACACATTCGACGAATGAACAATTAAGCTAAGAATCCCCAATAAAACAATAGATATCACGGTTGCACATCCCAGCGATTGCTTATAATAACGGGCAAGGATGTTGCCAAACATCGCTGCAAGCCCTTCTCCCGCCCGGGCAGAAGGATATCTCGATATCGCATACACCATGAAGAACCTGCTCCATATGAGAGGCAGGATGGCGAGTCCCATCATCATAGGCTGATGAATAATGCTGACAAGCAAGGAGGCTTTAAGCATCAGCAGCAGCACACAGGCGATGACACCCATCGCTCCAACCCGGCTGTCCTTCATAATCTCCAGCATGCGCTCTCTTGAACGGTAGCTGAGAAGCGCATCTGCTGAATCCATCCATCCGTCCAAATGCAGTCCACCGGTAAGCCATACCCAGACGACCAGCGTCACAATGGAAGCCGACAGGTCCGGCAGCAAGAACCCTGACACGATAGCTGCCACCCATAGGATAAGTCCAATACAAACGCCAACGAATGGATAATAAACCGTGCTTTTTTGCATCAGTTCAGGTGTAAAATCAAGATTCATCCTCACTGGAAAACGGGATAAAAATTGAAAAGCGGCTGCCGCCGCCTTTACTTCATCCTTCATACTTTGTACTCCTTGCTCTTCAGTTCAATGGCAATGCCTGCAGTGACCAGAAACACCTCTTCACTCACCGCTGCCATTCGCTGATTCAATATTCCGGCCATATCCCGGTACAACCGTCCCAGCGGATATTCCGGCACTATGCCGTCTCCTACTTCATTGGTGACAAGAATGATAAGACCCGGATAAGTTCGAACACTGCTTACCAGCCTGTCCATTTCCTGCAGTATGGCATCCTGGCCCTCTGCTTCCTTAGACAATAATATGTTAGACAGCCACAAGGTCAGACAGTCCAGTAGTATCGTTGGTGCTGGATAAGTCGCTTGTCCAATGCTCTCCAGTGTATCCGCAACTTCGATCGGCTCTTCAATAGTATGCCACAGGTAGGCTTCGTCAGAGCGCTGAAGACGGTGTGCTGTAATGCGCTGCTCCATCTCTTCATCAAAGGCCTGTGCTGTTGCCAGATAGATCGCTTCCGATGAACGGCTCATACAGAGCTTCTCCGCAAATGTGCTCTTCCCGCTGCGCGCGCCACCAGTTACAAGTATGATCATGGCTTGCTCTCCTCGGGATCCAGATCCGCATGACTACCGGAAATGCCTGCACTTGTGAATGTCGCCATCTCCTTCATGATTCGGGATGCAGCTTCAATAATATGCAGACAGAGTACACCGCCTGTGCCTTCGCCGAGACGCATGTCCAGATGAATCATAGGTGATAGGTTCAGCTCCTCCAGCAGACCTGCATGTCCCCGCTCCTCCGACTTATGTGAGGCAATCATATAATGTATGGACAGAGGGGCGAGTCTTGCAGCTATCAGCGCCGCGGTTGTAGAAATGTAGCCGTCAATAACCACAGGACATTTTAATGCACTCGCAGCAAGGATAACACCGGTTAGCCCGGCAATATCAAGTCCACCCACCTTCGCGAGTACATCCAGCGGATCGTTTGAATCGGGACGGTTCAGCTCAATTGCCTTCTTTATTACTTGCTCTTTGTGCTTCAGACGCGTATCGTCAATTCCTGTTCCCCTGCCTGTAGCAGCTTCCACTTGAATTCCAGTCAGTACGCTGGTTACTGCGGCGCTCGGCGTCGTGTTTCCAATCCCCATTTCACCTGTAACAAAGAGTCGAATCCCTCTGTCATACGCATCCTTTACGACCTCAATTCCTGCAAGAATGGCTGTCACGGCTTCCTCTCTGCTCATAGCAGGACCATGCGCCATATTTGCTGTACCTTTACGAACAGATCGCTGAACCAGCTCAGGATGCTCAATGTCTCCATTGATCCCGATGTTTACGCATATAACGTCTGCAGCGGCCTGACGGGCAAGAACGTTCACCGCGGCTCCGCCGGCAAGAAAATTATGTACCATCTGCTGAGTTACGACGGCCGGAAATGCACTGACTCCTTCTTCCACCACACCATGATCTGCTGCCATGACTATGACCGCTTTACGGTCATAGGAGACATGGGTCTCTCCCGTAATTCCTGCCAGCCGAACAACCAGCTCTTCTATTTTGCCCAGGCTTCCCGGCGGCTTGGTCAGCTGATCCAAATGCGCAGCTGCGGCTTGCTCAGCTGATGAGTCAAGCGGCCGAATTTGCTGTATCCAATCCATCAATATTTGTTCTCTCTCCATCTCCACGCACTTCCTTTATGCTGAATCCTCTTTTTTAATAGATTATAACGAAAAAAGGGCATCCACTTCAAAAGGATTTAACTAGAAACCCTTCTTATTGAAATGCTGCCCTTGTAGCGATGCCGCTCTTATATAGAGCCTAGTCTTTTTTCTTAAGCAAGAATTGAGGAAGCTCATGTTGTGGATGACGAATCATGACGGGATCAACCTGAAACAGACTTCTTAAATGCTCTTCTGTGACACATTCATCCGGGCTCCCTTGCATGAAGCTCTCCCCTGCCCGAAGTCCATAAATACTGTCGCAAAAAAGTGAAGCCAGATTGAGGTCGTGCAATACAGCGACAATGGTAATACCGGTTCTCCTGCGCCAATCTGCGAGCAGTTCCATGAACTGGAGCTGATAATGGATATCGAGATAGGTTGTCGGCTCATCCAGCAGCAAAATTTCCGGCTCCTGAGCCATTACCTTGGCGAGTGCCACCCTCTGTCTCTGACCTCCGCTTAATTCCGTAAGCAGACGATCGGCAAAAGGAGACAGCTCAAGCTGCTCAAGTACGCGATCCACTACTTCTTCTCCATCGGATTGATCCCGTCCCAGCCAGTCCTGATAAGGATACCTGCCCATGGCTACAACATCTCGTACAGAATAATCAATTTCAGGCAGCCCGTCCTGCTGCAATACAGCAATAAGCCGGGATAACGCCCGCCTGCTGTATTCTTTAACCGGCTTGCCTTTGATCAGAATAGAGCCGGAGCTCGGAGCTAGGACACCGGACAGCAAGTGAAGCAGTGTCGATTTGCCGCTGCCATTGGGCCCTACGATACCCCACCATTCTCCTGAATGAACCGTAAAATCGATATTGCGAAGTGCCATATGGTCTCCATAGGCTTTGGCCGCAGACTTCACTTCCAGCACCGGAGCGGAGGTACGAGCTGACGCGGTCAAGTCCTGTGAAGATTTCTGCTGCTCTGCCTGAATCCGTGAGTTCATCTCATTCCTCCCCTTCGCAGTTTCTTGCTTCGGTGCAGCAGGTAAGCGAAGAACGGTGCTCCTACAAATGCAGTGACGACTCCGAGCGGGATCTCTACCGGTGCAAGAATCGTTCTCGCCCCCATATCAGCCCATGCCAGGAAGATGCCTCCCATGATCGCGGATAACGGAATAAGGAGACGATAATCCGGCCCAACTAATAAACGAAGCATATGCGGAATCACAAGCCCGACAAATCCAATGACTCCAGCTACCGATACAGCAGCAGCCGTCAACAAGGTAGCAACAATTAGAACAGAGAGCTTAAGCCACTCTACCTTGACTCCCAAATGTGCTGCCTGCCGCTCACCCAGCGCAAGCAGATTAAGCGCCCTTCCCCGGCTCCATAGAAACACAATCCCAATGATCAAGTACGGAAAAAGGATGGCCGTATATGACCATCCTCGTAAGCTGAGGCTGCCCATGGTCCAGAATAGTATCTGATTCACTGTATCCTTGGACATGGCTGTTAAGAAGGACACAAACGCTCCGAGGAAGGACTGCATAATTACACCGGATAGAATCAGGCTGTGCGTCGGAATCCTGCCGCCTTCACTGGCAAGCGCGAGCACCGCCCACAACGTAATGATCCCTGTGACAAAGGCAACCAGAGGCAGCATCCATTCTCCAAGAACCGCATACTGCAATCCAAAATAGATCATGACTGCTGCTCCAACCGATGCACCGGAGGATACACCGAGTGTATACGGATCTGCCAGCGGATTGCGCAGCACGCCCTGGAAGGCAGCTCCTGCCGTGGCCAGTGCTGCCCCCACCAGCATACCGAGCAGTACTCGGGGAAGCCGAACCTTCATAATAATTTGCTCCGAGGAAGGATTCCAGATCGGATCAATCGGTTCTGAAACCCAAGGCAAATGATTGACCAGGATTCCCACAATATGGCGAACAGGCAGATCTACTGCCCCGATCGCCAGACACAGGAGCAGAGTCAGCACAAGCAGGAGACCGCCGGCAATTCCGTATCCTGCTAGTTTTGTTTTCATTGAAAGAGGTCCGGATAGATCGCTTCCGCTACCACTTTCAGGCCTTCGGTTACACGCGGACCTGGACGGCTGAGCAGATTGGCGTCAATGGAGATAACGGCATCTTCTTTAATAGCCGTAATTTCGTTCCAGCCATCACGAGCTGTGATGATTTGATCCAGTGTTTGATTGTTATCATCGATAACATCGCTTGCGTACAGAATCACGTCAGGATTGGCTTGAATGATCTTCTCTTCACTGATTTCATTCCAGCCCTCTGTATCTCCTGCTACATTGACTCCACCAGCAAGAGTAATCACTTCATCCATAAATTCGCCTTTGCCTACCGTCCAGCCTGGAGAGAATTCAACGTACACTTGCTTCTTCTCTTCATCTGACAGTGCAGCTACTTTATCCGACACTTCCTGAATATCAGCTTTCATTTGATCTACCACTTCTGCAGCTTCGGCTTGGCGATCTGTAATCTGACCGTAGACTTCGATATTCTTCATAACATCATCGATGGTTTTAGGATCTGTTTTGAAGATGACGATGCCAAGATCGCGCAATTTTTGCACTGCTGCTTCATCCATGGAGATTCCTGTAAACACGATATCCGGCTCAGCCGCGATAATCGCTTCAGCATTGGGTTCATACAAGCTTCCCATTTTGGGCTTGGAGGCTGCAGCTTCGGGATAATCGTCAAAATCAGATACACCTACAATTTGCTCCTCAAGTCCAATGGCGAAGAGGGACTCTGTTTCTGCGGGTGATACGGACACGATTTTGGCCGGCGCTTGTTCAAATGTAAAGGATTCTCCAGTCGCATCTGTTAAGGTCAGCGGATATTCGGTCTTACTCGAAGCTTCCTCGCTGTCATTATTCGTCTCTGATCCTTGATCGGCTGCTTGTCCTGCTTCCTGCTGCGCAGCTTGTCCCGTCCCTTCAGACGTTTCCGTTTCGGTGCCGCATGCAGCAAGCATCATTGCCATCATTAATGTAAGCAGTAAGGATAATACGCTTTTTTTCATTTTGTTCATGACTCTCTCCCTTTCAGATCTGGTTAACCCGTAATAAATTGTTTCAAAGCTTAGCCCATAACCTATCCACCTGACTTCCAATCCATAGCAAAAAAACCTTGGTCCTTAAGCCAGGATCAAGGTTTACGTCTCGCACTGCCCCTTAAAAATGGGCATAGAACATCGCAAAACGTATCCTTTCCTCGAAGGATCGCACGCTTCATTCCGACAAGGCAGGTCTCCTGACTCACCAGGTTTGATATAGCTGGACAGCTGCCCTTCCCATTTCTCACATAAGAAACAGTGGATATAACGCTGTCTGCCCCTGGTATACAGTGGCGGGACCGTGCCGGATTTGCACCGGCTTCCCTTTTAACCTGAGCAGCTCTATTAACGTCATTCGCTGCCAGGACCTTGTCGGCTATTATTCGTTTGTTGATGTATAAATCTTTATCGATTCATGATTATACATACTTGTTCAAGTGTATGGAGGCCTTAACTTCTGTTGTTGATTATAGGGGAAAGGCTGTATTTCTACAACCCAAGTTTTCCCTTGAAAATAAGGAACGCCAACTCTGAATTACTTAATTCAGAATTTCTCCACTCAGCTGTCCTGCTTGAAGTCGGAGCCGCAGTACCTGCATTTCTCCTGGACCAGGCATGGCGGAGTTGAAATCTCTGTCTTGTACATAGGCTGATACAAGCTGTCTGATGACGCCGCCATGCGTAATGATAAGCACCTTCGGATAGGCCATCTTCATACTTATTTGGGTGCCGCCGGATGAAAGATCCACCCCATCCTTGTTCTCCAGAATCGGCAGCAGCCTGCTCTCGACAAATTGAGATATTCGCCCCTCGAAGGCAGTAAAAGGCTCTGCACCCGGCGGCGTAATCCGCTCCGGATGATCGATCCAGCTTCGATATGTAGGGTTGTCCTTAAGCATGTCATAGGTAGATCCTTCCCAATCACCAAAGTGATACTCGCGGATCCGGTGATCCCTCACAGCCTTACTGACGAGATGCGGCGCAATGATCTGAAGGGATTGCATTGCACGAACTAGATCACTGATGTACACATACTGAAATGCCAGCTCCTCTTGCTTAATCTTGAGCTGGAGCGCCTTCAATTCAGCTGCGGCATTACGATGAAGAGGCACATCGGTATGCCCCAAATATCTTTTTTCCATATTCCATAACGTTCTTCCGTGTCTGACGAGATATAGGTCAAGCCCAGAATTCATCTCCACCACATCCATTCGATACCGATGATGGATAGAACAGATATAATGGCACAGAGGATCAAGACAAACAAACTGGATGACACAAACATCATTGTAATGCTTGTCTTGATATGTGCAGCCTCAAGCGTATGATATGGCTTGCCCATATAAGCTCGAAACGATTCCACACCGTGATATACGTTAACCCCCCCGAGCCGTATTCCGATAGCACCTGCGACCGCCGATTCAGGGTATCCACCGTTCGGACTGGGGTGCTTGCTTGCGTCCTCCTTCACTGTTCGAATGCTATTCTCAACATGCAGCCCTAGTATACGAGCCGAAGCAAACAGCAGCAGTGCGGAAATACGAGCAGGCAAATAGTTAGCTGCATCATCAAGCCGGGCGGAGGCTTTGCCAAGGTAGAAATATTTCTCGTTCTTGTACCCTACCATCGAATCCAGTGTATTGACTGCACGGTACGCCATCGCTAGAGGAGCACCGCCGATCAGAGCATAGAATAAGGGAGATATAATGGCATCCACAATATTTTCCGCAATCGTCTCTACCGTTCCGCGGACAATTTCCGGTTCATCCAGATGGTGAGTGTCCCGGCCTACAATCATGCCAAGTGACCTCCTGGCTTCCGGGAGCTGTCGGTTTCTTAAATGCTTATATACCTCCATTCCCGCCTCCTTCAGCCCCTTGGCTGCAATCGTGCTTGCGATCAGAACGATCTCGGCGGCAATGGCAAGATAAGGATGAACGAACGAAAGCAGCTTGAGCACCGCCCAAGTGATGAGAAAAGAACCGCCTACGATGACAATCGGAAACAGGAAGCCTGCAAACAGTAATCCCTTATTTGAAGTCACTTTGGAGCGGATAGATTTCTCTAATGCCGATATTGCTTTACCCATGCCAATCACCGGATGGGGAATCCATCTCGGATCACCGATGATCCTGTCAAGAATGTAGGCGCAGAGAAGAATGAGAGCCAGGGTCATCCTGCCGCCCCCTCTCCAGCGAGCAGACTTTCGGTGACCGTCGCATATACGAGCCGTCCGATGCAGGAGCCCAGCTCTGTAGCAGTGCCGGCATAAGCATGCATTTTGTCCGGTGTGCTTCCATCCGGTTTAAATCCGCTGACACCAAGAACAACGGCGTCTGTTGTTGTCCCCGAAGCGATCATTCCGTTCTCAGCATCCCTGACTCCGAGATCCTGCAGAGCGCAAGCCTTTGCTTCGACTGCAGTTTGCAGCGCATTGACCATGGCATAGGAAGTCAGCTCACCGGCAATAAACAGCATCGTATTAATCGTGCCTGGAGAATAGGCTGCGGGAAAAACAGTCCTTGGAGACGCCGCTCTGGCTGCATTGCCGGCTCCCGCTGTCGTGCAGCAGAAGACGACGGCATGGTCGGTACTTTCCTCTATAACAGAAACATGTGCTAGCTTCACTGCTGTCAGCAGACCGGCGGTGCCTGATGCAGGAAGCTTCCATTTTTTTAAACGCGCTTCAATCTCTGCTGCAGGATGATCTGACGTAAAATGCTTATCTACATATATATTGACTGCACGATCAATCCGGCTCATGCCTCCACCGTAAACACTGCTCGACAGCGATTGAACCGTCTGAGGTGATTCCACAAGCAAATACGCATTGTCGTACTTCGTTAGCTTGAGGCCAGGCCAGAGTGTGGAGGAATAAATATCTGGAATAGCCTGGTTAGAAGCGAACTTGTGCAAAAAAGGTGTTGTCATTATCTATTGCTCCCCCAATAATAATCGCAGCACTTCAAGAAACCGGCTATTGTCCTGCCGCCCCTTCACCGCAATCCGAACGGATTTGTCGCCCAGCCCTGTATACATGGCACAGTTTCGAATAAGAATACCCTGCTTTCCCATCGCCTCTTGCAGAGACTCGGCGTTCCAGCCGTCCGGTGTCTCCAGCAGCAAGTAATTGGCCACACCCGGATAGACCTGAAAGCCAAGGGCAGGCAATTCGGACATTAGCCGGTTTCGCTCCTCTTTAATGCAAGCCTGGGTCTGCTCTTCGTATGCGCTATTTTCCATAAGACAAGCCTCACCTGCGAGCAGAGCAAGTCCGTTTACACTCCAGGTTACCTGTTTTCTCGACATCGCCGATATTATATCAGGGTGGCCTATCGCGTACCCAAGACGAAGTCCCGGGATTGCATAAAATTTCGTCATGGAATGAATGACAATGACGTTCGGGTACGGCTCCAAGGAGTCCGTCAGTGTCTCACGCTCATGCTCGGGTATAAAATCGATAAAGGCTTCGTCAATTACAACCTTGACATCCCGGTCTCTAGCATAGACAGCAATCGCTTCCAGCTCGCTTCGGGCATATTGCACTCCGTTCGGATTGTTTGGCTGACCGATAAATAGCAGCTCTACCCTATCGAGAAGCTCCAAGATTGCTGACAGCTCGGCCCGATAATTAAGCTCTTTATGCCCATATATGTATTCTATCCGGCTGCCGTACTGTTCTGCCAGCTGACGATACTCCGAAAATCCCGGTTCAATGGTGCCTACTGCTGCAGGTGTAAATGCCTGAATAATAAGCGCCATACACTCCGCAGCCCCGTTGCCGATCAGAAGCTGGTCTTCGGACAACTTCAGCTTGGCTGCAAGCTTGTGTTTAAGACTGCGGTGCCCCGGATCGGGATAGCGAAGGATGTGATGCATCCCTTCTGTGAGTGCTCGTGTGACCGCAGGAGGCGGGCCAAGCGGATTGATATTGGCACTGTAGTCGAGGAAGTCCGCTGGTAACCGTCCGTATTTCACTGCAGCGGTCTCTACGTCACCGCCATGTCCATAAACCTCTATCACAGGTGTTCCTTCCTTTCTGCTCATGCTTGTTATCTGTAATCGTGCAAAATTTTACGAGTTATTTTTTGCATATCGCATCCAATATAATGCAAATGTTCCGAGACCGTCCGCGTATCTTTTCCAATATAATGGAAACGCTCCGAGTCATCTTTTACGCGTAACGTATCCAATTTAATGCAAAATATCCGCGACCATGTCCGCGTATCTTTTCCAATATAATGGAAACGTTCCGAGTCATCTTTTACGCGTAACGTATCCATTATGAAGCTACAAAAATCACCCGTCAACGGCAATTCCTTTTGTGTCGCACACCCAATTCGTTTACAATAGGGATGGAGTGTTTCAAGACACCAAGGCCTCAGGCTTACAGGCCTGTCCTTGCCTACATATTTGAACTACTTAAATTGGAGGAATAGACCATGCTGTTTATTGACAACCAAGGGATTACAGACCCGCGCATTAATCTCGCCATCGAGGAATATGCCCTCAAGCATTTATCCCTGGATGAGAGCTACCTGTTGTTCTACATTAACGCGCCATCCATCATCATCGGCAAGCACCAGAACACCATTGAAGAAATTAATCAGGAATATGTGCAGGAGCATGGCGTACAGGTCGTCAGAAGACTGTCTGGCGGCGGTGCGGTGTACCACGACCTTGGCAACCTGAACTTCAGCTTCATCACCAAGGATGACGGCAACTCGTTCCACAACTTCCGCAAATTCACCCAGCCGGTGGTTGAGGCACTGCACAGCCTTGGCGTGAATGCAGAGCTTACAGGACGTAACGATCTTCAAGTCGGCGAGCAAAAAATATCCGGCAATGCACAGTTTGCCACTCGCGGCCGCATGTTCAGCCACGGTACCCTGATGTTTGACCTTAACTTGGAGAACGTTGCCGCTTCCCTCAAGGTCAATCCAGAGAAGTTCAAATCCAAGAGCACCAAGTCAGTTCGCAGCCGTGTAGCTAACATCAGCTCCCTGATGGATCGAGAGATGACCATTGTAGAATTCCGCGAGGAATTGCTTCGACATATTTTTGGCATGGAGGCAAATGAAGTTCCTGAGTACAAGCTGACCGAGCAGGACTGGGAGAAGATCCACGAAATTTCCAAGGAACGCTACCAGAACTGGGATTGGAACTATGGCTTGTCTCCCGAGAGCAATGTGAAGCATTCCAAGAAGTTCCCGGTCGGCATTATCGATCTGCGTATGAATATTAAGGAAGGCCGTATCGAGGACATCAAGATCTACGGTGATTTCTTCGGGGTAGGCGATGTGGCTGATATCGAGAATCTGCTCCGCGGCAAGCGTTATGAAGAACAAGAAGTACGTGAAGCACTTAAGGATACAGATATTAAACATTACTTCGGCAATCTGGAATTCGATGATTTCATCGGTCTGGTATTCCTGGAGGAGTAGACCTGCCTAACTGCCCCACTAAATATAGATATAACTGAGGAGAGAGAAGCCATGACTTACAAGCTGATTGCCATCGATATCGATGACACACTCATTAATGACGAGAAGGAAGTTACGAATCCCACACAAAAAGCACTTGAGGCTGCGGTGGCCAAGGATGTCGTGGTTACACTCGCAACAGGACGCGCTTACGCTTCTGCACAAGCAATTGCCCGTCAGACCGGGCTTAATGTACCGATCATTACGTATCAGGGAGCTCTAATCAAGAATCTGATGGACGAAAAAGTACTGTATGAGCGCTATGTTCCAATGGAAGCTGCTCGTAAGCTCTATGAGTACTGCCTGGAGCACAACCTGCACCTGCAGACTTATATTGACGACAAGCTGTATTCCCGTGAAGAGAATGAGAAGCTGGTTGATTACTGCAAACTGAACAAAACGCCGTACTACATTGAAGCTGATTTTATAAAAATGATTGAACAACCAGCACCTAAGCTGCTGATCATTGATGATCCTGATTATCTGGACAAAGTGGCTGTAGATCTGCGCGAGCTGCTCGGTCCTGAAGTGCATATTACCAAGTCCAAGCCGCATTTCCTTGAAATCATGCATCATGAAGGAACCAAGGGACATGCGCTGACTTTCCTCGCGGATCATTTTAACGTTGATCTTAAGGATACCATTGCAGTAGGCGATTCCTGGAATGATCATGAGATGCTTGAAGCGGCGGGCCTTGGTGTAGCGATGGGGAATGCCATTCCTGCGCTGAAAGAAATTGCGGGCTATGTTACGCTGAGCAACAATGAGGATGGCGTGAAGCATGTCATTGAGAAGTTCATTCTAGAGGCTTAGATCCATATAGACAACAAATAACCCGGCTGCTTACAAGCATAGTCCTGTACTATGCAGTAAGGCATCCGGGTATTTTATTTTCCATACCTCACTCTATACATTGGTTTATCTATTAATCACCTTATCCACCAAACCGTAGGCTACAGCTTCTTCTGCTGTCATAAAATGATCACGATCGGTATCCTTCTCAATGCGCTCGATCGGCTGTCCTGTGGACTCGGCAAGAATCCGGTTAAGCAGCTCTCGATGCCTGAGGATTCGATCAGCTTGAATCCGAATGTCAGAGGCCTGACCTCGGCTGCCGCCATGCGGCTGGTGAATCATGATCTCGCTGTTCGGCAAAGCGAAGCGCTTCCCCTTGGTTCCAGCGGTTAGCAGCATTGCGCCAAAGCTTGCCGCCATCCCTGTGCATATAGTCGATACATCAGGTTCAATAAATTTCATTGTGTCGTAGATAGAGAATCCTGCGGTTACGGAGCCCCCAGGGCTGTTAATATAGAGTTGTATGTCCTTCTTCGGATCTTCTGCTGTCAAGAATAGCAGCTGGGCCACGATCAAATTTGCCATTTGATCTTCAATCTCACCCGAGACCATAATAATCCGGTCCTTAAGGAGCCTGGAGTAAATATCGTAGCTGCGCTCCCCCCGGCTTGTTTGCTCCACTACATAAGGAATGGTTGGCATTTACGCTTCTCTCCTTTTTTCTATGCCACCATCTCTATCCGTGAGATTAGCTGCAGGCTGTCACACCATGCAGTTGTAAGCTGAGGAGCTGTGCCGCTGTGCATCTTCAGCCCAAGTACTTGACTCGTCACCATCACCACATCTGCTGCGCCGCCAAGTCCCAGCTGTATGATACGCTCCGTGTCACCTGCACGAAAAGCACCAAGGTAATCTCTTAGAAGCTCTGCATCCTCTTCCGACACGGGGTTCATCAAGACGCCAGGTTCATCCGCTTCTAGCTGTCGCTGTCTCTCTTCTGCGATGACCTCTCTTGCCCGGCGAAGTGCAGCCTTTACCGCTCCTTCCGTAGAATCGAGCAAATCAGCGGTCTCTCTCGCCTTATAGCTGAATAGCTCACAGAGAATGTATATTGTCCGCTGCCAGTCCGTCAGCTGTGTCAAGAGCACCTGAAAAGCCTCTTCTACAGCCAGGCCATCACCAAGCTCTTGATGAGAGCAGACATACTGCTCCTGTATCTCACCCAGCAGCTCTCTCCGCCTTGCTTCCTTACGCAAGCTATCAACCCATACATTATGCGCTGAACGGATCAGATAACCCTCCATCGAATAACCTTCACTTTTACTCAAATCCGCGGCATGCGGCAGTATTCTGACATAAACCTCCTGGCACAAATCCTCAGCATCCTCTTTTGATCCGGTTAGAGACAGGCAGTATTTATACAGGGATAACATCATGCTTCTCGTTAATAACGAAGTTTGTAAATGGTCGTCACCATCTGCACACTTCAGATACATCCTGTAGGGTTCGGATCTGACAAAGGCCATCATTCGGGGCCCCCCTTTGTTTAGTCCTTATAAGTACTTATACTGTGAAGACGTCTGAGACCGCCAGAAAGATACGCAAAAAACATATCTAAAAAAACAAAATACATGAATGCCTGTCGGTATATTAGGCTGCATGCGTAATCGTAGCATATTTGCATTCTAATACTTTATCAGATGTCTCTAATTGTCATTCGTATTTATGTTGTCACACTGCTTCTGTCTGCTTCGTTTTTCCGCTGACTTCTAAGCTGGATCCACTCTGTTAATGTATGCCAATTCGCCATTATTAGGCCGCCAATGATGATCATCGACCCGATTGCCGTCAGTAGGGTTACATGCTCTCCATAAAATATCATTCCGACACCAAGGGCAATCATGGGAGAGATATAGAGCCAAGTCGAGGGAAACAGCGGTCCTGTCTTGGTCACCAGGAAATAAAACAGACTGTGTCCAATCATAGAGCCAAATATCGTCAAATAGAGAACAGAGCCCGCTGCCCCAGACGACAATAGCACATGCGGATCAGGCTGTTCTGTGATAAAGGATATGATCAGCAGCATAAGTCCGCCATACAGCATTTGAGCGGCGTTTACGGCAAGGGACGAATATTCGCTCAGTTTGGACCTCGTTGCTCCGGAATATACAGAGCCTGATGCATAGAACACCTCACCAATCAGCACCGCGCAGGCACCTGCAAGCCACATTCCCCCCGCCTGTATCGTCAGTTCGGGAACCAGGATAAGAATAACGCCGACAAACGCCGTTAAACAGCCGAGCAAAGAAAGCGCTGAGGCTTTCTTCTTGAGAACCCATGTCTGAATTCCGATGATCATGATTGGTCCGGTAGCAGACAATACGGCAGCCACGCCTGAACTGATATATTGTTCTCCATAGTATAGCCCTGCAAAGGTCATAAAGGTTAAACAGCTGCCAATAATCATCACTTTTTTACGCAGCAGCAGCTTGATGCTTGTTTTTCGTCTCCATAGACACCATATGAACAAGAGTGCGCCTGCGAGACAGAATCTCACCCCTGCCGCAAAAAACGGCGGAACCCCTGCATCATTTCCTATTTTGATCGCCAGAAAGGTCGTACCAAAAATTAAACACATGCTCATATAAGCAATTAATAAACGCATTCTACTTCAGCCTCCTCGTCTATTGCCACATTGTAAGCGAAGTGGAATAGAACAGAAGGCACAGAATAGAACAGTTGATGGTCATAATATCGTACAATGGAAGAAAGGCATCAGTGGATGAGGTGGATAAGATGAAAAGTAAACGCTCTGAGTTTCTCACAAAGGAACCATTATCACAGCAAGTATACGACTATGTTCATCTGAGAATTGAGCGGGGGGATTATGCTCCGAATGACCGGCTTCCTTCTGTGCGCTCGCTCGCAGAGCAGTTCGGCGTACATCGACTGACCGTATTTAAGTCATATCAGCAGCTCGTTAAGGACCATTTTATATATGCTAAAGATCGATCAGGTTATTATGTGTGCCCACACCCTGCAGTGAAGCTGACCTCGCAACCGGATAAGACGTTTACGAATGCTATAGATTCGGGAGATGTCATCCATCTGCATCAGAAGAAAAATCAAAAACAGATACATACAGCTCAGCCCCTGCACTCAGCCGCAAGCCAGCTGACCAAAGAGGACTCGCTTCCCTTCCTGTCATTGACCCGGCGAACCCATGTGTTATCAGCACTCCATCAGCAGGACGTGCAGTATCAGTTCTCCAAGGCCCTGATTGACCCCTCTCTGCTTCCCAATACGTATATGTCGGAGTATGTCAAACAGGTGTTTGATATGTATCCCAAGCTGCTCGGCACCTATTCCACGGTTCAAGGGGACTTCCAGCTCCGTGAGGTCATGGCAGAGTACTTTAACGCACGGCACCATATGTCCTTGTCACCAGAGGATATTCTCGTCACGTCCGGAGCCACGCAGGCCATTGATCTGGCAGCACGGATGCTGATTAAGCCAGGCGATGTCGTTCTCGTCGAGAGACCCACTTACAGTACGGCAATTGATATTTTTCGGCAGGCTGGTGCACGCATCGTCACTGTAGAGATGCGGCCAGACGGATATGATATGGAGCAGCTTGAGCATACCATTGTAGAATCACGCCCGCGGCTTATGTATGTGAACCCGACTTATCATAACCCGACGGGATATGTTCTCCCAGAGGAGAAGCGTAAACTGCTCATAGAGCTTGCTGAACAGTACCAGTTCATTATTGCAGAAGATGATACGACGTATGATATGTATTTTGCAGATGAGCCTCCTCCTCCGATCTACAGCTATGATACGGAAGGGGTCGTCATGTACATTCGCAGCTTCAGCAAGTATGTAGCCCCAGGTCTTCGCATTGCCTTCGTGTTATGCAAGCCATGGCTCATGAAGGAAGCGCTGACTCTCAAATCCCTGACAGACGGCGGTTCTCCGCTGCTCGGCCAGAAAATTTTTGAGCACTACTTCACTTCCTCCCGTATGCAGACCCATATGGAGAAGCTGCGCATTGCACTTAGCTTGCGAAAAGAGAAGATGGAGCAAATGCTGACAGCGGCCGACTGGCAGTGGATCAGCCCGGAAGGGGGACTCGACCTGTGGGTTCAGCTTCCTGCTCATATGAATGCAATCGCCCTGCTTGAGAAGAGCCTTGAACAGTCAGTTGCCTTTGTCCCAGGTCCCTTCTGCGATCCACTTCCGCAAGGCTCAGAAGCTTATATCCGGCTCAGCTATTGTTATACGAGCGAGAAACAGATTGAAGAGGGAATGGAGCGACTGCTGATCGCATACGCGAATCTTCTCTAGCAGCAGGGTTACTATACCGAATCGTAAGCGCGGTGGCTGGATCGAGCTTCTTCACGATAAAATATGTGTCATTCCTGTCTCGGCAAGTGTGATGTCCGGCATAAGATCATACTTCTGCCGGAGATCCACATCATGAGACATATGAGTGAAGATGGTTTGCTTCGGTTTTATCTGCCGAAGCAGCTCCTGTGCTTCCAGCATGTCATACACAGAACGAGTATGGAACTCCGCCAGCTCATGATAAAAGCTTGTCCCGAGCACTAACAGATCCAGATGATAGAGCTGCTGCCTTTCCTGTTCATTCAGATTGATGGAATCCGAGCAATAAACCCAGCGGTAACCATCCTTCTCGAGGCGGTATGCGTAGGAATAACCATTCTTTCCATGGTTGACCTTCCAGGTCCGGATCTGATAGCCGGCGAGCTCAACACCTGAATCGCAGGGCTGCATTTTGATATGCCGAGACAGCCAGGGAAACTGTGACTGGATCGTTTCAAGTACCTCCTGCGGGGCGTACATCTCCCCTTTTTCCCCGAGCCACCTGCAGGCATCTGCCCATTCTGGCAGTCCACCGATATGATCAAAGTGAGGATGCGTAACCAGCATCGTTCGCAGCTGACGCTTGCCCAGCAGCTCCATCTGGTGCACGAAATCCGGACCGCCGTCAATCATGAACTCTCCATCTGATCCATGCACCAGCACTGAGGAACGGTATCTGCGGTTGATTCCCGTTGTCCTCGCCTCCATACATACCTCACAGTCACAGTATAGCCTTGGAACTCCCATCGCATCTCCTGTGCCCAGGAACGTTAGTTTATCTGGTATCGTCATATACTGTCATGTCCTTTCTGCCGATGTATAAGCTTTATCTCTTATCACATTCCCCGGAGCCTTAAAGTCAGCTCTTTATGACCGTCTGCCGTATCTTTCTCATCTGCTATATGCCAATTGGACGCAAGCGCTTTTCTAAGCTTCTCTGCCTGCTCTCCAGTAAGGATAAGCCCGTCTACAAGACCCTCCGCTGCATTAAAATCAATTCCTGGCTTCAGATCAAATGTAATCGCAATCCAATTTTTAAGTCCATTGTTGGTATTGAACGTGATGCGATACCCTTCCTGAACGGCCCGCTCAAGCTCCTCCCCGTGCTCCTTCGCATACGAGAGAAAAGTCTCGTAAGTATAATGTTCACGTTCTGCTTGGCTAAAAGCCGCCAGATCCCCGGTGCGTATCGCTGCTAGTACGTCTTCGTCTGTAACGCCGTAATGACGCGCATTCTCCAATAGGATTGCGGAATATTGAGACAATTTAACTTGATCTGTCATGGTTGATGCACCTCTGAATTATGTCGTAAATGATGCCGTACATTTAATTTATTGCATACTGGATTTCTATCCTATTATAAAATGACTGAGGGCTTATTATAAAGCTTCAGCCATGACTTCCAGCATTCTTGAATAAAAAGCAAAGACGAATCGTTGCCAATTGAACAAAATAAAACCCTGTACGCATCATACGTCAGGGTATAAGAACAGCTTGCTATCTGATTGATATCCTAGCAGAGTGATGTCTAGATCGTTATCGGCATTGGATCACGCTTCAAACTATTTTCCACCATCCAGTTGTCCTGATCATTAAACAGATATGCTCGATGCACAAGCACACGAACCTCCTGGCCAACGGAGAGGGTCTCTTTCTCAAGAGAACGATAAGTAATCAGCCGATGCTTGCCTACCGTGACTTCGACAAGCCACTCGCTCCCACGGAAATGAAGTGCTCTTACAACGCCTTTCTCCGTGGCAGATAGAAGTGTGAACTCATTCTCTTTGCCCACTTCGATATATTCAGGACGAATGAGAGCCTTCGCGTCATTCGAAACAGCCTCGATATCAAACCCTTTCAGTTCACGCGCATGCTCGACAATAGTGGACTCTCCGATAAACGAAGCGACGAATGGTGTTTCCGGGCGCTTGTAAATATCCCAAGGTGTTCCCTTCTGCTCCAATGCCCCTTGATTAATGATCATGATCTCATCCGCTACTTCTATAGCCTCATCCTGGTCGTGAGTAACGAAGATCGAAGTGATTCCAACCCGCTCAATCAATTCACGCAGCCATGAACGGAGCTCCTGTCTGATCTTCGCATCAATCGCCGCAAAAGGCTCATCAAGCAGCAGCAGCTGCGGCTCAGGCGCCAGCGCTCTTGCAAAGGCAACACGCTGTCTCTGTCCCCCGGATAATTGATGAGGATAACGCTTCTCAAAGCCGCTTAGGCCTGTAAGCTCTACAAGCTCCATCACCCGATCATGAATCTGTGCCTTCGATTGCTTTTTGACCTTAAGTCCAAACGCAATATTCTCAAACACGGTCATATGTTTAAACAGCGCATAGCTCTGAAAAACAAAGCCGATTCCCCGTTCCTGTGGAGGAAGGTCGTTAACGAGCTGTCCATGGAAACGGATTTCACCTGCGTCCGGATGCTCAAGACCGGCTAATATGCGCAAGATCGAAGTTTTACCTCCACCACTCGGTCCAAGCAAACCGATAAGATGACCTTTTTCAATATCAAAGGAAACATCCTTAACCGCATGGAAATTCCCAAAATGTTTGTTCAACCCACGGACTTCAACGTGCATATTTCCCCATCCCCCAATATATTCCCTAGAAAATCGCTAGGAATTACTTTATTTGATACTTTACCAAATATAAGGGGATTACGTCAATCATTTAAAGTTGATAATTAGGCGAGACAAGCACTTTCACCTTTTACCGTTATGACAATGCAACGTTATGACATTTCACCGCTCTGAAGTGTGTAAGCGTGAATAGGCCTTATTATTTTATTTATTGACTTATTTCACAGATAGTGAGGCGGCTCAACTGTATAATATAGATTGCATAACGGCTGCCTTTGCCACAATGATGATCACCATGACTAAATTCTGTTGCACATAATTTTAACGTGGGAAATGGCTTCTTGTCTTACGTCCTCGAATGGAGAACGATCTTGAATATAATAAGAAATGAATCCGTGAATTGATAAAAACATACTGTGAGGTAATTTCAGCTTTTGTTCCGGCGTATATTCCTGATCATTCATATGATAGCGGATAATGGTTGCGAATAACTCATAACATCGGTTCTGTTCTGCGCGGCAATAGGCCAGCAGCTCTTCATCCCGAATCATAAACATAATTTCGTACTGATAGGGATTCTCCAGTCCAAACCGGATAAATTCCATCATGACATGCTCAGGCTTAGACAATCCTTCACTTGATTCTCTAGCCATGGCTTGCAGCAGCATCTGCCCCAGATGATTGAAATCCTCAATCACAATCGCGTAAAATAGTTCTGCTTTTTCCTTGAAGTGATAATATAAAGAACCATGACTGTACCCTAGATGCTGTCCTATACTACGCATGGATATTGAACGATAGCCCTTTGTCACGAATAGATGCCTCGCCGCTTCCAATATTCGTTCCCTTGACAACTCCTGTTCCACTGCTCTTCTAGCCATATCTTATTCCCCTTCAATAAAATAAAGCTGCTGTCCCTCCGTGATTACAGATTGACCTTGTGTTAAATCGATCACAAAATCTTTAAAATGCTCTGCTTCACTATCGACCGGAAGACATGTCAGCCTGACTTTGTCAGTAAATGTTGTTTCACCCATCCGAGTCTCTCTGCCTCTAAGCTCGTTCTCCACTTTTCCTAGCCACGTGTAATCAATCTCTACAAATACTTCGCGATGCAGCACCTTCGTAATGGCTTCACCGGCTCCAATGGCAGCAACCGCACCGTCTGTATAAGCACGAATAAGGCCGCCTGCACCAAGCATGATTCCGCCAAAATATCGAGTCACAACGATGGCGACATTCTTAAGCCCCTGGTTCTTGATCACCTCCAGTATAGGTTTACCTGCTGTTCCGCTTGGTTCGCCGTCATCGGACTGCTTCTGAATCTCATCACGCTCACCGATCATATAAGCAGAACAGTTATGCGTGGCATTCCAATGCTTTTTCTTGATCTCTTCGATAAATGAAACTGCTTCCTCCTCGGTCTCCACCGGCTTGATATGGCCAATGAACCGCGATTTCTTGATCACAATTTCCTTATCTCCCGGCATTCGAACCGTACGGTAACGCTCAATCATCATTTCTACTACCTTTCTGCTAGCACAACTAGATTTATATTTTTAAGAAAGCAGCTCATCCAAATGCGGGTGAACTGCTTTCTTAGTTAAACACGTAATTTACATATATGTCTGATACGCTTAATTATTCAGACAGTCTTGCTTCAAGCTTCGCTTTTTCTTCTTCATATCCAGGCTTGCCAAGCAGAGCAAACATGTTCTTCTTGTAAGCTTCAACCCCTGGCTGATCAAATGGATTTACGCCAAGCAGGTAACCGCTGATGCCGCAAGCTTTTTCAAAGAAGTATACCAGATATCCGAACGAATATGGAGTCATATCTGGAATATTTACGATAAGATTCGGTACTTGTCCGTCTGTATGCGCAAGAAGTGTTCCTTGGAACGCTTTTTTGTTAACGAAGTCCATCGTTTTGCCTTCCAGGAAGTTCAGTCCATCCAGATCATCCGGATCGGATTCAATTGTAATATGGCTCGGAACCTCTTCGACTTGAATAACCGTTTCGAAGATATTACGGCTTCCTTCCTGGATAAATTGGCCCATGGAGTGAAGATCTGTAGAGAAGTCAACAGAAGCAGGATAGATTCCTTTGAAATCCTTCCCTTCGCTCTCGCCGTACAGCTGTTTCCACCACTCGGATACGAAATGCAGGGACGGCTCGTAGTTGACGAGAATCTCTGTGCCTTTACCTTTACGGTACAGTGCATTACGAACAGCAGCATATTGATAGCTTTGGTTCTCGGCAACGTTCGGATTGCTGTACTCTTTCGAAGCGTCTGCAGCACCTTGCATCATTTCTTCAATATTAATACCCGCTGTAGCAATCGGAAGAAGTCCTACCGCAGTAAGAACCGAGTAACGGCCGCCTACATCGTCTGGAATGATAAAGGACTCATAGCCTTCCTCAGTTGCGAGCTTCTTGAGTGCACCCTTCGCTTGGTCTGTCGTTGCATAGATCCGTTTGCGAGCTTCTTCTTTGCCATATTTCTTCTCAAGCGCTGCGCGGAAGATACGGAAAGCGATTGCCGGTTCCGTTGTCGTACCGGATTTGGAAATGACGTTCACGGAGAAGTCTTTGCCTTCGATAAGCTCAAGCAAATGGTTGACATATGTAGAGCTGATATTGTTACCTGCAAAATAAATCCCAGGAGTTTTGCGCTTCTCTTTTGGCAACTCATTATAGAAGGAATGGGACAGCATTTCGATTGCTGCGCGTGCACCCAGGTAAGAACCGCCGATTCCGATAACGATCAACACCTCAGAGTCGCTTTGAATCTTCGCAGCTGCTTTTTGAATACGAGAGAATTCCTCTTTATCATAATTGGTTGGCAGGTCGATCCAGCCAAGATAATCGGACCCTGCACCTGTCCCGTTATGAAGCTGTTCATGTGCAAGACGAATTGGCTCGGCGAAATAATCCACCTCATGCTGCCCAACAAATTCAAGTGCTTTACTGTAATCAAACGTTACTTTTTTTGCCATGATTATAATTACCTCCCTATAAAGTTGATTCCTAAGTAAACCATGAAATCTAAGCCAAGGAACAACTTATGACTTAGAATACTGTAAATTGTATAAGCTGGCAAGTTAACAGGCATCCAGCATTCTGCAACGAATGAAGCCTATGACAGGGCTGGAGCTGCGCGCCTACATGACAATAGTCACGTTATTTTAAAAAGGGTAAAGCTGCCGAATGGGCAGCTTTACCTATTTACTTAAGCTCTTGTTGTGTCAGCTTGTTGTCAATTACAGCAACGCTTTGATGCGGCTGACTACATTCTCAACAGTGAAGCCATATTCTTTAATTACGCGATCGCCAGGTGCAGATGCACCGAATGTAGAGATTCCGAGGATATCCCCAGCGTCGCCAACATATTTCTCCCAGCCCATTGGATGAGCCATTTCAATTGCAAGACGAGCTTTAACATCCGGAAGAATAACGGATTCTTTGTAAGCTTTGTCTTGTTTCTCGAACAGATCCCAGCTAGGCATACTGATAACACGTACGGAAATGCCTTCTTCGGCAAGTGCTTCTTGTGCTTTCACAGCAAGCTGAACTTCGGAACCTGTAGCAATGATTTGTGCAACAGCTTTACCGTCTTTTGCCTCGGATACAACGTACGCTCCGCGTTTGATTCCTTCACAAGCAGCGTCTGCTGTTCCAGCAAGGATCGGCAGGTTTTGACGAGTCAATACCAGAGCTACCGGATTTTTCTTGTTCTCTACAGCATAAGCCCAAGCTGCAGAAGTTTCGTTTCCGTCAGCAGGACGAATCACAGTCAGGTTAGGGATAATACGCAGGGAAGCAAGCTGCTCGATCGGCTCATGCGTAGGACCATCTTCACCAACAGCGATACTGTCATGTGTCAGAACATAAGTTACAGGCAGATTCATAATTGCAGACAAGCGTACAGCTGGACGCAGGTAGTCTGTAAATACGAAGAACGTACCTCCGAACACTTTAACGCCGCCATGCAGTGCCATACCGTTCATTGCTGCTGCCATACCGAACTCACGTACACCGAAGTAGATGTTGCGGCCGGAGTAGTCTGCAGGTGTGAACTGTGCAATGTTGTTCAGGTGTGTCATTGTAGAGCTCTCCAGGTCAGCAGATCCGCCTGTGAGGTTAAGAACATTTGGAGCCAGTCCGTTCAGTGCATTACCGGAAGCAACGCGAGTGGACACTGCCTTGTCTTCAGCACTGTATTTAGGAAGGTCGCGATCCCATCCTTCTGGAAGCTCGCCAGCTACTGCTGTTTCGAACTGAGCTGCAAGCTCAGGGTATGCTTTTTTGTACTCAGCGAACTTCGCATCCCATGCTTTGTTCGTTTCAATACCGCGCTCTTTAACTTGTGCGAAATGAGCACGAACTTCGTCTGGAACGAAGAAATCTTCTTCGTATACCCATTTGTAGAAATCTTTAGTCAGCTTCGCTTCCTCAGCTCCAAGTGGAGAACCGTGAGTACCGCCATGACCGCCTTTACCTTGTTTGTTCGGGCTGCCGTAACCGATAACCGTCTTCACTTCAATCAGCGTTGGACGGCTGAGATCCGCTTGAGCTTCCTTGATTGCTTTTTCTACCGCAGGCAGATCGTTTCCGTCTTCTACGCGAAGAACTTGCCAGCCGTATCCTTCAAAGCGTTTTTGTACGCTTTCTGAGAAGGAAAGGTTCAGTTCACCATCAAGGGAGATGTCGTTGGAATCGTACAAGACTACAAGCTTGCCGAGCTTCAGGTGAGACGCCAGGGATGCTGCTTCATGAGAAACGCCTTCCATGAGGTCGCCGTCGCCGCAGATCGCATAAGTAAAGTGGTCTACGATATCAAATTTATCTTTGTTATAAGTCGCACCCAGCTGAGCTTCAGCCATTGCCATACCTACTGCCATTGCAATACCTTGTCCAAGTGGACCTGTAGTCGCGTCAACACCCGCAGTGTGACCAAACTCAGGGTGACCTGGAGTCAGGCTTCCCCATTGACGGAATTGCTTGATTTCTTCCATCGGAAGATCATATCCGCTCAGGTGCAGCAGGCTGTATAGAAGCATGGAGCCGTGTCCAGCAGACAGCACAAAACGGTCACGGTTGATCCAAGTCGGATTCTCCGGGTTATGATTCATTGTTTTTGCAAACAATTGATAACCCATAGGGGCAGAACCCATTGGCATACCCGGATGACCGGATTTGGCTTTCTCGATTGCGTCAATCGCTAGAGTACGTACTGTAGTAATAGACAAGTTATCGATTGTCGAATTTTCATCCTTGTGAATGCTTTGTTCTTTGGTTTGTTGATCAGTCATTTTTTGTCCTCCTCATAATCTCAAAAAAGATGTCAGGATAAGCAAACGGACTTACGCTCAGGCGACTTAAAACTTAACTTAAAATGACAAACGAGTTGATTTAAAGCAAGTTAATCCGCTTGAATGTTTCAATTTGACTTATTCGTTTGCTATTGTATCACTTCACGTCCTGTTTTTCCATACCGTTCTTCACATCCAATAAATTTCATCTTCCACACATCGACAAAAGTATCTCCTTTTTGGAGAAAAGCATACCTGATTGAATGGATTACAGCGGATAAAAGAATAGGCAATCAAGAATAGCAAACTTTTAGATAAGCATTAGGCATAAGCTCTTATTAAGAGACTTCACTTCTACATTATCTGACTTTTATTAAATCAAGACAAACTCCGCGTAAAAGAATCCATTTCGTGACCTTTAATCAGCTGAAACAAGACAAAAATCTCTGGGGCGCAAACCGTTTTGGTTCGCAAACACAAACCGTTTCGGGTCACATAGCAAAAAAAATCGCCGCGGCTCACGACACCGGGCGATTCTCTATACCATTTCGATCTATATACTCTTATTTGAAAAAATCAAGGCATTATGAATTCGGTTCAACTTCATTAAAATACAACTGTCTTGTTCTCATGAACGAGAATACGATCCTCTACATGCCATTTTACAGCTCTCGCAAGGACAACTCGCTCAATATTGCGACCGATTCGCTTCAGTTCAGGAACATCATCCCGATGGCTCACACGTTCAACGTCCTGTTCAATGATCGGTCCTCCATCCAGCTCTTCCGTTACGTAATGCGCTGTAGCACCGATCAGCTTAACTCCCCGTTTGTAAGCTTGGGCATAGGGCTTGCCGCCGACAAATGCAGGCAGGAAGGAATGATGAATATTGATGATGCGATTGCGGAAATGCTCGATAAATGTTGGCGAAATGATCTGCATATAACGGGCAAGAATAATGACATCGATGTCGGCGCCGATCACTTCAAGCTGGCGTTGTTCGGCTTCTTTTTTGGTATCCGGTGTGACCGGAATATGATGATAAGGAATACCGAAGGATTCCACATAATCCTTCATATCTAAATGATTGCTTACAACCAGCGCAATGTCAGCATCCAGATCACCGGCTTGCCATTGCCAGAGAAGCTCTACCAGACAATGATCCTCTTTGGACACGAAGATCGCCAGCTTTTTCCTGCGGCTCACGCTGGAGATTTTCCATTCCATTTTGAACTGGGAAGCAATGGCTCCAAAGTCAGACTCTAGCTGCGGAAGACGATCCTTCAGCTCAGACAGATCGAATTCTACGCGCATGAAGAACATGCCGCCATCCGGGTCCATTGAATATTGATCAGATTGAACGATGTTTGCTCCATGCTCGAATAGAAATTTGGAGACTGCTGCCACGATTCCCGGAGCATCCGGACAAGAAATCAGCATTCGAGCACGATCCGGGTGTTCGTGTGCCGGGTGTGCTGGTACGTTTTTAGTATGAATATCCATTGTAGAAAAATTCTCCCCCTTGATATAAGTGACTCCTATGCTTTGACCATAGCTTCCTTGCCTGCGAGCCAGGCAATCAGGCGATGATTGAGTGCCTCTTCAGACAGCTCAGGGAACAGATCCGCACCTGCAGCAAGATCATATAGACGCTCCAGCGGTTCCCGCGGGTCAGCCTTCTTGGCTTTGGCATCATTCTTAAGCACAGTCCATGTGTCTAGAATAAAGCTGCGTGAATGAATGTCCTGTCCGCTGAAGAAATGCTCCAGCTTCTCCACATCTCCCCAAAAAGCTTCGCCAAATCGTTCTGTTACATTGCCGCGAAGCAGTGCAATTTCCGCTTCATACATCGGACGCTGTGTCTTCGCATCTTTACCGATCCACGGCGTTTCAAGAATGAACGGACGGCCAGCAAGCAGCTCATGATGCACGATACGATGAATAGTATCATAGCCAATCCAGCCAGAGCCGATCGGAGCATGCCTGTCCTTCCGCGCACCTGTAGGGTTCTTGCTGTCGTTGATGTGCACTACAGCGATTCGATCTAATCCTACTGTGCGGTCAAACTGCTCAAGCACACCATCCAGATCATTCACGATATCATAGCCTGCATCATGAATATGGCAAGTATCCATACATATGGTCAACCGCTCGTTATGCTCAACTTTGTCAATAATTTGTGCAATCTCTTCGAAGCTGCGGCCCATCTCTGTGCCTTTGCCCGCCATCGTTTCCAGGGCAATGTTGACATCCGTTTCACGCACGCCGTTCAGCACCTCGTTCAAGCCTTCGGCAATACGCTGAATACCATATTCTGCATCCTTGTCTGTAAAAGCACCCGGGTGAAGAACAATGTTCTTTACCCCGATCGCGTGGGTACGACGAATCTCTTCCTGCAGAAAGCTGACCGCAAGCTCATAAGTATTGTCCTTGTATGAGCCCAGGTTAATAATGTATGGTGCATGGACTACAATTTCCTCGAAGCCTCCGCTAAGCATGGCTTGCTTGCCTTCTTCGATAAACATTGTCTCCATTGGTTTACGGCGTGTATTTTGCGGAGCTCCTGTATATATCATGAACGATGAAGAACCGTAGCTAGCCGCTTCTTCCGTTGCTGTCAGCAGACCCTTGCCAGAAAAGGAAACGTGGGAACCTATTTTAAGCATCGTAATTTACTTCCCCCTATAATTTAGGATTTAGGATGATTGTGCACTATTTCAGTTAATAGAATGAACACAAGTTGTGTATCCACAGATTATTGCTTATTGTAACTTGATTGAGGAGGTCAAGCAATATCATCAAGAATGGAAAGTGCTCGAAGAAGCTATCGAAAAAGAGTCCTGTGTGCGCTATAATTTCTATAACAGGACATTTTTTACAATAAATCTTCGGTATTGTCTCATGAAAAGTTCATTTACCTGAATCTATTTCACAATACTTTGACTGCTCTTATGTAGAATTGATATCTGCATTTTTTGATGAGTTATGAAATGGATTCACATATTTATGTCATTTTAAACCTGCTAGCTTTATTTTATATCGTGTTCGTTCTCATTTCTGCGGCCTGTCTCTTATTCTATTAAAAGTTAGAGGTGAAGCATATGGACATTCTCTTGTTAAATAATTTGTTAACACGGTCTGCCCCCAGCAACTGGTTCATGAACTCCATTGCATTTTGGACCTTTGTCCTGTTAGGTTCTATGGTTATTGGCGGATTTTTTATGTTTCGCAAATTTCTGAAGGTGCTTCCAAAGGCAGACGGTAAATCTAAGCTGGACTGGCAGAACCACTGGGTCGAGTCAAGCCGGCACTTGTGGACAGAGGATGCCAAGGCATTCTTGGACGAGCTGGTCCAGCCGGTTCCAGGCCCCTTCCGGGATATCGCGAAGCACTCGATTGCCGCCGAGATTGGAAAGATCGCTTTGGAGAGCGGTGCTTCCGAAGTTACTCGAGATCACTGCATCAAGGGATATATTGTGGCGACACCTTCCAGAGACAATAAATTTCTGGTTCATTTTCTCGACAAGAAGAAGATCGATTATCAGCCATACAAACATTTAATGAATAAATAAAGTGTGAGCAATAATTATGGAGATTACATGAAATTTTCATTCATCTACACGCTTGTTGGTTCATTTTAATGGAATAAGGTAATATTTCTTAAACAACCGTCAGCCTCTGTATAAGGTTGTCTTGGGTTTATTAGCAATGAGTCCAAGGGAACCCTGATGCAGAGGTTTGTCTTTTTTCTATGTCAGGGGGACGAAAGGCCATGAAGTATGCAATCAGTGGAGGAACAGGATTCATAGGAAGCCATCTCGCCAATCTATGGCAAGCACAAGGCCATCAGGTTATGATCATTACCCGTAATGCTGATAAGGCAAGAGATTCTGCGAACCGTGGAATTTCTTATGTCACTTGGGAGCAGATCAAAAAGGACCCCAGCACACTGGAGTCCTTGGACGGAGTCGTTAATTTGGCCGGAGAAAGTCTGAACCAGCGCTGGACCGACAAAGCCAAGCAGAGGATTCTTCAGTCTCGACTGGATTCGGTTCACCAATTGGCTGATGTGTTAGATCGATTGGAATACAAGCCGAAGGTTATCGTGCAATCCTCCGCGATCGGCATATATGGAACCTCAGATACAGAAATATATACGGAAGCCTCCTCAATTGAGCCTGTAGATTTCTTATCTGAGGTGTGCGTTCAATGGGAGAATGCAGCCAAACAGAGATTGAACTATTCCAGATTAGTTATTGTAAGAACCGGTCTTGTGTTAGGCAGTAAAGGCGCCTTTCCACTCATGCAGCTTCCGTATAAGCTAGGCGTAGGCGGACCGATTGGCAGTGGAAGACAGTACATGTCCTGGATTCATATTGCGGATATGGTGCGATTGATTGATTTTGCGGTTCAGCAGGAGCAAGTTTCCGGCCCACTGAATGCTACCACTCCTCATCCGGTCAACAATGATAAGTTCGGCAAAATGATCGGGCAAGTTCTCCATCGGCCCCACTGGTTCCCTGTGCCTTCCTTTGTACTAAAGACGGTCCTGGGTGAAATGTCTGTCCTTATACTTGAAGGACAGAAGGTCCTGCCTGAGAAGGCACAGAATTACCAGTTTACATTCAAATATCCCGAGCTCTCTGAGGCCATTACGCATGAGTTACGAGGTTAACTTAGCTGAATTTTTATGATGCGACATCCTCAGATGAAAAGTATACTTTGCCCTGGCTATTACGAAGCTGTCTCCATCTTGGAGAGTGTATTCTTTGTAGGGGACCATTGCTTCATCCTGAAAAAGAGTCCCGTTCACTGAATTTAAATCTTTGAGGACGTAACCTGAATCCGATCTGCTAATCTCTACATGAGCACGGGAAGCACCTGTGCCTGCTTCGACATAGCTGGCGACGTCATTAGACCTTCCGATAATGAAGCTGCCTCTGCCAACAGGGATTGTGTCTACATTCCCTTCTGGTGAGCAGCGTTCCAGATAAGCTATACTTTCATTCGGCGTACTTGAGCCTGACGCCTCCTGCCCCATATCAGATAGAAGTACCGTGGCTTGTACTTTTGCGGCAGAGAGGATCTGGGTGTTATGCTTCAGCGAATCATAGTAGCTGGTATCAGAACCTTCACTAGCTTCTTCTACAGCTACATTTAAATGATCCATCGCGGTTTGATGCACATTGAATTGGCTATGAATTGTGTCTTTCGAAGTTTCAAATAATGCCGGCTCATTCGCTAATGCATTCACAGGCCCGAGGCCGGCATCCGCTACCAGACTTCCCCCCTTATTCCATCGCCACCACTCGCGAGAGTCCCCCTTCTTCTTAACGGCAAACCAGTCCTTTGATGCTGATCTTGTGGACGAAGGATCTCCTGTATCGACCTCTGAAGATTTTACTGTAAATGGCAGACGAATCCCTTTAGCAAATAAAAAAGCCAGAAGGATGAATACGATGGTAATCAACGTACATAGGATTAATCCCGTAGAAGTGGGCCGATCCATGTAAATAAACCTCCAAACAACCGATGAAGCGAGCAGACAACCAAGCCAGTAGTACATTGGATTCACAGGCTTCTTCACCTCATCCACGTCTGATATTGAGAACGGATCGTTATCCTTCTCTTCATAGGCTGGCGTATCAAATGCTGCAAAAATAGAGCCACCTGCAGCTAGTGAACCATCCAAAGGCAGCCTCATATCCTGCTCAATTGAACTAGCAGACTTATGTGCCTGCATCTTCTTCCGCTGCTCAAATGCATGGTCCTGTAGATCATGTGACTGTTTAGGCAGTGCAAAAGCATGATCAGTATGTTGAAATAGAGCATTAAGATTCTCTGATTGAGAATTTCCTTGATGTGACACTATAGTGTGTGACATTGGACGTATTTCTCGCAGGCTCTGTGCTTGTGGGGCTTGCCCTATAGCGCTCCGTGTATGTGAGCCGTGTGTCGCCTCTAGTCTGCTTGCTTCAGAGCCCTGACCTTGGTAGCCGCTTGCTTGTCGTACTGAAGAAATGCTTGCTCTTGCCGAATAATGATCAGCTGCTTGAAAGCTCTGTAAATTACGCATGTCATGCACTTGAGATGTGCCGCCTAACGAATGCTCTGTCATCGATTCAAGTAGCAGCTCGTTTAATGCAGACAGGCGAAAATGATCAGCGGCACATAATTGCAGCACATTTTGCAGTCCGTTCCCCTTTAATTCTGTAACATAAGGCATTAATCTAACGATCAGCTGGTACAGCTGTTCGGAGACCTTCTCCTGATCAGGCTGTGCTTGAAAGGGCACATAGCAAATCTTGATCTTCCCCTCTTCCAGCTCACCTTCCATAAACATATAATCCTCATGCAGCAGGAATTGACGTTCATCCAGCATGTACAAACGACTGTCGATCAAAGTATGCGTGATCTGTAACAGCAAATGATAAAATGCAGAAAGTGTTACCCTTTCACTTTTCACCAAGTGAGAGAGCATTTTACGTCCTGTAATATCATAGCTGAATGTGATCGTGCCATCGATATCTCTAATCTGCATTCTCAAGTGACCTGGAATCTCGTTATGCATGATCATGTTTACTTGAACCTGGCTCAAGTCGCTGCTTGCCGTGCCTCCCTGCTTCTCTACGATCATTAACACTCTATCATTATGTATAAAATCTCTGGATAGCCCCTTCATGGCACCTCTCCTTCATTTCCGCTGAGCATTTTGATGTGTATACCCTTTATTTAAGAACTAAAGGTATGATGAAATTAATTCTAGTAATGAAAACTTTGTATATAAGCAATGATTGCGGCGGGAAGTACAGCAAGCATAAAGGGAAATCGAAGCGATGCCTCCGCCCTGTTGGTCTTTATAACGCCAGCGTTTTCCGTCTTGCCGTCATAAACGGGCCGCTTATATTTCTGTCCGAACATTAAGAAGTCGAGGCTTCTTCTCATTCTGATTACAAATTCTCTTTTCCACATCAAGATCAGAAAACCAATAGCGCCAGATATAAGGATGGAATACAGCATGACTTGCATTGTGAACAAGACCCCCGTCCATGCTCCTATACCTCCAAAAATCTTAACATCTCCTGCCCCTACCGCACCTAGAACGTACAATATCATCATGAGTCCGAAGCCCGCTCCAAAGCCAATAGCCGCCGTGCTAAAGCCTGCAAGGCCTCCCATGATTAAATGTACGATCAAGCCGCTCAGTATTGAAGATATCGTCAATACATTAGGTATCCGCATTGACCGAATATCCGTTATAAATGCCGCAATAACAAAACCTCCGCAAGCGATGTAAGCGATCTCCATTGCTAATCCTCTCTTATCATGATCTCTTGACAACATCAAACATAACTTCAATTCTTGCACCGTCACTAGTTTCGATCACAAATGGCCATGTCCCAGGGGTTGTTCTCGTTCCTACAAACCATGTCCATTCCACGTATCCATTCTCGTCCGCTGTAGCCCAGCCCACATGCTGCGCTGTACTTTCTCCTGTCTTGTAAAAGACAGATAGGTTGGCTGAGGCGCCCGGTGTTATTTTGGCACGTATCGTCGCTTGACCGGCTACATAAGCGGGATTCGGCTTGGCAATAATCCCTACACTGCCTTTAGTACCGCTATCCCCATTCGTCCCCTTATTCTCTTCGTCTGTAGCTCCAATCCAGACCCTTTCCGTTGCACCGGCCTGAACCCGCAGACTCTTATTCAGAAAAGGAACTTTGATCGGTAATTCGTAGGTAAGCTCTATTCCAAAATAAGGATTAGACTTGTCCTGAAGATTAGGAATATCTACTCCATTCACATGCAGAGAATCGTATTCCAGTATCGTATTCTCAATTACCGGTTGAATTAATGGTTTAATAACTGGATCTAGAACTGCCTCCGATATGGAAGTCTGGAGATGATCCAGCGGCTCTTGTCCGCTGGAAGCGGCCATGGAAGCCCATGATCCGATCGGGTCAGGCAGCGTGGCTGCATATTCAGTCACCCAATCCGTCAATGACAGCTTGGGCATGAGTCCTTCGGTAGTTGAGTCTCCGGGCAGAACCTCTCCTAAGCCTGAATCTACTGAGCCTGCAGATTCAATGGCAATGGCTACAGGATAGATATGTGATGATATTTTTTTGACAGTCTCGGAAGCTGCTGTCTGCAATGCGGTTGAGAACAATGTCATCTGAACAAAGTAGATCAAGAACACAATAAAAAATATAAAAACAGGTAGAACTAAAGAAGCTTCAACAACAATGCTGCCTCGGTCATTTCTGTCTTGATTTCTGTCTTGATTTCTGTCTTGATCCTTTCTGTCTTGATCATCACTGACATGATCCTTTCCAACACGCTGGACAATATCATCCTCGGGTTTCAGCTTAGACCCTCGACTCTTCCATGCATTTATCATAATCGTCAAACCCCTAATTCCTATGGTTATGAAGCAGTTATGAAGCAGCGATTAAGTTAATAAGCATAGTCTGACTGGAGTGAAACGTAAATGTGTCCATCCTCTATTCGGTCGGCGCTGCCACTCACGGTTCCTAGTGCGCTCATTATGCCAGGCAGAAACCACAGCCTCATTCTCATTTCAGCCTGGCTAGCTGCATACGTGTAAGTCTTGTTAAGGTCGATCTTGGTGTTCAGACGAATAATCGCACTCATACGAGACAGCTTTTTATCGTTATTGCTGTGTGCCAATAAAAACAATCGAAGATGATCTCTATATGTAATGGAGATCTGCTTCGCATACTTGGACAGCTCTACTCGACCATCGTCCGCCAGCTTTTGCATATCAGCGAGGGCTTCCGTCAGACCATGCAGAATAGCTTTGGATAATACGAGCAGTGGATTTCCAAGCTTGCTGTTCTCCACCAGTCCCTCCATTGTTCTAATCGCTAGCCGAATCGTAAATACCTCGGTATAAGCAGCGACTATATTCCCGTATGCATTGTGAAATCCATAAATGATGTACTCCAGCTCCTGACTTTCCGGAAGAAAAAACGTTTCTGGGCTCATCGTGCTATTATTCATATTACTGCCAGCAATCAACGATAAATTGACTGATTTGAAGTAATGCATAGCGTACTCATTCTGATAAAGCTCATCACTTATTACATCAAGGAGATTCGACATTCCTCCGAATAATTGATCCATATCTGCCATCGCTTCACCTCCGGCATCATAGGGATCCGTTGCAATTTGCTTCTCTGAAGAATCTGCGCCGCTTGCCTGGTTCTGATTAAAGCTAATGTTTTCGTTATAATATCCTTCCAGCTGCTTGAATTGCTCTGTCGCCTTCTCAATTCCGGCTGTAGCCACCAGAAGCTTGATTCTGTTCTGTGCTTCCTTCAGTTTCTGTTCTGACTGCTTGTCCACCTTCGCTCTTTCCTTGTCTGCGGAATGGTAATCGTCGATCTGCTTAGCTGCCTGATCAATCACATTTCCTCCGCCGGCTGCAGTATACCTCGTGATATATTGCTGGATTTGACGGTTCGCAGTCAGGACATACTGTCTTTTACGATGAGATTCACCATCGCTCAGTTGACTAATTGAGGTGGCGGAGGTAGAAATCGCTTGGTGAGCCGTCTTATAATCTCCTAGCTGGTCGGCATGACTACTTATAAACTCAGTGAATTCCGAATCCTTCCGGACTAACTGGTCCGTCTGCTTACGAAGATCATCACCGAAGCTGCCAACACCGGAGGGTGAAGCTCCTGCTCCCGGCGTCTTGGCCTTGCCAACTTTATCGTAAGCGGCATTAGCGGCTCTCATCTCACCTTCTTTAATGACCTGCTTCATCTGTTCATTTATACTCTTGGCTTCTTCGATTCGATCATTCGCTTGACTTAACGCCTGCTCATGTTTATTGAGAGCTTCCTGATTCTCACGATTAATACTTGTCACAATCCGATTCACATCTGATCGATATTCGCTGAGCTCAAATATATAGATTCGGTCAAGCGGTTCTCTGGCCTCATCTTCCATGTATTTTGAGTAATAATCACGGTATTTTGCTGCGGCATCCGCTGCGCTTCTCATAGTCCCTCCAAGCGGACTGTCACTAAAGTAAGTACTTGGCGGATCCATCACCAATTTGGCCAAGGTTAGAGCCGTTTTTGCGGCTTCCCTCCGTTTATGGATAGCCTCTTCAAGCAAACGTTCACGCTTGTCATACAGCTTCTGGAGCTTCCGCAGGACATCCACCGAATGCGCAGCCTGCTTCATTTCAGCTGATAACGGTTTGAATCTGGACACGGCCTCCACCATGAAGTCTACCGGTGCCTTATATTTCATCTCCTCTTGAATTTGCTGATTGAAGTTCTCGAATTGTCCAAGCTCCCGCTCAAGAGAAAGTCCAGATTGAACCACCTCCATACCGATTAAAGGAAACCCTTCCGCATGCGGTGTAGGCTTCGTACTGTCATTTAATACTTTCGCAAGAACATAGTCCCCCTGCTCCCCCTCATGTGCGAACAGTCCGTATCTTTGCTGAAGCTCAGGAATATAAGAGGACATCACGGACCGAGCCGCAGCATGTGCTAGTCTCTCAGCCTGTACTTTCATCGCAGCAATCCGGGCATAATCAACAAATACAGCAACAAACAAGAACACGACGGCAAGAACCATTGCCAAAAATATAGTCACCGCTCCGGACTCAGATTCACCTCGTCTAAACAACATGTTCACATCCCAGCAAATTTTTGCAAAACCTGTGCGATCTCCGAAGGATCACCTGGTGTACCCATCCCTGAAAATCTCGCTCCGTAATACCGCATAAGCTCGACATTTCGAATGAATTCATCAGGTTCTACAACCGTGGATTTGCCTGAATGTTGTATCCGTGGATCACCTGAGAATAAAAAATCGAGCATAGGCAGCCTCACATTTTGGTTCAGCTTGGTCCACACTTGACGGTCGAGCATCTTATTCGCGTATTCCATCTGACCACTGTACAACACAGGCAGAGCTGCACCCGATTGACTCAGCTTCTTCATTGGCAGCTCTTCACTTTCAGCTCCTCCAGGGAGCTCCATTGTTGTAATTTGACCACCGCTGGCTGAACCGAATAGCGCGCCAATCATATGATCGTCAGAAAAACGCCAATACAGAGGATCGGTTTCCCCTTCCGGGTAGGATCCAGTCTTAGCGTCCTTATGACTGTTATCCCAGCTGTATGAGGCACGTTCTGACGCTGCTGAAGCATACTGCAGAAGTGCTGATTTCTGGTACAGCAGCACACAAAAAAACATGAGCACACATAACGACAACAGAATGACGGGAAATACGAGAGAAGCTTCAATCGTGAAGCTCCCCTCCTCTCCTTTCAGATGGCCGCTGCCTTTAGAAGAATTCATTACTTTTGCTCGTAACACTCTCAAGCAAATTCTCAACCAAAGCCTGAATCTGATCCTTAAAAATAAGAGCTACGATCAAGATCACACCTATAATGAGGATCATCTCAAGTGTCCCTAGCCCATCCTCTTCGTTCCAAAAATCTGTCAGTTTGCGCTTGAATAATGCTAACATTATCGTATCCCCCTATAAATTCATCATCATAAATGACGGAGCTCCAACCATAACAACAATGACCAAAAAGATCACCACCATTGGAAATACAAGCTTGGAAGAAGCTTGTTCACCACGTGTTCTGCTGAGTGATTTACGCTTGTCCCACAGCACTCTGGATAGATCACGGAGTGAGAGGACAAAATCTCCCCCGCCTCGTCTAAAATTGAGAAGTACGGTCGTGGTAAATATGGAAACCTCCTGCACTCCACAACGTTTGCTAAACTGCTCAAATGCCTGTTGAAAAGAGTACCCGTTGTTCCACTCTCCCACCATCTGACCCAGCTCGATATAGAGCGGGTGAGCAGATCCTTTCTTTCGTTCCGTGCAATGCAAAATCGCTCTTTGCACCGTTTCGCCGGCGCTAACGAGCAGGACAATTTTGTTCAGAAATTCTGGAAGCTCCATTAAGATATCCTGCTCCCGCAGCTTAACCTTGTGATGCAGATCCTTCATTTGGGCAAACGGAATTACGCCTGCAAGCAATGCTCCGGCGATGAGACCCAAAGGATCTCCCTCCAGCACTAGAGTGAGGAGAGCCCCAGCGATCAGAGACAGCCAGCTATAAACGAGCATTTCAGCAATGAACAGTAAGGTCTTCTCATTGCTATGCTTCAGTCCATAGACTCTTTGTACCGAGTGCTGTATCCGGTACACCAGCATGGGCAGCTTTCTGGTTAACTGCAGCTTCTCTATCAACTCTAGAAAAGGAGCATGAAGTCTTCGAAACCGCATACCTTGCATTTCAATAGAATCCAATACGCGGTATCTCGAGCCTGCCCGTTTGTTAAAGATAATCCAGCCTAGAGCGAGTACAACGACAGTAAGAACACTGCATACAATAATCATGGTTCAATCTCCCTACACTCTTACATCCATAATTCGCTGAACCCAGATGAAGCAGCCAAATAGAATAAGAAGTGCAATACTCGATATGATATATCCAGCCCCGGTATAGAGTGGTGTCAGGAAATCAGGTGAAGTCAGACTTAAAAAAATCAAAAATAAGAAGGGTGCTGCAAACATGGCCTTGGATTCAAACTTCTTTTGCGAAATAGTTACAGCGATTTCCTGCTTGATATCCAGCTTCTCTCCGATGACGGATGAGGTTCGGCGCACAACTTCAACCAAGTCACCGCCCGTACGTTTGCAAGTAACAAATACATCTGCGAAATTCGTGATATCCTCCATCTGGGCCCGGTCAGCGAAGTCTCTTAACGCATCTTCAATAGGCTCGCCGTATTCCATTCTAGTACATATGATCATCAGCTCTTTAATGAGATCGTGGTCTGCTTGAGGGTCCAGCATTCGTAGATCATGCACCGCCTCGCGAAAGGCATTCTCAACCGACTTGCCTGCGGCAAGAGATGAGGATAAGGAATACAGCGCCTGTTTAAAATGAAGACTAAGCGCCTCTCTTCTCTTGTTGAGCAGATAGACATTATAGTATTTCGGTGTGAGAAGAGCTGCGGATGACAGGAGCAAACCGAGAGCCCAGTGATGGTAAAACAGATAGCCTATCCCGAAAAACAGAACTGCACTTGCCGCGATACAGCCAGCTCTCTGTCGATAGGACAGATTGTGCTCCATATAGCGCGGAAGCTTCTGATGAGCCGAAGCATTCGCCGTCTTCGCTGTCACCCTCGCGGCTCCCATTTGATGATTCAAGCGTTCCTCACCTCATTCTCTGCCTCAAGAGAAGGTTCTTGAATTCCTGCTGCCTTGAGTTTATCTTGATGGACAAGCACTCCAGCCGAACGTGCAAGCTGGCCTATAATATGTCCATCTACTTCATTCTGCTCCTGGAAACGGTACAAACAATTCAGCTGTATTTCCCCATCCTTCAAGCCAACAACCTCACTAATCTCTGTCACTCGTCTAGAGCGGTCCCTGAGACGTGATAGATGAATAACAATATCAATGGCAGATGCGATCTGCTGTCTAACAACTGCAACGGGTAAGTCAGCTCCGCTGAGCACCATCGTTTCCAGTCGTGAGATCATATCCGGAATACTGTTTGCATGGCCCGTGGACAGTGATCCTTCATGCCCGGTGTTCATGGCCTGCAGCATATCCAGCGCCTCACTTCCCCGAACCTCACCGACAATGATTCGGTTAGGACGCATTCGCAGAGAGGAGCGGATTAAATCCCGAATGGAAATTTCTCCTTTTCCCTCCGTATTTGCATTTCGGGTCTCCAGCGATACCAGATTCGGAACAGTAACGATCTGAAGCTCTGCTGAATCTTCAATCGTAATGATTCTTTCATCCGGAGGGATGAACTGAGACAATGCATTAAGAAAGGTTGTCTTCCCTGAGCCCGTGCCTCCACTGATAAACATGTTGTATTTGCTTCGAACAAGCTTGCGGAGCAGCTCCGCCGCTTCATCGCTAATGGCTCTTATTCGAACAAGATCCTCCATTGTCATTGGCTTGTCCGGAAATTTACGGATTGTCATCGTGGGTCCCTTTAACGCAACTGGCGGCAGCACGATATTCACCCTTGAGCCGTCCTTTAGCCTGGCATCCACGATGGGTGAGGATTCATTCACGATTCTGTTGACTCCGGAGACGATCGTCTGGATGATATCCTGCAGCCTCTCTTCCGATTCAAACGTGACAGGTGCCTGGCGCACTTCCCCCCTTTCTTCAATGAATATCTCCGTATGACCGTTAATCATAATTTCTGTAATATGGGGATTATCGATCAGCGGCTGAAGCACATCAAGTCCGCGAAAGGAATCATACAGCCTTCGGATGAGAGCATGTTTCTCACCGGAGGTTAGATGAAGGAGCCCGGAATGGCGGAATACCCTTGCCTCAATATGCTCCATCAGCTCCGAGTCACCTGCCGCAGAAGTAACATCAAGCGTCGAACGAATAGAATTCCTAAGTTCTCTAAACGAAGTATCCATCATGGCGAATATTCCTTCTGCAGCATTCCGGCAGCATCGCATAATCTTCGCATTTCTTTTTGATAAATCGGTGACCCGAGCAGCAATTCCGGCTCTTTCATCTGCTTCCACGATGGAATATATGGCAAATATAAGCCGGTATGCATATATTCATCAGGCATCGTATTTACAACCGTTCCCGTATACCGATTAATGACATAAGTGGACTTCTCCTGAATCTGCCCCGTCCTTATCGGATCAAGCTGCTCTTGATATTTCATCCACGCCGAAGCCTTAGCCAGCGTATGGATATCATCAGACAGAAGCCAGATCAACAGATGGGATCTATCCATTAAGGCCTCTGCTCTCTCATCCCATACCGAGTCATGGTCAGTAATGATATATTGATAATGCTCTGATGCAATCAGCACTTCTAATAGTGCGTGCACATCCGACTTTGTGAGCTGGCGCAGCTCATTCCGATTCCTGGCCGGGTAGAAATAATGGGATTTAATCTGTTCATTCCACATGACATAGGATCTGACATCAATTCTCTGTTCCGAAGCCTTTCCTCCTGAACGCCGTGCTCTGATAAGATACATAAGTCTGGAAAAGGCTTCTCCCAGCTCTTCCTCGCTTCCCGCCTGAAGGCTTGTCTGAAGAAAAGGCTTGGTGCTGTCGAGTGTTTCCAGGTTCAAATAAAATACCGAATACCCCGCACGGCCTAGCTGCTTCGCAAGGTTTAAAGCAACTGTCGTTTTGCCGCAGCCCCCGGAAGCCGACGTGACCCCAATCACCAATGACTCCTCTCCGGATCTGCTGACTAAACGAACGTTGCCTGAGCTTGAAACAGCTTCTTCCAAGGCTCCAAGCAGAGCAGATAAGGGCTGGTACTTCATCACGAGGGGCAGATCTCCGTCAGGTGAATCCTGCTCTGCCAGCAATAGGATCGGGACACGCGCTTGATCTAATCCATCCCGCATTAGCTCTATAAATTCCAATTCACCAACGATTAAATCCGGCATCGATGCACGAGTCTGTTCATTCATATATCTCATCATCGCTTCCGGTTGCGAGAAGGCCGTTACATGAAACTTCCTTGAATATTCACTTCCTTGCACGTAATCGAGCACCGCATCAACGTACTCACGCGTTCTGCTTGCCAGTACAATCTTCCTTATGATCAGATGCATCTCTCCCTTCCAGCACAACGAAAAAAAGCACCGTCCATTTCCCGTATCTCCTACGGTATAATGGACGGTGCTTCCGTCACGTGCTGTTTAATTTAATGCTAGATTAGCATAATATTCCATGCTGAGCAAGCACATTTTATGATTATTTATTACGGAATCAAACATCCGTTCCCTTTTCTCATCTTATATAGTACACTATTGAAATGCCTGCTGCCTACATAACAACACCTTAGAATGGAGTGATCAATGTGTCGAAGAAGTGGGCAATCTTAAGCATTCTATGCCTCTTTGTAATTATGATAGGCTGTACGCAGCAAGATGAGCATGAATTTCCCAGGGTACCCGTTACACTGGATCGAGCCGTAGATGGAGATACATTCAAAGTCATCTACGAAGGCAAGAGCCAATCTGTTCGTATGCTGCTCGTGGATACCCCGGAGACCTCTCATCCGAAGCTCGGTGTTCAGCCTCTCGGCATTGAAGCGAAAGAGTATACCAAACAGGTACTTGAACAAGCTGACAAGATCGAGCTGGAGTTTGACATTGGGCAGAACCGGGACAAATATTCTAGACTGCTTGCTTATGTATACGTCGATGGTGTCATGCTTCAGGAATCATTGCTTGAAAAAGGCTATGCAAGAGTCGCCTATATTTATCCGCCAAATGTGCGATATGTGGATCAGTTCGAAGCCATACAGAAAGAAAGTCAGCGTGCAGCCATCGGTATATGGGAATACGAAAATTACGTCCAGGAGGACGGTTTCCACAAGGACGAATATGAATCTGAGACGGTCGCAGATTCGAATAACGACAGTGGAGCTAATGTCAATTCCGATCAACAGCCGGATCGTTCCTGTACCATCAAGGGCAATATCAACTCCAGTGGAGAAAAAATATATCACACCCAGGAGTCCCCTCAATATACAGCAACCATACCCGAGGAATGGTTCTGTACGGAGGAAGAGGCTGAGCTGGCTGGTTTTCGTGCACCCAAAAAATAATCCTGTGGATACGCCGGCTGGAGCATCCAGCCTCTTTGGCAGCTTTCACAGCTCTAGCAATATACGCATTCTAAAAGCCGCCTTTCCATTATACTGAAAGGCGGCTAAAATCATATTTTATGCCTTATTACTTATAAGAAACGTTCCCGAATCTCCGGTGTCGGCAGCATACAGGCATCTTCCCCATCTCGTCCGAACCAGCGATAGCGATTGCGGGCAATGAAATTATACATAATGTCTCGAATAAACTTTGGTACAACTATGAAGCCATAAGCCAAGTAATATGGAAACTTCAATCTTCGGGCTACCTTCAGCGCAGCTGTGGAGCGCGTGTGATATACTCCTTTTTCAATATATACAAAGGTATCCATGGCATCCACGGATAATCCGCCCTGCTCCAGTAAACGTCTTCCGACTTCAGATTGAAGCGAAGCAAAGTAGAATACACCTTCCGAATCCCGCTGAATAATCCATTTCGTTATACCCTGGCACAAATGACACACACCATCAATGAGGACGATATGCTTGTCGCTATAATTCTGCATCCTTCATCTCTCCCGGATTATAATGAATGCATATCACATATATAGAAAAAAAGCGCTAGGATGCTCTTCCTAGTCGCTCATCATCGAATCTGCTTCTTACTTCGTCGCTTGTTCGATCAATTGATTATCCTGAATTTGCTCATGAATCTCGCCTGCAAACTTCTCCATGCACTTGCAGATAAAGTCTTTGCGGCATACCGGACAAGGTGTCTTCTGAAGACGGCTGATGCTTGTCATTTTCCATTCCGGATCACGGGAATAGAATACACGGCACAGTGTTCCGTCCGCGAGCTTCATTGTAAACTCGTAAAGTCCGGCTTCTTCATTTCGGCTGGCAGTTGTTAAGTCTACAATCTGTGGTCTATAAGACATGTAATCACCTGTGATTTCAAATTTATTCATGCCACGTAGCGCATTAGTACTTAGTCATATTAAAGAATTTTAACCCTGATGTCAAATCCCTATACACGAAAAATGAATAAACGTTCCTATTATCTGAAAATTTTCAGAAATATAATCATTAAAAAAGCCGGGAACTCCAGCGTTTATGCAAGAGCCCGGCATTTTAAACGAGATCAGATCGACCTTAAATTACATTAAGCTCAACCGGAATATTACCACGTGTCGCTTTGGAGTAAGGACAGAACTCATGCGCTTTTTTCGCCAGTTCCTCTGCCTGTGCGCGGTCTATACCCGGAATTTTGACATCCAGACGAACCGCGAGCTGGAATCCGTCATCCTGCGGGTCCTTACCGATCATAACGTTGCTGGTTACTTCAACATCACTGAGCTTCACGCCTTCTTTGCGGGCGATGTTGGAAAGGGCGCTCTCATAGCATGCTCCATATCCAGCTGCGAACAGCTGCTCCGGATTCGTTGCATTGCCGCCTGCACCTCCGAGCTCCTTCGGAGTCGACAAGTCATGACGCAATACACCATCCGATGTTTCGAATTTACCGTCTCTGCCACCGCGTACTGTCGCTGTTGCTGTATACAATGCTTCCATTATAATCGCTCCTTCTCATCTGTAATCTTGGATTATCGTGCACTGCTCTTTGCTCTGTTATTCATAACAGGAAGGCAAGAGCGAACCATAGCAAGCTGCATATCCTCTTGATGCAATATCATATGCTGTATCTGATGCAGCACCTGTTGCAGCATCCGCTTGCCTATGCTTTTTTCTTAACCTTGTTCCGCAGAAATTAAACATACGAGCATGCACGATAACTTCCAATCAGACTCGATTAGCAGATTCTCCCCTCACCAAAGTTACGTATATCCGCTCATTCTCCACCGTATCTCCGGAGAGCAGCTTAAGGAGCTGCTCCGCAGCGAGAGCTCCCCATTTTTGCTTAGAGTAGTTAATAGTAGATAATCGTGGCTGCATATAGCCTGCCAGCTCAATATTATCAAACCCGATCAGATGGATATGCTCACCGATCTTCAGATCCGTTTCCGAAATTCGATTCCATAATCCGATGGCCATCTCATCATTTAGACAGAACACAGCAACCGGCTCTTTGTATTCAGCAATAATTTGTTCAGCGGCCTTCTCTCCCCCGGTTTTCTCGAAGTTGCCGCTGATCTCGATACATTCCACATCATGAGAGCGCTCCGAGACCATACGCACTGCTTTCATCCGCTGCATGGAATCGTAAGAGCCTTCCGGACCGGTCACAACATATATTTTCTTATGTCCGAGTTCGATCAGATGCTCCATCGCCAGGGTAGCGCCTGCTTTGTTATCCAGGAGCACCTGGTTAATGTTCGGATGATCGAGCTCGCGGTCCAGCACAACGATCTTATGACCCAAATCCGCATATTTCAGCAGTTCCTCGCTGGCAAACATCTGATCCAATATAATCGCACCATCGATCATGCGCTCTGGCAGCATTTTGTGAGATTGTTCGCCGCTGCATACAATCAGATCATATCCCTGTAAGTTACTGATTTCCTTCATCCCATGAAGAAGATCACCATATACGTCTCCACGGAAGTCCGTTAGAAATACACCAACGATTTTTGTCTCCCGCTTTTTCAAATTACGTGCTGCCGCATTCGGCACATAATTCAATTCTTTGGCAATGGCCAGAATTTTAGAGCTTGTTTCGTCCGTCACCTTGTTGCTCCCATTAAGGGCATAAGAGACCGTAGAAATAGAAACCCCGGCTTTTTTGGCAATGTCCTTAATACTGACCAATAGTCCTCGCTCCCTCATTTGTAACCAAGCCTTGTTATTTGCTTATAGCTATCTTTGATAAAGATAAGAAATTTACATATAAACATCTATTACATTCAGCTGCTGATTCAGCTCGCTATCCAGCACATGGCGTTCAATGCGAACCCCGCCAACCCGATAGGGATGATCTTCTCGATTCAATTCAGCGTCCCTGCCATTTATAACAATTCGTGCAGATTGATGATCGCCAAGATGATACACAAAAGTTACTCTTTTGCCCGCTATTTCAAAATCAAACTCCATACCATCCAGGTCAGACGGCAGCACGGGGTCAATTATCAGATCCTGCTCGTCCTGGCGTATGCCGAGCGCATTTGAAATGAGCTGGTTCATATAAATTCCCGGACCGCTGGAGTATATTCTCCATCCGCCCTTTACTTTGACTTTTCCAGCTCTAAGCTCATCGAAGCGTTCCTGAGCTTCATATCGGTTGCTGAATTTACCATCAGAGCTGCTAAAATAAACATTGCTTTGCCGCAGCTCCGCATTTGGAACCACTTTGGTGATACCAATCGGATTAATTAAACCAAGACCGCTCCACACCTCATCCTTATAGCCCAGCTTGGCCATGGCCTCAACGTACCTTATATGGGCATGTACATACTGCAGACCGACTTCACGCCCGAAGTTGGACGCCTGCTCAGCCCGTTTGAAATGTGTGCTCACCCCTCCGGCATACACGGCAGGTCTGTTCATCAGTCTTACGCCATCCGGGCAAAATAAACGTGTTTTTATCAATTCGTAATGGGACTTGGCCTGCTCCGGACTGAGCAGTTCAGCAATCATGCTTCTCGTCATCGGAAGCAGACGATACTGAATCCCCGTCTCCTCATCGGAAGGATGGAGCATAGGCTTTATATCCTCTAGATTCTCCATATAGATGAAGCCCGGTATGACATTCGTATTTAGCATGTACTTCTGGAAGTCCCGCTTAATACCTTCGGATAGGTTCAGAAGCTCTTGTGCAAGGGTACTCTGAACAGACTTCATCGCCTGTGACAGCTGTCGAAGCGTTTGATAAGTAAGAGCTACTGTCCAGCTGCTGACCATGTATTGCTTGAGCTGGGCATTAGCCGGCTGCAGCGTATCATCCCAATCTCCATCTCCATAGGACGATAGGTACGTATCATGCAGGAAATGACTCTGGATATAACCGATTTCTTTCTGAACATGCTCCAGAATGGTAGAGGTATCTTCAGTAAAATCAAAGCTGTGCTTTAACGTGTACGGAACCCGTTCATCCAGAATACCGTAATCTTGTGTCGCATTTAGATAATCACTGAGCACTTTGAGTGGCCATACGATAATGTCGCCATGACTTTCTTCCTGCTGGATTTGGTTATATTGGTCAAACATGAACCACTGCGGCCAATTTCCGTCATCCTCATATTGATGGGCATATACCATTTTAAGAATGTCACGAACTTGTTCATACTTCTGTGTTGCCATGAAATATTCCACAGGACCTTGGCATACGTCCCTCGTCCCCCATGCGGCACCTCCGTATTGCTCAAGTCCGTGCGGAACCGAATAGTGAACCAGCATATTATGCGTATACCACCAGGCAAGTGAATTCACTTTGAATAACGCTTCAGACCGCTCTGAATCAGGGAATTTTAGATGAAACCCATTCATGACACTGCGGAAAAATTCACGATACTTCTCTTTCTCTTCCATAAAATCAGGAGTAATCGAGGGTAGTGACTTGCCGTCCAGCAATCCCTGCATCGTTAAGGTCCAGCTATGACTAGCCGAAATTTGCAGAACAGTGAGAGAAGCATCACCCCGTACGATTCCTTCAGCCAGACAAGTCTCGTCATGAACCTGAAGCTCCGCCCCATCCATCCACATGGTATAAGACAGCTCAGGATACACTTCATGACTTACCGCAGAGGAATCCGCCTTAATTATCAGCTTGCCTTCCTTCTCTGAATAGTGCACAGGCACTTCATACTCATTTACGTTCATCGTCATCTGATTGGATACCAAATACCGATAGCTGTTCCCGCTCTCAGAACGAACCTGAAGCTGAACCTCTGGACGGTCCACTGATGTAAAATTCGTGATAACGAGCATATCATCCTTCAATTTATAATACCATCGAACGTAGTTAAATCCGATTTCAAACAGTGAAGCCATCGTTAATAAACGATACTCGCCGTCTAACTCTATATATATCCGTTGTCCCGATGTCTTCGGAATATTCAATGCGCTGCGCGAATTACTCATGAGCTTGTTGAAGTTCGTGTTGCCCACAACAACATGGGAATTGAATATTCCATACATATAAGACGTTGTAGTTAACACTTCTGCTCCAAGCTTCACATTGTTCCCGCTCATCAGAATATGACCGTGAGGGCGCTCGACCAGCATTTCCTTGCTTTTTAGCACCACATGCTCGTAGGTATCTGTGAAGAATGCAAGCAATTGCCCATCCTTATACTCTACCTCATGCCGCCCAGCGGCAGGGAACAGCTGATCTACTTCCTCATCAGTCAAGGAGCGTCCGGCGAGTGTCTTACCAATCTGCGGCTTATAGTAAGTGTCTGGCAGTTTATGAGCTGAAGACTTTTCATTCTGTCTTTTATGAGATTTAAAAGTATTCCATGCATCATCTACCACTTCTTTGTATTCCAGTTCGGTAATGGCTTGTTCGTGATGAGGCCGGAACAGTCCATAAAATACGAATGAAGCTTCGCCCGCAAGCACCGTCTGCTCGGATTGCAGAGCTGTATATGCGAATTCATACTGATATACTTCATTAGCAAGTGTCTTGTTCTGCAGTGCTTCGGGTATATTCGTCTCTTTATAGGTAAGTCCATAGAACTGGAAACCGTCTGTCGAGTAGCCTGCTGCACCCGTCAAGGATCCTTGCTGAAGATATGGGAAAGTTCCGCCTTGCGGCTGATTTTGCCGGGAGCATACGACATACCCCTTCTCGGCATCTTCAAATACGGTATGGTCAATGTATTGAGACAAGTAGGCCTCATTGCTGCGTACAGCTCCCGTATCGGCAATTCCAACGTCCTGGCCGTAGATCACATCCACCTTCTGCTCTTCACCTTGAAGTGTTACTTCCCAGAACCACACACCTTGATCTGTCGGAGCAAAGGTTACTGTATAAGCGATGCTTCGCACAGTTCCTGTCCATTCTAGACAATTCCCTTTTTGATAAACATGGCTATCCGAGTGGATACCCAATAAAGGGTACGCCTCAATACCATTTTCAGAATGAATACGCAGGTAAATATTGTTCAGTGAACCGTCTAAGGGGCTCAGCATCAGCTGATTGATCATCACCTTGCCGCTTACCGCTTGAAATAAATCTCCGCTATCCCAAAAAGTAAAGGACAAATCGCCTGCCTGCACTCTTCTTCTCGCATTTGTCAATGTCGTCATGTGTAAGTGTGTTCCTCCTGTCCACTCTCTCTATATACTGATGTATTTCCACCCTACAGCGCATTCAGCTCATCCAGCACAGGCTGTACAAGCGACATTTTGCTCTCTACCCATGCTCTCCAGTTCGCTTCCAGGTCGCCTTCCTTAAGGATCAGATTCGTATACTCTGTCGCATAGTCGAAGGAGGCTTGATTCTTCGCTTTGGAATCGTACAGCTGCACAGTCCAGTCATACTCCGCGAGTGCGCCGCCTTCTTCACCAAGCTTCGCCTTGTTCTGGTAATGAGTGAGAGCTCTCTCACGGTAATCTTCTTTAATGGCAGGGTTAATCATGCTGAAGTCGTCGCCGAGCAGATACAACCCTTCAAACCGGCTCGGATATTTATCCTCCAGACTTGTTCCATTCTCCAGCAGGCTCTTCAGATTGCCATTCTCGTCATACTCCCAATCCGTTCCTTCAAATCCCATGTTAAGGATCAGCTGTCCTTCCTCACTGGTCGTATAATCGAGCATATCCATAATGCGTTCAAACTTGGCATCATCAATATCCGGAGAGAAGATCAGTGCGGACCAGAAATTGGCCTGCTCCAGATTGCGGTATTTACCGTCATCACCCAGTACGATTGCGGTATGAACAAGCTCATCACTCTCTACGCCCAGGTTCTTTCTCATAGCGGTGTCGACGTCTTGTCTATAAGAAGCTAGACCGCCAAGACTTGTCACAGCAGCGGTTCCGCTTACTCTGAAGTTGTCGCTGCCTTCACTGTTCTTCCACGTATAGAACTCAGGGTTGAGCAAGCCTTCTTTATATGCCTCCTGCATCAGCTTAAGACCTGTAAGCGTCTCTTCATCAGCAGCTCCCCAGTGATACTTCCCATCCTCGCCTTTGTAGAAAGCAGACTCTACTCGTGAATGCGCACTGTTCGGCATGATCATGTTCGTCAGTGCATCATCCGCATTAAAGGACAAGGGCACCAGATTAGAACCTACATTGCCTGGATCCTGCTCTTTCACAAGTCTTGCGTATTCCATAAGCTCACCCGTAGTGTAAGCATCCTTCAGCTCAAACCCTACTGCATCAGCCCAGTCCTTCCGAAGTGCAATAACGCCGATTTGGTTGACCAGCGGATCTGCCGGCTTGTTCTCGTAGTACACGGGTCGTGGCAGCAAATACGTACCGCCAGTCAGCTCCTCCAGCTGCTCACCAAGGCCGGTCAGCTCATAGGCTGCTGCCACGTTGGGCCAGCGCTCTTTCCAATCTTCTGGGAATTCATACAGCAGTCCTTGATCGATATAATTCATCGCATCCCCATGCACGTAGTTCCATGTCGCTACATCTGGCAGGTCACCGGAGTTGATCCATAGACGAAGCTTCTCCCCCCAGGAATCCCACTCAATAAAGTTGTACTCCCAGTCGATGTTGTACTTATCCATCCAAAACTGATGGAATTCATTGTCCAGCTGCCCTTCCTTCAATTGAATTGTACTGGCTACGGAAACCGTCATTTTGTCCACATAGTTTCCATTCTCATCCTTTTCGTTGCCACCGGATGCTCCTCCGCTGGAACAAGCTGTCATGATGAGCAGAACAAGCGACATCATGGTTACCAGTGCAGATTTCAACAATTTCTTCTGATTTGTTTTCATGTTATACCCCCATGTTTGATATAGAAGCTGAATGAAAAATATCAATGTATGATCAGGTCTTGATTGCCCCTGTTAGTACCCCTTTGGCAAAATGCTTCTGAAGCAGCGGGAAGAAGCACATAATCGGAACCATGGTCACAAAGACAGCGGCCATCTTCATTCCCGTAGAGAACGAGTTCTTTCCTACCGCCTCCACACTCGATGCATTCGACGCATTGGTCGAGGATTCCACGATAATGGCCCTCAGCACATTTTGCAGCGGCAGCTGATCCTGTCTCCTCAGGAAGATCATGGCGTCATACCAGCTGTTCCAATACGCTACACCATAGAACAAAGTAATCGTTGCTATGATCGGTGCAGCAAGGGGAAGTACAACCGAGAACAAAATTCTCCATTCACCGGCACCATCGAGCCTGGCTGATTCCATCAGTGATTCCGGCAGGCTATGAAAGTAATTCATCATCAGGATCATATTAAAGGCACTGAAGCTGCCTGCAAGAATGACGGACATTAATGTCCCTGTCAGATGCAGTGATTTCATGACAAGATAGAGAGGTACAATGCCCCCATTAAAAATCATCGTAAAAAGAACAAGGAAGAAGATCAGCTTCTTGCCCGGAAATTTATTGCGGCTAAGGCCATAAGCCATGCTTGTCGTTAAAAACAAACTGAGTGGCAGCCCAATCACAAGCAGCTTGGTTGTATTCCAATATCCGGTCAGGATACTTCCATCAGCAAAGAGTGCTGTATAAGAATCAAATGTGAACTCTTTAGGAAACATGAGCAGCGGATTCTCCGCATACTCCTTCGGCGTTGCGAACGAGATCATAATGACATTCCAAAAAGGAATTAAGATCAGCAGCGCCATCATACTCAGAACGAAAAGGATAAAATAATCGATAAACGTCATTTTATTGCTCAGGAACTTTGGTTTTTTTCTAGCTATCGTGCTCATCAGTTTATTCTCCTCTCCTATCGGAACAACCCGTCTCCACCCAGCTTCTTAGCTACCCGGTCCGCTGCCAGCAAGAGGAACATGTTCACAAGTGAGCGGAACAGGCTGACTGCAGTCGAGAATGAAAAGTCCGTCGAGGACTGGAAGGTGATCCGATAAATATAGACATCAAGGACTTCGGACACATTCTGTGTCGCTGCATTCGCAAGGTTGAAGATCTGATCAAAACCGGAAGACATCAGCCCGCCGACATTCAAGATGAACATGACTGTAATCGTCGGTAGAATATTCGGCAGCGTAATCCGGAACATCTGCTGCAGTCTTGAGGCACCGTCAATCTGAGCTGACTCGTACTGATCCTGATCAATTCCTGATATGGCCGCCAGATAGATGATGGCTCCCCAGCCTGTTGATTTCCAAATATCTGTGAGCAGGAGCATCGGCACGAAGGTATCCTCTGATCCCAGGAAATTAATCGTTGGCAGGCCGACTAATGCAAGCGCACTGTTCACCAGTCCATCGTAAGCGAGGACATTGATGACAATCCCCGAGACGATAATCCAGGACAGGAAGTGCGGAAACGTAAATACGGTCTGGAATAATTTTTTCGTTCTTCGCATCCGAAGCTCATTCAGCATCAGTGCCAGCAATATCGGAAACGGGAACTGGACGACCAGCTTCAAAATGTTGATATATAACGTTCGCCATACCGCATCAATAAAGGCAGGGTCTCTGAACACGTATTCAAAATTCTCGAAGCCGACCCAAGGACTTCCCCATATGCCCAGGTTCGCTTTATATTCCTTGAATGCGAGCGATAACCCGCCCATCGGCAGATAAGCAAACAGGATGAGCCAGATTAACCCTGGTATGAGCAGGGTATAAGTCATACGGTGTTTCCAGATCTCTGAGAACAGTCTTCGGCTTCTGGTTGGATCTGGCTTTACTTTTTTACCAGACCCAGACTCTAGAGCAGCTGGTTTCAATTTGCATCTCCTCACTCTTCATAGATCTAATCTTCTTAAGCTTCTTCAAAAAGAAATTCAAAAGCAGTACTTAAATGCCTTTCCCAGAAAGACCAGTCATGAGCTCCCGGGCTCTCTACATACTTGAATTTATAAGTTGAATGATTCATAGAAGCGGCAAATTCTCGATTCATGTCTATAAAAGGATCATCACTCCCGCAGCAGCAAAGTATGGATGGAAGACGGGTCCCTTCTTCAGCCCTAGCCCGGGCAAGCGCATACAAATCTTCATGCGGCTGTACCTCCAGATTTGTGCCGAATACCCCTTGCATCTCCTTGATCAAGTCAGTGGTCATGTCACTTCTGTGCAGTCTCTGCTGGATATCCGTCACCCCTGAAAATGAAACGACTTTACGGTAACGTTCTGGATAAGTCAGCCCGCATTTAAGTGCTCCGTATCCTCCCATCGACAATCCTGCGACATAAGTCAGTTCGGGATCCTGGTTCATGTGGATGAGATTGGCACAAGTCCTGGGCAGCTCCTCCGTGATGTAATAAAAATAATCGAGTCCATACGCCATATCGGTATAGTAGCTTCGATTGGCCTCCGGCATGATGACTGTGCATCCATATTTCTGCGCATACGTCTCCATTGTGGTCATACGATGCCAAGTGCTCGCATTATCTCCTGCACCGTGGAGCAAATAAAGCGTACAACTCGGTCGTTCCCCATATTCTGTTGGAGAGATGACATGGATGCTTGTCGTCATACGAAGCGTCGGCGAACCTGTCTCTACTGCTATATAGGCCATAAAAATCTCCTTTCTGATCCACTTTTTCGAATCGTTTCACCATACTATTCTACGGTTATTCCTCTGTTTTTCGATGATAAAGTCATTTGGAATCGCTTTCTTCGAATCGTTTCGATTCCTATCATAAGCTCTTCTCTTGAAGATTGTCAATGCAGTTTACATGGTTTTTTACCGATCTCTAAAAAGCACAGCTGAAGATATTGACTTTCAAATGAGCCTGTAATACCATATTTCACGAAATTCAGAGGACTGGAATCAATCTCCTAATCTCCCTTAAGCTGATTTATGAAATTAATTCCCTGTTCTAAACGTTTCGAAGCTATGACTTGTACTGAAACCTGTGTCAGATCCATGCTGGCGAATTAGGAATGGAGGAAACTATGATACGTACATTGAGCGGCTTTGAGAAGAAGATTAGATCACAAGACTTAAATGTCTTTTCGATTCGTGTGCTGCAGGATGGCGGGCTGGTTGGAGAATGGAACCGTGATCAAGACATGCGTCGTCAGCAGCATTCAATCAGCAAATCATTTACATGCATGGCCGCTGGTCTTGCCATCGAGGAAGGAAAGCTCACACTGGATACAAAGCTCGGTGAATTTTTCAACTACAACACCACTTACCGCTCTCAGGATCCGCAGCTTCCTTCTCCGGATGAGCTCACCCTTTATGATTTGTTACGGATGTCTTCGGGACACGACTCTCCACCGCTATGGCTGCCGGAGCGGCAGTCACTGACGGAGAAGGATTGGGCAAAATACTATTTGTCCCTGCCGCTGAACCGCCCTCCCGGCAAACAGTTTACTTACAGCAGCGGCGATACATTCATGATCTCGGCGTTGATTCAGGCAGCCGTCGGTGAGACGGTCCACCGTTATTTGAACTCCCGCTTGTTTGATCCTCTGGGTATACATCATGTGGAATGGGAAACCTCGCCTCTCGGGGTCACTTTGGGATGTGCAGGCCTCGTGATCAGCACCGAAGAATTAAGCAGATTCGGCCAAATGCTGCTGGATGAGGGGGCTTACGAGGGCAAGCAGCTGGTGCCTGCAGAATGGATTCAATTTGCGACTCGCAAGCATATTGATTCTGTCGGCGAAGGAGACTGGTCGCTCGGCTATGGCTGTCAGTTTTGGATGTGTTCTCACGGAGCATATCGAGGGGATGGTGCACACGGCCAGCTGCTCGTGATCATACCGGACCGGAGAGCCGTGATTGCTGTTAACAGTGAGGAAGATCGTATACAGTCTATCCTTGACGCAGTGTGGGAGGATGTCCTGCCTATTTTAGAATAAGCCGCCTGTCACTCTTGAACCAACTCCCTGAACGCAGGAAAACTGCGCCCCAGCTGTTAGCTTGCTGCTAACCATCGGAGCGCAGTCCCTCTGCACAGCAGCTACTATCTGCTGTATAAGCCTCAGTTTATTATTAGGTTTATAGAAGCAGGGCCGTCAGTGCGTTCAGATTATTCACAGTATAGTCCGGTGTATCCTTATCATTCGTGAAAGGCTGGTAGCGGCCGTAACCCTGCATAATTCGAATCGTAATCATTCCAAGCGATTTGGCTGGGATAATATCATTATCAATACGATCCCCGATCATGATGGATTCCGAGGGCTCAGCTCCGGCTGTTTTCAGTGCATATTGATATAAGCGCACATCTGGTTTAGACAAGCCTTGTTCGGCCGAACATGCAATAACATCTACATAAGAACGAAGTCCATATTTCTCCAGCCGCTCTTCCGTACCCGGACTTTGGTTAGCCACGATACCGATCCTATAGCGTTCGCCCAGCTGCTCAAGAACAGACCGAGCTTCAGCGTAAGGCTCTTCGAGCTCCTTTTGAAACTTAAGCCTAGGCTTGATATACTCTCTGTCCTCCTCGGAAGGCACGAGCTCCGAAATCGCGTACTGCATGGGAGAAGCGATGTAATTGGAATAGCTCTGAATAAATTTGCTGCGTACGTCCTCCATTGTAATGTTATACCCGAGTCCATTTGCTTCTCTCACAAATTGGCCGATAATGTGATCAACGGGAACCCATTCATTTACGAGTGTATCTCCTATATCAAAAAAGAGCCATTTCACATGATCAAACTTCCCCATAATGCCATTCTCTACCTTTCCATCTGTAAATATAGAAAAAGAGACCCATGCTTATATCACGAGTCTCACATGCTATGTTTCCTTTAACTCCAGTATATCAATCCTGCATCTAATTACGCAAACTGTATAGTAAGCACCTACACTAGCCATTAGCCGCAGTCTCCTGCTTCTATCGCTGTGTGCGTGCAGATCAATTAATTAACAGCAGCCCGTTCTCCATTTAACAGAAATCCTACTTCGCCCTTGATTGTAAAAATAACGTGGTCTGCGCCCATACCGCGGTATACTCCGCGAGGATGATTCAGCTGTGTAATAATGGTAATCGGCTTACGTGTCCAGGGTCTGCATATTTGCAAAAACCGGCAGGTCAGATTCAAGCTGTTCTCAAAAATAAAAATACGTCCTACCGCCGCATTAGGCAGCAGCCATTTACTTGTAAACGCCGTATCCATACGTATAATGTGCTCTACTCCAAGCCGTTTGACCTGCTTCTCTTCCTGTGCACTGTTCGTCAGTACAGCAAAAGAAAGCTTCTTGTACATTAATAATCGAATAAAATTTCTGGCCGCTTCATTTGGTGCCGTAACTAAAATAACTTCATCACTCATTACAATCATTTCCTCCCTGTAATAGAAAAAGACAACAAAAAAAGAACACCGACGATCAAAGGCATGCCCGGTGCTCTCCCACCTATATATCAGAACATGGCAAAACATGACCTGCGATATAGGCGCTACTCGGCTTGCTGCCTCTCCCTTTGTTACGCTTACGAGGTTAGCTGTCGGATTCGGACAAGAGAGATTGCCCTATTCACGGCAATAGCCATGAAATTCACCCCATGGATCGATGCATCCACATCTGGGTCCCCCGCTTTTTGGATCAACAAAAATTCAGCGCATAAATAAAACCACAGAGGATTAAACCTCTGTGGCTGATCGCTCACAAGATTTATCATTCCTCTCTCAAACGTTGGCACAGACGATACCTAGAGAATATTCACGTTAAGCGAAGTGAAGGAAAGAATCATGCATTTCTTCCACATCTCTAGTTCAGCTCTGTACAGCTTACGAGGTTAGCTGTCGGATTCGGACGGTGAGAGTCGTCCTATCTGTTCCTGATGATTCCATATGACATTCCACATGAATCTTCGGTTCAGAATTCACCCCATGCATCGTGTATCATTCGGCTCTCACACCGAATCAAGCACGCTGCCTTACTCTGGTTCCCCCGCTCTCCGCCATATTAGGCAGAAATTAAGCGATCATAGCAATGAGAAACTATTTAAATAAACGGTTGTTCGTTTGCTCAAGATTTACGATATGAATCATACACCCGTTGAAAATCGATGTAAAGCTCCTTCAGCGGCTCATCTTGACGATTTAGCGTTGTTTTTGGATAGAATAAGAGTAAAACATTCATCAATATGCATGCAGCTTATCTGTTCTCAGTTTATCTCGTTATTTCGTTTAATTCTAATGCCTAAGTTTACCTTCGACAATCGTCCCCCTCCATTCTTAAGCTTTGTTTGACTTTCTCCATATATTGTTTAAAATTAAATTGTTATCAATATATATAATGAGATTGATGGAAAACGGCAATACAAGCATCATTTATATTCCAAATTTATAAAAAGGATGGATGAAGGCATGTCGATTTATCAATACCAAGTGAATACACTTAAAGGCCAGAAGTTAAGCATGGAGGAGTACAAAGGAAAAGTACTCTTGATCGTAAATACAGCGAGCAAGTGCGGACTAACCCCTCAATACAAAGGACTGCAGGAGCTATATGACAAATTCAATGACCAATCCTTTGAAATTCTCGGTTTCCCCAGCAACCAATTTGCCGAACAAGAACCGGGCTCAAATGATGAAATCGCAGAGTTCTGCCAAATGAACTATGGTGTGAGCTTCCCGATGTTTGAGAAGATTAAAGTCAATGGAGATGAGGCACATCCGCTGTTCAAGCACTTAAAGGACAGTGCACCAGGTATACTTGGCTCGAAGGCGATTAAGTGGAATTTCACCAAGTTTCTTATCGATCAGAACGGAAATATTGTAAAAAGATACAGTCCACAAACGACACCGGACAAGATTGAAGCGGATATCGCCAAGCTGTTAAAATGAGAATTTTGCATGTAATCCCCGTCGAAACCCACACTGAGCAAAAAAAAGAGCTTGAAGCAAATTGCTTCAAGCTCTTTCGTATGATGCGGTCGAGAGGACTCGAACCTCCACGGGTATACACCCACTACCCCCTCAAGATAGCGTGTCTGCCATTCCACCACGACCGCGCATCTTGTATAGCATTTTCGTGCCAACAAAATATATTATACACACTTATCAACCATAAGTAAAGTCATTATTTTAAAATTTATTTTTTGATTTTAGATAAGACTGTGAAGTTAAGTAAATGTCAATATATCTTACATTAAAAATAGGTATTTAACTGTTTATAGGATATTATTCCGTTTTATTATTGACAGTATAAGGATGTTTATGTAAAAATACATATCAAACATACCGATATTCAAAGATAAATTGACATATACATAACATATGAATTCACCCAAGATGGTTATCGCGTTTAACACAATAAGGGGGCGAATCTGGTGAACAGAGGAAATAAGCTTCTTGATTATGTAAAACTGCTTGATTCCTCACTTCAAGTCGGAGGATTCTCTCATTCCTTCGGACTTAAGTCATACATCGAGGAAGGTACGATCCAAACGACTACCGACCTGGAGACATTCATGCGATGCGAGCTGCATCCAAGTCTCGTGCAGTTGGAAGGCATGGCAATCAAGGCCATCTACACAGCAGTAGAGCAGAAGGATGAGTGGAGAATCGCCCTCATTGATAAGATGCTTCACGTCAAGCGAACCCCTGCTTACAAACGGGAATCCTCCAGAGCCATGGGAAAGCGTCTCATCAAACTGTCTAAAGCGCTGCATCCATGGATGGACTTTGAGCATTTCGAAGCTCTTATCCATCGATATGATGCTGTCGGCTCACTCCCCGTCGTTCATGCCTGGATCAATACTCAGCTTGAGGTTACCGCCGACGACGCAGCTTCCGGTTATCTTCATGCTGCCAAGGATGTATGCCTGATTCACGCAAGACGACTATTAAAAATCGAAACCCGCGATCTCGACGCCTTGTCCAGCGTACTGGACAGTGACCTCGAAGAAGAATGGAACAGAGCCAGAAGCGCAAGCCTCCAGCCCTTCCAGAGCTCAATTCTGTCAATGCAATCCCTCATACCGGGCTTCCCCTTCCACGAATCCGGTATTGAACATACAAGAGCTTAAGCCTAAGGCCCCTCCAGCTCACCTCTTCAGGGCCTCCCAAGCCCCTCCCTATCTAAAGCACGCCTGGCCCCCTTCCTCTGCCAGCGTGCTTTTTTTCGTCATAATTCCACTTTACGCTGTCGCAAAAGAACGACGTATGTAAGTGATTAATGATTGTTAGATGACGCAAGAACGTATATAATATGATCAACCTTTTTTTTGGAAGAAACTCAATCTCAACACAACACCTCTGATCCATTAAAAATGTCAATATAAGTGTAGGGAGAGACTACTATTGTCCGAAGCCGAACCCTTTTTTATAAAGACCTCGTCCGAAGATTTCAAGTCAACCATTGTCATTATTGACGCTTACGGAACGATATGCTCGTACAACCATCCTCTGCCCGAGAAGATGTCCCGTTATGAATGTATTACCAGTACCAATTGGCTGGGTTCTAATTATTTCAATCTAATGGCGTCATTTCCAGGGGCGTGTCCACACAGCATGAATAACATTATCAATCAACTCAAAGAAGTACTAAACAACAACATGGCAGGTTATGTGTGCGAAGTCAGGATACTGCGGGACAACAGTTACATATGGCTTCGTCTGGAAGCATCTCTATATGAAACCTCCCTCCAATCTGACTTCAAAGGACTTGTCGTTACTCACGTTGATATCACACACCTGAAACACCTTGAACATCATCTCAAGGATGCCTCTTCCCAAATACGAACTCTTCGAGGAATGCTGCCGATCTGTGCTGTATGCAAGCGCATCAGAGATGAAGAAGATGAATGGAATACTGTGGAGAGTTTTGTCGAGAAGCATACACATGCCGAATTCACCCATGATATATGCCCTGAATGCATTCGCAAGCTGTACCCGCAATATGCAAGGATTCTAGATCACCCCTTGAGCTAGTTAACACCAGCGTTCACATAGCTCATGAATCATCAAAAAAAAACTCACCTAGAACGGACTCCTTCCGAATCAGGGCGAGTGTTTTTGTAATACCGTATTTCTTAGTTTAAACCACCTAGACCGTGAGATAATGCTCAAATGCTGCCAGATCCAGATCCTCCGGCTTGCCATGCATCGCAATACTACCCTTATCCATGACATAAATATAGTCTGCCACACTGCGAACAAATTCCTCGCTCTGCTCTACGAGCAGAATGGCCGTATCCTTCTGATTCTTAATCCGAATAATGACATCGCGAATATCATCTACAATCGACGGCTGAATTCCTTCTGTCGGCTCATCCAGCAGCAGAAGCTTAGGCCTCGCGGCCAGCGCTCTTGCAAAGGCGAGCTGCTGCTGCTGCCCTCCACTTAGATCTCCACCTTGCCGCTTGTACATCGTAGGCAGCACCGGGAACATAGCAAGCACATCCTCAGGAAACACTTTGCTTCTCTTAGAGGCTGTTTCAAGACCCAGCATCAGGTTCTCTTTTACGGACAGTTGCGGAAAAATATCCCGGCCCTGCGGAACATATCCGATGCCTGCACGGGCTCTCTTCGCAGAATTCCACTCCGAGATATCCGTACCCTCCCAGCTTATTTCACCTTGGCTCGTCTTGAGAACACCCATAAGCGTACGAAGTAGAGTTGATTTACCGACTCCATTTCTGCCCATTAGACACACGACCTGTCCTGGTTCGATATCCAGATGAACACGACGGAGCACCATACTCTCACCATATCCAGATTCAATATTTTTAAGTGACAGCATCCTGCTTCCTCCTTTTGCCCAAATAGACCTCGGCGACAACAGGATTCTGCTGAACCTCAAGCATGGTCCCTTCCGTCAGCAGCTTGCCCTCATGCATAACCGTGACCTTCTCTGCATATTGTCTGACAAACTCCATATCGTGCTCAACAACGACTACAGAGCGTTTCTTGGCAATACTCCGAAGCAGTTCTCCCGTCTTCAACGTTTCATCATCTGTCATCCCGGCCACCGGCTCATCAAGCAGAAGTACATGAGGCTCCTGCAGCAGCAGCATCCCGATCTCAAGCCACTGCTTCTCTCCATGAGACAGCGCCCCCGCCCTTACCAGGATTCGATCGGTTAGACCGATCTGTGTAAGGACTTCTTCCATCGCATGGCTTATCTCGCCTCCACGAAGACCTCGCAGCGAATGAAAAGCCCCTTTGTTCTGATCATCAGCAAGCTCCAGATTTTCCTTGACCGTTAGACCACCGAACACCGACGGCGCTTGAAATTTCCGTCCGATTCCAAGCCTTGCGATCTGATGCTCTTTTTTACGAGTCAAGTCGGTTCCATCAGGAAGCAGCACCTTACCGGACACAGGCTTCGTTTTACCGCAAATGACATCAAGCATCGTGGTCTTCCCTGCCCCGTTAGGCCCGATCAGAAAGTGAAGCTCATTAGATCTGAGGTTAAGATTCATCCCGTTCACAGCGACGAAGCCTGAAAAAGACACCGTTATGTCCTGAACAGACAGAACCGTTTTTCCTTTAGGATGTAGCTCGTTCGGCTTCAACAACGGACTTGGCATCTCGAGCACCTCCCTTCCGTCTCCACCATCTGGACAGATTATGATATACCCCGACAAGTCCACGAGGCATAAACAAGACAATAGCTACAAATAAACCACCCATAACGAACAGCCAGCCCTCTGGATACGCCTCACTAATCCCTGTCTTCGCTGCATTCAGAATGACGGCACCAATCACAGCACCAATTAATGTCCCTCTGCCTCCAAGCGCTACCCACAGCACCATCTCAATAGAAGGAACGATACCCATCATAGAAGGAGATATAATTCCTACTTGCAGTACATAGAGCATTCCAGCGAGACCAGCAAGCGCCCCTGACAAGGTAAAGGCCAGTGTTTTGTACCAAGCAGGATCATAGCCCAAGAATCGAACACGATTCTCTCCGTCTCGAGCGGCTTCCAGCACCTGACCAAACCGACTGCGAACGATACGTCTGCACAAAATATAAGCAAGAACCAGAACCACCAGTGTTACATAATACAACATAATGGTGGTAGTGGGATGGTGCAGCTGCATACCGAAAATTTGGTTATAGCCGGTTAGACCGTTCGTTCCACCTGTCCACTCCTGTTTACCAACAAACAAGGTAACGACAATCATAACAAGCGCTTGGGTCAGAATTGTAAAGTATACTCCGGCGATCCGATTTTTAAAGGTGAAAAAACCGAGTAGAAACGCCAGCAGTGCCGGAAGTAAAATCCCGAGCAGCATCGCGATCGGAAACGATCGAAAGGGCTCCCAGAACCACGGAAGCTTCTCCACACTGTTCCATACCATAAAATCAGGCAGCGAAGCCCCACTTGCCTGCAGCTTCAAATACATCGCCATCGCGTACGCTCCAAGACCGAAGAATACACCATGGCCCAAGCTAAGTACACCACCATACCCCCATATAAGATCCAGTCCTATAGCCAAGATAGCCACGGCCAGAAATTTCGCCAGCAGACTTAGTCGGAACTCCGTGGAAACAAGCGGCGCAAGACTCATTAGAATGAGGACGATCCCCCAGGCGATACGCTGTCCACGAACTCCAAGTTTGTTAACAATCGGCATCGGTATCCCTCCTCTAGTCTAAACTGCGTGAGCGCAGTGCCACGAGTCCCCGCGGTTTCCATTGCAAGAATGCAACAATACAAGCAAATACAAGCACCTTGCCAATCGATGCACTTGTGTATGTTTCAAACAATGTATTGAACACGCCAATACCCAGCGCACCCGCAACGGTACCTACCAGCTTCCCAACACCGCCAAGCACGACAACCATAAATGCATCCACGATATAATAGGTTCCAAGAGACGGACCAATAGGTCCGAGCAGCGTCAATGCACAGCCCGCGATCCCGGCGATACCAGAACCAATAGCAAAGGTAAGTCCATCTACCTGTCTGGTGGAAATCCCGAGACATCCCGCCATGTTGCGGTTTTGCATTACCGCTCGCATACGCCGTCCCTGAGCCGTCTTATAGATGTAGATATACATTAGAAGCAGCACTACAACCACCAACAGGATGATAAACAGTCTTGTATACGGGAGAACAATAGAATCCGTGACTGCGAATCCTCCATTAAGCCAGGAAGGACTGGTTACCCCGACATTCGGGGCACCAAAAATCGTCCTTGCCAGCTGCTGCAATATCATCCCAACGCCCCAGGTAGCCAGAAGGCTATCCAGAGGACGTCCGTATAAATGACGAATGAGCAGTACTTCAAGCAGCCACCCTACTGCTGCAGCAATCAGAAAAGAAACCGGCAGCGCCACTAGGAAATAAGTATTAAACCAAGAAGCCGGCATGTAGGAGATAAACAGATTTTGCGTGACGAATGTCGCGTAAGCTCCAATCATGATCATCTCCCCATGCGCCATATTAATGACGTTCATGAGCCCGAAGGTAACAGCAAGACCCAGTGCAATCAAGAGCAGAATGGAACTTACACTAAGTCCATTAAAGGCTTGCAGTATAAACATATCCATCCGAGTTCTGCCTCCTTCCCTTAGTATAGAAAATATGCGATTTATTCAGCGCTGAGCGATTTACCCCATTCATAGGTTTCAAGATATGGGTCTGGCTTTACAGGCTCGCCTGAATTCCACAGCTCTTTGAATTGTCCATCTGACTGCACTTCACCGATCCGAACGGTTTTGTAAATATGCTGATTATCACCATCAATCGTCACTTTTCCGCTTGGCGCATCAAACTCGATCCCTTTTGCTGCTTCCTTCACCTTCTCCACATCTGTCGATCCCGCCTTCTCAACCGCGGCCTTCCATAAATAAACCGCCGTATATCCTGCTTCAATCGGATCTGCCGTTACACGGTCTTCACCATATTTTGCTTTGTAGGCTTCTGTGAACTTGGTATTCTCCGGAGTTTCTGTCGTTTGATAATAATTCCATGCCGCAAGATGACCTGTCAGCACATCCGCACCAATGCCTCGAATCTCTTCCTCCGCTACACTGACAGAGAGAGTCGTTATATCCTCAGAGGTGATGCCCGCATCCTTTAATTGTTTAAAAAAGGCAACGTTACTGTCCCCATTCAGCGTGTTGTATACGACATCAGGGTCAGCTGCTTTGATCTTGCTGATAATCGTACTGTAGTCCGTATGTCCTAATGGTGTATACTCTTCTCCTACGACCTCTCCGCCCTCAGCCTGCAGCTGTGCCGTTATAATCTTGTTCGCTGTCTTAGGGAAAACATAGTCTGAGCCTAGCAGAAAGAACTTCTTACCCCGATTCTCCAGCAGCCAGCTGACCGAAGGTACGATCTGCTGATTCGTCGTCGCGCCGGTATAGAAGATGTTAGGCGAAGCTTCCAAGCCCTCATACTGAACAGGATAGAAGAGTAGTCCATTGTTCGATTCAACGACAGGCAGCATAGCTTTACGACTTGCGGAAGTCCATCCTCCAAACACCGCCGCCACTTTATCCTGCTGGAGCAGCTTCCCTGCCTTCTCTGCAAAGATCGCTGGATCAGAGGCACCATCTTCAATGACAGGCTCGATCTGTTTGCCAAGCACGCCGCCGGCTGCATTAATTTCCTCAATCGCCAACATCTCCGCATCCTTAACCGATACCTCACTTATGGACATCGTCCCGCTGAGAGAATGCAGTACGCCAACTTTAATCGTATCCCCGTCTGAAGCAGCTGCCGTTTCTGCTCCTTCCGTACCCGTCGTTTGCTGTGTAGCCGTTTCTCCACCGGATGATACACATCCAGACAGCATCAGAACACCAGCGATCATGACAGGAAACCATTTGCCGAACTTTTTCTTTAACATAGACTCCACTCCCCTTTGTTTTTTCCCTCAGACCGAACATTCGCATAAATTTTTCCAACAATGTTTGGTGATCACATTATAGGTGCATCTATTTTGTTATGTCAATATTCCTTACATAATTTTATTTTTCGCCTAACTCGATCATGCATCTTCACAAAATGATATGATTATCATTGACAAAGCATTCTTATCTGTGTGAGTATATTTAACATAAAATGATCTATTTCAATTCTATCGTTTCTAGCAAAGATAGATATTTCCACAGCCTCATCGGCAGTAGGATGGGTTTAATCACACAACAATAAAATGAACGCTTTTGCTCCACCCATCCGTTGTATTATGATGTTAGATATCAAACTTGAAAAATCTAGAAATAGATTGTAGTGCAGAAAGGTTGGATTCATGTGCACTGGACTGAGGAAGAAAAAGACAAACTGCTTGTTACCGTAGCTGCCAACTTGGCCAGGGAACGCAAGGCGCGCGGACTCAAATTGAATGTACCCGAAGCCATCGCCATCCTGACCTCTGAAGTGCTGGAGCGAGCTCGCGACGGCATGACAGTTGCAGAGCTGATGCGCTATGGAGGAACGGTATTGACGAAGGAGGACTGTATGGAGGGTGTACCGGATATGATTCCGGAGGTACAGGTAGAGGCTACTTTTCCCGACGGGACGAAGCTGGTAACCATTCATGAGCCGATTCGCTGACTCTTACGCAATAGTAACAGAATACACGCATAGAAAGGCAGGGAATTCATCTTGATCCCAGGAGAATACAGGTTAAAGAAGGAAGACATCATCTGTCATCCTGATCGTGACACGATTCAGCTCACCGTGATCAACCGGGGAGACCGGCCGGTGCAGATCGGTTCACACGTCCATTTCTACGAGGTGAATGCCCAGCTTGAATTCGATCGCAAGAGTGCCTACGGACGCAGACTGCATATTCCAGCAGGAACTGCTGTACGTTTTGAGCCCGGTGAGGAGAAGCCTGTAGATCTGACTACATTTGGTGGGAAGCAGAGAATTCAGGGCTTTAACAATCTGACCAACGGATCACTGGATCAGCCTGCTGATGAGGTCAAGCTTAAGACATTTATCGAAAGGTTCGGTGCTCCCGCAGCGAATAACGAGGGTGATCCATCATGAAGAAAATGACACGTGAGCAGTATGCGTCTATGTTCGGACCCACAACCGGTGATGCCATCCGGCTCGCAGATACAGAGCTGTGGGCAGAGATCGAGAAGGATTACGCCGTATATGGTGATGAGAGCAAGTTTGGCGGAGGCAAGGTCATCCGAGATGGCATGGGTCAATCGGCTTCTGCCCTGCGAAGTCAAGGAACACCGGATACAGTCATTACGAACGTTGTCATCATAGACCATTGGGGTATTGTAAAGGCGGATATCGGAATTCGGGATGGGTTCATTTGCGGCATAGGCAAATCCGGGAACCCGGATACGATGGACGGCGTTGATCCTGCTCTCATTATTGGCGCAGCAACCGAAATTATAGCCGGTGAAGGGCATATCATCACTGCCGGAGGAATAGACACACATATCCACTTTATCGCACCACAGCAGATACGTACTGCCATCAATTCAGGTATCACGACGATGATCGGGGGCGGAACCGGGCCCGCTACAGGCACCAAGGCCACCACTTGCACTCCGGGCGAATGGCATATACATACGATGCTGCAGTCCGCGGAAGGCTTTCCGATGAATCTCGGGTTCCTGGGCAAAGGAAACAGCTCAACAACGGAACCACTGATCGAACAGATTAAGGCTGGGGCAATCGGACTGAAGCTGCATGAAGATTGGGGTACAACGCCCGCTGCGATCGACGCTTGTCTTACTGCAGCCGAGCAGCAAGACGTACAGGTAGCCATTCATACGGATACATTGAATGAGACCGGCTTCTTGGAGAGCACACTTGCCGCGATTAACGGCCGCACCATCCACACCTATCATACAGAGGGTGCTGGCGGGGGACATGCCCCTGATATCATTCGTGCTGCAGGAGAGAACTACGTTATCCCCTCCTCCACGAATCCAACCAGACCTTACACACGAAATACGGTTGAAGAGCATCTGGACATGCTCATGGTGTGCCACCATCTGGATCCATCCATACCAGAGGACGTCGCTTTTGCAGATTCACGGATTCGTCCGGAGACCATTGCAGCTGAAGATATTCTTCATGATCTTGGTGTATTCAGTATTATCAGCTCGGATTCACAGGCTATGGGCCGGGTAGGCGAAGTCATTATCCGCACCTGGCAAACCGCCGACAAGATGAAGAAGCAGCGCGGTAAGCTCTCGATCACCGAGAATTCGCCATCGGACAATGACCGGATTAAACGTTATGTCGCCAAATACACGATCAATCCTGCAATCGCTCACGGAATCAGTCATATTGTCGGATCGGTTGAAGTCGGCAAATGGGCAGATCTTGTGCTGTGGAGCCCGGCGTATTTTGGAGTCAAACCAGAGATGGTGCTGAAGGGCGGTATTATAACCCAGGCCCAGATGGGTGACCCGAATGCCTCTATACCGACACCGCAGCCCGTATTTAACCGTCCCATGTTTGGTTCGTTCGGTAAAGCGCTGCAGAAAGGCTCCATTACCTTCGTTTCCCAAGCTGCCAAAGAAGCAGGCATAGGCGAGCTGCTCGGCTTGACTAAACGTATTGAGGCCGTTAAAGGCTGCCGAAGCGTGACCAAGAAGGACATGATTCACAACAATGTTACACCAGTCATAGAAGTCGATCCCGAAACTTATGAAGTCAAAGCTGACGGAGAGCCGCTCACCTGCGAGCCTGCCGAGAGTCTTCCTATGACACAGCGATATTTCATGTTCTGATCCGCTCATTAGACTTTAAGGAAGTGGTTACACATTGCAGACCAACTCTACGATTAAATTACTAAGATACGCACAGCTGCTGGATTCGGCACTTCCCATAGGAGGCTTCTCCCATTCTTCAGGGCTCGAAACCTATACCGCCGAAGGGGTAATCCGGACAAGCGAAGAGCTCGCTTCATTCATTCGCAGCCAGCTGACCGGGAGTCTCACCCGTTTAGATGGACTTGCCATGAAGGGTGTGTACGAGGCAGCAGCGAATAACAACCCTGAGGGAATCGCCTTTTATGACAAGCGTCTGTTTGCCCAGCGCTCCCCTAGAGAACTGCGAGAGAGCTCTCACAAAATGGGAAAACGCCTAGTGAAGCTGGCGCGAAGTATATACACCGACCTAGACCTCGATTTGCTCGATATCTCTGTTCGGGATCATCGCGCTCTATGCTGCCTGCCGACTGTGCATGCCTATATCGCCTTCCAGCTGGAGATTGGTCTAGATGAGGCAGTAACCGGGCATTTATATACCGCAGTTACAGCTTATGTAAACAGCGCGTTACGGTTAATGCCGATAGGTCAGACTGAAGCGCAGCGATTGATTCAGGAGCTTATCCTTGATATCGAAGCAGCCTGGAACACAGTCAAAGACACCGATCCTATGGGGATGAGCAGCTATAGCTTTGCTCAAGAAATTTATGCCATGAGGCACGAAACACTGCCAGCCAGATTGTTTATGTCTTGAAGTAAAACGAACTATATATTTCTTAAAAATCAGGAGGATGATTCATATGTGTGGAACAGGCTCAAATCATCATCATCACGCAAATTGGGAGAGAATTCCGTTCGATCACAGTCGCCCAATGCGTATCGGTATCGGGGGTCCGGTTGGCTCCGGCAAGACTGCCCTTGTAGAGAAGCTGTCCAAGGCTTTGCGTACACGCTACAGCATAGCAGTCATTACCAACGACATCTATACCAAAGAGGATGCTGAAATCCTTCTTCGCCAGAATGCTCTCGATAGCAGCCGCATTATCGGTGTTGAGACCGGAGGCTGCCCGCATACTGCGATACGCGAGGATGCTTCCATGAACTTCGAAGCCGTAGAGGAGCTGCAAGAACGCTTTGATGATCTGCAAATGATCTTTATCGAGAGCGGCGGGGATAATCTGTCCGCTGCCTTCAGTCCGGAGCTGGCTGATGTATTTATCTACATCATTGACGTAGCCCAAGGCGAGAAGCTCCCTCGTAAAGGCGGTCCTGGTATCACACGTTCGGACCTCCTGCTCATCAACAAGACCGACCTCGCCCCATTCGTTGGCGCAGACCTCAGCGTCATGGAGTCAGATACGCAAAAAGTGCGCGAAGGCCGCCCTTATGTGATGTCCAATCTGATGAGCGGCGAAGGCGTATCCGAGATTATCCATTGGCTTGAGCACCAGCTCATGGATGATGAGGCAGCTGCTGCCCATGAGCATGCTCATGAACACGGCCATCACCACTCCCACTAATCTCCGGTCAGAAGAGCGGACAGATCTGTATCCGTCCGGTACGAAACGAAGTGAGCTGTATGCCACCTTTGAACGCAAAGGTGGCCTCACTTATATTACGGACCGGTATCATACTGTGCCGCTGAGAATCAGCCGGACCTTTCGCCTTCCCGGCAGTGACGGAGAGCTATGTGTATACACCTCAGATGTATCACCGGGTGTGATGAATGGTGATGCGTATGATTCAAAATGGCTGCTTAAGGAAGGAGCTCATGTAGTCCTCACTAGTACTTCGGCTACGAGACTGCATCCGACACCGACCCTCCCTTCCTCTGTGAGCCACACCTTTCATTTGGAACAGGGCGCAATACTAGAGTACTTCCCAGAATGCGTTATCCCTTTTGCAGGAAGTCGTTCTGTCTTGACTACAGCATTCCATCTCGGTAAAAACGCCACTCTAGTCTATGCGGATGTATGGTCGGCTGGCCGGGTACATCGCGGAGAGCAATTTGACTTTATTCACTTCCAAGGCCACACCGAGGTATGGAAGGAGCAAGAGCTCCTTGTCTGGGATCGATTCTCCGTTGAGCCGGGTCTTGAGGAAGTAAATAACCTGTCAGGGATGCTCGATTATACGCATATGGCCGCTTTATGGATTGCAGGAGAGAATATCAGCGCGAAGGAGCTTACAGTTATACGAGAAGCCCTTCCACAAACCGGCCGTATTCTAGCAGGCGCAACCCTTCTCGCAGGTGGACAAGGGATCGCTGTACGCATGCTCGGGAGAGCAGCCTTTGAGCTTCAGGAGTTTTGTATTGAATTGTGGAATCAGATCAGACCTGAAGTAATAGGTAAGGTCCCTCTGCAATTCAGAAAATAGAGTCAAATAAAGGCCATGATCTGCTGTACAGCAAATCATGGCCTTTCGTATGTAAAGCGCACTATCAAATCATAGTCAAGACAGTTCATCCGTACCGTTATCTGCTCGCTTCTGCTTCCGGTAACGTGTAAATTCGATATATTCCTTAATGAATTCCTGTTCCTTTATCGTCAAACCAGAAATCGTATCATCCGAAAAAGCATGCTCCGAGTGCCCCTTAGTCTCATAAGTCGCGCTCTGCTCTTTAATAAGAGTATCGCTTCTACCGACCATAATCCAGTCCAGACTGACATCAAAAAAGGCTGCAATTTCAATCAGCTTAGCCGTACTTGGTATAGATTTTCCCCGTTTCCAATCACCCAGATTTCCGGTGCTAATCTTAAGTTCCTCACAGAAGGCTTTTTTTGTCATCCCACGCTCATTAATTAATTTCTCAATTCGTAAATAAATAGAATGCATATAAGCCCGCCTTCCAGTTATGTCATTATCTAGTCCATTTTGCAAATAAACTTCACAATAATTTCATATTATATCATACACAAGTTCTATCCTCAGCCTACCATTTGAACCCGGTATGCCTACTCGTATATACTAATATAAATGTCCAGATTAATAGAGCAAAAGTGCTAACTGCCCTTCCCTTTTAAGCCTTTACGAATATACGAATATTAGGAGATTATCACTCGTCTTTAACAGTCTGGATTTTGGCATAAGGAGTGAATGAATGAAGAAGATTAAGATCGTGACGGACTCTACAGTGGACATTTCCCAATCCGTCATACAGCGTCATGGAATTGAAGTGGTACCTCTATCCTTTTCTATTAATGGTGTGAATTATGTCGATGGTATTGATATTACTCCAGAACAATTCATCCAGAAAATGAAGCAGAGCAACGAGCTGCCCAAAAGCTCACAGCCTGCAGCTGGTGAATTTTTGGAGCGTTACAACCGGCTTCATGAGGAAGGTTATGAAATTATATCCATTCACATGACAGGCAGTATGAGCGGTACGGTACGTTCAGCAGAAATGGCTGCCGAGATGTCCAGCGCCAAAGTAACTGTCATTGATTCTCAATACATTTCGAAGGGCCTCTCGTTTCAGGTGCTGGAAGCAGCAGCATGGGCAGCAGAAGGTAAGAGCACTTCCGAGATTGTCGATCGATTGACCGAAATTCGTAATCAGACTAAGCTATATGTCGCAGTAGATACCCTTGAGAATCTGGTAAAGGGCGGACGTATCGGTAAGAGCAAGGGCCTCATCGGCTCACTGCTTCATATTAAACCGATTGCTATGTTATCTGACGGTAAGTATACACCTGTCATCAACCTGCGCAGTCACGCCCAAATCGTCAGACATTTGGCCAAACAATTTGCAGAAGACGTGAAGGGCAAGACTATTCATAAAGTAGGAATTGCTCATGCAGAAGGGCATAAGTTAGCAGAGCAGTTGAAGGAAGCAATCATGGAATTAACAGGTCACAGTGATATTGATATCAGCTATACTTCTCCTATTATTAGTACGCATACCGGTGTAGGCGCCATTGGCTTTATGTATTATTATGGTTAAGCTATCAAGCTATCAAAACTAAACTATAGATGTGAGACATGATAGATAAGGACTATCTCTTGAGACAGCTACTACTCAAGTATAGTCCTTTTTTTAATGTACAATGCAGAATAAATCATTTTACCAGAATCGTCATACATTACAGCAGTCAGCAGGAGACATAAAAAGAGCCTTACGTTAAGCACGTAAGACTCTTTCACTAGTTATTAGGATGCGGTCGAGAGGACTCGAACCTCCACGGGTATACACCCACTACCCCCTCAAGATAGCGTGTCTGCCATTCCACCACGACCGCATATTAAACTGGTGAGCCATGAAGGACTCGAACCTTCGACACCCTGATTAAAAGTCAGGTGCTCTACCAACTGAGCTAATGGCTCTTGCTGAGTAATCCAATGATGTATGCCACTATGCGAAGTACATAAAGCTTGGATAAAGCTAAGATATTAAAGTGACCCGTAGGGGATTCGAACCCCTGTTACCTCCGTGAAAGGGAGGTGTCTTAACCCCTTGACCAACGGGCCTTATTTTTTTCGATCGCTCATTGGCGACTTTTAGAGTATATCAAATATAATAAGTATTTGACAAGCCCTTTTTTTAAAAAAATATAAACAAGTTTATAACCCTGATTGACTACCATATTTCACCAAAATAACGTAGATTGATGCACAATTACATGCTGTTCAATCTATTTAGGTTGCATAATTGCTTATTTTGACTTATGATGACTTATATTGATGCATCAACGTAAGGGGGTTTCCGCTTGTATCAGGAAGAACGCATGCAGCTTATCATGGACCATCTGGCCAATTCAGGTCGAATCTCTATAGAAGAAATCTGCTCGATCTTTGAAGTGTCCAGGGATACAGCAAGACGAGATCTGATCAAGCTTGAAGATCAGGATCTCATTGTACGCACCAGAGGCGGCGCACTACTCCCCTCCCCCATTCAGGAATTTAAAAATTATAAAGATCGTTTGACTACCGTCTCGAATGAGAAAAAGGCGATCGGTCGTCTGGCGGCTGCTCTCGTTCGCAAGGGAGATCGCATTATTCTGGACTCTTCAACCACCGTTCAGGCCTGCGCCGAATATTTACACCCGCAAGATTGCACGGTGATTACGAACTCCATTAACTCGGCAGACCTGCTGTCAGATAAAGATTCCATTCAAATCAGGCTCTTGGGAGGAATATTGCACAAGGAGCATCGCTACGTCTATGGCGCTTCCGTCATTGATACCTTATCCAACTATCATGTCGAGAAGGCTTTTATTGGTGTAGGTGGAGTGACGACCGATGGGCTTAGCTCGGATGATGAAGAAGGCAAGGTAAAGTTCAAGATGATGGAACAAGCCGATACCGTCATTGTGCTCGCGGATCACTCGAAGTTCGGACGTAACTATTTTTACCGATTTGCAGATTGGAGCATGGTCGACATCATGATTACAGATCGTTCTCCAGATAAAGAAATGCTGGATTTCTTGAAAAAGAATCAAGTTGAAGTGTTAATTCCCGACGACGATCAGGAGGTTACCCTATGATTAAGCTCATTGCTATAGATTTGGACGGAACACTGCTAAACAGTGACAGTAAGATTAGTGAAGAAAATGCAAACGCCATCCGCAAAGCCCAAAGCCTGGGCGTACACGTTACGATTGCTACAGGTCGAGCTCATGCTGACGTTAAGGCGATATGTGCAGAAGCCGGAATTAACACGCCGGTGATCGGGGCAAATGGAGCGACAACGCATGATGAGAATTCAAACCGAGTGGAGTCCATTCCAATGGATAGAAATACAGCTATGTCCGTACTGGAATGGCTTGATCAAAACCAATTTTATTATGAGGTCCTTACCGACCGGGCGATTTATTCGCCAAATGAAGGCCATCAGCTCATGTCTATAGAAATTGACCGTGCCTTAAGCGCGAATCCGGAAGAGAGCCTGGACCGCCTGCTTCGTATGGCAGAGAAGCAATATGAACAAACCGGAATTGTGCGAATCCCTTCCTATCGCAGCATTCCGCAGGATGCGGAAATATACAATATCTTGTCTCTATCCTTTGATAAGCAGAAGCTTGAGCTCGGACGCGCGAGATTCCGGAACAATCCGGAGGTAACCATGGTCATTTCTGCAGATCACAATTTTGAAGTTGAGCATCCGGATGCATCTAAAGGAAATGCACTGAGCAAACTGGCTGCAAGGCTCGGCATATCACTCGAGCATACGATGGCGATTGGAGACAGCAATAATGATGTATCCATGCTTACCCTTGCCGGAACCTCTGTCGCGATGGGCAATGCACATCCAGATATTCAGGCTATTGCCAAAGAGGTTACGCTTACCAATATTGAGAATGGCGTTGCGTACGCTATTGAACGTAAGCTGGCAGGCCTGAATTTGGAGCCCTCTTTAACTTAATTTTTGTGAATGCTGTAAGTAGATTCTGCCTTTTATGTCCTATGAAGCAAAAAAAAGCCCTCGCGGGCTTTTTTTGTTATATCGGACGGAGAGAGGGATACTCTCCTTCGGTCGAGACTGCGATGTAATCCTTCCGAAGCTTATGCTCCTACGAACCCTTATGGGTTCTCATCCCATCTATTATGTTCCATAAAGCAAAAAAAGCCCTCGCGGGCTTTCTTTGCTTTATGGAACGGAGAGAGAGGGATTCGAACCCTCGCACCGCTTACGCAGTCTAACCCCTTAGCAGAGGGTCCCCTTATAGCCACTTGGGTATCTCTCCATGGCTCCCCGAACAGGACTCGAACCTGTGACAACTCGATTAACAGTCGAGTGCTCTACCAACTGAGCTATCAGGGAACGTCAGCTGTAATTAATAATTTATCAAAAGTTTAGACGAGAGTCAAGCCTTCGTCAGCTCTGTTATTTTGAGTCTGCCGCTGCAGCGTCCACAGCGATATTTGCGCACATCTACTTTACGCTTACGCTTGTACACCTGTGAGCAGTTCTGACAGATCAGCTCATATTTATAGGGGAGTGATCTGCGAGCTTTTCCACCAGGCAAGCCCTGGCAGTACCTGCTCCCTCCTACCTGAGCTAACAGCTGCTTGAATTCCGGATCACGATGCTTATAGCCTCTTCCGCGTATATGCAAATGATAATGGCATAGCTCATGTTTAATGATCTTCTCTACCTCATCCGCTCCGTACACCGCTAACTGATGCGGATTAATCTCAATACGATGGCTGCGAAGCATATATCTGCCGCCTGTTGTCGTCAAACGTTTGTTAAAGACAGCCTCATGGCGAAAAGGTACACCGAAGCTATCCATGGATATCCGCTCTATCCAAGCCTGTAATTCTTCGTTTGTCATTAGATTCACACTTCTTCAGCTCACTTCCGTGCATTGTTTCTACTTGATTGTAACTATACCTTGGGATACACTGTCAAGGAACGTTTAAGAACGACGACCAAAAGGGGAGAATCATCGTTATGTCCAAGATGCGCTATATCATTATGCAGCATGCTGCTGGTCAGCTCGAATTTGTTGAAATGCCATCTGATTATGCCTATCAGCTTAGTGCTCTGAATCTGCGTCTCCACAAAGAGATCAGCAAGCTTACAGCAGATGTGGTTCCAACCTTACCAAGGGCCATTGCTGAATGCGATCAGCTGGATTTGCTCGAAGAGCAATACGCCATCACAGGCGGTCTTGATTATATTAACCAGCTGGAACGATCCTTTGCTTCTGTCAAAGAGGAGCACTACCCACTAGTTGCCCTGTTAACAGAGATTCGCGCCCTTCAGGCCCAGCTCGAACAATGGTATGAGGAAGAAGAACTCATCTAATTAACTCCTCCTGAATTAGAAATGACAAAATAACCGTTCTGCAGATCAAACTAAAGAAATGACGAATGTCTTCTTTAGCCGATCTGTCCAGAACGGTTATTTGATGTAGACCTGCACTAATCGGGCGTTTCCCCCATATGCTAACGTACAGATGTTAACGGGTGTTAGGAGGGATTCCCTTGCCACAGTGGCTGAGTAACCAACTTATGCGTGCATTTCACAAAAAGGACAGTCGTCAAATCAAGCTCTTGAACGAATGCTGGTTCTTCTATCGCAATCGTCCAGGCAATACTGGCGGAATAGAGGCCAATGATTCCAGACTATAGTAATCCATCTACAGCCGATAGCGCTTCTCTTTGCTCTCAGCGCATCGGCTGCTTTTTAACTTAAATGTCTATTTAAGCTTTATTCGGGTTCTTCATTGTCAGTGCAACTCGGCCTTTCTTCAGCTCGACACTAAGTACCCACACCGTCACATTATCCCCTACAGAAACGACATCCATCGGGTGCTTCACAAAGCCTTCACTCATCTGCGAGATGTGGACAAGCCCATCACTCTTAATTCCAATATCCACAAAAGCGCCGAAGTCGATAACATTCCGTACGGTTCCCTGCAGCTCCATACCCGCTTCCAGATCCTCAATCTTAAGCACATCGGTACGGAAGATTGGCAGCGGCAGCTCGTCCCGCGGATCGCGGCCCGGACGCTGCAGACTATCGATAATATCACGTAGTGTAGGCACACCCACCTCTAACTTGCCTGCAAGCTCTTCGATCCGCTGCTCATCGAGCATCTGCGCAAGCTCTTGGCTGCCGAGCTTGTCCAGATCCACCTTCAGCTCTTGGAAGAGCCGATCCACAACAGCATAGGATTCCGGATGGATTGCAGTGCGGTCCAGCGGATTCACTCCTTCAGAGATACGCATGAAGCCTGCACATTGCTCGAAGGTCTTCGCTCCTAAACGAGGGACTTTTTGCAGCTCCTTGCGTGTAGTGAATTTGCCGTTCTCCTCACGGTACTTCACAATGTTTTTGGCAATCGTTGCATTAACGCCTGCCACATACGACAGCAAGGAAGGAGAAGCGGTATTCACATCTACCCCTACATGGTTAACCGCGGATTCAACCACGGCCTTCAAGCTGTCCTCCAAATGCTTCTGAGAGACGTCGTGCTGATACTGGCCTACTCCAATGGCTTTGGGATCGATCTTGACGAGCTCTGCAAGCGGATCCTGTACACGGCGGGCAATCGAGGCAGCACTCCGCTCTGCTACATCCAGGTCAGGGAATTCCTCTTGAGCCAGCTTGGAAGCAGAATACACACTGGCACCTGCCTCGTTAACGATCAGATAAGCGAGTGACTTGGCTTCAAGCTCTTGAATGACCTCGGCCACGAACTGTTCTGTCTCGCGCGAAGCCGTTCCGTTACCAATTACAATCAGCTCAATATCATACTTGTGGATCAGCTCGTTAAATTTCTCTTTTGCTGCCTGCTTCTTATTGTTAGGCGGTGTTGGATAAGTCACAGCCACCTCCAGCAATTTACCCGTATCATCCACAACCGCAAGCTTACAGCCTGTACGGTAGGCAGGATCGACTCCCAGCACCCGCTTACCCTTGATCGGCGGCTGCAGTAGCAGACTGCGCAGGTTACCAGAGAAGATCGAGATCGCCTGGTTCTCCCCTTTTTCCGTAAGCTCGGCTCTGACCTCGCGCTCGATGGAAGGAGCAATCAGACGCTTATAGGCATCCTCAATTACGAACCGCATTTGCTCCTCAACGACCGAAGAAGGCTTCAGAATCTGGCGTCCAATATAGTTATGAACCGGTTCTGCATTCACATCGAGCCCGATCTTAAGAATATTTTCCCGCTCTCCCCGATTGATCGCCAGGATGCGGTGTGGCGGCATTTTTTTGGCCAGCTCACGGTAGCTGTAATAGTTCTCATACACGGATTCCACTTCAGCATCCTTCGCCTCGGAAGTGAGCACTCCATGGTCCAGCGTATAACGGCGAACCCATTTGCGAATTTCTGCATCGTCTGCAATATTTTCCGCAAGAATATCCAGGGCTCCTGCTAGTGCAGCTTCTGCACTCTCTACACCCAGCTCCTCATTCACATAGCTTGCTGCCTCTTCAAGCACATTTCCGTTCTTGGGCTGATTCCAGATCCATTCGGACAAGGGCTCAAGGCCTCTCTCCTTGGCAACGCTGGCACGGGTTTTTCTTTTTTGACGATAAGGCCGGTACAGGTCCTCTACCTCTTGAAGCTTCACTGCCTCGGTAATGGCTGCTGTAAGTTCTGGTGTAAGCTTACCCTGCTCATCAATAATCCGGATAACTTCTACCTTGCGATCCTCCAGATTGCGCAGATACAGGGTACGCTCTTCAATAAGACGCAATACGTTCTCATCCAGTTCACCGGTCATTTCCTTACGATATCGTGCGATGAAGGGTATCGTATTTCCTTCGTTCAGGAGGCCGACCGTCGTTCTAACCTGCTTGATTGTAAGCGACAGCTCCTTAGCCACTTGCTTCACAATTCGCTCTTCACGCTCTTGTTTTACTTGTTCTTCGTTAACTTCCATTGTCGTTGATTCCGTCAAAAAAATCCCTCTTTCCTGTAGGAATTACCTGGGGCGATCTTGAGTTGGAGGCGCTAGAGCAAACTACGAAGCTTAATGCTGCGCCTGTGAGTATGGTCTTCCAATCGCTGTTGTTCTTAGAGTTATACGATTTAATAAGACCTGATAAGGTTCAACTCTAAGAACAAAGGCGAACGCATTCGCTTCTCCAGTCCATTCTCACCTGCTCCGCAGCGCTCCGTTAATGCTGATGCATCCTCCAAAAAAATATCGCACCCTCCAATTTTTCTTTTTTTATATACTGCACATATTTTTTAGGTTAGTAGAAGTCGGTTTGTGCTCCGCTTCATTCTCTTTATTTTTCGGTTTAAAATGATTATTTTATCATCCGTTAATGAATGATGATACTTTATTATCACAGAACTTGACCTTAATTTCCACATCTGACCTGCTTTCCACCCCTTTTCAGGACAAAAAAAGACCGTTTCGGCCCACTTCAGTTATGGCCAAAACGGTCTGACTTTATATTAAATTTACACTCTCTTGAACCGATGAAGCTCGCTGTGGAAGTCTCCCTTTTTGCTTCCCACCGAAATTCCTGCATACATCAGTGCATCACCACTGTATACGCCATCTCCATTAACAAGGGCATAATCACGATCCGGGTCCAATCCGGTCAGCTTGAGGCGGGCCAGCGGAGCATTAGGCTCTGCAAGAACACGGAAGTAGAATACAGCAACATCCACGCCGTCTGGTGATACGAACATCCAAGCGGTTTCATTGCCTTCAAACGGACTTAAGAGCCGGTAGAATACACCGAATTGCACAAGCTCACGGATTTCCTTATAGAGTTCAACCTGCGCAGCTACAACGGACTTCTCCTCATCTGTGAACTTGGTCAGATCCAGCTCATAACCAAAATTACCGGACATTGCGACATTACCGCGAGTCTCAAGGGAAGTTGTACGTTCTACCTGGTGGTTAGGTACTGCTGAGATGTGCGAAGCCATCGCACTGACCGGATAAACAAGGCTTGTACCATATTGAATGCGAAGGCGGGATACCGCATCCGTATTATCGCTCGTCCAGGTCTGAGGCATGTAGTACAGCATCCCTGGATCGAAACGTCCACCGCCGCCGGAGCAGCTCTCGAACAGAATGTCAGGGAAAGCAGTGGTGATGCGTTCCATCACATCATATAGACCTAGCATATAACGATGTGCCGTCTCCTTCTGTCTCTCCGCAGGCAGCTGTGCAGAACCAATCTCCGTCATATTCCGGTTCATATCCCACTTCACATAAGTAATCGGTGCACTTGATAAAATATCTGTAATCATACGAACGATTTCATCCTGTACATCCTTGCGTGACATATCGAGCACGAGCTGCTGTCTGCCCTCTGTCCGGCGTCTGTCCGGGACATGCAGACACCAGTCCGGATGTGCCTTATACAATTCGCTGTCCGGTGAGATCATCTCCGGCTCGAACCACAGACCAAATTGCATTCCGGTATCGGTCACACGTTTCACAAGATGATCAAGTCCATCCGGCAGCTTCTTCTTGTCGACAACCCAATCTCCCAGCGAAGAGTTGTCGCTGTCACGATGACCGAACCAGCCGTCATCGAGAACAAATAGTTCGATGCCAAGCTCTTTGCCGGCTGCCGCAATACTCTCGATCTTGTCTGCATTGAAATTGAAATACGTCGCTTCCCAGTTGTTAACCAGAATTGGACGCTGCTGATCTCTGAATTTCCCGCGGGCTAATCTCTCCCGATACAAGGCATGGTAGCTGCGTGACATCCCGCCAAGACCTTGATCGGAATATACCATGACGACTTCTGGTGTTTGGAATGACTCTCCTGGTGTGAGCTGCCACCCAAACTCAAATGGATTAATACCAAGGGACATTCTCGTCGTCTTGAACTGATCCACTTCTGCCGCTGCTACGAAGCTTCCACTGTACACAAGGCTGAAGCCAAACACTTCACCGGACACTTCCGTTGCTCCAGGGGTAAGAAGCGCTGCAAATGGGTTCTGCTGATGTGAGCTGGATCCGCGGCGGCTTTCGACACTTTGCGTGCCCACCGTCAGCGGCTTGCGGATAATTTCCCGCTCCCTGACCCAAGCACCTGATAACTGAAGCCACTCGTAATCCGCATGTGGAAAATCAATACTTGCGCTCAGTGCACGCAAAATTTCACTGGTCGCATCGCCTGTATTGGTAATCCGGGCAGAGCGGGTAATCGCATTATAATGATTATAGGCAGTATAGCTAAGCTCAAGCTTGATTCCAGCAACCGCATCCTCCAGCTGAATAATGAGCGTATCTGCTTCATCCTCTTGCTCTATATAAGTCTGTGGAAGACCTTCTAACTGCGGCTTTCCGCGCACAATGCTGTGGCCTGTATATAAGAACTCGGTTACTGTGGAACCGTTTGCTTGTTTCCATTGAAGTGCCGGATTTCTAAAGTCACTCGTACCATATACCGGATATTCCTGCGGCAGTGTATCAAAGGATATTGTCCGGTCCTCAGGCACGGGATTTGGGCTGAAGGAAGAGCGCTCCTGACGCACCTGAAGCCAGCTTAAGTCACCGTGTCTTAGTTTTTTTCCATAATAGAGATGAGTCAAATGTCCTGTAGGCATGACTTGAAATACATAACTTGCTTCTACGGTTTGCAGATGGAATAATCGCTTTTCCTCGGTATAGAAAATCCCCATATTTCCCTCCATGGTCTCCACTGTTTCCAGCTTATCGGCTATCATTCGTAAGATGAATAACAGCGCTTTCAACAACATGAGACATCTTTTTATTTTTTTCTCTCATCAGTATAGATTTCTCTAGAGCGGAATGCAATGAATTATCTTCGTCTCTTGTTAGCGGTTTCAACTAAAAAAAGTACCAATCCCGTTAATATCCTGAAAAAAAAGAGAGTGCACGGCCTATATAAGACCATGCCCTCTCTTCACTCGAACAGTAATTAGAAATCAATTAATCCCAGACTGATCTGTAGAGCTTCACCCACAAGCTTCATCGTATCATCATCCAGATGCGTAATCTTGTCAGTTAGGCGCTGTTTGTCAATCGTTCTAATCTGTTCGAGCAACACAACAGAATCCCGATCAAAACCGTGCAGTTCTGCATCAATTTCCACGTGGGTCGGCAGCTTCGCCTTCTGAATCTGAGCCGTAATGGCCGCAACGATACAAGTAGGACTAAAGCGGTTGCCAATATCATTCTGGATCACAAGCACCGGTCTGACTCCCCCTTGCTCGGAACCGACAACGGGTGAAAGATCCGCAAAAAAAACGTCGCCGCGTTTAACGATCAATGTTTACACCCCGCTCACTAAGCGGCCCAGAGTGCTGTCTGCATCATCCTCCGCGTGAAAAGCTTCAGAAGCCATGGTCAAATTAATCTTGGCCATTTCCATATAGCCGCGCTGCATCGACTCCCGGATATAACGCTTCTTCCGTTCGTTTAAATACAGCTTCATGGCTTGCCTGATGAATTCACTGCGGTTCGAATTCTCCATTGCTACAATACCATCTACTTCCTGTAAGAGATGATCCGGCAAACTAATCATAATCCGTTTGGTGTTCTGTACATTGGTCAAGTTCTCTTCCACCCCCACACAAAACCTTACGCCACTGTGAACCAGTATAACGTTATTTAAGGAAATTTATACAAGAGGATATATATGCCCCGCGTATATCAACTATGCATTACTCATTATAAACGGTATGATATGATACGTACATCATCCATTTTGCGAATAACTACACTTTTCGCGGACATTAGACGAAAATCCTCTTTTCAAAAGCGAAAAATTTCCGGAAAATTTTAGGATAAGAGAGAGTTTACTCGAGATATGACTTGACCGGACCTCATGTACACACGCGGAATTCGATTCGCCAGCATACAGATCACTTCATAGTTAATGGTACCCAGCTTGGAGGCCAGTTCGTCGGCACTAATGGTACTGCCCATCTGCTGACCGATGATAACAACCTCTTCACCTGCTTTAATATCTTCCTGTTCTTCATTTAACGATTGTAATGACACCATACACTGATCCATGCAGATCGTACCAACGACTGGAACGCGGCGTCCGCGTACTAATACTTCTACCTTACCGCCGAGCATACGTGAGAAACCGTCTGCATATCCGATAGGCAAGGTTCCAATCTTCTCGTCCTTGGACGAGTAGTATCTTGTTCCATAACTTATACCCCAGTGTTCAGGAACCTCTTTTACGTATACAATCTTCGTCGTAAGTGTCAGCACTGGGAGCAAGTGAACCGCATTATGATCAACCTCGGCTGACGGATATAATCCGTACAGGCTGATGCCTATCCGAACCATGTCCAGACTCAGCGTCGGTGTATCAATTGCAGCTGCACTATTCCCCGTATGTATGATTGGGATGCTGTAGCCCTGATTTCGCAGTGCACTCACCACATCCATAAATCGTTGGTACTGTATAAGTGTATAGGCTTTATCCTCTTCGTCCGCCTTGGCAAAATGGGTATATGCCCCTTCAAGCATGACATAAGATAATCGTTTCAAGCGCTGAGCATAATGCTCGGCATCTTCCGCTGTGATGACACCTAATCGTCCCATTCCACTATCAATCTTGAGATGGACCTTCAATAGGTTATCCTGATGATCATCCAATGCGAAAGGTTCGAGAGCTTCAATACTCTGCAGCACCTCTTCACTAAACACTGTAACCGTAATTTGGTGCTTGTAAGCAACCTCAATACCTTCCGGCGGTGTATATCCCATTACCAGAATCGGCGAGCGAATACCTGCCTGTCTGAGTTCAAGCGCTTCATCCAGAAAGGCAACGTTCAGATAGTCCACATCCAGCCGTTCCAGCTCTTTTGCAATTTCCACTGCTCCATGGCCATAGGCGTTAGCCTTCACACATGCACTGAAGAGCACACCTTCTGGCAATACGTTACGAAAACGATCCACATTATGTCTTAAATGATCCAAGTTGATTTCAGCTTGGGTCGGGCGATACTGTCCTTGCACCCGCAGTCACCTTCCCTGATTTACATTTCCACTACAGCAATAAGTCTTATCGTATAAAACAGGGAGACCGCTGTCAAATACAGGTGTTTCTAATTATGGAACCTTTAAAAAAGAGGATACACTCATAACATACCCAATACCTTCACAGATAAAAATCCTGGAGTTATTTTCGCACAATTAAAAGTATTTCCATTACTCATTCTTCCAGCAGACCGATGGAGCGTTCCACAAAGAGGCGAACAGCCGTTATTTTACGGAAGACATCCATAAATAACGGCTTGATTTATTATATTACATATAAAATGATTTGGTTCTTAGTAATAAGCAGACGCTGCCTAATTATTTACCCGTTTGATCCTGCATTGAAGCAGCGATTTTCACCATTTCGGATTCCGGCAGATCATCGCTCGTAATTCTATATTCCATTCCCTCATCAAACCAGGTCAGCGTTCTCGGCAGTTCCGTTGTAATCATCCCAATTGTGAATCCGAGATCGACCGGGCTCGTTACCGCATAGGAGGATGCACGGTCCTGAGGTCTTGCTTCTATAATGGTATAATTATATGTTCCTTCGAATCGAAGCATAACTGCGTAATCATCCTCTGTCTCCATAATGGTCGGCTCGCCTTTGAAATCGACACCTTCCGGCAGATAGGTAGGCTCGATCACGCCGAAGTCTCCAAGCTCAGGAATATCGATAGCACCCGTTGTTTCATCTGTAGCTTCAGGTGACTCAGCTGCATCATTCGCAGGAGCTTGTTCGTTGTTCACCTCAGCACCCGGGGCATTCGCCTCTGGAGTTCCTGATTCGGTTCCTGGGTCTGTCTCCCCTGTATTGTCTTCCGGAGTTGTAACCTCCTCGTTGACTTGCGGAACGGCTTCACCGCTCTCGCTGTCGCTAGGCTCGGTAATCGTACCTTCGGCAGGTGCTTGACTTTGACCTGCATTTGCAGACATATTCTTCTGCATATCAAAGGCTTCTTTCTCGAATTTCGTACCAAACTCAAATTTGTCAAACTTCACATCCACTACGACCTTCGCATTGGCATCCGATACAGATACCTGCTTCGGAGCATAGTCCGCTTTGTTCAGCCAAATTTTTTGGCGTACAAGGGAATGCGTATTGTAGTTGGCAGCGACATCAAAAACATAGCTTTCTTCCTCATCGACAAACTGACGCGTGTTGTCTCCAATAATGCTGCGAACCAGTGTTTCATACAGATACACTTGACCCTGGTTATCCGGCCAGTCGCTTTGGAAGCGGAAGCTCTTGTTCAGACTAGGTGTGAGAACGAATACACCATCATCATTACGCAGGACGATCTGAGTGATGTCCTTCTTGGCATTTGTCAGCGCAATACGGTAATACGAAGGCTTTTGGTGCCATACTTCAACTTTGTACTCCTGAGGCGCATCTCCTGAATAGAGAGTCATTACACCTGATCCCTGATAACTCTCAAGACCACCCACGACTTCGTTCAAATCCTTTACTACTGAATCTGCATCCTTTGGTCCACAAGCCGCAAGCAGACCCGAAAAGCACAGAACCATGGCTAGAACCCATGATATCCGGCGCATGACATCATCCCCTTTAACACTGATTTCAACTGATTGATACATGTTTATGAGGGACTTGTTCGATTTATGCAGACTGGCCTGACAAGCATGACAAACATATTTTTAAAGCGATGAAATCCTTGGTTAGAGGGGAAAGAATCCATCAAAAAAAAGAGCCCCTGAGGGCTCTGCGTATGCTGTGCTGCTGCTACTTAAGATCTTCTTCCTTAGGAACCAGTTCAAAGATTTTTTCCGATTCCATCGTATCAATGAGACGATTCAGCCACTTGTAATAAGCCACAGCTGCCTTCATCTTCTCCATATCCTGAATAAGGACCTCCTTCAGAGGTTCGTCATCCTGATGCGCTCTGAGCATACGCTCAATCTCTTCAATGGCCTTCTTGAAAGAAAGCAGATTACTCTCCGCCGCTTTTCTCCATTTGATCGCAAAATAGTCCGTAAACGTCTGATGCCAGTCGTATTCAACCTCATATTGATCTTTACGGGACCCCTTGCTCCATACCTTATTCACCATCTTCATATCAAGGAGATTACGTACGCCTGTACTCATGCTGGTCTTGCTCATTTCCATCTCTCGTCCCATATCATCCAGCGTCATCGGCTTATCGGCAAAAAAAAGCAGTCCATATAAATGTCCGGAAGAGGAGCTGAGTCCATACAAGTCCATATTTTTACCAACGGTTTGGATTACGCGCTTGCGAATATTCATTAGTTTGTCTTGCTGCTGTTCATTTAATTGGTCCAAGCTCATGCTTGCAACCTCCCATTCTAAATCGTCAGGTATTAAAAAGAGTCAAGATAAGAGGTCTTATTCTCTCACCGACATAAACTGAATCCATTCAGGACAAAATATAGGCACCTAAACATAACATGATCTATTTTAGAAAAAGCATCACTAAAAGTAAAGAAACGACAGCCCTAGATTGACATCAAAAAACAACATTAAACCTTGATGTGACAGCACTTCTAACATCGTACAGTTTTTTCTGTACATACTTTACGTTCTGAATGTTCGTTTGAAATTATACATTTTATTTGTTACACTGGCAAAGGCTTATGTTCAGAAAACAAGCTTCACAGCGTGTATATCCGCTCTGCAAGCTAAAAATAAAGGAGTGTACCTATGACCATTCTGGAAGTCAGAAACGTCAGCAAGCTGTTTGGTCCCGGCGCAAGCGAGGGCGCAAAGCTGCTCAGTCAAGGCTGGGACAAGAAACGGCTGGCCACAGAAAAAGGAATCACTGTTGGTGTGAACCAAGTCAATATGGAAATTAAGCAGGGAGAAATCTTTGTGATTATGGGCTTGTCCGGAAGCGGAAAGTCTACTCTAGTGCGAATGCTAAATCGCTTGATTGAACCCACCTCCGGTGAAATTCTTGTTCATGGCAAGGATCTTCGCAAGATGAACAAAGAACAGCTCCGTGAAGTGAGAAGAAAAACAATCAGCATGGTGTTCCAGAGCTTTGCGCTTCTGCCGCACCGTACCGTGCTGGATAACGTAGAATATGGACTTGAAATTCAAAAAGTGGATAAATCCGTTCGTACCGAAAAAGCCAAAGAAGCTTTGGCGCTTGTCGGCCTCAAAGGCTGGGAAGACAAGCTGCCAAGTGAGCTGAGTGGTGGTATGCAGCAGCGTGTGGGTCTCGCCAGAGCACTGGCCAATGATCCTGAAGTCATGCTCATGGATGAAGCCTTCAGTGCGCTTGACCCTCTGATCCGCCGTGATATGCAGGACGAGCTGCTCGAGCTGCAGGATCGGATGAAGAAAACCATTGTCTTCATTACACATGATCTGGATGAAGCGCTCCGTATCGGGGACCGAATTGCACTGATGAAAGACGGTGCAGTAGAACAGATTGGAACACCGGAAGAAATCATGATTCAGCCAGCGAACTCGTTCGTCGCACGATTTGTGGAGGATGTGGATCTGTCGAAGGTTCTGACTGCTGCTCATGTTATGCGCAGACCAGAGACCATTACTCTGGATCGTGGACCTCGTGTTGCTCTTGAGCTCATGCGTGAAAGAGGGATCTCGAACTTATTCGTTATTGACCGTTCGAAGAAGCTGCTCGGCGTTATTACTGCTGAAGACGCTGCACGTGCTTCTAAGGATGGACAAACCATTCAGGATATTCTAATCACCGATGGTCCTCAAGTACCGCCGGAAACGCTTATGAATGAACTGTTCGAAATTACGAGCTCTGCGAAGGTTCCCCTTGCCGTCGTTAATGAGAATGGAAGACTGGAAGGCGTTATTGTGAGAGGAGCACTCCTCGGAGCGCTTGGTGGAGAAGTATCTGCAACGAAGGAGGAATCTATAAATGCCTAAGTTACCTATTGCGGAATGGATTGATGCCATTGTTGATTGGCTGAATGTATCCATTGCCGGATTCTTCCGTCTCATTTCAACCGTGATTGAGAGCGTCGTTGGATTTTTCTCAGGGCTGTTTATGCTTCCACACCCTATTCTTTTTATCATCATCATAGGAGTCATTGCTTACTTGCTAGGTAAATGGAAGCTCGCCCTGTTTACAGTACTCGGCTTCCTGCTTATTTATAACTTGGGATACTGGCCTCAGTCCATGGATACACTTGGGCTTGTTGTCACCTCGGGTATTATATCTATTGTAATCGGTGTACCCCTTGGGATTTTGTCTGCATACAGCCGTTCTATAGAGCGTATCGTCACACCGATTCTTGACCTGATGCAGACGATGCCTGCCTTTGTATACCTGCTTCCGGCAGTAACCTTCTTCAGTCTAGGCGTTGTACCGGGTGTTATTGCTTCTGTTATCTTCTCTATACCGCCTACCATTCGGATGACCCATCTCGGGATTCGTCAGGTATCAAAAGAGCTGGTTGAGGCTGCAGATGCATTCGGATCTACATCTAGCCAGAAGCTGTTCAAGGTACAGCTCCCGCTTGCCATGCCTACGCTGATGAGCGGTGTGAACCAGACCATTATGCTGTCACTGTCCATGGTCGTTATTGCTTCCATGATCGGTGCGCAAGGGATTGGTGCAGAAGTATACCGTGCAGTAGGACAGCTTCAAATCGGTAAGGGCTTTGAGGCTGGACTTGTTGTCGTCGTTCTTGCTATTGTGCTTGACCGATTTACACAGAACCTCGTCGGCAAGCCGGGACAAAAGAAGAAGAGCCGCCTTACTTCCAAGCAGCGGATCTGGATCGGTTCGGCTGCAGCAGCTATTGTACTGATTGCAGGATTCTCTCAATATTTTGTGGGCGGATCGAATACAGGCGGAACTGCCGCCAGCGGCAGTGTTGGTGAAGAAGTAAATTATGAGATTATCGGAATTGACCCTGGTGCCGGCATTATGGCATCCACTAATAAAGCCATTGAAGATTATGAGCTGACCGATTGGACCCTTGTCGAAGGCTCTGGTTCCGCTATGACTGCCATGCTGGAGAGAGCAATCCAGAATGAACAGCCGATTATTATAACTGGCTGGACACCTCACTGGATGTTTAATAAATATGATCTGAAGTACTTGGAAGATCCGAAGAAGTCTTACGGTGAAGCCGAAGAAATTCATACTGTTGCACGTAAAGGTCTTCAAGAAGACCATCCGACCGCCTATGAGTTTCTGGATCGGTTCCAATGGACTCCTGAGGATATGGGTGAAATCATGATTGCCATTCAAGATGGTGCTTCTGCGGAGGAGGCTGCAGCGGAATGGGCTGAAGCTCATCCAGATAAAGTAGACGAATGGATCAGCGGGCTATCACCGGTCAGCGGTGATTCCATCAAGCTCAGTTATGTAGCTTGGGATTCTGAAATTGCGAGTACCAACCTCGCCGATTACATTCTGTCCGAGAAGCTCGGATATAATGTCACTTCACTTCAGGTGGAAATGGGACCCATGTGGCAGGGTGTAGCCAGCGGAGATGTAGATGCATCCCTTGCCGCTTGGCTGCCGGTAACATCCGCTGCTTATGTGGAGAAATACAAGGATCAAATTGATGATCTGGGTGTCAACCTGGAAGGTGCCAAGACAGGTCTTACCGTACCTGCTTACATGGATATCGATTCCATCGAAGATTTGAAGTAGGCTAACAGCATAAAGCCGCAGTGAACTAGGTCTTCCTAGATCACTGCGGCTTTTTCTATCGATGTCCAGCTGGAGCAAGATTACATATTTATATATAGTCCCTTGTTTGCTGCTTGCGTAGACATTCGCCATCTGCTATTTGCTACTCGTTCTCACCAGAGCCAGAGCCACTTCTGGCACTTCTTGTCTGCTTCACCACCTGGTGTCCGTATACCGAAAATGCGCCTGCAAGAATACCTTGTATGACAGAATCAGGCGAAAGACCGAGTATCCATACACTCAAACCGACGGCTACGACGACAACGACATACACAATCGTCCAATCTGGAAAGGATGGTGTTGACTTCAGAATATATCCTACCACCCAGCATGCCGCCACGACGCCGACAAGTCTCGGGTCAATCAATTCCCATATTGCGCTCCATTCCACTAAGGGCCGCCCCCTATCTCGCTGAAGGATATGAATCAATGAAATAACACTCAAGGATTCCTCTACTCGTTATATATGCAAATGGATAGAAAATAAGTACATGCTGTATCAGGGAACCCTTACGGGACGATTATTAGTGAATATAAACAAGAAGAAAGCCCCCTTCCTTTGATAAAGGAAAGAGGCATCTATAGAAAGGCATCATTATTTATATAGCTAGTATCCGTTAACGATCGTTACTCATATTCCTTGTCAATTACACGGTCGCTTCGCATCGTGTTAATCGGACGTACATCTTGCTCAATTTGTTCACGGTGCGGCTCAAGGAATGGTGGCAAGGACAGCTTCTCTCCCAATGTCTCGTAAGGTTCATCTCCCATGAAGCCAGGACCGTCTGTTGCAAATTCAAATAGAATCTGCGGTGTTACTCTTGCATATAACGATTCGAAGAAATGCCGATCCACATAACCTGAGGTTGTAAATCCAAAGCTCGACATCCGCTCAATCCATTCTTCAAGCACGGCACGGTTCTCTACGCGGAATGCAGCATGATGAACGGTTCCGTACCCTTGGCGTGCGGGCGGAAGTATCGTATTATGTTCAACGACAACCTGTGCTCCGTTGCCTCCTTCACCCACCTCGAATAAATGTAGTGAGCCTTCAGCAGCAATTTCCTTGAATAAGAGTACCCGCTCCATCAATTCTTTAATGTAATCGAACTGGGCATGACGAATATAGATCGGTCCGAGACCCGTAATGGCATACTCAAGAGGAATGGGTCCATTCTGCCAAGGTGTTCCCGATGCCACTCCCTTATTATACTCATCCGAAATCAGCTGGTACTGCTGATCATCAAAATCAACAAAAGACAATGTTTTCTTACCGAATTGTTCTTTCACCCCGGTATGCTTGACACCAAGGCGGTCAAACCGCTTGACCCAATAATCAATCGCTGCATCGCTCGGCACCCGGAATGAAGACTTGTAAATTTCATCATTACCATGCTTGCCTTGCGGAATGCCGGGAAAATCGAAGAATGTCATGTCCGTTCCCGCACTCCCCTTGTCATCTGCGAAGAACAAATGATAGGTCTGGATATCGTCCTGGTTAACCGTCTTCTTGACGAGACGCATGCCGAGAACATAAGTGAAGAACTCATAGTTCTTCTCCGCATTGCTGGTGATTGCCGTTACGTGATGGATTCCTTTTAAATGATTCATCATGTCATCTCCTTAGTTAAATATGTTAAACAGGGATCAAATTCCTCACTCAATAAATGAGATTTTTGAAAATAATCTAAATAAAGTATTTTAAAATTAAGATAATTTCTTATGAAGCAAGGTTTTGTTTCTCTGCTACTATGTTTATTAGTTTATAACTAAACTGATATGTTGTCAAGCCCATTATGGCAAAACCAATCGCACAGCATACAGCAGTTTCTCCTGCTACAGCAAGCCGCTCGGCTGAACCGGATAGAGCTTACCCTGAATAGCAAAGGACACACGCCCTGTCTCCTCGGAAACGACCAGTACAAGACAGTCCGTTCGTTCGGTCAGTCCAATGGCCGCGCGATGACGTGTGCCCAGCATCTCCTCGCCTTCATAAAACTGTGCGGTAGGATAAATATTGCCTGCGGAGAGAATCACATTCTTATCCACAACCACCCCGCCGTCATGCAGTGGATTCCCCGGGTAAAATATAGACTCCATCAGTGAGAAGGAAAGAATCGCATTGATCGGAATGCCAGAATGGACAAACGGTTTGATCTCGTCCTTTCTTCGAATGGCAATGAGCGCTCCATGTCTTCGCTCTGATAAATGCTGCACAGTTGTTGCCAGCGTCGCATAATGATCAGTAAACGGCTCAAGATAAGTTCGTAAGTAGTAAGAGGCAGCAATGGTATGAATAGCCCGGAACTGCTGGTTCATCTGCTCGAATTGATTCAGAATACAGCACTGATTCTCCTCTATGGTGCCAAGCACACGATGGATGCCATCCATCAGCAGATGCAGCTGATTATTTAATTGATTTTTCATCGCTTCTGGCAGTGCCGGTTCGAGTGTATCCATTATTGCTTCATGGCTCCTTCATTAGATATATTTGTCCCTAATAGATTTCCCCGTGTAACTGTGAAGTTATTCAGGTGAGAATATTAGAAATGCCTGCGCATCAGGAGTATGTCCTGTATCGCAGGCATTTGTCGGAACATCATTAAACCGGTAAATTTACATTGCAGCCAGTTCTTCTTCCGTGACCCATTTATGGTTTGTGACAGGCTCACCGTCCGTAGTTGGAGTAAAATCAACCATATATACGGTGGTTTGCTTAGCCGTATCGATCGTGGCCTCTGCCCCTTTCATCCCTTCCATATGATCGGCGAGCAGCACGACCTCGCTGCCTGGTGTAAACGGTTCGCTGCCCGCATCCTGGATTTCTTCATGGATGACCCACTTATGATCCGTTACTTGCTCTCCACCGTTAACAGGTGTATATGAAACCGTATAAACGGTCGTGTCAAACGCTCCGGTTATGGTAGCTTCTGCTCCCTTCATGCCTGACATGTGGTCTGTAGTGATCTGTGCCGTTTCCCCTACTTTATATTTCGGATTTGACGCTTCCTTTAAACCTTCAGGAACGTCACCTGACGAAGAATGATTCATGGCCGAATGATCTTGGTGCGCCGCTGTGTCTGCAGCATCGTTTGAATTGCTGTCGCCAGTATTGCCGCATCCGCTCATGATGAGCATGGCTGTAATTCCGATTAGTGCCAGTTGTTTTTTCATATTTCATTCACCTCGTCTAATGTCTTTGATGCATTTATAATATACCCTATAGGGGTATAATTCAAACATTATATTATCCTTGCTTATTTTGCCTGGGGTCAGATCGTACAACCTGTACTACATATGCCCGCTAAAAATAAAACAGCCTTTCGTTCCAAAGGAACAAAGGCTGTTAAAGAGGTTACGATATGGAACTCACGCTGTCTATTCCTTAATCGTTACGGTCACTGGAGAATACTCGGCGATAACAGTCTGTCCATGAACAGATACGCTGCCTTCCGGAGACAAATCCTTCTCTGTCATAATGCCGAGCGCAATCGTAAATTTGTTCATTTTGACCGGAATGCCCGTTTCGCGGCGAACCTCGTGACCATTGACCAGGAATACAGCTTCATCATTAGCACGGTTATACGTAATGGTATACGTGTTGAACTCTTGAGGCTTAAAGTGAGCGTCATCCTCTTTAAAAATGCTGAAGTAACGGGTCTTGTCCGATTCAGGCACCTTCACGCCCGGGAACGGAAGAATCGCATATACACTGCAGAACTGCTCATTGTTCGCAAAAAAGTCGAGTGCTGCACCAGTGCTGAAATCGAGCAGATTCAAGGATACATAGCCATCATAAAAGTCTCCCGGAACCGTTCCTCTTGTACGCGCACGAATCTGCAGCTCAAATGTGACTTCACCGGATTCCGGCACTTCAACTTCCTCAGCAGAATAATACATATGCTTCGCATTATCGAGGATCTGAACCTGGTCATGCTGGCGGCTCAGTGGTGCCCGTACATATAATATTCCGTTCCGTACGATGACCACCGCATCCGGCTCCCTGTACTCCCAGAACGTTCCGTCCGGAAGGGCGAATCCTCCAATCTTCCACACTTTACCTTCATCTAAAATGGAGTGAAAATCTCCAAAAACGCGCTGCTGCTCCATTGATTGATCCTTCTTTCTATATATCTGAATTGGGTCTCAAATGCCCATACCCTTCTAGTATAAAGGATTATCGAGATTAATTCCTGCCCAATACACGAATGCATTCTAACCCTCTTTATTTTTTCAGATGATAAGGAACCGTTGCAACAACGACATTCTTCCGATACAGCAGATAAGTGCGGATCATGAGACTCGATTGATTGTGCAGCGCATGCTGCCATCCTTTTTTCGGAATAAATTGCGGTATAATAACAGTGACCTCGTAGTTTGTTTCTTTTGCCTTGTGCTGAATGATATCAATAAACTTCGAGAGCGGATTGATAATACTTCGATATGGAGAGTACAGTGTAACCAGCCGAATGTCAGGCTGCCACTCCTTCCACTTTTTCTCAAACGCCGCCTCATCTTCTCTGTCAAACGATACATACACAGCAATAATCTGATGAGCTGACAATGCCTTGGCATAATTAAGCGAATTCTCTACGACATGGGTAATGCCTGCAACTGGCAGAATAATGACATTCCCTTCCACGTGCATAGCGGGCTCACAGGTAGACAGTCTCAGCTGCTCTGCAGTCGCATCATAGTGCTTCCGGATTTGATAAAATATAAACAGCATGACCGGCAAAAAGATCAGAACAGGCCATACCTGAGAAAATTTCGTCATAAAGAATACCAGCACTACGACAAAACTGATGAGAGCACCAATGGTGTTGATCGTCAGCTTGCCTCCCCAGCCCGGCGGCTTCTCCCGGATCCATTTGACCATCATGCCGGTCTGAGACAAGGTGAAGGGAATGAATACACCAACAGCATAGAGCGGGATGAGCCCCTCTGTATTTGCCCCAAATACGATAATTAATACGATAGACAGCAGTCCAAGGATAATGATACCGTTCGAATACCCTAATCGATCTCCCCTGACGGTAAACATCCGGGGAATAAATTTGTCCTTTGCCAAATTGACCGCAAGCAGCGGAAACGCGGAATAGCCGGTGTTGGCCGCCAATATCAAAATTAAAGCCGTCGTTCCCTGAATGAAGTAATAGATCAGATTACGCCCGAAGGTATGCTCCGCAATCTGGGACACCACCGTTACCTCTGCCAAGGGACGAATGCCGTAATAATAAGCAAGAATTATAATTCCCGAGAACAGAATAGCCAGCAGCGTTCCCATTGCCATTAGGGTCTTGGCCGCATTAGAGGGTGCCGGATCTTTGAAATTCGGTATCGCGTTCGAAATTGCTTCAACCCCGGTCAATGCAGAACATCCTGATGAGAACGCCCTTAGCAGCAAGAACAAGCTGATCCCCGCTACAGGGGTTCCGATTGGCGTATGCAGCTCAGGTGAGACTTTTCCGGTTACGATGTTAAACAACCCAACCCCAATCAGAATGAAGAGGGCGATGACAAACAGGTACACCGGATAAGCAAGCACGGAGGCTGATTCTGTAACACCTCTCAAATTCAGCACGGTCAAGATCAGGACGAACAGCACGGCGATCCATACTTTATAAGCATGCAGCGCCGGGACAGCAGAGGTGATCGCATCCGTACCTGCTGACACACTTACCGCGACAGTCAAGATGTAATCAACAAGCAGCGATCCGCCCGCAATAAGACCGGGATACGTGCCCAGATTGCTCTTGGACACGACATAAGCCCCGCCGCCGTGCGGATAAGCAAAAATAATCTGACGATACGACAAAATAAGTGCAGCGAGCAGAATCAAGACCCCTACCGCAATCGGGATGGAATACCAGAAAGCCAGCGTACTGACGGTAACGAGAACTAATAAGATCTGCTCCGGGCCGTAAGCTACAGAAGATAACGCATCAGAGGACAATATGGCGAGAGCCTTCTTCTTATTGAGCTTCTGCTCTCCGGCTTCATGCGATTTCAATGGACGACCGATTAATATCCGTTTCAAGTTATACAATGGTGTTCACCGCCATTTTTATGTAATAGATTGCCCAGCAGTTTGCGAATTCATAAATGATATTCGCTTGATAAGAATAAATCCTCCGTGCAATCGCTGTAAAATTCAATTCTCTCAACTTAATGCCGTATAGATTCATTTATGACCAATGACGGCGATGAAAGCGTTATGAATCAGCTCTATTTAATGAAATCTCACACTCACTACCTTATGCATATAATTACATAAAAAAGAGGCTTCTACGGAAAGTCATACCCTTCCACATAGAAACCTCTCTTATCTTATCTCATCTGACCTACGACTTTCACTCGGAGTCTTGTTGCATTCTCAGGGTGATAAGCCAGCGGCGTTTCCTCCACTTCAACCAATTCAATCGTATCCTCTGCAGCTCCTGCAAGCACCGCCTGCTTCACTGCTTTCTCCCGGGCATCCTGAAGCGAAGACTCGCGCGGCTCTCTTGAATAAATATAGATCTGCTCGTACTGACCGCTGATCTGGGCAATCGATGCTCCAATCGCATTGGCAACACCGCCATTCGGCACCTTGATCATGCTTGCTACACCGCGGATGCTGTCCGGGACAATAATACTGCCGCCGCCGACAAGCACAAGTCTTACATCGTCAGAGGAGGTCTTCATCTTATCAATTGCCTGCTCCAGAATGAGGGAGATTTCGGCTTGAACCGATCTCGCAAAGCCCTCATCAAGGTGAGCGACAAGCGATGGATCGCCAACGTCGGCCAGCCCCAGCCGTACAGCAATATCTGTCGTCGTCAGCGTCTTGCCGCCAAAGACAAGCGCTTCTTCTCCAATCCGGTAACCGACACTGTCGGGTCCCACCGTAATCTTGCCGCTCTCATTGACACGAACAATGCTTCCGCCGCCGAGCCCAACAGAGATGATGTCCGGCATCCGGAAGTTCGTCCGAATATCGCCAACTTCTACCGCTACGGAGGATTCTCTTGGGAATCCGTCCTGCAATACTCCGATATCCGAAGTTGTTCCTCCCACATCCAGCACCATCGTGTCCTTGATCTGCGCCAGATAGGAAGCGCCTCGTATGCTGTTCGTCGGTCCGCAGGCAATCGTAAGGATAGGGAACTGCTTCGCATAGTCTATGGACATGAGAGTTCCGTCATTTTGACACAAGAACACTTGTGCAGAAGTAATCCCCTCCTCCGCCAGAGCATGGACAAATCCTTCTGTGGTCGTCTTAATAACCTTACACAAGGCAGCGTTCAGAATCGCTGCATTCTCACGCTCAATGAGTCCTACGGAGCCGATCAAGGAAGAACAGGATACCGGGAAGGCGTCTCCATAAGCCTTGTGAATGAGGTCCCGCACCTGCAGCTCCTGATCATTCTTAATAGAAGAAAATACGCCAATAACCGCAATCGCTTCAACTTTATCCTGCCATTCCCTTAGAAGTGCTGCAATTTCTGCTTCGTCAACCTCTCCCAGCACCTGTCCGTCATACTCATAACCGCCGTGAGCGAGAGCATACAGGCCGGACAGCTCCTCCATCATATCCTGCGGCCAGGCCGTATAAGGAGGAACGGAGGCAGTCGCTGGATAACCCAAGCGGATGACACCAACCTTGGCCAGTTTCTTGCGCTCTACAATTGCATTGGTACACTGCGTCGTACCCAGCATTGCATGAGTAATTTGGGTCTTGTCGATCCCCGCCTCTGCAAGCAGGCTTCTGAGTGACGCTTCGATCCCTGATCCGATATCGAGGCTTGTCGGAGATTTCACCGCATGAAGAAGCTGATTATGCTCATCCAGCAAAATGGCATCCGTATTCGTTCCACCCACATCAATTCCGATTCTATACATGGTCCTTCACCGCCTTGTTCACTAGTTCCTCAATTGGGACATAATCGTAGTCATAGCCAAAGTATCTTGGTCCTGCTGTTTCGATCCCCTTCTTCGTTCTCCATTTATGATCACATGGAAGTCCAATTACCCGCACACGCTTCCCATATTTCAGGCTTTCTGTGGTTACTGGAGACAGCGTCTCATAGTCCACCAGGCACAGGAGATCCGGTGTCATCGCGATGACCTCATCATCCTTCTCGGCAATAAGATTCTCATTCTGGAAATGGATCTTCATCATTCCATCTTTATGCGCTTCAATCCCCTCCAGATTTATTCGTCCGAGGTTGAAGCCTCCCTTGGTTTCCCGAATGACGTCAACAATCTTACCCTGGAACAGCTCATATCCCGATACTAAAGTCAGCAGCTCGCTGAGCTTGTCCTTGGCATCCTTGTGTTTGGACGCTATAATCTGGCCGATCTTCTCAGAGAGCGTCACGATATGATGAACCCCGCTTTGCTTCATCTGCAAGCCCGTCGTCGGGTAGAGGCTCACGAGTGAGCTTGCCCCCATCTCGACTGTGGCCGTCCGCGCAAGACGCTCGGTCCAGCGATTGTTGATTGTTTCAAAAATACCGATGTTTCCCTTCTCATCCGTAATCGCCATTGGCGTCGCTGAAATTCCGTCCAGGTTGAAGGTCACCATCTGCAGCTCGGGGAAGGCTCTGCCCATTCCGTCACAATCGACCAGAGGCAGACCCAGCTGGGCTGCAACGACAATCGGAATCATCGAGTTAACGCCGCCCGCTTCCATCGGATAAGTACCTGCAATCTTGTCCTTGCCCAGGTACTGGGAGAGCTTCTGAAAGACTTTAACGAATTCCTCTCCATTGGGGAACTTTTCAGACGAGACCGATGGCGCTCCCATCATTGCCGTAGGAATAAAGAAGTCTTCATCCTCTATTTCATCAACCGTAACCAGTTGAACAGGTCCATTCTTCTCAATTGCTGATATGGCCATAAGTTTGCCGATATAAGGGTCACCCCCGCCGCCTGTTCCAAGAAACGCAGCGCCAATCGCAATATGTTCAATCGCAGCTTTATCTAAATATCTCATTTTATTAATCCTCCAGTACGACAGACTTTGAAGCGGTTAGACGATATCCAATGACATAGATAACAAATGAAATCACGATGCCGATCAGCGGCTGATTAGATACCTGCGGCAAGCTCGGGAAGAGTGACAACAGGACCGGAATACAGGCAATTACCGAGCCAATGAGCCAGGAGTATACGCCGAGGAGATTGACTCCCTCGGTCTCCTTCCAGCTGTTCTTATCCCCTCGGTTCATCACCCAGTAGGAAGCAATCATCACCCCGGCTACAGGCGGTACCATCGCGGACAAGACCGACATGACAGGCGTAAAATAATCCAGGATGCCGATAACCGCGAGCAGTGTTCCAATCAATCCGGCCAGTCCAACCGCCCACTTTTCTTTTTCTTTCGAAACATTAAAGACATTAGTTAGTGCAAATCCGCCGGAAATGGCATTGACCATATTGGTCTTCCAGGCAGCCAGAATTAGGACAACTCCGCCGATAAACGGAGTAGCGATGCTGAGAAATACCGCCGTGACATCATTGGTCTGATAAGCCAGCGTCAATACAGCTCCTACACCGATCATGAGCAGACCCGCCGGAATGATGCCGAAGATCGCTGCTTTCCATACATCAGAACGCTTCTTCGAGAACTGTGAATAATCCCCTGCAATTACCGCCCCGAGGGCGAAGGAGCCAATCGTTACAGCCAGTCCATCCATAAAGCCCATATTTTGCTCAGGTCTGTAATCGGCAATCAGCTGCATTGTATCCCCATTCAGTGCTTCAATGAGGCCATATACGCACAGCACGACCAGCAGAGGAACAGCAATATAGCTTAGTACACGCAGCACCTTAATTCCATACATCGCGGATACGACCATCACGAGGCCGCTGATCAAGGAGGCGACAGGAACCGGCATATTCACATCAAATTCCGTCAGCAGATTGGCTAGCGCCGCCCCACACACATTAGCCTGAATACCAAACCAGCCGAGACAGGCAATGGTGAGAAGAATGGAGAGAACGGTCCGTGACCCTTTTTTGCCAAATACCTGGCTTGCCACCTGAACCGTTGATTTACCTAAATCCGTGCTCTGAATGCCCTGCAGAATCATAATGGCGACAATAATTGAATATCCCACCAGAGTAACCAGTAAAGTCTTTGACATGCTCATCCCTGTAATCAGGGTGTTGCCGACGAGAAGTCCCGGAATGCTGATCATGGCACCCGCCCACACGATGCCAAGCGTGAACCAGGACTGATTTGCTTTTTCGTTCTTCATCGCTTCCCCCTCCGTTCTTTGTTTCAAATTGATTTTTCTCATTGTAAAAGAAGAAGGGGTGCGCCGTCTTTTTCAGAAATAAAAAGAAAAATCCGAATTTTTGTCTAATTCGACAAAAACCCGGATTCATTGGATTGAAGTTCAGCTGTTGATTAACCGATAAATCATGCACGCAAGATACACATCATAAAATTCAGAGTTCATCGTAATGTCGTAACCGATGTGCTCACTGATCTTCTTGATTCGATACTTCACCGTATTTTTATGCACATAGAGCAGCTTGGCACAGTCATCAAGATTCCCCTTCGCATCCAGCAGATAAGTCGTCAGTGTCCTGATTGATTCGGAATCCTCCAGTACAGGAGCAATGACGGACAGCCACTCCTCGATTACCTCTTCTCCCTGCACGCTGAGGTCAATCGCCCGCTTCATCGAGCGGATCTCCGCAGCCGTATACAGCTTGCGATGATTGTAGATCAGGTGTACCTTCTTGCCGACCTGATTCACGAGCTGATACATCCGGCGCACATCGGTCGTGTTCTTCATTCTCGGTGCGTAGATGATCTTGGAGATCGAAGAGGAATAACGTGCTGCCTCCATATATTCCGCTGCAATTTCGTATTCATTGTATTTATATGAGCAATTTCCAAGGAGAACGACAATACCATGCTCCATCGTCTGGATCACAGCCGTCTTATAATATTGGGCGAGATATTCCTCAAGCTCCTCGCGGATCTTTTTTTCCTCCGATAAATCCTGAACCGACACAAGCCACATCATTTGAATAGCAGACACATCAATATGCAGCTGATGCGCCAGTCTGCGCATCTTCTCGCTCTCATCATTAATGATCGCTTTGACGAGCGCGTATTCGCTGACCTCGTTATGCTTGTCCCCCCACAGATTGATCGCTACCTGCACGACCTCACCAATTTTGTCTATCGTTTTGGGCGGTAATTTGGCATTTTCCTTGATCACAAAAAGAAACAGTGTCTCGCCGTTCTTCTGATGAACACTTCGATGCTCAATATAGCCGGCAGATTCCACTTCTTCTGCCTTTATTCTGCCATGGGTCAGCTGAGGTGCGTATTCCCGAATCATCCGCGAGACGTCAAGGGTTGAGTTACGGGGCCACATGACCCGGTTGATCATATCCAAACTACTGCTCGTCAGTACCAGGTTGGCCTTCAGCCGGTCGGATAACAGCTTCAGCGTCATTTCCACACTGCGGGAATGCTCTGGCAGCAGTGATACCTTCTCTAGCGACTCATTCACAAAATTATCGTTGATCGTCTGCTGGCTTAGTACAACCGCTTCCATCACTTCATAGATGACTTCGTTATACCGCAATGTATAATCGTTCTCCGGCATACAGATAATCATGAAATTACGGGATTCTGCGAACTTCAACAGTTCAACCGATATCTCCGGAATAACAATGCCGACATAATATAGAATCAATCCGACCTCTCCAAGGTCATGCAGGTACTGAATCGTTTCACACTGCTTCTCGATACTGTCTTTAATAGAGAATAAGGAGCTAATTACAAGCTCCTCTGCATACCATTCCTTCTGAACGGAATTTACGATCTGTGAGGAGAAGTCAGCATTCGACACCTCCAGTACAGACAAGGAGGAAACGGTCCGTTCCACATTACTGTGTCCGGTCAGCACCTTCGCCCCTCGGAAGGAGGGCAATTGCAATATTTCTTTAACGGTTACCCCCATTAGCCTCACCACACTTATGCATTTGCTTGATCTGAATTAATTCAATGGGTATTCGGTTTGAATCTGATTGACCGGCAGATAGATTCTAAGAATGAACCACTGATTCTCCAGCGCTGCATCCATCTTACCGTTCATTTTTTCTATCAGCTTTTTGGAGAGATACAGCCCCAGTCCGCTGGCTTCCGTATTGGTTCGGCTTGTGACCTCGGTATAGAAGCGCATAAACACTTTTTCTACAGCAACCTTGCTGTTCGGCTTGATATCATTCTTGACGGTCATGAGGAGGAACCCATCTTCCAGCTCATAGCCTATGACCGCCGTGCTGTTGGCATAACGGAGTATGTTCTGAACCACATTTTGTATAACCCGTATCAGCATGTAGGCGTCGGCAATAATCTCCACACGGCTAAGCGACTCAGGAAAAGTAAGCTCAATATTCTGCTTCTCCAGCTGCTCATAGTAAGTTAAGAAGATCTCTTCCACCAGGCTGGAAAGGGGGAGTGATGTAAGCTCCATCTCCTTCTGATTGGTCTCCACGCGCGCCAAGTCATAAAAGTGATCGGTCATCTCCAGTAATCGGCTGACAGAGCCTTCCACAATGCCAAGATAATGAATCCGCTTGGACTCATCTTGTGTCTCACTTAGAAGCTGAACATAGCCCTTAATCGAAGTGAGCGGTGTTCGCAAATCATGAGAGAGCCCGGCAATGGACAGCTTAACGTTCTCCTCCATTTGCCGGACATGCCGATTTTTATGCTCGTAAGCATCAATCATTTGATTCCATTCATCGACCAGCTCGATCAGCGCCTTGTCACGAAAATCAAGAAACAGTCTGCTGCCGAAGCCTGCCCGGTCCGGAATGTCTTTCATCGCATGCTTGAGCTTACGAAGCTGCCTCCTGAGAAAGATGATATACAGAAGGAGCGCCATAGCCAGGAAGACAAATACCCATCCCCACATCCCTTGCCAGCGCCCCTTTCCGTTAATCAAATTTGAAGCCGATACCCCATACGGTTTTGATATAGCTTGTGTCATCCGAATGAAGTTTATTTCGCAAATTACTGATATGTGTATTGATCGTTTTCTCACTATCCATAAAAGGTTCATTCCAGACACTCTCATAAATATTTGCACGGCTGAACACTTTATGCGGATGCTCCAGCAATAGCAGAAGGATCGCGTACTCTCGTCCGGTTAGATGAAGCGTCTGGTCGTTCAGCTTCACTTCACGCGTTTCTGTATTTACCGTAATATTGTGATAACGAATCTCTGTATCATGAGGAGCGGCAGCCTTCGTTGTGGAGGCATGTCGCAGCTGGATATCCATGCGCGCGAGCAGCTCCTTCACGTCAAACGGCTTCACGATATAATCATCTGCGCCGCTGGTCAACAGCTCCAGCTTGGATTGCTGATCGTTTCTCGCTGAGATGACAATGACAGGAACGGATGAACTGCTTCGGATCTCTTGCAGAAACTGCTCGCCATTGATCCCTGGAAGCATCAGATCCAGAAGAATGAGATCCACCTCATTTTGCTCAAACAGAAGCTTCCCCTCCGTCCCTGAATAAGCACTCAGCGTGCAAAAGCCCCTCTGCTCCAGAGTCTCCTTAATTAGAGAATGAATAGCCGCATCATCTTCAATGATTAACACATTTCCCATCTCTATTTCTCCTACTTTATGTCTGTTCGTCCAAACAGAAAAATTCCTATAGCTGATGATAACACGATTGTGATGAGACTGACCACGGCCATCTCTGGAAATCTGGCAATATCAGCCGAGCTCGCAAAATCCGAATAGAACAGGAAGGATTCAGAGAACCAGAAGGTAACGTGCTTGAAATGCTCGGTCTGCTGGAAGATGCCTGCACCAAAGCCGGTTCCGATCGTATACAAAAAGCTCCAAACGAGCGAAGTACCGCTGTTCTTGGTCAGAAAGCTAATCATCACATAAATTGAAACGTTTGATATAAGTAACAAATATAAAGTGCCGAAGGTTTGAAGCGCGTAGCTGAAGTAGCTCTGAACGCCGGCAACCTCTCCGAAGCCGAACAGAAGTGAATAGCTGATCATCCCCATCAAAACGAGCAGGATCGAACCCATCAGCGTAAGCAGTGCGGATATGAGCAGCTTAGACAGATAAAAATGCTTACGGCTGCGGCCTAATGACAACACATTGCGAATTGTCCCGTTCTGAAACTCTTCTCCAATATAGAAGCTGATAAATGCGCTCATCACGAGCAGAACGGCAAGTCCATTCTTCTCAATCATGAGAACCCCTGTCGCGCCGTTAACTACCGTATCAATGGCCTGAACCAGCTCCTCTCCATTGCTTATAATATCCATTTTGCTGAGAGCCGCTTGGCAGACCGGCAATAGGAACAGAATGGCAAGAACGATCCATAGCTTGCTGCTGCGATATATTTTGATTCGTTCCGCTGACAATAGATTAAACATCCGCGCCACCTCCTGTTAACTGTAAGAAATAATCCTCCAGCTTCTGCCTGCTGGCGCCAATACGCAGTACATTCACCTCAGCAAAGACTAAGGCCCGGTTGATTGCCGCAACCTCGCTTACCTTGTCATAGATGTGAATCTCTGTTCCGCTAATAACTTCGTAATCTCTGATTCCGAGTGCATCCAGCACTACAATCGCTGCCTCTGCCTCTGTCGTTTCGAGTTCAATATATTGCCGGGTTTCGTTAGCCAGCTCCTCTTGGGAGAACTCCCTGATCAGCTTCCCTTCATGCAAAATACCGTAGTGAGTCGCAATCTGCGATAGCTCATCCAGCAAGTGGCTTGAGAGCAATACGGTTATACCCCGCTCAGTCACCATCCGTTTAATAATCTCACGCATTTCTACAATACCTGAAGGATCCAGACCGTTGGTCGGTTCATCCAGAATTAAAAATTCAGGGTGAGTCATCAGTGCCGTAGCAATAGCCAAACGCTGCCGCATGCCTAGCGAGAAATTTTTGGCCTTCTTCCTGCCTGTGTTGTTCAGATTCATCAGGCGAAGCAGATCCTCGATCTCCCGTTCGCTTACACCGCCGTTTGCTGCCTGCACCCGCAAATTCTCACGAGCTGTCAAATCGGGATACAACGCCGGATGCTCAATCGACTGCCCCATTCTTCTCCTTGCTTGCTGCAGTCCCTTCGTCCCGGTCTCGCCAAACAGCTGGATGCTGCCCTCATCGACGGTAATCAGTCCCATCATCGCACGCATAAAGGTCGATTTGCCTGCGCCGTTCTCTCCGATCAAGCCGTAGATCATGCCTCGTTTAATCTCAAGGGATACTTTATCAAGCGCTTTATGCTTGCCGTACATTTTGGATATATGAGTTGCCTTCAGAATCGTTTCCGACATTTAGAATCACCCTTTTGAAGTTGATGAGCTAAGTATAGAATGCAGATATAAATAAAGGGACCCGATAAGTATAAAGAAAGTATAAAGATTGCGAAGATACAATATATCTTTCCTTGGCATGGTATGGGTGATTCTCTATTCTATTAAATAGCAAAAAACCACTCCTTATACGATCATAAGAAGTGGTTATAGGTTCATTTATATGAAAGTGAAGCGGGGTGTTCTCTTTAAAATCTTTTATAAAACGTAGCCATATCTCTAAACCCATAGAGACTGTTACTTGCGAAAGTTATGGTCTGCCCCTCCGTACGTTGTAGAAATCGTTCATTCCAATGACCCATATTTGAGGTAAACATCTCAGCTAACTCCTTATTTGCAAAATATCCTAGAGAAATGTGAGGTGTGTAGGAAGGTCCACATGTTTCTAATCCAAAGCGTTCCTTATATTTCTCAATGAGGCACTTCCTTTCCTCCTCAATCTTATGTACTGCGGCCCCGGAACGGGAATTTGCAGGTTTCAGGCTTGCTACCAGGACCGAATTTCCCCACTTAATCAGCTTATCGAACTCAAAATCAATCGATTCCTCCATATGGATATGTAATGGCCGGTTATCAATACTACAGAAGTCCTTCTCTCCTCCCTGAATGGAATGAGGTAAATTATCGAGCAGATCCTCCGCATTAAACCGATGTGCTCGTGATACCTCCTGTACATTGCCATCATTAATTCCATCCCATAGAGTCACATGATATGAATGCGAAGGAAGAGGACAAAACAGATATGTATTCTTCACTTCTGATAATTGTGTAAGTGTTTGATTGAGACTTTTGTATAATCCTAATTGTTCAGATTCGATATCACAGCTTAATAACTTCAAATCTTCATTCGCATCTAGCGGTAATAAGCAGTCCGATGGATTATCAAATAGGATGGAATACCCTCTAAAATGGGACCACTCCGGTGTAAATCCAGCGATTTTAGGATTCGTAATAAGAAACATACACAACCTCCATTTTAGTAATCTTTATTTAACGTTACTACTTCATATTCACGTTGCTGTAATACCATAGATTATCTCATGACCGTTTTCAAGGTTTATATGAAATGGTTATTGTTAACACTCCCACAGCTAAAGCAATGGGATTCTTGAGTGATGAAACCGAAGTCCGTTTCCGGTATCGGAGTATGACCTCAAGATGAGGCTGTGCCATCAGCCCTCCTAAGACAGTGCGTATAGCATCTTAGGCTGATTGGCTGTTACCGCCAATCACAGGTGCGTGAATAATATTGATTGCACCCACTCTATCTCGATGGGTTTTATAACCACATGAACAAGCATATTTTCTATCCTTTACTTTGTTTTTTGAATCGCAAATAGGACATTTCTGTGATGTATACGCTGGGTCCACATACTCTACTCTAATTCCTACCATATTTGCCTTATATTCAATGAATTGAGCCAAGCGATAAAATGACCATGTATGCAACGGTACAAAAGCTTTAGATGTCTATAATATGAGTACGGCTGATGGTGGAGATGTTGTTCAATGGACTTATTGGGGTGGCGACGGACAACTATGGTATTTAGAGCCTGCTAATTAGAAGGATTACGTTCCGTTCTTGACATACATCGACCGTAACAAGAAGTGACTCACCACAGGCTGCAGGGTCTAATGGGTCAATTCGTCTGAATTAAACAACACTTGGAGGAGTCTTCATCGCAAAAGAATAAGAGTAGCCATTGCCCTGGCTGCTCTTTTTTTGTATTCATTTTATTAAACTTCTGTGCTGCTGTCTCTTCAATTTAACTTAACTATGAAACTGTTCTAATTGTCGTTATCCATCAGCGAAGAGCCAGATAAACAAGCCTCTTTAACATCAGCACTCATTCGATTTACGTCATACTTTTTTTAATTCAATTTCCAAAGTAAGCGATTCCATGTTTTAAGGGGAAACATCTTTAATTCGTGTATTGAAAAAGACATACCTAAATTATATCGTATATTGGGGATCAGTTGTAAATTTGTGGCAGCTTATCCAAATACGACAGGTAAGCCCTGGGCTGGGCGTACCGGATCGAAAATAAGGAGGATTCATTGATGTCAAAACGATTCAGCAAAATGCTCTCGTTCCTCTGTTGCTTGGTAATGTTGACGCCGCTAACGCCTGTCAGCTTTGCCGCCGATACGGACAACACGGAGAACGCAGAAGCGACTGAAACACCGACCGCCATGTTCGGAACACCTGAGCTCGGATCCAACGACCCGCTGTGGTCCAAGACAATGGAGTATCCAATCAACAAAAGCACTGTGCCTGACGACCCCAGACCGCATGCTACCGGCACAGCCAGGATCCTTTGGGACAATGATTACGTGTATGCTCGTGTAATGGTAGAGGATAGCAATCTATATCAGGGACCCGGCGGAGATCACCAATACGACAGCATAGAGTTCTATGTTGGCACCGGATCCAGTGGTTCAAATCAATGGCGCGTCAGTTCGACAGGCGTGTTTTCAGGGCAGTCTGATCCCGGCAGAGCTGCGTGGACTCAACTCACGGACACTGGATACATTGTGGAAATGAGACTCCCAAAAAGAAACTTGACCCTAGAGCCGGGCAAGTTTACCTTTGAGGTTTATATCAATAACTCGACGGAAAATGGCGGGGATCGCTACGAAGTTGTATCCGCTTTCGGAGATCCGGACACGGGTTATGGGGGCCATGCTGCATTTGCGGACAGCTTGGAGCTCATTGAAGCCGAGGAAGCGGACACTAGATTCTCAATCACCGTCTCGACGGATACAGGCGGCCAAGTCACGCCGAACGCACCCGGCAATGTGCTGAGAGTCATGCCTGGCTCAGACAAAACATTTACGGTTCTTCCTGTTCACGGCAAAATTGTAGATACCGTTACGGTAGATGGCGAACCTGTAACTATATCCGATGATCATACTTTTTCTTTAACAAATATTAGCGCTGATCATATCATTCACGTGACATTTAAAGATGATCCGACTGCTGATCAGATTCCTTTTATCGTATGGAATGACAACTTTGCCAGCGGCGAATATACAACGGCGGTCATCATTGACCTCGGCGAAGGGAAAGAAGCGTTAGGTTCCAAACTTAATCCGGACTTGTTTACCGTGTCAGCTAGAAATACCACCCTGGCCGGCGACTCCGTAGTCTATCAAGGAACGCGCAAAATCTCAAGAGTATACGCCAATGACGAACCAAAGGTTCGCGGCTATCTTGGAAAGGTAAGCCATTCACCGGATTATGAGGACGGACTGGCAAGTGGCCGTTACATCGTAGTTGAGCTGGAGTTTTATACAGAAGTCGGCGGTAGTACTACGCTGTACAACAGTAACTCAACCAAGCAAAATTACAATATTGTGCAAAATGGCGAGATCGAGCTGGCTGAAGGCGCTCCGCTTAACTCCGCTGTCTTTAAACAGGAAACTGTTGTGAATACAATTCTTGACAAGTTTACAACACCTACGGGCGATTCAGTCAATCGTGCACTCTACCTTCACACCGATGAAAACGGTGAAGTGTTGCAGAAGTTACCACTATATGTCTATACCCACGGCATGAGTCGCGGTGGCACAAGTGCTGAGACAGACCAAAAAGCGTCTATGAAATCCGCTAACGGTTCTGTCGCTTTAATGAAGAAAATGGAAGATAACCCTACTAAATATGCCAGCCATATACTGAATATCTCCTATAATGGCATTTCTACTCCATCCACAGCCAATGTGAAGAAGGTGATCGATGACCTGATTTCCAGCGGGGCAGTAGACCCTAACCGTATTTACGCTGCAGGCTTCTCATGGGGCGGTCAATATACGAACAGATTAATTAACGACTACCCTGGCTTCTTTGCAGCGGCAGCACCTATGGCCCCGGTAAGCGGCTCACCGAACGCGAACGACAACGACATTCACAGCGACCTGGCTTATTGGATGTTCTTAAATGTTCACAACGTAGGAACATACCAAACCAACCTTAATAACTTCATAAATACGAATATGCCGAAAATGACCAATGCGAGAGCTTCGAACTTTGAGAGCAATGAGGCTCTTACGTGGCCATACAATCAATATGATCAGCGGGGTCTGAGACCCAATCCGGGCAACACACCTCCCCTTCCTGACTATATAGCACACGAAGTAGAAGCGGCGGTTCTTTACAACGAAATTACTATGGACCATCCGTTTACTCAGGAGGCTTGGAGCATAGCTCCGATAGCCCAGTCCCCTAACTTGCCGCCTTGGAACAATGACTACTCAGATGTCTTTGATTGGATGTTCTCACAGAGCAAACTAGGCGTGCCTAGTGCTCCATCCGCCATGTTCGGAACTCCTGAGCTCGGATCCAACGACCCGCTGTGGTCCAAGACATTGGAATATCCGATCAACAAAAGCACTGTGCCTGACGACCCCAGACCGCATGCTACCGGTACAGCCAGAATCCTTTGGGACAATGACTACGTATATGCTCGCGTAGTTGTAGAGGATCGCAATCTATATCAGGGATCCGGCGGAAATCATCAGTACGACAGCTTAGAGTTTTATGTTGGCTCCGGATCTAGCGGTTCAAACCAATGGCGCGTCAGTGCGACGGGCGTGTTATCAGGTCAGTCTCATACGGACAGAACTGCTTGGACCCAAATCACGGACACGGGATACATCGTGGAAATGAGAATTCCAAAAAGAAACCTGACCTTGGAGCCAGGCAAGTTTACCTTCGAGATCTATATCAATAATTCGACGGAAAATGGCGGGGATCGCTACGAAGTTGTATCCGCTTTCGGAGACCCGGACACGGGTTTTAGTGGCCATGCTGCATTTGCAGACAGCTTGGAACTCATTGAAGCCGAGGAAGCGGACACTCGATTCTCAATCGCCATCTCGGCGGATACAGGCGGCCAAATCACACCGAACGCACCCGGCAATGTGCTGAGAGTCGTTCCTGGCTCAGACAAAACATTTACGATTACTCCGGTTACTGGCAAAATTGTAGATACCGTAACCGTAAATGACGAGACCGTGACTATATCCAATGATAATACGTTCTCTTTAACAAATATTAGCGCGGATCATCAAATTCACGTGACATTTAAAGATGATCCGACCGCTGATCAGATTCCCTTTATTGTATGGAACGATAACTTTGCCAGCGGCGAGTACACAACGGCGGTCATCATTGACCTCGGCGAAGGGAAAGAAGCGTTAGGTTCCGGGCTTCATCCGGACTTGTTTACTGTGTCAGCTAGAAACACGACCCTGGACGGTGACTTCGTGGTCTATGAAGGAACGCGCAATATCTCAAGAGTATACACCAATGACGAACCGAAAGTGCGCGGCTATCTTGGGAAGGTAAGCCATTCACCGGATTATCAGGACGGACTGGCAAGTGGCCGTTACATTGTAGTTGAGCTGGAGTTTTATACAGAAGTCGGCGGTAATACAACGCTGTACGACAGTAACTCAACCAAGCAAAATTACAACATTGTTCAAAAAGGCGAGATTGAACTGACTGAAGGCGCTCCGCTTAGCAACGCCGTCTATAAACAGGGGAATGTTGTGAATACCATCCTCGACAAGTTCACAACACATACGAGTGATTCCGTAAATTACGCGCTCTATCTTCACGAGGATGAAGAAGGTGAAGTGTTGCAAAAAATGCCGCTATATGTCTATACCCACGGCTTTTCGCGCGGCGGCACACAGGCGCATATCGACCAAAAAGCGTCTATGAAATCCGCTAACGGATCCGTTGCTCTAATGAAGCAAATGGAAAAGGATCCTGACAAATATGCCAGCCATATTCTGAATATTTCCTATAGCGGCGGTTCTTCTCCACAAATAGGCGATGTTAAGAAGATTATCGACGACATGGTTGCTAGCGGATTTGTAGATCCTAACCGTATTTATGTGTCTGGCTTTTCATTGGGTGGAATGTATACGAACACCTTAATTAACACATACCCTGGTTTCTTTGCGGCAGCTGCGCCTTTGGGAATTGCGAGTGGCGGGCCGTCAGCAAGCGCTAACGAAGCTCATAAAGACCAGGCCTATTGGATATTTGTAAACACGTATGACACTCGAGTAAATGCATCGCAGCTTGATAACTTCATTAACAATGATCTGTCGAGTTTAACCAACGCAAGGGCTTCTCGTTTTTCGAGCAATGAGGCTCTTACGTGGCCATACAATCAATACGATCAGCCAGGTCTAAGACCTAATCCGAACAACACACCTCCCCTGCTTGACTATATAGCACACGAAGTAGAAGCGGCGGTTCTTTACAACGAAATTACTATGGACCATCCGTTTACTCAGGAGGCTTGGAGCATAGCTCCGATAGCACAGTCCCCTAACTTGCCGGCTTGGAACAATGACTACTCAGACGTCTTTGATTGGATGTTTGCACAGAGCAAACTAGACGTGCCTAGTGCTCCGGACGGCTTTAAAGCGGCGGCGGGCGATAGACGGGTCACATTGAGCTGGACTACTCCGGCTGACGACGGTGGCAGTGCGATATTAGGCTACAAGGTCTGGTATGGCAACGAAACGCCAGTCACACTGGGTGCTGAGAAGACCGGTCATACCTTCAGTGGCCTGACGAACGGGCAAAATTACACCTTCAAGGTCGTCGCGTTCAACGCAAAGGGCGACAGTGCGGAAATAACTGCGACGGCGACACCGATGAAGGAGAATTCTACTGTACCGGATCCTTCTGGTGTACCTGGTCCTTCTGGTGTACCTGGTCCTTCTGGCGGCAACCCTGTCAATACGGGCAACGAGACAGATACTGGATCGTCGAAGCCGACCTACACCGTGAACACCCCGCAGGATAAGCCCGCGGTCACTGACACAGACGGCAATACTACCCTGCCTGGTGGTGGCTTGATTACGACCAAGGGTGGGACGAAGCTTGAGGTGCCTGAAGGCACAACTATAGACTCGAAAGGTAAGGTGACCATTCCGGCAGACAAGCGCGCCGAAGTTACACTACCCGGCGACAACGGTATATCGATGACCATTCATGAGGGTACAGAGCTTGTGTTTGATGACAACACCCCTCTTGGCTTCATTGTGATATCGGGCAATCCTTTCCATGATGTCAACGACAACAACTGGTTCTACAGCTACGTAAACGCCGCCTACACATTCGGTCTTTTCAATGGCACGACGTCCACAACGTTCTCACCGGGCACCTCAATGACACGATCGATGTTCGTACAGGTACTGGCCAATCTTGAGAACGTAAGCAGCTCCGACTACACGAGTTCCCGCTTTAGCGACGTGACGGACGGACAGTGGTACACGGCGGCAGTCAAATGGGCTGCTAAAAACGGAATAGTCCACGGTGTAAGCGCAGATCGGTTTGACCCTAATGCATCGATGACACGCGAACAAATGCTAGTGATACTGTATAACTACATGAACTACAAGGGTTATGAGATTCCTCAAAACCAAGCCCAGTCCTTCACAGATGAAAGCGTTGTCAGTACATGGGCATTGGAGGCCGTTAAGGCGCTGCAAGGCATCGACATTGTAACAGGCAAAGGTAACAACATCTTTGACCCTAAAGGTACCGCTACCCGAGCCGAAGTAGCCATTATCTTTGTAAGGCTGATCGAATACCTGGCGAAATAAAAGCGTAAACCGGAAACAGACCCATGCGACTGGACATTGTCCAGCCGGATGGGTCTCCTTCTATTGTACAAAGAAATTTTCTGCCCTTCTCTTATTACAACAAAAAGACACCTATCCAAACTGACGTCGAAATTCTATCGGCGTCAGTTTGTTTAATTTACGCTGTGGCCGTCTTTTGTTGTAAAATCGCGGTACTTACGCATCCATCGCTTCATCCGTCCCTCATCTTGAATTCCCAAATGATTGTTTGATTTGTTGATAAGTCCATTTTTCTTCTACGTGCAAACGAATAGCCTCTAATTTGAGTTCCTCAGAATATGTCTTAAACTTCTGACCTTTAATCGCCATGCAAAAATGCACCCCCTAGAAATTTCATCGGTTAAACCCAGGGGTTTTTCCTATGTCCATTCTAAGGGGTGCACTTCATAGAGGAATTGGGCTTTCTTTTCATTGCTAAGGTATAGTGGGAACATGATGCTAGTCAATTGATACTAACCTATAATAAGTTTCTCTTTCGGATAGCGATATTTTTCTTGCTTATTGTTTCTTCCCCTGATGAACAGAAAGATCGAAGGAAAACCAATTCTTCCAATAAACATTAGAAACATAAGAATGGCTTTGGCAAAATGACTGAGTTCTGGCGTAATCCCCAAAGAAAAGCCTACTGTACCTAAGGCAGAGCAAACTTCGAAACAAATAGCCGTAAGCTGCTGCTGCGGATCGGAAATCATCATCATAATAATCGAGGCTACACATATGAAAACTGCTAATAGCGTAATGGCTAGCGATTTTATAATATCTTCCTGATATATTTCCCGATTAAAAATTTTAACATAACGCCTTCCTTTCATAAAAGTATAAATAAATAACAAATTTAAAGCTAATGTCGTCGTCCTAATCCCACCACCCATTGAATTGGGAGAACCCCCTATAAACATCAAGATACCTATAACTATAAGGGTAGGTACTGAAAATTGTGTAATATCCATTGTAGAGAATCCAGTGCTTCTTGTTGATACCGTCTGAAATAAAGCATAAAAAAAAGATTTATGCCATGACATATCCTTAAAATAATGCTGAAATTCCAGTAGTAAGATAAGGCCTGTCCCAATAACTATAAGAATGCCATATGTAAGCGTCGTTAACTTTGTGAATAATGAAAACCGGAAAGAATACTCATATTTCAACTTTTTCCTCGATAAATAATCCTTCACCTCAATTAATACAGGGAATCCAATGGATCCAATAATAATTTGTATAATGGTCAGAAGTTGTACAAAATAATCATTTGCGAAGGGAATATAAGATTCACCGGTTATATCTATTCCGGCGTTTGTCGTCGCAGTAACGGATGCAAATAAGCCTTGGAGAAATGCTTCCCCCCATGTAGGGAAATAATTGATAAAATAAACTCCATAAATGAGTGCCCCGAGGAGTTCAATAAATAGGATCAACTTCAAGATTTCTTTAACTAATCGAACGAGTCCCGAATGTGCGAATTGATTATTATCTACCATGATAAGCTGCCGTTGCCGAAATCCAATTTTCTGTCCCAAAAATAGCCAAAGAGCTGTGTTCATCACCATAATACCAAGGCCTGAGAAATGCAATACGATCATTATAATGAAATATCCGAATACACTATAAGTCTCCGATATATTAAACAGAGTCATACCTGTGTCTGTTGCTACACTGACAGCCATGAATACTGTATCAAAAAAAGACACTTCTACGCCGGGTCGATAGGCTGCAGGCAGGCTAAACAATAGACAAGATATAAGGATGGCTAACAAATAATACCCTACAATAATTTGGGCAGGCGAAAGTTTATCCAGCCCTAATCGCACTTTGACCATACCGCACCCCTTCGCTTTCAAACCCTTTTACACTTATATTGATGTTAATATGCAGCTAGCAATTCAGCTTTGTTTATTATGTAAAAAGTTTTGTAATTTATTCATTTACGAAAATGGAGAGGTACTAGTCCACAGCTGATTTTAATGCGAATACAACGGCTTCTTCCTGAGATCACGAAATTTTGTGGTAATATAGAAGGTATTATAACGCAGGATAACCACAAGGGGGAAAGAGCATGGAGAATGATAAATGCAATCCAATACACCCGACTGGTGTTAAGGGAAAAAAACAGGAAGAAATTGATGGATATACAATCAAGTATCATGCCAATGGAAAAACAATGTGGTCAAAAGGGCAGATCGTAGAGAACAAGCCGGAGGGGTACTGGGAGTGGTATCGTATCGATGGCACAATCAAGCGCTCTGGCTATTTCGACAAGGGTGAGCCTGTTGGAGAATGGATCACTTATGACAGCCAAGGCATGAAATATAAAGCAACTAATCGTGATAAATAAAAATAAAGGGCCGTTCGTTATCCATTCGAACGGCCTTTGTTTTGCTTTAGATGCGATTTATAAATTATTCTATCTTAAATTCATCGTCTGAAGCACCGACGACCAGGAACGCATCGATTGAAACGTAGGTTCCAGAGGATTGTGCATTTTTCTCACCCGCGTTTACCACTCTGATCGTATGCTCGCCTAATGCCAGAATGTCCGATTCAAAAATGGTGGATCTGTATTTATATTTGCTGCTGTATAAATCGATTGGCGAGTCCGTAACAAGTTGTCCGTCAATATATATATTTACTTTGCCTCGATTCGGTCCCATTTCAGCCAGCACCTTGATCTTGTTTCTCCTCCTGCTTCCTAACCAGGTGGATAACAGACTAACTTTCAGGGTCGTCTATTACTCGTAGCATGCTGACGCTGCAATAAGACATTCTTCATCTCCTTACTCTATTCCTCCTTCGGCCATTCCTCTTTCGTCAAATCCGCCACAAAAAAAAGAGGCTCCCGACAAGTTCAGTGAACTTATGAGGAGCCTCCGTTAAACAAATGTTAAATTTTGATGTTGCTATGTTGCTCAAACACTTGAGCAACTGGGTGGCTATATTACATCATGCCGCCCATAAGGTGAAAAGCTATAACATCTTGAACGCGAATTTACGTTTTTTACTTGACGGCGTGATAACGCACGACCCTTTTGCTGAAGCTATTGATCAATTAAGGACGGGGTGTCTCTACCCCATTCAGAATCAGCTTAGGATGAATATCCGCGCTCAATGAAGCCGATACAGCGCAGTATTTTTCTTCAGCCATCTGGATGGCTTTCCAGATACGATAATCCGGGATATCTCCGTCGACTTTGAAGATGAGGTCAATGGACGTAAAACCTTTGGGCATCCCTTCACTGCGTGTACCCTGAGCTTCAATCTCAATTCCGGTGATTTTGTCCAGGAAGGCATCCAGAATCATCGTAATATCAATCCCCATGCATCCTCCAAGACCAGCAAGCAACAGTTCCATCGGTGTAGCACCCTTACTGTCACCGCCATAAGCAGCTGTGGCATCCATGCCTACGGCATAGCCAGAGGGTCCTTCGGAAGTAAAAGCGCGTTTGCCTTTCCATACGGTTGTTACATTCATGTTGTTATCCTTCTTTCTTAGAATGGTTTACAATCTGTACATATCCGTGAAGACTTAGAATTCAGTAATTTGCTGCAAAAATCTTCGTGTTCGTTCCTGTTCCGGATATTCAAAAAACGCCTGTGGACTGGCTTCTTCCACGATCGAACCGTCTGCCATAAATACGATCTTATTGGCCACATTCCGGGCAAACCTCAGTTCATGCGTGACCACCAGCATCGTCATACCTTCCTGTGCCAACTCCTTCATGACCGAAAGAACCTCGCCTACAAGTTCGGGGTCCAGAGCTGAAGTCGGCTCATCGAACAGCATCACTTCCGGTTCCATGGCAAGTGCACGAGCAATCGCAACACGCTGCTGTTGTCCACCTGACAAACGGGATGGATAGGCATCCTGCTTGTCCGATAGTCCTACACGATCCAGCAGAATGCGGCCGCGTTCGGCCGCTTCGTCGCGCTTGATTTTCTTCACTGTCACGAGGCCTTCCATCACATTTCCCAGTACCGTTTTGTGCGGATAAAGGTTGAATTGCTGAAACACCATGCCAGTCTGACGGCGGATTTCAAGCACCCGTGAGCGCTGAACTCGCAGCGGATCATTGCTGTCTACGATAATGCCGTTCACTTCGATCTTTCCGCCAGACAGTTTTTCAAGTCCATTCAAACAGCGAAGCAGCGTACTTTTGCCCGAACCACTCGGTCCTAACAGCACTACGATATCTTTTTCATTCACGTGCAGATCAATATTCGTAAGTACTTCATGTTTTCCAAAATGTTTCTTCAGTCCAGTTGTTGTAATCATCGGTTCTCTCCCTCCATCAGTAAGCCCGGGCCAACCGGCGCTCCACTTGTTCCAGAATGGCCGAGAAGCCGATACTCATAATCCAGTACATCACACCAATTGCAAGATAAAACGGCATATTCAAAGCATATTGCGATACCAGAAGCTGTGCTGAGCGCAGAAGCTCCGTTACACCGATCGTTGCTACAAGTGATGTTTCCTTCAGCATACCAATAAAGGTATTCCCCATCGGTGGAATGGCAATCCGGACAGCCTGAGGAAACACGATCCGCTTCATGGTTTGAAAAGGGGTCATCCCTGTAGCATAAGCCGCCTCTGTCTGCCCTTTCGGTACTGCCTGAATGGCACCCCGGAATGTCTCAGACAGGAATGCGCCTGCATTCAAACTCAGTCCTAGACAGGCGGCTGTGAGCGATCCCAGGGTTACACCATAATCGACCAATCCGTAATAGATAACAAATAATTGCACCAACAGCGGGGTTCCCCGCATGATGGATACGTAGAATCGTGCGATCATCCGAAGCCATAGTGGGCCTTTCAGCCGGACAACAGCTACAATTACACCGATCAAAAATGCAAAAAACATTGAAATTATGGTCACATAAAGCGTGTAATATGCCCCCTTCAAAAAGAAGGGGATATTCTCAAATACCAGTTCCATGGATCAAACTTCCCTTCGCCTTGCCGGTCATTATTGCGCGGGCTCTTCACCAAACCATTTTTTGAAAATAGTATTGTACGTACCATCATCTTTCATGCCTTGAAGGGCTTCGTTCAGCGCTGCAACAAGTTCCGGATTATTTTTCCGAACAGCAATACCGGCTTGGTCACTCTTAATCGGTTCACCTACAGCCTTAATCTTGAATCCGTTGGAATCAATAATGGGTTTAAGCGCGTAGAGGTTGTTGATTGTTGCATCAATGCGTCCTGCATCCAGATCCTTAAGCGATGTGATGACATCGTCATACGTCTTAATGGTGAAGTCTCCCACTTTCGGCAGCACTTCGTTACGCAGATAAGTTTCATCATTTGTGCCCAGACCTACGCCAATCGTTTTCCCTTTGAAATCTTCGAGTTTAGTAATATCGTTATTATCGTTTTTCACAATGATTTTGACTTGGTTTGTAATATACCCTTCACTGAAATCGAGCGCCTGTTTCCGTTCATCGGTGATCGTCATCTGGCTGATAATGGCATCAATCTTTTTCGATTGCAGGCTTGGTGTCAGGCCAGAGAATTCCTGGGAGACAAACTCAACTTCAACCCCAAGGCGCTTGGCAACCTCACGTGCGATATCTGCATCAAAACCATCCATCTCCTTGTTGTCATTCAGGAAGTTGTATGGACGGTATGTACCCATCATACCCACTTTCATGGTGCCCGCTGACTTGATCTGTTCCAGTTCATTACTTGCTTGTGCTCCATTACTGCTGCCATTGTCGGTTGTTTTGCTTCCGCATGCACTTACAACCAGTACAACCATAAGCAGAATTGCCGTCAGCATCCAACTTTTGCGCATCTTTTTGCCGTTACTTGGTGTTCCATTATTCATCATGTTAACTTCCTCTCATTCATGTACTTATTAGTTGTATCCATTATTCCCTGCTTATGTCCAATCATGTAAAAAAGCCCTATATACAGCACATCATTACGTCCCCAGCAAACCGTAAAATTCAAAGCTGGATGCTTCCGCAGCGAGCGATTCAGCTGTCTTGGCCGATATGCCTTCATGCAGCTCCACAGAGCCAAACAGCCAGCGGGAGATCATGCCTTCGATCATGCTCACCAGTAGAGCAGCCCGTACAGGCACATCCATTGAAGGTGGCAGCATGCCCAGCTCTATGGCACGTTCCATGTTATGCCGGAAAGCCGACTCCACAGCACCGCGTGTGTCCTCGACCAGACGACGTACCGATTCTTCGGTCACGACACCTTTCAGCAGCAGCTCCATAAAGTAACGGTTATCTGCGGCAAAAGAGAACAAGCGGATGAACAATCGCTCTGACGCCTTGACCATATCCTCAACCGATCCTGCATCCTTTCGATAACCCTGACCGATCGCTTCAAGCAGTTTCTCTCTGCCTGTTAACACAATCTCTTCAGCGATGGCTTCCTTACTCTTAAAATGCCAATAAAACGTCCCTTGAGCTACACCAGCTTCACGAACAATATCCGATATCTTGGTCTGGTGATACCCATGAGTCGCAAATCGCTGCATCGCAATACGTATAATCTGATCCCGGCGTTCTTCTCCAGGTTCCTTATCATTTACTTTGGACATTTCAATACCCTCCCGATTGATCAGTCAGTCAGTTAACTATATCCTATGGGATAACTAGGTTATTGTCAATATGGTTTTAAACAGTTGCGATCGGGCAGACAATCAACAACGAACTGAAGGAGATTGTGAACAAACGCTATTCCAGCGTAATGGAACTGACTTCTGCTTATTTGGCATATAAGGATTTTCAGGAATACAAGCATTGTACATGTGGTGGCAAGGGAAAAAAGAAAAAATGCACGTGCGGTGCTAAGTATGCCTTTACAGTAGACTTAGGCCCAGATCCAGTATGAGGGGAAAGAAGACAAAAACAAAGAAGTGGCTTTCAAACACAAGAGGAAGCTCATGACGTAACCAATGAACTTTTGTATGAGGTAAGACATGGAGCGTATATCGAGGAAAGCAGAAATGTACATACAGGCTTTATATGCTTTAAAGAAAAGTTACACTGGTAACACAGTGGATGGGGTACATCGCACGGGACGTATGATTTTCAAAAAGGCGATTGAAAAAGATCTAATTAGAAAAGACCCTCGAAGAATTAAAGGAGCCTGAAGTTCCAAAGTACATGGAAAAAGAAGAGCTCGCATTATTCCTCGATACATCCGACAAAAAAGGATTGGAGATGGATTATTTAATCTTCCTAGTCCTGGCCTACACAGGAATGCGCGTCGATGAAATAGTGTCACTTCAGTGGTCAGATATTGATTTCAGGAAAAGCAGCATTAGAATTGTCAAAACGTACTACAATCCAAGGAATAATACCATGCAGTTCGAATTAGGCACACCGAAAACAATGGGTTCTGTTCCTACCATTGTTGTAGAGGATATCGTCATACACATACCTCCTTGCTTGCAGAAGCAGGAGTCGTATTGGAAGACATTATGGAAAGATTGGGTCACACGGAAGACGATACTACAAGGAACACTTATCGCCACGTTACTGAAAAAATGAAAAAAGAGACCTCTCAAAAGTTTGCTCAACTAATGAAAGGTCTCTAATTTTTTACTACCTTAAGTGGAAAATGGCCTTCCCCACATTCACAAACCCTTATAAATCAAGGCTTCAAGGCCCTTATTACATCATGCCGCCCATTCCACCCATGCCGCCCATGTCTGGAGCTGCAGGAGCTGCTGGTTCTGGCTTATCAGCGATAACCGCTTCAGTCGTCAAGAACATCGCTGCTACGGAAGCTGCGTTTTGCAGTGCGTAACGAGTTACTTTGGCAGGGTCAACGATACCAGCGTCGATCATGTTTACCCACTCGCCGTTAGCTGCGTTGTAGCCTACGCCAACTTCTTCGCGTTTCAGACGGTCCACGATTACGGAACCTTCTTCACCTGCGTTTGCAGCGATTGTACGGATTGGAGCTTCAAGCGCGCGAAGCACGATGTTCACACCTGTTTGCTCGTCACCTTGCAATTGATCAGCAACCGCGGATACAGCGCCGTATACGTTAACTAGGGCAGTACCACCACCAGATACGATACCTTCTTCAACTGCCGCGCGAGTTGCGTTCAGCGCATCTTCGATACGCAGTTTACGCTCTTTGAGCTCAGTTTCTGTTGCTGCACCGACTTTGATAACAGCTACGCCGCCAGCCAGTTTAGCCAGACGCTCTTGCAATTTCTCTTTATCGAATTCGGAAGTCGTTTCTTCCAATTGGGAACGAATTTGTTTAACACGTGCATCGATGTCTTCTTTGCTTCCTGCACCGTCAACGATGATTGTGTTTTCTTTAGTCACACGTACTTGACGAGCTGTACCCAGTTGATCGATAGAAGCTGTTTTCAGGTCAAGACCCAGTTCTTCTGTGATCACTTGGCCGCCAGTCAGAGCAGCGATATCTTGCAGCATGGCTTTACGACGGTCACCAAATCCAGGAGCTTTAACTGCTACTGCATTGAATGTACCGCGCAGTTTGTTCACGATCAGCATCGCTTGCGCTTCGCCTTCGATGTCTTCTGCGATCAAGAGAAGTGGTTTGGATTGTTGAACGATCTTCTCAAGTACAGGCAAGATTTCTTGCGTGTTTGTGATCTTCTTGTCAGTGATCAAAATGTAAGGATTGTCGAGGACAGCTTCCATTTTGTCAGTGTCTGTAATCATGTACGGAGAAATGTATCCGCGGTCGAACTGCATACCTTCAACCACTTCAAGCTCTGTTTCGAATCCACGGGATTCTTCAACAGTGATAACACCGTCGTTACCCACTTTTTCCATAGCTTCAGCGATCAGTTCGCCTACTTCTTCGTCAGCTGCGGAGATTGCCGCAACTTGAGCGATGGATTGCTTGTTCTCCACCGGCTTGGAGATGCTGCGCAGTTCTTCTACTGCTGCACGAACCGCTTTGTCGATCCCTTTACGGATACCGATTGGGCTAGCGCCCGCAGTTACGTTCTTCAGACCTTCTGTAATCAGAGCTTGAGCAAGTACAGTTGCCGTCGTTGTACCGTCACCAGCTACATCGTTGGTTTTGGTTGCAACTTCTTTAACCAGCTGAGCACCCATGTTCTCAAATGCATCTTCCAGCTCGATTTCTTTTGCAATCGTTACACCGTCATTTGTGATGAGCGGGCTGCCGAATTTTTTCTCAAGAACGACGTTGCGTCCTTTTGGTCCGAGCGTTACTTTTACTGCATTAGCCAAAGCGTCCACACCACGAAGCATGGAACGGCGAGCGTCTTCACTGAATTTAATATCTTTTGCCATTGGTGAAAAACCTCCCTAATAATGTATATACCATATTCTAAGTACAGCCGCGTAAGAGCGGTCATATTAAGTGTAAGTTCAAATACCGAATACTACGAGTAAGCTGCTGAATTCAAACTTATTCACGATCCCTTGTATTAACCAAGAATGGCGTGAATGTCGCTTTCTTTCATAATCAAATATTCTTTACCTTCATATTTGATCTCTGTGCCAGCATATTTGGAGAAGATTACGCGGTCGCCTTCTTTTACTTCAAGAGGAACACGAACTCCATCTTTCAAGCTTCCAGCGCCAACAGCAATAATTTTGCCCTCTTGCGGTTTTTCCTTAGCAGAATCCGGAAGTACGATTCCTAGAGCTGTTGTTTGTTCTTGTTCGATCGGTTCTACCAATACGCGTTCACCTAAAGGTCTGATCATGAAAAATAGCCTCCTTAATTGATATTGTTACATATGTTACGGTTGCTGCACTTACTATTAGCACTCGACAGTCGTCAGTGCTAACAACCAATTTCATGATACTGAAATTAGAGACTGATTTCAAGTCCTTTTAAACAAATTCAGATGAAGTTTTGTCCATCCGCTGGCAAGCCCTCTACCATTCTATCCATCGCTGTCTAAAATATGCCCGGAGAATTAAGCTTTCTCACCCGAATCCAGCTTCACATATCTCGCTTCATACTCTTCCTTCTCTTCGAGCTGCTTGCGGTAGACGACTGCAGATAAGAACACACTGAATTCATAAAGAAGAATCAGAGGAATAATCACAATAACATCCGAGATAAAATCAGGCGGAGTAACGAATACAGCGATGACGACCAGCACGAAGTATGAAATTTTGCGCATTTTCTTGAGCCGAAGTGGATTAATAATTCTTAGTTTTGTCAGGAACATGACGATGACGGGCAGCTCGAACAGCAGCGATATAGGAAGGATCAGATTGAACATAAATGTGAAGAACTGTGCCATACCGTACGTTTCTACCAGGCCCAAGCTGACATTGATCTTATTGGTAAAGCCTACGGCCATGGGAAAGACAACGAAATAGGAGAACGCGATCCCCACAAGAAACAGTAAGAAGACGTAAGGAATGTAGCGGAGCGTGGCTTTCTGTTCATGAGGCTTAAGACCGGGACTAACAAATTTCCACACCTGATAGGCTGTGAAGGGAAGCGTAACGATTAATGAAAAGAGCAGCGCAATCTTCATATACATACTAAGTCCATCCCATAAGGTCAAAGCATGAAGCTCAATATCATAACTTGCGATCGGCCCCTCTTGCGTTAAATACGTGTAGATCGGATCACTGACAAAGAAACCACCCACCAGTCCCAGGACAAAAACGGCCAGCACCGCAACAAGACGTCTTCTAAGCTCCCCCAGGTGATCTACCAGCGACATTCCCTCTTTGAGTTCCGACATCTTGAATACACTCCCTCTCTGCTCTCACATGATAGAAAAAACAAAACCCTTCTAAAAGAGAAGGGGTGCTGCTTCATTCTGTGTACATAAAAAGTGTCATGGGCACGTTATTCCGGCAGACGCTTGTCCTCCACCGTAGTTGCCTTCGTCTCCTCTATCTTCGATGCTGCTGTGCCAGATTCCTTCCTGGAAGAAGAACTGTCATCCGACATAATCTCCTGTGCGCCATTCTTGAATTCCCGGAAGGTTCTGCCCACTGCCCGTCCAAGCTCAGGCAGCTTATTAGGTCCAAACAGCAGCAAAGCAACAACGACGATGAGAATAAAGCCTGTAGGTCCGATATTCGGCATTCCTGCTCCTCCTTCTTGTGTATGGATATGTATCCAATAAAATCCAAGTCTATCTGATTTGAATCATATCATAAATGCAAACACATACATAGACCATATCTCAACAATCTAGAAAAATGAGCTTATTCAGCCATACGTCCTATTTGTACTATAAATCTGGTTGTCTGAATTGTCCTGTGACCATTAGCAGCGCTTCAGGAAGCTGATCCATAATCGCAGCGAGATTCTCATGAACCCCCTTCGGTGTACCCGGCAGATTCACAATCAGCGTTCTCCCGCGAATACCGACGATCCCTCTGAACAGCATGGCTGCCCGATTCTTCTGGAGGACCGTACTCCGCATCGCTTCCGCCATTCCTGGAACTTCACGGTCTATGATTCTACGTGTCGCTTCTGGCGTGACATCCCTTATTGCAAGCTCAGTTCCGCCCGTCGTAAGGACAAGGTCCGCATGAAAATAATCGGTCATTTCAATAAGCGCCGCAATGATCTCATCCGGCTCATCAGGGACGATGCGATACTCGATAATTTCTCCGCCGAGCTCTTCCTCCACTAGTTCACGGATGACCTGTGCACTTGTATCTTCCCGTTCTCCTCGCGCTCCTTTGTCACTTGCCGTCAGGATCGCTGTCTTCCACAACATAAGATCACCCTTCCCCCTATTTGGAATAATAATCTCCGTTTTTACCGCCTGTTTTGGATACGAGCTGTGTAGGCCCGATCACCATATCTTTCTGTAATGCCTTACACATATCATATATGGTCAGTGCGGCAGCAGATGCTGCTGTTAAAGCTTCCATCTCCACACCGGTTTTTCCTTCTGTCTTCACCGTTACTTCAATATACAATTCATTCACGCCATTATCGCTGAAGGAGATATTCACACCTGTGAGCGGAAGCGGATGACACATTGGAATCCAGTCCGAGGTTCTCTTCGCACCCTGAATTCCAGCCACCTGAGCTACGGCGAGCACATCGCCTTTACCAATCCGGCCTTCCTTGATCGCCTGCAGTGTGGTCTCTGCCATCGTGAGCCTGGATTCGGCAACGGCTGTCCTCGCGGTTACCACCTTCCCGGATATATCCACCATGCGTGCACGGCCCTGCTCGTTAAAATGCGTAAATGAACCGTTCCCCGCCTGTCCTTCTCCTGAATTCATATTCATGACTCATCACTTTCCTTCGTTCATTGTATATGTAATACGCCGTGCTCCGTGAACAGCAGGTTCAATCTGAAGTCCTGCGGCTCCATGGGGATCTCTCCTGCCGGAAGCAGCTGTCCAGGCAGTACAAGCCCTGCATATACGGGCTCTGTCACCTGATCTGTCATCTGCTCCGGCACCTGCTTACCAGACAACGTGGACGCAAGAATTCGGGCACGAACCTCTCCAGCGAACCGGTCGTAATAGCCTCCACCGTATCCGATTCGGCCGCCTTGAAGATCATAGGCGAGTCCCGGCACGATAACGAGATCGATGTCTGTCCATCGCTCTCGTTCCCATACCTCCGTGTTGGCAGCAGGTTCTAGAATCCCCCATCTGCCAGGCTGAACATCCTGCATCCCATGAATTCGCCGAAGCTCCATTAGAGAGGAATTCTCGTTTACTCTAGGAACGAGAACAATATCCTGTTGCTCAAAACCATACTTAAGGATCGGGGCAGTATCGGCTTCACTGCGGTATGCAATATAAGAGAAGATAACCAGTCTGTCCTTATTCGTAAGTACTCTCAGCTGCTCTATCTCATGAATCGCGTGTTGGCAGAGCTGCTCAGAGATTTGGAGTCGTACGTCAATGGATAGGGCATCTCGAATTTGATGCATCTTAGAACGAAGCTGCTTCTTGCGGCCTTGCTGTTGGTCCATCTCCATTGGATTACGCACCTTCCAGTCTATTCTTCATCAAATGGAATGAAAAAGTTTAAATCCATTTCATAATCCCCTGAGCAGGTCTGATCAAATGGATATATAGATCAAATCGGTACAGCTTGTCTATATATAGGTTCAAATTCATCATTTCAGTGAGATATACATATGATTCTGCTGAAGTTCATTTCAAGTAATATGAAATAGATTACATGCTTTCTTTTCATTTTTTAGTTTATCATCTATTCGAAGAAAAGACTATAAGCCTCAAGGAGAGAATCAACAGAAGAAAACACGGTGCTTAAATGTTTTAACCTGTTCTATGCGATGCAAAGCTTCCCTTTTTCATGTACACTAGAAATAGTATGTTTACAGCCCTATTCAGCTACAGAACGAAGATTACATTAACGGAGGAACCATCATGCTTTTTCAGGCTAGTGGAATTATTAAAAGATACGGCATTGACAGTATTCTAGAAGGTGTCAGCCTACAAATATTAGAGCGTGAACGCATCGGACTCGTCGGTGTCAACGGCGCAGGCAAATCCACACTGCTGAAGATCCTCGCAGGAGAAATGTCCTACGACGGCGGGCAGATCTTCAAAGCCAAGGAAACCACGCTCGGATATCTCGCTCAGAACAGCGGTCTTGAATCAGACGGAACGATCTGGGAGGAGATGCGCAAGGTATTCGCGGATCTGATTGAAGCAGAAGCTGAGCTTCGGCGCATGGAGCAGCAGATCTCGGATCCGAAGTATATGGAAGACGAGAAGAAATACGCAGAATTAATGGAGCGATACGCCAGACGTTCCGATTGGTTCAAGGACCGGGGCGGTTACGAGATTGAAACGAAGATTCGCAGCGTGCTGCACGGGATGGGATTTGGCGAATTTCCAGCGGACACGAAGATATCTACACTTAGCGGCGGTCAGAAGACCAGGCTTGCTCTGGCTCGTATACTGCTGCTGGCTCCGGATCTGCTCATGCTGGATGAGCCGACGAACCATCTGGATATCGAAACACTGACCTGGCTCGAAGACTATCTTCGCAGTTACTCCGGCGCACTTCTCGTCGTATCACATGACCGGTATTTTCTTGACCGGCTGGTAACGAGCATCGTCGAAATCGAACGTCATCGCTCCAAGAAATATACAGGCAATTACAGCCGCTATATGGAGATCAAAGCTGCAGAATACGAGTCTCAGCTGAAGCAATATGAGAAGCAGCAGGATGAAATCGCGAAGATGGAGGCTTTTGTACAGCGGAATATCGTCCGTGCATCTACGACCAAGAGAGCCCAGAGCCGGCGCAAGGCACTGGAGAAAATGGACCGTCTGGATCGTCCGCAGGGCGAGCTGAAGAAGGCACACTTCTCATTTGACATCGCTTATATGTCCGGCAAAGAGGTGCTCCAGGTTCGAGACCTCTCGGTAAGCTTCGAGGATCCGAGTAAGCCGCTGTTCGAGCATGCCGCATTTGATCTGCGCCGCGGCGAGACAGTTGCCCTCATCGGACCGAACGGAATTGGCAAATCTACATTACTGAAATGTCTCACCGGACAGATGAATCCACGAACCGGGACTATTAACTGGGGCACCAAGATTAAGGTAGGCTACTACGATCAGGAGCAGACCGGCCTTAATCCGCAAAATACCGTGCTTGAAGAGCTGTGGAGCGAGTATCCTCACATGGAGGAGGCGCGTATTCGGACCGTGCTTGGTAATTTCCTGTTCAGCGGAGATGATGTGACGAAGAAGATCAGCTCCTTGAGCGGCGGGGAAAAAGCACGTGTCTCGCTTGCCAAGCTGATGCTGCAAGAATCCAACGTTCTCATTCTCGATGAGCCGACGAACCATCTGGATCTGTTCAGCAAGGAAGTGCTGGAGTCTGCTCTGATCGACTATGAAGGCACCCTGCTGTTCATCTCACATGACCGCTACTTCCTGAACAAGATGGCAGAGCAGATCATTGAATTGAATCCGGACGGCACACAACATTTCCTAGGAAATTATGATGACTATGTTCAGAAGAAACAGGATCTTGAGGAGATTGCCCAGGAACGTCTTGAACAGCAAGCGGCTGCCAATAAGACCGTCGTGGTAGAGATAACACCAGAGAAATCCGGAGCTGCCACCTTCCAGGCGGAGAAGCAGGCGAAGCGTGAGGAAAGAAACCGGCAGCGGAAGCTGGACAGCCTGGAGGTACAGATTGCAACCCTTGAGGAGCAGATTGAAGTGCAGCAGGCCGAAATGGCCAAGCCTGAAGTGTATCAGGATTACATGAAGCTCCAGGAAATTCAACAGCATATTGAGACATTAAAGTCGAATCTCAGCACTGCTTATGAAGAATGGGAAGCTTTAGCCGAATAAAAAAGGTTTCAAATTATGATCACAATTTGCATCATTCCAATAATTAACAACATTATCCACAACAAAAGTGGATAATATATCCATTGAAACAGCCAATGAGGCTGTTTTTTTGGCGTTATGGTAGGTGTTTTATAGAAAAAACCAATATTATCCACTAAATTGTCCACACTATCCACAATTTTATGGTTGTTGGATGAAGTTATTTTCATTCATTTTCGAAAACACGTCCAATTTCGACTTTTGCTATTTATCCCCAAAATCTTCCGGATATGTGGATAATTTTGTGCACATATTGACATTTTACGACTTTTGAGTAATTGCTGTGTTTAATTTCGACATAAGAAAAAATACATGGCGTGATTGCACACGCAAGTGGCTATTATAATTCGCTAGTTTATTGGCTGTATTCTTCCTTACTTATTATCTTAGCTAATGCTCGTCCAATTCCGCCGTAACTCACAATCCTCCATGCTATTTTCCGCCCTTCAACAACAAAAAAATCGTAGTCACATACATTGGACCAAAAATAACAGAAACCAATATCCTGGCGAGTGAAATGATTCCTCGACAAATGCAAAGAAGCTCGTCTGTATTGAGAGACGAGCTTCTATTGTCTTCTATATAAACTTTACCACACTTACGACTTAACGGACCACGCTTCGAGTGACAGTCCGGGCTGAGCCTGCAGATCAAGACCGGCCAGCTCGCCTCGCTGCCATTTCAGATGTGCTGCCGCGCCAATCATGGCGGCATTATCAGTACAATATTCCATCGGTGGAATCAGCAGATGAATCCCTTCCTTGGCGCAGCGTTCTTCCAGCGCCTTACGAAGACCGCGGTTTGCAGCGACGCCTCCGCTTAACAGAAGCTGCTTCGAACCGTAGGCACGCACGGCTCGAATGGCTTTTTCGACCAGCACCTCCACAACGGATTCCTGGAATCCCCGGGCAACCGCTGCCGGGTCCAATGTCTCCTTCTTCATAGAGGCCTGGTTCACCACGTTAAGCACGGCGGATTTGAGTCCGCTGAAGCTGAAGTCATAGGAATCGGCCTCGAGCCATACTCTAGGCAGGGTCACAGCGTGATCCGCCTCATGCGCCATACGATCCACATGGGGACCCCCCGGATACGGACACCCTAGTGCACGCGCTACCTTATCATAGGCTTCGCCTACCGCATCGTCCCGAGTCCGGCCGATGACTTCAAATTTCCCTTCCGCTTCCATATGAACCAGCTCCGTATGTCCTCCGGACACCACCAATGACATAGCTGGATACTGCAGCTCCTCGATCAAGCGATTGGCATAGATATGCCCCGCAATATGATGGGTTGCAATGAGCGGCTTGCCGAGTGCCATCGCCAGTGTCTTCGCGGCAACAATACCAACGAGCAGTGCCCCGACAAGACCTGGTCCCTGAGTGACTGCAATGGCTGATAGATCCTGCGGCTTCACTCCCGAAGCGGCAATCGCCTCTTCGATCATTAGTGTGATGACCTCAACATGCTTGCGGGATGCCACCTCCGGAACGACACCGCCAAATGCCTTGTGCGTCTCCACCTGGCTGGAGATGAGATTTGCTAATACCTCGCGTCCGTCCTTGACGACAGATACCGAAGTCTCATCACAGCTGGTCTCGACTGCAAGTATATAACTGGATTGTAATGTATCGGATGAATGTGTCATGAATCCTTTAAACTTCCTTCCTCTTTACCATCAGAACCATGATCGATGCTGGCAGGCAAGTCCGCCCACATGATCAGCGCATCTTCATTATTATCGGAATAATACCCCTTACGAAGTCCTGATGGCTTGAATCCTTTTTTCTTATATAGGTTCTGGGCTACGGTATTAGATACCCGAACTTCAAGTGTCATTCTCGTCATGCCGAGGTAAGCTGCCGTCTTCATCATCTCATGGAGCAGCTTCTCGCCCAGCCTGCGTCCACGAAAGGCTTCCCTCACCGCAATATTCGTAATATGGGCCTCATCCACGATGGTCCACATTCCGCAATAGCCGATAGCCTGACCGTCCAGTTCCATGATCATATATTTTGCAAAATGATTCTGTGTCAGCTCATTCACGAACGCCGTTTCCGTCCACGGCAGGGTAAAACACTCTTGCTCTATGACGAGTACATCTGGAATGTCCTCCAGCTTCATGAATCTAAATTCTAACCGCCCGGTCTGCTCCTTGCTCTCCATGCCTCCACGTACGACTCCCTTCATCCTTTGCGTAGAAGATTCGCTTCTGCTTCCGCAAGCTGTGTGTAATTCGGTATGAGCGTATGCACATCATCGTGTTGACCTGCCTTAAGCTTCAGCGAACCCAGCTTGCCCACATATCTTCCTTCCATGTCATACGGCATCAACACAAGCTCGCAAGACAAACGTTCTCTCAGCTTCTCGATCGTCTCTTCGTGCTGCGACACGTCCCCTGCAAAAATAATGCCAGCAGGCCGGCCCGCAGCATCGGTCTGTTCATACTGCGCAGCAAGCTTCTGTGTCCATGGCTCGACCAGCCGAATGCCATCCTCTTCAAGCCGGTGCACCGGCTTATCACCATCATACCCTTCAAACCATGCAGTGTAGGCCTGTCCTCTTCTTGCATCCATCAGGGGAACGACCCAGTATTTGGACTGCTCTGACTTGGCCGGATTTCCGGAATCTGTTGCAGCTGATTCGATGCCCTTGTTGCCCTTGAAGGAACCGAGCCCTCCCCAAGCAAGTGCCTCCAGACTGGACACAGCTGCAACAGGCACATCCCATGCCCAAGCCAGCGTCTTCGCCGCTGTAACAGCGATGCGAATACCAGTGTAGGAACCAGGTCCGATCCCAACGGCAATGCCGCCGATTTCAGATCGCTCTATATGTTGTTCTTTCATTAGATCCTCCAGTGCCTGAACCACATGGACGGCATGATTCCGCTCCGCACGTGAATTCGACTCAGAGAGCACCGTCTCGTTCTCCATTAATGCCGCAGCGAGTACCGCTGTTGACGTATCCAACGCCAAAAACCGCTCACGCGGCTTCCGTTCTTCCTTCATCCTCAATCGACTCCACTTCTCTTCAAATCTTCGCACCAATCCGTGTACGGCGAGCCATAACCATTCAAGCGAATGATACGATCTCCCGTCTCTGTTACCGTCATCTGGATATGCAGATGTGCCTCCGGCAGCAGCTCCGAGATAATGCTGGACCATTCAATCAAGCTTACTCCACTGCCATAGAAATATTCATCCAGACCGAGTCCCTCGGCTTCGTCAAGCGTAATCCGGTAGACATCCATATGATATAACGCAAGTCTGCCTTCATATTCCTTAATCAATGTAAAGGTCGGACTATTCACAACGCCCTCTACACCTAAATACTGTGCAAAATATTTGGAAAATGCCGTCTTCCCTGCGCCCAGATCACCATCAAGGGCGATAACCGAGCCAGGCACAGCGAGCTTGGCCAGACGGGCAGCGAGCCGCTCCGTATCCTGTACACTACTGGAGTGGTACACCCACTCCTGATGCTCGTACTTCAATATGCTAACCTTCTTTCGATCTATCGTAAGCAAACCATTCGCTAGTTATCAGGGCAAATCCTTCACCTCATTATATAGTTCCCTATCTGTCCAAGCAAGGTAAGGTAGACACACAAAACCCGGGGTACCATAGACCCCGGGTGCATATTCATTATCGTATGATTAGCTCTCGACCAAACGATCCACTCGTACCGTATGCGTCTCCAGCGGGTTGTTGCCGATCTGCACGGTTGCCATTTGGTTTTCTACATCCACATGCTCAATCCATATAGGCTGTTCACCATCCAGCTTAACCGAGATATTTTCCTTCGCTTCATAAATCGCTTTTGCACGGTTTGCATCCATCATGTTATAAGTCTCCTTCTTCCTTATTAATCTCCAGCTCATGCTCATCAAATAATGCATCTGAAGTGCTGTCTCCGATATAACCATTGTCGTCAGTGACCTGTCCACCGCCCAGGCCTTCGTTCACCATACGATCCACGTCAAATGCCGTCTCTTCTATACTCTCTTCATCTCTTGCTTCCGGCGTGGTGACCTCTTCCCAGTCCACCATATCGGCTGCGAGCATATCCGTGCCGCTGAGTGCATCCCAGAATCGATCCGATCCAGCCGCATCTCCATTCTCCCTGTCTCTTCTGCCCGGCTCGTACATATCACTTGTTCTGGACATGTCTTCTCTCCTTCACCCTTTTTAATCCGTAATATGTCCGGATGGAGCACCAATCATGCATCATTTCTCTGACTAAGCCATTCTTCATGTTCCATGAATAAGATTACAAACGTCTTTTTTTGCCCATAATATGAAGAAAGATCACGCTACAGATTATTTGAAGGAGGGATCGTCATGCATACCGTTTGGAAAGGAGCCATCAGCTTCGGACTGGTTCACGTCCCTGTCAAAATGTTCTCTGCTACGGAGGACAAGGATATTTCGATGCGATACATTCATACCGAATGCGGCAGTCCGCTCAGCTATATTCGTAAATGTCCATCCTGTGAGGTTGAAGTCAAATGGGAGGAGATTACGAAGGGATACGAATACGAGAAGGGAAAATTCGTGCTATTTGAGAAGGATGAGCTCGATCAGCTGTCTGAGCAGGCCAATAAGAACATTTCGATACTGGATTTTGTGAATCTAACGGATATTGATCCGATTTATTTTCAGAAGACCTACTATTTATCTCCTGATCAGTCCGGAGGTAATGCGTACCAGCTACTGATGACGGCTATGCGGGAAACGGGCAAGATCGGAATTGCCAAGATCTCCATCCGTTCAAAGAGCAGCCTTGCCGCCATTCGGGTGCTTGAGGATTGCCTTGCCATTGAAACGATCTTCTACCCTGATGAGATCCGCCCTGTATCCCAGGTGCCTAATCTGCCCGAGAATATTGCCGTGAACGACAAAGAGCTGAACATGGCCAAGCTGCTGATCGATCAGCTTAGTACGCCATTCGACCCGGAGAAATATACCGACGATTATCGTGAAAGACTGCTTGAACTCATTAATCATAAAGTCGCTGGCGAAGAGTACAAGATTGCTCCAGCCAAGCCCGAAGCGAATGTCGTCGATCTTATGGCTGCGCTTCAAGCTAGTATTGAGGCCACGCAGCAGCAGCCGCCGATTGTTACCGATCCAGGATCGGCCAAGCCTGCCAAGAAACGAACGACTCGTAAAAAGGCCGCCTCCGCAGAAGACAACAATCGCGATGAACCCGTTGTCAAGCCAAAGACAACAAAGCGAAAAGCCGCCAAAAAGAAAGAGACCGGAGCTTAAAGCAGTTTCCAGTTCCACAGGCAGATTACTCGGGTGCTGGGATATTCAGTTGCCATTGACGCGTCCAAGGGTACACTATATACTAACTTACATAAAGTAACTTAGTGTAGGTTAGTAATTTTAGTTTCTTTAACTACTCCATCTATGGACATGATCAAGGAGGCAAATACAAATATGACATACTCTATTCATCCCGCAACGACACTCGGTGAAGTGAAGCTTCGCGTCAGCGAGCTTACACGCTCTATTGATTTTTATGAACGGGTCGTAGGACTCAAGGTGCTGTCTCAACAAGGGAATCAGGCTGTACTGACCAGTGACGGTGTGCGCTCACTTGTCATACTGGAAGAGCTAGCGGACGCCAAGCAGATCCGCCCAAGAAGCCACGCTGGACTGTACCATTATGCAATTCTTCTGCCGGACCGTGAGTCTCTGGGCCTTGCGCTTCGCCACCTGATCGACAGCGGAATTGAAATCGGGCAAGGCGATCACAGTGTTAGTGAAGCACTCTATATTAATGACCCGGACGGGCACGGCATTGAGATATACGCTGACCGGCCACGAAGTGTATGGCGCCGCGATGCGAACAATCATTATATTATGGGAACCGATCCTGTCGATGTTCACGGACTGCTCGCGCTGGCGGGCGACAAACCGTTCACAGGACTGCCTACAGACACCGTTATCGGTCATGTGCACTTTCATATATCCAGTCTCCCAGCAGCCCGCGAATTCTACAACAAGCTGCTCGGGTTTGATATCGTGCTGGATGATCCGCGCTTTCAGGCTGTATTCGTGTCGGCTGGCGGGTATCACCATCATATCGGACTTAATATTTGGGCGGGTCAAAATGCTCCGGCTACCCCTCACGATGCGGTAGGAATCGATTATTTCACCATCGTATTTGAGGGTAAAGAAGCGTTCGAAGATACACTGCTGCGTCTTCAGTCCGGCGGATATAACGTAACTACTCAGGATTCAGAAGGCTATGTTACCGATCCATTTGGTATTGGCATTCGTTTGACCTATCAATCATAAATAATTTCAGTATTAAAGGAGAAGCAGGTGCATGGAACTTAAGCCGGTCATTCCTTTCGAACCGATCCGAACGAATCTCTTTCCTGTCGGCCCTCCCTGGATTGCCCAGGTGAAATGGGACGGTGTCCGCATGCTAACGTATTATGACGGGCATGAAGTGAAGCTCATTAATCGCAAACGGAATGACCGAACCCTGCAGTATCCCGAATTCACACAAGCGGATGTCTATTCATCCGCTTCTTCTTTTATCCTCGATGGAGAGCTGATTGCTTTCAGAGAGGGCAAGCCGTCTTTTCATGAAATCATGAGACGAGACAGTCTTCGAAGCGAGCGCAGTATCCGGCAAGGCCTGAAGAGTGTTCCGGTTACCTACATGGTCTTCGATATTCTGTACCTCAATGGAGTATGGGTAACGGATAGGCCGCTGTCGGAGCGGCAGCAGCTGCTCGCTGAGATGATCAAGCCTCATCCGCAGGTTCAGCTGGTACAGAATTTTCCGGATGGCAATGCCTTGTTTGAAGCGGCCAAAGCACAGCAGCTCGAAGGTGTCGTCGTCAAGGATCTGAACAGTACCTACGCGCTAGAAGGCAAAGACAATCGGTGGCAGAAACGCAAGAAGAACGGAGATTTGTATGCCGTTATTGGCGGCGTTACGTTCAGGGACAAGGTCGTTAATTCTCTTCTGCTTGGATTGTATAACGAACAGGGAGAGCTGGAGTATATCGGACATGCCGGAACCGGCAGATTTACCGTCCAGGACTGGCGGAACCTTACCGAACAAGTGCTGAGCATGGGTGTACAGCAGATGCCTTTTGTCAATGTACCGGGTAGAAATCAAGGGGCACTGTGGATACAGCCCAAGCTGGTCGTACGTGTTACCTTTCTCGAATGGACTCCCGGCGGAACGATGCGCCACCCTACAATAGAGAGCCTCGCCCCTCACGTCCCTGCAGCAGAATGCCAAGTATCACAGAAGGAGGAGAGCTGACCTATGCCGCGTTCGATCAAGGGCACGATTCAAATTGAAGGACAGGATATTACGATCACGAATCCAGACAAGCCGCTCTGGCCTGAAGCCGGCGTTACCAAAGCCATGTATTTGCAGAAGCTGGCAGAGCTCTCCCCCTATCTGCTGAAATACTGCAGGAACCGCCTGCTCACGACGATCCGGTATCCGCATGGGATTCATGGAGAATTTTTTTATCAAAAAAATGCGCCTGAGCCCCTCCCTCCCTATGTCAAGACAGCCGTTCACGAAGGGATCAACTACATTGTAATGGAGGACCTGCCAGTCCTTCTATGGCTTGGCAATCTTGCCGCGCTTGAGTTTCATCCTTCGCTTCATTATGCAGGCAGTCAGCTGCCCTGTGAATGGATGATTGATCTCGACCCCAGTCTGCCGGAAGAACCCCGAATAATGGAAGCTGCGCACATCGTCGGGCAGACCCTAAGTTCACTTGGCATTCAATCCGTACCCAAGACGTCGGGCGCTACAGGTGTGCAGATTATTGTGCCCATCCAGAGCGGGATTACGTTCGAGGAGCTTCGGACGCTTGGTCATTTTGTCGGCATGTACGTGTGCCAGAAGCATCCAGACTTATTCACATTGGAACGGCTAAAGAAGGATCGGGGGAACAAAATATATTTTGATTATCTCCAGCATTATGGTGGTAAAACCTTGGCCGCCCCCTACACTCCACGCGCCAGGGAACACGCCTCCGTCTCCACGCCTCTCTTATGGGATGAGGTAGCCGCAGACGTACGTCCGAAGGACTTCCATCTGCTCAATATTGGCGCTCGTCTGGCCGAAAAAGGCGATCTCCTCGCCGCTCTGCCGCCGCAGCCACTGGAGAATGTATTGAAGCACCTGAAGAATAAGAAGTAGATAACAACCTCACAAAAAGTGTATATATCACGTATCCCGTACACCGGACTTCAGCGCATAATAAAATACCCGGTACTCCTAAACATCTTAGGAATACCGGGTTCTTTATACAAATACCAATAGCCGAACGAATCGCTCGCTAATGAATGCCTTTTTTCTTGAAACGTCCGCCTTTTACATCATGAATATTACCAATCGCTACAAAGGCCTGTGGATCCCAGTCCTCTACGATGCTCTTCAGCTTGGCTTCCTCCAGACGCGTAATGACGACGAAGATCACCTTCTTCTCATCCCCGCTGAATCCGCCTTCTCCATCCAGGTATGTAACCCCGCGGCCAAGACGATCTGTAAGAGCTTCTCCGATATCCCGGTACTTCTCACTAATGATCCATACCGACTTGGATTGATCCAAACCTTCAATCGTGACGTCAATCATCTTCATCGCAATATAATATGCAATCATGGAATACATCGCGTTCGGCCATCCAAACACGAAGCCTGCCATAACGAAGATGAACACATTAATGACCAGCACGACCTGTCCGACCGAAAATGGAGATCTTGCACTTAGCAGAATGGCAACAATCTCCGTCCCATCCAGAGAACCTCCTGAACGGATGACGAGTCCTACCCCCACGCCGAGGATCACACCGCCAAATACTGCACCCAGAAGCGGCTCATTCGGCGTTAACGCCTGAACGTGATGCAATAGATGCGTTCCGATCGACATAATAACAATACCGAACAATGTAGATACCGCAAAGGTCTTGCCAATCTGCTTATACCCAATCAGAAGAAACGGCAGGTTGAACAAGGTCAGCAATACACCAAGCGGCAGGCCGGAGAGCTGTGACACCATAATGGATATCCCTGTGATACCACCGTCAATTACGCCATTGGGAATTAGAAAAATCTCAAGAGCTATAGCCATAAGCGATGCACCGACCAAAATCATGATGGCACGCTGCAGCAGCTTCAAGCTAATTGGAGAACTGTTTGCCTTCGTCTGTTTGCCCGGACTCGGCATCATTTCCTTCGTTGTCATATTTGACATAGAATCCCCCCTATTCTTTTAAGCTTTCTATGTCCGCAAGACATGACCTGAGACTTTATTATACCATACTCCGAATCCATAAAACACTAAAAGAGTCAGTAAAGACGAGATAATGGAATAGAAAGCAGGTTTTTATGAAAGAAATCATCCAAAATCCTTAGAGTAGAGGAGATAATAACCTACATAGGATTTCGGTGGATTTGCCTAATTTTGAACGCTGACTAAACGTGCTTAATTCGACCTTCATGCTGTGCGTAAGATCGCCTGTAAAATCCTGCACCAGCCTATCGATCGCACTCTTTGAATACATGACCGACGTCAGCTCAAAATTGCTGTAGAAGCTGCGCATATCCAGGTTGGCCGAGCCCACCGTAGCGAGCAAATCATCGACGATAATGACCTTCGAGTGAATGAAGCCTTTCTTATAACGATAGAACTGAACTCCCGCCGTCAGCAGCTCTTCTACATAAGACAGCGTTGCTTGCAGCACAATCGCGTAGTCCGCCTCATACGGGATTAGAATGCGTACATCCACACCCGCATAGGAGGCTGTCTTCAGTGCAGTCATCAGCGCATCGTCTGGTATGAAATACGGTGTTGTGATGTAGATCCGCTTGCTCGCTTGTGTAATGGCACTGAAGCATACCTCCTGAATCAGATGCCGCGTCTCATCCGGTCCGCTCTCCACAATCTGAACCTGCTCATTGACCTGGCAGTCATGCGGCGGAAATAAGGAAGATATGAGCTCCTCATCTACGGTCTGACCGGATACCATCTCCCAGTCCTTGAGAAAGGTTGTCTGCAGGAAGTACACCGCATCCCCGCTGATCCGCATATGCGTATCACGCCAAAATCCCATTTTCTGCGATTGACCCCGGTATTCATCCCCGATATTCATCCCACCGGTATATCCGATCGTTCCGTCGACGACAACAATCTTGCGATGGTTGCGGTAGTTCAGCTTGCGAAGCTTCATCGCAAGGCCGGGCGGCAGAAAGAAGTGGATCTCGATCCCCGCATTCTTCATTCTCTGAATGAAGGGCTTAGGGAGGGTTTTGCTGCCGAATCCATCACAGATGATGTTGACTTTCACGCCCTGCTTGGATTTTTCAATGAGGAGATCCTGAAACATGGTGCCGATAATGTCATCACGAAAAATATAAAACTGGATGTGAATATGATGCTGCGCCTTCTCTATATCATGCAGCAGGGAAGCAAACAGCGGTTCACCTTCTGTAAAATACTTCGTTTGGTTGCAGCCCGTAATCGCACTGTTCGGAGTATGGGACAGCAAGTTAAACAGCCTGGTGTGTGTTGTAAATGTCTCTCTCTGCATGTCTTCCGCCTTCGTTATTACGTTGGTCTGCGAAGCAAGGTGCTGATGAATGTGCTCCCACACCTCCGTCTTGACATGCTTCCTCATTCGCTTGTAGGGACGGCCGGCCAGGAAATAGAGAGCTATTCCAATAACAGGCAGGGTGATGGAGATTAGAATCCATACTCCTGCCTTGGCCGGTCTCTCATACTCCAGTACAAACAAGAGGACGGTTTGCAGGAAATAAAATAAGATCAGTATAACGATGACCAGCCACATCATATGCCAGCCCCCTTCTTATGTAAGGATTCGGAGTCATCTATACAGTGTGACAATTTTTTGCAAGAAACATGCATGTCAGAAGGAAAAAATATAGGCTGTCCGCACAAAAATAGCTTTGTAATTAAAGCACTTGACATTCACTATACTTTAGGGCGTATTTCCACACGCACTGAATTGAGCTATAATATTCGATAAACTGAATCAAGTTCATACATGATTTATCTGTTGAATTTGATTCGCTTTATAGTTTAAATTCATGAAGAGGAAGAGATGTGAAATGGAAGAAGGTAGTAGGTACGCGTTATACCTGGTCCTAGTGGCCGTATTGATTGGTTTTTCGGCATTTTTTGTCGCAGTAGAGTTTGCGATTGTACGTGTAAGGACGAGTCGATTGGATCAACTGATCGCAGAAGGGAATAAAAGAGCCGCCGCTGTTAGGCAGGTGGTTGCTAATCTGGACGGCTATCTATCCGCCTGTCAGCTGGGGATCACGATTACCTCGCTGGGACTCGGATGGCTGGGGGAACCGACCATAGAGAAGATTCTGCACCCTCTATTTGAAAGAATGCATTTACCGGAGGCCGTAGGATCATTGTTGTCCTTCTTTATCGCCTTTATGGTGATTACTTACTTACATGTCGTTGTCGGCGAGCTGGCTCCGAAGACGGTTGCAATTCGAAAGGCAGAAACGGTCGCAATGTTAACGGCCAAACCGATCATTTGGTTTAACAAAATCATGTACCCATTTATTTTCGTCTTGAACGGCTCTGCCAATGGTCTTGTGAAGCTGTTTGGCGTTAAACCTGCTTCTGAGCACGAAGAGGCTCATTCTGAAGAAGAGCTGCAGATTATTATTAATGAGAGCTTCGAGAGCGGCAAGATTAATCAGAGCGAATTCGGATATGTAAGCCGGATCTTCGCCTTTGATGAAATGCTCGCTAAGGAAATCATGGTTCCCCGAACCGATATGGTATGCTTGTACGTCAACAAATCCGTCGAAGAGAATCTTGCCATCATTCGTGAAGAGCAGTACACCCGGTTCCCGGTCGTGAATGAGAATAAGGATGATATTATCGGCATCATTAATACGAAGCAATTTTTCCTGGAATATTACGGAGGCAGCTCCTCCGACATTGATATCGCCAGCCTCATTCATCCGATTCCTGCAGTTCACGAAACAACTCCGGTGAAAGAACTGCTTCACAAGATGCAGCAGGAAGGCAATCATATTGCCATCCTGGTTGATGAATATGGCGGAACCTCGGGTATGGTTACGATTGAAGACGTGCTGGAGCAGATCGTCGGAGAGATTCGGGATGAATTCGACGCCGATGAGGAAGAAGAAATCCAGTTCGTGGATGAGAACTACATCATATTTAACGGGAAGGTATCCTTGTCCAAGGTGAATGATCTACTCCTCGCCAACCTGGACACAACCGAATGGGATACCATAGGAGGATGGCTGTACAGTCATCAGCCGGAAATGAATGAACAAGAAGAATTCGAATTTGAAGGACTTACCTTCGTTCTGCTGGAGGGAGAGAAGAACCGCTTCCTGAAGGTCGCTGTTATTCCCAGAGAACCTCTGACTACCGCAAAAGGTGAAGAGGAAGCCGCACTCGCAGAGTAATTCGTTATTATATAAAGGATAAGGCCCGCATGTCTGTTCGTGACAGATCTGCGGGCCTTATTGGTTTTTATTTTTAATAGAATACGAATTCCGGCGCTATGAGGCTATGCCTTCTCCCATTTGTCCTTGAAGAAGATATGATACACCTTGGTGATTACAATCTTCAGCGTCATATAGAACGGAATGGCAAGAATAACCCCCATCAAGCCTGCAATATCGCCACCCACTAGCACCACTACAATCGTCGTGATCGGATGGATATCGAGCGATTTGTTGAAGATGTACGGTGCCAGCAGGTTATCCTGAATTTGCTGTGCAGCAAGGATAATAACCAGTGCCCAGATCGCCATCGAAGGGGACTGGATAAAGGCAATGATCACAATCGGCACCGATGACAGGAACGCCCCGATGAAGGGGATAAAGTTCATAATAACCGCGATCACAGTCAGCAGCAGGGCATATGGCAGATCAATAAACAGAAATCCGATGTACATCAGTACGCCAAGCGCTACATTGATGATAACACGCCCGACGATGAATCCACTGAGAGAGCTGTCGATCTCATCCATCAGATCCGTCCCCACGTCACGGAAACGCTTTGGCATGAAGCCCACAATCTTCTCCCCGAATTTCCCGCCTTCCTTCAGCATGAAGTAGAGAATAATCGGAGTGACAAACAAGACCATAATGAAGCTGGAGAAGAAGGAGACTACACCGGACATGTAATCGGTAAGCACGGTAAACCCTTGATCAATAACCTCAGTGATCCGAGACAAAATATTGCTTCCCTCCGGCAGGAACTGAGCCAGTATTCCGCTCTCTTCCAGCTCCTGGACCTGCTCTGTCAGCATTTTAATCAAATTCGGCGCATTCTCGATGAACGCGAGGAACTGCTCCCGCAGCGACGGCCAGATCCCGATAATAAATCCAGCCATAATCAGACCGAATACCAGGTAAATGAGGAAAATGGCGAGCGTCCGATTGACTCTTCGTTTATGCATCAGCTCAACGAGCGGCCTCAGCAGATAATAGAAGAAGCCTGCCAGCATCGCCGGCACTAAGATTACGCTGAGTAAAGAAATCAGCGGATTAAAAATAAATTTGACCTTGTCACCCAAGAAGATAACAAGCAGGATCAGGATTATACCGATACAGAATCGGAAAAACCTGTTGGTTTGAGCCAAGTTCACTTCCTCCATTCATGTCTATTTCTAATGGTAAATATGTAAGTCACATAACGAGTTATGCAACATCCTCTCACACCGCACTCCTAGACATTATAGCAAATGAAGGGGTCCTAATCGAATGACAAGACTCTTCTATTCTAGGCTGCCACGTCTCTCTTGTGAAAGACATACCAGGCAATACCCATAAAGAGAACATAATAAACAACAAGCACCGTAATGGAGAAGCCCAGACTCATTACACTGTCACTCGAACCGAACATATATTGACTAAGGTCCATATTGGTGAACAGAATGTATTTCGCCCAGGAATACCGTTCCGGATCGAAGATTAAACCAAAAATCCCTTGGGTGAACAAGATAAATAGAGACAACCCGATGGCAAGCGCTCCAGATCTGAATACGGTGGATACCATGAATGCGATCGCCAAGGTGATAAACAAGTCCACATATTCATACAGCCAGCTGACGAGCGCATAGCCTGCAGGTGTGTAATCCCCCGGCATCTCTGACACAACAGGCTCTGTAGACATCAGCACCGAGGAAGTAAGCAGCGATAACCCTGTCATCAGCAAGGTCGTCAGCAGACTGAATAGCAGTACCGACACATATTTGGAAGCCAGAATCTTGCTTCGGGTCCATGGCCGAATCAGCAGCAGCTTAATCGTCCCCCAAGAGAATTCACCTGCCACCGAATCTGCCGCAATGACGACCGCAAAGATCGTATTCAGAAAGCTGATGAACGACACCGTCAGCATGGCGCCTTCCCAATAGTGGGTTGAAGCACCACCCCCTGTGCTGGACAGCAGATAAGGAATCAGAATCGACATCACAATAATAATCCCGAGCATCACCCAAGTCCGTACACGGCGATAGATCTTCATATTCTCATTATGTACCAGCATCAAAAAGTTACTCATGGACGCTTACCTCCCGTCATGGCCAGGAACTGATCTTCGAGGGTGCTTGTTCGCGCCCGTATACCATACACCTTGATGCCATGTTGGACTAGTCTTGCATTCAGCTCGGCGGCGTCATCTCTTGTACAAGATATGCTCAGCACCGGACCCTCAGTACGTCCCTGTCCTGCCAGCTCGAATGCCGACTCGGGATCACTCACCTCAAACGTATATTCTAGGACTTCAAGAGCTCCACTCTCCGGTCTCAGCTGCCGAACATCAATCAGCTTCCCATCCTGAATAACCGCGACCGTATCACACATCAGCTCCATCTCGGACAGCAAATGACTCGATACGAAGACGGTCGTCCCTTCGGTAAGGGTGAGCTTGCGCAAATAATCTCTCAGCTCGCGAATACCCTGCGGGTCTAATCCATTCGTCGGCTCGTCCAGCACGAGCAGCTTCGGACGATGCAGAATGGCTTGTGCGACGCCAAGCCGCTGACGCATGCCGAGAGAGTACGTCTTGACCTTGTCATGGATCCGGTCTCGGAGGCCAACGAGCTCAATCGCTTCCTGGATCCTCTCTTTGGTCACGCCCGGTGACATCCGGGCAAAATGAACCAGGTTCTGGTAGCCTGTCAGGAACTTGTACATCTCCGGATTCTCTACAATCGCGCCAACCTCACGGATGGCATCCTCAAACTGCGTCTTCACACTGTGACCGGCGATGAAGATATCCCCGCTACTAATGGACATCAAACCAACCATCATGCGGATTGTGGTCGTCTTCCCCGCGCCATTGGGCCCTAAAAAACCAAAGACCTGGCCTGGATATATATCCAGAGTCAGGTCTTGCACGAGATGGCGGGAAGAAATGACCTTACTTACACCTTGCATACGAACGACAGGTTCTTGGTGCATGTCATAGTTCACTCCCTCTTGATCATGCTCGAATCGTGATTCGAGCAAGGATTCTCACTCATAAGCTTCGTGCCTAGTGTAACATAATCTGTGAGAACCTGTCCCGCGTATTCGAAGGAATGAAGCAATTTTGTTCCTCTTGCGCTGCTTCGGGAGACGGCGAATGCTCCTCTTCTGCAGTGGGAGCGGCTTCCTGCTGCACTTCCACAGCCTCTTCACCGTTCTGGCAGCAGTTACAGTAGCCTAAGGGCATTTCATTTCTGTAGAATCCGGTCCGGAAGACCTGATTAGGTATGATATGGGGAAGGTCTTTCATCCTGGATATGGACTGTTCATATGATAGACTACCTGAGACTTTGGCCTCTTCTATTCCTCTCGACTCCATTGGATATTCCGTGTCTACCGACAATATCCTCCCACAGGCGACACAATAAAATCGACTTGTCACGATCACTTCAGCCGTCCTCCATTCATAAAGACACATAGTTTCATTTCCTGTGAAACCAACTTCAGGGGCAATCGTCCAACCAACCGCATAAATCGATTCTTTTCGATACAAATTGTATCTTGAACATAATAGAGTCCCATATTTTTGTCAAGAATTTTCGAGGGTTACTAGATATTTAACCAGGAAAAGAGCAAGAAAACGCTTATCTAAGAGATATTTTCACTTGTTTTCATGAAAAACATGCCATAAGCATTCACAGAGCAGGACTTCCAATGATACAATTTGTATTGAAGTACATTTTTCTCTAGGGGGAACGTGTGTTGAAGAAAACGATTCGTAAACTAAGGAGAAGCGCAGCAAGAACGATCTCCGTGGTTCCGGTCGCTGTTATCGTTGGGGCTCCGGTCTTGACCTACTTTATTGTACGTATGGTTCTGCAGAAATAGGACAAATTGTAAAAATATTTGTCTTATGACCTATGTACGAGCACACGACAAAAAGCACCTCATTGCTAAGAGAGAATAGGCTCTTGGCAATAAGGTGCTTTTTCCCATTAAATACGAATCTAAGCTAGAACTCTTGTGCCTTATCAAACGACCACAGGACGCGCCATTCTCCGGACTCCTGAGAAGCATATACGGGCTGTACAATCTTAAAGTTACCAAAGGAAGAGTGGTAGATCTGGGTCACGGTGAATTCATAGACTTCGGCCAGCGCTTCTTTTCCTTCTATGAGCTGAACATCAAACAGCCTCTTCGGTTCAGATACTTCATATTTAAAGGTATTCGTACCAAAATGCTGCATGAACACATGGGCCCTGGTCTGGACATAGTCCGGCTTCTTATATCGTTCCTGCAGCAGAGAATGAAACAGCTCCCATGAGCTCCCGAAATCGCCCTCTTGCTCATATGTATAGAATTGTTCAATGGCTTTACTTGCATCTTCTTCTTCATTAGACTTCATAACCCCTTGAATACTGAAGAAGAGCAGAGCTAACAGACCCACGATGAGTAAGGTAGCCACGATCTTAAGCAGACCATTTGCTCGTCGTTTACGCAACATCAAATAAGCCTCCTCCTCTCTTGTCCCTTGTAACTCAAGGTATGAGAGAGGAAGAGGCTTTAGACCTTCCTTTTGTGCTGCACATACTGAACCAATACATATAGAAGAATAGCTATACAACCCCCGGTCAAGTCCAGCAATACATCATCGAAGGAGGGCGTCCTGCCTGCGGAGAATCGCTGCAGAAACTCATCTGCACATGCAATAAGTAAAGTAATGACCAACGGCACCCAATAGACTTTAAGGGTATGGCCCCATCGCTTTTTCAGGATCATATGAGCGGCCAGCGTTAAGATACCATACACGAACATGTGAGCACATTTGCGGAATACGAACTCCGTGAAGCCGTATGGATTATTGCGGAGCGAATTGGTATGACCTCCATAGCTGATTCGGATATCAGGCAGCTCGAAATCAATATCCAGCTTCTGAACCGTTTGGATGAGAAGAGGGCGAATGGTCTGCTGCTGATATGTCCTTGTGGACATGAACAGAATGAACAGAACCCAGAATAGCAGGAAGAGAGCTAGAAGGATGCGTTTTCTATGCTTCCCTTTCTGCTGCTGTCTTCTCTCAGCTCTGCTCAAGAGGGTTCAACCTCATTCATATGCTCGTTCATCGCATCCGTTACCCTCTGTCTCTCTTGCTCATCGACAATATAGTAATAGATTCCGTTAATTCGCTGTCCATGTCCGTTAATCTCCATAGTGTCGATCTTCTTCAGACTACTTGCATATTCCAGCACAAATTTCTTCATTTCATCAAATGTAATATCGGTCTTCACATTTCCCCCGACTTCATCCAGGATGTTCTGAATCTGCATTACGCTGGATACTTGAAGCGCATTCTTCATCAGCTCCTGTACAATCTCCTGCTGTCTTGTATTTCGGCCAAGGTCTCCACGTGGGTCATCATATCGCATACGAGAGTAGAGCAGCGCTTCTTCACCTGATAGTTGGATATCACCTTGTTTAAACGTTGACCCATCAATCTCAAATTCAAATGGGTTATTTACATTTACCCCACCTAACAGGTCAATTATCGTAACAAATCCTTCCATATTTAATTTGACATAGTAATCAATAGGAATTTCTAAGAATTGCTCAACTGTCTGAATAGACATGTTTATCCCACCAAAGGCGTACGCGTGATTAATCTTGTCTACCGAACCTCTGCCAACAATCTCCGTTCTCGTATCCCTTGGAATATTAAACATCTGAATGGATTGCTTCTGCGGATTCACCGTCAGTACAATGATCGTATCTGAGCGGCCCACATCATTGGCTCTCTCATCCACACCTAGCAGCAGAACGGAGAAGGGTTCTACTTCCTTAATCTTCTCTACCTTAGGCTGTACAGCCGGGGCAGATTCCTGTCCCCCACCGATATCCGTAACGGGTACTACCGCTTCACGCGGTTCATAGATTGTATTCGCTGTAGTCTCAAGGGAAGCATACATATACCACACAAAACCAAGACCAACTGTTACTATAGCAGCAACACTAACAAGACTGATTTTTAGCCAACGTTTCATTTGCGCTGCTCCTTTTTCTCTACCGCGTTTAGGATATTTCTTGTGTAGTAAGAGTATCTGCTAAAATTGAATTTGGACGTCCAATAGAATGATAATTAAATAAATTATCTTTCATTTTCGTTGGATCTAATAGATTTCTCCCATCAATTATCACTCGCTGATTCATAATAGCACCTAAATATTCTAGATTAACCTCTGAAAATTCGTTCCATTCCGTGAGTAGGCAGATAGCATCACTTTTTTCTGCTGCCTCAATTGCACTGTTACACCAGATTATAGATGTATTATTTACTTCATTCATAAAGTTTTGGGTTGCAACTGGATCATAAGCTTGAATTTCTGCTCCTTGATTTATTAATTCTTGAATAATTTCTATTGCAGGAGCATCTCTAATATCATCAGTGTTGGGTTTAAAAGCTAGTCCCCAAATGGCGATCTTCTTTTGGAAAAGTGATCCCAGTTCTGCTTGTAATTTTCTTATAACAATATATTTTTGTTCTTTATTGACTTCAACAACAGACTTTAATAATTTAAAGTTATAGTCAACGTTATCAGCAATTTGTATCAAGGCATTTGTATCTTTAGGAAAACATGAACCCCCATAACCTATTCCAGCTTGAAGAAATGAACTTCCTATCCGATGATCGTATCCCATTCCCTCAGCTACCCTAGTTACATCAGCACCTACTCGTTCACAAATGTTTGCAATTTCATTGATAAATGAAATTTTAGTTGCTAAAAATGCATTGGATGCATACTTTATCATTTCCGCTGATCGAAGATCAGTAGTAATAATATTTGAAGTTAAGGGTAAGTGTAATTCTCTCAGTATTTGAAGTGTTTCAGAGTCGTTAGAACCTATAACAATGCGATTAGGGTTCAAAGTGTCATAGATTGCTGAACCTTCTCTAAGAAACTCAGGGATTGAAGCAACGGTAAACGAATGTATACTATTGGAACTAATCAGGCCTGACACAAGTTCGTTTGTTCCAACCGGAACTGTACTTTTCGTCGCAATGATTTTAGATCCATTCATCGCTTGGGCTATATCAATAGCTGCTTGCTTAATAAATCTAAGATCAGCTTCACCATTCGGTTGAGCAGGTGTTCCGACAGCTAATAACACCAGATCTGAATTTTGAACAGCACTATTTATGTCAAAAGTAAAAGACAGCCTTCCGGCTGCCTTATTTTTTATAATGAGTTCATCAAGTCCTGGTTCATAAATGGGAACTTCACCACGCTCTAACATCTCTACTTTTATAGGATTATTATCCACACAGATAACTTCATTACCTATTTCCGAGAAACAAACCCCTGAAACTAATCCTACATATCCAGTTCCAATAACTGCAATTTTCATTTTTATACAGTCCTCCCTAAACTACACAAAGTTTAATTATTTCTGACCATTCAGAATTTATTCTAATGATATCTTCTTCAACTAAATTTGATCCCAACTGAATTTCAATTATTTCTAAATCTGTAAGAGCCTTAACGCTGTGCTTTGTTTTTGGAGGTATTTTGATCAAATCTCCTTTTTTTAAGATTTGATACTGATTATCTAAGACCAACTCTCCTTCTCCAGATACAACTGTCCACATTTCTTCACGGTATACATGATATTGGTAACTTAAATTATTTCCTTTTGTAATACATATTCTTTTTGTCAAAATATGATCATTTTCGCTATTTTGAGAATAGTCAATTACCTGGTAATATCCCCACCTTCGTTCTTCAAACATAGGTCTGGATGTGTCCTGCTTTAGTACCTCTTTTATCCGAGGACTTGCTGACTTGTCACTAACTAAAATTCCGTCTGGACTCACCGCTACTACAATATTAGAAAGTCCAAGTACATTTACTGGTAAATTCAACTCATTAATTAAATGAGAATTGTATGAGTCCTCTGAAATGTGACCTCTTCCAATAATAGAGCTTGACATTTCATCTGTTAATGTATTCCAAGTCCCAAGATCTCTCCAATAACCATCAAATGGCTTGACGACTATATTATTAGTCTTCTCTACAACTTCATAGTCGAAGCTATTTGAAGGTATCGTATCATACTGTCTTAACATATTTTCATATTGTATTGGTAATCCATATTCAATGAGGAGATTAATTAAGTAATCGAGTTTAAATGCAAAAACCCCACAATTCCAAAGCGCACCTTGATCGATCATAGTTTGTGCTTTGGTTTTGTGAGGTTTCTCAACAAACGAGTGGACACTCAAATATTTATTATCTCTTTCATTATAGTTGGGTATAATATAACCATATTTCTCAGAAGGATATGTTGGCTTTACACCTATTAAGGCTATATCAGCTCCAGATTGAAACAATACATCATCCAATTCCTTTATACATTCAAAAAAATTATCATCTACATATGGATCAACAGGTAATATTGCAATTGTCTCATTTAAATTCACTCCACACATGCTATATAAATAAGTAGCAGCCAGTGCTATGGCAGGAAATGTATCCCTTCTCTCAGGTTCGACCACCAGCTTAATATTATCTTCCAATTGATTGTTTAAGATTTCAACTTGGCTCTGACTTGTTGCAATAAACGAATCATCTGATAAATTTGAAATTTTCAGTTGTTGCCATACTCTCTGCACCATGGATATTTTATTTGTATGGAATTTATCATCTAAAATTCTTAGAAATTGTTTTGATCTAGCATCATTAGAAAGTGGCCAAAGCCTTTTACCAGAACCGCCTGATAACAATATCAACTTCAAACTTTCCTCACCTCTTTACTTGTATCTATATAAATAATTCCAGTTTATTCTCCGTAGGTTTTTCTTTTTTATCTGTTTTTATTGACTTATCCAGAATACTTTGTTCTATTAATTGACTAAATTCTTCACAAAAGCGCTCGTTTGAAAACTTTAACGCATGATTTCTACAATTAATAGCTAAGATCTTATTTTGAATTAATTCAAACTTTTCTACAGCAGCTATTAAAGAATCAACTGTTTGTTCATAAAAAAACAAACCTGTAAGCTCATCTTCCGTATGAATATCTCCCTTAACAGTTTCTAGAGCTCCCCCCTTACCATAAGCAATAACTGGAGTACCACAAGCTTGTGCTTCTAAGGGAGTAATCCCAAAATCTTCTTCGGCAGCAAATATAAAAGCTTTTGCATTTTGCATGAACTTTTTCAGATTTTCAGATGATTGATATCCTAATAAGCGCACGTTGGTTGACTGTATAGCCTTTATCTTCTCCATATCAGGACCATCACCAATCACGTATAGAGTTTTATTTGGAAACTTTGAGAATGCTTCAACAATAAGATCAACTTTTTTATATGGGACCAATCTTGAAGCAGTGAGATAGTAATCTTGTTTATCATCTTGGTACTCAAATAAAGAAACATCTACAGGAGGGTATACAGTTATAGCCTCTCTGTTGTAAATCTTCTTGATTCTTTTTTTAATGAAATTTGAATTAGATAGCATGATATCTACTCCAGCGGATGTTCTAAAGTCCCATAAACGAATATAATGTAATATTGTTCTAGTTATATAAGATTTTATCCCTTTATTAAGTCTAGATTCTTTTAAATATTGATGCTGTAAATCCCAGGCATATCTTATTGGAGTATGGATATAAGAAATATGAATTTGATCAGGTCCAGTTATAACACCTTTAGCCACTGCATGTGAAGAAGAGATTACCAGGTCATATTCTGAAAGATCAAATTGCTCAATGGCTAGAGGCATTAAAGGAAGATAATTTCTATATTTTTTTTTTGAAAATGGCATTTTTTGAATAAATGAAGTAGTGATCTTAATACCTTTTAAAAAAGTTCGATCATCTCCTTTCAAAAAATCTACCAGAGTAAAAAGATCAGCTTGAGGATATATTTTCAAAATTTGCTCTACTACTTTTTCTGCCCCAGTATAAGTTGTAAGCCAATCATGCACTATGGCTACTTTCAATTTTTTCACTCTCCAATTGATGTTACTTTATTAGTTTTTTTGAGTTTGCTAGTAATTGCAGGCATTATAGCATTTCTCAAGCTTTTTATAGACAAGAAATATAAAACCCAAAATATAATAAACAGCATCGATGAGATAATTAGAGAAATCAAAATATCTCCTGAGATTAATAATTCAATTGGCACATAAATTAATGCTCCTGCCCCGACTAAAATTATGTTTTTTAAAACCATCCTGAGTATTTCCAATTTATATGAAGCTAAGATCAAATAAATAATACCGTACAGAGATGAACTTAATCCCAGGGTTAGGGGTCCTAAAAACTTATATAGACATACATTAGCTGTAATATTAACTATTACAGACATCGCCATGATTTTAACTACCACTTTGTTTTGCATTTGTGCATTTAATACTTTTTGAAGTATATATGCTGTTATCGTTGCCCACAATCCAATAGAAATACCGATAAATATACTCTTAGTTAATTGGATTGACTCATCGTTAAACGCACCTCTAGCATAAAACAGCGATATAATTTCTTCGCTATTGCATATTAAGAACAGTGATAAAGGAATTGTTATCATCAAGAGAACTGGTATCATTTTATGTAACATGCTTTCCACACGATATTTTGTTGCATTACTCAATTCGGAAAGCCATATAGTTCCAATAGGTACAGCAATTAGAAGTAAGCCGGTCTCAGAAATAAATTTTGCATAATCTAAAGAAGCAACTACTCCAATCCCTAACAATGACGCAACTACTTTTTCAGTAATTATATTACCTTGGAGAATGAACGGAATTAATAATAAAGGTCTTAGTAATTTCCAGAAGTCACTTGCAATATTTTTGACTTCTTCTAGATCAAAGTAGGGTAATACAATTAGTTTCTTTCTGTACAGGTTGAACACTCCATGAAAAAACAAATAAATATAAGCTCCAGAAAATCCCCAAGCCAGATAGCTTAAACTATTGAAATAGTATGCGGATAAAGCTCCGATTATAAGGCCTAGACTTTGAATAGATGCCCTAATAGAACTCATCAAATAAATTTTATTACTAATTTCATAATAGGAAATTACGGAAGTCATTAAATAGAACGGAATTCCAATACTCATTATTTCAACAAATAGAACCGTTATCTGAATAGCCGGTTCCGAGAATCCTGGCGCAAGAAGTGTAACCCATATTCTTGCTCCATAATATAATATTAAGGAAAGTATAATAGCTATAGTAGTTATCAAAATAAACATAAACCAAGCAAAATTATTAGCTCTCTGAATGTTCTCAATCTTATATTTTGAATATAGTGGTACAAATACTGCATTCAAACTCTCAGCTGTAAAAAAATTCACAGGAATTAAGGTAGCACTTTGTGAAATTCTCAGTGCTGCTGCAGGAGCAGAAGTTCCATAAAATGCAGCAATGATCATCTCCCTAATTGCACCTAATATCTTGCCAACAAGGTTACCACTGAATAGAATGCTAAATGCTTTTAGCATCGTAAACCCCTAAATTTCCATTATTCTTTTCTTCACTAATATGAATTTTCTCTAACATGTTATCAATTCTTGATTCCCAATCGTGTAACTTGGCCTCTGAAATTCTGTCGTTAATTAATTTATTAAAGTCGCTCCGATTCTTCTCGTCCAAAGCAAAGGATATCATTCTTGAAAATTCATCACTGTTGTCTGCTATATAGCACAGATCATAGTATTCTTTCAGCGCATGAAGTGGAGTCATAACAACGGGTTTCCCTGCGGCCAAGTATTCAAAGAATTTCATAGGAAACATGTTTTTAGTGTATTCATTAAGATTATTTGGTAATAAACAAACATTAAAATACTGCAAATATCTAGGTAAATCATTATATGCTCTAGGACCGATCAAGTAAATATTATTTAACTGTTCTAACAGCGAAACATTTGTTCTCGGATCACCTTCACCAATTTGACCAATAAAAACGAAATTTTTATCTTTATTCGCTTTTGCAACCTCGTAAATAAGCTGGTAGTCTAATTTGTATCCGCTAATTGCTCCAATAAATCCTATAATTGGTCCATTCATATTTATGAATTCCTCTGGAACTTGATATTCTTGAATTCTTGCTTTTGAAAAATGATCAAAATCAGCTACATTTGCACTATAATATGTTATTGGGTTTATCTCTTTTCTTGATTTATACAAACTTTGTGAAGTTGCAAACACTGTATCAACAGACATAGTTAATTTCTTGTCTTCTTCTTTTATCACTTCTTCAGGCATTCCTGGTTGTACAGATACCTCGTCTACACAATGATAGACAGAAAATACTTCTCCTTTTTTTAGAAGGGGCTTGCTTATAGGATTGTATGTCCATAAGATATATTTTTGAAAATTTAATTTTTTTGTATAATATTTAATGAAGAAAGTCGAAATTAGAAAGTTAATATTACGGACTACCTTATTTTTTTGATATGGAATTACTATAGGTGACCAAACCCATAAGTTTTCTTGTTTTTGCTCCAATCCTCTAAACATACCTTTTAATCTTCTGAAGATTCGGCCCAGATCCTTGCTACTTCCGGTTGGAGCCCTTAGCCCCATTGAATTTAGATAAAGAACTTTGTATCCTCTGTCAGCTAGCCGTCTTGCAATGTGTTGTTTGTTTGTCCAAAATGGATTATCCCAATCAGCAGTCGATATAATGACAAATTCAATTTGCATGGACCTTCTCCTTACTGAAAGAATTAAATGTGTCGATATATTTTTTAACCCATACTTCTTTTGAATAATGACTCAAAATTATTTTATTGCCTTGTTCTTTTAGAACATCTATTTTAGAATTTCCTATTACATCTAGTATTATTTTAGATGATAATTCAACATTCTTAGGTGATATTGTAAAGGTTGGTGCATCTATATTTAATTTGAGTTTCTCGGATACAAAACATACTAAAGACGCAGACAATGCTTCCAGCAAACTTAGCGGTAATCCTTCCTCACGAAGGGTAGTAAACAATAAATAATCACTTGCTGAGTAGTATTGTGCAAGTTGATGTCTATCGACTTTACCTATAAAGTAAATTTGTTCATCTAATTTTTTCTCTTTAACATAGTCAAGCATTTTCCCTTTTTCAGGGCCATCACCAACAATTATGAATCTTACGGTTGAATCTTGTTTAAATACATTTTCAAAAATTTCAATAGATTCTAATATACCTTTTTCTGCATGAATTCGTGAACTTGAGATAAAAACTTTCGCATTCTGAGAAATATTTAATGTATTCCTTATCTCATCTCTCCATACAGGATTAAATTTAAATAATTCTGTGTCGACAGCATTATCAATGTTCAATTTTTTTACATCACGAAAAAATCGTTGGGAAGAAATGTCATTAAACACCTTACTTCCTATGGTTATAATCAAGTCAAATCTTCTTAAAAGAAATATGTCCTGGATAAGTCCATATACATTTTTCAATGATTTCAGCTTTGATTTCCAATCTAGTCTGATTTTAGTTTTTATCTCTCCCAAAGAGGTGCCGTGTGCCTGAAAAATAATTGGTGGATTGTCTTTTTGCTTTGCTATAGCATACCCTGCTGCTGACACACTAAATAAAATATCAATAGGTTCATTCGCTTTGAGTTTTCTGTAGAACTTTTTACTCATTGACCACCAGGAACGGCTATATTTCATTGGTTTAGTATCTTTCAGACTGTAAATTATACAATTATTTGAATTAATTGTAATATTTCTGTCTTGATCCTTTTTGAATGAAGTTGTAACAATTGACACCTTAATCCCTTCTTGTACTAATGCATTCGCCAAATCATTTGTAACTATTTCCATACCACCATAGTTTTCATGAAATATTGTTGATCTAGATATTATGCATACATGCAATAGAGTTCCCCTCAATTCATTTGCTTACATATTTTTGATATAATAACTCTAATTTTTTCGTTTGCTTTTTAATGTCAAATTTTTCCTCCATAAATGTTCTACCGTTTTTCCCCATTTCGGTGCGTAACTTCTCGTCTTCTACTAATTTTTTCAGTCTCGAACTTAATTGTTCTATATTTCTTTCTTCGACTAAATATCCAGTTTCATTATCTTTAACAGCATCAACAATACCGCCACTTCTCGTCGCAACAATAGGTAGTCCTGTAGCTGATGCTTCAAGAATTACCATCCCTAATCCTTCTTGATCTCCGTCAAATGCAGTTATACTTGGCAGAGAAAATATATGGCTTTTTTTCAAGATGCTTATAACTTCTTCATGAGGCTTATTACCTAAAAAATCAATCTTATCACTTGACTCACAGGTCATCGCTACTGAAGTAAGCTTATCCTTTAATGGCCCATCGCCAACAATTTTCAAACTTATATTCTTGTATTCTTTATATAACTTATCAAATGCATATATTAAATATTCAGTTCCTTTCTTTTCTGTTAGTCTCCCAACTGTCGTAATTACAATCTCTTCATTACAGTTAATACTTGACTCTTCTCTATAAGGTATCTTATCTAAATCAATACCAATATAATGCACAAGAATTTTTTCTTTTGGAAAGCCCCTCTCAATCAATTTTGTTTTAATATGATTAGATACAGCTAAGCAGAGTGTCGCTCTTTTCGCTAACTCTTTATAATTAAAAAAGTAAATCAAATATGAGAATGGATATATTTTAAATCTAGGTAAACGAGTAATATCATATCCATGAAATGTTACAATTAATGGAATATCATTTTTTTTACATGCACGGATAGCATATACAGCATCTACACCAAAATGTGCGTGAATAATATCTATATCTTTTTGCTTTATGATTTTTGAGATTTTGAAATATGATGTTAAATTTAAAGTAAAGAATAATTTTTGCATAAATTTAATAAATTTAGGAACTTCCTTGTTTACGAGTGAATTTATACTCCATTTATCAAAAATAAACGAATTTGAGTTGATCACCTCTCTTGTTATTATTTCAATTTCTGAACTAGTATATTGATTTATTTGTTCACTGATAAATGTTTCCGATAGGGGTAAGAAAGTATTTCTAAGCACTCCTAATTTCACTTGGCTTTTTCACCTCTGACTTTTCCTCATATAATAGCAACCCCATTAAGAAAAAAAACAACGTAGAGATACTATAGTTATGAAGAAAAAAATTATCAAACATCCCTTGAATGACTACAAAAATTACACAACCTACTCCACTTAAATGAAAAATATTCTTATCAATTAAGTATTTTCTCAATATTTTGACAAGCGAATTAATCATAAATAGAACAAACAATAATAGACATGGAAGACCTGCCCATGTCCAAACAATCACAAAAATATTGTGTGGAGGAAAAGAAGGATCTAATCCCATCCTTATTGCATAACCTGGAAATTCCGCATCCCATCCACCGAATCCAAGACCTAAAAAAGGATGTTCTATCATCTTTTGAAGCGTGAATTCCCAAATTAAAACCCGAGGGTCATTTTCCACTGCATTTATATTTAATCTACTAGTTAAGTTATTTAAGATGGATGCTGGCATTATTGAAAAAATAATAGTAGCTAAAGTCGAAACAAGGAGGAGTAGTCTAACTAATGATTTGACTGAAAATTTCAACAATATAAAAATAGGCACTACAATGATAAGAGCAAGTAATCCAGCCCTTGATTGAGTTGCCAATATTGCACCACAGAAAAGAACGGTACATATAACATATCTCCACTTCCACTTTGACAACATCTGAGAGAAAGAAATACAAAAAAAGAATCCGAAATATACCGATGCTATGTTAGTATTGATAAAAAAAGTACCTGCTTTATATGGGTCTAGTATGTTATTCGAAATATCTCCATTATTTAACATCCTTAGAGTTGTTGGATCAATGAACAAAGAAGCTATTCCAGAATTCAAAAAATCTAACTCGAGATCTGGAAGTAATAAAAATATTATATTCAAAGTTGCTAACGGTAAACCAAATATAATCAAACTATTAAGAATTTTTGAAACCGATAATTTTTTTCTTATAAAAATGTAGCCTAAACATAATGACAATAAACCAACTAAACTAAAATAAACTAATTTTACCCCTAAAAATCTATTAGGGGAGTAAATAATGGCACTAGTCATTACAATAATCATTAGCGAATACAATTTAAACGAATATTGATTCTTAAAGTACCAAAGTATATTATTATTAATAACTTCTTTAGCGAATAAGATAAATAGTAATACAACCAATGAGGTTATCGAGAATCCAATAGGAACATATATTTGATATATAAATAGCGCAGGAAGAAAAAAGTACCAAGAAGGTTTTTCAATTGATAAACTTATGGAAACCACCATCAAAAATATAAACAAAATAGCAACATACAAAAATGGAATCGAAGTTGAATAAATTGCTAATATTATCGAAATTGATCCTAAAAAACCAGTTAATAGTTTATTAGATAAAGATAGCTGCATATTGCTCCCTTCTTTAATCATAGAAACCCACTCCTACTTGGAATGGGCTCCTAATAACAATGATTGATAATTCTTTATTGTATGAGTTAGCCCTTCTTCTAAAGTTACTACTGGGGCCCACCCTAAGATGCGTTGAGCTTTCGAAATGTCTGGTTTTCTAACTTTTGGATCATCTTTAGGAAGAGGGCAATAAACAATTTTACTTTCTGATTCTGTTTTTTCTTTTATAATTCTTGCTACTTCTAAAACTGAATATTCTGTAGGATTACCAATATTTATAATTTCCCCATTTGCTTCTTCATGCTTCATCATCAGAATCAGTGCTCTAATATTATCATCAACATAACAAAAAGATCTTGTCTGGCTTCCATCACCATACACCGTAATATCATTTCCTTTTATAGCCTGGGTTATAAAATTAGATATAACTCTTCCATCATCATTCCTTAATCCAGCTGAGTAAGTATTAAATATCCTGGCAACCTTCACCTTAACTCCATATCTTTCATAAAACTCATAGCATATCACTTCACCTAATCGTTTTGCTTCATCATAACAAGCTCTTGGTCCCCATGTATTTACATTACCTCTGTAATCTTCTGATTGTGGATGTACTTCTGGGTCTCCGTACGCTTCACTTGTGCTAGTAAATAGAAATTTAGCTTTCTTATTTAGAGCTAGGTTTAACAAATTATACGTCCCTTGTGTATTAACTTGAATCGTCTCAAATGGATTGGACTGATAAAACTTTGGAGATGCTTGTGAAGCTAAGTGATAAATCTCCTTAACATCTTCTTGATATAATGTCTTAATACTGTCATTATCTGACACATCGGTTTGAATAAATCTGAAATTAGGATGGGTAAAGATATCTGATAAGTTTGAAATTAATCCACTTGATAAATTATCAATTCCAACAACAAGCTCACCTTGATCTATCAGACTCCTTACCAAATGTGAACCAAGAAACCCAGCAGCACCAGAAACAATTATTATACTCATTTTATCCACACATCCTATTGGTTAATATATTAAAAAGTATTGCTTTTGAATAAGATTCTTATTGTCTTAATAATCACCACTACATCAGATTTGCATGATATATTTGAAATATAATCAAAATCATATTGTAAATTATGATGTATAGGCTCTGTTCTTACGTCGCTAACCTGCCAATTTCCGGTAATTCCAGGTTTTACAGATAATCTTCGATACTCTAATTCACCATAATGCGCTTCTACAATATTACGTAATTCTGGCCGCGGGCCAATAAAACTCATATCTCCCTTTAGTATATTAATTAACTGTGGCAATTCATCCATACTAGTTTTTCTTAAAAACTTTCCTATTCTTGTTATTCGTGGATCCTTACTATCAGTTGGGGACGTTGCATATTTTGGAGTATCAGTATACATTGTTCGAAATTTGTATATTTGAAATATTTTTTTGTTTTTCCCGTAACGATCTTGTTTGAATATAATTGGCCCTTTTGAATCAACTTTAATTAGTATGGAAATAATAATTAATAGAGGAGATAAACAAATCACACAAACCACCGAAACAAAATAATCTATAAATGACTTAACATATGAACTGTATAGATTACTTTGCACTTTCTCGTTACTACCATATATCAATTTTTCTTTAGCGCTCTCGTTTGAGAAATTAGCTATTTCATTTAGCTTATTCTCATTCATTTGTTTTCTCCTCCTGCTACTAAAAGTCGTTCTGCCATTTGTTCTCTAAGGAGAATATTATTTATTTCTTTAAGTATAGGTTCGCGCAGACTCTTATCCCTAATAGCAAAATCGATTGTGGTCAAAATAAAGCCTAATTTTTCCCCAACATCATAGCGTATTCCATCGAAATTATATGCATATGTGCCGTAATCTGTATTTAATTTTTGAATTGCATCAGTTAGTTGAATTTCTCCACCTGCGCCAATATCTTGTTGCTCTAAATATTTGAATATCTCTGGTGTTAGAATATAACGACCCATGATTGCCAAATTTGAAGGAGCTTTTCCTTTAGCAGGTTTTTCAATAAGATCATTTATAGATGATAGTCTATCGTCTGTAAATAAAGGATCTATGATTCCATAACGATCTGTTTCACTTTCACTCACGTTTTTTACCCCTAAAATAGAATGACCTACCTTTTCATACTGATTTATAAGCTGGCGAGTACATGGAATCTCTGATACTACAATGTCATCTCCTAACAAAACAGCAAAAGGCTCATTACCTATAAAATTTCGCGCACACCAAACAGCATGGCCTAAGCCTTTTGGTTCTTTTTGTCTTATGTAGTGTATCTCAACGTTGGAGGGTTTCCTAACCTCTTCAAGTAAATCAAGTTTTCCCTTTGACATTAATGTCTGCTCTAATTCAAACGAATTGTCAAAATGATCTTCAATTGCTCTCTTCCCTTTGCCCGTTACAATAATAATATCTTCAATTCCAGATGCAATCGCCTCTTCGATGATGTATTGGATGGTCGGTTTATCAACAATCGGCAGCATCTCCTTCGGCATCGCCTTTGTCGCAGGTAAGAATCTAGTACCTAGCCCTGCAGCTGGTATGATGGCTTTTCTCACTTTTTTCATACATCATCACCTTATCCTTCTCTATTTATATTGAATGACTTAAAAGCACGAGTTGTACCGTTTACGTAAAAATATGAATGTAAGCGATACAATTCTTACTTTCAATTTCATAACAGGGCATTAAACCCCACCTCACATCACACCCTCGACGATGAACGTCTAAGGTACACTGACCCACAGTGTGACCGAGTGCCTGCAGTGATAGAGGTACAGCAGGCATTACCTGTTACTGACATAATTCAAATTACTTCATCAGCGTTCGCCGTAATAATAGTAGTAATTGGATTGATTCTTGTTAAGCTGAATGTTGTTAAGCACAACACCTAGGATTCGGGCATTCACATGTTCCAAGTGGCCCTTCGCCTTCTTCACGAGATCTTTCTTCACTTTGCCTGAATTGACGACGAGCACAACACCATCACACAAGGAGCTGATAATCATTGCGTCCGTAACAGCAAGCACTGGCGGTGTATCGAACAATATAATGTCATATATTCCTTTTAGTTCCTCAAGTAAAGCTGTCATCTTCTTCGACCCCAGCATCTCGGAAGGATTCGGAGGAATCGGTCCTGATGGCAGGACGTCCAGATTATGAACAGCGGTCTTCTGCAGCACTTCTTGAACCGGATACTGTGCGGCAATTGCACTGGATAGTCCGGCATGGTTCGAGACTGTGAACACTTGATGCAAGGAGGGTTTTCTTAGATCCGTGTCAATCAGCAGAACCTTCTTGCCTTCCTGTGCATAGGTCACGGCCAGGTTACTAACGGTTGTCGTCTTCCCTTCTCCCGATTGAGCGGAAGCCACCATAAGTACCTTGATCTGATCATCAATTGCTGAGAACTGGATATTCGTCCGCAGTGTTCTATAGGCTTCCGATATCGGTGCCTTCGGATTGACTGCAGTTACTAGATTATGCTGATTACTGGTTGATCGTGGCATAGTTCGCCTCACCTACCTGCCCTTGTGATATAGATGTATGATGTGAAGACTTGACATCGTCCTTCTTGATTCTTGCGATGACGGCGACAACCGGCAATCCCAGCTCTCTCTCCAGCTCCGCTTCTGTCTTGAAGGTATCATCCAAATATTCAAGCAGGAATACGAGACCAACGGACAGCATCAAACCAACAACAAAACTGATTAATATGCTCATCATCAAATTAATATTCACAGGAGGGACATTTGCCTCCAGCGGTGCTTGGTTCAGGATCGTGACATTATCCACCTCCATGATGGAAGGAATCTCACGCTCGAATATTCTGGCGACGGCGTTTACGGTCTTGGCAGCCTTCTCATAGGAAGTCGCTGTCACGGCCAAATTCATAATCTGTGATTCGTTCGCAGCAGATACGGTAATCATGGAAGCTAATTGCTCTGTAGTAAAACCGAGATCTGGGTAAGCCTCAAGTACTTTATCTAAAATGGCTGAGGATTTAATAATCTCCGTATAAGAATTGATCAGCATGACATTCGTTTGAATCAGCGTATAGTCAAGCATCGCCGTTCCTTGTCTGTCATAGGTCTGGTTCACGATGATCTTGGCCTCGGCTGGATATTGCGGGGTCGTCATATAGGTCTTAACTCCTGCACCAATACAAGCAACGATCACAATAATGGCAATAAGCCAAATCCTTTTTCGAATAATATTCATGTACTCCTTGAGTTCCACTTCTATTCCTCCTTCATTCATGTAGCGCGCAATCGTCTTACCATGGAAGTATGCGGCGCCGTGTACTCACTGGTTCTGCAAGCTCTACCAATCTGTTATCCCATACTCTTCGTGCATTGGTCTGGAGCTGCTCTACCATTTCGAGTCCAAACCGTGATTCTAGTCGTTCATAGGCAGCCTGGAGCGCGAAACTGCGACGTTCTGTATCATGTGCGTCTGATGAAATGAAATGAAACCCATTTTGTTTGCAAAAATGAAAACACCATTTCTGAACTTTTCGACCGAAAAGCCCTAAGAACGATTGAGCGGTGATCTGACATAATGCACCTTGACTCATATATTGCCCGAGTAATTCAGGCTCTCGCAGCAAGACAGCGTTACGCTCTGGATGTGCAATGATTGGTATGATATTGCGGACCTTCAGTTCGTGAAGCAGATTGGGAAAGAACGAAGGCACCTCTCGGCTCGGCAGCTCCAGCAGCATATATTTACTTGAAGCCAAGGTAAGAAGCTCCTCATTATTCAACAGATCGATAAGTCTGGGGTGAATTCGAATCTCCTGACCCGAGCGAACTTGTAACGGGATGTTATGTTCCCTGAGTTCCAAGTTAAACAACTGTACGGCTTCTTCCACTTGATGACTCGGATTATCGTGACTCACATTCAAGTGATGCGGGGTAGCAATAATCTTAGTGATTCCTGCTGCAACAGCAGCTTGTGCCATAGCCAGTGAACGCACCATGGATGTTGGTCCATCATCCAGACCAGGCAAGATGTGACAATGAATTTCAATCATAAGCGTGCACCCTCAATACTATGTCCCCCCTCATCAAAATATGTTTCACACATTTATATTGGGGTCAAAGAACTAATGCAGGAACATGATAAATATAGTAAAATGGCGTTAGCACAGGCTAAGCCTGAGTATTAATCCGTGAATACGGATATGGTATGTCTTCAACTATTGTCCAAGCTTCCAGCTGCTTCTGGAAATAGGAATGTACCGGATACTGCAGCTGATAAATCATCTGATTCAACTGACCATATATATATAGTCTGTGTTCTTCATGAATATGTAACTTTGCATAATATAGTGTGAAACTTCCTAACTCCTGCTTCCACTGCAATGTACAGTCGAGATGAATGACATTGTTCTTCTGACCTTCCAGCTCTAACCCAACGAGAAGCTCAGGTACAGGAGGAATGATGAGGTCGCTTAAGAAGTGAATGGACTTCTGATTCAACCCAAGAATAATTATGGGACGGCTCCTGCTGTTAATGACTTGCTCTTCATACTTGTGAATATACATACTTGCGTTAATGCCCTGACTACTGACCTGTTTCATAGATTTCCATCCCTTACATAATTGCGATCCCAGGTATGAATGAATGAATCGGGGTCAAGGCTAGAAATGTGCGATAAAATGATACAATTTGTAACCTTGATGTATCCAATTTACGATACAAATCGTATCGTGTCAATAGATTTTTGGACACATCGTAACTTATATGACAAAGGCAGCTAGATTCGGTAAACGTTCATTTAGTAACCAGGAGGAATAAAAATAGATGGATTACGGACACCGTATTGCAGAATTAAGAGAAAAAAGGGGAATGACTCAAGAGGAGCTCTCCAGTGTGCTGGAGATTACGAGAGCTTCACTGTCTCACTATGAGAAGGGAAGGCGCAAGCCGGACTTTGAGACCCTCACCAAGCTCGCTGATACCTTCAATGTATCTGTCGATTATCTGCTTGGAAGAACGAGTCAACCGGAGATGGTGCTCGATGACGATGTGAGAGGATTTGTCGACGCATTGGAGCTCTCCGATCGGGAGGTACTGAGTAAATTCGAGCTCATGATTGACGGCAAGCCGTTGTCAGAGGAAGAAGCTAGGAGATTTATCGCCTTCGTACGAATGGAACGTAATATGGACTCGTGATGCTCGTTCTGGTATCTGATCATTTAGTCCCATATCAATAATTATCATTGTAGAATTCTGACTGTAGTCCCTCGATGTGAGGGACCTTTTTTATGTTCAATATATCTCTTATGCCAGTTTCACAGAGGTAAGTTATCCACCCAGCAAATACTAACATTGCAAGCTGCGACATGAGCTTCATGCATAAGGAATATATATCACAGCTCTTACTTGGGTTCGTGCTCATCTCTTCCCTATAGCGAACTTATCTATCCTGAGGGGGAACAAGAGATTGCCATTCCTTCGGATCGATGCCACATTGCTTCAAAACATCCACGATATCAAGCGGTTTCCTCGGGTTGTTCTGGTTCATCGGTTGATCATCGCTCCTGCTTGGATAATCCATGTTCATACCGGACAACCTCTCCTATACCTTTTTATATGTATGTTAAATTAACTAGACCTATTATACGAAAAATTTCCTAGTAATGTTGTCGTCTCATGGCGGAATGTCAGGTTTTCGAGGTTCTAATTTTGTCGAATAAAAAAAACAGGACTTGATAGCGTCCTTCTTAAGTGAAGGTCCTGCTATAAAGTCCTGTTCGATTAATAAGTTCAATTACTGACCAGCACGTGCCAGTTCACGCATGTTGGCTTCAAATGCTGCAAGCAATGCTGCATCACCTGTAAGTCCTTCTGCCTGTACCTTCTCAATCTGTTCAAGCATGCGCTTGAAGTCCTTAGGAATGATACGTACGAAGCTGCCAACCTCCTGCTGCCAGTTCGCAAGAATCTGCTCACCACGGCTGCTGCCTGTGTACTGAACGTGACGACTGATCATTCCACGCAGATCTTCTTCCTCTGCCGAGTCCTCGACGCGCTCTAGCAGTACCATCTCAAGGTTAACACGTGACAGAATTGTGCCTTCCGGATCGTATACGTATGCGATCCCTCCAGACATACCTGCTCCGAAGTTGCGGCCTGTTCCGCCCAGGATGACAACACGTCCGCCGGTCATGTATTCACAGCCGTGGTCACCCACGCCTTCTACAACGACACGCGCTCCCGAGTTACGTACTGCAAACCGTTCACCAGCGATTCCGTTGATGTACGCTTCGCCGCTAGTCGCCCCATACAATGCTGTATTACCGATAATGATATTATCTTCAGCAGCAAAGGTTGCGCTTGGTGAAGGCTTCACGATCAATTTACCACCGGAAAGACCTTTACCTACGTAGTCGTTGGAGTCCCCTTCAACAGTGAGGGTCATTCCCTTAGGTACAAAGGCCCCGAAGCTTTGTCCTGCAGAGCCGACAAATTTGAATTGAATCGTATCCTCCGGCAGTCCAGCTGCGCCATATTTGCGCGTTACTTCACTGCCCAGAATGGTTCCGACTGCACGGTTCACGTTCGTAATCGGAAGCACAGCTTCAACCAGCTTGCCGGATTCAATTGCAGGCGCAGCGAGTGGAACCAGCTTCTGCATATCCAACGTCTCTTCGAGACCGTGATTTTGTTTCTGAATACGAGTTCGAGCAGAGTTCGCAGCATCAGCGACATGGAGCAGAGCCGACAGATCAATGCCTTTCTTCTTCCAATGCTCAGCTGCAACTTCAGCATCCAGACAGTCTGTGCGTCCTACCATCTCTTCAATGGTACGGAAGCCAAGCTCTGCCATAATCTCACGTGTGTCTTCCGCTACAAAACGCATGAAGTTCACAACATGAGCAGGATCACCCATGTAATTCTTCCGAAGCTGAGGATTCTGGGTAGCCACGCCTACTGGGCAAGTATCCATCTGACATACACGCATCATAATACAGCCCAGAGCAACAAGCGGTGCAGTGGAGAAGCCATATTCTTCTGCGCCAAGCAGAGCAGCGACCACGAGATCACGGCCGTTCAGCATCTTGCCGTCTGTCTCAATGACGACACGATCACGCAGATTGTTCAGCATGAGCGTCTGATGCGTCTCTGCCAGACCAAGCTCCCACGGCATCCCCGCATGTCTGATCGAGCCTTGAGGTGACGCACCTGTTCCGCCATCATATCCGCTGATGTGAATGACATCGGCACGGCCCTTGGCAACACCGGCTGCGATCGTACCTACACCAGCCTCAGATACAAGCTTAACGTTAATATCTGCTCGTGGATTGGCATTCTTCAAGTCATAGATGAGCTCTGCCAGATCCTCGATCGAATAAATATCGTGATGAGGCGGTGGAGAGATCAGGCCGACACCTGGTGTCGAGCCGCGGACTTCAGCTACCCATGGATATACCTTACGTCCCGGAAGCTGACCGCCTTCACCCGGTTTAGCCCCTTGAGCCATCTTAATCTGGATCTCATCGGCATTGACGAGATAGTTCGATGTTACACCGAAACGTCCGGATGCAACCTGCTTAATCGCGCTGCGGCGAGAGTCTCCGTTCGCGTCAGGTGTGAAGCGAGCTGGATCTTCCCCGCCTTCACCGGTATTGCTCTTGCCGCCGATGCGGTTCATTGCAATCGCCAGATCCTCATGCGCCTCTTTACTGATGGAACCGAAGGACATCGCACCTGTCTTGAATCGACGCATGATAGACTCTGCGGATTCTACTTCGGACAGTGGGATCGCCTCGCCATTTGACTTCAGCTTCAGCAGGGAGCGAATGGTCAGCTTCTTCTCATTCTCGCCTTGAACTAATTTCGCATATTTCTTGTAGAGATTATAATCTCCCGTTCTTACTGCGTGCTGCAGTGTGTGAATCGTCTGCGGTGTGAAGAGGTGATCCTCTCCATCGTTACGCCATTGATACTCACCACCGGAATCCAGCACTTTATCGTTACCGTCTTTGTCCGTAAACGCACGGTTATGATGCACAAGTGCTTCTTCTGTCACTTCCTCGATACCGATACCGCCGATACGAGAAGGTGTCCATGTAAAGTAACGGTCTACAAAGTCACTATTCAAACCGACAGCCTCAAAAATCTGAGCCCCGCGGTAAGATTGAATGGTCGAGATCCCCATCTTCGACAGAATCTTAACGACCCCTTTGGTAGCCGCTTTGATATAATTCTTCACGGCTTTGTCATGAGAGATGCCGCGCAGCATGCCTTGCTGAATCATATCATCCAATGTCTCGAATGCGAGGTAAGGGTTCACTGCACTTACGCCGTAGCCGAGAAGCACCGCATAATGATGCACCTCACGAGGCTCACCGGATTCAAGCAGGATGCTGACCTTGGTCCGTGTCCCTTGACGAATCAGATGGTGATGCAGACCTGATACGGCCAGCAATGCTGGAATGGCTGCATTCTCCGCATCCATACCGCGGTCGGACAGAATGAGTATATTATGCCCTTTCTCGATTACACGGTCCGCTGCTTCGAACAGAACCTCCATTGCGTTCTTCAGACCTTCGGCTCCCTCTTTCGCCGGGAAGAAGATCGGAATCGTCATGGAACGGAAGCCTGGTCTGCGGATATGACGGATCTTCGCAAATTCCTCATTGGACAAGATCGGAGTCGCCAGACGAATCTGTCGTGCACTCTCCGGTTCCGGAATGAGCAGGTTGCGCTCAGATCCAATCGTCGTCAGCGTCGATGTTACGATCTCTTCACGAATCGCATCAATCGGCGGGTTGGTTACTTGGGCAAACATTTGTTTAAAATAGTTATAGAGTCGTTGAGGACGATCTGACAAAATCGCAAGCGGTGCATCATAACCCATGGAACCTGTCGCTTCCATGCCTGTCGATGCCATTGGCTCGATGATCTTGCGCAGCTCCTCGAAGGTGTATCCGAATGCCAGCTGAAGCTGGTTTATGTTATCATGCTTCGGCTCCGGAAGCTCTGGAGCATCAGGAAGCTCGTGAAGATCTACCAAATGCTCGTCAAGCCATTCTTGGTACGGCTCTTCGGAAGCAATCTGTGCCTTCACTTCGCTGTCAGAAATAATGCGTCCTTCCCGGGTATCAACAAGCAGCATGCGTCCAGGACGCAGTCTGTCCTTGTACAAGATATCTTCAGGTGCAATATCCAGAACACCCACTTCTGAGGAGAGAACAATACGGTCATCCTTCGTTACATAGTAACGTGCAGGACGCAGTCCGTTCCGGTCCAGAATGGCACCGATCTGCACACCGTCCGTAAAGGCCATTGCAGCAGGTCCGTCCCATGGCTCCATCAGTGTGCTGTGATATTCATAAAAAGCCTTCTTCTCAGCATCCATTCCTTCGTCATTGCTCCAAGGCTCTGGTACCATCATCATGGCCACATGAGGCAGGGAGCGTCCGCTCAAATACAGAAATTCCAGTGTATTATCGAACATTGCCGTGTCAGAACCGTCTGCGTTAATGACCGGTCTGACTTTGGACAGATCATCTCCGAACACTTCACTCTCAAACAGCGACTGACGTGCATGCATCCAGTTCACGTTACCGCGCATCGTGTTAATCTCACCGTTGTGAATCATGAAACGGTATGGATGCGCTCTTTCCCAGCTCGGGAACGTATTCGTACTGAAACGGGAGTGCAGCAGCGCCATCGCAGACTCAACACGCTCGTCCTTAAGATCAAGATAGAACTGGCCAACTTGTTCTGTGGTCAGCATGCCTTTGTATACAATCTTACGGCAGGACATACTCGGGATATAGAAGGCGTTCGCATCCTTCACCTGATCCGAGTAGCGGATCGCCTGCTCCGCCCGGCGGCGGATTACATACAGCTTCCGTTCAAAATCAAGCTCATTCTGGATGCCTTCAGCACGGCCGATAAATGCTTGACATACATAAGGCTTCGCAGCCAGAGCCGATTTACCCAGCATCTCGTCATACGTCGGAACTTCACGAATTCCAAGGAACTCCTGTCCTTCCTCCTGTACGATCTGTTTCAGAATCGCAAGGTGGGCACTACGAACCTCTTCATCATTTGAAGTAAAGATCATCCCTACTCCGTAATGACCCGCTTCAGGAAGACCAAAGCCAAGGCGTACAGCCTCTTCTGCAAAAAAACGGTGTGGAAGCTGAATCAGAATTCCGGCTCCGTCACCCGAATTCGGCTCACTTCCCTGGCCGCCACGATGCTCCATATTACTCAGCATCGTCAGGGATTGACTAACAATATCATGGGAAGGTACGCCTTTGATGTTAGCTACAAAGCCCATACCGCAAGCGTCTTTTTCGAACTGAGGGTCGTATAGACCCTGTTTAGGAGGTAATCCAGTCTGTCTCATGGAACGCAACCTTTCTATTACGAAAAATTTGGTGAACATCCGTGACAAAAGTGACCAACGAAGGGACAAGCAACACTTGGATGACAGCGCCGTAACAAACTTGTTTAAGATCCGCTCAGGCTCTCGCTGCCAGCTGATTCTGCATAAATAAAACACAGGGTAGAACCGATTTATAAGTATAGTTCTATCATTTTAACATCGACCTTACATCAGCGCAATTCAAAATTTCTATAGGTTTGATAATTTATCTTTTGCATTACAGCTTTAGTGCATCAACGTTTATTTCCGGCATTTTTTTGGATATTTATTCATACCCGAGTCCACTTCAGAACACTCATTAGGCCCCTCATGTTTTTTATTGTTCTTTATTATTTGCTCTCGCCTGTCACATTTGAATGGAGCAATTATCTAAAAATTTGTACAATCCTTCTTTGTAAGCCCTGCCATTTTTCGTCTGCTTCTATCATTCCTAGATTCCTATGTAATGATGGCAATGTCAGTATCACTTCAATAACAAAAAAAACAAAGCTGCATCCTATGTTAATTAGGACACAGCTTCGCTTGTGAATCATGCTTATAGTTAGAGCTAGATCGTCACCGCATCTCCGCTGGTATGCTGCGCATCCTCTGCAGCGGAGCTCTGTTTTCTTCTGCGTCCGCTCCACAAGAAATAGAACAGTGTCAGCAGCAGAGAGATGCCGGCATATATTCCGAGCGTAGCCGCCTTATCCCACATGAGATTGAAGTTGCCGCTCATAATGACAGCTTTGTACCCGATCACGCTATGATACATCGGCAGCAGGGAGCTGATCGGCTTCATCCATTCAGGCAGCAGCTCGAGCGGGAACGTTCCGCCGCTTGTTGCCAGCTGGAATACTAGAAGTACGATGACAAGATAGCGGCCGACCAGATCAAGCCAGGTAACCAGTGCCTGAACAATCATCATGGAAGTAAAGCCAACAATAATCGAAAATACGTAGAACAACGGTACACTCGCGACTTCAAGCTTCAAGCCGTACAGCATGAAGGTTGCCAGAATCACCGACTGCAGCACACTCATTCCCCCAAAGGCAAGGAAGCGGCTTACAAACCGGCTCCACGGCCCCGCATCCGGTACGCTTGTTTCTCGCAAGTTCATAATAATGGTCGTAATCAGTGCCCCGACAAACAAGCCGATGGACATAAAATACGGAGTGAGGCCTGTGCCGTAATTGGCTACACTTCGGGTCTCATCCTCGATCGTTTGGACAGGCTCAGCAAACATGCTGACCACTTCATCCGTCTGTTGCAGCTCAGAGGTATCTGATGCTGCATCCTTCAATTTGGTTGACAGCTCGCTTGAGCCATCCTTAATTTCACTCAGCCCGTTGTGAAGCTTACCGGCGCCATCTGTCAGCTGAGCCGAGCCATCTGCCAGCGTCGTCACGCCTCCTGTCAATTCACCAATGCTGCTAAGCAGCGTGCCGGTTCCGGTATACAGCTCTGATGCTCCCGCACTCAGAGTTTCTCCGCCGCTGGCTGCTTCAGACAGCTTCTCACCAAACAACGCCAGGTTGGAATTCAGCTCTCCTTGACCTTGTGCCAGCGTATCTGCACCCGCATGCAGCTGCTCCTGACCGGCTGCCAAGGCAGACGCTCCTGCGGCAAGCTCCTTGTGCCCCGAGAGAAGCTGCTGCGCGCCCGCCGCAAGCTTCTCATTCCCTTGGTCCAAGGCCTGGGCTCCGCTGAGCAGCTGCTGATCTGCCGCATGAAGCTGTCCCGCTCCTTCGGCCAATGACTGGCTTGCAGTAAGGAGCTTCTGCACTTCTGGACTTGCGGCAAGCTCCGGGTTCGACTCGGCCAATTGCTGAAGTCCTGCCGCAAGTGTCTCTGCCCCGGCTGCGAGCTGGCCGCTTGCTTCCTCTGCAGCAGAGAGTCCGCTGCTCAGCTGCGCACTTCCCTGCTTCGCGCCTTGCAAACCTTCGTTTAGTGCGCTGGCTCCCTGCTCCGCAGAAGCAAGACCTTCGCTCAGCGCTGCTGCGCCATCTCGTGATGAAGCAATACCATCCTTCAGTTCCACAGCGCCGCTCTGTAATCTGCCGGTTCCTGCTTCTAGCTGACCTTCTGCCGTGACAAGCTGGTTCAAACCGGTCGACAGCTCATTAGCTCCCGTGTGAAGCTGTCCTGCTCCGTCATTTAATGTCTTCACCCCGTCTGCCAGAGGATCCATTCCTTGCTGCAGCTCCAAGGTTCCCTCCGTCAGCTTCTTCAGATTATCCTGAAGGGTCACAGCACCGTCATCGAGCTTAACAGCTCCTTCGTTAATATCCTTTGCTCCATCCCCTGCTTCGCCAAATCCATCGGATGCTTCAGAGAACTTATCCAGTAATGTTTCTGTATAGGATTCGGTTACAGCAGAGGATACCTGCTTGCTGATCTCCTTGATCGCCGTATTTCCAATCTGAGCCCCGACAAAGTTATAGCTTCCGTTCGGTTCATAGATCAGTTCGGCCGGACTTGGCTTGTCATCAAGCAGTGTTGTCGCCCGGGCCGAGAAATCCTCAGGAATGGTAATCTTCATGTAAAACTTATTGTTATCTATGCCCTCCTGAGCTTCCTCATTATTGACGAACTGCCAGTCAAACTCGGGGTCCTCCTTCAGCTCCTCTATCAGATCCTCACCGATCGTAAGACTCTCGCCTTCAAATTCAGCTCCCTTATCCTCATTAACCACCGCAATGGGCAGCCGTTCCAGATGGTTGTACGGATCCCAGAAGGCTGTCAAATAGATCCCTGTATACAGAATCGGAATACAAATTACCGCAATGATGGGAATCAGTATTTTGGGATTCTTGACTGCCCTGAGTAAATCTTTAGAAAAAACAGATAATGATTTCATTTCTCCTTACTCCTTCTCCATTATACGATTTGACCAGAATCCCCATTCGGTCATTTCAATCGAAAAAAATAAACATTTCTGCACGAGAGATGTTTGGTCTTTAATAAGCTGAATATGAATAAGCCGGCTTCCACTTCCTGCTGCGTGAATACCGGCCCTGACTGCTAACGCTATCCCATCACTTCCTGCGACAGACCGTTTACAAGAAACAGCTGCAGATATTGCTTAATCTCTTCCTTGCTTAGCGGTTCATTGATCCGATTCCAGTCGGAGGTGAGCGCAATATACAGCTTGAACATAATAAATGCGACAACCTTCGGATCACACGGCTTGATTTCACCTTTATCCATTGCGGTCGTCAGCTGCTTCTCCAGATAGCCCGTTATAACAGCTTCTACCTTCTCATGGCCTGCCTTCGCCTGCGCTGTACCGAATTCTCTGACTTCTTGAGACAGCTTGATGAGCAGCTCATGCTGCTTCCTGAACTCAAGCAGGGCATCAAGAATGCGATACAAATTCGTGACAAAGGTCTGTTCCGAATCAAGCTCCCGTTCTGCAAGCTCCTTCATCTCCAGAATGACGTCATGCAGAATCTCATCGAACAGCTCTTCTTTATTCGTAAAAAAAGTATAGATCGTGCCTTTCCCCACATTTGCGATCTTCGCTACCTGATCCATCGTCGTCGCTTTATATCCAAATAGAGCAAAGGACTGGGCTGCGGCCTGAACTATAAGCTTGCGGCGATCTACCTGTGCCAACATGTCTCCTCCCTCTGTGATCTATTCATTAATGACCAAAAATCATTTTTAGTCATTCGGTCAAAAACAACTTTAACACTTTTATTTCTTTTTAGCAAGAAAAATCACATTAATTGAGACTTCTTACATGCCAAATTCGTTTAATGTATTGCAGGGTTTTATTATTGCAGTTTCGTCATATGATTTAGAGATCTTTATACATACCGAACAGCCAAATCTCATTTTATGAAATAGGTGAATTTATGAAGAAGAAGAGAGTGCTCTTGCTGTCAGAAGGTTTCGGTACCGGACATACACAAGCAGCACATGCCATTGAGAAGGGGCTCAAAATTTTGTATCCACATGTGAATGCACGTGTCATTGAGCTTGGCAAAATTTTAAATCCTACGGTAGCCCCCTTCATTCTGGGTGCCTATCGCAGAACGATCACGATGAGCCCCAAGCTGATTGGGCTGATCTATCGAACCAATTATAACCGAAGCTTGACCGGATTTAGAAGACTCGCGCTTCACCGGCTATTCTATAACCACGCCAAGAAGGTGCTGACTCAGCTGAACCCGGATGTTATTATTTGCACGCATCCTTTTCCGAATGCGGTGATTTCCAGATTGAAGCGTCTTGGACTAGACATCCCATTGTACACCTTAATAACGGACTACGATGCTCATGGTACCTGGATTAGTCCGGAGGTCAATCAGTACCTCGTTTCTTCTCCCAAGGTTGAGAGAATGCTGCTTGAGAGAAACGTAGATTCGCAGCGAATTCGGATTACCGGCATACCGGTTCATCCTGACTTCTGGAACAAGCAGCCGAAGGATGCGGTCCGAGAGGAGCTTGGTCTGAGGAATATTCCTACGGTCATGATCATGGGGGGAGGCTGGGGGCTGCCGCTTCAGGATCAGCTCATGGAAAACATCGCTTCCTGGAAGGGCAAGATTCAGCTCGTCTTCTGCGTCGGCAACAATGAGAAGCTGGCCGAGCGATTAAGAGAATCCACCATGTTCCAGCATCCTGATATTCATATCATAGGCTACACACGCAAGGTTAGCAAATTAATGGATGCTTCAGACCTTCTCGTGACGAAGCCGGGCGGCATGACTTGTACTGAAGGTCTGGCCAAAGGTCTTCCTATGCTGTTTGCTCCCCCGCTGCCCGGCCAGGAGGAAGAGAACTGTGATTATTTTGTTAAATCCGGATATGGTACTGTTCTTCAGAACTCGTATGTACTTCATCAGCAATTCTCAAGATTACACCATCTGTATGCTAACGGCATTGCAGCAAGCGGTGCTGACGCCCGGCTGAATGAGTATGAGCCAGAGGCCTGCACAAGAACCGTGCATGAGCTGCTGATGCAGAGCTCGACCCGCCGTACTCCGGTTATGCAATATGCTTCCCGCTAATACGTCATCCCATTCTATAACCATATCCAAAAAAGAGCTGCATGCCCATTCGTCCACGGTCGGCGAATTAGGCAAATGCAGCTCTTATTATATCTTCAGATCTGTTCATAATCTGTATTACAAGTTACAGTGTTGTGCTCGCTCCCGGCTCCAGTGTTACGGTCTCAATCTCTTCCTGGCTCTTCTGGCTCAGAAGCTGGCGGAATTGATTCGGATCCTGCTCAAGCGCAGGGAAGGTATTGTAGTGAATTGGAATGACTTGCTTCGTGCGAATCCAGGTGGCTGCAATCGCTGCATCCTCTGGTCCCATCGTCAAACCATCGCCGATCGGAAGCGCAGCAATATCAATATGGTTCAGTTCTCCGATGATACGCATGTCGCCAAATAAAGCCGTGTCTCCAGCATGATATAGAGTCTTGCCGCCCATACTCAGCAAAATACCTGCAGGCTGTCCCAAATAAACGGGCTTGCCGTCGATATCAAGGGACGAGCTGTGAAAGGCCAGTGTAAACTTCACTTTGAAGCCGTCAAACTGATGGCTGCCTCCTGTATTCATATGATGCGCCTTCACGCCTTGATTCTTACAATAATCAGCCAGCTCGTATACGGCTACGACCGGGCAGTCATTTGCTCTGGCAATAGCAAGGGTATCACCAAAATGATCGGCATGTGCATGAGTCAACAGCACCGCATCCACTTTGACCTCTTCCGGGGCAATCGTTGCCTTCGGATTCCCGGATAGAAAGGGATCGATTATAACCCGTTTGCCTTCAGCTTCAACTAACAAACAAGAATGACCATAGTACGTAATTTTCATTGATTATTACCTCCTATGCATAGGTTATACCCCGTGTAATAACGGACATATCACATCCATTATATCACTTGTCGAATCCATTTCATAAATCATGAAGAAGGTATTATGAATTGATTCAGCCTATTTATAAAAGGTATGGTGACCAATTGTTTTCACCTTTTCTTGAGAATGGTGTACGGTAAGGTCGTCAGCCAGGGTAATAGATAAGAAGAAGAGCGTATCATCCGGTACTTCCTTGCGTCCGTGCATGGCTTCGTTTACAGCTTGAATAGCGTCCTCGTTAGGCGTCACACGGTCCATACGGCCGTTCGCAACAGGACTGAACTGATATTTCTGGTATATAACATCCTTAATGGTATCGGGATAATTGGCTGACCGCAGCCGGTTTAAGACAACGTTAGCTACAGCTACTTTGCCTTCGTACGGTTCGCCTTCTGCTTCTGCCATCACAATTTTTTGCAGCATAAGCAGTTCCTTATCCGTCACGGGGTAGTCCCAGGTTGATTTGTCTTTATCTGCCTGAGTTAATAATTCCGTACGGGTAAAGAATAAAGTTTCGGGGGGAGTGGTCTTCATTTTTTCAGCGGTTAATTGAGCAAGTGCTTTTTGCTTCTCCAGCTTCTGTTGCTTCTCAAGAGCCGCCAGCTTCTTCGCTTTCTTGGCTTGCTGTTCTTTGAGAGCTTCTGCTTCCAAATGTTCAGCTGCCTTGATCGAAATATAGTCCGTGGCAATACGCGGTGTGCCAACCGCAGTCACCGTTTGATTCATCATTTCATGACTTGCAGATGTTTGTGTCATAGATTTCACAGCAGTGGCTCCGTCCCCTTCAGAGCTTGTCCTGTGAATACGATCTGCCGCATCATCATGAGCGTTCTGAGCCGTCTCCGGCATTTCTTTCGTTGCACTATCCCCATATACTTCAACAGCCTTTACAATAAGGCTGGCCCCCAATATAAACACCAGCAGCACGATCATTAGAGGTGCTACCCAGCGAATCTCTCTATTTGTATTCATAATGACCTCCTGTTATATCGGCACAATTCTACTTAACTGTAACCAAAAATGCAAGGTTTGAATAACAGAGAATACACCAATTACAGTCTCTACAACAGGGAAAAGTGCTCCATGCGGGTGCTTGTCCACATCAAAAATTCCGTTGATCTATCAAGCTTTTTCGCACCCGAACACCTGATCCCAAAAAATACTAAATAAAAAAATATAATTTTTTTGAGCTTTATTTTTTTTGACTCAAATTATATCTTTTTTCTGGTTGTAAAAGCTATAAATGGTTATAGATTACCATATTAAGGAGTCTATGAATTTATGCATTATAATTCGTATTTTCCTATCAATTCATACATCGGCTTTTGACCCATATTTGTCTTATATAACACAAATTCTTCCACCAGCCAAGTGTCATCCCATACACCACTCATAAGCTCATTCAAATTAAAAGAGCCATGATTGAATTTGCGTGCCGTTGTAATATGGGGACGATAGGGACGATCCTCAGGTACAAACCCTAAGGGTATCGTTGATTGTACGATCGACTGCTGTAGTGAAAATAGGCTGTCCAGCTCACCTTCCAGCCCTCTCCATAATACTCTCGGTGCCTGATCGGAACCAAAAATGCCCGGTTCCCCAATCTTAAGCGGAAAAGGCTGCACGTGATTCGCCGCTTCCTGCAAAGCTTCATGCAGCTTGTCCATGACCGCTGGTTCCGTATCACCCAAGAATTGCAAAGTGATATGATAATCCTCTTGATGAGTCCGATTTCGAAAAGGAAGCTGATCCTTGTGATGCTCCATCCATTGATGCAGCTTATTTTTTATTTCATCTGGTATTCGAACAGCGGTAAAGAGTCGTACCTTATGATCTGACATATGCATTTATCCTCACTTTATGTTTTTTAGCAAAATGAATTCAATAAGTTATCGTCATACGCCTTCCACATACAACCATTATTCACCATAATATATTAACAATATCCTAGTACTAGTACCAGGTTCTAATTGAGGTGTATTAGGTATATTTTCCATAGAAACATATGACTTACAGCCTATTTCACACCAAAATAATTGGTTTAAATTATCTGCCTTACCTCTAATTCATCATTTCCTTATCCATCTGATCCTATGTAAAGAAACAAGCAGTTTACCGCACCAAATAGAAGATAAGAACCATGATCCGCTTCTCTATTTCATCGTTAAAATTTTTTTCTTACTATATAATATGTATCCAATGTCATAGTAGGTTCAATGTTACCGTTCATGTCATATAAGCATACAGAACTTACCACCTCACTCACAGCAATACCAATATATAACATTTAAACATAAATTTATATTTATCTAGAAACAGCTTTACTATTTAGCATCACCGAATGAACTTCTTCTATTATATATACCCACCGTTTATCGAACTGCGTTATAATTGCCCGCTTGGTGCAACACTGCTACACTAGAGCTATTATGGTAGCAGGAGGAGATCTCGATATGAGCAGTATTGTAAGCTTACACGCATTTACAGAGTCACAGCAACAACTGGTTCAAGAAATAGCCCCTGATTACAAACTCACAATAGGTAAAGCCAAGGAGCTGGATCCTTCCATCCTGAAGAACGCCGAAATCCTGGTGGGCTGGGCTCGAAACCATGCAGATACGCTGCTTGATCCAGACAGTAAATTAAAATGGGTTCAAACTTGGTCTGCCGGAGTGGATTATCTGCCTCAGGCCGAGCTGAGTGATCGAAATATTCTGCTGACGAATACAAGTGGAATTCATGCCATACCGATCTCTGAGATGGTCTTCGGTATGCTGCTGTCTATGTCCCGCATGCTGAAGCAAGCCATTCTCAATCAAGCAAGTCGGAATTGGGACTCAACCGATACTGCGATGAGCGAGCTTCATGGCAAGACCATTGTCATCACGGGTGTAGGGGAGATTGGGACCGCAACAGCCAGACTGGCAGAAGCCTTCGGTATGAACGTGGTCGGTGTACGCAGATCCGGCAAGCCTGCCCCTCATGTAAGCAAGATGGTGAAGATGGAGCAGCTGGAGGAAGCATTATCTGAAGGCGACTACATCATTAACATCCTCCCTCTTACAGAGGATACGAAGCATTTGTTCAACGAACAGACTTTTAGCGCAATGAAGACGGGTGCTTGCTTCGTCAATGTAGGGCGAGGAGCAACCGTTCAGACATCTGCTCTGGTTAAAGCATTAGAAGAGAAGAAGCTCTCCGCTGCAGCACTCGATGTATTCGAGGAAGAGCCGCTGCCAGCCGATCATCCACTGTGGGGAATGGACAATGTTCTGATCACTCCGCATTTTGCCGGCAGCACACCGCATTATTCTGAACGCGCATTCGAGGTCTTCCTTGAGAATCTAAAGGCCTATGTCAAAAATGAGGATCTGCCACGTAACCTGGTAGATTACAGCCGATCCTATTAACCTGCCTGAGGATGGTCAATCGTCCATCACTTGTGCTTCATTCATTAGCTCAATCTGAACAATAAAATAAGGTCTGATGCTCTCTGCGGTGAACTGCAGACTCGTATCAGACCTTATTTGCCTTTTACTTCAATTTTGAATAGATCACTGCTTATCCTTGATGTTCACACAACCATATATCTCGAGTAAATGACCCCTTCGTAACCTGGATATGATGCTGGATCCTCCATCCTGACCTGTTTAATTGCTCCTCCAATGGTTCTGTGCTTATGATGACCGCTTCATCCGCAAGTCTCCCCAGACTCCGCAGCATTCCTAGCTGCTCCTCCATAGACAATACGGAACACAGATTGTAGGGCAGATCAAGAACAGCACGGTCAGCATGACCCGTCAGTTCATTCATGTCCCCCAAGGTAACAAGACTTGCGTCATAACCATAATGCTCGAGATTGACTCTCGCCCCCCGAATTGCCAGCGGATTCAGATCGTTGCCTCTAATCTTAATTCCCATCGAGAGGGCTTCGATTAATACATTCCCCATACCGCAGCAAGGATCCATCATTGAGACCTTCTCCCCTTCAGGAGCTGCCACATTGACGATTGCTCTTGCGATGCGTGAGCTGAGGCCGGTCGAATAATTATAAGGCTTATTCTTATGCTGCAGCCATATGGGCTCCGCATACCGGACGATGCCGAATACCCATGTGTTCTCCAATTGCATTAATCCATAGGTTATGTCAGGGTCCTTCATTCTAGCCGTTCCTGTAATGCATTCCCCTGCTCTGCGTTCAAGCTTCCGTTGTTCATCATACGGACAGTGGACCCCTTCTTTGATATATACAACTTTAAACGTGCGATCCTGCGGCACCTGAATTGCATGCGAATCGATGTCTGCAAGCAGCCCGTCATACTCCTTATTCTCAGCGATGACCTCAAGACGCAGCTTCATGAAGGGACTTCGTGACGGGTCAATGAGGCGACTGGAACGAAGATAAGCTTGCTCTGGGGGGACACTCGTGCCCAGAAGCCGCTGCAGCTCCAAATGACAAAGAGCCTGTTCACTCTCGTGACAGGCATAAATGTATATTAAATCTGTAGGATGATGTTCTTTATTGTGTGCATGTGTCATTAGCAATCTCAGCAATTCCCTTCTGAATGGTGAATGCAGCAGCCAGGGGCTGCTCATTCACTGTTACTTACGCTCCTATTATACTCGAAGCGCCGATACCGAAGCGAGCAGTTCTTCTGACAGCTTCTTAAGCTGCTGGATATTCTCTGCCACACCTTCAAGGGAACCCGACTGTTCTTCTGCAGAAGCAGACACTTCCTCCACACTGGCTGCGGATTGCTGAGATATCGCAGAGATCAGCTGGCTGAAATCGTTCATTTGTCCACTGAGATCTTCCATTTCAGACAGGCCATTAGAAATCTCTTGAATGACCTCCACCATCTGATGCACTGAGCTCGTAATCTGGTTGAAGGCTTCATTTACGGCTTCCATCTGTGCCGTTCCTCTTCTCGTCTCTTCTACACCGCTTTGCAGCGATTGAACGACCGACTTAGATTCCTGCTGAATCGTTTCCGTCAGCTCATTGATTTGACCTACTGCCTGTGAAACATCATCCGAGAGTGTGCGTACCTCTTCAGCTACGACAGCAAAGCCTTTCCCATGTTCACCCGCTCTCGCGGCCTCAATCGAAGCATTCAAGGACAGAAGGTTCGTCTGTTTGGCAATATCACGAATGACATGCAGCAGCTGGTAAATGTTCTCGTTAGATTGATCCAGCTTATTCACCTGCTCCATGGAGATGGATACCCGACTTGCAATTTGTCTCATCTGTGCAATAGACTGACTCATTGTTTCTTTACCCAGTATGCCTTGTTCAAGTACCTGCTCCGACATCCCTCTAAGCTGTTCTCCTTTGGCTGCATGGTCCTGAATATGCTCATTCAACCGCTCAACGGTTCTTGCAGAAGACTGCGCTGTTTCTGCCTGACTTTCCACCGCTTTGGCTGATTCCTCCATCGATAAGGCAATCTGCTGACTGCCAATCTTCACCTCTTCGGATGTGGCTGCCAGATGAGTGCTCTGCTCACCAATGATCTCTGAAGAGCTCTTAATTCGATTCACAATCTGAACTAGACTCGACTTCATTTGGTTAATTCCTTGTCCAAGTGTAGTCAGCTCATCCTCCATATCACGTTGGATATCCTCCACAGACAGATTACCTGCGGCTATCTCTTTGACATTGTTCTCAATCTGCTTGATCGGCTTAACCAATGTCTTGATCAGCGCAAAAGTACTGATGATCGTCATCACCACAATAAAGGCAATCCCGATAAAGAGTACAATTTCTGACGTTCTCGCACTATCCTCAAGCTCTTGGGCCGACCGATCTGCTTCTTCTTGAATAAAAGCGGATAAAGACATCAGCTCACTTTGCATTTTGTCGAATGAAGCCTTGCCCTTCATGAGCACTTCATAAGCCAGCTCAATATCATTCGCATCACTTTGATTCATCGCTGAAGTGTTGATCTTGAAGTATTCCTCCCAAGCTGCAGAGAAGGCGTTATAATATTGCCTTTCTGTATCTGTTGCAATCAGCGAGTCGTATGCCTGACGAACAGCGGTCAGCTGTCGTATGTAATCCGTACGTTCCTTGGCAATAGCCGCTTTGCTCTCCTGATCGGAGACGGACGCCAAGAAGTAACTGTAGCTTAAGGATTGAATATGTTCAGTCGTGAAGATCAGATCGTCGATCTTGCTAATGGACGGCATCCAGTTTCTCGTAATGCTCGTCGTGTTCTTTTCCATCGTTCCGAGCAGTGTTAAAGTAATGACCCCAATTGCGACGACATAGATAAGCAGCGGTACCATGACAACCGATATTCTTTGCCTGATACTCTTTAATTTAAACACCTGTTCTCCCCCTGTGCAGCTATACAAAGCTCTTTGTATTGTAGTCTGAAGCCATTCCATAAGACACTTAAACGATGAAATGGATTCTCTCCTACTATTATTTCGGTAATCAGCTTACAAATGATAAGATTTGACCACTATGTATATTTCAAATTGTTTCGAACGCCCTTTTTATCAACACTTAGGTAATTGTCCTGAAACAAACGGGGCTGACATCATAGACTAGAATAAATCTGACGATTAAGGATCGGGTCAACTATGAGAAAAAAAGAAAAAAAATCGGAAATCCGAAGCACTACTACTGGGCGTAATCAGATCCCTTCTAATAAGAGACAGAGTAAATCTTTAAGTAAGCCACTAAGTAAATCCCAGAGTAAGTCTCCAGGCAGATTCAAAAATAAAACCCAGGAGAGCGCTCAAGACAAACTTCAGAGTACACTTCACGACAAACTCCAACACAAATCCAAATTCAGAGCCTCAGCCAATGCCACACCGGCAGCCCCAATAGTCATGCGTCCTTCCCGGATGGAAACTGCTCAAGAGGATTTATCACTACAGCCAAACCGAAGTTGGTTATCGCATCAGCGTCAGCCTGTGCCAGACGTCCAGACCCATGATCCCAGAAACGCCAAATCCATGCGGCTCGCACTCCTGATTCCGTTGACAGAACAGTTTACTCCGTCAATGGAAAGCCAGATTGCAGACTCGCTGCGCATGCTGGTCAAAGAAGTCATCATTCTCAAGATCAATGAAAATCTTCAAGATAGTCTGTCGACTTATAAGCCAGATCTCTTACTATGTATCGGCAATCAAGCTGCACAATTCATTACGCCTGAACTCCTATCACAATCAATTCATACAAAAACAGCCATCTGGTTGAATGATCCTTATGAGCCTTGCGAGAATATCGCTTTTGCATACCATGACTGGGACCTTGTCATCACACAGAACATGCTGCATCTTCCTGTATATGAGAAATACGGTTATAAACACATTGTCGTTATGCCATATAGTGCGGATCCGTTAGTTTACAAGCCTCATCAGCCACAGCCCCATTTCCATTCCGATCTCCTCATTGTTGGAGATTATTCAGAGGAACGTCTCCTCTATGTTCATGTCATCCGCCAGCGATGTGAGGGTAAGAAGATCCGAGCGTTAGGTCGAAACTGGGAATCTGTGGATCAGATTGAGATTTGTCAGCCCGATAGCGAAATGATGCTCAGTGCGTACTATAACGGAGCCAACATGATCGTTCATTGGGATGCTGCACCTCGTCCATTGTATGAGATCGCAGCGTGCGGGGTATTTCAAATAGTGGAGAACTCTCCGGATATTCACGAGCTGATGAAGCCTGGCGAGGATGTTGTCATCTTCAGCAACCCCGAACAGCTTGGCTCCAAGCTCCAATACTACAGCGAGAACACGGATCGAAAAAGAATGGTTGCTTCAAGAGCTCTCTATAGCAGCAAATACGACTATTCCTTTCTACAGTCTGCTATGAAGCTAATCTACAGTCTGTTATGAACTAATCCCGCAGTTAAACAATCTATTCTATTAGCTAGCTAACCATACTCAGGATTAGGTGGTGTCCCTGCATGAAGCTGATCGCTTATTATTTACCTCAATTTCATCAAATCCCTGAGAATGATCTGTGGTGGGGAGAAGGCTTTACCGAATGGACGAATACACAAAAAGCACGTCCGCTGTATCCAAATCACCGACAGCCAAAGGAGCCACTAAAGGATTATTACTATAATCTGATGGACCCGTCGGTTCGGGAATGGCAGGCGAGCTTGGCCCGATATTATGGCATCTATGGGTTCTGCTATTACCATTATTGGTTCAAAGGAAAACGGCTGCTCGAAAAACCGCTTGAAGCCTTGCTTCAGTCGGATACTCCTGATTTCCCCTTCTGTCTCTCCTGGGCCAATGAGCCGTGGACACGCAGATGGGATGGCAGTGAGGATGAAATCCTCATGCCCCAGGATTATGGAGATGAAGCCGATTGGGCTGAACACTTCATTGAGCTGCTTAAAGCATTTAATGACAAGAGGTATATTCGTATTGAGAATAAGCCCTTATTCGTAATCTATCGTCCGGGTCTGATTCCAAGGTGTGAGGAAATGCTCGAATACTGGAACAGGCTTGCGGTGCAGCATGGACTTCAAGGCATCTATTTTGTAAGGACGCTGGGCGGGTTTGATATTCCGAATCAAGCCGGATTTGAGGCGAGTGTTGAATTTGAGCCGCATTATACCTTTGCGCATGCACATACGCAGGGCCTGTGGAGCAAGATAAAAAAGAAGGAGAACGAGCACCTGATATTTGACTATGATGGTGCCTGGGAGATGATCTTGTCCCGTTCTCCTCATCGAAGCGGAGAGCAAATTATACCTGGTGCTTATGTGAATTGGGATAATACCCCGCGCAGAGGATACCACGGGCAGAGCTGCATCGGATCCAGTCCGGAGAAATTTGCTTACTATCTGACTAGACAAATAGAGCGGGCAGCTCAGGTATACAACTCTTCATTTCTGTTTGTCAATGCGTGGAATGAATGGGCGGAGGGAACCTATCTAGAGCCGGACAAAGATCACGGCTTCGCCTATTTAGAGGCGGTCAGAACCGCGCTTCTGAATTATGCGCCATGAATCGCAAGTGTAGGGAGACCACTGCTGGTATCCACAATAATCATATAGTTGAGGCCGTCCGTACCCTTAAGCATGAGGCCGGTCTGCGTCGGTAAGGTTGCAGGATAAAACCGCGTTGAGACAGTACTAGCTGCTACCGGAGGAACCATAGGTGTTCCTACGGACATAAGCCGGGATCCAGCCACCACATTTTGGCCTGCGCTCAGATTTAGACCTGCACCCAAATTCCCTTGGATTGTTGCATTATCATCTACAAACATGCCGCCGCCCCATATACTCATACTGTCGGCGATATCCAAGTTTCCAATTGTAGAGTTTCCGACAACCTGAAGCTGACCAAGAATCGTTTGATTTCCCGTTACAAGTACCTGATCAAAAGTCGGCATAATTCTATCACTCCTTCCTTTTTACTATCCATTCTATGTAATTACTTCTCTTTTGCTATATAGCAAAAGTACAATTCAATGGCTATTTCAATAGAGAATGATAGTCTGCCTAATCAGGAGAGCTGCATTGCTTCCGCCAGCAATTGATATGTCACCAGCCTCTGCTCGTAACGGGCGGCACGGGTTGCGATCAGCAGGCTGCTGGATTGTGTACGCTCACTCAGCTTGATGAGTTCTTCCCTTACCTCCTCCGGGTTCCCGACAATGACTGGATATTCAGCAGCAGGGAGACCTGGAGACGACTTCTCCTGATGCTTGACGGAAGCTTGTTCCTTCCAGGAATGGGCTTCTTCCGTCGTTGGAGCACAGATCACACTGACTGCGATAAAGGCCTGAGGTCTAACCATGCTTTTGGAAGGAACAAAATTTGCCGTATATCTCTCAATCATCTCCGCCCCGTCGTGCTCACTCATAAATTGGCCAAATACATAACCTGTGCCTAAACTTGCAGCATAGTCTGCACTCTTCACATTCGTGCCAAGCATCCACAGACTGGGGCCCCTGACCGGGACTGGCTTCGCAGCCACTACTTCCCCTTCATAGGTATACTCCCCTTGAAGGAGCTGCTGAAGCTCCTTGACCCGATCCGGATAATCCACCACCTTCTGCAGAAAATTGCCCGCCAGAGCCATCGATAGATGGGCAGATCCGCCGGGAGCACGGCCAATGCCAAGCTCGATTCGTCCAGGGTACAGGGTAGAGAGCAGGTTATATCTTTCTGCCACTAGAATTGGATGATGATAGGGCAGGAGTACTGCTCCTGAACCAAGCTTAATCTGGCGGGTTCGGGCCCCGATATGGGATAGCAGCACTTCCGGGCTTGCCGATTCAACGCCTGGCAGATTGTGATGCTCAGAGGTCCAATACCTTGCATACCCGAGACGATCCCCTTCCATTGCCAGCTCTACCGATCTGCGGATTGCTTCTTCCGGCGGGCTGTCCATGAGACTTGGCACAAGATCCAGTATGCCGAGCTCTATTCGCTTCGTTTCCATCATGATGTAATCTCCTTATCTGCTTAGTCCAGGTCATATATAGAGCCGACCTTCAGTCCATAGAGCTCGTTATATATCTTCTCGGCAAAAGCATCCGTCATCCCCGCAATGTAATCAATAATCATATGCTCCCAGGTCCATATCGGGCTCAGACGAGCCTGATCCTTCTCATAACGCTGCAGCCAGTCGGTTGGAATAATGGCCTTCGAAGTAACCGGATCATTGAAGGCATGCCAGAGTCTGCGGATGATCCACTCGCTTCTTTTTTGCAGGCGCTGGACTCTCAGATCCTTGATCATCGTCACCCACGCGAAGCTCTTCAGCACACTAACGGTACGAAGCATGTCGAGGTCTTCCTTTCCTTCCTTTATAAAAGTAACCTTCTTCCAGTCGCCCGTATCAATAATTCCCAGAGCCGCTACGAATAAGCTGACCCAATACGCTTTGACCTCCCGCCGAGTACGGGAATAGTCATGATCGCAGCCCGGAAGCTTCTCATTCCAGATCCGCAGGAATTCGTTCAGTACCTCATCTACTTTGGGCTCAATCTTCTCAGGCATCCATCCCATCCAGAACGGGTCATCCAAGGTCATAATCTTGTCTACGATCAGTCTTTTGACATAAGGATCGTGCAGGAAGTGCTCATGCACCTCAATCTTTCCAGCCTTGATTCCATCCTCCAGATCATGCGCGGAATACGCAATGTCATCACATAGATCCATCAGCTGCGCTTCCAAAGTCTTCTGGCCTGCGGGTATGCCCCATTCGCTGCGTATCTCCTTAATGTAGCTCCATTCATGATGGTACATGCCCTTCCTGTTCTCCGTGCCGGGATAAGGATATTTATTGATGCCCAGGAGCACCGCATCCGATAGATTAAGGCCGTCTATATTCTCACGCTTCTCCAGAAACATGATCAGCCTGAAATTATGGGCATTCCCTTCAAAGTGCTCGTATTTCCGGCGCATCGTCTCTTCTACGGTCCGATACTGATGGTTCGAGGATTTCCCTGTTCCGCTGGGATCTACGATCGACAAGGTCTTATCCTCAATCAAGTCGTTCAGAATGCTCCCCAGCACTTCCTCCCCTTTATGACCGAACGGAGGATGTCCAAAATCATGGGCGATCGAGGCGCATTCGACGACCTCGGGATCGATAACAAGTCCCGGATTGTCGGCACGAAGCTCTTCAACATCGGGGTAGCGTCTTAAGAGACTCTTGGCTGCTTCGCGCGCAATCTGGGCCACCTCAAGTGAATGTGTCAGCCGTGTCCGATAATAGTCACCTGTTCCGGCTCCAAACACCTGAGATTTGCCCTGCAGTCTTCTAAAGGTTGGGGAATGGATCAAACGGGAATAGTCGCGTTCATACGTCGCCCTTGATCCTTCCGATTTATTAAGTTCAGCATATTGTCTATGTTCTCTCAGCTTCTCCATATAACTCCTCCAATGATTTGAACGTTCCACTTGTATAAGAATGAATCCTATCTCTTCATTCTATTTATTACCCTAAATCATTTCATAATGCCTTTAGCTGCTGTAATCATTGCCAAGAATTCTACAATTGAACATTATTAAATGTGCAGAATTCTTATTGTGAAATTGTATCCAGTATAACCCCAATGCGTATCATTTCACTAGTTACACTTCTTCCACTATATTATTACAAGAATAAGCCGCATCTCTATATGAGAGGCGACTTATCTCAGCTACCTATATTAGAAGTATCATAGCCACTTTCTTCCCGCTGTACCCTCACCCTCTATCTCCGCATCTTCGGATCGAGAATATCTCGCATCCCGTCACCCAATAGATTAAATCCAAGTACCGTCAGCATGATCGATACGCCAGGAAAAATGAGAGTCCACGGTGCGGTCTGGATAAATTGTCTCGAATCCGACAGCATCTTCCCCCACTCCGGAGAAGGAGGCTGGGCTCCCATTCCCAAAAATCCAAGTGCGGCAGCTTCCAGAATCCCCGTCCCAATCCCGAGCGTGCCTTGCACGATGATGGGAGTGAGACTGTTTGGAAGGACATGACTTAAGAGGATGCTGCCATTTTTCATACCAATCGACTTCGCTGCAGTAATGTACTCCTCCTGCTTCAAAGAGAGCACTCTCGCCCTGACCAGTCTTCCATAGGTCGGAATGTTGACGATGGCGATCGCTACCAGTGCATTGAATAAGGAAGGCCCCAGAATGGCAACGATGGCGATCGCGAGCAGAATACCTGGAAAGGCAAGCAGGATATCAAACAGCCGGGAGATCAGCATATCCAGCCATCTTCCATAGTATCCTGCAATGATGCCGAGCATCGTCCCAACTACAATCGAGCCTACAACTGACGCAAAGCCCACCCATAAGGAAATGCGTGCCCCGTACACCACACGGGTAAATACATCACGACCCAGATCATCCGTACCAAACCAATGCTCAGCAGATGGAGGCTTGAGTCTATCAGCGAGCACCTGCTCTTTATAATCATAGGGAGTAAGCAGAGGGGCCAATACCGCAACGCCGATAAAGAACACTAGGATAATGAGCCCTGCTACTGCCATTTTATGATGAAGAATTCCCCGAATAGCCTCACGCCATGGACCGGATACTTCTTCTGCTGCATCAACTCCGGCTTTACCGCTGCCTAGACTGACTTGTCCCATATCCGTCCCTCCTATTTGTACTGAATTCGAGGATCAATCGCCGCATACAAGAGATCAACGATCAGATTGATTAGAACGTAGATAAAAGCGATGATCAGAATGCCGGATTGTATGACAGGATAATCCCGGAAGCTTATCGCATCATAGATGTATCTCCCGACACCGGGCCAGGCAAAGATCGTCTCTGTCAGCACAGCTCCGCCCAGCAGCATTCCCATTTGCAGGCCAATAACTGTCAGGACAGGAATGAAGGCATTCTTTAATGCATGCTTGTAAACGACAAAAAATTGTCGCATGCCCTTCGCTCTCGCAGTTCGAATATAATCGGAGCTCATAACCTCAAGCATGCTGGAACGTGTCATTCGGGCAATAACCGCCATCGGAATCGTTCCGAGTGCGATACTTGGCAGGATCAGATGCTTCACTGCTGTCCATATTTGATCAGAACGTCCGGCGATGATCGCATCAACGACATTTAGACCGGTAACGGATTCGATGGGATCCCGTACATTCATGCGGCCGCTTGAAGGCAGCCATTTCAATTCGTTAGCGAATAACCACTGTTCCATCAGACCAAGCCAGAAGATTGGCATGGATACCCCTACTAATGCAATGACCATACAGATATAGTCAAACCAAGAATTATGCCGCCAAGCACTTATAATTCCTGCGTTCACTCCAATAACGACGGCGAAGATCATACTTGCCAGAGCAAGCTCCAGCGTCGCCATTAGATAAGGGACAATTTCCTGGGCAATAGGAATTTTGGTGCGGATGGATTCCCCAAGGTCACCTCGTACCAGTTCACTCAAGTACGTAAAATATTGCTCTAACCATGGTTTATCGAGCCCCAATTGATCACGCAGCGCCTGCTTGGATTCTTCTGTCGCTTTCTCACCGAGGATTGTCTCCGCAGGGTCTCCAGGGATCGCGTGAATAATCGAGAATACGATAATCGTCATCCCCAGCAGCACAGGAATAAGAACTAAGAGTCTTTTGACAATATATGTACCGATTTCTCTCACCTGCCTGTAGTCAATTTAAATGTTGTATAAAGAGAGAAGAAGAACAAGCCGCAGTAAACTGCGGCCGTCAGCTATGCTATTTTTGAACTTCTTCGAGCTGTAAAAATCTCATCGTGTCAGGCGATATCTCATTCAAAATAGATCGATTCATACGACTCATTGCCTGTCGGCGCAAGTACGAGTCCCTTAAGATTGGCTGTGGCTGCAAGCAGCGGTGTCGTATGCACGAGAGGAACCCATGGCGCATCCTCCTTGATGATAACCTGAGCCTGCTTGTACAGCTCTTCACGTTTGGTCTGATCTGTCTCCTGCTGAGCTTCGACCAGGATGGTATGCAGCTCGTCACTTGAATAGTAGGTATAGTTATTGCTTGGAATGGCGTCCTTGTCCAGAAGCGTGTAGATGAAGTTATCCGGATCACCGTTATCTCCAGTCCAGCCCAGCATGAAGATATCCTCCTTCTCTCCTGCCTGCAGGTCATCAAGATAAGTCGCCCATTCTGGTGACTCAATATTTACCTTTACGCCAATCTGTTCAAAGTCCGCCTGGATTACTTCCGCCACTTTTCTACCATCCGGCATGTACGGACGCGGAACAGGCATCGCATAGAAGGTGTATTCGCCTGGCAGCCCATCAGGATAACCGGCTTCAGCAAGCAGCTGCTTTGCTTTTTCCAGATCATATTCGTAATCCTGAATCTCGTCATTATAGCCCCACAGGGTCGGCGGCATCGGATTCACGGCCGGTACCGCTTGTCCGGAGAAGAAGGCATCGATAATTCCCTGCTTGTTCACCGCATGGCTCAGCGCTATTCTTACCTTCGGATCGTTAAACGGCTCGTTGTTAAAGTTAAAGCCCAGATAAGCTACGTTAAAGGGCGGGCGTTCAATCTTCTGCAGCTCACTGTTGCTCTCAAGCGTTGTCAGGTGATCTGGACTCAAGTCCTCCATCAGATCGATCTCACCGTTCTGTAAGGCATTGAATCTCGCCGTGTTATCAGGTATGGAGCGCACAATGACTCTTTCAAGCTTAGGAAGGCCCTCCTTCCAATACTCGGCATTCTTCTCCAGGGTGATGGAATCGTTACGTTTCCACTCCTTGAAGACGAAGGGTCCGGTTCCGACCGGCTCACTCTTGAAGTTCTCCTTCTTCTCCTGAATCGCTGCCGGGCTGGCCATCCCGAAGGAAGGCATCGCAATATTTTGGAGGAATGGTGCTTGTGGATTATTTAATGTGAATTCAACGGTCAGATTGTCTACAGCCTTCACTTCCTTGATGATCCGGCTTCCTTCCGGCCCAAACATAGAGTCATAGTAATCAAACGAATCACCTTCGAATTTGAACTCACTATCCGGATCGTTCCAGCGGGTGAAGTTGAAGACAACAGCCTCTGCATTAAACTCTGTACCGTCATGGAATTTAATATTCGGTCTCAGGTTGAACACATATTTGAGTCCATCTGTAGATACTTCCCAGCTCTCGGCAAGCTCACCTTCCACCTCTGTCGTCCCCGGTTTATACCCGAGCAGTGTGTCGAATATCTGCTGCGTAATCTTCAGTGATTCGCCATCCGTGACAATCGATGGATCGAGCGCTACTGAATCGCCGCCTCTTCCCATCACGAGCTCCGTCTGCACTTCAGCAGCCGGTGTTTCTTCGGATGCTTCCGGCTCTGTTGAATTGCCTGGATCTGCGGTGCCCCCTCCCCCTCCGCTGCAGCCTGCAAGCATGATCATGACCGCAAATACAAACCCTAATACTCGCTGATGCTTACGTCTTCTCATCTACGAATTCCCCCTATGTATCTGATTGAATTTATTCAACATATAAGTGGCAGGCCGTAAAATGCCGGCTGTCCGTCTCAAGCAAAGCCGGTCGTTCTTCTCGGCATACGGGTACAGCATAGGAACAACGGGTATGGAACGCACAGCCTTGAGGTGCATTCGAAGGGCTCGGCACTTCCCCGGTGAGCACAATCCGTTCCTTCTTCACGAATGGGTCGGGCTCCGGAACAGATGACAGAAGCGCCTTCGTGTAAGGATGCTGAGGATTGTCAAACAGCTCCTTCTTATCTGCAAGTTCCACGATCCGCCCCAAGTACATCACAGCCACTCTGTCGCAGATATGCTTCACTACACTAAGATCATGAGCTATAAAAATGTAGGTCAGCGCAAACTGCTCCTGCAAATCCTGCAGCAGGTTGACGACCTGTGATTGAATCGAGACATCAAGGGCGGATACAGGTTCATCGAGCAAAATAAGCTTCGGCTGCAGGGCAAGTGCTCTCGCGATGCCGATTCTCTGCCGCTGGCCGCCTGAGAATTGATGAGGATAGCGCTGAATATGAGACGGGTTCAGCCCCACGACATCTATAAGCTCTTGCACACGTTCTTTCCGCTCGGCAGCTTGTCCAATCCCATGCACCTTGAGCGGCTCCTCCAGAATTCGGCCCACCGGATGACGCGGATCAAGCGAAGAATACGGATCCTGAAATACGATCTGCATCTCTCTCCTCTTCTTCCGCATCGCTTCCTCGCCCAGCTCTGTCAGCTCGACTCCGTCAAAACGAACGCTGCCTTCCGTAGGTTCGATGAGACGCAGCAGCGAGCGCCCGGCCGTCGATTTGCCGCAGCCGCTTTCTCCTACAATGCCAAACGTTTCTCCCCGGTTCACATCAAAGGAAAGGCCATCTACAGCTCGCACGACCTCCTGATGCTTGCTGAATCTTCCGAGCACGCCTCTGCGGATAGGATAGTACTTCTTCAAGCTGGTGACATTCAGCAAAGGCTCCTTCATATGGCATCCTCCCGTGGAAGCTCCTCCAGCCAGCAGCGGCTGTAATGACCTGTGCTTCGTTCCGTAAGCTCAGGCAGCTGTTCCGTACAGATTCCCATGACATACGAACATCGAGAAGCGAACCGACACCCCTTCATCTGACTGCTCATGACAGGAACTTGTCCAGGGATGGAATATAAACGGTCGCGGGAATCAGCAAGCCGCGGAACCGAGCGAATCAGGCCTTGCGTGTACGGGTGCTGAGGCCGGCTGAAAATGTCCCTTACAGTCCCTTGCTCAACCACCTTGCCTGCATACATGACCGCAACCCGATCACACATTTCAGCCACGACGCCGAGATCGTGAGTAATCATCAGCACAGCCGTACCGTGCTTCTTGTTCCTCGCTCGAAGCAAATCGAGAATTTGGGCCTGGATCGTCACGTCAAGAGCTGTAGTCGGTTCATCTGCGATCAGCACTTCCGGGTTGCAGGAGATGGCCATTGCAATCATGACCCGCTGTCTCATACCGCCGGATAATTCATGCGGATACTGGCTGATAACCTTGTCAGGCCGGGAGATTCCGACATCGGCCAGCAGACTGACCGCCTTACGCATCGCCTCCTTGCGGCTGATGCGCTCATGAAGACGAAGGGTCTCCATCAACTGCTGCCCAATGGTAAAGAGCGGATTCAAGGATGTCATCGGCTCTTGGAAAATCATGGAGATGGTCTTGCCGCGAATACGGCACATCTCCTTTTCCTTCAGCGGAACAAGATCACGGCCCTTGAGATAGATCGCTCCTTCCACAATTTTTCCAGGAGGGCTTGGCACAAGCCGGAGGACCGATAAGGAGGTGATGCTCTTCCCGCAGCCGGACTCTCCGACGAGACCAACAACTTCACCGGGATAGAGAGCAAGATCAACGCCATCTACAGCAGGCACTTCCCCCTTGCTTGTCATAAAGCACGTCTTCAAATTCTCAATTCGAAGTACAGGTTCACTCATGCTGATCCCCTCTTTTTTTTGAATGTAAGTATGAATACGGCAGTTAATCTATGTGAGCGGCAAATAGCCGAAATCACCTATACAAGTGTGAAATTTAACGGTGAGTGTGACAGCTGCAATAATCGAACTTAGGTCAAATAATAGTCTGGTGAACCCATTTCGCAGCTCATTACAGAGAAGTGGAATTTGATGATGGTCTAGTTGATTAAGATCGGAGTATGTCTATTTGTTTGACATAGTGAGGTTTAAATTTAAGAAATAACATGAAGCAGGGTGTTTTTGTGATAAGTTGTCCATACTTTACAGTAAATATTGGTAAATTTCAATAGGTTATCTGTCATAGTTTTCAATATTATATATAACATGTAATATATTCTAACTTCAAATTAACGTATAAAAGGCGAACGATCCCTGTTATCGGGAAGATTCGCCTCCACATGAACTATTATGTCGTCTGTACTCTGCAACCCCCTGCTCCTTACCCTCTTCCGAACAGGCTTGAGATCGCAATTAACAATCTTGTCTTTAATGTCTTATTTACAACAGACTTCTCTGACCCATTATTATAGAACGAAGGCTGCCGCTCATGTCCTAGATAATGCAGCTTCAGTTCTTCCACACGTACCATGTTTACCATCAATTCATCTCTCATCCGTAACCCTCTCCCTGTTCCTCTATTTGAACTCATTGTACCGGTAATCCAGCTGTTCAGCGTCGGCTTAGGGTCTGAACTGCAAGTATGAAAATGAATCGGTCTCGAGACGGAGTCATCCTAACCCTGCCTGCTTCGTTATTCAGATGCGCGTACATCGCACAGGAACAGATCAGGACCTGGAATAGAAACTTACCGCAAAGGGATAATATGGTATACTTCGAGCTATTTTGTAACAATTTGTGAAAAAAAGACCCTCACGTCAAGTTGGCGGCAGATATTTTACATAAATGATGAAGATTATATTTAATTTCTTTGATAGAATGTGCTTAAGTTAAAATTTGGGAGGGTTGGCCATCTATGTTTAAATGGAAAACAGCAATTTCTTCAGCTGCGGCTGCTGCACTATTATTTAGTTCTTTAGGACTTGCCAGCGCCGCTTCAGAAACAACAGGTTCTGTTTCTACTCCGAACAACAGCGGGACACACATTACACTATTACATACGAATGATTCACACGCCCGCGCAGTTGAGTCTTCACCGAATATGGGCTACGCCAAGGTAGCAGGGATTTTTGACAAATACCGTGCGGAGAACCCGAACACCCTGTTTCTCGATGCAGGGGACGCTGTACACGGGACGACCTTTGCTACACTGGTAAATGGAGAGAGTATTATAAAAGTCATGAACGAGATGGGCTATGATGCCTTCGTTCCCGGCAATCATGAATTCAATTATGGCTGGGAGCATCTCGTTACACTGACTGACAAGCTTAATTTCCCAACGATCAGTGCTAACGTAAGACTCAAAAGCGATGGGACAAGCCTGTACGAGCCTTATATTATTAAAGAAGTAGATGGAGTTAAGATCGGTATCATTGGATTAACAACGCCAGAGACAGCTTATAAGACGAACCCTAAGAACGTAGATGACATCGATTTTACCGATCCTTCGGATGAAGCTCAAAAATATGTAGATGAAATCCGCGATGAAGTAGATGTTGTCGTTATGCTCGCCCATATCGGTCAAGATGATTCAGATATGGACAACACCTTTGACATTCTGGACGAAGTCGACGGCATTGATATCTATATCGACGGACACAGCCATACGGTGCTGGAGGACGGATTCGTTGCTGACAATGGTACACTCGTTGCAAGCGCCGGCGAATATACGAATTATGTCGGTGTGGTTGATCTATGGGTAGATGAAGGCAAAGTCGTCTCCAAGAAAGCAACCTTGATTGATGAGACCGAAGCTGCAGGCATCGCTCCTAACGAGAAAGTAGCTGCTCTTGTGGCTTCTGTTACAGAAGAACAAGCGCCAATTCTGGATGAAGTCGTTGCTACGATCTCCACAGATCTGGAAGGTACACGCGAGAAGGTTCGTGCAGGCGAGACGAATCTGGGTGATCTGATCGCAGATGCACTTCGTGAAGTATCTGGTGCTGATATTGCCCTTACCAATGGCGGTGGAATTCGTGCTTCGATTGAGAAGGGTGAGGTAACCAAAGGAGAGGTTATCACGGTTCTTCCATTTGGTAATCAGATCGTTACTTTGAATGTTAAAGGTGAAGACGTCATTGCTGCCTTAGAGAACGGAGTAAAAAGCTATCCTGAAGCGAGCGGCGGATTCCCGCAAATCTCCGGTTTCAGCTTTAAGATTGATCCAGCCAAGGAGCCAGGAAGCCGCGTGCATTCCGTAATGGTAGGCAACGAGCCTATTGATCCTGAAGCTACTTACACACTGGCAACGAATGATTTCACTGCTATCGGCGGTGACGAATATGAAATGTTTACCAAGTATGCTCAAGCCGGTATGTACGGCTCCCTAGACGAAGCATTGATTACACATCTGCAGAAGCTGGGAAGTGCGGCTGTAACGACAGACGGACGTATCGCAGAAGCCGCAGCTCCTACAGTAACCACTCCTGTAGAAGAGACACCGGCTCCAGAAGCACCAGTGGAAGAAGAACAACCAGATACAACGACCAAACCAACGAAACCAACGAAACCAACAACACCTTCTGTCGAGAAACCAAAGGTATATGTCGTTAAATCTGGTGATACACTCTACTCGATCTCGAAGAAACACGGTACAACCTGGCAAACGATCCAAAAGCTCAACAAGATTAAAAATGCTCACTGGATTTATCCAGGTCAAACATTAAAATTACCTTCTGCTTCTTAAAAACGCACTATCTATAGATCAAAAGTCGTATGAAATGGGCTGGGCTTCTAAATAAATTCTAAAAATATTCAAAAAACTATTAATATCCTTAACAAGAATCCGATATTATAGTTATATAGTAATTATTTAGGAGTGAATCGAGTGTGACATATGTAATAATTTACGTACCGAATAGGTACTAAGTCACACTAACCTATGAATGATCTTTATAGCAAACCCACGAGATAAGTAAGACGAAGAATATCATATGACGACATTAGATTTTGATCTAAGCTTGATGCCATTCAAGAAAAGTCCTGAACTCAAGGTTCAGGACTTTTCTCTGTTTCCAGCCATTTAATGTCAGCTATCAGAAAATGATAGATTGCCTCTATACCAAGGTTAGGATATATGGCAGGGTCAAATCTTGCAGAATCGAATATATTATATTATCCATTTTGACTATCTCAAATAGGGTATAAGATGCAGCTTCGCCAGATCAATAATTTCCGCTAGAGAACAGCTGGACGCAAGACTTCCTTCAGGCTTCGCTTCGGTATACAGCTTGCATTCCACTCGCCCGTCGGCAGCCTCTCTTCCTACAATAATTCTCAGCGGTATCCCGAACAAATCAGCATCCTTGAATTTGACTCCCGGCCGTTCATCGCGATCATCGACCAGGATTTCGAGTCCCAGCTGAGACAAGGCTTTCTCCATCTCGTTAGCAAGCTCCATCTGAACCGAATCCTTGCTTGATACAGGAATAATATGCACATGATACGGGGCAATCGATGCAGGCCAGTGCATCATACCGTCCTCGGCATATTGCTCTGCCACAGCTCCCACTAAACGCGACACTCCAATTCCGTAGCATCCCATGATCGGCACCTGCGGCTGCCCTTGCTGATCGAGGACAGAAGCTCCCATTGCATCGCTATATTTTGTACCCAATTTGAATATATGCCCTACTTCGATCCCTCGCTCGAAGGACAGCGCTGTACCGCATGAGGGACAAGTATCACCGCTGGCTGCATTTCTCACATCATGAACTTCATCCCAAGTGAAATCCAGTCCAGGCACGGACTGAACGTAATGATAGTCCTGCTCTCCAGCGCCAGTAACACTCGTCGTCATCTTCGCGACCGCGTGGTCAGCAATGACTGTCATCGAAAGATCATATGGACCCAGATATCCAACAGGCAGATTTAGCTCTCTGCTCATTTCTTCCGGCATGAGTTCAAGGGTGTGTGCTCCAAGCACCTTCTGCAGTTTAATCTCATTGACCTCATGATCGCCGCGAATAAGCACGGCTATAGGTCTGCCATCAGCCACATATAGCAAGGTCTTGATTACATCTTGAGCTGCCATTTTTAAAAAAAGTGTTAATTCGCTAATGGTCTTCACACCCGGTGTGTGTACCTTCACCTTAGCCGTAGTTCTATGCTGCTCCTGCGCGGCATCCAGAGCTTTGCTGTTATCCTGATTCGGACCGATTCCATACCGCGCCTTCTCCAGATTAGCAGCATAGTCGCAGTGGGTACAGAAAACAATGGTATCTTCACCGATGTCCGCAAGTGCCATATACTCATGGGTCTCACCACTGCCTCCAATCGTTCCGGCATCGGCTTCGACCTGCTTGAATCTCAGACCCAGGCGTGTGAATATGCGGGAGTAAGCTTCACTCATTGCTGTATAGGTCGTATCCAAATCCTCATATGTCGACGAGAACGAGTATGCATCCTTCATTATAAATTCCCGGCCGCGAAGCACACCAAATCGAGGTCTTCGCTCGTCCCGATATTTGGTACTGATCTGATAGAGTGTCACAGGCAGCTGGCGGTAGCTCTGCACATTATCACGTACAAGAGATGTAATGACTTCTTCGTGAGTTGGCCCCAGCGCAAAAGGACGTTCATGCCGATCTTGTAATCTCATCAGCTCTGGTCCATAATCGTCTGATCTCCCGGATTCGTCCCATAGCTCAAGCGGCTGCAAGGAAGGCAGCAAGGTCTCTTGTGCACCAATACGGTCCATTTCTTCACGAATAATTCGCTCAATCTTAAGAAGCACTCTTCTCCCCAGTGGTAAGAAGCTGTACACTCCAGAAGCCGTTTGTCGAATCATGCCTGAACGCAGCAGCAGTTTGTGACTACTGATCTCCGCTTCTGCAGGCGCTTCTCTTAAGGTTGGGGCGAGCAGCTGACTTTGTTTCATACTGGTAATCCTCCTTGTGTGTGCTAAAACGCAAAAAAGACACTCTCGTCAGGGACGAAAGTGTCGTGGTACCACCCTAATTTTAATCTTGCTCGAACAAGCCGGGCATGCCCTTCCTTCAAAGCGAGATCCTCTGTTTCGGCTTAACGTGCCGAGCTTCCGGCAAATGGATACAAACAAATAACCTATCCACATGCAGCTCCAAGGTAGGAGTATAAGAAGCTTGCCTGGAGATCTCTCAGCACTAACGGATCTCTTCTCTGACAGGAAGCTATTACCATATACCATGTCCTTGTTCATTGCTGTTCACATTTTACAGAGCAGAATAATAGATTTACTGATTATTGTCAATCCTTTTCCATATAACGTGCTCACTTCTATCATTCTAAACACCAAGTGGAAAGAAAATACGCTGACAGTCTTGCAGCTACCAGGTAATATAGTATACAGGCCTCATCTCAAGCAGAAAGGAGTTATTAATCATGTTAGATTATATTATTTATGATTTGGAATTTACCGTTAGTCGAAGCACACGCTACACTTCTGAAATTATTGATATCGGTGCAGTCAGGGTAGCTCCCGTGGGCGAAGAAGGCACACTGGCTGTAATGGATACATTCCACACGTATGTAAGACCATCTAATAAATCGGTGCTCTCTGCGGACACCATCCAGTTTACAGGCATTACACAAAAGGATATCGACGCAGCTCCGCTGTTCCCTGAAGCAGTGAAGGAGCTCATTAACTGGCTTCCTGAGTCCTACTATCTATGCTCATGGGGTCCGGATGATAAGAGCAAATTCGTCTCCCATTGCCGTACACACCAAATGAAGGTCAACTGGATCATGAATCATAACGATGTACAGAAACAAATCTCGCGAATCCTTCGCAAAGAAGGCGGTCCACGTCAGCTTGGCCTTAGTCAGGCCCTAATGCTATGCGGCATCGAGTTTGATGGAACCCAGCACCGTGCACTGGATGACGCTCTGAATACAGCCAAAGTATTTATCCATCATTTCAACCAACTCAAGCTGGAGCAGAATAATGCGGCCGAAGAGGAAGGAACCAAATCCAAGCTCGTATATTCCAGCGGAGATGAAGACAAGCACAATCCATTTGGAGATCTGGCAAAATTGCTGGGATCGTCCGATTCGTGATATTCGTAATATTAAGCCTCTATACCACCCTCATTCTCATACAACGCCAGCCAAGTCTTGAGCCTCGCTCGCAACTCATTTCGATACTGCGGGGGCTCGAGAATTTCCGCATCTGATCCAAATTGGACAAGCCAGTCCATGAACTCCTTATGATCATTCAAGGTTACCTCAAGAAGCAGGCTTCCTCCTGGCTCCTCTATTAACACGGGTTGTACCAGCATCTCACTTCTTCTAACCCGATCTGCAGCATGCGCCTTAAATCGAACCTTGTATGTAGTGTGCTCGTGACCTTTATGTACAGACCATGTTTCTTTAAAAAACGATTGCAGCTCCGCTGTTTCGCGTCGGAATGTCTGTGTCATGATTTCTACCTCTCTGATACAGCTCATCCGGAGAGCTTCAACACGATTCGTTTGATGACAATGACCAATTACATAGAAATGATGCTCCTTCGGAAGCAGATAATAGGGATCAATTCTTAGCCGATCGCCAGCTCCTCCATCCATATATCCCTCTGTTCCTTCAGCTGGTGAAGAGTACGCCACTTCCATCGTATTCTGATAGACAGAAGCTTGGATAATGGATACGAGTACCTTCTCATCCTGCTCAGTGTCATAACCAGCTCCCAGCTTCATAACCGCTGCAAATTGCTCAGCCCATTCTACTCGCTCATTGTTCTTCTTAAGGCTTGCAGCCATGACCTTCTCATAAGCACTTTCAAAAGCAGAGGGCAGGATCGGCTTAATCTGATCCATCTCCTCTGCTACTTTTGCAAAGGCTGCATCTTCCTCCTCTGTCCAGTTCAGCGGATAAAGTGCAAATCGGCTAATAAATTGATAACCCCTGCCATGTCCCATATTCACAACCGGAATATGCATCGCACTTAGGGCATCCATATCTCTGTAAATTGTACGCTCCGTCGTCTCACAGCGTTCAGCAAGCTCTCTCGCCAAGATACCAGGCTTCGCTTGTACCAAGGTAATAATGCGCATTAATCGAATAAGTCGCTCTGTCATGCGTATCCTCCTGCAACGATAAACTCAACATATTAAAATGAACTCATGTTCTATAGCTATCTATCCATATAGTCCATTCTATCTAGTAAAATTCTTATCGTCATCCTTTCACATAGTACTTTAGACTTATATCGGTTATTACCCTTTATTTCATTATGTATAACTTCATACGATAATAAACGCTGCAGACAACGGATGATATCGTTCTAGACTGTTCGTCATCAAATCTCATTATTTGGCCTGCTTCTCCATAAAATCTTCCTCATCTTCTTCAAGATAATAGGTACCGGATGATTCTCTGACGGTGTCGCTATGCTCATCATTTAATTTCTCGTATGTCATTTGATAATATTCGCCTAACTGGATCAGGATCTGAGCTTCGCGGTAATATTCTAGATCTCCGGATCTTACAGCCATAATCAGCAGTTCATCCGTATGCCGCTTAATGATTTCGCAGCCTTCCTCTGTTCTTCCTCTTTCAAAAGCACGAAGTGCCTGCTTCATGATCCCCGTCGTCTCGCTCAGCTTTACATGTTTCTGAACTCTCAGATCGGGCTGCTTGTTCATAAGCCCCAAGTGAGCCGATATTTGTAAATAGATCTGCTCCCTTCGCAAGAGAACGCGCTGTTCCTGTTTCGTCTTGAAGGCACTCCAGTAGGCGGAGCACACTGACTTCTTACCGGCAGATTGTGAAGATACTGCCAGCTCAAGCAGTAATGTTTTGGTTTTTCCTTTATAAGCGCTTCCCATTTGCAAGACCCAGCCGGCATCCGTTTCCTTGGCTCTGGCTCCGTGTACTGCTTTAATAACAACTCCGTCTTCGGGCTTAAGCAGCAGCTCTACATCACGATATAAGAGCTTGGGCATGAGCTTGGATTGTCTCTTGGCAGGAGGACCGCTGCGCCACTCCATCAGCAGATATAGTGAGTTTTCTCCAGAGACAGAAATTACTTCACGATTCCAGGTACAAAATACGTCCAATATCGAACTCATCATTTCTCCTCCCCTGTAAGGCTTTTCTTAATACTAACAGTTCAAATCGACAACTGATTGTCACGGAACATATGTTCGGTACAAAATATTGCAAAAAAATGTGACTTTACGCGTTCCAGCTTTGCTCATTCGACTTAAAACGACAAAAAACCACCGATCTCAAAGATCAGTGGTTATCGTGAGTGACTTCATATATGCGTTTAAACTGTTACTACATTATCCTCGGTATTCAATCGCTCGTTATCTATCGGAGCCAATGTATAGCCGTCGAATACATATCCGCTTCCTACCGGTTTTCCGTTTACTGTAATCATAATCGTCTTGTGTACTTCTTTTTCCATTTGATTGTTCATCATTATTATCGTTCTCCTTCTATTATCCTTGCGTTCTCATTTGTTATATATGTTGTTTCGCTTCGTATCCTAGGCAATTATGAAATGGACGGTGATGAGCTCTAAGTTCGTGTCGTTCCTTCTTCTACTTACCCTCTTATCCACAAGATTAAACAAGAACATTACAAACTTTTCATTAGCAAACAATGGTGAAATATGAAACAATTAATAAAATAATCTCGTATAAAAATAACAGATTTCGCTGAACTCACAACGGGTAACAACCACTTGTATGTATTCTCAAAATAAGGTGGTGATGGAATGAAAAATTCAGGAATCAAGCTGTCACTTCTCACTATGGTCCTATACAGTATCACTCTATTCATATCCGACGCCCGAACACATGCAGGATTCTGGGAGAATCTATATAACGGTTACGAGCAGTACTCTAAGCTCCCTGAGGAAGTCAATCAATTGCAGCAAAGCTATGAGCAAACGATGAATGAGCTGAACAGCGCCAAGCAAAACATGGAGGCCTTCCAGGAGAGAAACGAAGACCTGATTCAGCAGAATGAGGAGCTCATGAAGCAGAATGCCAATCTGAATCAGCTTGTTTCACAGATGCAGCAGGCCGAGGCTGACCGTAAGGCCTCGCAGCAGAAGGTCATCAATACGGCGATTGTTGGCGTACTGCTCATTATCGGGTATTTTGTGTTCATCCGAGTGATTCGGTTCCGAATGCGCAGAGCTTCAAGACACTAGATCCCGCCAGGATTACAGTGCACATAGTGACAATCAATCGATTAGAGGAGATTATCTCGATCAATGCAAATCTCACAAAGTATGGATGCACCGGGTATGTCCGGACAAGCAGCAACCTTTTCACTGACGGAGCAGGACAAGATTCATATCCTCCATCCTCAGCAAATCGTTGCCTATCGGGGGCCCTCAAGCGGTCGGAACGATCGTTTGACAAACATCCAGGGCATGTACCGCAAAAGAAAGCTGATCCGCTCTGAAATGAGCGGGCCTTGCCAGTTTGTATGTGCCCTCCCGCCTGGTATTACGATGAAAAGAATCGACCTGGATGAGCACAGCGATCTGCTGTACGATTTTCGGCATTTACTATTTTATAGCGATGGAATTGAAATGCAGACCCGAATTCTCAAGCTGAAGAACATGCTCATTACCCGGGATGCGATCAAGATGAAATTTTCCGGAAAAGGTACGATCGGGATCCTGACCCAAGGACAGGTCTGTGAACAAGAGCTTCATCCAACCGCTCCATTATATGTGGATGCAGGCAGCATCATTGCCTATCCGGAGAATGCGAAGCTAGAGCTTACTGTGTACGGCAATCACCTTGCCAGTCAGCACATGAACTACCACTGGAAGATGACCGGTCACGGAACCGTTCTGTTCCAGGCCGGCCGGGAGAATCAGAAGCTGGAGAACGATATTAATGATGAAGGCTTCTTTAAGCGCTTGATGCGTGAAATGCTGCCCTTTGGCAATGTGTGGATCAAGTAAAATGTGGATAATGAAAAATAGCTTCTAATGTTCGGTTTTTCTGATATAATACTTACTGGAACTTTTGTTATGATTAGCTTATATGACAACTGAAAATTGAAATCCATGGATGAGATCCATGGGAGAGGTTCGCGAACTCCCTCTATAAAAAACTATACAGATTGTCAAAGATGAACTTTAAATTTACTGTCTGGGCCTGTAACCTGACTATGGCTGTAATACAGCTTGGTTAGAGCTACCCTGGATTGTTTTTTTCTTATGCCTGTCATCTTGAAACGTCAATCTATATATGAGCCCTGCCCGTAGAGCAGAGGCCTGTTTTTTGTTGAACGAGTTAGGGAACCTCTCTTTTCTTCCTTTGAAGCGTACTGTATTTACGGCACGCAAATTCTAGAAGATGGAGAGGTTTTTTTATGTTTAAAAATGAAAAAGCAATCGTCGTATTCAGCGGCGGTCAAGATAGCACGACCTGCCTGTTCTGGGCGAAAAAGCATTTTGCGGAAGTGGAGGTCGTTACCTTTGACTACGGACAGCGGCACAAGCTGGAGATTGAAGTAGCTGCCGATATCGCCCGCGATCTTGATGTAGAGCAAACCGTTCTTGATATGAGCCTGTTGAACCAGCTCTCGCCGAACGCACTTACACGCAGCGACATTGAGATCACACAGGAAGAGGGACAGCTGCCGAGTACTTTTGTAGACGGCCGAAATCATCTCTTTCTAAGCTTCGCAGCAGTAATGGCCAAGCAAAAAGGCGCACGGCATATCATTACAGGCGTGTGCGAAACAGATTTCAGCGGATATCCGGATTGCCGTGATGTGTTCGTCAAATCGCTGAACGTCACGCTCAATCTGGCGATGGACTATGAGTTTGTCATTCATACGCCGCTCATGTGGCTGAACAAAGCCGAAACATGGGCGCTCTCGGATGAGCTGGGTGCATTTGATTATGTACGCGAGCGTACATTGACCTGCTACAACGGCATTAAAGGTGACGGCTGTGGAGAGTGTCCTGCCTGCAAGCTGCGCAAAGCAGGGCTTGATGAATATTTAACTGAACGAGGCGGTGTAAAGTGATGAGACCAGAACCCGGCACATTTCGGATTGTAGAACGGCTGCAGCGTATAGGTGAGGACATTCAGCAGGAGCAGCTCCGCTATCACCGGAAGCGGGTCCTTGTCAGCAAGGAGTTTACCTTTGACGCGGCGCATCATCTGCACTGCTATGAGGGTAAATGCAAGAATCTGCACGGCCATACCTACAAAGTCGTCTTCGGTATCAGTGGTATCCCTGGTGAGACGGGGATCACCGTGGACTTTGGAGATGTCAAAGAAATTTGGAAGACTCAAATTGAAGGCTATCTCGATCATCAATATTTGAATGAAACACTGCCAGCGATGAATACAACGGCGGAAAATATGGTGGTCTGGATCTATGAACAAATGGAGACTGCGCTGCAGAGTGAGCCTTATAAGACACAAATCGAAGGTGGACGGACCGAATTTGTGAGACTGTTTGAGACTCCAACCAGCTATGCGGAAGTCAGACGGGAGTGGATGCTTGATGAATAGCACAGATCTATCGACTGCTCCGTCCGAGCGAAAATCTCCCGCTCATCGTCCCATCCCTGTGCTCGAAATCTTTGGCCCTACCGTTCAAGGAGAAGGGATGGTCATTGGGCAGAAAACGATGTTCGTCAGAACGGCTGGCTGTGATTACCGCTGCTCATGGTGTGACTCGGCGTTTACCTGGGATGGCAGTGCCAAGGATCAGATTCGTCTGCTGAGCAGCGAGGACATCTGGAGTGAGCTTACCTCAATTGGCGGTGACCGTTTCTCCCACGTTACGATCTCCGGAGGGAATCCGGCCTTACTGCCTCAGATGGGAGAGCTCGTGAAGCTGCTGCAGGCTAGAGGCATTCGTACGGCCGTCGAGACTCAAGGCTCCAAATGGCAGGACTGGCTGATGGATATCAGTGAAGTCACACTATCTCCGAAGCCGCCAAGCTCAGGAATGACAACGGACTGGCAGAAGCTTGATGAGATCGTTCAGCGTCTGGCTAACCGAGCGAGTGACACAGCTTACAGCCTGAAAGTCGTCATTTTTGATGAGAAGGATCTGGAGTATGCACGTAAGGTGCATAAGCGCTACCCGGAAGTATCCATGTACTTGCAAACAGGCAACCCAGATGTTACCACTGGTGATGTGGAGAACCACGCCTCTTCCCTGCTGCATCGATATGAATGGCTGATCGACCGAACGATGGAGCTGCCTGATATGAATGAGGTGAGGGTGCTTCCACAGCTGCATACGCTAGTGTGGGGCAATAGGCGCGGAGTGTAGCGGAGCAATTTTCAGTATATGCAGTGAGGTTTTTGGATGAGAACGACTTTTGACGTAGTCAACCGGAGTGATTCACCATTGACCGAACGCTTTTACATCGGGCCTGCGAGCCGAATAACAGCGAGCAGCGCCCACCAGCACACAATAATAATGCGGAGCAATTTTTAGTATATGCAGTGAGGTTTTTGGATGAAGAACGACTTTTGACGCAGTCAACCGGAGTGATTCAGCCAAAAACCGAACGCTTTTCCTCGATAAATTGTTCCGCACCCAAGGAGAATGATGACAATGGCCGGACGCCAATCCGATGAACTGCAGGATATTACCCTGCTTGGCAATCAAGGAACGAAATACAATTTTGAATATGACCCTGACATCCTGGAGACCTTCGATAACAAGCATCCTTACAGAGATTACTTCGTGAAATTCAACAGCCCGGAGTTCACGAGCTTGTGCCCGATTACAGGACAGCCTGACTTCGCGACCATCTATATCAGCTACATTCCAGACATCAAAATGGTCGAGAGCAAATCGCTGAAGCTGTATCTGTTCAGCTTCCGTAATCATGGAGATTTCCACGAGGACGTAGTCAACATTATCATGAATGATCTCATCAAGCTGATGGACCCGCGTTACATTGAAGTATGGGGTAAATTTACGCCAAGAGGCGGAATTTCCATTGATCCATACTGCAACTATGGCCGTCCGGGAACCAAATATGAAGAGCTGGCTACGCAGCGCTTGTTCCAGCATGATATGTACCCGGAGAAAATCGATAACCGTTAATCGAGATTCCAAGCTAACCGGTGTATGGAGCCGTTTCACTTTGCAGTGAAGGGGCTCCTTTTGCTATTTACCGTTATTCCGCCATTGCAGGTTAAGTAATTTTTGCCATATGATGAGAGAATCTTCGTTGCTTACGGTTGTTCAGTTAACTATGCAGGGGATGATTGGAATCGATTACACCTTATCTTTTCTTCCCTGTACTTCAAAGGAGACCATCACATGTCACTCAATTCGTTAACAAAAGCCGGCGGTTCAGGCGCCCGGCTGCTGCCGCGTCCGGGCAGTGATCCGCAGACTACCATTTTCCCCATTCTGATTGCCATTGGTCTAGTGCATCTGCTCAATGATTCGGTGCAATCCGTTATTCCCGCGATCTTTCCGGTACTGCAGGATAACATGGGGATCAGCTACAGCCAGATGGGGTGGATCGCATTCGCCCTGAATATCACCGCTTCGATCATGCAGCCGGTCGTAGGTTATTTCTCCGATAAACGGCCAACGCCAGCACTGCTTCCGATCGGTATGGCTTTTACCTGCTCAGGGATGATCTTCCTCGCCTTTGCCAATAGTTATCTGGCCATCCTGCTTGCGGTGATTATGGTTGGATTAGGCTCGGCTGCCTTCCATCCTGAAGGCTCCAAGGTATCCCATATGGCGGCAGGCAATCGCCGCGGTTTGGCTCAATCTATCTTTCAGGTTGGAGGTAATGCGGGACAGTCGCTGGCACCGCTTCTAACCCGCTGGGTGTTCATTCCTTTTGGACTCATGGGCTCACTTGGCTTCGCAGCCCTGGCAATGGTCGGAATTGCCGTTCAAATCTACATCGCGAGATGGTACGGAAGAACCCTTCGAAGCGCAGGATACGCCAAGAAAAAAGCAAACGCAGGTGTCATGAACCCAGCAGTGAAAAACAAAATTATGTATGCCTTTGTCGTACTCGTTCTGCTCGTATTTGTACGGTCCTGGTATATTTCATCGATCGGCAGCTACTATGCCTTCTTCCTGAAGGATGCCTTTGCGCTTTCGACGGAAGATGCACAGATTTTTATTTTCTTGTTCCTGGGAGCAGGTGCAGTGGGTACCTTCCTGGGCGGACCGCTGGCGGACCGTTTTGGTAAACGTAATGTCATTTTGGCGTCTATGGCACTGGCCTCTCCGCTTGCACTGATTCTGCCTTATGCGAATCTGTTCTGGACAGGAGTACTGCTGACCATCATCGGATTCATCATGCTGTCCAGCTTCTCCGTAACCGTCGTCTACGCCCAAATGCTCGTGCCCGGCAAGATCGGTACCGTATCCGGCATGATCACAGGTCTTGCCTTTGGACTCGGGGGCCTTGGCTCATTGGTGCTCGGCAACTGGATCGACGCAGCAGGAATTAACACGGTGATGTTCGTCTGCAGCTTCATGCCGCTGCTGGGGGTACTCACCTTCCTATTGCCAACCGATAAACGTCTCGCCTCCTGGACGGATCATACCGCTTCCTAAGGAAATACGTAGAATTGTACAGGTAACATAGAAAAGCGCTCGGGAATCATCCCGGGCGCTTTATTTCTGTCTGCAGCAACCCTGCTGCAATAGAAGAGGCTTGTTTATTGCTTAGGCCGCTTCTTTACTAGTAGTGATATAAGCAATTGCACGACGATAAATATAATACCTATGATAATGAATGGAGCAGGGATACCTGCCGTCATCATAAAAAACACAATCACCAGTCCAATCAACGTATAAAAGAGACGTTTCCCCGTCCTTCGCCTAGTATTCTTCACCTCTGTACTCCCTTCGCTTAAGAAGTGATATTACTAACGTTAAGCCTTATAACGCTAATTGATCGCAAAGGTTGCACGAAAAAAAATTACTTCGCGCCAATTGTACGATATTGTCCTGGAGCGAGCCCTGTCCATTTTTTAAAAGCATGCTGAAACGCACTGTCCTCCGAAAAATGAAGCAAATAAGCAATGTCCGCAATGGACTGCTCCGGCTCCTTAAGATATCTAAGCGCAAGCTCCTTGCGAATATCATTGAGCAGCCTTGTGTATGTCGTATTCTCCTGCTGAAGCTTAGCCTGGAGCGTTCTCGTGCTCATATGAAAATACGCTGCAGCATCCGATATACTTGGCAGGCTGACCCTGAGCTGCTCCATGATCCACCTTGTGAGCTCATCCGTAAAATGACGGCCGGCCTTCAGCTTAAGGAGTACATCTGAAGTCCGTTCTTCAAACCATCCGGCAAGCCGAACATCGGCATAAAGCACCGGATACTCCAGTACTTTCTGAGGAAAATACAGACTTGTATGCTCCTTATTAAACTCGGGCTGCACACCAAGCACTTTCCTGTACTCATCTCCGCTGTCCGGTTCCGGATGCATGAGCGTTATTCTGCTGAACTCGATAGCTCTGCCGCTAAGCCGAATCATGATATGAACAAGCGAGCTCACCATATCGTCTACACAATGTCTTGATGGCGGATAAGACAGCTCTTCCAGCGATAAAGTGAGTACCGCCTCTGAACCCTGCCTAGAGAGCCGTATATCATAGCCGCTGCAGACCGTTGCATAATATCTTTGATAGGCGTAAATACATTCCCCAATGGTCCCCGAATGCACCATCGTATACCCCAGCACTCCAAGATCCGCCATCTCCATCTGAGAACCCTGGTGAAGTCCAAAATGCTCATCCTCCAGAAGCTCTGCCGCCGCACAAACCAGCTTCACATGCTGCTCTGCCCCAATGCGGGCTTCCGGATCCTGCAGCAATCTGGGGTCCAGACCATTGTCCCGGCAAAAGGTGTCCACATCATAACCGGATAAAGAAACGCTCTTGATCATGGTATATAGCATCGTAATGGATATGCCGTAATCGACGATCTCCCCCACCTCCCTTAAAAAAGCAGAACAGAACATGAATTCTGCGTGATAGATCATAAGTATAAATTCAAACTTCCTATATGATGAGTAACGAAGAACATTTCACACGCATCCATTAGGAGGATTAAATGATATGAGTAAATCTCAACTACCCGTAATTACGATAATACTAGGACATCCTGATCGTGACAGCTACTGCACCGCACTCGCTCAAGCTTATATGAAGGGAGCTAGAGAGCAAGGAGCAACCGTTCACTTGCTTGAGCTCGGCGAGCTGAGCTTCAACCCCAACCTCAAATACGGATACAGACAACGGACTGAGCTGGAGCCGGACCTGCTGTATGCTCAGGAGATGATCAAGCAATCGGATCACATTGTCCTGATCTATCCCCTCTGGTGGGGAAGCATGCCAGCGCTTCTCAAAGGCTTCTTTGATCGGATTCTTCTTCCCCACTATGCTTATCTGCAGCGTCCGAGCAGTCTGCTCTGGGATAAGCTTCTTACCGGCAAGACAGCCCACCTTATTGTCACGATGGATACTCCATCCTTGTATTATCGGCTCATATATGGAAGGGCAGGACATCGTGTGGTCAAACAAGGTATATTCGGTTACTGCGGAATCAAGACACGAAAAATTACCGAAATCGGTCCGGTTAAAACATCGACAGACGTTAAGAAACAGCAGTGGCTGAGTAAAATCCACAAGCTTGGAGCCAAGCTGGCCTGACGTTACAGAAAAGTTATGCATCAAGCGATAGGATTGATTCGTGTCCCATGCCGTTCTCCAAATGCCCATGCGGGGTTACTGTATGACTGAGCGTAAGTCTCTACGCAAGCTCTGTCAATCGTTTGAGCAAGCGGCGCTTTTTATACAGCATTTTCCCGGCTTCAGACACATCGGACAGCGTTCCTTTGTTGCTGATGGACCCGAATATAATCCCTGCGATGGGAATCATCTGAAACAGTTGCTTCCAGCCAAGACTGTCCCGATACGTATTGACCACCTCGCGCCAGCCCTGGATCTGGGATATGACCTCAGCATTCGTATGCTCTTCATCGAAGGTAGCGAGTTCGGTTAGGATCGCTTTCTTTCCGACGATGTCGGCGGAAGAGAACTGAAGACATTTGAGTACAAATACTCGCTCCATGGGATCATTCGGATCATAGCCGTAACAGATGGCGATCTCTTGGAGCGTCTTGAGTGAATTGCCGAGAACCAGCGTCATGTCTGCAGCCATCGTAATAAATCCGCCGACCCCGGTAGCTGCACCGCTTGCCGCTGCAAATTTCACGCGCTCCGAGATAATGTCATCTGCTACCTGGTCCATTACCAAGACAGGCAGGTGTGATACCTGTTCAAGTGAAATGGCAGAGGCCTCTTCATGGTCAGCATCCTTCTGCTTCTGGCCTTTGCCTGTTACACTCGCAGTGACGCTTGAAGCGGCTGTGCTCAGCTGTTTGAACAGCGTCTTCATACTGCCTTTCTTGTCTTCTTCCTTAGTGGAACCTTCCTTAGTGGAACCTTCCTGAGCTTCACCTTGCAGTATGTTATTAATCCGGCGAAGCACCGTTTTTGGGTTAACCAGAAATTTACCGCCATTCTGAATAAAAGCACCCATTTCATTCAGGACATCTCCCAGCTTGTCGCGAACAATCTTCGGCGTCAGCTTATCCAGCATCACAAAGGGCAGCCGGCCAAGCTTTTCCCAAAAAAAGATATCCTTCTGCTCGTTCTCCCATTTCTCTATGTCAGCCAGCTGGCTCTTCAATTCATCGGCATGTTCCATCTTCATTATAATGACGTTCTCCTTCTATTCATTTCTCTTAAATTTCACAACATGTATACGATTTAGAATGGAGAAAAGATGCATTTCTATTCTTCATTTCCTGTTCACATTAGGTGTGATCCAAATCACAATTCGTCCCTTATGTCTCTTCTATACTTGAACTAATTCAACAGAGGGGGCTTTATTTATGTTAAGTACTCAAGATATCAAAATCATTCAATCCACGGTTCCTGTGCTCGAAGTGCACGGCAATGAGATTACACGGCGGTTCTATAAGCTGTTGTTTGAACATCATCCCGAGCTGCTCCATATTTTCAATCATGCCAATCAGAGCCAAGGCAAGCAGCAAGCAGCACTAGCCGCGATGGTATACGCTGCTGCCAAATATATTGATCGACTTGAAACTGTACTGCCTGCTGTTACCCAAGTCGCCCATAAGCACCGCAGCCTCGGGGTAAAGCCGGAGCACTATCCCATCGTTGGCAAGTATTTGCTGATGGCGATCAAGGATGTACTGGGTAAAGCCGCTACAGATGAGATTATTGAAGCGTGGGGGAATGCTTACCAGGTCATTGCCGACGTATTTATCCAAATGGAGGCCAAAATGTATGAGGAGGCTTCAGATCAGCCTGGAGGCTGGGAAGGCTTCCGTGCATTTGAGGTCGTAAAAACCGTGGAAGAAAGTGACATTATCCGTTCCTTCTACTTACAGCCTGCAGATCAATCGCCGCTCGCTCCGTTCGATCCTGGGCAATACATTAGTGTGAAAGTTGAAATTCCAGGTGATTCATATACCCATATTCGTCAGTACAGCTTGTCGGGCGCTCCCGGTCTGCCGCATTACCGAATCAGTGTCAAGAAAGAGACCGCCAGAGGGGATTCACCTGCGGGCAGAGTATCCAGCTATCTCCATGATCAGATTCAAGCAGGCGACACCCTATGGCTGTCAGCACCTGCAGGAGACTTCAAGCTTGAGATCCAGGATGATCGTCCGCTTGTGCTCATCGGAGGAGGCATCGGCATCACTCCCCTCATCAGCATGCTTCAGTCTGAACTGGCCAGCGGCGCAGAACGTGACATTACGTTCATTCATGCAGCTCAGCACATGAAGGTCCAAGCCATGGGACCACAGATCCGGCAACTGGAACAGGAGCATGACCGTCTGTCTGCTTATTTCTGTTACAGTGATCCTCAATCCGAAGATGAGGGCTACGACAGAGCAGGGAGAATCGATTCAGCCTGGCTTGCAGAGGTCGTTCAGACGACAGATGCTCATTTTTACTTCTGCGGACCGACCTTGTTCATGAAGAGTCTTCGGGGCATACTGCTGGACTGGGGTGTACGGGAGCAGGATTTGCATTATGAATTTTTTGGACCCAAAGAGCAGCTATAAATCCGGCTCCTGCACTTCCGATGTACCTGCTCTCAGCAAACGGTTAACTGTCTCTCTTCGAAGACCAATCAGCTGTCCGATCTCGGATTGGGTGAGCATATCGGTCATTTTCTCTGGAGCGAGGTAACCTTCCAGCCATCCCTGAAGCCGGCGAAGTCGTTCTGCGGGACTGGTCTCTGTCATTTGATCCATTCTCTCCTGCATCATTCTAACCTTATTTTGCAGCAGAAGTGCGATATCCCGATACTTCGCGGGCTGCTCCGATAAAGCATGGTACCATGCTGTGGAAGGGATCACTTCAATCTCACATGTAGTTAGAGCTATAGCCGTTCCGAAACAAGGACCCGGACTGATCAGGCTATGATGAGGAATGGTTTCTCCGGGTACGATGAGATTAACGAGATAGGCATTGCCATCCTCCTGAATTCGGACGATTTTTAGCAAGCCTTTATGAAGATGATACAGCGGCCCTGTATCTCCCTGACGAAAAAGAATCTCGCCTTTATGTAAAATCATGTTTTTCCTCCAGCTTTCTATAATACATTTGAGTGATGTTACTGATTCATCTTAACAAAAAAGAAGCCCGGAATACATTCCGAGGCTTCCTTTATATTCAGGAACATTTTTATTAAAAAGGCTCTACGAGCGGCGTATATCCGGATGGGATATTGGTTTCCGCTGTACGCTCCGTAATGACCTGTGGATACATCTTGTCCGGGTCTGGCTGGATAATCTGATATTTAATTATCGCTTTGCCATCCTTCCCAAGCTCTACCTTCTTGATCTCAAGTCCATAGCCCGGATTTGGCAGCTCCAAGCTGAGCTTGACCTTAATCGTCTTCTCATCTACGGTTTGGGAAGTCACTTCAGGTACATAAGCCTGCTGGCCGCTCCCCGGAATATCCGTACCTGGTTTTTCCTCAGAACCCCCGCCGTTTCCATAACGATCTACAACCTCGAGTGCGTTAAATACCATTTCCGCTGCCTCCATTCGGGTCAGCTCTTCATCCGGTCTGAATTCATCCTTATCGTTCAAACTGACGATATTCATGTTCAGCAAGGTTTGAATTGAGCTCTCATATTCCTTGTTGATCTTGTCACCATCGGCAATAAAGTTGTAACGAAGAATCGCAGGATAGGTTCCTGTCGTATTGAGCCCTTCATACAGCAGCTGGGCAAACACTTCTCGCGTCAAGCTGTTACTCGCATCGAATTGTTCAGGAACGGACAGACCGTGTGCTTTGGCAGCATTCACTGCTCCATCATACCAGCGTACGGCTTCAGCATTTGCTTCATCTTTCAGGTCATAAGCATTTACGATCATTTGAATACCCTGCGCCTCAGTCAACCGCTGCTCTGGATGAAACAGCTGGCTCGTCACTCCGCTCACAATCCCTTTGCTTCTCAGTGAATCCAACAGACTTAGCTGCTCCTTCGAGCTGACATCATCAAAGGCATAAGCGGACGCTCCGCCCAGTGCCATCGCAATACTCATTGCAGCTACAGATGCTTTAATCGTTCTACGCTTCATTAGTAACCAGCCTCCATCTTTAGTCAATCTATATTTTCCATCTCGATTTACACTCTAAACGAGCTCCGGCTCCAAAATGTTTCACTTGCCCCAGGTTCTTCGCTCCATATCCTTAATTAACCTTAGATTGAAGTCTCTCCATCCGTCTCTTAAATTATTTCCACTGATATTTACATATTTGATGGTTTGACAACGAAGGTATTATGCATAAGAATTAAATGTATGTTGTTTACCGATGAATCTTCTAGCTTTCGGTTAGGAATGCGAACAAAACGTTTATGTATGTGAAGGGGCATGCATGCTTTTTTTTGATAAAAAAGGCATCTGCCCTTTTCTTGCCGTGTCTAACTAAAAAAATAAGGAGATGACTTGCCTTATGCAAGATCGAAGTATGCTTCGCCATTATGTCGGTTCTCACTGGCCTTCCTACCTCGCTGCCATCCTGCTGATTATCATCTCTAATATTGATCAGGCTTTACTCCCCCGTGTGGTTGGTAATTTTACAGATGAACTCCAGCTTCAAACACTCACCATGGAAAAAATTATTTATTACAGCCTGCAGCTGCTCCTCATTGCCATCTCTTATAATGCGCTGTTTGGCCTGGGTCAATTTATGATAATGCGGCTCGGACGCAGATTTGAGTACGTCACTCGTGAGAAGCTGTTCGGTAAATTTTCTGAGCTGAGTGAGAAATATTTTGCCAAGCAAGGTACGGGAAAACTGCTCAGCTATGTGATGAACGATGTAACCTCGGTACGTGAAGCGATTTCAAATGGAATTAACCAGACAACGAACGCTGTCTTCCTGCTCCTGTCCTGCATTGTCATGATGATGATTGACGGAATCCCCCTAACTCTGATTGCAATCAGCGTCGGTCCACTGCTTGCCATTCCGGTGCTCGTTGTCTATTTCGGACCACGGATCCGCGAGAGATCCAAGCATGTGCAGGAAGCACTTGCATCCATGACCGAGTCTGCTGAAGAGCAGCTAGGCGGGATTCGAGTAACCAAGACCTTTGCCATAGAGGAGACCCAGCAGAACCGATTCGGTGCCTCTGTTGATGCCATCCGGGATAAGCAGCTGCGGCTCGTAAGGCTGTCCTCTTTGTTTCAAGCCCTTCTGCCCCTGCTCGGGGCCGTGTCTCTAGTCATCTCCATTGTCATCGGCGGTTATATGACGATACAGAATACGATCAGCCTGGGAAGCTTCGTCGCGCTAACTCTGTATCTGCGCATGATTATGGGTCCCCTTCAGCAGATTGGGAATGTGATCAATATGATGCAGCGGTCCAGCGCATCGCTCGACCGGGTAAATAACCTGCTGGCTGAAATTCCGGATGTCCAAGAAGTGCCGGATGCTGTTCCTCTAAGCAAGGTGGAGGATATTACGATTCGTAATCTATCCTTCAAATATCCTGGAAGCAAGGAACATGCCCTGCATAACATCAATCTTACCCTTCCCGCTGGCAAAACCATCGGCATTGTGGGCCGCACAGGCAGCGGCAAGAGTACACTCGTCAAGCTGCTGCTGCGAGTCTACGAGCCGCCTGCTAACACCGTTTTTATCAGCGGTCTTGATATCAGGCAATTAACGCTTGAGAGTCTCCGTTCCAAATTGTCCTATGTTCCGCAGGACGGGTTCCTGTTCAGTACGACGATTCGGGATAATATTGCCTTCAGCGACCGCAGTGCATCCCAGACTGAAGTAGAAGCTCCGGCGAAGCAGGCGATGATCTTTGATAATATCATCCAGTTTCCGAAGCGATTCGATACCCCTCTCGGGGAACGCGGAGTCACCTTATCTGGAGGACAACGTCAGCGGACCAGTCTCGCAAGAGGACTGATGAAGAAGGCACCCTTGCTGATTCTTGATGATAGTATGAGTGCTGTCGATGCCGTAACCGAAACCGGAATATTGAACAGCTTGAAGAAGGAACGAAAAAACAAATCCACACTCATCATTTCTCACCGCATCAGCGCGGTCAAGCATGCCGATCTCATCGTCGTTCTGGAGGAAGGACGGATCGTGGAGCAAGGCAGCCATCGGCAGCTCATGTCACTAGGCGGACAATATGCATCCCTTGCCCGCATTCAGGAGGAGGGGTTAAATCATGGCATCTAAACCGAATCGGAGTGCATTTCGTGAAATATTAAGCTATGGCCGGCCGCACCGGATGAAGTTTGTACTCATCTTCTTCTGTTCACTGCTCGGTATAGCCGCTGAGCTGTCACAGCCATATCTGATCAAGATCGCAATCGATGATCATCTTGCAATCGGAAATACAGAGCTTCGTTTTCTCATCTACATTGCTGTTCTTTATTTGGTTCTATCCATAATTAGCTTCATATTTACGTATATCCAGAACAATCTGCTCCAATTCACCGGGCAGAGCATCGTCGCATCGCTGCGCAGGGATCTATTCAAGCACATCACAAGAATGTCCATGTCCTTCTTTGACCGCAGACACAGCGGCAGCCTGGTCACGAACGTATCCAGTGATACCGAGACGATCAGCCAGTTCTTTACTCAGGTGCTGCTCAGTCTGATTCGTGACGGCATGATGCTCATTATGATTCTCTTTTTTATGTTCCAGCTGGATGTTACCCTTGCGGCATACTCCTTGGCTGTGCTTCCGGTCATTGCGATCGTCGCCGTCCTGTTCCGTAATTATTTAAAGGAGACTTATCAACAAGCAAGAACCCGGCTGTCCAGACTTGTCGCCTTTATTGCAGAGAACCTGTCGGGGATGTTCTTGATTCAGGCTTTTCATCAGGAGAAGGAGCAGCTGAAGCAGTTCAACAAGCAGAATGAAAGCTACTATTCGGCCAATATTCGTCAGGTCCGCTCCAACGTTATATTTAACCGGACCTTTGATATACTGGGCAACATCGCTCTTGTATTGATGGTCTGGCTAGGGGGGCAGGCTGTGCTCGGCAAATCTCTTGAAGTCGGTGTGTTATACGCCTTTATCAGCTATATCCGTCAGTTTTTTCAGCCGATTAACCAAATTACGATGCAATGGAATACGTTCCAGTCCACCACCGTTTCCATGGAAAGAATATGGAGCATTCTCAGTACAGAGCCCGAAATTCCAGATCCGAAGGATGTGGATGCCGTAAGTCTGACTGCAGATCAAGTGAAGGGCAAGATCACATTCGACGATGTGTCCTTCGGTTATTCAGCGGACCAGCCTATCATTCATCAATTGAATCTTACGATACGGCCTGGAGAAATGATTGGTGTCGTAGGCACGACCGGTGCGGGCAAGAGTACGGTGATCTCTCTGCTGAACCGTTTCTATGATGTAACAGAGGGCAGCATTCTAATCGATGATATCGATATTCGGCGGCTGCCACAGCAGAGCCTCCACCGGATGGTCGGTCTCATTCAACAGGAGCCCTTCCTCTTCTCAGGCTCAATCATTGACAATGTGCGGATGTTCCGTGAGGAGATCAGCCGTGAAGAAGTTATCGAGGCGTGCAGCTATGTGGGTGCAGATCTGATGATCTCCAGATTGCCGGAGGGCTATGATACGCATCTGTCAGAGCGAGGAAGCGGACTATCTGCGGGAGAGCGGCAGCTTATATCCTTTGCCAGGATTGTTGTCTTCAAGCCCCGCATTCTCATATTGGATGAAGCAACAGCAAATCTCGATTCCCATACCGAGCAGCTGGTTCAGTCTGCACTTGATTCGGTTTCCGCCGGAAGGACGACGATCGTCATTGCGCACCGGCTGTCCACCGTGATGCATGCAGACCGTATTCTGGTCATGAAGGATGGTTCCATTGTCGAGTCTGGCAGCCATCCAGAGCTTATGCGGCTTGGCGGCTATTATAGAGAACTATACGATCATGCCCTGGAATCCGGTACGACTTCTAAGGAACATACGCATAATGATGCAGGATAGACCTGCTGTCCACTAGAGCCGACTGGCAGTTTTTACTGCTAAGTCGGCTATTGGTTCATGATGCAAAAGCTGGACTTTGGATGCAGTTCTCCGTGATGTGTCTCTTACAAAAGTCCTGTTTTATCCGACTTTCGTTGCCAATGCAGCGTTTCTGACCTTACAATTAATGGGTATATATACCAAGTTGATGACTTCACAGCTTCTATATAAGTAAGAACCCACTATACAAACGAGGTGAACAAGGTGACTAGAATTGTTGTCCCTCCTGAACGAATTCAGGAAATATCACAGCAATTTGCTCAAGCTTCTACGCTCACTAGCAGTATGATCTCTAACCTGAACGGACAGATTCTGTCTTTGCAGAGCAGATGGGCAGGCATTACGCAAGAACGTTTCTTTCAAGAATTTCAGGTCGCTCGCGGACAAATGGAGAGCTTCACCACTTCTGTTGCATCCATTGGAACTGAGCTTCGCTCCATTGCTGTTAAATTTGCCGAAACCGATCAGACTGCAGGCAACGGAATACATACGGACGGTAATTCTCAAGGACAAAATCCGAAGGAAACCCTGTCTAACTTATTTGATCAAGGGGAGAATGCTTGGAGTACTGCTAACGGCATTCGCGGGAACTTGGCGCTCGCAGGTACAGGCATGTACAGCCTTCTGGCAAGCACGCTTGTGCTGACCAAAACCGTTGAATTCAAGCGCAGTCCAAAGAATCCTACCCGGGCAGTTATCCATAATGCCAAGTGGGTCAATGGCAAGGGTCCGAATACTTTTCTTAGAAACATGGCACGTCGAATGGATAAACAGTTCCGCAATCCCGGACTTGTCATGAAGGGACTCAAAGGCTTCGATAAGCTGGCAGGGACATTAAAGATGGGTAAGCTTGGGCTCGGCTTCAGTAAAGCGAATAGTTTCTCTCAGTGGACTCGTAACGTTGTAGCTGGTGTACCCAAAGGGCAATACGGAATGAAAATATCTTCCATTCCCAAGATGATCGGGAAGAGACTGTTTCCGATTAACGTCGGACTTAATGTCTTCGATGAAGGAGTTAAAACCGTCTCAAAAATTAAAGCGGGAACCCTTACCGGTACGGATATCGCCGTATCTGCATCCAATGTCGTCATAAAATCTGCTGCAGCCGGCGCTGGTGCAGTGCTGGGTGGAGCAGCTGGAGCCGTATTGGGACCTGCGGGTGCAGCAGTAGGCGCATATATTGGAGGTACAATTGGTTCGGTTGCGGGGGGACATCTTGCCAAGGCTGCGGAAGAAGGAATCAAGTGGGTCAGCGGGCTGTTTAAATGATGTTTCGGCATCTATGAAGAAAATTACTTATTCCCGCAAGACAGCTATACTGTTTACCTTTGCAGGACTTCTTTTTGTACTGGGCGGTATTTATATTGTATGGTCCCTCAATTATAGAGACATAGGCATTCTAACACAATTGTATTATTTATCAGGCGCGATTCTTTGTATCTGGTTTATCGGGCCCCTTTTTTACTGGAATCTTCTTAATTCAATAAAGGCCAGTAACACTCTGTTCTCTTATAATGAAGAGGGTATTCAGCTGAACAACGGGAAGCTTATTCCTTGGAACACGATGATCAAGATTGAACATATCGACGGCAAAATGAATCGGTTTATTCTGCCTGTTCCTTCCCACCTCCTGCTAACAACAAGTCATGGAGAAATTAAAATAACTACTCATAATCTTCTGAGAAACAGAGAAAGCATTGTAATTAAAGAGCTGCGTTCCACCTGGAATCGAAATAAGCACATAAAATGATCTGCAATTCACATCTAATAGAAGATACAATCGATTCCGTTTCCGTAGGACATCTTGCTTAAGCTGTGGTAGAAGGCGTGCAGTGAGTAAGTAAAACGGACTAAGCAAATAACCTTTTGGAGGCAGTATACTATCATGACTTCTGTTACCTTTGAACGCAAAACTGCAATACGTAACACTCTGATCTGCTTCGTGTTCATTATTGTCGGTTTATTTCTTACATGGGAAGTCATTAACGGCAGGCATAGTATGATCTTTAGATTTTATTATGCTTCTGGCGCTTTCCTTGCTTTTTGGTTTATGGGCCCTCATTTTTATTGGAGCGCCGTCAGGACGGTCGGCAGTAATATTTTGTTTTCCTATAATAAAGAAGGTATTGTACTAAACGACAATCAGACCATTCCTTGGCATCAGATCAAGAAGCTTGAGAGTATCGAGGGGAAAATGAATAAATTCCTGCTTCCCGTACCCTCTCACTTTCTTGTTGTACTGAACGACAAGTCCGAAAAAAGGATTTATACTTACAGTCTGCTGAAAGACAAGGACACAGAGGTACTTAAGGTACTACGTTCAGCTTGGAATACAAACCGCCGATGAACTCTAAATCCTCATACAAAAGTCATGTTTTATCCGACTTTCGTTGCCAGTGTAGGGTTTCTGACCTTACAAATAATGGGTATATATACCAAGTTGATGACTTCACCGCTTCTATAATAGTAAGAAACAATATATGCATGAGGTGAACCAAGTTGACAAAAATTGTTGTCCCTCCTGAACGAATCCAGGAAATATCACAGCAATTTGCTCAAGCTTCTACGCTTACTAGCAGTATGATCTCTAACCTGAACGGACAGATTCTATCTTTGCAGAGCAGATGGGCAGGCATTACGCAAGAACGCTTCTTTCAAGAATTCCAGGTTGCTCGCGGACAAATGGAGAGCTTCACCACTTCTGTTGCCTCCATTGGAACCGAGCTTCGCTCCATTGCTGTTAAATTTGCCAAAACAGATCAGACGGCTGGAAACGGAATACATACGGACGGTAATTCTCAAGGACAAAATGCGAAGGAAACCCTATCTAACTTATTTGATCAAGGGGAGAATGCTTGGAGTACTGCTAACGGCATTCGTGGGAACTTGGCGCTCGCAGGAACAGGCATGTACAGCCTTCTGGCAAGCACGCTTGTTTTGACCAAAACCGTTGATTTCAAGTACAGCACAAAGAATCCTACCCGGGCGGTAGTACATAACGCCAAGTGGGTAAAAGGTAAGAGCTCAAATACATTCCTGAACAACCTGGCACGCCGAATGGATAAGCAGTTCCGAAATCCCGGTATGATCATGAAGGGACTTAAAGGTTTCGATAAGCTGGCAGGGACATTGAAAATGGGGAAGCTTGGGCTCGGCTTCAGTAAAGCGAACAGCTTCCCTCAGTGGACTCGCAATGTCGTTGCCGGCGTACAAAAAGGGCAATACGGAATGAAGATATCCGCAATTCCTAAAATGATAGGAAAGAAACTGTTTCCGATTAACGTCGGACTTAATGTCTTCGATGAAGGAGTTAAAACAGCGGCAAAAATTAAAGCGGGAACCCTTACCGGTACAGATATCGCCGTATCTGCATCCAATGTCGTGATTAAATCCGCTGCAGCGGGAGCCGGAGCTGTAATTGGAGGAGCACTTGGAAGTGCTATTGGACCAGCCGGTGCTGCAGTCGGAGCATATGTCGGAGGTGCAGTGGGTGCATATGCTGGTAAATATGTAGCATCCGCTGCAGAACAGGCGATTGGTTGGATAGGCGGCCTATTTAAATAAGTTTAGGAGGAATTTATGCAGTCTATCCGTTATAACCGAAAAACTGTTTTTTATAAAGCCATTTCAATCTTCTTGCTAATAATTATGTGTATTGTACTTGCTTTTGCCCTGACAGGAAACAATTTGGGTCCAGCCGAAACTATCTTCTACTCGTCTGCCATGGTTATAGGGCTTTGGTTTTTTGCTCTTCCATTTATTCATTTAATTAGGTTACTATTCTCTACAAAACCGCTACTCAACTACGATCAAGAGAAAATTCAATTGAATAATGGAAGAACAGTACCATGGTCAAATATTAAAAAAATAGAGTCACATCAAAGTTCGGTGAATAAATGGTTTCAGTCTGTACCTCCCTTCTATCGTTTTGTACTTAATAATCATGAGTTTGTAGATGTGAAAACCTTCCATGCATTCAGCACGGAAGAGTTTAATGAAACACTTAAGCATATTCGTGTAGCCTGGAATAGATATAAATGATCTGGAGATACCTGAGGCATAACACGATGACGCATGTAATTTATGCTCGTAAAACAGCTATACTTTTTACATTTATAGTACTAGTATTTGTTTGTATCGGTTTATTTCTGCACTTGGAGAAATAAACACAAAAAATCATGACCACTCCAAAAGTTTGAACCCATTCAAAACTGTCCTATATTTTATGGAGGCAGATCATGACTAAAGTAACTTATCATCGTAAAAATGCTATTATTCACACCTTGATATGTTTCCTCTTTTTTCTTATCCAGAGCCTTTCTTGCAAAAATCATCTATTAATCAGCCAATATATCTTAAGTAAAAGGAGATCTTATGGACAAATCATTAATTACGTTATCCATCGAAGAGTTTGGTTTTGCACTGGCTTCCTTGGGCGCAGATGATGTCGCAGCCGGCCTGCTGAAACCGATGTACGGTGAACTTAAAGAAAATGAATGGGAGCTAGTGCTGAGAGCAGCATCTCATAGTCTTCTATCCAAAGGCCTCATCGTACGTATGGAAGAAAATGAAATTGAATTCGTCCCTGAGCTTCTGGATATGCTTGTTCATTTTGCGAAAAGCCGGAGCATGCTGAGAGGCTACACCGATTGGGACGGCCAGGAGAAAGTTCTGACAATTCATAAAGGAACCGAATCAGGAGATCCGTACCTCTATCATTTATCTATTGATCAGCGCATCCACCTCTTTACCTGGACGGAGCCAAGTGAATGGGAAGAAGAATTATACCGTCTATATGTGGGACAAGCACGTACTCTGCCGCCTGGCACCTCCTCCCGTTTCCAGCTGCCTGAATCACAGTGGAGCCAATTGACAGAGAACCCTTCTCTTGAAAATGCCGATCGTTTAATCAACGAATGGTCCGTCAATGCCGCGGATAAGGATCTGATTGTATCCTGGTGCACCGATTTTCAAGCATCCGGACGAAGCCTGGATAACCTCAGCATTATGAATTATTCACAGGAAGAGCTGCCGGCTGCAGAGAGTATTTTGCTCCTGCTCCATACAGACAATCATTTCTGGAGCGTATATGATACACCACAGGAATCAGATGCCGAAACGCTCATCACTATTGAACGTACTGGTGAGAACAGCCTCCGGAATCAGCTTCAGGGCATGATCAAGCAATTTGCCAATCAGTAATACCTAATTGTATAGCTCACCTCCTTATCCTGCATGAACAGGTATAAAATTCAGGTTTGCTTGAAAAAATACTTGAGTATGCGAAGATGGGAGGAGGTGTGTTACTGATGAGCAAGTCTAAGAACCAAGCTACAAAAGCCGAGGTCAACTCCACGAAGCTGAACAAGCTGCCGGTACCTGGGGAGAATGACACTGAATTTTCTGCTGAAGAAGCAGCTCATGTGTTTGAGAAGCAGCCTTCATCCCAAAATAACAATCTGGAGCAGGATCCAAATCTGTAGTTCAACAGAGCTGAACCTCTCTATACCAAAATAAAAGCTTCACGGCCACCTTATGCCGTGAAGCTTTTTTTCACATTACCTGCGCAGCGCATTGGAGCTGACTACCCCATAACGGGACAGAAGTTTTCGTCCGATCAGTCCTACGATTCGATCCGTGAGAAATCCCATGAGCCCCAGGCACAAGAGTCCAACAAAGATCCAGTCGGTGCGGAAGAAGAGCCGTGAGTTCCAGATCAGGTAACCCACTCCCTCATTGGAAGCAATCATCTCTGCTCCAATAATCGCCATGAAGGAGGTCCCCATAGCTAACCGAATGCCTGTGAACATATAAGGCACGGTCGCTGGAACAATGACATGAAGAACAATTTGCCACTCTGACGCCCCCATGCTTCTGGCTGAACGAATCTTATCCTCTTCCACAGACAGAACACCCGTGAGCGTATTCAGTGTGACGATAAAAAAGGTTGCGTACAGAATGAGCATAATTTTGGACGTCTCCCCGATGCCAAACCAGACAAGGAACAGTGTAATGAAGGCAATCGGCGGAATAAACCGGATAAAATTCAGAAACGGCTCGGCGAATAGCCGGATCGCATTCACCTTCCCAATGGTAATGCCTACAGGTATAGCCAGGAGACTGCCAAGAGTCCAGCCCAGAAGCACCCGGTACGAGCTGATTCCTATATATTGGAGCAGTGTACCATCCATGAACAGCTCATAACCGCCTTGCAGTGTATAGATTGGTCCCGGTAGAATTTCCGGTTCATATACAAGTGACAGCAGATGCCACAGAATGATAAGTGCGAACCAGAAGGTGATATGCAGTGCTGCTTTTTTATACTTGCTCATAAGAATCTCCGCCTTCCGATATCCGCTTTATTCATCAAAATGGGATTGAATTTGGTTATAGACTTCATGAAACTCAGGTGCAGACAGATCTCTAGGATAGGCAAAAGGGACATCATACACATCCGTAATTTTGGAGGAGGGACCTGCAGACATAATACCAATTCGCTGCCCAAGAAGCAGCGCTTCCTGAATATCATGCGTTACAAAAATCACCGTCTTGTCTGTCTCCTGCCAGATCTTCACGAGCTCTCGCTGCATCGTTCGTCTCGTCATCGCATCCAGCGCACCAAAGGGTTCATCCATCAGTAAAATAGCGGGGTCATTGGATAGAACTCTGGCCAGCTGAACTCTCTGCTTCATGCCGCCTGACAGCTCCCTGGGGAACTTGTGCTCATGGCCCGCAAGACCTACCATGGATATATATTGATCCGAAATTTGCTTGCGTGCTGCAGCCGGTATCCGCTTCATTCGAAGACCAAACTCCACATTCTCCCTCACCGTAAGCCAGGGGAACAGGGAAGAGTCCGCCTGCTGAAATACAACCGCACGATCCTGTCCCGGTCGTTCAACCTCTTTCTCCCCAACCTTGACCTGCCCGGATGTCTTGGACACGAATCCTGCGATCAGACTGAGCAAAGTAGATTTACCGCAGCCGCTTGGACCAAGCAGGATAAAGAATTCTCCTCCTTTGACGGTCAAATTAACGTCCTGAATGATGTAATGGAGCTCCCCTTGAGCCTGTTGAGTAAAACTCTTATTAAGCTGCTCGATATAGATCTCATTGGCGCTTGCTGCTGCTCTCATACGTATCCCCTCCTTATTCCACTTCAACCCGATCCGGAAAAGCGGTGCGAATCAGATCCAGATTTATCTTCTCTTTCAGATCAAAATCCGTTTCAATCGTACCCGAATTGATCATGTATTCCTTCTGTCCGACCAGTCCTTCATAGGCCTTCTCGCTAAACCCAACGTTCCATGGATTATTGGGCAGGTCCTTCAGCGTAGCTTCTCTCGGCTGCTTGACTTGCTCATACAGAATATCAGCCGTTTCATCGGGATTAGCTTGGGCGTATTTAGAAGCTTCGTCCAGCGCTTTTAGAAAAGCAACCATGCCTTCTTTGTTATTTTCCAGCACTTCATTGGATGCAATTAATCCCGTACCCAGCCGCACAGGCGTCTGTGACATATCTGTCAATACATGAGCTTCCTCCAGTGCGCTGAATTTCTCATTCAGCACAGCCCCGTATATCCAGGTTGCGTCAATTTCTCCTTTTTGAAGAGCTACATAAGCTTCGTCAAATGCCCCTTGGCCTATGAGCTCAACCTCGGATAAGGACACTCCATTCTCGGATAGATACACATCCCATAAGTAAGGAATAAAGGTACCTCTGGAGAAGCTCAGCTTCTTCCCCTTCAAATCCTCCGCACTCTTGATCTCATTGCGTACATAGAGCTTCCACTCCTTGGCGCCTTGATCGGTAGCGCTGCCTGAAGAAGCGAAGATGGAGTAGTCTCCCTTGCTCACTGCATTAATAAGCGGATAATCCGCTCCAAAAGCAACATCTACCTGTTTAATGAAGAGCGAGTTAATTCCTTCTGCCGGTGTTGCAAAAGTGATAAGCTCTGCGTCAATCCCGTGTTTATCGAAGATTCCCTTGCTCTTGGCCACACGAAATATCGGATTTGTTGAAATATCTGCAATTCGGAGCTTAAGCTTACTGCCTTGCCCTTCTGCAGAAGTTCCGCAGCCGCTAAGCAGCGAGACCGTAAGAACAAGGGCAGCAAGAAGGCTTACATAACGGATGATCGCTCTCGATTTACTCATTTTGATCCCCGTCCTTTCGCTGCGTGACTTCGTCCTGAGTCGCTACGCAGAAGGCTCCCTCACCATAGGATTCCGTTCCCAGTATTTCAACGGCACTGACCGCTCCTCTTGGAGCTGCACCAGGCAATCGGAAATCCGCGACATCCAGTGGAGCAATTTCCACTTCAACAGGCTGTTCGAGCTGGGGAACCCAGTTATAAGGAACTCGGTAAGCGCGATAGACCATATTGGCATTTATTTTATTTTTGTATGGAGAGATGTACTCCCACACAATCTCATGCTCTCGTGTGACTTCAAAGATTCGGCCATCTGCTCCTTCGGTAATAAGCGTATTTCCATTCGGAAGGCGCTGGGCGGAGCTGATATAGGGGCTGTAGAACCGGTAAGCATCAAGGGGTACAACATATCCTGCCTCTGCCGGTGTATACTGCCATTCAATTTCGAGCGTAAGCGGGTTGATCTCAAGAATGCGGGAGTAGTCACGACGTGCTACCTTTACGCCGTCCGGTGCTTCCGGGTTCGGAGCTCCGAAGCCGGCCCAGCCCCCGTTATCGAACACAAGAATATTTCCTTCTCCAGGCAATCCTTGAGGTATCAGATGAGCATGGTGCTGTCCAATGATCCATCCGATCTGCTTAAGCTCCTCTGTCCCATAGTCAGGTCCCAGCTTCCATACGATGCTGCCTGTCTTCTTATCTGTAATGGCGATAATATTCGTCTCCCGCGCATCCCATATAATATTATCCGGATGGAAACGCTCATCACCTGCATCGTAGTGCTTATTAGGTCCTAAAACAGACGCTGAATTGATATGCATCCAGTCTCCGGCATGGCTTCCAAAGCCGCGGGAGTTCGGATCGCGGTAAAGTGATCTTTTGGCATCCTCATCGAATCCGAGCTCTTCAAAGTGGTCGCTCACTGACCATTCCCATACGATGTTTCCTTCCCAGTCCACTTCAATAATGATGTCATCCAGCAGCTCCTTATCAGATATTTCTGGGCGGTGTACGTTCTTGTGAGCGAGAATGATCGTATTGCCGGAGTCTATCTTCGGCTCCTGACCAGGGACATAATAGCCTACCGGATTCCCTTCGCGCTGGTAATCATGATGCTGGCGAGCCATCCACTCTCCTTCATGACCTGGATCTTCAATCCACTCCTGCCGATCAAACTTCCAGACAATATTGCCATCCCAGTCGACCTGGACCAGATTTGCTTCATCCTGAAATCCGTATTTTGGATCTCTTTCCTTCGTGCTTCCCAGCACATATCCGCCTGGAAAAAGCTTGTTCGGAAATCCTCTTAATCCCTTCCACAGCCGCACTTCTCTGCCGTTCATATCAATAAGCAGTGCTCCCGTATCTGCTGCTTGAAAAATCGTGTACCCGCCCCATGCCTTCTCTGGCAAATATACCGTTGCCCCTGTTGGATAAATCGTTGGATGTCCCATATTCATTTCTCCCCTCATATTTGTGGTTTAACTAGCAAAGGATCATATAATTGCAGCAATTCTTATTATTTTTAGTAGGATATAAATCGGTTGGGTCTGTCTAATTCACTGTCTGATTGACTCTCTGACTCATTCACTGATTTAGCGGTTGTCTGATTCACGGACGCTTCTATCCGTTTAATCACATTGTCTGACAACCCCTCTACCTGTACATTCAGTCGGTTCAGAAAAGTGACAGCAGACTTAAGCTCCTCGTTTGTAAAGCATCCAAAAATCTCATCAATGATAATGGAGCCGCTATCCTTGTTCCGCATGATCATTTCCCTACCCGATGGAGTAATTCCGAGAACTACAGATCTCCGGTCGGTATCACTCCGCTTGCGTATGGCATAACCACTTGCCTCCAGCTTGTCACATAAGGCAGTCACCGCTCCTGAGGTAAAATCAAGCTGCTCTGCAAGTTCTCCAAGCCGCTGATCACCTTCACGCAAGACCGTATTCAGGATAAGAATACCTGGGAGGGATATGCCTTCCACCGATACCTTGTCTCTCTCCTTCACAAATCTTCGTACCACTTTGCGGAACAAATAATCGACTTCTTCCAGCAGAATCCAATCCTTCTCCTGCATATCGCTCCTTTCAGGTGCATACCATGGAATGCAAAAAGGCCCCTAGCACCTCTTCACGCATGCATTCGCATCACGAAGAAAGAGATGGTTAGGAGCCTTTGGTTGGTCCAATCGGCTGACCGTTATGTATTCAGTTAATTAGGCATATGGTATGAATCAAATGTTGATCTTTCGCTTCATACCAAATGCTTCAGTATTAAAATAACGATTGCTTAATTAATGAACATTTACTTAATGACCACTCATTTAATGAGTTGTGGTGTAAATGTCTTGTTGCAAGATTAAACCAATTAATCCAACCTGTCAAGTATGTTTTTATATAAAAAAACCTTAACTCAGAATTGCGGTAGAATTCGTTTGAATTTGAGAAAGAAGCAATCAACATCATAAATGAATATACGAATGGGCCTAGGATCCGTCGAGTGTTTCGTGCGCTCGGTCTTACGGCAGCTTCTTTCTATTTTCAGCTACTGCTTAATATTTTTTAACTGCTTTTGTAAATCAAAATTATCGGGCTTAGGAAGATAAGCCCACTTTTCTCCATTTTGAATCCACTCTTTTAGATAACCCTCGTAGGTGTATTCTTGATCATCATCGTGAAAGCCAAACTCAAATCCACAGCATGGACATACGATAAATGACTTCTCTCCAGTTTCATATATGGGAGGGTCCTCCAGTTTGTTGTATCCACAAACAAGACAAGTGTATGTTTTCATGTTTATACCTTCTCACTAATTTATTTGGAGCCTGTTTCTTTAAGATAATACTTCACTCCAATCTTAACTAGTATATACGTTACTTTAGAAAAAGGATTGTCGCCACATGCCTTGCCTGCATCTAATCCGGGAATCAGCAGACAACTTACGATCCGAACCCACATTTACCTCGCAGCCCTACTTACAAAAAAAGGCCAGAGCTTCGCATACTTGCGACTCTGGCCTCCACCACCGCCCCCATAAAAAGGGGATGCGAAGGTGCCTTTGAGGTTTGCCTCCAGCGATTAGCGAAGAGGTGATTGTGGAGAGAGGAAGCGTCAGCGCTCGTTTTTTGTCTGCTGATTCCTTCCTTGCCTGCATCTAATCCGGGAATCAGCAGACAACTTACGATCCGAACCCACATTCACCTCGCAGCCCTACTTACAAAAAAAGGCCAGAGCTTCGCATACTTGCGACTCTGGCCCCCACCCCCGCCTCCCAACAAAAGGGGATGCGATGATGTTTTGAGGTTTCCCTCCAGCGATTAGCGAAGAGGTGATTGTGGAGAGAGGAAGCGTCAGCGCTCGTTTTTTGTCTGCTGATTCCTTCCTTGCCTGCATCTAATCCGGGAATCAGCAGACAACTTACGATCCGAACCCACATTCACCTCGCAGCCCTACTTACAAAAAAAGGCCAGAGCTTCGCATACTTGCGGCTCTGGCCTCACCCCCGCCCCCCCATAAAAGGGGATGCGAAGGTGCCTTTGAGGTTTGCCTCCAGCGATTAGCGGAGAGGTGATTGTGGAGAGAGGAAGCGTCAGCGCTCGTTTTTTGTCTGCTGATTCCTTCCTTGCCTGCATCTATTCCGGGAATCAGCAGACAACTTACGATCCGAACCCACATTCACCTCGCAGCGCACTTAGCTGGAGTAAATTATGTTCAGTTTTTTCAAAACCTCAACTCTTACTTCGCACTCACCTTCAACCGAATGACATTCCAGCTCGCCTTAGCAAGCTGTGCAGTTACCGTCGTACCATCGACGACTGCATTTCCATTCTTATGAGGAGCTACGCGATCTGGCTGCGCTGCTGTATTCACTGCTTTCAGATCATCGCTTTCGAGTACAATATGCTCAATGATCTGGCATTGGCCGAAACTGCGCAGATCCACTTCCACAGGCAAAGACTCATCGAGATGACGGTTTACAGCAAAGACGGTAACCTCCTCGGACTCTTCATTATGGATCGCAATCGCTTCAAGGTAAGGAACGTCTGTAATTTCCTTCGTATCATATTTAGGAGATTGAATCAACGGCACAAGGGCTTGACCACGACCGTATACAGAAGTGTGCAGATAAGGGTAATAGATCGTTTGTTTCCAAGCAGCACCGCCATTCTCAGTCATAATCGGAGCAATGACGTTGACGAGCTGAGCGAGACATGCCATTCTCACACGGTCGGAATGCTTGAGCAAGCTGATCAGCATACAGCCAACAAGCAGTGCATCCTCATGATTATAGACGTCCTCGAGCTGTGGAGGAGCAATTTGCCATGGATCCATCTTGCTGTCGTTCTCATTGGAGTGGAACCATACATTCCATTCATCGAAGGAGAGGAGCATCTTCTTCTTGCTGCGCTTCTTCGCTTTGATATAATCACACGTTGCGGTAACAGTCTCGATAAACCGATCCATTTCAAGGGATCTTGCCAGGAACAACGCAGAGTCCTGTTCACGATTGCCGTAATATTGGTGCAAAGATAAGTACTCTACATGATCATAGGTATGATCAAGCACAGTCGCTTCCCATTCGGGGAACGTCGGCATGTTGATGCTGGAGCTTCCACAGGCTACGAGTTCAATGGTCGGATCTACCCACTTCATGACCTTGGCCGCCTCAAGCGCGACTCTACCATATTCTTCTGCCGTTTTATGTCCAATCTGCCATGGGCCATCCATCTCATTACCAAGACACCAGGTCTTAACATTGTGCGGATCCTTGTAACCATGCTTAATACGCAGATCACTGTAGTAGGAGCCGGAAGGATGATTGCTGTATTCCACAATATTACGAGCAGCGTCTACTCCACGTGTACCCAGGTTAACGGCCATCATGACCTCGGTATTAGCCTTCTTCGCCCAATCCACGAATTCATTGAAGCCAAACTCATTGGTTTCCACTGTACGCCATGCCAGCTCGAGACGGCGTTTACGATCTTCCTTCGGACCTACACTGTCTTCCCAATTGTAACCGGATACAAAATTCCCCCCTGGATAACGGACAATCGGAACCTGAAGATCCTGGATAAGTCTCATTACATCCTGACGTAAACCTGCTTCATCCGCAGTCTCATGACCTGGTTCGTAAATTCCTCCGTATACCGCACGCCCTAAATGCTCTATAAATGAGCCATAAATTCGTTTATCTACTTCTGCAATTCGAAAATCTTTGTCGACGATCATCTTTGCCTTATCTGCCATGAATTATGCCAACTCCTTAAATTAATTTAATTATTAATCCTTTAAGTAACTCATAATTCCCTCTTTTATTAAAATCCAAATAAAACTTAAATGCAATAACAATTTTGAATTTTATAAAATATAATTGAATTTATTTAATAGTTAATCCTATAATAAGAGTTAAGAATTAATCAACGGATTCAGGAGCGAATAGAACTTATGATAAGAGCAAATGCTGAGGATAAATGGCTTCCTCTGTATGAAGCGTTAGCCAGCGGTGTCCGGCTATCCATCATCCGGCTTCTTGCAGAGCAGCCTATGAATATTAAGGAGCTTGCTGCCTCTCTAGACTTAAGCAGTGCAATTGTAACCAGCCACGTCCGCAAACTGCAGGATGTCGGTATTGTTGAATCCAAGATGATTCGCAAGGACGGCGGAACACATAAGATCAATTCTCTGGCCGTCGATTGGATTGAGATTGTGATGCCGAATAAGGTTCAGCAGCTAGCACGCAAGTATAAGGAAACCTCTATTCCGATTGGGCATTATACCGAGTTTGAGGTGTATCCGACCTGTGGATTGTCAACAACAGAAAAAGTCATTGGACAGTATGATGATCCGCGTTATTTTCTCGATCCCGAACGTGTGAATGCACACATCTTATGGTTTGGCCGAGGATATGTAGAATATAAAATCCCTAATTACCTGCTGCAAAACGAGCATATAACAGAGATTGAAATTTCATTTGAGATCGGTTCTGAGGCTCCTGGCGTTAACCCCAATTGGCCTTCTGACATTTCCTTTACTTTAAACGGCATACCGCTCGGAAAATGGACAAGCCCCGGAGACTCGGGACATGGCAGAGGTGTCTTCACACCGGAATGGTGGCATGATGAAGTGAATCAATATGGACTCTTGAAGGTCATTCGCATCACAAACGAGGCTACTTTTATTGATGGACAACGCATGTCGGAGATGACCATACAAGATATTCCGATAGAACGTAATCAATGGACATTCCGTCTAGCTGTTGAACAGGACGCGAAGCATGTCGGTGGATTAACATTATACGGTGAAGGCTTCGGTAATTATAATCAGAACATCATTCTGAGACTTTACCACTAAAAAAGCCTCTTCCGCCAGGAAGAGGCTTGTCTTAGATATTATATTACAGCGCGCTGCCGCCATACAGGAAGCGGTATTCCCAATGCTTGCCTTTGTAAGTATCGACTTTAACACCGCCGGATTCCGTAGAGTACGTATGAAGCATTTTGCCATTACCCAGGTAAATCGCGACATGCGTAATTCTTGCTGAACTCTTATTGATTCCGGAGTACGAGGATTTGCTCGAACCTTTGTAAGACATGAAGAACATCAGGTCACCGCGTTTCAGAGAAGAAATGCTGGATTTTGCATTCCCTTTGTTCTTAACATATGTTCCTTGTTGACGAGAATCCGCTGGAAGCGTAATACCCGCTCCATCCATGAATGCACGTCTTACAAAAGAAGAACAGTCAAATGTCTTGGTGCTGCTGCGTGGTGCACCGAACTCATAAGGCGTTCCAAGGTATTTCTCACCTGCGTCGATCACTTTCTCCACAGTTTTTGAACTTGTGCTGTTCGCAGAGACGCTGCCGCCGCTAGAAGAACTGCCGCTGCTTACTGTCTTTGTATATTTAGAAGAAGAAGAAATATATCCTGTGTTTCCTTTTGTATCTTTGACTTTAAGCCAGCTGGATCCAGATGTTCCAAGAACAGATACGGTTTCTCCCTTTTTCAGCATGCGAATGACGGATGAAGAAGTGGTTGCTTTCTCTCTCAGGTTAACACCGTAGAGTACTTCCTTAGTTGTTGTAGCTGCATAAGCCTGGCTTGAGAATACAGGCATGCTCACTGAGCCGAACATTAATGCTGATGCTATAGTTGCAGTTAGTATCTTTTTTGTAACCTTCATGTTGTAGAACCTCCTGAAGTTTTAGGTTTTGTTAATTCCTCATGACATCACCTTGCCATCAACTGTCCCCATTGTAGGACAGGCAAGCAACCTAAATCATCTGACTTTAGTCCTAATCACCCCTTTATAAATATAGGCATATAAAACTATATAAATACGTTATACGATTTAATTCTAAACTGCATTGTAATGATATAAACAAATCAAAATATCCTTATATATCAACACATTATTACAAATAAGCAAGAAAAAACAGCCTTAAATTTATTAGGTATATAGACCTATAAATAAAAAGGCTGTTATATGAATTGGATAAACTTACTAGTAGCTACATTGGATATTATATCCGTCAATAAATTTTGTTTTTAATTATTAACCTTTTTGTAACCTTTTAAATCGTTTACAAATTATGCAGATCTCTTATTTTTATTGTAGATATCAAACGCTACAGCTAACAACAGTACTAGACCTTTAATTCCCTGCTGCCAGTCGATACCGAGCCCGATCAGCGACATCCCGTTATTCAGCACACCCATCACCAGACCACCAATAATGGCGCCAAATACGGTTCCGATTCCGCCTGAGGCAGAAGCACCGCCGATAAACGCAGCCGCGATGGCATCAAGCTCAAAGTTTGTACCTGCTCTTGGAATAGCCGCATTCAGTCTTGCCGTAAAGATCAAACCAGAGATCGCAGCAAGGACACCCATGTTAACAAATACCCAGAAGGTAACCTTCTTCGTTTTTACTCCGGACAGGCCTGCAGCCTTCTCATTACCACCAACCGCATAAATGTGACGTCCCATAACGGTCTTATTCATAACAAAGGAATAACCTATAATAAGCACGGCAAGCAGCACCAGGATGTTCGGAATCCCTGCATAGCTGGCAAGCGCTACGAAGAATACGTTAACGACGATAGCGATAAGCACCATTTTCGTTATAAACAGCGGCGTAGAACTGGTCTCGAATTTATACTTCTGCTGATTCTTACGTGCTTTCACTTCATTAATAATGTAGAGTACGGTTACAATAATCCCTGCAAGGATCGCTACCAGATTCGTCCCCGCATTCCCGAAGTCCGGAATGAAGCCTGCACTAATCTTCTGAAATCCTTCCGGGAGAGGAGAGATGGACTGACCTTCCAATACAATCATCGTTAGACCACGGAACAAGAGCATCCCGGCAAGAGTAACGATAAAGGCAGGTATGCGGACATATGCAATCCAGAACCCTTGCCATGCGCCGATTAGGGCTCCGAGCAGAAGCGACAGAATGACCGCTACGACAGGATGCAGATTCATATCCACCATCATTATCGCGGCACATGCACCTACAAGGGCAGCTACGGAGCCTACGGACAAGTCAATATGACCTGTAATGATAACCAGCACCATACCAATGGCAAGGACGAGAATATAGCTGTTTTGCAAGATGAGGTTCGTAATATTGATTGGCTCAAATAACAGTCCTCCACTAAGGGCGCCGAACAAGATCATAATGAGTATCAATGCTATTATCATGCCGTACTGGCGAATATTATTTTTGAGCAGCTGCATTAAGTTATCCATTTGTATGCCCTCCCGATCTGGTCGTCTTCGTCATGTATTTCATCAACAGCTCTTGATTCGCTTCGCTCCGATCCACCTCACCTGTGATCCTTCCTGCATTCATAACGAAGATTCGGTCACAGATGCCGAGTATCTCTGGAAGCTCTGAAGAAATAACGATAATCGCCTTCCCTTCATTTGCCAGCTCCTGAATAATCGAGTAAATTTCAAACTTGGCCCCTACGTCAATTCCTCTTGTAGGCTCATCGAGTATGAGAATATCCGGCTCGGAATAGATCCATTTGCTCAGCACAACCTTCTGCTGATTACCCCCACTGAGGTTCTGGACCTCCTGATGGATGCTGTTCGTTTTGATCTTCAAGCGTTTACGCATTTGCTCTGCAACGATCACTTCTTCATTCTCATTAATAACAGAAGCCTTCTGCAGCTTGTTGATCCCGGTTAACGAAATGTTCCGTTTAATATCCTGGATCAGTACGAGCCCATAGTCCTTGCGATCCTCTGTTACATAGGCAAATCCATTATCTATCGCCTGATTGATTGTGTTATTGTGAATGACCTGTCCTTCCTTGCGCAGCTCGCCTGAGATTTTCTGTCCGTAGGCCTTTCCAAAAATACTCATCGCGAGCTCCGTCCGTCCCGCTCCCATGAGACCAGCAATTCCTACAATCTCTCCGCGCCGTACATTGAGATTGACTCCATCCAGTACTTTGCGATCGGCATGATGCTCGTGGTATACAGTCCAGTCCTTGACCTCAAGCATCACTTCACCAATGTTTGGCTTGCGTTCCGGATAGCGATCCGTTAGATCACGGCCAACCATGCCGCGGATAATTCGGTCCTCGCTCATATCCTTCGATTTCATATCCAGTGTTTCGATCGTCTTGCCATCTCGCAGAATTGTTACGGAGTCCGACACCTCGGATACTTCGTTCAGTTTATGTGAAATGAGAATACAAGCGATCCCCTGCCTCTTGAACTCCAGCATCAGTCTGAGCAGATTTTGACTGTCTGTCTCATTCAGCGCTGCTGTCGGTTCATCCAGAATAAGCAGCTTCACCTTCTTGGACAGTGCCTTCGCAATCTCGACAAGCTGTTGTTTACCGACACCAATATTCGTGACCAGCGTGTTAGGATTCTCATCCAGCCCCACTTCCTTCAGCAGCTCTGAGGTCTTCGAGATTGTCTCCTGCCAATTAATCACCCCTTTGGTTGCCCGTTCGTTACCCAGAAAAATATTCTCGGCAATAGACAAGTACGGGATAAGCGCAAGCTCCTGATGGATGATAACAATCCCTTTCTCCTCACTGTCCTTGATCGTTTTGAACTCGCATACCTGATCCTCGAATAAAATATCTCCCTCGTAGGAACCGTAAGGATATACTCCGCTCAGGACCTTCATGAGTGTTGATTTGCCCGCACCATTCTCTCCGCATAAGGAATGAATCTCGCCTGCCTTCACTTTCAGGTTTACATTCTCCAGTGCTTTAACACCGGGAAATTCCTTTGTAATCCCACGCATTTCAAGTATATATTCAGCCATGATTTCACCTTCCCGCATCAAAAGTTAACAGTCATTCTATTTCAGCCCAACTTCTTCTTTGGTGTAATATCCGGAATCAATCACTACTTCCTCCAGATTCGTCGCATCCACAGATACCGGCTCAAGCAGGTAGGACGGCACGACCATTTTTCCATTATCGTAGCTCTCCGTATCATTCACTTCTGCTTCGGTGCCAGAGAGAACGCTTTCAACCATAGCAACCGTTCGCTCCGCCAACTGGCGAGTATCCTTAAATATGGTTTGTGTCTGCTCTCCTCTAACGATGGATTTAATGGAGGACAGCTCAGCATCCTGACCGGTTATTACAGGCATCGGATTGTTCGAGCTTCCGTACCCTACACCTTTCAGGGAAGAAATGATGCCAAGGCTCAACGAATCGGCTGGAGCGAGAATTGCATCAATCCTCTCATTCGAGTAATGCGCACTGATCAAATTATCCATCCGCTTCTGCGCTTCCGCTCCATCCCATCTGAGCGTAGCGATTTGACTCATTGAATTCTGTTTGCTTCGTATAACCAGCTGACCGGAGTCAATGTACGGCTGTAGTACAGACATGGCACCGTCAAAGAAGAAGTAAGCATTGTTATCGTCCGGTGATCCGCCAAACAGCTCGATATTAAACGGTCCCTTGCCTTCCTTCAGGCCCAGCTTCTCCTCTATATAAGATCCTTGAAGTACACCGACTTGGAAATTATCAAATGTAGCATAATAGGACAAATGCTCTGTATTACGGATCAATCGGTCATAAGCAATGACACGAATGCCTTGGTCATGAGCCTTGCTGATCACATCGGTTAATGTATTCCCGTCAACGGATGCAATCACGATGACATCCACGCCTTTCGTAATCATGTTCTCGATCTGTGCAATCTGATTCTCGACTACATCCTCCGCATATTGCAGATCGGTCTTGAAGCCTTTCTCTTCAAACAGCTTCACCATGTTATTCCCATCGGCTACCCATCTCTCCGCCGATTTCGTTGGCATGGCAATACCGACATAGCCCTGACTTTCGCTGCCGCCTGTCGTCTCCGCAAGATTACATGCACTCAAAGAGATAACGAGCACGAAGAGAAGAAGATAGGTTAATGCTTTCTTCATCGTTTCCACCCTTTCGCTTATACGATTGTGCCTGGATTAAAGCTTTTATAGTTAGCGCTTTCATATCCATTGATCCCTTGTTTCTTCTATATGATATCTCATCCCTTCTTGAAGCGTCTTTGCACATTTGCAACCGTTTTTATAAAAATCAAACCTTTCTTGGTCATGTCCAGACAGGAGTCCTGTGGCAACAAAAAAAAAACGCCTTGCGGCGCTTTTTTAAAAAGAAGAGCTATGTCTTCCATGAATCTATATTGGTCCTCTATACAAAGGCTTCGCCCTTACGATATTTATTCGGGGAAATGCCCATGACCTTCTTGAATGCCGTGCTGAAGTAGTGCTGACTCTCATATCCGATATGATCTGCAATCTCATGCATGGTAAGACTACTGCTATTCAGCAGCTGTATCGCCTTGTGAATCCGAATTCCAGTCAGCAGGGCAATAAACGACTCTCCGAGCTCCTTCTTCAGCATACGGCTTAAGTACACCGGTGAAACTCCCAGCTCGGAAGCTACCAGCTCCAGCGTCAAAGCATGGTTGTGATAATGCTCCTGCAGGTATTGCCGGGCTCTTCGTACGAGCGGAGATAGCGAAGCCTCCTGATAGATGCATTCCTTACACAGATTGTATGCCTGCAGCAGTTCCATCTCCACTCCAACATCCTCAGACGCGGTGTGAATGGTTACACCCAGATTCTCCTTGGCCGCCTCCTCGATCTTCATGAGCAGCTCTGGAGTGAACCTGCTCCAGCTGATCCCCACAATCAGATCAGATCCATTTCTAAACACAAGCGCTTCCGAGGTGCCAATCAGCTCTTCAACAATGTTCTTGACCGCATACAGATACAGCTGGCGATCGCCTTCCTTCAAGATCGTATTCGGCATGCTTGCCTCCGGCCAGCGGATCACGAGACAGCTTGCGGGAGAATCTGTAGGAAGAGAAAGCAGACTGAGCTGCATTCTAAGCTCCTCTTCATTCAGTCTGCCTTGTACCCATTCCTGTCCCAGCTGCTCTCGCAGCACCTCCCTTCTCTTGTGGAGATGCTCCCTGGCAGATGCCTGTTTCTCCTTCTCCAGCTGCTCCTCATCGAGTGAGGCCTTAATTCGCTGCAGCACCCTCATCAGTTCATCCGTTTCAACCGGCTTCAATATATATTCCTCCACACCCAGCCGAATCGCTTGCTGCGCATAGCTGAATTCATCATACCCTGTAATGATAATACATCTGCATTCCTGCTTCTGCTCTCGAAGGGCCTGAATGAATGAGATACCATTCATGATCGGCATATTCATATCGACGAGCACAAGATCAGCTCCCCGTTCTAGTACAAGCTCCAGTGCTTCCGCTCCGTCTTCGGCGAGTCCGATGACCTCCATGCCAAGTGAAGCCCAGTCTACCGAATCGCTGATTCCTTCACGAATGATGGGTTCATCATCAGCGATCAATACTTGATATGGCTTATTCATAGCTCCTCCTCCTGTTCGTGGTCAGCCATGACTTGAGGCTCGGTCAACAAAGGATGCTTAATTGTGACCGTCGTTCCTTCCCCCAGCGTGCTGTCCAGCTGTACCCCATAGTCTGTTCCGAATGCAAGCTGAATTCGGGCCTGCACATTTAACAGGCCATAGCTCTTCTGTGACTCCATCTCTTCATGCTGCTTATCTATGGTCATCAATGGATTGGCAAGCTTCTCCCTCAGCTGCTGAAGCCGCTCCTCATCCATGCCCGCCCCATTATCTGTGATCGTCATCAGAAGATAGTCGGTTTGCTGTTCTACCTGAATTCGAATGATACCTGCACCGCGCCTAGCCTTGATCCCATGATAGATCGCGTTCTCCACAATCGGCTGCATGATCAGCTTGACGACATAGAATTTTCTGGCCTCCTCCTGCAGCTCGATCTGGCAGTTCAGCCGGTCCCGATAACGGGTCTTCTGGATCTGTAAATAGCTGGTGATATGATCTATCTCTTCGGATACCGGAATCATGCTGCTGCCCTTACTGAGCCCGATCCGAAACAATCGGGATAACGATTTCACCATTTCGGATACATCTTCTGCCCCCTGCTTGTGTGCCATCCAGTGGATGGTATCCAGTGTGTTATACAAAAAGTGCGGCTTGATGTGGGCGGTAAGACTGCGCAGCTCAGCTGCCTGCTTCTGTTTTTCTTTTCTCCGATTCATGGCCATCAGCTTCTTGATCTCCTGCAGCATCCGGTTAAAGCTGACACCGAGCATTCCGACCTCATCCCCACGGTTACCGAGATTACGCAGCGTCATGTCACCTTTTTCCGCCTTCTGCATCAAGCTCATCAAGTGATGAATCGGCCTTGAGATGGATTGTGACAGCACATAGGCTGCCGTTAGTCCAAACAAGCAAACAATAAATAAATAGCAAATCACATAAAAGTGAATTTCTCTTACGGCAATTGCTGAATCACCCGTATTGAACACCCCAATGGTACGCCAGCCTGTGTAAGAAGAGGTTTGATATTGAAACTGAAAGTTCTGATCTCCGACTTGTTTCGTAAAGGTTCCATAGGAGGCATCTTCAAACCAGGAGCCCTCCAGCTGAGTAATGATGGACTGATCCGGTGCAAAGATTTTATTCCCATCCTGATCCTGAATCATTAAATATCCATCTTTACCTAGCGTGACATCCCTTGCAATGCCAGCGATCGAGAACAACTTCAAGTCAATCAAAATAACACCTCGCGTCTCACGGGTCTCCGGATCAACCAAAGCTCTGGATACAGATACCACTTCATCCGGTGTATAGTTCACATGGGTAGTGACTCTCCGCTCTCCAGGGTGCCCGATGACCGTAAAGATCCCTTTATGATCCACGGCATCCTGATACCAGCTCTCTTGAGTGAGATCTGTATCGTCTACAGCATACATTTCGTTGCTTATATATTCCCCTTCATTATTAATAATCAGTATGCCTGCAATGTCGGGATGAAGTGTCGTAAATCCCTGCAAAAAAGCCTGAACACTTCCTGAGCTCTTCACCTGCTCTCTTGCTTCGGGATCACCATCAATAAACAGCTGAACATCCTCATCAAATTCGGTGAGATAGGTAATGTTCTGCAAATTCTCAATGGACTTGTCGAGCGACTGATTCACTTTTCCGATCAGCTGCAGTGTATTGTCTTCGACCTGCCTTTCCACAATTCGATCGACTGTCCAATTTACAATTAGTCCAAGACCCAGCGCTGGTACGATACCAATCAGTACAAAAAGAATGGAGAGCTGATAACGCAGCGGCATTTGACTGAATTGAAGCCGGTTCCATAACCGTGGAGATCTGCGTTCATTTCGCATAATACTGCTCCACATTCTGTTTAGTAACAACATTAATTCCGGTATCGACCTGGACTGGAACCGGTGACACCTCGTCTGTCGCAGAAGGAGCTGGAATTGTTAGATCATGATGAAGATGGAACAAATATTGTAAGGACCAGTAGCCCATATTCCAAGTTCCCTGTGCGATGCTCGCCGCAATAGCACCTTCCTTAATCAGATCAAGTGTGGCTTTGTTCGTATCAAAGCTCACAATTTGAACCGGACCCCCCTGCTGCTGAACCGCTTTAGCGACACCGACACCGCTTGCTGCCTCGGTGACAAATACTCCGGCAAGATCCGGATACTTCTCAAGCAGTGCCGCCGTCACTTGCTCTGCATCTACTGCATTTCCTTTTCCGTTGACTGTGTCGACCACTTCCATCATTGGATAGGCCGCCTCCAGCGTATCCTTGAATCCTTGAATCCGCTCTGTATGATTATGCTGTCCAGGTACAGTAACGATGGCTACCTGCCCCTCCCTTCCTGTCAGCTTTGCGATCTGGGCTGCTGCTGTCGATCCTGCGTTATAATTATTCGTTGCCAGGAATGAATAAGCTTTGCTGTTCGGTGCTCCCGAGTCAAACAGCACGACAGGGATGTTTGATTCAATCGCGCGGTCGATAACGCCATCGAGTCCATTCGTATCAATAGCAGAGATGGCAATGCCTGCTGGTTTCTTGGCAATCACCTGGTCCAGCACCATAATCTGCTCCTGCAGGTCGTACTCGGTTGCTCCTCTATATTCAATGGACACATTCAGAGCATCAGCCGCATCCTCAAAGCCCTTCAGGACACTCTTCCAGTATTCCGAGCCGGATTGAAAGGTGACCATCACATAACGCTCCGAAATATCTCCTCTTAGTCCTTCACCCGCGGTTCCTCTATTGTCCACGTCCTCTGTTTTATATTGAAATATATAAACCAAAAAAGCGAATATCAAAAGCGCATAGATCAGCATCATCTTCTTCAATGTAGCTACGCCTCCTCTGTGCGTTACAATACCGGTATTTTAAACCGCTTTCATTAACCATTATAAATCGAGCTGTCAAGACTGTGAGCTTCATGACAACAGACCCCCATCGCTGAAGGTCTGTCACCACACTACATTATGGAAGAGCCTAGTTTAGGAAATGAACCATTTGGTGCAGCGCTTCTCTATCCGATGTATGCTCATTATAAGGACTGTCTTCAACAGCATAGCCAAGAACAACACCAGAGCGGATAATCAGATGATCCGGGATCGACAGCTTCTCTCTAAGTATTTGAGGATAAGCAATCGAATTGAAGGCGGGAACACTCTGCACATGATGATACTCAGCGGCCAGCACAAGATATCCGGCGAAGGTGCCTAGATCCATGGTGGACCAATCCGTCAGCGATCGTTCCTGACAGATAATAACCAAGGCTGTTCCATCGAAGAACGAAATGTTGTTGCGTCGATTCAGCTCTCTTGCCTTCTCATCCTCACGATTGATCCCCATGCACTCAAACATATGTATGCTGTTACGGACACTCCGTTCCTGCATATATTCAGGCCATTCCTTCGGAACTGGAACATCCGTATGGTATGGCTCTGAACGATCAAATGCAGCCAAATAGGCTTCTCTGACCGCTTCCAAGGTGTCGCCTGTAGCGACAAATACTTCCCAAGGCTGGGTATTCGCCCAGGATGGTGCACGCAGTGCATCCGTTAATATATTATCAAGTGTCGCCTGCGGGATCGGCTTGCTCTTGTCAAATTTGCGGTGAGACTTTCGGGTCTGAAACAGGTTCTTACTTTCTTCACGGTGGTTCATTATTGCTTCTCCTCCATTCCTCTACTCTATATATCTGGAATTGACGATTCTTCATGAACGATAATATATACAGACAATAATTACAAGCACACACAGTCCCGAGTTGTAGTATACTTGCTCATGTTGTTTGTCATTTCATCTATTCTTAATGTTGATTCGTTACAATAATGACTCCAGTGCCTGCCTTCTTGGCATCAGAAACAACGATAGGAGGTTATCTAATATTGAAAAAGCCTAGAATCGAGGAGCTGACACCTCTGCGGGGACTCGCATTCCTCGCGATTGTGATGCAGCACAGCCTCGCAGAATATATATACCGGGCAGATATTCTCGCGCCTGATTCCACCATGCTTATGATTGTGTATCATTTGACAAGGTTCGGAACGCCGACCTTCGTGTTCCTGTCTGCCGTACTGCTGTTCTATAACTATGAGAAGAAGCTGCACTATCCGAGCTTTATTCGCAAAAGATTCGGAGATATCTATGTTCCGTTCCTGTTATGGACGGTACTATACTGGCTGAGTGTAAGACTGACGGCTGGCACGAACTGGCTGAGTGTTGACACCTGGACAAGCCTTGTTAGTGAATGGTTTGTTCCTCAAGCCGGTTATCAGCTGTGGTTCGTCATTATGGTGTTCCAGTTCTATCTGCTGTTTCCGCTGTTCCGGAAAGCTGCTCTGTTTCTGAAGAGCAAACTGGCGCCTCTGGATCCGAAACGACAGAACCGTACGGTTGTCACTATTATCGTACTCACTGGCGTCGCCTATGCTTATCTGTTATATCTGTCGTATTATGAGATGGGTGCTTGGGCAGCAGAAGCAGGCGGGATAACGCAAACACTGCTTGGTTACAGATCTTATTCTTTTGTTATGTATTTCTTTTATTTTATACTTGGTGCTCTGGTTGCCTTCATGCTCGAAAAGTTTCGCAAATGGGTACTCAAAATCATGCCCTGGACAGCGTTCTTGTCCATCGCATTATTCACTCTGCTCGCATATGATGTGCTTCGCGGCTCTTCTGATGTGATGAACCTGAACATATCTACCTATTTGAAGCCTCAGACCTTTGCTTTGATTCTGACACAGATGTTCCTGCTGTATGGATTCATGCTCGTCGTCTCGCCGCAGAGCCGTTTCCGTAAGCTGTTTACATGGGTAGGAAGATATTCATACGGCGGTTATCTCGTCCATGCTATGGTCATCTACGGCATCGCATTCTTCACTAGACCGATGGAACTGTCTGGATATCATTTGCCGGTAACGATCATCACATTCCTGCTTACCGTCATCATATCGCTGCTCATCAGCTTTGGCTTGTCCAAGCTGCCTGGATCAAGATATCTGGTAGGTCTTGCGCGCAAACCCAAGAACAAGACTGCGAGAGATAAGGACAAGACGGTCCCGGCAGAAGGTGCTGTGCTCTGACGTAAGAGATTGCACCATTTTCAGTTTATTCTCCCCTGTAATTAAATATCCCCTTCAAGCTTCGTCTGTCGATGTATGACGGTCCTGCTTGGAGGGGATTTTTTATTTAGATTTTAGCTATGATCATGCTTAAGGGCTTCTTTTCCCGGTGCCCTTTCGATCTTGATCTTTCGATGGATAAACTTCTCCAGATCAGGTGTTAACTCTTCCTTCAATTTATCCACCAGCTGCTTCTCGGATACGCCTTTTGATTTGGCAATTTCAGCCAGCGACTTCCCTTGTCGAAGCTCTTGATTGAGCTGATCTGGGGTGAGACCGAGAAACTTGGCAATTTCCTCGCGATTTAAGCGATGTCCTTTGCCATGATGTGCATGCCGCCCGCGAAGCTCACTGAGGGGCGTGTTGATCACTTTGGCAAGCCGGGCATGAATATTCGATTTCATAGAGGTGCCTTGTTCTTTTGTGAGACAGCCTTCTTTGACCGCGGCATCCACCCGCTTATCGATGGCAGGAATAAGCTTCTTCTCGAGCTGCTTATCTGTTATTCCCTTCGACTGGGCAATGCTTGCAATGGTCTTGCCTTGTTCCATTTGGGATGCCAGTTCCTTCAGATCCATATTCAGAATCTTGGCTGTCTCATCCATGAAATAGAGGTGATGTCCTTGCCCGCAATTTGCATCTACCTCAAACTCCGTAAATACCGGATCCGGGGTCTTCGTTTCCTGAGCTCCGGCCTGTCCTGCGAACCCCGTCATGATCGAGATCAGAAGAGCGGCAGAAGCGATGCGCGAAATATATTTGTTCATGTGTCTGTCCACCTTTCTAGCTGCAATAAATTGTCTGCACTTCGTTAGTTTGGACGAACACACCCTTTTTTATCCATTACACATGAACTACACGAGCTGCAAGCTCAAGTACCGGAAGGAAAACGAATAACAGCCTCCGTTCCAATCCCTTTCTCGCTGCTATATTCTATACTTCCATCCATTGCTTCAATGATTCGGAATGTCACCATCATGCCAAGCCCGGTACCCTTCGTTTTATTGGAGAAATAAGGTTCACCGAGTCTCATGAGCTCCTGCTCATCCATGCCTATTCCGGTATCCTGTACATGAATAAAAATTTCCTTCCCTCTCGAATAAGCCTTGACTCTAACCTCGCCGCTGCCCTGAATGGCCTCTATGCTGTTCTTGAGAATATTAATAAATGCTTGTTTAAACTTGGAGGTGTTTCCTCGAACCCACAGGTTCTCGGGCACATCCATCGTGATGACACAGCCCTCCAGATTTGCCATCGGGATCAGCACACCTTCGATGTGATTGAATTCTTCCGCTAGATTAATGAGCCTGATCTGATCAAATTCCGGCTTGGCAAAGGTCAGAAAATCATTAATAATCTCGGATGCCCGATCGAGCTCCTCAATCGCAATACTGACATATCTTCGATTCCTCAAATTCTCCTGCTTGCTCATCAGCTGGAGAAATCCGCGGGTTACCTGAAGGGGATTCCGGACCTCATGTGCAACAGAAGCCGCTAATTCACTTATAATCTTGATCTTTTCCGAGCGCTGCAGCTCATTATTGAATACTTCAAGCTCCTTCGTATACAGCTCTACTTGTTCATGCTTGCCCCATAAGGGATTTGTCTTGATGATCACGAGAGACACCGTAAATGCAGCCATCCCCCACTTCATCATCCAGAAATCATACCAATTCAAGGTGTAATATAGAATCCATTCGACAACGGCTGCGACTGTAAATATTCCAGAACCGAATGATAGCAAATAGGCTTTACGGTTCCCCTTGCGTGCCTCCAGGATGGCAAAATAGGTCAGCAAGATAAGCTCTACAATAAACACAACCCCAAACACAGGCCGGGTCAAGAATTCATAAAACGGATAAATGAAATCTCCCGTTAATGCATTGACCACTCTAACCAGCATGCACAATGCGATGTATACCAGCATAGATTTCCACAGCTTATTGATTAATCCGCCTGGTCCAGGTCCGATCATCTGTTCAAAACAATAGGCTAAGAGCGGCAGCAGCAGAATTAAAGCCGTTTCGAAGCCTGTAACCAGAATCCAGCTGTAATCAGGGTACAGCGTATACAAAGTCGGTGAATACAACAAGATAGCGAGCCCGAAGCAGATAATGACCCCCATCATTGAGGACCACTGTCTTGTATTCACCCGGGTCATAAATAAACAGGTTACCGCTATGAGGACGGCAAGCAGCAGCAGGATACCTCCCATTAGGACAGACGATAAACCATCTCTAAGATACATGCCGCTTAAGTCTTTATAAGAACCTGTCCATGCGTTCTGGCTCAATCCGACAGTTCTATCACTGCTGTGTGTCCAGATGTACACGGTCTTGCCTGAATCCTCTTGATCCAGAGACAACAGAATATGATTGCGATCAAACGGATAATTGTTGAATTCTCCTAATATACGCTCTCCATCTATATAGATATCAATCTGCTGTCCATAAATATATTCAAACAAAAGACCCGACCTCTCATCCAGATCGGCTGGCAGCTTGATTCTAGTCCATGCGGCACGAGCGATAGATGGATCCATGTCCTCAGCAGAATAGCTGTCATCAATCGCTGTCCACTTATAATTTCCCTCCATCAGCTCCTCATAGCTGACGTTCACACTATCATTAAACCAGAGCATGTCCCGCGACAATTTCTGTATATCCTTATCCTGTGCATGCAAGACAGCTTGCGGCAGGATGAAGAGTACCCCTAGTAAACACAAGATGATAGCCGCCGATACTCTGGGCCCGATCTTCATTAGAACACCTCAAGACTCGATAAAATTAATACACATCCTTATTTTTCCACACTTTATTGATATCTACAATACTATTATCGCGCTCATCCCGAAGTCTCTCGCGCTCTGCCTCATACTGATTCTTGATCATTTCTAGTTCCTTCTGCTCTGCTTCCTCCCGATATTCAAACCAGACCAGACTCTCCTCATCCTCGTAGATGGTCCATATATCTGAGAATAGGTAGTCCTTGATCTCAACAATCCTGCCGTTCCATAAGCCGGAAGACCAATAGAGGCCGTCAGGTTTACGAATGACCGTCCGTGAGTAACCAGGTGTAGATGCTTTTTGACCGATCTTAATCGATCCGATCATATTCGAGAATGTACACCATTCCATCACCTGTCTTCCTCCAATCCTAATGACTCTCTATATTTTATAGCTAACATGGATTTTTAGAAACTATATTCATTCTATCCAATTGATTCGGGAGCGAAAGCTCGGTTTAAGAAATAGTCAAGTACATTTGGTTAGACCTCTCAAATTCATGAAGGAGGATAAAAAAATGAATAACACACATCGAAATGTGGAAGTCGAGCACAAGGATGTTCAGAAGAAATCTGATTCCAGTTTAGTCGCATCTACATTTATCAAATACGCAGCTTACATCATCCTATTTTTCGGATTCCTATACTTTCTCGTTAAATTTGTATTCCCTATGTTCTAGATGGACACGCTATCCGTAACTATGAACTGCTATGCATTCCCATGAACTTGAAGAAATAAGACTTTAAGGAGAGATATCAAATGGAGAATAAACCACATACGAACGAAGCCGATTTTGCCTATGAACGTTATAAATCCATGCAGGAGCCGGATCCGCTGAATACCCTGCCTGAAGATGATTTGGATTATGTAAATACGTATACAGAACAGACCGTAAGTCTGGATGAAGACACAACACCACTTGATGCCGAAACGGCTCAAAAGGAACCGATGCAGGATGTGCGCAGTACCTCCTCCATTGAATTTGCACCGGACGAGGATTTTATGGATCGGCAGGATGTGCTGATCCGATCCAGCGAGCCTGATCTAGCAGCCGTACCCGATGCAGATGAGATCGCTGCAAACAGCCCAGTCGATCCGGCAGCTCCAGACCCGGATGCCATGCATGGTACAGATCTGATTAATGGCGCCGGCGGAAGTCCAGAGAAATGAATCTAAAATAGGATATTGTGCAAGCTGCTGCGGTGTCTTCATTGCAGCGGCTTGTTTTTTGTTCAATCACGCTCCTCTCTTCTACAGCTATGACATTTTCGTGTCTATTCCGATGAACGTTTCTAAATGGAGAGAAAAAAGGTATGATGAGAACATATTTAAACTATATCAAGGAGGAAACAGCATGTTGTTCAGATCCAAAGGCTTCAAATTCCTCTTTCTCCTGACTGCACTTGTCGTTATTCTGGCAGGCTGTGGAAAGGATAATGCAGAGAATGACGAGCTTGAATTTGGAGGGATTGGTGTTCCTGACCCTGCGAAGTCTCATCCGGTTGCTACCATTGAGCTGTCTAATGGCAAGCAGATCGTAATGGAACTCTACCCCGAAATTGCTCCGAATACCGTGAACAATTTCATTTCCCTCGCTAACAGCGGCTTTTACGATGGAACGATCTTTCACCGGGTTATCCCGAACTTTATGATACAGGGCGGCGATCCTGAAGGAACAGGGACTGGCGGTCCTGGTTACAGCATCAAGGGCGAGTTTACAAGCAACGGAGTGAAGAATCATCTGCTGCATGTTCGCGGTGTCGTATCCATGGCGCGGTCCAATGACCTGGATTCCGCAGGCTCCCAGTTTTTTATTGTACAAGCGGATTCAGAGCATCTGGATAATCTTTATGCCGCATTCGGTAAAGTGACCGAAGGTCTGGACGTTGTCGATGAAATAGCGAATCTCGAGAGAGACCAGAATGACCGGCCAGTTGACCCGCCAGTAATGACTAAAGTCACTGTAGACACACTGGGTGTCGACTATCCGGAACCAGAGAAAATTGAATAGAAAAAACAGCAAAAGACCGGACTCCTTCGATTGTCCGGTCTTTATTACGTACGCCATTTATGCCAAATCATCGCCATATTAAGCTAATCCATCCCATAATCGAAATCCAGAGCGGAACACTGAGCAGAATGCCCCACATTAACCCTTTTAATAGCTGCGTGTTTAGTTCCAATAGCAACGACCCCTTCACTGTTTAATTAGTCGTAGTATCGGTGTTCAAAATGAGCTATATACTCTAGTTCGCTTATTTCTTCCTCTACTTTATATTACACCAATTTTTAGAAAGCGCTATCATTAATTTATTCCTATTCAACATTCCTGCTACTTATACTTCCAATTCACCCTGTGTACCTGTTATAATTTTGCTACGATGAAACGGAGGGATCATCATGGTCAAAAAAAGAAACACGCCGTCCCGACAGTCGACGAACCGTACTTCGAGCCGTGAAGAATCCGGAGCAGCGACGCTGAAGGACATGCTGAGCGATGAAGTGCTCGGCAAGCTCAAGGCGCAGGCCAAGGAAATTAAGGCAGCCGATCTGCAGCGACAGGAAGAAGCTCGCCGTCTGGCAGAAGAGAAGAAGAAGGCAGAGCAAAAAAAATTAGATAACAACTTTGAATATCTTCTTGACAACAGCAACCTCGATTGGCACAAATATAAATAAAATGACGAAGTCCCCAAGTATTGACCTGTGAAGACAGGTCCTGTACTTGGGGATTTTGCAAAATGTTGCACTCCCCCTCTTCCCTATGATTCAACCTACCTCCGACAGGGGTATTTCTACGTTAGAAAGCTTCACGAATTATAGACTATGGATTAGGGAGGAATCGTTATGCCGAATCTTCGTTTTGAGAATAAGATTGCCATTGTGACCGGGGGAGGTTCCGGCATAGGGCAAGCCGCTGCCCTTCGTTTAGCGGAGGAAGGTGCTCACGTATTCATGCTTGATCGAACCGTCGAAAGAGCAGAAGAAACCAAAAGTAGGATTGAGCAAAACGGCGGAACGGCGGAAGTCATTGAATGCGACATTGCTAAGCCCGAGATGGTGGAGAATGCGATTAACACCGTTGCAGAACGGGCAGGTCGGATTGATGTTGTCTTCGCCAACGCCGGTGTAAACGGAAAAATGGCGCCCATTGAAACGATGGAAATCGAAGATTGGGATCAAACGATGTGTATTAATATGAGAGGTACGTTCGCCACGGTAAAATACGCGATACCTCACATGAAGGAGAATGGCGGAAGCATCATTATTAACAGCTCCATCAATGGTAACCGCGTATTCTCGAATATCGGCTTCTCTGCTTATGCATCGACAAAGGCCGGTCAAGCAGCATTTATGAAAATGGCGGCTCTGGAGCTCGCCAGATATAAAATCCGGGTCAACTCCGTTCATCCAGGGGCGATCGACACAAATATTGATTCCAAGACCGAGCGCTCTGAGGATCTTGATCAGGTTCAAATTCCGGTGGAATTCCCTGAGGGAGATCAGCCGCTGGCCGGCAAGTCGGGCAAGCCTGACCAAGTCGCTTCCCTGGTCTTGTTCCTGGCTTCAGATGAAGCCTCCCACATATCCGGCACCGAAGTCTATATTGATGGAGCAGAATCCCTGCTTCGCGGATAATAAGGCAAGACGTATGAAAGAACCTCCAGACTTACTGCTATATAGCAGCAAGTCTGGAGGTTTTTAATTGCTGTAAGACTTGCAAGCTAATAGCATTTTAAACATGTTAAACCTCTCAACTACGAACCTTCAATCTTTTCTTGATCTGTGTTGCTACGAGTTCAAGCACAATGACAAAGGCCAGGATCAGATAAGTAATAAACCCGACCTCTCTTACATCATAGTAGAAGCTGCTCACCATAAACATGTCGAAGCCAATACCACCAGCCCCAGCGGCTGCACCCATGGCAACAGCAACGGCAAAATTAATCTCGAAACGCATGAAGGTCCAAGAGATCAAGTACGACATGGAGGAAGGAATAACAGCCTGGAATACGATCTTCCACCAGCCGGCTCCACTTGCCTTCAAGGCTTCGATGACCCCTTTATCCAGCTCCTCGAACGACTCCGAGAACGCCTTGACCAAGTAGCTGACGGAGTGGAATGTCATCCCGATTACAGCAGCGACGCCTCCAAGCCCTGCAGCGACCGCAAATATTAATACCCACAGCACGGTCGGAACCGCCCGAATGAAGGATACGATCGCCTTCACCACAACAGATACCGTCTTTGTGCTTAGATTTCTTGCTGCAAGCAGTGCCAGAAACAAGGCAATGACTCCGCCAAAGATCGTTGTCAGGAAGGCGAGTCCCAGCGTTATGCTGACTTGCTTCAATGCTTCCCCGAATGTAAAATGATTCATCTGCGGTTCTAGAAACATCGTTCTAATGGTCTCCCCTGTCGAGAGAACCGCATCCCAGAACTGGAGATCTTTATAATCAAACGTCAAAAATCCGTAAATGGTAAGAATGAGCAGCACAACAAGGGTTGCTGTGATGACAAAGGACGACTTGTTGAAGGGCTTCGCCTTGATTCGCTGCTCAGGCATTGAATCCGTGCCTTTTCTTAACTCATAAGAAGAATGCTCCATGATTACAGAATAACCCTCCTCACATAGTTCGATATCGTCTCAATCAACAGGATCGTTACAACGATAACCAGGACGACGAGTGAGGCAGAGCTGTAATTAAGACTTTTGTAATACAGACTGAACAAGAAGCCGATTCCTGTTCCTGTCAGAATACCGATAAGTGTTGCGTTCCGAATATTCGTCTCGACGGTAAACAGAATCCAGCTGATCATTTGCGGTATGCTGGAGGGGATCACCGATTTGAAAATGATGCATAAAAAGCTGGCCCCCGTTGCACGCAGCGCTTCAACAGAACTGTTGCTGACTTCATCTATCGATTCGATAAAAGCCCTTGTCAAGAACCCGAAGGAGCCGAAGAACAAGGCAAAATATCCGGTAAGCACACTCTGGCCAAAGGATAGAAGCAGAATCATCGACCAGGCGGCAACATCAATATTCCGAAACAAAGTGGCAACAGAGCGGCCGATGAAGCTGAGCACACCGTCACCGCCCGTTGTCTGTGATCCCATGATCGCGAAGAACAGGGCAAAGCCAGCAGCAATTGTCGTTGCCGCTATCGACACAAGCAGTGTCTCAAGCAGTGAGGCAATGATGTCAGGCAGCTTGTCCATCGCTTCAGCGTTTGGATAGAAATTGGATACTGCCCACTCCGCTGCCTTAGGCACTGAGGTGAAGCCCTTGACTACGTCATATTCAGTAATGATGATCGCGCAGATGGTAAGAACGAGAATCAAAGCACAATAGATCAGGGAGTTTCTTCTTTTTCGAGCAAAGAAATTAACCTGCATACTGACTTCCTCCGTCAGCCGACATATACTCCGTAAGCCTCGAGCCATATATAAGTTGAAGCTCTTCTGGTCCGACTCCAGCAGGCAAGCCGTCATATACGATCTCACCCTTGTTGACCCCGATGATCCGGTCCGAATATTTCAAGGCAACATCGACCTGATGAAGATTGACAAGTACCGTAATTCCCATGGAGGAACAAATACTGCGAAGGTGCTCCATAATGGTCTGGGATGCATTCGGATCAAGTGAAGCAATCGGCTCATCACATAGCAGCAGCTTCGGATCCTGGATGAGTGCACGTGCAATGCCTACTCTCTGCTTCTGCCCGCCGCTCAGCTGATCACAGCGCTTGTAGATTTGCTTCTCCAGTCCAAGCATCTGTAATATGGCATAGGCCTGTCTCTTCTCTTGCTCAGAATAAAGGCCAAGTATACCGGCAAACGTTGACTTATAGCCTAGCCTTCCATGCAGCACATTCTCAATGACGCTTAAACGCTCCACAAGATTATAATGCTGAAAAATCATGCCGATTCGGGTTCTAAGCTGCTTTAGCTCACTCTTCTTGAGACGGTTTACATTCTGTCCATCAAATACAATATCTCCGCTGCTTGAATCGATCATTCGATTAATACACCGAAGAAGCGTCGATTTCCCTGCTCCAGAAGGACCGATAATAGATACGAATTCTCCGCTGTTCACTGTAAAATTCACGTTGGTCAGTGCTTTCGTATCTTGGCCATATTGCTTGTGCACCTCATTCAGCTGAAGTAACTTCGTCATAGCCATGCAGCCTCCTAACTCTCAACTTACATTCCTTGATTATTCATTCATTACAGACCCGATAATTCTCGAATTGGATTAAACCACTCATCTTCCACAGGCAGGAATTTCTCATCCCCTGACTTCTTCTTGAACAAACCGGAAGCTTCGGAATCCACAGGCAGGAAGATCTTATCATTGTTTGTCACTTTCTCTGAAGTAAACAGCTCCTCAAGCTTGGCAATATCGTCTTCACTTACGGTATCGGTGTTCACTACAAAAGGAGAATTCAGGACTGGCGTAACCGAAATTAGTGAAAATTGCTCACCTGGAAGTGTATTGAACGGCTCGGCTGCATCGTCTTTTACGGTATATACCGCGCCCGGCTTATTCGCTTCACCTTCTGTAAGCTCCACATAATTGGACACACAGGTATCACAGAAAGCAGCTACATCTGCTTTGCCTGTAAGCAGGTTCACGGCTGAGCCCTGATGGGAGCCGCCAAACAGCACCTCTTTGAAGAATTGATCATCTCCGCCCATCAGCAAATCTTCTTCTGTCAAATCTTTATATTGTTCCTGTCCGCTGAAATACGTAATAATGCCAGAGGACGGAACTTTGAAGCCGGAGGTTGAAGAGTTGGATACAAAGGAAAACTTCTTGCCGGCAATTTCATCAATGGCGAATTGATCGCCGCTCTTATAAGCTTCTTCCTCTCCTTTTTTGACACTTAGCCAGCTGTAGTACACCGCATCCTCCAGCGTACCCGACTCTCCACTTGGAACGACTAAAGGCAGCACCTTTTCATTCTTGGTGTGAGCCTCGATATAGCCTTGAGGACCCATAAAAGCAAGATCCGCATTTCCATTCGTAATCGCCTCAATGGCGATGATATAGTCTGTAGTCGTTTGATGTTCGACTTTCTTGCCGGTTGCTTCCTCTATAATTCTACCGAACTCTTCCCTTGCATCCTTGAGATCCGCTCCGGATTCATTGGGATACCATACAAAAGTCAGCGTGTCCTTGGAATCTGCAGAAGTACCCTCTCCCCCGTTCCCGCAGCCTGCCAAGACCACGACAAGTGTCAGAATTAATACAACAGCTAACGATTTCTTCATCCTATACCCTCCCGAAATAAAATACGATTAACATACATACATATATCGATATTTTCCATCAGATTCAGATGATTAAATAACATTTCAATTCAATGTACCTTGGAAGGAGCCTTCGGTAATTCGGTACTCCCTGGTGCAGAGGCTGTCCATAAATTCCAGGTCGTGAAAAATGCCCAGCATGGTCGTCCCCTCCTGCATCAGCTGCTCAATCAGCATCTTCACTCTGAGCTTCGAGGCTTCATCGAGACTTGCCGTCGGCTCATCCAGCAGCAGAAGCCGGGGACGCTTCACCATTGCTCTAGCAATGTTCAGCCTGAGCTTCTCACCTCCGGAGAAGGTTGCTGGGTAGCTGTTCCAGAGCTCCTCATCCAGCTCGAAGTGAGTCAGCATCTTCACTGCTTCGACTTCCGCATAGTCCGAGTCATGTCCCATCTCAAGCACCGCCTCACGTACCAGCTGCTTCGCAGAGGTTCTGGGCATCACGTTCAGAAATTGAGACACATAGCCGATCTCAGATCGGCGAAGCTGGCTGATCATTCTCTCCGGCACCGCAGCCAGGTTGATCCTGCCAAATTGTGCTGAATCATACCAGATCTCCCCTTCCCCAGGCAGATAGGTTCTGTATATGCATCTCAGAATCGTCGACTTCCCGCTTCCACTCTTTCCCGTTATACCAACGAACTCTCCTTCCTTCACATGAAGATTGATATGATGAAGTGCATCAATCTGCTGATTCATGTGATGCAGTGTAAAGGATTTTGACAGTCCTTCAATGGACAGCAGGTGTTGTGTCATCCCTTCCTCCTCCTATTTCCCTATATTAATCGCTCCTATGAACCTAAATCCGATAATTCGTTTGCTGAATAAGCTTACCGTCGACCATCACGGTCGTAATCACCGGAAATTGATCCGGCTCAAGACGCTCGATAATTAGCAGATCTGCTTTTTTACCAATCTTAATGGAGCCGACTTCCTCATCAATTTGAACAGCTCTTGCAGGATTCAGGCTGACCAGCTTAAACATCTCCACGAGATCTGTGTCCAGCTCACTCGCCAATTGAAAGACCGCATGCAGCATGGAAGCCGGATAATAATCGCTGCACAGAACATCGATGACGCCCTCATTAACAGCCTGCTGAGCAGACAAATTGCCGCTGTGCGATCCGCCCAATATGACATTAGGCGCACCTGCGATGGTGTACATCCCTCTGTTCTTGGCTTCACGTGCAATTTCTAGCGTAATCGGAAATTCACTGATGGTTGCTCCGAAGCTCTGTACCAGCTCCAGCTTGTCCAGCGAGTCGTCGTCATGGGATGCAATGGCAATGCCTCGCGAGGCCGCTAGTTCTGCAATCTCTCTGATGCTCTCTGCCGTCAATTTCTCCTTCGTCTGATGGTTAGCAATCAGCACGCTCAGTCCTTCGTCCGTCACATCATCGTAGCCGCGAATCGTTTTCTTATAGACCTCCAGGTCCCTGTATTGTCCTTGTCCAGGGGTATGATCCATGAATGAGACCAGATGTACTTTATCCTCTTTAATGTAGGTTTTCAGATTATCTACCTGGCTGAGATTATCGATCTCGAAGCGAGCATGGAAGCGATGGCGAATCAAATGCTTCTCATAGTGTGTCTGATTAATCAGCTCGAGCAGCTTGCGCACATTCTCGGGCTCTCGAATGGGTCGGTACTTGTAATCAGCTGATTTGAAGATGGATAATGAATGATACATCGTCGTGATGCCGTGCGAGATCAGCTCCTTCTCTGTTTCCCTCAGACTCAGGCCAAAATGAATAAGCGACGTGGGCCGAGGAGCCGTCATGTGCTCAATATAATCGGAATGAATATCAATCATGCCCGGCGTGACATAACCGCCTTTCGCATCTATAATCTCCGCATCGGATCGGTGTACTTCCTCCCCTGCAGGAACCAATCCTGCAATCCGCCCATGTTCTATCAGAAGGTCATAGCCCTCGAGAAGAGCCTCCTCTGTCACAATAATTCCACCTGTAATCACATACATAGGAACGACTCCCTTCCCCATTTTCATTACGATCCTTCAATTCTTACGATCATCCTTGCATTCCTTACAATAACGAGTGAACGAGCTGCTGTGTGTACGCATGCTGAGGATCTTCCAGAATTTGATCCGTTAAGCCCTGTTCAATAATCTGTCCGTCCAGCATGACCAGGGTGCGGTCGGCCAGCATGCGAATGACTCCCAGATCATGGGATACCAGCAGAATGCTGATATTCAGCTCTCTCTGCAAATGCTTGATCAGATCAAGCACACTCGCCTGCACGGACAAATCAAGCCCTGTCGTCACTTCATCGAGCAGAAGAATCGGCGGATTGTTAGATAATGCCTTCGCAATCTGAACTCTCTGCTGCATTCCGCCAGAGAAGTTCTCTGGTGCTTCCTTCATACGATACACAGGAATATGAACCTTCGTGAGCAGCTCACTCCCGCGTTCCTCCATCGTACGCACATGGCGGCTTCCTGCTGCGATCATCTTCTCTGCAATATTGCCGATGGAAGAGAACCGAAGCCGCAGACCGAGCACCGGATTCTGGTATACCTTGCCCATCAGCTGATTGCGGATGTATCTTTTTTGCTGAGAAGACTCCTCGAACAGATTGAATGAACCGTCCTTGTACACGCTAAGTATGGCTTCCCCGCTGGTGACCTCCTGATCAAAATACAGGCATTTCATCAGTGTGGATTTACCGCTGCCGCTCTCTCCAACGATCCCCAGCACTTCCCCTGGATACAGATCAAAGCTGATGTCCCGGCAGGAATACACGGTCCCGCAAACCGGACAATAGTTACGGTCGAGCTGTCTGTCTGCCGAATTACTGCATCTCGTGCAGCCCGTACCAAATTGCTTATTCAATTCTCGTATTTTCAAAATAGGCTCATCTGCAGCATGCATCGCCCTCTCCCCCCTCTTCATCAGCGTCTTTCCTCTATATAAGCACTCTGCTCATTTTTTCTAGCCAGGCAGTAGCTGGTATCATTACATTGATAATATGTCGTCTCTGTATCTGCATCGTACAGCTCATCCATAAACACATGCTCAGCTCCGCACTGAACACATTGGACGCCAATGAAGCTCTCCGGTGCAAACGGTACATCCTCGAAATCCAGTGACTTCACTGTGGTGTAAGGCGGTACAGCGTAGATCTTCTTCTCCCTGCCGGCACCGAGAAGAATAAGCGCCTTAGAGCTGTCCAGCTTCGGATTATCAAATTTGGGGATCGGGCTTGGCGCCATAACATAGCGATCCTGCACCATAACCGGATGGTCGGCACCGGTTGATATACCTCCATACTTCACAATCTGCTCGAACAACATCAGCCAGGCTCCGCTGTACTCCTTCTCCCCATGAAGCCGTTTCGTCTGCAGCTCGCTGGACTCGTAAGCACGAAGTGGTTCAGGCATAGGGACCTGAAGTATTAATATTTGTCCTTCCTGAAGCGGCACCTCTGGTACCCGGTGGCGGGATTGAATCAGTGTCGCTTCTTCCGTATCGTCAACGGTCTGTATGCCGGTCGTCTTCTGAATCAGCTTCTTGATGCTGACCGCATTAACCGATTCATCCGAGCCTTGGTCAATCACTTTAAGCTTGTCAGCTTGACCGATAAGCGACAGTGTGAGCTGTAATCCTCCAGTCCCCCAACCCCGTCCGATAGGCATTTCTCTTGAAGCAAATGGAACCTGATACCCCGGAATGGCGATCGCCTTCAAGGTCGCCCGGCGAATTTCCCGTTTCGATCCTTCATCCAGAAAAGCGAAATTATAGGCATTATGCATATTGATTCTCCTCTGCGGCGCTGGATTCAGCTGCCTTTCTGATCTTGCGCACATCATTCAGTTTGGATTGGAATGTGACGTAATGCGGCATTTTCAAATGAGAGATAAATCCGGTCGATTCCACCGAATCGATATGATAGAGCACAAACTCTTCATTCTGTGTTGGAATGGTCTTGTCACCAGCCTCCAGGCTCTTGTCCAGAATACTCATTGCAATAGCCTTCGTCTCATTCTGGCCGTAGCATAATCCGTAACCGAAGTCGAACTCCAGCTCCTTCTTCCCATGCTCCTTATCTACCGTGCTTGGAACAAGCATCTCCACCTCTGTAACCTGGATGTCTCCAATGTAATAAGCATCCTCCTCGTCTTCATCACCCTCAAAAGGACTGTTTACATAAACAGGGAGATGCCCTACCCGCAGCTCGCCCACGGTGGGATGCACCATGCCATAACCTCGAATAACTGCATAAGCTAGGGAGGTTACCGCACCCGTCTGTCCACGGGACAAGATCTGCAGCTTCTCACTGCGGCTGGCCGGAAAAGCCAGGCTCGTCCGTGTCACATCATCCGGCTCGGTATGATCTGGCGGACATTCTGGAATCAGACCTTCCCGGCGAAGGTAATCAAGCACTTTGGGAAGCTGACCATCCTCAATGTCTTCAAAGGTATTCACAGCATTTGTCTCTGGATGTGCACCTGCCTCTGTTTCCGTTTGCTTAGAAAATGCAGCAAGCCATTCTCGAATGTCGGTGTCTGTCTCTTCCCGCAATTCGAAATCGAGCAGCCGGTGGGAGTAATCCGTCGTCGCTCCAAGGATCTGCCCGCCTGGAATGTCCTTAAATGATGCCGATATTCTGCGCTCTACCCGCATTTGATCGGATGTGACCACCTGGGAGTAGGCTTTGCGCGGCAGAGTGGAGCGGTAGGCTCTTAGCAGAAATACTGCCTCCTCGGGATTCCCCTCTGCCTGCTTAATGGCAAGTGCCGCGAGGGATTCACTATACATACTGCTCTCAGACATCACTTGATCGATGAGACCCCGCATTCCGGCCTCAATGTGTGAGGTGGACAGCGTCTGTCCTCGCTTCACCCGTTCGTATTGAAGACGCCGAAGCGATTCCTCAATCGCCTTCGTGCCCCCTTTGACCGCAACGTATCCCATTTAATGCACCTCCTTCTCCATTTGAGTCGTTCTTGGTAAAGCCAATACTCGATGAGAACCATCGGCGAATATCATATCGACACCGAGTGGAAATTCTGCATTCCGCTCCGCACGAACCGCCTCCCAGTCGCCTGTGGTTTGCATTTCGCACATCGTACATTGATCGATTCCAGGCCCTCGAAGTAAGCGGCGCTCTCCTCCAACGACGTTAGGCAGCTCTGCGATCAGTGTTGCCGACAGGTGCGGATCGTTCATCTCTCCCATTCTGGCGAGCTTCAGTGCTTCAGACAGGCTGCCGGGGACCGCGGTATGTGTAACGAATATATAATCTGCTTCATGCACCTCTGCTCGTTTGGCATAAGTCAGACGGCTGATGTGCTGTGTCAGCTCGTCCTCGTTGTCCCCAATGACCTTAAAGGTCACTTCTGTATCCAGAAGCATTCTCGCGAGCACCAAGGTGACACCATAGCAGTCTGCTCTATGATCCAGCTTACGGGCAGCATCAGACAGATCCTGTATGGTTCCCGGTCTCGATAATGCATCTACTACTCTTCGATAAGCCTGCTGTATGTCATGAACTTGATTCAGCATATCTGCTCCCCCTTAATCCTGATCCATCGTGTCAAAATCAACCTTTGTAACGAGCAGCTTCCGGCGCTTCTCGGCCCGCTCTTCGACCAGCATTTGCTGCTCCTTCTGCAGAAGAGCTTCCCAATGCGCTGTTTCTTCCAGCTCTGCCGAATAGGCTGCATCGATCACTGCAAGATGATATGCTGCTTCGCTCTCCTCGCCTCTGACAAGACCGATACCGATGGATTCGCCTACCTTGACCTTGCATTCCGTTACAAGCACTTCACCCAGGTAAAAAAGACTTTGCTTCGCTGTCTCCCGTACCTTCACCATTACAAGTCCCGGATTCGGTTCTTCAATGATGCTTGTCCCATATTTGTTCACAATTTCATCCGCCAATGACTTCATTAATGCAGGCGGTCTGCTGATGAGTATCTCTGTCCTCTGCTTCCTTTTCATAATGAGCCTCCAATCTCGTCGAGCCGGCAATGGCTGAATTAGATGACATAAGTAAATGAATCTCCCCTGTACATAATTTTGCTGACTTCCAGCGTTTGTCCCGATTCCTTGTCTACGCAAGCCGATTCCAGCACCAGCAAAGGGATCAAGCTGGAGCATTCCAGCAGTTCCCGCTCAAGCTTGTTCGGATAAGTTAGCCGTAATTGTGTCTGACGGGATTGAAACACGCTATATCCTTTGCTCTGGTAGTATTGAAACATCGAGCCAAGCTCTCTGCCGACACGCCCGATATCAGGAAACCGGGTCTCTGACACGTATGAGCTGTGCAAGGCGAGGGGCTGACCCTCTATCAATCTGAGCCGGTCTATTCGATACACATTTTCATGCTCCGAGGCTTGAAGCATTTCATATATTTTGTGATTGAACTCTACTTTTTCGCACAAAATATTTCTTGATTGATAGTCGAAGCCCATCTCAATCATTTTCTGGCTGAAGCTTTTATCCGAGTTAAGTACCAGTGGAATCTGCTGATGCCTGTCCCTGACAAAGCTGCCTTTGCCCTGTATAGAGTAGATATATTCCAGCTCCTGCAGTCTCTGATAGGCCTTGCGGGCCGTGATACGGGGAACCTTCATCCTGTCCGCAATCTCATTCTCGGATGGCAGCTTATCATGCGGCTCATACCTTCCCGATTGAATGCTTGAAACGAAATAATCCATAATTTCCATCTCATCCGACATTCCGGCATTCCCTCCTGTTATCGTATAATCAGATCAGGCCCTGAGTTGTGAAGATTCCTTTTGCTGGCCTTGATTGCCGCTACTGTATCCATCCCTGGACTTTTGCTGCCGAGGCGCACTTCCTTCTCACCATAAAAGCCATGAAAATCAGATCCGCCAGACATAAATAGTCCGTGCTCTTCAGCGAGCTGTGTGACTCGCTTCTCGTCTTCCGGTCCATGCAGCGGATGCAGTCTCTCTATCCCCTGCAGGCCATAAGACACGAGCTCAGGAACGATATCGTAGCTGTCGTACTGACCCGGATGAGCTAATACCGGAACGCCTCCCGCCTGCAAAATCGTGTTTACCGCGTCCTGCGCACTCGCATATTCCATCGGCATGTAGGCAATGCCTGGAGCTTCTCCATTGCTTCCACGGGAGAACAACGTTTTATACAGCCCGCCATAGATCGAGTCTGTATAGCCTGCATCAATCAGCGCATGCATAATATGCTGCTTATAGACACCGGTTCCGCCTGCTGCATACTCCAGCACCTGTTCCCAAGTAATGCGATATCCGTTAGCTGCGAGAACATTGACTGCCCGTCTGCAGCCCTCATGTCTCCGCTCGATCAGCGGCTGGCACAGCTCGGCGATGCCCTCGTCAGCCGGTTGTACCATATAGCCCAATATGTGAACCCGACGATGTCTTGTATAATCGTAGGCCGATATTTCAATTCCGGGTATGACTTCTATCCCTTTCTCAGTGCCTCGGAGGATCATTTCACTGAGACCTGAAGTTGTGTCATGATTCGTTATTGCTAGACAAGTGACATGCTCTTGCTCAGCCAGCTCAAGTACTTCCTCGAAAGTGCAGGAGCCATCCGAAATCCGGGTGTGACAGTGCAATTCCACCTTCATTTAGCGAACCTCCATTGGTTAAGGATCTCTCTTTACGGACCTAGTCTAACTTGATGCCAAGTGCACATGGTCATAGCAGTGTAAACTTCAGGTTAAGTTTTGTTAGATTTGTTGCTTTTCAAGTGAGAAAAACCCTGCTGATTTGATTGAAATCAGCAGGGTTTTCCTTGAGTTACATTGTTTTCCTGTTTTATTAGAGCGATACATGATCCTTGCTTACCGCCTTGCTTGCGGCTCGTGATGGAAGATAGAAGAAGACGATATACATCATGGTGAATAACACGAATGCGACCCATTCTTCGACAAGAATATAGTAGGGATAGGGTCCGAGCATATCTAATATAGAAGGTGACTCCGGCTTGTGGGACAGGAACATATAATTTGCCCCGAATACTTGATTGAAGCACCACACGATGCCAGCAATGAGATTAAGCAGCAGCATGGAGAGCGGAACCGAGGTTATTGTCAGCCTGACCTGCTCAATCCAGGTCATATATAACGCGGCAGCGATAATAGAACCATGCGCGATGAAGAATTGTATAAATCGAAAATGAGGAAATGTATATACCAAATCAGGCGTTATCAGTGCAGCCAGCGCACCGCAGATTCCAGCATAGAACACAATTATGTACAGAACGCGATTTCGGGTCACCAGCATAACACATGATAGAAGAAGCGTAATACTGCATAGCTCCAGCGGCAGCGTGTAAGCCGGATCCCATAGATCATAGATCTGATACCACGCTTCAAGCATGAGCTGCGATAGAAGCAGCAATGCCAGTAATATGTAGCGCAGTGTTTTTCTAGCCGATTCGGAGTTCCTCAGCTTCTGTCGATACATAAACATCGCGAGCAGAAGAACAATAAGGACAGCCACTGCTCCTGCATGAGCAAGAGACATAAATTCAAACCTCGGTGCATTATAAGGATTGAAGATGGATAGGTCAGCAAAAATGGTATGCACGGATCTCTCCTCTTCCTTTCGAGAATAAAGTTTATTCGATCATAATGGATCTCTATGAGGATGAACAGCCATCATATAGAAGAAACTCATCAAATTTAACATAAAAAAGACAGTTGACAGATCATCAGTTTAACTATAAACTGATGATAATAAGTTTAGTGCTAAACTCAATATTTATTGAAAGAGGGACTCCGAATGAATGAAGCAAACTTCACTCCTCCCCACTTGTCTAAACCGGAAGAACGGCTCGGTCTGCTGCTATGGTTCCGGCTGTCCCGCATCTATAACCATAACATCCGGGAAAATAATCAGCATTTAAAGGCCTGGAATTTATCAACAGCTCAATTCGACGTCCTCGTTCAGGTGGGCACCGAAGAGCGGATGTCACAGCAGGAGCTGGCGAACAAGCTGCTTGTTACCAAGGGTAATATTACTCAGCTATTGAGTAAAATGGAGGATCTAGGACTGATCCAGCGGGAAACAGACTGGAAGACCAAATATGTATCCCTTACCGATCAAGGCAGAGCATTATATGACGAGGTTGTACCAGCACAAGAGCAATTCCAAGCATCCCAATTCAGCAAACTAAGCAAAGACGAGCGCAAGGAGCTGCTTAAGCTGCTCAAGAAGCTGCAAGACTAACTGCCAATCCAGGCGGATTTTTTATAAAACTACGATATAAATTATAGGGAGGTTGACTTATTATGACGGAACTCGCTGCAATCAAAGGAATCCATCACGTATCTGCACTTACAGCCAAAGCACCAGAAAACTTTGAATTTTACACCAAGACCCTGGGCCTTCGTCTCATCAAAAAAACGGTAAATCAAGACGACAACTCAATGTACCATCTCTTCTATGGTGATGAAAAAGGAAATCCCGGTACCGAGCTGACCTTCTTCGAAATGCCAAATGCAGGACAGACCCGGACAGGGACAAATAGTATTTCGGCAACCTCGCTCCGTGTACCCAGCGATGCCTCCCTTACGTATTGGAAGCAGCGCTTTGAGGAGCTCGAGGTCGATCATGATGAGATCGTGGAACGTGCAGGACGCAAGACGCTGGCATTTCGTGATTTTGAACAACAGCGCCTCATTCTTGTCTCCGATGAGCATAATGAAGGGGTCGCCGGCGGAGTACCTTGGGAGAAGAGTATCATTCCTCAGGAGCACGCCATTGTAGGACTCGGACCGGTACAGCTGACAGTGGAACAAGGCGAGCATACTGCAGCTGTGCTGATCGAGGTGCTGGGTTTCCGTCACAAAGGCAGCTATCCTTCTTCTGTTCCTAGTCAGCCGGATATTGAAGTGTACGAGGTTGGTGAAGGCGGCAGCGGCACGGAAATTCATGTTGAAGAAAGAACCGATCTGCCGGTTGAACGCCCCGGACGCGGAAGTGTACACCATGTAGCACTGCGTGTAGAGAATGAAGAGCAATTGAAGGCGTGGATCCCTCGCATCAACAGCTATGGCTTTCCAAATTCCGGATTTGTGGATCGATTCTATTTCAGATCCCTGTACTTCCGTGAAGGGAACCGTATCCTGTTCGAGCTGGCTACGGACGGCCCGGGCTTTGATACGGATGAGGACCTTCTTCATCTGGGAGAATCTCTGGCCCTTCCGCCTTTCCTTGAAGAAAGACGCAGTGTGATTGAGAAAATGCTGAAACCGCTGGATACTAAACAATCTTAAAGCCAATAAACCACGGCACAGTAACCATAGATACATATGGTTACTGTGCCTTTTTATGTATCATACTGTCTCTCCTCTGTAGACATCTTATTTTCATCGAGTAAACACCTGTTCCTGTCCAATTCACTGTTCACTGCATATACTAATTTGGAACAAAGTGGACCCTATCTGCTTTTTCGTGAAAATCTTGGATACTTTGAGGTATACTAGTAGTGCTTGTTCGCAATCCAGCTATGTGCACCCGGCAAGCACATCATAACCGTTTCCTATTGGAGGGAATAAAAGTGTCAGGATTAATTAGAACTGAAAAAGATTTTATCGGCGAAAAAGCCATCCCCGAAAATGCCTACTATGGTATCCAAACGATGCGCGCCGTCGAGAATTTCCCGATCACAGGAGTTCCTATTGAAAAGGAATTGATCACTGCATTAGCTGCCGTCAAAAAAGCCGCCGCTGCGGCCAACATGGATTTAAAAATGCTTCCTCAGCCGATCGGCAGTGCCATCATTACCGCTGCTGAAGAAGTCATGCAAGGCCAGCACCTTGATCATTTCATCGTCGACTCCATTCAAGGCGGTGCCGGCACCTCGATCAATATGAATATGAATGAAGTTCTCGCAAATCGCGGCCTCGAGCTGCTTAATCAGAATAAAGGCGACTACTTCCATTGCAATCCTAACAATCATGTAAATATGTCGCAATCGACCAATGATGCCATTCCAACCGCTCTCCGTATTGCAGCTTATCGCCTAAGTGAGCATCTGCTGGGTACGATGAAGGAGCTCGCAGAGGGTTTTAAACGCAAGGAGAAGGAATTTGATGACGTCGTTAAAGTCGGTCGAACCCATCTTCAGGATGCCGTTCCAATTAAGCTCGGACAAGAATTTGGCGCTTATGCGAGAGTACTCACTCGTGATATCGAACGGCTGGATCATGCAACCAAACGTCTTCTCTCTATCAATCTTGGAGCGACTGCTGTTGGTACAGGACTAAACGCCAAAGTTGAATATATCGAAAAGGTCACCAGTCATCTGGCACAAATCACCGGACTCCCCCTTTATACGGCAGAGGATTTGGTGGATGCTACCCAAAATACAGACAGTTACCTTGAACTCTCGGCAGCACTCAAGGTCTGTGCCGTGAACATGTCCAAGATCTGCAATGATATTCGTATGATGGCTTCAGGACCAAGAGCGGGATTCTCCGAGCTGCTCCTGCCGCCAAGACAACCAGGTTCCTCTATTATGCCAGGCAAGGTGAACCCGGTCATGGCCGAAGTGATGAACCAGATCTCGTTCCAGATCATCGGTAACGATCATACCATTGCGCTGGCCTGTGAAGCAGGTCAATTCGAGCTGAATGTCATGGGACCGGTCATCGCCTTTAATCTGCTTCAATCTCTGAAAATCATGAATAATGGCATGAGTGCCTTCCATGACTTCCTGGTGAAGGATTTAGAGGCAAATCGTAAACGGATCAAAGAAGTGCTCGATCAAAGCTTCAGCATGATTACTGCACTCAATCCACATCTCGGATATGATGTAGCGGCCGGTGTCATTAAGGAAGCTCTGCGTACAGGCTCCACCATTACCGCGATTATTCTGGAACGCGGACTGCTGACCTTGGAGGAGCTGGATGAAATTCTTCATCCTGAACAAATGACGACACCCGGCATTGCCGGAGAACGTTTCCTGCATATGAATTAATTCAAGTCGAACAAGCCGTGTTCTCACTTACGAGAATACGGCTTATTTTCCGTATTGGATTGTTATTTAAGCCCTCTTCTCCCCATACATATGATTAGGAGAGAAGGGAGATATTGCCCATGATAACTACGAACGAGCTGTATCGAAAAACGCTACTTACGATTGCCGGCAATCCACGTATTGAACGGCTTACGATAAAATACGGAAAATCGCTCGCGAGACGATTTATTGCCAGTGAACACTTGGATGGTGCTCTTACGGAAGTGCGGAAACTAAATGAAATTGGAATCATGGCTACGCTGGATCATCTTGGCGAGGGCATTCAGGTGCTGGAACAGGCAACAGGCTACCGGGATGAGTACATTCGTCTCATCGAAGGGATATCGAAGAGCAAGGTTCAATCCAACGTTTCTTTGAAACCAACCCAGATGGGGCTCGCGCTGGATCCGGAAGCATGCTATCAGAATATTCGGGCTGTCGCTCGCGAGGCTAAGTATCATCGTAATTTTGTCAGGATTGATATGGAGGATTCGCCTTACACTGAAGCGACTCTTCAAATCGTTGAGAGACTTCATCGCGAGGGGCTCACCAATGTCGGTACTGTAATCCAGGCCTATCTGTTTCGGACGGAAGCGGATGTACAGCATTGTATTGAGCACCATATTCCACTTCGCCTGGTTAAGGGCGCATACAAAGAACCTGCCGCTATTGCTTATCAAAATGCAAAGGATGTGCGCAGCCAGTTTGAGCGCATCATTCAGCTGCATCTGGATCAGGACGTTTACACGGCAATTGCCTCGCATGATGATCGGATCATCCAATTTACGAAGAGATACGCAGCGGAGCATAGCATTTCCAAGGAACGATTTGAATTTCAGATGCTCTACGGGCTGAGAATGCAGGAACAAGAACGGCTGGCGGCCGAAGGTTATCGGGTAAGATGCTATGTACCCTATGGGACGATGTGGTACCCGTATTATACGAGGCGGCTTGCGGAGAAGCCGGGCAATCTAATGCTGGTGTTGAAGAATATGGGCAGGTGAGAGTAGTTCTGGAAGGGCTTGCCGTAGGGCTCTGTAAGCGAAAAGAAACTTGCCGGCTGGCCTTGGAGGCTCTATAAGCGAATGTTCGTCCGATCGTTCTTGGATTGGAAAGCTGTGAATTATTCTCAGCGGTATTCTTCCCAATCCAAATACGAACGCTGTCGCTTCTACCGAATCATTTCGCTTACTGAGCCTGGGGGCCAGCTGGCTGGTTGTGCCCTTCCCTATTCTTCACTTGGGGGATGGGCTTGTTAGGTGTCCGATGTTCTTATTTCATCGGACTCTTTGGCTTGGAGAGCTCGCTGGGGCTTAATCTGGAAGTGGAAAGATGGCTGTGGCTGGCCTGGGGGGGCTCTATAAGCGAATGTTCGTCCGATCGTTCTTGGATTGGAAAGCTTTGAATTAGTCTAAGCGGTATTCTTTCCAATCCAAATACGAACGCTGTCGCTTCTAACGAATCATTTCGCTTACTGAGCCTGGGGGCCAGCTGGCTGGTTGTGCCCTTCCCCTATTCTTCTCTTGGGGGATGGGCTTGTTAGGTGTCCGATGTTCTTATTTCATCGGACTCTTTGGCTTGGAGAGCTCGCTGGGGCTTAATCTGGAAGTGGAAAGATGGCTGTGGCTGGCCTTGGAGGGCTCTATAAGCGAATGTTCGTCCGATCGTTCTTGGATTGGAAAGCTTTGAATTATTCTCAGCGGTATTCTTTCCAATCCAAATACGAACGCTGTCGCTTCTACCGAATCATTTCGCTTACTGAGCCTGGGGGCAAGCTGGCTGGTTGTGCCCTTCCCTATTCTTCACTTGGGGAAGGGCTTGTTAGGTGTCCGATGTTCTTATTTCATCGGACTCTTTGACTTTTAATTCGTATAATGTCCTTTATATAACCATTGTCCATCAATTAATTCAAAATGCATATATATAGCCACGTGCCCTTCATGGTAAACATTAGCGAGAAATACTTCGACTTCATTTTCATTCGTTTGATTATACCCTCGGTATTCTAAATTGCCTATTTCAATAGAGGATAACATCGAAACATCCTGCTTGTGGTCCTCGTCTTTTAGTGTATAAGTCTCTGCCTGCTCATCGAACTCCATTGTAGGAACAGAAAGGGATTTTAGCGTCACATAGTCTTTGTTATTGATCGCACCAATAATCTTAAAAGACGCATTCAGTGTCCCTCTAATCACATTCATATGTTTCTCAGAAGGAGCCATTTTAGTAGCATCAAGTTCTTCAATAAGTTGTTGATTCTCGGCCTGTAAATCTTGAATTTGTGCTTCATGCGTCACTGGTGATACTTCACTATTACTACAAGCAGATAAGATAAATACAATAAATAACATTAAATATATGTTTTTCATGTTTTACCTCCTTTTAAAAAAACAATAACATACACTAAACAAAAAGGATGAAGAATTTGTAAGTTCTTCATCCTTTTTGTTCTTTTATAAGAACATGATCTAAACTCAATGAACTCATTGTTTTGACGCTAGCATCATTGTCAGCTTGTATCTGAACGCCAGAATAAAATGGTATTGAGTCTTAGTTAATTATGATCTGCAGCTAACATAAATCTCCGATTGAATTTATTAATCACTTTCATAATGTAGGCAAGGAGTAGTATGCTTAACAGGATCATGACATACAAGAACGATTTACGCTCCATGAATCCAATATAGAATAGGATGATCTTCGCTATGCAAGGCATATTACGTAAGCATAAAGCGGCACGCCTTAGCCTAACACTGCTCACTGCCCTACTCGGCGGTTGGATATTTGATCTGCTTCACATTCCACTCTCATGGCTGCTGGGTCCTATGGTATTTGTGCTGATCGGCTCCAGTAAATGGGGAACCCATTTTGAGTGGAACGCCTCCCTGCGAAATACAGGAATGATCATCGTTGCCTATACGATGGGCTTGTCCTTCACTCTCTCCGCGCTTAAGGAAATTATCCGGCATCTGCCCACGATGCTGCTTATGACGGTGCTGTTACTCCTGTTGTGTGCTGGCATGGCCGTTATTTTGTCCCGACTGACGCGAACCGATTTCTTGACGATGCTGATGGGCAGCATCCCCGGCGGCTTAAGCCAGGTCGTCACGCTTGCGGAGGAAACCAAGGGAGTTAATGTCACGATCGTCACCGTTATGCAGGTCATTCGTTTATTTACCATTATCATATCCGTTCCCGCCCTGCTCTTTAGCCCCATCATTGGACAGACTCATGAACGTTCAGCTGGTGCTGGTCTCAATGAAGGCACTGCTGCGATAATCGGCAGCGGTCAAAGTATCATTTTGAACTATGGACTGTACGCTGTGGTCTGTATGGTGTGCGCCTGGGCAGCCAAGCAATTCAAATTTCCAACTGCGCCGCTGCTCGGCCCCATGATTGGAACTGCATTGCTGCAAATGACGGGGCTAATCGGCCCTATCCTGCCTACTTCCGTCATTAATGGGGCTCAGGTGCTTATTGGTGCCTATCTTGGTTTGCTGCTCAAGCCCGGACAGTTTACGCAGAGATTTAAAATCTTATCTCTTTCCATCACTTCAAGTCTCTTGCTCGTCACAGGCGCAGCAATACTTAGCTTCTTATTGTCTGTGTTTAGTTCTGTCAGCCTTCCAACTGCGCTGCTGAGCCTGGCTCCTGGAGGAATGGATCAAATGAGTATTATGGCACATGAGATTGGAGCAGATCTGTCCATTGTTGCTGTCTATCAGTTGTTCCGCCTGCTGTTTATTTTTTTTGCAGTTCCTCCAGTACTCAGAATGGTCATAAACTATGTACATAGAAGAAACCGTCTAGTGACCGAGGAGCAGCTTTAATTGGATGGCACTTCTGAGCTGATTCATTAGGATCTCCTTCATGATCAGAAGGGTCTCCGCTTCCTGTACACGGATGAGGCGAAAGGACAGATGAACGCCTGGAGGGAGCTGGGCAAGAAGTGCGAGATCTACACTTGCGACCTGCGCTATTCGAGGATATCCTCCGGTGGTCTGCCGGTCAGCCAGCAGCACAATAGGTTCTCCAACTGGCGGCAGCTGAATGGTCCCTTCGCTTACCCCCTCCGAGAGAAGTTCAATTTCACCTTGAAGTTCTAAGGGACCGTCCATTCCACGGAGCCGGTATCCCATCCGATCTGAGCTTGGCTCAATTACATATTTCTGTTGTTCAAATCTTATCTGACTATGCGATGACATCCATGTAAAATGATTGCCTTCCACGACCCTGATGACATTTTCTCGGGAATAAATAAGAGACGGATTGATGAACCAAGACGTTGTAACATACCCGCTGCGCTTCTCTCCTTTATCAGCCATCAGCTGCTCAAGCAAACGACTACGTACTTCAGGCTTAAGAATGGGGAGCGAGTCTCCCGACTGCAGCATCCTACCCGAATAACCCCCTAACCCACCTCTTACATAAGTACTCCGACTTCCCATAAGAACAGGAATATCCATCCCTCCTGCAGCGGCAATATAGGCTCTGCACCCTCTCTTGCTAGAGTAATCGGGGCCTCTGAATTTGATCCTGCTTCCTTCATTAATGAAAAGCGGCCTCCACAACGGCAAGACCTCACCGTCCATGACCGGTTTAAGGTCCCCTCCGCAAATGGCAATCAGACCCGAGTGCTCCATTCTGAATTCAGCTCCGGATAAAGTCACCTCCAGCACTGCGTCTGTCTCTTCATTACCGACGAGCATATTCGCGATTCTGGCCGCATCCTTGTCCATGGCACCTGACACAGGAACACCGTATTTTTGAAATCCCCATCTGCCCAAGTCCTGTACTGTCGTCAGCATCCCGGGCTTTATCACACGAATACTCACCCTTCACCGCCTCCTTGAATAAATGGAAAATTACCGTTCATGGATTCACCGTACTCCTTCTCCGTTATGGCCCGAAATTTCACCCGATCTCCGGCTTGAAGCAAGGAAGGCTCCTTCTCCATCGGATTAAACAAGGACAGCGGCGTTCTGCCGATAATCTGCCATCCGCCAGGCGTAGACTGTGAGTACACACCTGTCTGCCCTCCCCCAATTCCGACGCTTCCTGCCGGAACCTGCAAGCGAGGTGTGACTCTTCTTGGTACAGCAATACTCGATTTCATCCCGCCCAGATAAGGAAAGCCTGGCGAGAAGCCGATCATATATACCGTATACTCGGGAGCTGTATGCTCTCGAATCACTTCTTCAGCAGATAGTCCAGAATGACGAGAGACTTCCTCCAAGTCTGGCCCTGCTTCTCCTCCATACCATACGGGAATCGTAATCGATCTTGGCTCTTCACGATAAAGTGGAGTAGGCTTCCCTATCAGAGCCGCAACATAGCTCCTAACCCGCTGTGATGGAGAAACATACTTCCCACTTGGGCCCGGTCCCTCGTCGTATGAAGGTTCATGCTTAAATGCACCGCTTGTGTCACGCATCACGACGATAGGGTCGTAATGAACGGTAATACTTGCAAATGCAGGTACACATTCAAGCATCCCCGGAAAAGCCTGCGCTTCCAGCTGAATCAAGCATGTACGCACTTGCTCGTGAATATCGAGATCAATTCTCTGATCAAATTCAATAAGGATAGCCGAGTCACCCATAGAGACGATGCTTGGCTCTATAGCCTTCACTTGATCTGGGTTCATTTACCGCTCCCCCATTCTTCGGACCTTGATTCCCTGAATCTCAAAAGCCTCCCTTAATTGCAGAGCATGCTCAATAGCCTCCGGTGTGTCGCCATGAATACATAATGTGTCAGCCTTGATCTTAATGGGGGTTCCTTCCCGTGAAATGACTTCCCCGGATTGTATCATCCTTAGTGCCTGCCGCACACAAGCGGAAGAATCGTGAATGACTGCTCCCTTGATATGTCTCGGGGTCAACGTCCCCCCGGCTTCATAGGTACGGTCTGCAAATACCTCGCTAGCTGTTCTGATGCCGACCTCTTCTGCGGTATGAATGGAATGGCTTCCTGCCAGCCCGAACAGAATCAGCCTTGAATCCACACGATACACAGCTTCTGCGATGGCTCTAGCGATCGGTTCGCGCTCAGCGGCCATATTGTACAGTGCTCCATGAGGCTTCACATGAGACAATTCGGCTCCTTCTGCCTTAGCAATCGCAGTCAGCGCACCGATCTGGTACAAGGTCAGCTCGTATACCTCCTGAGGCGTCACTGCCATTTCTCTTCTGCCAAAGCCAATGAGATCCGGCAAACCTGGGTGCGCCCCAATCGCAACGCCATGAGCTAATGCCAATTGAACAGCCTCTCTCATCTTCCCCGGGTCCCCCGCATGATAGCCGCAGGCAATGTTTGCGCTCGTTATGTATTTCATGATCTGGGCATCGGAGGATGAAGGATAAGCTCCATATCCCTCCCCCAGATCGCAATTTAGATCAATTCGATATTCATGTGCTGGTTGGTTACTCATACTCATACACAAATACAGCCTCCTGACACGAGATCAATTTCCATTCCACTACTTTGCTTCATCATATCAAATTAGGGCGTACATGGCTCTACAAGCATCTTTATTTTGATTTTGAGAGGATTAGCAGTACACTAGAAGAGATCCATTTTTACCAGGCAGGAATAAGGAGGAGATTTCGATATGGACTTTCAAACCAAACTCAATAACTATGCCGAGCTGCTCGTTAAGGTCGGTGTCAATGTACAAAAAGGACAAACCGTTGTGCTTAATATTTCGATTGATTTTCCTGAGCTTGCTCGTGCCATTGTCAAGAAATCGTATGAAGCCGGTGCATACAAAGTCAAAGTCAACTGGTCAGATGATGCCGTATCCCGCATTCAATATGACATGGGATCTGAGGAGTCTTTCCTGGATGTTCCAACGCATGCCGCAGCAGAGCGGATCGAGCAGGCCGAGAATGGGGCTGCCTTCATTACGATCAAATCGGATGATCCAGACCTATTAGCAGGTGTGTCATCACAAAAAATCATTAATGCTAACAAAACAGCAAGTAATGCTCTTAGCCGTTTCCGCCAGCTGACGCAATCCTTCAAGGTAAGCTGGACACTCGGAGCGGCTCCTTCTGCAGGATGGGCAACCAAGGTGTTCCCTGATGTGCCGGAGGAAGAGGCTGTGGCGAAGCTGTGGGATGCCATCTTCCAAATGGTTCGTGCAGATCAGCCGGATCCGGTGGCCGCCTGGGAGAAGCATGTTGCTACTCTAAAAGAAAAATCCAGCTATCTGAACGACAAGCAGTACAAGCAGCTTCATTTCGTTGGTCCAGGAACCGATCTTAAGCTCGATCTGCCTGAGAACCATGTATGGCTTGGCGGCAACAAAGAGAATGCAAAAGGCGTATGGTTTGTACCGAACCTGCCAACCGAAGAGGTATATTCCGCTCCTTTCCGTACAGGCGTGAACGGCACGGTATCCAGCACGAAGCCGCTCAGCTACAGCGGAAATATTATTGATAACTTCACATTCACGTTTGAGAACGGACGCGTAACCAAGGTTACAGCTGAGAAAGGTGAAGAAACCTTGAAAGGCCTTGTCGGAATGGACGAAGGCTCCCACTATCTGGGCGAAGTGGCATTAGTTCCGCATCATTCACCCATTTCGGACTCCAACATTTTGTTCTACAAGACACTGTTTGATGAGAATGCCAGCTGTCACTTGGCGATCGGCAGTGCTTACTCTGCCTGTGTTGAAGGCGGTACGGAGCTCTCCCCAGAGGAGCTGCGTGAACGCGGGCTGAACACAAGTGCGGCCCATACCGACTTCATGATCGGCTCCGGTGAGCTCGACATCATTGGAATTACGAAGGATGGCAAGGAAGAGGCAGTATTCAAGCAGGGCAACTGGGCATTCTAATGATGCTGTAGCGCCACTGTTTTGAAGTCTGTAAACGACAGTAGTAAGACCCGATTCACAGCTGGCTTGTGAATCGGGTCTTGCTATTTCAGAGCGAGATTGTTGATCAGAGCAAGATTTCTATTAGGACGAGATTTGAATCCGATCCGGACAGATATCGTTCAGTAACACTTCATTTGAATATGTAGTCAGCTCGGCATCAATCTGCACAATTCAAGTTTTATTTCAGCTTCACAAGTGACTCCGTTACTCGATCGAAGCCCCACTTGACCTCCCCATGCAGAGGAATCCCGCCATACCATACCTCTTCTGTTAAGTCCTGCATATAATGAACGCTCCCTCCCAGCACCTTCTCTCCTTGCTCTGTTATTGTGAGTACAGCCTCCTTAAAACCTGCAGGGATAAACTGATAATCCGGGAAGCGATCACTTCCTGCCAATTGCAGAACAGGAGCGGAACCAGCAGCCATTCGTTTGAGAATCGACCAAAATTCAAGATCGCCCATGCCAAGAAGATGCAGTCGATCTCCGACCTCCCTGAACAGCGAATGCGGTCCTCTCCCGCCGTTCTTTAAGGTATTGAGTACTTCTTGCTCAACACAGCCAAGACCATTTTGAAACGAAGGAAGTCTAGATAAATGAGCAGTAAAGGCTTTTTTGGCAAATGGAAGAATCGAAGTCTCTTCTTCGGTCTTCTCCAGCAACTGCGCTAGCTCACTCGGGTTAGACGAGATATACGCCCGCCACCACGCGCTTCCCAGCTCAAGCTCATCACGGCTCAGCAGGTGCCACGTCCCGGATAATGCTTGGAGCTCAGGTAGAGATAATTGTCCCAGTCCTCGAAACAATTGAATTCCAGGATAAGATCCGATGCTGAGCAGATTCAGCTTAACACGGGCTGTCTCATTCTGTTGAAACCAGTGGAGCAGATACGCCAGTATGGTCTGATCGAACAAATCATGCTCGAACCACAGCACGACCTCATCAAATGCACCAAGTCTCTTCAGCACAAGCTCCTGACTTCGACACTGGGCCATATACTCTCCTGCTGAAATACCAAGCTGACGTTCCAAGGCCTCTGCCCGCACAGAGGAATTCACCTCATCCTCCATATGCTCAAACAAGGGTCCGCACAAGTAGATTTCGCGCCACACGAGAATTTCGCCTTGTATTCCAGACTGTTTCAATTTATTTGCGACAATATCACCGTTCACAATATGCAGCATGTTAGTTCCTCCATCATATAAGCTCTGAAATTGTACGCTCCGCCTCCCTAGCGGCTGTGCTGAAGCATATCGTGGGCCAGCAGAGCCATTTCAATTGACGTTCGTCGGTGCGGCTGCAGCCAGTCCTCTCCCAGAATCTCCTCCAGCTTATCCAGCCTGTTATACAAGGTTTGTCTATGAATATATAGAGATTTGGCGGTTTCCAGCTTGGACCCGAAGGCATTCATATAAGCCTGGAGCGTCGACAGAAGCTGAAGCTCGTGCTTCTCATCATATTGAATCAGTGTTCCTAGATGGTCCTGTACAAAGGATTTCAAGAACTCGTTCGGCGCAGCCTTTAACAATTGATAGACTCCAAGCCTGTCATAAAATAAACACGGGTTCATCTGAGGCACACTTCTACTGACCTCAATGACTTGATAAGCCTCCTCAAAGCTGCGCGAGGATTCAATCATCTTGCTTCTCGCTTTGCCAAAACCGGCATGAATCATTACACCCTCAAGCTGCTGGGTAGCAAAACGGCTGATATCCGCGGTGATCGTCTGGAGTGTAAGCATTAGATTACGCTCCGTATCCTTCGTTATGGACTCTTTGGCACAGAGCACATGAATTTGGTTCATTTTCATCATCACAAGATGAGGCACATTATTTTTCTTCAGCAGTGAACGGAGCAGCACCATAATATCTTGATGCCCCGCTTCCTTCCGCTCCTCCGCCATGTTCTTCGAGCGATGCTCAATTTCCATCACACCGCCTATGAACAGATATTGACCCTTCACCAAGAGGCGCAGCCCCATGCTCGTCTGTGCCTGTTCTTCATTATGAATTCGATTGCTGAGCAGATCCTGCAGAATGCCGTTCTGATTACGGAGCATTTTCTCCTCCAGAAACTGAGTCCGCAGCAGTAGCGTGGCTACGGCTTTTACCGTGTAATCCAGAAGAAGGGATACGGCTTCCGTCGGCTGTTCTCTGGTCACAATGCCCACCCCCGAGAACACCTGTCCAAAAATGACCACAGGCTGGAACAATATCGTTGTGTCCTCATCGAGCGCAGCATGAATGTTTGATTCCCGCCCCCCCAGGCTTCGATGCTCTACTTCACGGGCGTACAGCTCTGTTATTGCGGCTGCATCTTCCGGTTCTACACTGGGATAGAACTGGTTATGTTCAAGCGTAGAGATATATGCAACCTGCTGGGATGAATATTCATGGAGGAGACGGAGAATGCTGGATATATCCGTGCTTTGAAGTGTCAGCTGCTGAATTTTGCGGGAATAATTCTCCAGATCCTTTAGGAGCTGATGCTGACGGTTAATAAGATAAGAGTGAATATCCTGCGTAATTTCTACAAACCGGACAGGCTTGTCAAATACGATAATGGGAAATCCATGCTCATCGGCTAGCTCAAGAATATCCGCAGGGATATGATCAATGCTTGTTCCGAATTCAACACACAGCCCTGCAGCCTCACTCTGGATGAGCTGAAGAAGATACTCCTTCCGCTCCTGCTCAAATTTGAGCCAGAGTCCAGTGGATAAGATGAGATCACCTCTGCTCAAGTAAGGTGAAATCTTCGTTATTTCCAGCACATGAACCCAGCCTACCTGACGGTGAAGACCTTTTTCGCCTGCAGCAATATGGGCTCTTTTGAAGATCGGTCTGTTCATGACCTCTTTTATGGTAAGAGATTGTGATTTTTTCAGAAAATTCACCACCATGTGAAATATACTTACATTAACATTCATAACCACTACCATGACACTCGACTATTATGACATATTGTTATGCAAAATACATGATTTATAGACAAAAAGTAAGATGCATTTTGGTATTATCCAACATAGAATTGTAGTATAGCTGACATTGAATAATATACAAACTCGGTGTTGACATTATCAACCTACTCTAATTACGAGGTGATTCCCATGATCATCGGTGTACCAAAGGAAATCAAAAACAATGAAAACCGGGTAGCTCTTACACCCGCAGGAGCGGCAGAATTTGTTCGCAAGGGACATCAGGTTTACGTGGAGTCCGGTGCCGGAAACGGCAGCAATTTTACCGATGCTGAATATGCTGCAGCTGGCGCTGAGCTGACGGATGCTGCCTCTGTATGGAATAAAGCAGATATGGTGATGAAGGTCAAAGAGCCTCTGTCCAGTGAATACAAATATTTCCGAGATGGCCTCATTCTGTTTACGTATCTTCACCTTGCAGCCGAGCCTGAGCTTACCAAAGCTCTCGTGGACAGCGGAGTGATTGCGATTGCTTACGAGACAATCACGGTGAACGGAGCCCTGCCTTTGCTGACGCCTATGAGTGAAGTCGCTGGCCGAATGGCTGCTCAGATCGGTGCTCAGCTGCTGGAGAAGAACAAAGGCGGTAAAGGGATTCTGCTATCCGGAGTTCCGGGTGTAAGCCGCGGTAAGGTTACGATCATCGGTGGAGGAATTGTGGGTACGAATGCAGCCAAAATCGCAGTAGGTCTTGGTGCAGATGTGACGATCATCGACCTTAGCGTGAATCGTCTCCGCGAGCTGGACGACATCTTCGGCAGCAGCATTCATACCCTGGTATCCACACCTGCAAATATTGCAGAAGCGGTCGCTTCTTCTGATCTGTTGATCTGCGCCGTGCTGATTCCGGGCGCTAAGGCTCCTCGTCTCGTAACCGAAGACATGGTGAAGAATATGAGCCCCGGCTCGGTTATCGTCGATGTTGCCATTGACCAGGGCGGAATTGTAGAGACGATCGATCATATTACAACCCATGACGATCCAACTTATGTGAAGCACGGCGTTGTCCATTATGCAGTAGCCAATATGCCGGGTGCGGTACCGCGCACTTCTACGCTAGCACTTACAAATGCCACCTTGCCATACGCCTTGAAGCTGGCTGATCTTGGCGCCCTTCAAGCCATTAAGCTGGATAAGGCGATCCTAACAGGTCTGAATGTATTCAAAGGACAGGTTACCTATGAGGCAGTAGCGAAAGATCTCGGATACCTATTCGTATCTGCAGAAGAAGCATTAAGAACCGCAGTTACCAACTAACTCGTCTGTAATCCTGATGCTGCAAGAGGTATAGCAAGCGACTACTCATATAAAATAAAGCAGAGCCTGCATACTTAATTTCATGCGTATGCAGGCTCTGCTTTTGCTTTTGTTCAAATGTCAGCTATGAATCGGTGCAAGCTCATCCTGCACTTCTACCTTATGCTTCCGGTCCAGCTGATAAGATAATGCTGTAATAACAAAGGCGACCACCGTGAATGCAAGCGCCAGCCACGGAAGAGCGACAAGTCCACTGCTTTTCACCACCAGTCCCCCGATAAAAGACCCTACTGCGATTCCTGTATTATTCGCAACCGGCATCAGAGAAGTCGCAAAATCTTTTGCCCGCGGCACATATCGGCGAGCAAGATCAATAAGGTACAGCTGTGTAGATGCGTTCAGCACATAAGAGACGAGTGCAATCATAATCAGGCTCAGCAGCCCGACAACAGGCACAGAGGCAAGCAAACCAAACAGAACAAAGAGTGCTGCCTGAGCCATGAAGACAATCCTCAGCTTACCCATGTAATCCCCCGTCGCGACTCGTCCCCCAATATAATTACTGACGATGGTAACCAGTCCATACATGAACAGAATAACACTGAACCACGCCTTTGGAAGACCCATGACCTCCCCCATAATCGGTTCAATATACGTATACACTACAAATACGGCTGCTGTTCCGCAGGCAGGAATCAAAAAAGCAAGAATGATTCGCGGATTCCCGAGCAGGACAAACTGCTCTTTGGCGGACACCTTCACAACGGGAATACCTCTTGGAATATACACCGCGTTTAATAAGAGTGCAGCTACGCCCAAAATGCTGACGAGAATAAATGTAGCGGGCCAATCAAAAAACTGTCCTACGAAGGTGCCGATCGGAACCCCAAATACATTAGCAATGGTAAAACCGCCTAAAATATAAGAGATTGCACGGCCGCGGCGCTCAGGGGCCACATAATCACTTGCTACCGATATGGCCAGAGATAAGGACAAGCCGCACAGAATCGCTGTGACAATTCTTGTTCCCATCAGGAATGCAAATGAACCGGATAATGCGCTAAGTATGTTCAACAGTATGATGAGTGTAATCCCGGTTAATATCAGCATCCGCTTGGGGAACCGACCGAAGATGCTCAGTACAATGGGTGTACCCACAGCATAGGCCATGGCAAATCCAGATACTAAAATTCCCGCTGCCGTAAGCGTAACGCCAAAATCATGGGCAATGTCTGACAGCAGACCGACAATAACATATTCCGTCGTACCTAGGATAAATGCCATCAGTGTAAAAGAAAAAACGAGTCCTTTTTCCTTGGAGTAAGACATGTTTCTCTCCCTCTATCTATATATAATTTCAATGTGCGACGGATTTCTTAGAATCCGCCTTTAACAGCATACGGATATTAGAGGATGTCTACAATTAAACATGTTGCTGGGTTTTATTTCCTTGTTATATATCTTGCTCTTATATTTGACAGAACGTTTAACTTGGCTTTACGATGTGAACCATGATTCAATGGACACAGAAGGAAGGGATCTGGGTGAACAAGAACGCTGCACCGCCTGCTGAACAGCTGCTATATGCCGGGAGCATAAGCAATAATCCAGACTGGCAGTTCCCAAGCCACAAGCATGATGATCTGTTTGAAATTCTCGTTATCAAGGAAGGTGAAGGGGATTTTACCATAGGGGAAACGAGTTATCATGCGGTCAAAGGGGACGTACTGATCTATAACAAAGGCATTCTGCACGCAGAGAAATCCTCCAAGGAGCATCCCGTGTTTATCTGCTACTGCGGCTTCTCTTCAGCTCGTGAATATATTGTTCCGCTCGACGCCCATCCTGTAATTCGTGCTAACAAATACTCGAGTGAGATGATCACGCTCATGGAGCTGCTATTTGAAGAATCCTCCATGCAGGAGGAAGGATATGAACAAATCGCAGGGCATCTGCTGAGCTCCATTCTGGTGCTTGTACACCGTATGCTTAAACTGCAAAATCACGCTCAAAGCCTGACAAAAAATACGCTGGCAACCGAGATCAAGGAATATATCGACGGGAATTATACACAGTCTATGAGTCTCAAACAAATCGCTGACGAGTTTAATATCAGTTCCTACTATCTTGCTCATATCTTCAAGAACACCTATGGCACTTCTCCGATTAATTACATGATTCAGAGACGTATGGGCGAAGCAACCCGGCTGCTCGTTCAGTCCGAGATGAAAGTATGGGAGATTGCCAAGATTACTGGATATGAGAATCCCAACTACTTCTCCATACTATTTACGAGAGTCGTCGGCATGTCACCTAAGCAGTATCGAGAGCATCATAACCAAAACCTTTCCTATGCTGAGGGCATGTTTATCAAACAGGATGATAAAAAAACAGATCATTAGCTTCCGCCAAGATCTGTTCTCATCTATTTGTTATGCTTGTTTGTTATGCAGAAAAACACTAAACTACTGCATGTAATTTAAGAATGGATTCCAAACGCTCTATCGCTTCCAGACAAGCCCGGCTGTTGTGATACGGACATTTCCATGCACCGACCTTCTGCTGACTGAGGTTAGGTTCACCACTACGGAATACCTGCCAGTGCCATTCCCCGCCTGTACGATCAACAATATAATCCCGAATAAAGCTCCAGCTGCGATGAGCGGCATGCAAGTACTGGACCTCCCCACTAATCTGGTAGGCATTAAGATATCCGACCATCGCTTCTGCCTGCGGCCACCAGTCCTTGCTGTCATCCAGTCTGCCGTCTGCATGAAGCTCATTATAGATGGCACCATCTGTATCCGTACCTTCCGTCAGCGTCGCCACAGCCATCTGGATCGCAGCAGCTCGTAGCTTGTCCAGAAGCTCAGGATCCCCGAGCACCTCTGCCGCTTCCCATAGCAGCCAGCTCCCCTCAATATCATGTCCATAGGAGACATCAGCAGACTGCGAATTCCATTCATCATCAAAGAACAGCTTGAAGTGACCTGACTCCGCATCCAGTATTAGATTCAAATGAACTTCGATCAGCTCTTTGAGCTTCAGGCGCAGCCCCTCCGGCTTCCATATCCGGTACAGATTCGTATAAGCCTCAAGCACATGCAGATGCGTGTTCATGGATTTACGTTCGTTCAGATCCTTGCCGCTGAGGCTGAGATCATCTGTCTCGCTCCACTCTCGTGATAAAGCTTCCACATAGCCTGTATGTACCGGATCATAAGCATAGCGTTCGAGCAGACGGTAAATATCTTCTGCCAGCTGCAGCGGTTCACGATTGTCCGTAGCCCGAATATATTCAGCGAGTGCGTATATGACAAACGCCTGACCATATACCTGCTTCTTATCCTCTGATGGTGTCCCGTCCGGATGAATCATCCAGTAGAAGCCGCCATATTCTTTATCCGCAAAACCGGACTTCAGCTGTTCAAGCGCACGCTCGGCCATATGAAGATCATCGTCCTGCCCATATTTTCGGTAAGCGGCAGCAAATGTCCACAGGATGCGTGCATTAAGCACAAGGGATTTATCCGCTCCATGATCAATCTCACCGTCCGCATTCATCGCCCCGATAAATCCGCCATGGGTATCGTCGATCGTCCGTGCTTTCCAGAAGCCCAAAATATTGTTCTTAAGCTCGGATTCTACCTCCTCCAGCCAGACATGCAAGTTCAAGCTCTTCTCCATACACCCTTCCTCCTCGATCTTTCTCACTCGCAGATCATCTGACCAATCCATACTAACAACACCATAACAAAACAATTCATTGATCATATGAACCAAGAAATATTCTATAATAACAAACCTTTTAATATAATAACATAATGCACTTTATTAATCTCTATGTAATTTTATTTAGCGTTAAAAATAATAACACGACAAGAATTAGATCTCATCGTGTTATTTTAAACCGCTCTATAACTGCATATCTCTCTGAAATTGCATTCTCCGCACACTCTTTCCGAAGGCATTGGCGTAAAATATCCAACGTCCTTCGGTCGGTTGTAGTAATCATCGGCAAGACAGGATTTCATCTCCTCAATCTCTCTTCCCACCTTGGCGATGACTTCATTAATTTCAGTCTGAGATGCTTGATAGCTCTCACTATTTCCGGTCAGCAGATACTCCACTCTCAGCTCAATATGCTCATATGGAATATTATAATGCTCGTGAACATAGGCCGCATATAAGTAGAGCTGATCTGTAAAATCGTCTTCCTTCCCTGTTTTCCAATCCACAATCACGATATGGCCTTTCTCATTGCGATACAGCACGTCCATCTTCACATATACTTTCGTATCGTGCAGAATCATGTGGTCCCATTTCTCAACCTCCATTATATGAGCAATGCCAGACTGAATCTCCTTCCATGTTCTGCTCTCGTACAGCTTCCCTGCCACGGTCTCCATCCGTGCTTTAATCGAGGTGATCCGGTTCTGAAGCTTGGCATCTTCGTCATAGTACATTTCAGACAGCATGGTGTGGTACTTGGGGTTCAGATGCCATCCATTCATATCTTTGGATTCCACATAGGCCTTATTCAACAGGTCTCGCATTCGTTGCTGTAAAAAGGGCACCTCCGGCGCTGTTCTGTTACGTTCCCAGCTTCGTATGACCGATTCGCACATTTGATGTGCAAGGTTCCCGAATATCAAATACAGGCTGCTGAGCTGCTTCAGCCGGTAGGTTTGAACCTGGTCCGGATCTGCCGACTCCGGCTTCCAACCGTTATGCGAACCGTAATAATGGTAATAATATTTACGAAGGCATTCATTAAACATACCTGCTCGTGAACCTGAATAGGACCACGGGGGATACATTGTTATCATGATCCATCAGACGCCTTTCTTTGCAATCTATCATCGCTTTATTGTATTGTATTCTATCATAACCCGCAGAATCTAACGAAACATTTCATATTATGGAGCGTACTAAGAACAAAGCAATGAGAAGCCACTCCTGCATATAATGGAAGACAAGGCAGGGTTGTTCACGTTAAAGGGGCAAACAGACATGAGTACTGAATTTGAGCAGGAAGAAGTAAGGAAGGATTGGCTGCAGGCCGACTCCCTACTTGCGCAGGTTGAGATTATAGGTAATGCGGAGAATGATCTGGTCAGCATTGAAGGTAATACAGATGGATTAGAATGCATCGGTGTCGGTACAGATGCCGCCGTATTTATTATGCCGGAATTACCTCAATATGCCTTCAAGATCTATTCACAGCAGGCCTTAGACAAGAAGAATACAGAAAAAGAAGTTTATGCGAAGCTGAAGGGTTCTCCATATTTTGCAGCTTGTTACGGAGACGGAGTGAATTACCTGGTGCTCAGCTTTGAAGATGGCCCGACGCTTCAGGACTGCCTAACCCTCGGAATTCCGGTACCGGAACAGGTTATCCTTGATGTGGAAGAGGCTCGCACGTATGTAAGAAGCGTAGGCCTAAACCCTCGGGACATCCATCTGAAGAACGTGGTGAACCAGAATGGACGCGGCAAAGTGCTCGACGTCTCTGAATATGTGAAGGAGGGCGACGACCAGCGCTGGGATCACTTAGTATGGGCCTACTATAATGTTTATCCCCGATTTAACGAAATCAAGGTTCCACTCTGGGTCATTGATGCTGTGAAAAAGTGGTATCATCGCCGGAATAAATCGGTCTTGAATCTGGAGGAGTTCTCTTCCAAGGTGATCCGATTGTTTGATAAGCTAATGAAATAATAAGCTGTCCACAAAAAAAAGCGGCATGTGCATCTCTAAGCCATCCAGAGAGATGCTGCATGCCGCTATTCTTGTTCAGAACCTGAGAACAGCGCCTTGCCGCTATTCTCGTTCAGAACCTGAGAACAGCGCCTTGCCGCTATTCTCGTTCAGAACATTAGAACAGCGCCTTGCCGCTATTTCTGCTCAGAACTTAGAAACAGCGCCTTGCCGCTATTTCTGCTCATAACCTGAAAATAGCTCCTCAAAAACCAAAGTCCAGCGCCTTACCTGTCTCTGCTACACTTTTCACATTACTTAGAACCATGGGCCAGGTCGATTTCGTTCGTTCATAGGATGGATGCCCTTCGCTCCACTCATCATTTACAAATGTCAGCTTCGTGCAGCCCCCTACAATCTCAAGAGTATAGGTCATTCGGGTCGTGAGCTCCGCATGATTCTCCGCATAGCTTGGCCCCGGATGCTCTGTGCAGCTGAACAACTTGCCAGGTTCACAGGCCAGCACCTCACCATATACATGTACCGTTTCATCTCCTTCATTCCCAGGGCCGACATATCGATACCCCTCGCCTACTTTGAAGGAAGAGTCAAAGATCGAGCCAAAGAAGATCTGCCTAGTTCCTTCCGGTTTGAATAGCGTGTCCCATATTTTTTCGGGTGATGCTCCAATATACAGCTCATAGCGAAGTGCTTCCATTTAAGTCCCTCTCTTTCTTGTGAACAGCGAAGTATTTGACAATATCCCTCTTCACTTTGTCCAAAATTTGTTAAAATAAGACAGGAGCAAGATTTGATCTACTGATAACTTGATATTACAGCTTGGGCATGAAGGCGTATTGTAAAAAAGCGACAGACAGGAGCGGAGCTGAAATGAGCTTTTTGTTCTCACAGAAACCTAGTATGGGTATTATGAACCTGGAGAAAGGCGAGCAGCATTTTCGCTTGGAACGCTTTTTGCCCAGTATAGAGCTTCAGCAATTCATCAAGCATTACTGGATTGTGGAATGGGAGCTGGCTGAAGACAAGACGCATATTCAGGAGGTCATCCCGAATCCTTGTGTCAATCTGGTCATCGAGTCAGGACGCACTTTCTTCTACGGGCCCGCAACCCGTAAATACAGCTATCAGCTGAATTCCAAAGGACGTGTCTTCGGGATCAAATTTAAACCAGGCGGATTCTTCCCTTGGTATCGGCAGTCCATATCCAAGCTGATTGATCATCCACTTCCGGCAGAAGAGATATTCAGCGTACCCCGCGAAGAGCTGGAATCGACGTTTCTCAACACAGCGGCTGAACACATGGAGCTTATATCACGTATGAACGAAGCTCTATTGGCCCTATTGCCCCCGGAAGACAAGCTTACCGATCTCGCAGAGCAAATGACAGAATATATTCGGCTTCATCACGAAATTACGAGAGTAGATCACGTGTGTGAACAGTTTAATATGAATAAACGAACGCTGCAGCGAATGTTTAAACAGTATGTAGGCATCAGTCCGAAGAATGTAATCAAGCTGTACCGGCTTCAAAATGCAGCGGAAGCGCTCGATCATGGACAAGCGGTAAATACACTTGAGCTTAGCCTTGCGCTTGGCTACCACGACCAGTCCCATTTTATTAAAGACTTTAAAACCATCGTCGGCCAAACGCCGGAAGCCTATACACGCAGCGTCGCCCGCCGATGATCAACGGCACCCGTCCAGTTAGACGCAGATTGTGTAATGTTCATCTTCAATATGCAAGACAAGGATTACGGATATGTCTCATCTCATTTATATACAAAAGTAAGGCCCTAGCAAACGAATGCCAGGGCCTTATTTTCAATTCATGATCTTAGGAAGCCGATCCTGTTACACTTGTGCCGTTCTTCGTAATCTTGTAAGTGATCACTTCTCCGCTCCAGAAATGGAAGGTAAGAACCACTTCAGCATCCTTCGTTTCATTGAAGAAGTTAGGCTTCAATACGACTTCACCCTTATCATAGGAAGGAGAGAAGGTATACTCGAATTCCTTGAAGGAAGTCCAGTTCTGCGGTCCAGCTACGGTGCCATCGGTATATTTCGCTTCCATTGTTGCCAGCAGATCACCGTTAAAGGATACCGGAATAGCGAAGGACTCTGTCGTTCCTTCTGCATCCTGCAGCACCGGTGTGCTGTTCGTGATGACTCTGAATTTCCAGTCTGCGCCTTTGTTGAATTCAGCCGTAATGACGCTGTTTACACCATACTCACCGGAAGCGGTCAGCTCTTCAAGCTTGCTTGCTTTGATCGTAAGAACATGATCACTCACCACATAGTCTTTAAACTTCTTCAAATTCTTGCCGTCTACGCTCAGCTTCGTCAGCTTGTTGCCGTTCAGCTCCAGCTGAATGTTAGCGTCCTTCACATCTGCGCCTTTTTCGACAAAGATCAGGTCTGTCTCAGCCGTTGCCGAGCGTCCCTTCCAGCCTTCCTTCATGATATTGAAGAAGTCCAGATCAGACCATTCGTAGGTTGTTCTGTTCATGTGCTGACCGTTATCCCACAGCATATGAGTTACATCTTTTTCATTCAGGTAATGCGTCAGGAACTCGAAGAATTTCAGCTTCTCACCCTGCTCGATTACTGCTGTGCTTTGGTCAAAGCCGAGAAGTCCGTATTCGCCCAGAATGACCGGAATTCCTTTGGCAACAAATGTATTGTGAACATTATCAAAGGTTTGGATAATATCGTTCTTCGTATCCTTCTCAAAATGGGTATAACCCGCAATGTTCACACTAAACGGCCAAAATCCATAATAATGAACGGTTGCGATAATATTCGGATCATTCAGCTCTGTAATTGTTGCATACAGCTCATCCATTCTTTCTTGTGTAGGTGAAGCCTCTAGAGTAGAAAGAACAAGCGGTCTTTCTGTATTCTTGCCGCCGGATTCACGCAGAATGCTGTGGAAGGACAAATTCAGTTCTTTCAGCATATCGAACATCTTCTCTTCATCCGTCGTTCCACCATCCGAGAAGCGCGGCTCGTTAACGCTTTCAAACATCAATTTGTTGGAATGATCTTTGAAGTGGTCTGCCACTTGGGTCCATATTGCATTATAACGAGCAAGCACTTCGTCGTGCTTGGTTTCCATGTGGCTGATCCATAACCAGGAATCATGATGGACGTTAACCATGACATACAGATCTTCATCCAATGCCCAATCTACAACTTGTTCAACCCGGTCCAGATAAGCAGGCTCAATGGTGTAGTTCGGAGCCTCACCGATATGGCTGTCCCAGGTTACTGGGATACGAATACTCTTATATCCTTGGTCTGCAATTTCCTCAATCAGCTCTTTCGTAATTTTCGGATTGCCCCAGGCTGTTTCATCCGCTCCGACCGCATCAAGAGAGTTCCCCAGATTCCATCCGGGCTGCATGTCATCTACATAAGCCTGCAGTTTATTTTTGGCCACCGGCTCTGCTTCCTGCTGCTTGTCCGCAGAGGCAGCGGATGTGAATAAAGAAATGACAAGTGCTGGAACCATTGCAAGTGCAAGTAAGCTCTTCGGACGCTTTTTGTGCAATACCATTTGCATCTCTCCTTATGTAATTTTAGGTCATAATCCAAGCGCAACAGCATATGTGCCAATCGTCTGAAAGCGCTTTCGGTAATAACTTATCATAATTTACCATCCAATAATACCCTGTAAATTCTTTCTATACTCATATAAAAATTAGATATTATAGGCGTTTACCTCATTCGATCTTACTGCATAAAAAAAGAGAGCAGCCTCATTACAGGAGCTCTCCTCGTTAAATTTCTATGTTGATTAATGATCCAGGAACACAAGCTGGATGAAGAACAGAACCGCAAAGATGTAGAATATTGGATGAACATCCTTGCCTTTTCCGCGCAGCAGCTTAAGTACCGGATAGAAGATGAATCCTACCCCGATCCCTGTTGCAATACTATGTGTCAGCGGAGTAAGAATGATAATGAGAAATGCCGGGAAGGCCTCTTCAAGATCGTTCCATTTGATCTTACTAATAATGTTGATCATAAAGTAACCGACGATAATCAGTGCCGGCGAAGTAATGGCCGGAATGCCGGAGATCACACTAATAATAGGTGAGAAGAACAAGGTTAATGCAAGCAGAACGGATACGACTACAGCCGTGAGTCCTGTTCTTCCTCCGGCAGCAACCCCTGTGCTTGACTCAATATAAGCCGATGTCGGGCTTGTTCCAAACAATGCTCCTGAGGTCGTTCCGACTGCATCAGCCAATAGTGCGCCGCGGGACCGCGGGAATTTCCCGTCCTTCATCAGCCCTGCCTGTTCAGCGACACCGAGCATCGTACCCGTTGTATCAAACAGAGTAATCAGCAGGAATGTAAATATCACGGTATATAAACCGTTTGAGAATACACCAGCTATGTCCAATTGGAATGCCGTGGTCGAGAAGCCCTGCGGCAGGGACACGATGGATTCCGGCATTTGGAATAGTCCCATCATCCAGGCAATAATCGCGGTAATCACCATACCGATGAATAGATAACCCTTAACGTTGTAAGCCATCAGCACAACAGTAATGAGCAGACCGATAATCGTCAGATACGCCATCGGCTCAGACAGATTACCGATTGTAATCAGCGTAGATTCGGAAGCTGCGATGATGCCTGCATTTTGCAGTCCAACCGTTGTAATAAACAAACCAATTCCTGCTGTAATTGCATGCTTCAGACTTTCAGGAATGGCATTAAGCAGCATATAGCGGAATGAAGTTAGTGATAGGATAATGAATAGAACCCCTGCAATAAATACTGCACCGAGTGCAATTTGCCACGAAACGCCGCTGCCTGCGACTACACTATATGCAAAAAACGCATTTAACCCCATGGCAGGCGCCATAACAATCGGATAGTTAGCCCATAATCCCATGATCAGTGTGGCCACAATACTTGCAAGCACGGTCGCAATAAACACACCGTTAAAATCCATCCCTGTGCTGCTCAGAATACCCGGATTGACAACAACGATATAGACCATCGTAAAGAATGTCGTAATTCCGGCTATAATTTCGGTTGAGACACTAGTGCCTCTATCTTTTAATTTGAACCATCTTTCCATGGAATAGCCTGCCTCCAGCTTTCATAGTTGTGCATACGGCTTAAAAACAAAAAATCCTAATCTACTCTTATAGGATTGTTAAAATGTCGCTCCTATATTCGTCATTAGGATCTAACAGCTCTATTTTATAAGCTTTAAACCAAAATATTAGGATAGATATCTATGTTTTTAACCTGATGCGCATTTCGTATTTTAAAGAAATCAACATGCGATGTCAATAAAACCATGATTTGTTCACACTTATTCACGAACTATAAAAGGTTTAATAGTACTATTCATTCGTTTTTACAGATCCTCGTATGCTGGAGGGCGGTACGTGCTTATACTTCTTGAACGTTCTGCTGAAATACGAAATATCATTATACCCTGCCGCCAGAGCGACCTCCGAGATCGTCATTTCCGTGTTACGGAGCAGATACTCTGATTTGTTGATTCGAAATTGATTAATATAATCGGTTACTGTCTTGTTCGTGAGCTCACTAAACAATCGGCTGAAATGAAACCGCGACAAATTGGTCATCCGGGCCAGCTGCTCTACCGACAGCTCCTCCAGATAATGCTCCTCTATATATTTGAAGACAGGAGCAAACCGCGTCAGATTTTTGGTACGGCTGTTAAACACCGACAGCGGCATATATTCAGCAACATATTTACGAAACAAGATCGTCAGCATACGGTACATGCTGGATTTAATCGCAAGCTCATATCCCAGCTCTCTATTGCAGAACTCGTGTTTAATCAGCTCAAACGCACCTCGCAGCTCCTCATCATCTGTAATATGATTCTTGAATATCACATTATTCTGTGTCATCGGCGTGATGAATTTGGTCTCCACCGCATCCGGCGATGGACTCTGCAGCAACGAAAAATCAGCAATGAGGGCATTATACAGCAGGTCACCGGACAAGTTGATCCCATAATGCAGATCGTTGCTGTTCAGAATGATTAAGTCTCCAGCCTTAGCATGAGTGACCTGGGAATTGCATTCGATTTCCGCTTCGCCGTGTACAAAATACAAAATCTCCATATGCTCGTGAAAATGTGGAGGGAACAGCGTCTGCCCCTTCTCTCTGTACTCACAATGATGAAGCTTGATTGGAAAGTGTGGATCCGGCATGTCCATAGGTTCCCGCAACGCAGCGTTTCTAAGCATGTCACCCCTCCATTGACCGCACAATTGTTCAAATATTCAGCATCCGTCTGCATGGCTTTCTTATGGGTCCCAAAATACAATAGTTGTGAATCGAGAATAGAATGAGCCATGAAGCTGACAGCGCATACTTCTTAGCATTTCAGCGTTTAGAATGGATGCAGCGAAGATCGGTTCTTTCTATCCAGTATATCCTATTACAGAGTTTGAAGGGAGCACGAAATTACATATGAGTACACTTAAAGTTGGCGTCATTGGTGCAGGCAGCATCTCTCAATATCACTTAACTCCTTATAAAAATAATCCGAATGTAACACTTCTCGCGGTCTGTGATATGAATCTGGACAGAGCACAAAAAACAGCGGAAGAATACGGAGCTCCACATGCCTACAGCGATTATAACGAGCTGCTGGCCAATGAGGAGATCGATGCTGTCAGCATCTGTACCTGGAATGATACCCATGCCGAGATCAGCATCGCCGCTCTCAAGGCTGGCAAGCATGTCCTCGTGGAGAAGCCCCTCTGCCGGACGGTGGAAGAAGCTCTTAAGATCGAGCAGGCGGTTAAAGAATCCGGCAAAATACTTCAAGTCGGATTTGTCCGCAGATACGATCCGAATGCACAGATGCTCAGAGCTTTTGCAGACAACGGAGAATTCGGTGAGATTTATTATGCCAAGGCTTCCTATATCCGCAGACTCGGGAATCCAGGCGGCTGGTTCGCGGATTCAAGACGCTCCGGCGGAGGTCCGCTGATTGATATCGGCGTCCATGTCATTGATCTATGCTGGTATATGATGGGCAGACCCAAAGTAAAATCCGTCAGCGGCAACACTTACCGCAAATTAGGCAACCGTTCCAATATTAAAAATCTATCTTCTTATAAAGCAGCAGACTACAGTGCAGAAAGTAATGATGTCGAGGATTTGGCCAATGCACTAATCCGGTTCGAGAATGGGGCAACGCTGCTCGTTGATGTGAGCTTCACGCTGCATGCCAAGGAAAATGAAGGTGTTGTTAAGCTATACGGTGACAAGGGTGGATTCGAAATCGATCCGGAAGTGGTCATTGTCACTGAGAAACACGATACGATTATTAACATCAAGCCTCAGACCGACAGCAAGGGCTTCCAGTTTGAGAAAGCATTCCAGAGCGAGATCGACCATTTTGTGGAGTGTGTACAGACGGGCAAGCAGCCGATCAGTCCTGTTGAGGACGGCGTAGAGATAATGAAGATCCTTCGCGGCATTTACGAATCTGCCAGCACAGGGAAGGAAGTGTATCTATGAAGCTCGGACTCAGCACCTACAGCCTGTATCAGGCACTGCGCAGCGGTAAAATGACGATCGAGGATGTCATTGACTTCACTGCCGATCATGGCGGAGAACATGTGGAGATCGTCCCGCTCGGCTTCAATCTCACGGAGCAGCCTGAGCTGATCGATACCATCGTATCCAAAGCTGCTGACCGGGGACTCGAAATTTCTAACTATGCGATCGGTGCTAATTTTCTGCTGAATGATGCGGACGCTTATGAACAGGAAATCGCCAGAGTGAAGCGAGAGGTAGATATTGCAAATCAGCTTGGCGTCAAATTAATGCGTCATGATGTGGCCTCATCCCCGGATGTATCCATCGCTAATTTCAATGCTCATTTGGAGCAGCTGGCGAATGCTTGCCGCCGCATTGCAGAATATGCAGCTCCATATGGAATCACGACGAGTGTGGAGAATCATGGGTTCTTCATCCAGCAGAGCGATCGGGTACAGGCACTGATCCATGCTGTAGGGCTGCCTAATTTTAAAACAACACTGGACATCGGAAACTTCCTGTGTGCCGACGAGCAGCCCATCGCTGCTGTGAAGAACAACCTCCCTTATGCCTCCATTGTGCATATCAAGGACTTCTATGTTCGTCCGGCAGGGCAGCATCCAGGCGAGGGCTTCTTCACATCCACAGCGGGCCAATATTTGCGTGGTGCCGTCGCCGGGCAAGGAGATCTTCCAATGCGTGATATTATCAAGCTTATCAAATCCTCCGGTTATGACGGCTATCTGAGCCTCGAATTCGAAGGATTGGAAGACTGCGAATTGGGTTCGAGAGCAGGACTCGCCAACGTAAGAAGAATATGGGACGAAGTCTAGCAGACGAAATCCTCAGCTTTAATTAAGAACGAATGTAGATAAGGAGGTACTATATGTCTTTTTCAAATAAGATCGGGGTCATATCGGACAGTTTCCAGGCAGGACTCAAGGGCGGGCTCGTGAAAGCCAAGGAGGTTGGCGCAGAGGGTGTGCAAATCTATGCGGTATCCGGAGAAATGGCTCCTGAGAACTTAACAAGCTCAGACCGCAAGCAGCTGCGCAGCTATATTGCCGACTTAGGACTCGAAATCTCTGCACTGTGCGGCGATTTAGGCGGACATGGCTTTCAAGATGCGGCTGCAAACCGTGAGAAGATCGAACGCTCGAAGCGCATTCTAGACCTCGCTGTGGAGCTGGGCACCGATGTGGTTACCACACATATTGGCATCGTCCCGGATGATGTTAATGGCTCTATTTACAGCACGATGCAGGAAGCCTGTGAAGAGCTCGGTGTCTATGCGAAGAGCATGAATGCCTATTTTGCGATCGAGACCGGCCCTGAACGCGCTGCCCATCTGAAGAGCTTCCTTGATTCTCTCAGTACAAACGGAGTATCAGTCAACTTCGATCCTGCCAATATGGTCATGGTGACTGGCGATGATCCCGTCGAAGGTGTAAAGCTGCTTAAGGATTACATCGTTCATACGCATGTGAAGGACGGCCGGCAGATCAGACCGATTGATCCTAAGGAGGTATATGGTTATCTCGGCTATGAAGGGATGACGCATGAGAAGATTGCCGAGATGGCCTCCTCGGGAGCGGCCTTTTTGGAAGTTCCTCTTGGTGAAGGTCAGGTCGATTTTGACGCTTACTTTGCCGCTTTACAGGAGATCGGCTACAAAGGCTATCTGACCATTGAGCGTGAGGTGGGCAGTACACCGGAGGAAGATATTAAGAAGGCGGTTCAGTTTATTAAGAAGTTTAGGGGATATTGAGCTGATCGTATGGAGTTGGCGAAAAGCAGGATGTTGGCGGCTGTGCCGCTTCGATAGCGAAAGGTACGTTCGATCGTTCTTGGTTACGAACGCTGGCACTTCTCTCTGTACCCCTTCGCTCTCTTCGCTTATCAGCCTACCTCCGTTAAGAGCATCCCCCACACTTCTTATTAACTGATGTGGGGGGATTATGAAAAAGGTCCGATGCTGCAGAAGCAGATGTCGGACCCTTTTTTATGAAATTCGTGTTGGCTGGCTGCGCCGCTTATTTTTCAGCGAGTATATTTGCAGCCGCTTCAAGCGCCTGAATGACTTTGTCGCACCAAATATCAAATTCCTTATCCTCTTTTTGCAGCTCTGGATGCGCAAGTATATATTGGACCGTTTCCTTAATTCCTTGATCCAGCCGAGTCGTAGCCACATAATCAGGGACCAGCCGCTTCAGCTTGGAATTATCAAACACGACGGAGTTGGCTTTATCGCCAAGCAGACTTCCTCTAAAGTCTTGGGTGCTGCACGCATCCAGAAACTCTGACGCCACATGAACGGCATTCAGCTTCACACCAAGGCTGTCGGCTATAATCTCATAGATTTGATTCCAGGTGACCGTCTCATCCGAGGTAATATGGACAGCTTCACCAATGGCATGGATATTCCCCATCAGACCAATAAAGCCTTTGGCAAAATCACGGTTATGGGTCATCGTCCATAGTGCTGTACCGTCTCCATGAATAATAACCGGCTTATGCTCAAGCATGCGCTTTGCAACCTGCCATGAGCCGCCGCTGCCGTGAACACCAAGCGGAATTGATCTTTCATCATACGTGTGGCTTGGTCGAACGATGGTGATCGGAAATCCATGCTCCCGATACTGCTGTGTTAGATACTCTTCACATGCGATCTTGTTTCTGGAATACTCCCAGTACGGATTGGACAATGGAGTTCCCTCTGTAATACGGTAGTCCGACAACGGTGTCTGATATGCTGAAGCTGAGCTGATAAACATATACTGTTTGGTTTTATCCTTAAACAAGCGGTAGTCCCGCTCCACATGGGCTGGATGAAATGCAATAAAATCCGCCACGACATCAAACTGCAGATCCTGAATCAGGCTGGCAACCTGCTCCTCATCGTTTATATCGGCCTGCAGAACCGCAGCTCCTGCTGCAAAGCTTTCGTTCCGATTCCCTCGATTGAGCAGATACAGCTCACATCCTTGTTCGAGCAGCTGGCGAGTGATCGCAGAACTGATGGTACCCGTGCCTCCAATAAAAAGCGCTTTCATGTTTATCCACCTCCGCTAGAATATAACCGGGCGTTACTCCGTTTTCTTACGCTTTACTGAGATCGTTTTTTTTCTGTCCATCATGTCCGTATTTCGACATCAGTCCTCATATTCCTTTCATCCCATCTAAAAAAGCACCCTGCAATAGACTCCTTCTGCAAGATGCCCTCATTCTGTTCAGCTTCTCTCCCGATGAATATAATCGCCAAGCTGCTTATAGATCTCAATAATCTCCGTCATTGGCATTCGCACCAGCCCGCTGGAGGAAGGGGCTACAAATTCGTGCATACCTGAGAGATAAGGCTCTGGCTGGAAGCCCCAATGCGCCTTTGATTTTTTGGAATACTGGGCATATACACCCTTGCCGACGAAGCAGGCGACTTCCGGTCTGTACTTCTCCAGCTTATTTTTCAGAAGGATTCTGCCTTCCGCATACTCCTCCTTCGTAATATCTTCAATGCCTTTCGTCGGTCTTGCCACAATATTGGTAAACCCGTAACCCAGCTTCAGCAAATCTTGGTCTTCCTCCGCTTGATACAGACGAGGTGTTAGACCCGCCTGATATAGAATCCGGTAAAAATTGTTCCGTGGGTTGGCATAATGATGTCCGGTTTCTCCTGAACGTATGCTTGGGTTAAAGCCGATAAATACGATCTGTAGGCCCGGCTCCAAATGATCTAGAATTGCCTCCATATTTAACAAGCTCCTTAGCTAAAATTTCTACAATCATCTACTAGTAGATCTCTTCTTGTATTTTTTGGTAAAGTATAGTGAAATAAAGTTTCTGGATTCCATAATACACAATACCCGAACGATGATAAAAGAACCCAAGCTGCTACCAACTTCATTCGCAACCAAGTGACTGTGAGGAGGAGAATGTAATCTCCACAGCTTATTATTATCACAATGATCTCTCTCATTTAACCCTATGCTAATACATTCCATATAAAACAATTGAACTGGAGGCTGATTAAAATGAATATCACTCCGTTACTGAATAAGATAACAGCCCTTCTATCCCCTGTTCCCGGCATCGTCGGTGTCGTTCTCGGCGGCTCTCGTGCGAGAGGAACCCACCAAGCGGACTCGGATATAGATATCGGCGTATATTACGATTTGAAGTCAGGATTTAGCATTGATGAGATCAATAAGGCTGTGAAGGATCTAAATGATGAGCCTGTTGACCATCCCATTACACCGATAGGGGGCTGGGGTCCATGGGTCAATGCCGGAGGCTGGTTTGTTATTGATGGCTGTCATGTCGATTTGATCCTGCGGGATATGCAGCGTGTGGAGCAAGTCATTCACGATTGTCTTGGCGGAAAAATCAATGCGAATTATCAGCCAGGACATCCTCATGCCTATATGAACGGGATGTACATGGGGGAACTTGCGATTGCTCAAGTTTTGGTTGATTCTGACCACCATCTTGCCTCACTGAAACAACAAATTACCCCTTATCCTGGGGCTTATAAACAGAGTATGATCGATTTCTTTTCGTTTGAAGCTTCCTTCTCCTTAATGCTTGCTCAGAAATATGTCACCAAAGACGACAGCTATTATGTGATGGGTCATGTGTTCAGAAGCCTGTCCTGCATGAACCAGATCTTGTTCGCCAAGAATGAACAGCACTGCATCAACGAAAAACGGGCGGTTCAGCTGATTGAAGGTTTTGACTTGAAGCCTGCTCACTATAAGCAGCGCATTGATGAGATTATAGAGCTGCTCTCCCCTGATCCACATCAGCTGACGCTTGCGGCGGCGAAGCTTCAAGACTTAATCGAAGAGACCAATAAATTATAATGTAAACGATATTAAAACAAAAAAGTAACAAACTTCCGTCTCCACAGCTTCTCTAAAGTGCTATAATGTAACGAGTGTTTTGAAAACATTCAGAAATGTTACATAACTTGATAGAAAGAAGCTGAAAACTTCATGATTGCAGACATCTTGCTGGAAGTGGTTCTGCCTGTATTTGTACTTATTGCAGTGGGGTCACTGATGCAGCGTGCGTTCAATCTCGATCTCTACACACTTTCGAAGATAAACTTTTATTTTATTACACCTGCTGCCGTGTTCATGAGCATGTATCTATCCGAAATGTCCGGAAAGCTGCTCGGGACCATCGTTTTATTCTACTTTTTCTATGCACTCATTTTATATATTATCGGGTCCATCGTCTCCAAATCCTTTAAATTCAGCAAAGGCATGAAGGCGGCCTTCAACAACAGTATTATGCTGGATAATGCCGGAAACTACGGAATGCCCATCAGTGCACTTGTGTTTAAGGGAGATCCAATGGCTGCATCGGTTCAGGCCTTCATTATGTCGATGCAAAGCCTGCTGACTTTTACGTACGGGGTCCTGTCTATTCAAGGGGCCAAGCTGAAAGGGAATTACCGAAGTGTCATCATCGGCTTCTTAAAAATGCCGGTTCCTTATGCGCTGCTGCTCGGAATATTGTGGAATGTTCTTGATGCGCCGCTGCCGACCTTCCTCTCCATGCCGCTCGATTATGCCAGAGATTCTATGGTAGCTGTTGCTCTCCTGACGCTGGGAGCCCAGATTATGAAATATCCACTCCGGTTTGGCAGACTCAGCGTATACATCAGTATGATTATCCGTCTGCTTGTGGGTCCCGCCATCGGTATCACACTGGTGTTTGCACTTGGACTTGAAGGCATTACGGCTCAGGCCCTGATTATTGCGTCTGGGATGCCGACAGGCGTGAACTCCTCCATTCTGGCGGAAGAGTATCAGAACGAACCGGATTTTGCAGCACAGACCGTGCTTATCTCTACATTGTTTAACATCATCACCCTGATCGGACTTATCGCATTAGCAAAATCATTTGCATAAACAGAAGCAAAGCCTGGTATCGACACTTGATGGTCGATCCAGGCTTTTTGTAATTTAAAAGTAGGTAAGAATTGTGTAATTCCTTTTACTATAATAGGCGTCCCTCTCACTAAATATAGACATCGGTTTAAAGTCACTGTGAAGTTCAAGCTCACACGTATCAATATAGATTGTCTTTCTAACCGCATCCGGAAAGCGACGATCAAAGTCTTCTATAATTTTGTCTAAAGTAAGATCGGGTGTTTCGCAGGAAAGAATAGTATAAGAGCATCCAGTGTCATCCTCGTAGTAGGACCAATTCTTCATAATTCCCTCCATATTCCAGCTATCATTGGAACAATTTACTTACAACTAAACTATCGTAATATTGACTATTTCTAACATAATAACACATTTTAATACTCTAGTAGTCGCCCGTTATCATGCCATTTTCCGTACATCTTGTTCTTTTTCGTGTGAGCTATTAATTTGTCTAACCTGCTGTTATACAAATCAGGCTCGTTCCGGACACTTTGTATTGTGTCGATCCGTACTCTTTGATAAATGGCTGGAAAGGCCAGGAAATTATTGTACACACGCTTATCCTCTTTAAGCCTGCTGTCTATAATCTGGTCGATTACAAAAGAATCAGGATTCATATCAGGAAGCACCTTTCTCCCTGCATCCATCATCAAGCCCAGCTTCTCGAGACGGCGGACACGTTCTTTATTAAGTTCAGTCCAAGAGCTCCTGTTGCTTCTGGGAGACAGTCTCTGGGCCATTTCCGTTTCTGAACTTTTCTTCTTGAGTCCGTCAATCCATCCAAAACACAAACATTCTTCTACCGCGTCCAAATACAGAACTGTATCTGGCGCAGGTGTCATGCTCACTATAATCCAGCAAGATTTTTCACTGTTTCCATTCTCCTGCAGCCACAACCTCAAACCTTCTCTTGATGTAACGGTAAGCAGCTTATCAATCTCCATCAATGAATAATCTCCATGCTCGAATCATGCCCTTGCAGCTTCCTGGTACCAATAAAGCGAATAATCGTTCATCGTAGATGCGTGACCGAGCTGACGCAGCATGGTCGACACATTGCCCCTGTGATAAGTTCCGTGATTAACCACATGCATAAATATTTCCGATAAGCGGGTTTGACGGATTCCAGCGAATGGATTGTTCAGCAGTATCGTCTGCTCTAAATCGGTTTGGGCTGAGAGCCATTCTGAATAGAGCTCCGCTAACTCATCATAAGAGCTCGCATATTCATCCACTGAATGAAGAACACGCTCATTGATCGACATACATGCTTGAAACGCATCTGGCATTTCCATGCCTGTTAACACCAGATACCACATTTTATCCACGGCATATATATGACTGAGCGCATGGGCGATGGTGGGAAAGGAGCTGTTCACTTTTTCAGAGAGCACAGAGGAAGGGAGCTCCTTAATTCTGCGTAGTATGGTTTGGGTAGCCCAAGTGTGGTAGTTAAACATTTCTACAGGATAATTCGTCATTCGTATCGACTCCTTTTAGGTTTTATAATTATTTTGAATCGTTCCTGTAGATATAATAAAAAAAGATGTATGACAACAGTCTGTCACACATCTTCATATAATTGGAGTGCTTTTTGGATCTGTTCTTTGAGGATACCACGCAGAGAAGGAGGCTCAAGGACCTCAGCGCCGCCGCCAAAGCTGAGCAGGATTGTCCACAGCCAGCGGGCTGTTAATGGCTGATAGACAGGGATCCGCATCGTCATGCTTCCATCCGCATGAAACTCTTTGTCTACCTGATGGAACTGATCCATCGCTTCTGCCAAAGCCTCCGGCCCCACTCGAACTACAACTTCCTCCAATTGTTTCTCCCACCGCTTGTTTGATACATCGATCTTCTTCAGCACACCTTGATGCGGCTCAAAGGTTAATTCCGTCTTGTTCAAATTCATCAGCCGCGACAAACGAAACTCCCGATAATCCTGACGAGCTCGGCAGTATCCATAAATGTACCAATTCCGATATTTAAAATGAAGCTGCAGCGGTTCAAGCTCACGGGTCGTACGTTCATTATTTGCATTAATATAATCAAAGCGAACAACATTCCGCCGGCCAATCGCTGTTCGCAAATGACGAAGTGCATCATGCTCAGTACGGCGGGTATCCAAATCCACCGACAGAATTGTGCTCTGGTGGTCTAGTGCAACCGTCTGTAGTCTTTCAATCGTCCCTTGCACTCGCTCGTCCTCGAATATAGTCGAGAGACTTCTAAGCACCGTGATCAAGGAATGGACGTCATAAGAGCCGAGCAGGCTTCTATCCATTTTGTATCCGTCCATCATGCCATATCCGCCATTTGTTCCTTGATAGGATACGACTGGAAAGCCTGCCGCACAGATCGCATCAATATCCCGATAGATGGTTCTTTGGGATACCTCATAGTCCCAGCTTGGAGGCTGACAGGACTTCGTGATTCAACAGCTTATAAATGATCGAGATTAAGCGCTCCAATTTCATAGGGCTACCCGCCTTACGGTTATTATTTGCCGCCAAATCTTTCTAATAGGAACAATTGATATTGTACCCCTTATCTGAGTAGAATTTTTCTCTATTAGAAAACAATCCAAAGGCTTTGAATTTGGGATCTAGGGTCCATTCGCATATATCGATCGAAATAGATCTATTCTTAGAATCAGGGAGTCTATGATTAAAATCCCGTACGATTTCATCCAATACGATATCCGGCCTTTCACAGGTATAGACAGTGTAATGCTGCTCTTCATCATACTTCCAGTATTTCATTTCGTTCTCCCATCTAGATTAGTTAATAGAGTGAGGCAATTGCGTAAGAAGTGCAGCGGCGTACGCAGCTACGCAGCAACCTTGAGCCAGCACACAAGTTCTTACTTCGCAGCTTCACCCTTACCAATGAGTGTCCTGCTGCCACACACGCCGGACTTCTCACAAGCCGCCCCTTCCAATCGAAGATGAGGAAGGGATGGCTCTCTTCGCTGGCTCCCTTGCGGAGTGAGCGAAAAGTTATCGGGAGAAGCGGAGCGCTCGTATCTGGGAGGGAATGGCTTCCTTCTTATCTAATCATATGCCATTCCCGGACAAGAACGATCGGACGAAACTTTCGCGAACGCAGCACCCTTGAGCCACGGCAAGTTCTTTACTTCACAGCTTCACCCTCACCCAAGAGTGTCCGGCTGCTTCACACGCCGGGCCTCTCCCCCCTTCCAATCGAAGATGAGGAAGGGATGGCTCTCCTTCGCTGGCTCCCTTGCGGAGTGAGCGAAAAGTTATCGGGAGAAGCGGAGCGCTCGTATTTGGGAGGGAATGGCTTTCTTCTTATCTAATCATATCCATTCCAGGACGAAACTTTGGCGAACGCAGCACCCTTGAGCCATGCACAAGTTCTTTACTTCACAGCAAGAGTGTCCGGCTGCTTCACACGCCGGACTTCTCCAATCCGCCCCTTCCAATCGAAGATGAGGAAGGGATGGCTCTCCTTCGCTGGCTCCCTTGCGGAGTGAGCGAAAAGTTATCGGGAGAAGCGGAGCGCTCGTATTTGGGAGGGAATGGCTTCCTTCTTATCTAATCATATGCCATTCCCGGACAAGAACGATCGGACGAAACTTTCGCGAACGCAGCACCCTTGAGCCAGCACACTCTTTGCATTCTTTTCACTCTTTTCACTCTTTTCACTCTTTTCACTCTTTTTAAGCTCTTCCAAGCTCTTTCCACTCTTTTCTCGCTCTCCACGCCTCCCCATCACTTACTTATCATCACCAACTGCAATGAAGCCGCCCTCCTCCACAACCTCCTGACCTTCCTCATCCTGCAGCCACTTAATGATCTCCCTCGCCACATGGTCCTGTGGCAAATTGGAACGCGTGACGGCATAGAGTTCAGCTGTAAACGGATATGTACCAGAACGGATGGTGTCCCTACTCGGCATCACGTCATCGATTGCCAAAAACTTGACGTTTTCTTTCTGATACATTTCACTCGCATAATAATGGAACGAGTACCCGATGGCATTCTCTTCATTGTTGTATGCGGCCACTCGGTCAATCAAGCCGCCCATCAGGCTGACCTTCTGTTCCTTCGGCACCTCGGTGAGTACCGCATCGACCATGACTCCTTTTTCCATAAAGGTCTGGCTGCCGGAATTGGCCTCGCGCTGCAGAGCTAGAATCTGCTCATTTTTCCCTCCGACCTCACTCCAGTTCGTAATAAACCCGCCGTATATATCCTGAATCTGCTCTGTTGACAGACCGCTGATCGGATTATTATCGTTCACCAAAAATATAAATGCATCCTTCCCTACGGGATGAAGCTCCAGCTCTACCCCATTTTGGGTTGCCGTGGAGACCTCATCTTCAGAAGGACCTGCAACAAAGATCAGATCTGCCCGTCCCTCGATAAGATTGATGTAGGCCTCATGGGTCGTGTTAAACCGGGTATCGTCCGCTGCTCTCAGCTGATTAACACCAGTTAGTTCAGCCTTCAGCTTCTCAGCAAAAGGAATAGCCGCCGTCGCGCCATCAATCTGTGGATATCGATCCACCGTATAGCTCCCCTTTGGAACCGCCATGGAAATCAGCAGTGCGAGAACGCCCAGTACAGGAAACGCCCCCCATACGAGCATTCGGGTGCGATGCTTCACGGCTACCTTAACTCTCCCTTGCATCACAATACCAAGCATGAAACATATACTCGGGACAAGTGCCGCAACTAACGTAACAGCGACCATTCCCGCACCATATGCGGATAATACTTTCAATACCGGATTTGCCCAGTATAGATTCAGTGAATACCACATCCAGGACGAGCTCCACAGCTCCCTCGCATCTCCGTCTGACAGCTGCATTCCCAGCCCCCAATAATAAAGAGCGAATGCAAGCAGCGGTATAATCGACAGTAGAAGAATTCGCGAATACGCCCCTATCTCTCTGGATACATACGCACCAAAACTCACAAACACGGTAACCATTAAATAGAAGTAAACCGCCGCGATCAGAAACACACCAAGATCAGGTACTTGATGATGTAACAGCAGCTTTCCCGCCGGAACACCTATAATTCCCCCAAAAAAGAAAGACAGCACAACATACATTAAGCAGAATACGATGCTTTTTCTAAACCACAACCCCCATTTGGAGGATTTAACTTCCCCCTTCTTTGGTGCTTCATTTTTATCAGTCATTACTAATGCCCCCTATTTCTCTACGACAAAGTGTCTAACAAACCAGTTCTACCTTACCTAATATAAACGTAACTTTCCATAAAAAGTTGTACCGAAGAATTTATATTATAAGTGATAAATATCATTGCAAACCACAAAATTACAAAATTCAAACAACACGAATTTACATTGCTGAATGATACCGGGAAGTGGTATGATGCTAACGCACACTATTCCAACTAATTTAGTTGGTTATCTATTTATGCTCTTTTGAAGTTTGAATTCTACGACAATGGATACTAAGGATCTATCCTTCTGTCGTTTTTTGTTTATGTAGACTACGGAGGAGGCTTATTCATGAAAAAGAAAAAACGTTCCACGATGGCTATAATTACCCTGGCTTTGTCTCTGGTTGTCAGCGCATGCGGAAGCCACAGCGGCAGCTCTGAAGGCGGTAAAGTAAAGATCAGCTTTATTCATTGGAACAGCGAAGCAGCTGTATGGAACGAGCTTATCAGTGAATTCGAAACGGAGAATCCTAATATTGACGTGACCATGCAAACCTTCCCTTCCGAGCAGTATCAAACGACGGCCCAAGCTAAGCTCATGGATGGATCGGTCGGCGATGTGTTCGCATCCTTCCCGGGAGCCCAGTTCGAATCTATTCTGAGGGCTGGTCTATATACGGATCTGACCGGTGAGGCCTTCGTCGATAACTACAAGCCGGATCTTATTGAATCGGGTGCCAAAGATGGCAAGCAATATGCATTGCCCTACAATCTGATCTACAATGTGCCGGTATATAATGATGGACTCTTTGAACAATATGGTCTGACGCCGCCAACCGACTGGGAAGGCTTCCTCGCCCTCTGCGAGAAGCTGAAGAGCGAGGGAATTATCCCGATTGCATTCCCCGGCGCAGATATCGGTCCCGGTCAATTCATGAACCCGATGATGATGAATAATGCACCGGACGAAGAAATCTTTGCCAAGCTGGAGTCTGGAGAAGCGAAGCTGACAGATGAATGGTGGGTTAAGACGCTTGCTCAGTTTAAGGAGTTAAATGACAAGGGTTACTTCCAGGAAGGTGCGCTGGGTACGAACACGGATGGTGCGATCGCCCTAATGGCTCAGGAAAAAGCAGCCATGATTGCAACAGGCTCCTATTCCATGTCTGCCATTCTCGCGGGTAACCCCGAATTAGATCTGAACCTGCTTGCACCGATCACAGTGCCTGCTGACGAAGCGACATTCGAAGGCATTCATACAACAACGTTCATGCTGGGCATAAACAGTAAATCGAAGCATCCAGAGGAAGCGAAGAAATTCCTTGAATTCTTAAGTACAGCAGAAGCTGCGGGCAAGGTAGCTAACGAAACCGAGCAGGATGTCCCTGTCAAGGATATTGAATATACATCGCCAGCTCTGACAGCCATTAGTGACTGGAGTACAAAGAACACTCGTTTCCAGCCTCGTTACCTCATTACCAATATCGAGATTCAAAAAGCGGTAACCAGCTCGATTCAGGAAGTGATGTCAGGAATTACACCGGAGAAGGCTGCTGAGAATGCCCAAGCCATTGTTGACCAGCAGCTGAACCTGTAATTATGGGTGTACGCAAATCAATTTACTGGTTTTTCGTACCCGGCCTGCTCTTGTACCTCGTGTTCTTTATTTATCCCACCCTGCAGGGACTCTACTACTCCTTCACAGATTGGGATGGCATGTCGGATACGATGAACTTTGTAGGGCTCAGCAACTATGTCAATGTCGCGGAAAATACGATCTTTCACAAAGCCATCAGCAACAATCTAAAGTTTATGTTCAGTGTGGTCATTGTGCAGACGCTTGTATCACTGGTGTTATCGCTACTGCTCGTCCGTAATTCCAAAGCCAACATCGGCCTGCGGGCACTGTATTTCTTCCCGACGATTCTGTCGTCAGCGGCAGTAGGATTTATTGGAACTTACATTTATGATCCAAATCTGGGGCTGCTCAATGAGGTACTGAATCGCATTGGCTTGTCCTTCCTTGCTAACAACTGGCTGGGTGATCCGTCCATCGCGATTTATTCCGTTGCAGGCATCCAGGCCTGGGCCCATATTGGTCAGATGGTTATTCTGTTCGTGGCCGGTCTGCACGGAATTCCGGAAGAAATTAATGAAGCGGCCAGACTAGACGGCGGCAACCGCTGGCAAATATTCCGATTCGTCACCTGGCCTTTGCTCGCACCGGCAGCTACACTGGTCATCGCCTACACAACGATTCAATCATTTAAGGCGTTTGATCTGATATATGTCATGACCCGCGGGGGTCCGGCTTACTCTACCGAGATCTTATCGACGTATATTTATTCTTCGGCTTATCAAAATTACAACTTCGGGCATGCTTCGGCAGCGTCGATTTATTTCCTAGCTATTATTGCACTGGTCACTTTCTTGCAGTTCAAAGCCATTCGCTCAGACCGTGCTGTATAACAAAGCCTAGCATGTGAAAGGAGGAGTGTATCCCTTGTTTGCTCGTACGCTCGGCAAGCTGCTGCTCACGCTATACGCGATTATTATTTTGCTTCCGCTGCTTGTTGTCGTCATGGCAACGATGAAGGACCAGCAGCAATTCTATATGAATCCGATCGGAGTGCCTTCCTCCTTCTCGCTGGATAATTATATTCATTTATTTCAAAGCCAGCCGATGCTGATGTATTTCAGCAACAGTGTCATCGTCTCGTTCTCGACAGTCGCTGTGCTGCTTGTTCTTGCAAGCATGATCTCGTTCGGACTGTACCGTCTTAAGAATAAATTATCACAAACAATATTGCTCCTGTTCGTCATTGGTCTCATGGTGCCTTCACAGGTCAACATGATTCCGATACACTCCTTCCTGCGGGATCTGGGGCTGACGAACAGCCGAATCGGTCTCATCCTCGTCTCCGTATCGGTTCTTATGCCGCTCTCTGTGTTCATGATCAACGGCTTCATGAAATCCTTGCCTAGAGAGGTGTTTGAGTCCGCCAGTATCGATGGAGCTGGAGAGTCACGCATGTATCTCCAGATTGCGATGCCGCTCTCGGTCCCTTATCTAGCAGCGACGGCTACTTTCTTGTTCGTCTCGGTATGGAACGAGTTGCTGTTCCCGCTCCTGCTGATTACGGATCAATCGAAGATGACCCTCCCGCTGGCGCTGCTGCAGTTCCAGGGTGAGTATTCTACGAATTATCCAGGACTCTTGTCAGGCGTAGTCATCATATCTCTGCCTATGCTGGTCATGTTCTTGTTCCTGCAGCGGTTCTTCATCTCAGGGGTGACGGCCGGCTCTCTCAAAGGTTAAATAAAACACACAAAAGGACAAGTCAAGGGTTATCCCCTCAGAGCTTGTCCTTTTGTGTGTTTTTCACGGTATTTGGCTGGTGAGATGCCCTCATAGCTCTTGAACGCTTTGGAGAAGGAGAACAGATCAGGATATCCCACAGATTGGGCAATTTCACCGAGCTTATAGTTTGTACCTGTGAGAAGCAGCTTCGCCTCATTCATCCGCAGCTCCTGCATATATTTCATCGGAGAAATACCATACGTTTTGTGGAATGTTTTAGTAAAATGTGTGCGCTCAACGCCAACATAATCAGCTACACTCTTGATGGTAATGCCTCCAGCGTAATGAATTTCCAAATACTCTTTACCCTGCTGGACCCAAGAAGGCTCTTCCGACGTCTCAGCCAGACTCGATTCATTCACAGCAAGTGCATCAAATACCTTCTGGAGATAGGTCAGCCGCGATAAATCGGTCAGCTCCATTCGGCAGTGATCGAACCACGACTTCATGATCTCAACGGCTTCATCATTCAGTCCTCCCTGCAAATGGGGTCTTGACGGCCCAAGACCTGCTCTTGCAAGCAAGGACAGCGCGTGCTTTCCGTCAAAGGCAAAAAAGATTTTCCGTAACGTCTTGTCCTCTGCGGTGTAATATTCGTGTGTAACTTGAGGAAAGAGACAGAACAAGTCCCCCGGGCGAAGCGAGTAGGTCTTACCGCTCTGAATGAACGTCCCCTCGCCTTCAAGCACCATCAGCAGGTAGTAGTATGGCGTTACCCTTGGTCCAATACGATAGGCTGGTTTGGCAGCATTAGCCCCTAAACGGATGGGCCATGCAGCACTCCCCTTCTCATAAGCAGAGGGATTAAAAAAATGAATCTCCAGAAATTCGTGAACGTCTTCCTTCATATTTGTAAACATCTAACCCCTCCGATACCCACAAAATGATAAATCTTATTCCCTTCTATTGATATGGTTCAATTCGTTCAAGGTTGTTAAACTAATTACTGTACTATTCCTACCGTATTAGTTGTAATTATTTTTATACCAAATATATAGAGTGATTGACAATATTGCAAGCATACCTTGAAAGGAGTGCATGATAATGAGCACAGCAGCACAATCCGTAGAGTTTGGTTGGTTTATTCCCACGAATGGGGATGGAAGATATATTGGTACCCTACTCGAGCGCAAGCCTTCCCAGGAATATTTCGTACAGGTGGCACAAGCCGCAGAGAAAGCAGGGTACGAGTTCACACTCATTCCTGCCGGAGGAGATTGCTGGGATGGATGGATCGTCGGCTCTTGGGTCGCGGCTCATACCACCAAGCTGAAGCCGCTTATTGCCATGCGTCCAGGGCTTATCTCACCTGTGCTTGCAGCCCGTATGGCCTCCACTCTGGATCAAATGTCCGGCGGCCGTGCGCTCATCAATGTTGTTACTGGCCACTATCCTCAGGATCTCAAGGCAACCGGCGACCCGCTTCATGGAAGCCACGACGAACGTTATGAGCGGACGAAGGAATTTTTGGATGTCGTTAAAGGTGTCTGGGGCGAAGATGGCAGCGGAGAAGGATTTGATTATGAAGGCAAGCATTACTCGGTTGAAGGCGGTGTAAGCAAGCCCGCTCCTGTGCAGAATCCGCACCCGCCCCTATACTTTGGAGGAAGCTCCGTTTCAGGCAAGAAGGTTGCAGCGGAGAGCGCGGATGTCTACTTGATGTGGGCCGAGCCGCTGGAATGGATTCAAGGACAAATCGCCGAGATGGAGCAGCATCTTGCGGAACTGAAAGACAACACAGGTGTCGAACGCACGCTTCGATACGGAATTAGAGCTCAGCTTGTCGTGCGTGAGACAGAGGAAGAAGCTTGGGCAGCCGCCTGGAATATTCTGAGCAAGGTCGAACCCGATCAACTGAAGAATCAGGAGAAGCTTCATGCCAAGACAGATGCGACGAACCAGAAACGCCAGATGGATCTGTATGAGCAATCGAAGGAGCAGGACTATATTATCGGACCTAACCTATGGTCAGGCTTATCTGCCGTCCGCGGCGGCGGCGCCGTAGCCTTCGTCGGAACACCAGAGCAGGTGTCAGACAGACTGCTGGAATTTGTGGATGCGGGTGTCAGCTCCTTCATTCTCTCCGGATATCCACATTTGGAAGAAGCCGAAATTTCAGGTCGTCTATTGATGCCTTTAGTTAAGAAAAAGCTGGCTGACCGTTCCATTACAGTCAGTGTATAAATGTGTGTGGAGCCTAATCTCGATAAGGGATTAGGCTCTTTTGCTGCTGCACCGGCAGAATTTAATTAGCACATCGGTTCTCCAGGCACATTAATTCTCCAAGCCCATCGATATTTCCCCTCCTTCCTTCTTATCTATCATTTAAAGTTACATTGTGATCACTCAATTTATTGAGATATGATAGTAAAGAACGACAATACTTTCCAACGACTTCGATTTAGGAGGATTATAGGTATGAGTGATAAACGAGGCATTACAGCAGAAGATCTGTATCGATTCGTCTGGACAAGCGATCCTTCTGTTTCTCCCAATGGAGAACGTGTGGCTTATGTATCCAAGACCGTTAACAAGGATCGTGACGGATATAGCTCTCATATCCGGATGGTAGAGCTGGGCAGTCATGAGGATATCTCATTTACAAGCGGTGAACAGGATCGTCAGCCGATATGGTCCCCCGATGGAGGGAAGCTTGCTTTTATACGTAACCATCAAAACAAGCCACAGGTCTGGGTTATCCCTGCTAATGGCGGTGAGGCGCAGATCGTTACCCATGCTGAGCATGGCGTAAGCGGGTTTGCGTGGTCACCGGACAGCAGCCAGCTGTTGTTCCGTACGCAAGTTGAACCACAGTCAGGCGCTGAGACAGATTCGAATGAATCAAAAGAAGCAAGGAAAGAAACAGCAGATTCCAAGAAGCCGCTGGAAGAAGAAATCATTGATCGAATTCGTTATAAAGCCGACGGGACAGGACGCTGGAACGGACGCAGAACGCATCTATACATACAGCAATTAGGGTCCAAAGCCGCCGCAGCTCCGTTAACAGGTGGAGACTATGACATCGGAGATTTCTGCTGGTCACCGGATGGAGAGAATATTGCCTTCGTTGCAAAAATACCAGAGGATGATTCAGACCCGGATCTCAGTTTGATTACCGACGTCTACGTCATCAACTCTAGTGGAGAGAAGCGGCGGAAGCTCACCTCTTCCGAATGGTCTGTATATGCTGTCAGCTACTCTCCGGATGGCGAGAAGCTTGCCATCTTCGGAAGTGATCGTTCTCATCATAACGCGACCCAAGTGAATCTGTTCATTCGTCCTGTTCAGGATGGTGAATGGCTGTCCGTAACGAAAGCGTATGATATCCAGCTCAGCAACTCCATGGTAACCGACATGCGATCCGGCACTCGTTCTAACGGACCTGTGTTCAGTCAGGATGGTCAATCGGTGTACAGTCTTGTCTCGCGTGAGGGCGGCGTACATCTGGCAAAGATCGCAGCAGATGGTTCTGGCTACGAATGGATCTCGCAGGGCCAGCGAGACATATATCAATTTGAGAAGTTCGCTGACGAGAAATTCATCCTTGCTGCTGCTGATCCAGCTCAGCCGGGAGATCTGTTCCTCCTCGATACCGAATCACAGCTTGAGAGCAGACTTACACAGCACAATGAGGCCTTCCTCCAAGAATTCGAACTCATTCAGCCAGAAGAATTCTACTATAAGGCATCGGACGGGCAACCTATTCAAGGCTGGGTGATGAAGCCCGCAGGAATTCCAAGCGGTACAAAAATCCCGACCGTGCTCGAAATTCATGGCGGTCCGCATGCCATGTATGGATTTACGTTCATGCTGGAATTTCAGCTGCTGGCAGCTAGAGGCTATGCGGTCATCTATACGAATCCACGCGGCGGCCACGGATACAGCCAGGAATTCGTTAATGCCGTGCGTGGAGATTATGGCGGCAGAGATTACGCAGATCTCATGGAAGCTATAGACTATGCATTGACTAAGTACGATTTTGTGGATGAATCTCAGCTCTTCGTAACAGGTGGCAGCTATGGCGGATTTATGACCAACTGGATTGTAGGGCATACGAACCGATTCAAAGCAGCAGTTACACAGCGCTCCATCTCCAACTGGATCTCCTTCTACGGCGTCAGCGACATCGGATTCTTCTTCACAGAGGATCAAATTGGCGGTGACGTATGGAAGAATACCGAGCTATTGTGGAAGCACTCTCCCCTGGCGTATGTCGAACAAGTGGAGACTCCACTTCTGATTCTTCACGGAGAAGAGGATCATCGGTGTCCGATCGAGCAGGCAGAGCAGCTCTTCATTGCACTGAAACGGCTTGGCAAGAAGACACAGTTCATTCGGTTCCCCAAATCCAGCCATGAGCTGTCACGCGGCGGACATCCAGGTCTGCGTGTCAAACGCTTGAATCATATTGTCCGCTGGTTTGACGAGCACAAATAAGCTCGCGATCTAACTTCAAACCTCTAAAGAATACTCGTGAGGCAAGGCTGCACATCGTCACCACTTCTTCATGAATGATGATGAATGACGTGCAGCCTTGCTTCAGCTTCAATATAGAATCGATACGAGGAGTATTAGAGCAGCTTGCCCGCTCCTGTGACTACCTGCTTCACCTTCGACTCCAGTTTATACTGTTCTTCCTTTTGTCTTACAATGTCCTCTGCAATGGTACATAATGCTGTAATCGATGACAGAACCGCTGTACCCTCCTTCCTCTTCACCACCAGATTAAAATTTTTCATTTCCTCTGTAAATCGTTTCTTCGCTGCAGATATATTGCTCTTGGCCGCTCTAATCTGTACCTGGACCGGATTTTTCTGGGCAAGTGCTGTCCTTACCTTCTTAACTTCGGCGTCTCTCACCTTTTTTGCCGCGGTCAACTTGTCCTGTTTACGCTTGATCTCTTCCTTTGCGAGTGTAACCGCAACTTTGGTCGAATCTACCTGTGACTTTACCGCAGCAATCAGATTCTTGTTCTTTAGCTTTCTTACAAGGGTCAACTCCTTGTTCAGGGATGAATAGAGTGTAAACAGTGGTTCATACCGTTTCTTCGTGTTCGCCACGTCCTGTGTTAATTTTTCAATTTGTGCAGCTTCATGCTGTCTGAGTCGTTCGAGCAGTCTGGTTTCTAATTCCTTATTCGCATAATAGATCGCCCGGATCTGCTGATCAAGGGATTGATCCTGCTGATGGAGGGTCTTCAGCCTGCTCTCCTGCTTACGGAGCTCGGATGACATGGTCGTGCCCGATGACGATACGGTTTGATCCAGCATCTTCTTCCCCGTAATGGACAATTCAAACCCTGCCGCAAGAGCTGAAGGTACAGTTAGCGTCATCGCTAGGCCGATGGATGCGAGTAGCAGCCCGCCTTTTTTCCACCATGTACTTAGCACGCTCCCCTTCCTAATCCCTGATGTTTGAATCTCACTAGACTTGTTCACGTTCGTTCATTCTCCCTTCTCACTTCGATTGTTTTCTCTGATCCACTTAAATAAAAACTCATAAACACAAAAAACCCGCAAGAATAGGCATCCTGCCTGTTCTTACGGGTTCTTCCTCATAAGCCGTTCATATTCAAATCGGATCTATTCATATATACTTTATTTTCCATCTAGCGTCAAGCAGCACGCTCTACATACCCACTGGATAATGCTCCATACCTTCAATTAATACTTCACCTGAATTCAGCTTCATCTTTACGAGATATGGGGTATCCAGATCGTCATCAGAATGTACAGTAAAGAAAGTTTTGTTCTTCAGAACATCCCATAGACTTTCCTCCTCGGTCACTTTCGCTTCTCCAGATAGCTGCGCCATATGTTCGTAGTATTTATTCTCCAATTCCAGATCATCGGCGTTTCCAGTGAACCCAGTGTTCGCAATGTTTCTCGTAATCGTCATCTCACGGATATCGGAAGGAGTTATCCTCGCTTGATCGGCAAGACCCTTCTCTTCCATCCAGGCTTCCAGCTCCTCATAGGATTTGCTCCAATCTATGCTCCGATAGTTGCCGTAAGGTAGATTAGGACTCGAGAGGTCAATGTAAGCCCAGCTGTTCCCCATCTCAAGCTGTTCCTCATAGCTCATGTTCATAATTTCTTTAAGTAAGATCTGCTTGAATTCCTGAAGGTCTGCCGGATCCGTAATGACAACTCTTTTATCAGTACCGTAACTTGAAATGGTTGCTCTGAATGTATCTTCATCAGTCAGACCTTTCAGAACATACTGCTTCTTGTACTCTTCATGCTCCATGACCTTTCTCAGACTGTCCTCCAGCTGACCTTCTTGCAGAGCATACTCACGGACCCATTTGTTCCCACTCTCTAGCTCGTAAGCAATGATTAAATTTCTTGAATGGTCTGAAGCCTGTACAGGAGTAATCCCACCTGCCTCATATTGGGCAACAAGATCTTGATGCAGCTGAATGACCGCTTCAATATAGGCAGGATTATGACTGAAGCTCTCGCTGGTCAGCTTCGCGGGGATCTGCATTTGATTTACCATATCCATATCAATAAGGTTATTGAATTGATTAGATACAGCAACACCTTTGACGTCCGTCGCCTTAGGGACACGAGCTTCAAAGCCATCTATATTGGATACAGGCAGATATAGCAGCAGCAGTAGCAATATACCATAACCTATGGAGCTTGCGAGTGTGCGTTTGCTCCATATGAGCCAAGTCTTACGGACGACCATCTCAGCAATAAGATACCCTAGAATACCACCGATCATATACCCGAAGATTGAAACTCCGTTGCCATATCTATTGGCCTCAAACAGATAGGCCCCCAATGCCAAGGAAATAAACAGCATGACCAGCAGACGAAACAGCAGTGTCATAAATGGAAAGATAATAGCTCCTCCTGAGGCGGCCGTATCTCTTTTTCGATATAAAAAATAACTAATTATAATAAATACGACGCCTAGCAGCAAGTAAATAAGAAGCTCCCGCAAGCCGAAGGGTTGACTCGACAGACCCGTCAGCCTGAGGAAAGGTGAAATGGTATCTGCTTCAAATCCAGTGCTATATCCCCTTTCATAATATTCTCTAGAGAAGCCGAACAGATATCGGTCCAGATGTATAATACCCAGCACAAGCAGCCAAGCCGGGGTCAGGAGCAGACCATAGGTTACAATCAGCTGGAGGATCGTTTGTCCAAGACTTACTGCAAGCAGGAGCGTGAGTCCACACAAAAATAAAGTAATTGCGGTAGACATCAACGCCCACTCCCACACAATGGACAGTTCATATATATAGTGATAGCTTGCAAGCGGACGTATTAATGCGGTTATAACAGCTACCACCCACACAGGTATTAGTAATAGAATCAGTGCACTGAACAGATGAGAAGTAAGCAGCTGGTTTCGTGTAATCGGCAAGCTGTGGTATAAATCGGACGGTGCCTTACGATGCAAGTATCGAAAAATAAAGGTTACAGTAAAGATGGGGAAAATCAGCAGCAGATTAAGCGTCAGACCACCTGAAACATCAAACAAAGAATTAATCTCTCTGCTTTGTTGATCGGTCATAGACTGCAGCATCATAACAATCGGCAGCAAAAAGGACAAAGCAAGCAAATACAATATCCCAATCCATCCATGCTGCCTCAAGTCTTGGAGAATTACTCCTCGGTTAAAGAATAATCGGATGGATGTCATAGCCCACGTCCTCCATTTCATAGATAAAGATCTCTTCCAGCGTCAGCGGTAGCATATCAATCAAGTAAGGATTAAATGCCTTGAATGCGTCCTTCACTTCCTGCTCATTGCCTTTCACGATATAAATTTCCACACTTCCCCGCTTCTCTCCATGAAGTATGCGAACATGGCTGGACAGAGTCTCCTCATGACGGTCATCTCGGAAGGCTACCTGAATCTTGTGGGTATCGGCCTTCAGATCATCCAGATCCTTCTCAACCATGAGCACTCCGTTATGCATGATCCCGATATGGTCGCACATATCCTCGATTTCTCTTAGATTATGAGAAGAAATAACGACTGTCAGCTCTCGTTCAGCTGCCTCCTGAAACAATAAATTCTTGATCATCTTACGCATGACCGGGTCAAGCCCATCGATAGGTTCATCCAGCAGCAATACATCCGGCATACAGCTAAGAGCCAGCATAAAAGCAGCCTGGCGCTGCATCCCCTTAGACATTCTGTACAGCTTCCGCGTAAGGTCCAGCTTGAACACCAATTCCAGCTGACGAAATCGTTCTTCATTCCACCCGGGATACATTCGCTTGTAAAAGGCAGCCATTTGGCGAATCGAAGTATGAGGGAAGAAGTAAGGAATATCGGACATAAAAATGATCCGGCTTTTTAATTGTGTGTTCTCATAAACGGGTGCGCCGTCAATGGTCACACTTCCCTTGTCAGGCTTATAGATTCCTGCCATTGTTTTTAACAGCGTCGTCTTTCCTGCTCCGTTCGATCCCAAGAGGCCGAATATCGAGCCCTTCCGAACAGTAAGGGACAGATGATTCACCGCTGCCTCTGTCTCAAATACTTTCGTTACACCCGATACTTCAATCATGTTCTTCCCCCTCTACCCGATCCAAATGACGATCCTGCTGTGCCTTCTGATAGATCTCCCTGATTTCACCTTCCGTCATTCCCAGATAGACCGCTTCAGTAAGCAGCTTATGTATCTCCAGCTTCAATTCCTGTTTTCTCTGATCAAGAGGTCTGTGCTCTACCTTAGCAACAAAACTTCCCTTGCCCTGCAAAGAATAAATATATCCGTCCCGCTCCAGCTCACGGTAAGCCTTCTGAATCGTATTCGGATTCACGGTAAGCTCAGCTGACAAATGTCTTACAGAGGGCAGCTGCTCATCTGGCTTCAGCATTTCCATCATGATCAACTCCTTAATTCGTTCAATTAACTGCTCATATATCGGTTTACGGCTGCGCACGTCCAGTTCAAACATCGGATACCTCCTTCATAAGTGATCAACGCCAATGTTAACATGAAGAGTACATAAGAAAATGCACAGCACTGAATTAACTGTACTATTACTTATAATACAGTTATTCATGATACTGTCAATAAACACTTTGATATGTCACTTTCTTAAAAATGATATAATTAAATCGCATTACACATCTGACTCTACGTCACCAGAAGGAGCTGAGCTGCATCATGTCATCTCGAATCTTGATCGTCACGGCCGTTGAGGCAGAGCGGAAGGCTATAGAGGACGGCCTGAAAGTCCCGGAGCATTATCACGTCATTGCAGGAGGAGCCGGACCTGCGTCCGCCGCGGCAGCAACCGCAGCAGCACTGGCTTCTAATTCGTACAAGCTGGTCATTAATGCAGGAATTGGCGGCGGCTTCCCGGGGCGTGCCGAACTCGGAGACATCGTTATTTCTACAGAAATAATACAAGCCGATCTAGGCTCCGAGACAGCAGAAGGATTCCGCAGTGTGGACGAGCTCGGGTTCGGTACATCACGAGTAACCGCCAATCCCGAAGCGATTCAATCCATTCTATCCGCCCTGCAGACATCAACAGATACACCTGTCCACTGCGGCCCCATCATTACGGTATCGACTACAACCGGAACGGCTCAAACCGCCGAGGAATTGTTAAGACGTATTCCTGAGGCATACGCAGAATCCATGGAAGGGTATGGTGTCGCCGCTGCGGCAAGCTATATGAATGTACCCGTACTCGAAATCAGAGCCATTTCTAACACCGTAGGTCCGCGTAACCGGGATGCGTGGCGTATTCCAGAAGCACTGCAGGCTTTAACAACAGCCAGCCAGAAACTATCGGAGGTCTTGTAATATGAACATTGTTTACTCACCGTGTCCCAATGACACTTTTGTCTTTCACGCCCTAATCCATGGGCAGATCCCGAATACACCGGATTTCACAGTTACATATGCAGATATTGATGTGACGAATACACTGGTTACGAAGCCGAGCGACTACGATATCCTCAAAATCTCTTATGCCGCACTGCCGTGGCTCTCTGATGAATATCGTCTTATTCCATGCGGTGGTGCCCTTGGCAGAGGCAACGGTCCATTGGTATTGACAGCTGATCAGAATATCAAGCCGGAATCTCTCGCTGGAAAAAGAATTGCTGTGCCAAGCGAGCGCTCTACCGCCTATCTACTATTCCGACTGTGGGCTGCCCAGAACGTACCTGGCGGCATTGGCGAAATTGTTGTAATGTCGTTTGATCAGATCATGCCTGCCGTTCGCGATGGCAAGATTGATGCAGGACTCGTCATTCATGAAGCCAGATTCACGTACCCGTCATACGGTCTCACATTAATGGCCGATATGGGTACATGGTGGGAAGCGGATACCGGTCTTCCGATTCCGCTCGGTGCCATCGTTGCCCGCCGCAATCTTGATCCTGCTGAGATCACTTCCTGGATTCAAGCTTCCGTTGATTATGGCTGGAAGTATCCCGAGCAATCCAGACCCTATATTCTTTCTCATGCACAAGAAATGGATCCTGAAGTTGCACAGCGGCATATCAATCTCTATGTCAATGAATTCACCAGAGATCTGGGTGAGGAAGGCTTCGGTGCGATTGAAGCTCTCTTGGGCCGTGCTGCGGCAGAAGGGCTCGTACCAGAAATTGATTTTGAGAAATTGAGAAGCTAAATAATATCAACACCTGATCGGTTGTTCTACACCTGGAGCTCAGCATATAACTTATAGCTGCATCCAAATCGAGCACAGCAAGAAGAAGCCTGTACGGTTATTCCCGTCAGGCTTCTTTCTTATTTGTAATAGATGATCAGGAGCAGCCGCCTTGATTAATCCGTTAACAATACAGGCAATATTAATCGAAACGTCGAACCCTCTCCCAACACACTATGAACCGTAATGGAGCCTTTGTGATCCTGAGCAATCTTCTGACAGAGAGACAGACCAAGTCCAGTTCCATCCTCCTTCGTCGTATAGAAGGGATTGAAGATCTGCTGAAGCTGGTCAGGAGCGATTCCTATTCCGGTGTCTTGAATCTGGATGACGGCTTTATTATCAGCCCGGCTCACTCTAATCTTCACTTCACCTGGAGTCTCCATCGCCTCAAGAGCGTTGCGCACAAGATTAAGCAGCACTTGAACAATCTTGTCTCGATCCATGTAGATGTACATCGAATCGTCCTCGATCTCCAAAGTAAGCTGATGCCCTCGTGATATCGCATCTGACTCAGACAAGGAAATAACCCTTTCAATACATACCGTCAGCGATTCCGACCTCATATTGCTGGCATGAGGCTTAGAGAACTGAAGAAATTCGGCGGTCAGTTCAGTTACTCTCGTAATTTCACTCATAATAACCTCATACCAGGGCTTAATATTGTAGGACTGAATCTTGGACAGCTGCACAAATCCACGAATCGCAGTAAGCGGATTACGAACCTCGTGAGCCATCCCTGCCGCCAGTTCACCGACAACCTTCATCTTCTCCGATCTGAACAAGTCCTCCTCCCGCTGAAGCCACTGCTCCCGCCTCATCTGAAACAGCTTGTCCTCTGCCTTCATAATGAGCTGATTATGATCTTCACTCTCCTCAGGATGGGACACGATACTGTACGACACCTGGTAACCGAGTGAATCCAGTTCCAGCAAAGCACCGATATGATCCGGCATATAATATTCAGTGGGCAGCAGTAAGGCATAGCGGTCTCCTGCATATCTGGAAACACCATACGCATTAGGGAAAGTGGAGATAAGAGCCTTGCCCAGGTTAATGAGCGCCTCATTTCCGCTCTCCAATCCATCATGATTGTAAGATTTGAAATTTTGCAAATCCAGCAGTATTAAATAAAAAGGAACTTTTTTGGATATCAAGGCTTGTATTTGGTTCATATAACCAAGGTAGTTGAGAAGGCCGGTTAGTGGATCGTGGGTAGTAAGATAGTCATTCTTATCGCGAAGGACCTGCTTCTCTGTTTCGGCACGAATGACATAATGAAAGAGAAAAACAATAAATATCAAGGTTAAGAAGTCAAAAATTGTAACAAGAATACTATACGAACTGATTGGAACATAACTTAAACGAATAATCGTATACTGCAGAATCAGCAGTACAGAGACAGGCAAAGTTTTCTTGTAAGATTGTTTCTTATCAAAAATCGTCATGATCATAATGTAGTACAGCAGTACACACCAGTTCAGCTGAGTGGCATATTGAAAAATACCGAGCAGAATCAGCTGAATCCAGAGAAAACGCGGATACTTATGATCTAATGTAACGGATAACAATAGCAGAATGCCCACGACAATCATGGCACACAAACGTTGCGTGCTCTGACCCAAAATAGATGATGCGATAATGATAAGCAAGCAGCTAATCGGAAAGAAAATCAACTTGAGTCGATGGATTAACAATCGTTTTTGCACTCCCCTATGACTGTTTTCAAATATAGCAGTATAGATAAGTGCATTATATACCATGAATGTGAAGATTGTTGTCGAATAGTGGCAAAAAGCGGCTGGAAAATCTGTAATCTTGCCGGAATGTTAAATCACGTTGCTCTGCCGCCTGCTCTTGATCTTAAGCTCGTAGGTATTATATCCCTCCTTCAGCTTGCGATGAATTTCTTGTATTTTCTTTACATCCTCAAAAGAATATCTTCGGCTTCCCCCTTTCGTTCGTGCTGGAAAGACAAGCTGCTTCTCCTCATAGTAACGAATTTGTCTCTCCGACAACCCTGTTAATTCTTTCACCATACCAATACTCATAATTTGATCATTCATCACAAACACCCCTAATGTTAGATTACTTACCATAATACTGGAGTATCTCCTCCTGAAACTATGTTTGATGAACAGATTTAGCAGGGTATTCAGCTGTCGATGATAGTAACTATCGTTATGGCAACAATTTTAAGGATTTTCCGAACAAAATTCAATAGATTGAAGCAAAATCGATAAGAATTTGATCGATTATATTTTCTTAAATAAAAAAGTGTGTTAGATTTCCTCACAAACTTTGAGACAACAAAGCTCATTGTCTGCTAATATCTTCTCCACAAAGGTTCTTAATACGCACAAAGGAGATGAAGTATAGAATGAGTAATGCGGAACAGCCTCAAGACATGACGAGAAGACAATTCCTATCGACAGTTGGCAAAGTCGGGGGTTCTCTTGCCGTCTTCAGTCTAATGGGCAACTTGGGCCTTCTCTCTCCAGAAACGATGAAAGCTCAGGATTATACGCCTCCCGGGAAGAACGATCTGGCGCTGAGCAACCGAAACGGCAAGAAGATTATTATCCTGGGTGCCGGCATAGCGGGATTAACCGCGGCCTATGAGCTTGGCAAAGCCGGGTATCAGTGTACAGTGCTGGAAGCCAAACCTTTTGCGGGCGGCCGGAATTGGAGCATTCGCAAAGGAACCACGAATCAGGAAATCGGAGGAGCGCGTCAATACTCCCAATTCGGCAGCGACCTGTATTTCAATGCAGGTCCAATGCGGATTCCCCAGTTTCATTCCACTCTCGAATATTGCAGAGAGTTTAATATCCCGATTGAGCCCTTCAACAATGTGAACGACAGCGGCTATTATTACAATGAGAATGTGGGGGCACTCTCTGGACAAAAAATTACCAAACGAGCAGCCAAAGCCGATGTGCGCGGTTATGTCTCCGAAATGCTCGCCAAGGCTGTCAATCAGTCTGCACTTGATCTCCCTATAACCCCGGAGGAAAAAGAAAAGCTGGTTGAATATCTCCGGCGGGAAGGTGATTTGAATGCAGACCTATTCTACCGCGGCTCCTCCCGCGGCGGATATAAGGAAGAGCCGGGCAGCCGTATGGATGCAGGCGTTGTCAGAGATCCGTTTGATCTCAAAGCCATCCTTCAATCCGGATTCGGTAATTATTTCAGCAATGAATATGGTTATGACCAGCAAATGATGATGTTCCATCCTGTCGGCGGTATGGATATGATCGTGAAGGGATTTGAGAAGCACCTTGGCAACCGGGTCAAGCTGAATGCTCCTGTTACCGAGATTCGTCAATCCGCTGATGGCGTGCGGGTTCGCTTCACACAGAACAAAAAGGAACAGGAAATTACCGGAGACTATTGTATCTGTACGATCCCCCTTTCCGTTCTTCGAAATATTCCATCTGATTTCTCTTCCTCCATGAAGAGTGCAATACAGAATGCAAGATACGCATCTGCGGGTAAGATCGGCCTGCAATTCAAACGCAGGTTCTGGGAAGAGGATGAGCTGCTCTTCGGCGGTAACAGCCTGACTAATATGGACATCACCCAAATCTACTATCCTCCTACAGACTACTTTGGCAAGAAGGGCATCCTGCTCGGCTATTATGCAACCGGAGCAAATGCGGACAAGCTGGGCAATATGAGCTACATAGAACGGGAGCGTCACGCACTGAATCAAGGTGCCAAGATCCATCCTCAATACAAGACAGAATTCGAGAATTCCTTCTCCATTGACTGGAAAAAAATTAAATATCAAGAAGGTGCCTGGGTATCCTATAACGCCGAGGAGCGTGCAGGAATGTATAAGACCCTCTGCCAGCCGGACAACCGAATCTATCTTGCAGGAGATCATATCAGCCATATCGTCGCTTGGCAGGCTGGTGCAATTGATTCCGCAAGAGCCGTCGTCAAAGATATTCATCAACGTGTCATGAAGGCTTAATTCATACGGGATAGCCCCCAGTTATCATCAATAGTGCATTTTGTTCCAGGTATATGAATGTCCAGAGGAGGCAGAAGTTTATGATGAACAAAAAAATAAAAAGTCTAACGCTCGCAGCTATACTCATGGCAAGCTTAAGTGCAACCGCTTATGCAGCAGATAAAGCCCCTATCGAAGTTCAGGGAACCGTATCGGTGCCTGAGCCCGCTCCAGCACAGGTCTCAGTACCAGGCAGTAGTCCTGTCTTCTACGGTAATCCCAGCTCGAGTATCTCGGGCGGTGTCGTAGTGCCGGAAGGGTCTGCCTATCTGTACACGAGCGGCACGGTGCCTCCCGTACTGAATAAGGAAGGCAAGACCATCTATGAACGATACGGAGATACCAAGACTCAGGCGGCCGGTGTTCTGGCATCCATTGAGAAGCAGCTTAAGGATCAGGGTCTCTCTATGAAGGATGTTGTCTATCTCCGCGCCTACTTGACGGCGGACGCCGCGAAGGAAGGCATATTCGATTATGCAGGCTGGAATGAAGCTTATGGCGAATTTTTTAACAACGAAAAAAATCCAGTCAAGCCCGCTCGCTCCACTGTTGGTGTGGCCAGTCTCGTAAGCTCTGATTGGCTGATCGAAATTGAGGCTGTCGCTGTATTTCCCAAAAAATAATCAATTACTACATGAGGAGGACATCTTATGTTCCAGAATATAGGAATAACCGGAATCATTATGATTCTGGTATTGGTCCTGATCTTATTCGGACCTTCCAGATTGCCTGAGCTTGGACGCGCCGTAGGTCGGACCTTGTTCGAGTTCAAATCTTCGGCTCGTGATCTCGTCGGTGATAGTAAGGATGAGGATGAATCGTCACCGAACAAAAAGTAGTTGCTAAATTTTGGATTCCTATGTTATTATGCTTTTAATAAATTTATAACTATTCCAGTCGGAATATACTACATTCAACCGGACAGCCGGAGATCATTCTTTTCTATTTAGGAAAGAGTCTGATCTTCGGTTTTTTTTGGTTGTCAGGAGGAGGCAAAGTATGTCCAAGAGAGAAATGAAGCTAGGTGCCTTTCTGATGGTTCCAGGTCATCATGTGGCTGCATGGCGCCATCCCGATGCAGATGTGAATGGTGTGCTGAACTTATCGTTCTACAAGGAGCTTGCTCAAACCGCAGAGCGGGGTAAATTCGATATGGTGTTTCTGGCAGACAGTCTTGCCGCAAAAGGAAATAAATCAATAGAAGGCCGGGCGGTGAATGCAACATTTGAGCCGCTGACCTTACTATCTGCTCTCTCTGCAGTTACAGATCGTATTGGACTGGCAGCCACCGTCTCCACCACCTACAACGAGCCTTACCATGTTGCCCGCAAGTTTGCCTCCCTGGATCATCTCAGCAATGGCCGGGCAGGCTGGAATGTGGTGACCTCCGGCAGTGAAATTGAAGCGCTGAACTTTGGGAAAGAGAATCATTTGCTCCATGAGCTAAGATATGATCGTGCCAAAGAATTTTTAGATGTCGTATCCGGATTGTGGGATACCTGGGATGACGATGCGGTTGTTAAGGATAAAGAATCGGGCGTGTTCTCCGCTCCTGATAAGATCCGCGCCCTCGATCACAAGGGAGAATGGTTTCAGGTGCAGGGACCGCTGAATATCTCCCGCCCTCCGCAGGGCAACCCTGTCATCATTCAAGCCGGAGCTTCGGAATCTGGCCGGGATTTTGCCGCACAGTACGCGGAGGCGATCTTTACCGCCTGGCAGACATTTGATGAAGCGAAGCAGTTTTACACAGATGTAAAAGGCCGGCTGCAGCACTATGGCAGAACGGCCGAGGATGTAAAAATCATGCCGGGCGTGTTCCCTATCATCGGAAGAACCGAAGAAGAGGCTGATGAACTCGAAGCCAAACTGAAAGAGCTGATTCATCCTACGGTCGGTGTAGCACTGTTATCAGGTCTGATCAGCTACGACCTCTCCCCTTATCCTGTAGATGGTCCCTTGCCTGAACTACCTGATCTCTCGCAAATCAATGGTCAGAAGAGCCGCTTCCTACTTCTCAAAGACATCGCTGACCGCGAAGGCTACACGATCCGCCAGTTGTACCAGCACATCGCAGGTGCACGCGGACATTGGAGCATCAAGGGAACGCCCGTTCAGATTGCAGATCAGCTGGAAGCTTGGTTCAAAGGGGGGGCCGCTGACGGATTTAACGTCATGGCCCCGTATCTGCCTGGAGGCTTAACCGACTTTGTCGATCTCGTCATACCGGAGCTGCAGCGTAGAGATTTATTTCGGAAAGAGTATACAGGAAGCACACTACGGGAGCATTTAGGTCTGAGAAGACCCGTTTCAAGAAGTACAAAACAGCCTCTTCAGCATTCTTAATAGGATGCGTTAACCTCTTCACGTTCCCCTAGTATCCCTCCCATACAAAAATAACCTTTGCTCGCCAGAGCAAAGGTTATTTACTGTTTCAGAGATTTTGCTAATAACTCCACTTAATCAACCGAATTATGCAATATCCTGGTTCATATCACACGGCTTACAGCAAGCTACTCACTACGCATAAGAAATGCCTTCGTCCGTTCAAGCTGTGGATTCCCGAAGATCTGCTCGGGTGTACCCGCCTCGGCAATCTCACCTTGATCCATGAATATAACACGGTCCGCAACATCTCTCGCAAAATTCATCTCATGCGTAACGATGATCATGGTCATGTTCTCATCGGCCAGCTTGCGGATAACCCGCAGTACTTCTCCCGTAAGCTCAGGATCAAGCGCCGATGTCGGCTCATCGAACAGGAGAATCTCGGGATTCATCATGAGTGCCCGAGCGATGGCAACACGCTGCTTCTGACCACCGGACAGGCTAGCCGGATACACATTCGCTTTATCCGATAAACCGACCTTAGCGAGCAGGTCTGCCACCCGCGGTTTAATGGCCGCTGCATTCTCCTTCTTGACCATTTTGGGAGCAAGCTCCAGATTTCCTTGAACCGTGAGATGCGGAAACAGATTGAAGTGCTGAAATACCATTCCCATTCGGGAAGTAATTCTTTTGATTTCAGGTGCACTCACATATTTGCCTTCGCTCACGAGTGACTCTCCCCCGATGCGTATCGTTCCGCCATTCACCGATTCGAGGTTAACCAGGCTGCGAAGCATTGTACTCTTGCCTGAGCCTGACGGCCCGATCACTGCGATAACTTCGCCTGGCTTTACATCAAAATCCACTTTTTTTAATACCTGCAAATCTCCAAACGATTTTTGCAGATTCACGACTTCTATCATATTGGTCATCACGCGACATTCCTTTTAAAGTTTATTCAAACCGAAACCGCTTCTCCAGCGCTTTAAAGAAGAGAGTAAGTACAAGCGTCATTAACAGGTAAACAACAGCTGCCACGGCAAAAGGCATAATGGTTGCATCCCGATTGACTGCTGTCTGTGCAAAGTGCAATACCTCGGGAACAGCAACGGCATAGAGAAGCGCGGTGTCCTTGACCAGGGTTATAGATTCATTCGCTGTGGAGGGAAGCACCACTCGAATCATCTGGGGCAGAATAACTCTGATCATTGTCTGCCATTTGCTTAAGCCAAGCACCTGTGAAGCTTCATACTGACCTTTATCAATCGACAGCAGCCCGCCTCTGAAGATCTCTGCAAAATAAGCAGCGTAATTCAGTACAAAGGCAATTCCGGCCGCAACGCCGCGATCCAGTACCAGATACTCTCCGACCACCGGAAGCATCGGCAGGCCGTAACAGAAGAACAGCAGCTGAAGCAGCAGCGGCGTGCCGCGCATGACGTAAATATAGCTGTGCGCAATTGCGGACACCGGCTTAAATCGGCTGTTTGCCATTAAAGTAATGCCAAAGCCGAGCGGTATAGATAATATAATGGCTGTAAAAAATAACAGCACGGTCGTTCTTGCCCCTTCCAGCATGGGCAGCGTAATACTCCACAAATATTCTAAACTCATCGTTATCTTCGACTCCTACAATCCGGATTATGGATTCATGATTCCATTCATTGAAGTAAAAGAAACCGGGATAAAACCATCACCCGGTTTCCAGCATATTATCTTTTTATTATTGCCTAGTTTAATACTTTGTCCTCTCCAAACCATTTCTCGGAGATGCTGGCCGCTGTTCCATCTTCACTCAGCTCGTCAAGAGCACTTTGCAGCTCATTCAGAAGCGCTTCGTTTCCTTTTTTCACACCGATTCCGTATTCTTCAGGAGCCAGTGATTCATCCAGCAGCTTGTAAGTCCCTTCTTCTAGAGACATGTAATACTTTGCAACGACCTCGTCTATAATAACAGCATCCAATCTGCCGCTCTTCAGATCACTTAGAGCAAGTACATTATCCGGGAACTCGGATACCGTACCAACCTTCTCGTTAATCGGGTGTGCACTCAGCGCATCCGATGCAGAAGAGAGCTTCTGCAATCCGATATTCTTACCTTCAAGCTCTTCCAATGAAGCCAGTGGTGAATCCGCAAGCACAACAGCGACCTGACTGTTTGACATATAAGGCTTAGTGAACAGCACCTTCTCTTTGCGCTCATCAGTAATGGTATAACCATTCCAGATCAGATCAATGCGTCCGCTGCTTAGCTCCGATTCCTTGGAAGACCAATCAATCGGCTGGAACTCTACTTCCTTGCCCATCTTCTCGGCCGCTGCTGCTGCATAATCAATATCAAATCCGACAATGTTATTACTCTCATCACGGAATCCCATCGGTGCAAACTTGTCATCAATCCCGATGACGAGTGTATTCTCATCTTGTCCGCTTGTTGAGCAGGCGCTCAATACAAGAACGAACATACTTATCATAAGTAACCATGCTGACTTTTTCACGAGTTTCCCTCCACTAGATGTATATTAAATATAGAATAAATTGCATCCATTTCCAAACGCTTTAGTCCGCTACCATATTAGCAGAATGAAAACATCATAACATAGGATGAGAGATTACGCCACTGCATTGATGAAATTTGTTGAAATCTGTTGAAATGGGGCTGAGATTGTGGATAGACAGATCATTGATCCAGGGATTACTTCCACATAAAAAATAACCCCATGTATTGCGGATGGACGCTGTTGTCCATCCCGACCATGGGGTACCTTATATTCACTACCTTATTTCTGCTTCCATTCATCCAACAACAGCTCGGCATGATGAGTCAGGTTCAGCCTTGCCCGCTCGCTAATCTTGTCCTTGCCGCCTCGCTTGTCCAGCTGTGCCATATATTTTTCCAGGAAGGAAGATGCTTGCCTATAAGCTCCTTTATTATAATGATGCACTGCTTGTTTTAGCGTATTGGCCAGCTGCTTCACCACATTTCCTGACAAATCTCCTTCTTCTACATATTGATCATGTAATTGCTCCAGCACAGGCAGCAGCCCGGCGATCGATAGATTCGGAAGTGTCACCTGAGCAAAATCCATATCGGATGCATAATAATAACTTGTATACACCGGCTGATTATAGCCCGTATTCTGCGTAGCTACACCTGCACGATATTGCGGATCATGCAGCAGGGTGTGCAGCTTGTGACTTGTCACTTCCGTATTGGAATAAATACGGATTGCGCTGCTATCTGCCGTACGGACTAACATCTCTTCCCGCCAATCGCCAAACACATCCGCCACAAGGGACGGCGTGCCCTTCGTATGATTATTTGTACGGGTTCCTTCTGCAGTAAGCACTGTTCCTTTTTTCCAATCATCAATGGTCGGCGTATTCTCTAATGAGCCGTTTATGAGCTGGGTCGTCATATCCTTGGACCATTTGATGCTCATGTTGGTACCCGGGACCGTGTCACTAATCTTCTGACCCGCTGCTGTATACAATCCGACAGCCCATGTTTCAAGTCCCGGATGATCCGGATCTACATCTCCAATCATGCCGCGTCCGGTATCACGTCCGGTATAAGCGCCGTAGATAACCTCACCTGTCCTCGCATCTCTAAGCGCATATCCATAGGGAGCATAGGCCCCGCCTTCATGCACCATATACACTTCAAGACCTTCGCGAGCTGGATCAATATTAGCAACATGCAGTGCATCTCCATGTCCCAAGCCTGCTACAGCTCCAGGATTGGCGCTTTGCGGCGGCATCACAGCCGACGAATTCGACAAGACAGAACCATCATGATCAATGGTAGCCGAGCCATATACAATCTCCTGCTTGCCGTCACCATCTACATCCCCTACGCTGAGTGAATGAGCTCCTTGCGTTGTAATCTGCCCGTACTCAGGATCTGTACCTGCTCTACCATGCGGACCATCTCTGAACGGATTCGTCATCGGTGTCCATCCACTATCTACGTACCAATGTTCATTCAGATTGTTCCCGTCCCAGCTGTATGAGACCAGGGTAGTCCGGGTATAATAGCCTCTCGCAAATACCGCATAGGGCTGTTCTCCGTCCAAATAAGCTACACCCGAGAGAAAGCGATCCACCCGGTTACCCGGCTCGATTCGGTTCATCGCGTAATCTCCCCAGCGCAGTCCATCATCATACCGACCCGGCTTGTAACGAATGGTCTGAAGTTCTGCTCCGCTCTCTCCTTCAAATACGCTCAAATACTCGGGACCCGATAATATAAAACCTTCAAATTGACGCAATTTATTCCGATTGGCGTCCTTGGAAGGAGCAAACACATCCATAAAGTGATCAGCTAGATGCCCCGCATCTTCCCGGGATAAAGGATAGTCATATGCTGGATCGATTCCGAAGGCTTCCTCGAGCGTTTGCGGCCAGCTTCCATCCTTAACCTCCTCATATTCATGCCAATTCATAAACATATCAACGATATGTTCATAGTAGCCCTCCGCGCCAAGTCTATAATCATCTTCATTAGAGTAGCCAGCGGTAAGGTCTTCCTTCAGCATCGTAATATACCGCTCAGATATGACATCACCTTGGGCATTATAACGAAGAGTCTTGGTACCCGGAGCAGTCTTGAACATAAGCTCGGCTTTACCATCCCCATCGAAGTCATATACAAGGAACTGAGTATAATGCGCTCCCGAGCGGATATTGACACCCAGATCTATGCGATACAGCAGTCTGCCTTCATAAGTATAAGCGTCAATATAAGTGTTGCCTGTATAGCCGACTTGGGAGACGTCCTTCGCATTACTCGGCTCCCATTTCACAAAATACTCGAGCCTGCCGTCCCCATCCACGTCCCCAACACTCATGTCGTTAGCTGAATAAGTGTAAGCTTCACCCGCTGGTGTAACACCGTCCTTCGGCTTCTGGAGTGGAAGATCATAATAAGAATTCCCCCACGGAATAACGGCCTCACTCTGATCGACTTCTTTGCCTTTCACAACGGCAGATACGTAATAGCTGGAATCTGTCTCTCCCGCTGGATCAAGATAATTCGTACTGTCACTTACTTGGGCAATCCTTTTGCCATCCCTGTATATATTGAAGTCCGTACCCGTGAGTCCCGTTTCATTACTGCCCGTTGCCTCGTTAGCGAGCAGTCTCCAGCTCAGAAATACGCCGTTATTCGCAGGCACTGCAATAAGCCCGCGATCCAGATATTCCATTTGTATACGCCGTTCCATGCTCGGTTTCCCCTTCCTGCTTACATCTTCAGCTGCGGATGCAATTCCTCCTGTAGCGATTAAGACAACGCTCATCCCTGTCACCGCGATCTTTTTGCATAGTCTCATACTGAAATATGCCATCTCAACACCTCTTCATCCAAATAGTGATCAGCCATCCCCAAATTATAGACATGCCCTTCCCGGACCACCATTCAAATAACAGAGTTTATTGTTCAAAAATCAGTGTTTCTCTTATTTTCATATCTCTCAAATGTTGCAAAAAAGACATATAATATTTACCAATATTCGATAATTAATCTATAATATTCTAATAGAAAGGAGGATGTAATGGAGTATCAGCGCACTCTCGCCCAGCCTATTGAAATGAACAGCATTACCCTGCACAGCGGAATCCCGGCATCCATGACCATACATCCTGCTCCAGCTGACAGTGGAATTCTCTTCAGAAGAGCTGATCTATCACCTGTAGAGATCATCAGCGCCGTGCCGCATCATGTATCATCGACGGATCGTTGTACACAGCTCACTAATGGACATCACTATTCCATTTCGATGGTCGAGCATGTTATGTCAGCCCTTCGCGGCATGGGAGTTGATAATGCCATCATTGAAGCAGATGGTGAAGAGATCCCCGTCCTCGACGGCAGCTCTGTAATGATCAGCGACAGAATCGCCGAGACCGGACTCGTAGAGCAGCATGCCCTCAAGAAATACATGCGCTTAACCAAAGCCGTCCGGGTACAGATCGGCCGTTCGTATCTGGAAGCCATTCCTTCCGAAGAGATAAGCTATGAAATCCAGTTTACGAATGATCACGAGCTCCCCTTTTTGACGAATCAGATTGCTTACTTCAACCCAGCCATCCACGATTACCGAAGTGAAATTTCTCCGGCACGCACCTTCGGCTTTGAACAAGAAGTAAACCTTCTAAGAAGCAAAGGCCTAATCCAAGGCGCATCCATGGACAACGCAGTACTCATCGGAAACAGCCGAATTTTGTCGGACTTGCGCTACCCGGATGAATTTGCCCGCCACAAGCTGCTCGATGTGATGGGTGATCTGGCACTTGCGCCTCCAGTTCTAGCCCAAGTTAGAGGCGTGCGAACTTCCCACCGTCTGAATACTCTTTTGGCACGGGAGATCATGAATAATCTACATTAATAAGGAGATAGCAAAGATGGAGTACAAGCTTAAAGCCATTGCACAGGAACTGAATGGAGAGTTAATCGGTGACGGAGAAGTGACCATACATAGCATCGCTTCCTTATCCAGTGCAGAGAGTGGACAAATCACTTATGTAACGGAGAAAAATATAAGCAAATTAACAGACTGCCGTGCCTCAGCCATCGTGGTTCCCGAGAAGCTTACCGATGCGCACCTGCCTGGTATTCGGGTAAAAAACCCCCGGCTGGCCTTTGTTCATGTTATGAACCTATTTCATCAGGCTACCAGAGCAAACGGTCTGATCTCTTCTGCGATGGTCGATTGTTCACTTCAAGCCGGGGAAAGTACACAGATTGATGAAGGTACCGTTGTCAAAGAGAACGTATCGATTGGTGAGGGAACCCTGATCTCCTCGAACTGTTTTATTGGCGAAAATGTTACGATTGGAGATCATTGCTTCATTCATCCTCATGTCACGATTCTGAGAGATACCTGGATCGGGAGCAACGTCATTATTCATTCCGGTGCCGTTATTGGCTCTGATGGATTCGGCTATGAGTGGGATGGTCAGCAGCATGTAAAAATTCCTCATGCCGGCAATGTTGTCATTCATGATGATGTCGAGATCGGTGCCAATACAACGATAGACCGTGGAACAATCGACCCCACTATTATCGAAAGGGGCACGAAGATCGACAATCTGGTCCAGATTGCTCATAACGTACACATCGGCAAACACTGTATTATCGCAGGTACAACTGCAATTGCAGGTTCAGCTTCCATCGGGGATCATGTCGTGCTGGCCGGTGGATCTGCAGTCGTTGGTCACCTCACCATCGGGGCTCACTCCACGATCTTGGGCAAGTCAAACATTACAAAGGACTTACCTGCACATTCGATCATTTCGGGCTACTATGCCCGTCCCCATCATGAACAACTGAGAAAGCAAGCCGCTATTGAACGTCTTCCCCATACATTGAAGAAATTCAGCACTCGAATAGACTCCTTAGAGAAGAGCATAAAGAAACTGACGAAGGAGGAATAAACCATGGCTATCCCTACTACAACGGTTCATCCTACTGCGATCATTCATCCGACCGCTGTTATTGGAGATCAAGTCGAGATCGGCCCTTACTGCATCATCGAGGAACACGTAAGGATAGGAAATGGATGTACCATTGAAAGCCATGTGCGAATCGGTTCAAATACCACACTGGGTGAATACAATCATGTATACCAGGGCGCCATTATCGGCTCCCCTCCCCAGGATCTTAAATATAACGGTGAGGAAACGCAGCTGATCATCGGGGATTATAATACGATTCGAGAGTATGCAACGATTGCCAAAGGAACAGATGCCGGCGGCGGAGTCACACGGGTAGGGAATCATAATTTTATAATGAACTATGTTCATGTTGCACATGATGTAGCCTTGGGGAATCATATCGTCATTTCCAACAGTGTTCAGATTGCAGGTCATGTGGAGATCGAGGACGAGGTCACGCTTGGCGGCTTGGTTGGTGTTCATCAACATTGCAAGATTGGCGCATATTCCATGATTGGCGTCGGGAGCTGTGTCACTCAGGATATCGTCCCCTATTCACTCGCGAGCGGCGATCATGCCAGGATCTACGGCCTCAACCTCATCGGCTTAAGACGCAAAGGCATGTCCGGGGACGACATTCGAATGATCAAGCAAATTCATTCCCTCCTGTTCCGCAAGAATCTGACGCTGGCCCTTGCACAGGATGCCATAGAGCATTTGCCTCAAAGCGTGTTTAAAGAACACACCATTGCGTTCTTGAAGAAATCCAACAGAGGCATCGCAAGAATAGGAACGCGTCCTATGTAAAATGATTATAGAGGTGTAACAGAAAAAACGCCGATGTTGTCGGCGTTTTTTCTGTATAGCCCGTTCTTACTTCTATCCCTGAATGCTGAGGATATAAGCTCCTCCAGCTTGTACAGGGAAGACCAGAACTCCGTTCTCCTTGACCTCTGCCTGTACTTCTTCGCCGGCTTTATTGGTTATCCTAATGACGGCAGCTCTCGTCCGAACCCCACACACTCCATCATGATCGGAATGAATCTCAGCTGCAGACAGCTGTCCGCCTTCCCATGCAAGATCAACCTCATAGCCGCCCCTAGCACGAAGTCCACGGATGGAACCTTTCTCCCAAGCCTGCGGCAGAGCAGGAAGAAGTTCTACATAGCCTTGATGTGATTGAAGCAGCAGCTCAATGATGCCTGAGGTTGCCGCAAAGTTACCGTCGATTTGGAATGGTGGATGTGCGTCGAACAAGTTCGGGTACACCCCGCCGCTCTCGTATCTTTCGGAGCCGTCACGAACGAGCTGAAGCAGATTGGACACAAGTCGGTGCGCCCGATCTCCATCCTGGAATCGTGCCCACAGACCAACCTTCCAGCCAAGGCTCCAGCCTGTCCCACCGTCACCGCGTCTCTCCAGTGATACGCGTGCAGCCTGAAGAAGCTCCGGTGCAAGCCCCTCGGTAATTTGGCGTCCAGGATATACCCCAAATAGATGGGATACATGTCTATGGTGAACATCTTCATCCTCATAATCATGGAGCCACTCCTGCAGCTGACCATATTTGCCGATTCTCAGCGGCGGCAGCTGATCTCTGGCTGCAAGGACCTCTTGCGCAAATTCAGCATCTTCTCCCAAGACTTCGCTCACCTCAGCAATATTGGTGAACAAATCATACATAAGAGCAAGATCCATGGTCGCTGCGGTTGTCACCCCATACAGCTCACCGTCGATTCTGTAGCGATGCTCCGGCGAGGTAGAAGGTGCGGTCACGAGCATCCCGTTCTCATCCGGAATGAGCCAATCCAGGCAGAAGAGCGCGGCGTCCTTCATGATCGGATACGCTGTATTTCTTAGGAAATCCTCATCCTTGGTAAATACATAATGCTCATATAAGTGCTGACAGAGCCATACGCCGCCCATTTGCCACAATGCCCACACCGGATCGCCATGTCCAAAGTTCCCTACAGGAGCGGTATGTCCCCACAGATCGGTATTGTGAGAAGCCGTCCAGCCTCTTGTTCCATAATGAATCTCGGCCGTCTTCTTGCCGTTGACGGACAGACGCTTGATCAGATCCATCAACGGTTCATGACATTCAGACAGATTGGCTGTCTCGGCCGGCCAGTAATTCATTTCCGCATTGATATTCAGTGTATAATTGCTGCTCCACGGCGCTCTTGTTTCGTGGTTCCAAATGCCTTGAAGGTTCGCAGGCTGAGTTCCTGGTCTGGAGCTGGATATCATCAAGTAACGGCCATATTGGAAGAGAAGATTCACCAGGTAAGGATCCCTGCCCCCATATTCTACGATCCGTTCATCTGTCGGAAGATCAGCTGGTGCAAGCCCTGGTCCGAGATCCAGCTCCACCCGTTGATACAGTCTTTGGTAATCTTCTACATGGCGTGCGCGGAGCTCTGTATAATTGTACTTCAGTGCGTTATCCAGATGCTCCTTCGCACAGGCCGATTCATCCTTGCCGTCTTTACCCGGTGAACGATCATAACCATTAAAGCTGGTTGCCATACTCAAGTATATAGTAGCGCTGTCTGCATCCACTATACGAATACCTGATGCATCCACCTTGGATGTCCCGCCTTCATGGATTACTGCAATTCTTCCTTCAAAACGCATGGCATCCGTTTCTCCAGATTTACCATATCCGATCGGATTATCCGCAGGATAATAGCTGGGGTGCACTACTTCTGGTGCATATCCAGATAGAACGGCGTGATCTCCATCGGAAGACTGCTCATGTCGAAGTAAACTGCTAAAGCTTGCCTTAAACCCTAATCTTCCTGGGATGCTGGACTCCATCCGCATGGCAATAATTTGATCTGGATAGGAGGCGAATACTTCGCGGGTATACACCGTCTCCCCGATTTGGAACTGAGTCGTAGCCACGCCTTCATTCAGCTCCAATGTGCGTTTGTAATTCCAGCCGATATCTCCGTGATCAAAGCTGATGTTCAGATCACCGAAGGGGAGATACGACTGAGTATAAGCACCCATCATTTTCTTGCTTAGCTTGTCCGCTTCTGCATACTTGCCTTCCTTGAGCAACCGGCGTACCTCAGGCAATACTTCAAGAGACTCCGGATTATTCGTTTCCTTCGGTGGACCAGACCATAACGTGTCTTCATTCAACTGCAGTCTCTCCAGCTCCATCCGCCCAAATACCATGGCGCCCATTCTACCATTTCCGATGGGAAGAGCTTCCGTCCATTCCTTGGCCGGACGATTGTACGTTAAGAACATGTGCTTTCCTCCAAGCTTGTATTTTTTTATACCGAAATAGGTGTGCAGGGGTGCCATCATCCTACTTCCTTATAATTGACCTAAAACGTTTTAGGAATCTTGCTATCCTGCTTCACTAATGCTTGATTCTACTCTTCAATTCGTAGATGAAAGCGGATTCCACTCTCCTCTGTTATCGTCCTAAAAAAGTGACAAAAAAGCAAGCCCTAAATGTTGAACAATCCTGTTGAAAGAGTCGAAAGGAAGCCATTGACGCTTGGAACAAAATTAAACGTCTGCCCGGCAGCAACAAGTATGAGCGTGAATCATCATTATAGAACTCTTTGATCGTATAAGTGGTCTATGTAATGTAAAAAGAGGGTCCCCTGCCTTACTGCTGTGGGAGATCCTCTTTTTTAAATGAAATTTCGTGTTATGACACTTCAATATACTTTATGAATCACATCTTCAAAATCCGGTTCCTGCATCTCCACGTCTTCAATCTCACCCCATTCACCCAGCTCCTTCAATATCTCCATGGTGGTGATCTTGTTTCGATTGGCTTCAACGGTAATCGTATTCTCCGTGATCTGTGACAACTTCATCATAGGATGGTTATGCACGTCTGCAGATGGAGGGATAGAGCACGCTCCCCGATACGATACTTTAATAATCGTAGGAAGTCCGATATTATCGCGCAAAGCTTGAACCGTTCCATCATAAGTAAGCTGTCCATGGTTAATCACCATCACCCGGCTGCACAGCTGCTCAATGTCGTCCATATCATGGGTTGTTAGCAGGATCGTTTTGCCGAGCTCCTCATTAAGCAGCTTCAGGAAGGATCGAATATTTCGCTTGGCATTGACATCAAGACCGATCGTCGGCTCATCCAGAAACAGAATGTCCGGTTCATGCAGCATGGCTGCTCCGAGGTCTGCCCTCATCCGCTGTCCAAGCGACAGCTTGCGCACCGGTGTATCCCAGAATTCCTTCAGATCCAGAAGCTCGGAGAATTGATCGATACGCCTCTTCTTATCGGTATCCTCCACCCGGTACATCTTGGCAAGAATATCATAGCTGTCCCGGACGGGCAGATCCCACCACAGCTGACTGCGCTGTCCGAATACGACACCCAGTCTTCTGACGACCTGTCTGCGCTGTTCATGCGGGTTCATCCCGCTCACCGTTACCTTACCTGCGCTCGGATGAAGAATGCCGGTCAGCATCTTGATGGTTGTCGATTTCCCGGCACCGTTCGGACCAATATAACCGACAAATTCACCCGGTTGAATTGTGAAGCTGATGTTGGTCACTGCTTTTTTTACATGATATTGCCTGGAGAAAAAGGTACGCAGGCCAGAGAACCTGCCTTCCTGTACAATTGGTATTTTAAATTCTTTGTGCAGCTGCTGAACTTCAATCATTGTGAGTGATTCCTCCTTTAGCTTCCTGTGCTCTGATATTTCGTTATGCCAAAACTCCAGAACCTGAGGCTTACCATCAAGCACACTAATGCCGCACCCAGAACGAGTCCAAGCACCCAAGGTCCGACCTCACCGCGTAAAATGTAAAGTGCCGGTACATAATTGACCAGTCCCACAGGAAGGACTACCAGGAGCAGCGAAGCAAGCCAGTTGGGGTACAGTGATATGGGATACCTTGCCGCCGTTCCGGCTGCGTCCTCAGTAAACGTCTGCAGCTCGCTGATCCGTGTCGTCCAAAATCCGAGCGTAGCCGTAGCAAGACCGATGGAGAACAAGATGACCGATCCGGTAAGAATGACAAACAGTGACTGCGGGATGGCAACCCAGCTGATCTGTCCCGAGTTCATCATGCCGTATATTGACCAGCCGAATACAAAACCTCCCTGCAGCCATTCACCAAGCATAATCCGGAAGCGCTGAGGCAATAACGTGAACAACACGGGCAGCGGCCTGGTGAGCAGCTGATCCATGTCCCCGCTGACCAGATATCTCTCCAGATGGTGCACTTCATTGGCAAGTGAGCGGTACACCGTTTTGGATAAGGTCATCATGGCAAACAAATACCCGACTTCATAGATGGACCAGCCTTGAATGGCTCCGAATCGGTTCAGAACGATGGCAATCATGAGAAATTCCGCAATTTGAATGAGCGCGGCAAGCAAGGAGCCTAGAAAGAAATTAAATTTGTACTGCATGGAGCTTTTGACGCTGGTACGGATGAGAAGAGAATAGAGTTCAAAGTATGCTGTCAGCTTGTTCTGCTTCATCCGCCCTGCACCTCCACTTTTCGTCTCAGAAAATAGGTCGCGAGGAATCCAAGCAAGGTGAGCAGCACACCCCATACCACGGTACCGGCAAGCAGATGAGCATCCGGGTATCCAAGATAAATTCGGGTGGGTACATACAGAAGATAAGGATAAGGTGAGAGCCAGGCGACGGTTTGCAGCCATTCCGGCAGCCATTCAATGGGAATTAAGAAGCCGGCAAGCAAATTGACGAGTGCATGATGAGTCCACTGCAGCCAAGCCGACTCCGTCGTCCACATGGCTGTAGCACCAATGATGTAATTGATGCATATTCCCATGTAGGCAGCTCCAAGCAGACTCATTGCTGTCCATATGTAAGTCATACCATCTGTAGGAAGCTGCAGGTTGAATGCAATGAGATAAACGAGGTAGATCGGAATGGATTTGAATATAAACTGGTACAGCACCTGTCCCCATTCCCGGCTCATCAGATGCATGAACAAGTGGACAGGCCGCATTAAATCCATGGCAATATGCCCTGTCCGTACGGTTTCAGGGATACCGAGTCCACTCGTTAAGAATGTCGTAACCCACAAAGACGCTTGCGTGAACGCAATGTAACTGACCATCCCGTAGGTTCCGTATTCACCGAGCGCATTGTCACGACCGATGCCGATCCAGATACAGGCATACAAGTAGCCGAACATAACGCTGGCAATGTTGTGCACCATATGTGCACCGCGATATTGCAGGTTTCTTGCATAGGCCTTTCGAGCCAGGGTGAAATAGAGCAATTTGATACACCTCCGATAAGCTTGATGAGACGCTGATCCATACGTCCACTTCAGACAAGGTGAAATGCGAGAGAAGGACACTATCATACCAAAACGATCCATTTTAGGCAATTACTTTTTAATCGACAAAAAGACCCTCGGGAAGAATCCGAATCAATAACGATCTTCCCTGCAACGGGAAGGATTACCGCTTCGTCGTTCTTCGCGATGGTCTTTTTGTTCAATTTATAAATCTTTACGCTGGAAGCGCAGAATGCCCCAGACGAATACGATGGCCGTGTAGATAAGAGCATACACAACAAATGTGCCAGAAGGCGGATCACCAACAAAAAACTCGGCTACCATGCCGCTGATATCGACAAGCCCGCCTAGCTCATCCATTCCAATTAAACCGTGCAGCATTTTTCGTTGAAGCGCATCGACAGGCATCAGCATCGACATCAGGCCGGAGATATTGGACAGCTTGACAGCTACCTCCGCATCCATGATATCAATAATCCCTATGCTTCGAATCTTCTCAAGCATACCGCCAAGCCAGCCCGCGCCAAACAGCATCGTCATAAACACGCCATTTCCAAGCGAAGAGAACCTTGTTGAGCCAAGCATGGTCAACGAGATCAGCAGTACAATGACCAGCGCATACAATGAGAAAGCCTGAATATGAACCATTGGATCCTGCGGAATTGCTGCATGAATATCTGTAATAATCATAATGGCTGTGTAGAGCACGAGTGTATAACACAATAGCAAGGATACATAACCAAGCCATCTGCCGATATAAAATTTCCATCTTGGGATAGGTCTTGGCAGAAGAGCTTGCATAACACCCTGCTCGGCCTCACCTGCTATGGAGGAGAAGGAACTGAAGATAGACAGTAGTGCCACAACAAATCCAGCGAAGAAAAAACCGATCATCATCATCAATACACCGCTGGCATAGTCTGTGATTAAGTTACTTCCTGACATAAAGCCACTGGACCGATTGCTGTCAGCAATCGCTGCTCCAATAAACCAATAAGCAACCAGAAACAGAATGGAAAGAATGCCTGCAAGGATCATGACACGCTTGCGCAGCATTTCTTTCCAGGTCATATTCATAATCAGTATCATTCGTGTTCCCCCCGATGGCTAAGTCCCGATACGGCGGTAAGGAACCAATCCTCCAGCTTGCCGGTTACTCTGTTCACTTCATAGAGTGTCATCCCCTGCTCCATAATGAGGGAGTTGATCCAGCCTGCCTGCTCCTCGTTATCGAGCTCAGCGACAAGCCAGGTGGAGTGCTGTTCTTGAGAAGCGGGCAACGAACCTGCCGTCTTACTGTCCACCTGTATCTCAATCCCGGTCTCTTCCTGCAGCCAGGTCAGGATCACTGGCGTATAGCCACCCACTTTAAACCGATAAGTGATCCGCTGTTGCAGGACAGAGCCCACATCGCCGGTACGTAAAATCTCCCCGTTGTTTAACAGCGCAATCTGATCACACACGGCTTCGACATCTTCAAGCATGTGGGAATTCAGAAATATCGTCTTTCCCTGAGCCTTCAGTCGTTGCAATATGGAGCGAACCTCCTTGCGTCCGACCGGATCAAGTGCGGAGGAAGGCTCGTCCAGGAAGATCAGCTTCGGATCGCTTACGAGCGCTGCTGCGAGTCCGAGGCGCTGCTGCATTCCTTTGGAATAATCCTTTACCTTGCCTTTGCCCCGGCTGCCAAGTCCAACCTCATCCAGCAGCTCAGGAATGCGCCGCTTTGCATCGGAAGAGCTAACGCCGCACAGCTTGGCATGAAGCTTCATGACCTCTTCGCCGGTCAGCCACTCCTGATATCGGAACAGCTCAGGCAAATAGCCAATTTGTCCTTTTGCTTCAATGGAGTGAATCGGATGTCCAAAGATCGATGCACTGCCGCCCGTTGGATAGGTAAGCCCTACCAGCATCTTAACGAAAGTACTCTTGCCTGCTCCATTCGGTCCGAGGAAGCCAAAGGCTTCCCCTTCCTGGACCGTAATGGATACGTCACGGCAGCCGCGTCCGTTGCTAAATTGTTTGGTTAAACCTTCGGTGTGAATGGCGGCCGTCATTCCGTAATCATCTCCTCCACCTGTGCGAGCAGTTTGTCTTTGGAATCAAACAACGAGTCGCCGGACAAATTGAACAATACGCCGTCTTGCGTCCATGTAGCTGTATAAACAGGCTTCCCAGTTGAAGATACATAATCTTGTTCAATAATAACGACCGGCACTTCCTTCACTTCTACCTTCTCGGTATCTCCATCCGTAAACACTGGCATTGGAAGCTTGCCAGACAAGATACTGTCTGATTTAATCGCTGTCTTCAGATTATCTGGCAGCATCGGGAAGTCCAGCACTGCCTTGACTGCTTCCTCTACTGAGACAGAAGGATCAACCTCTACTGATGGAAGCTTCTGTTGAGATAACGAAGCGTACAGCTCCTCTCCATCTGTATCTGCATGGTAATATTGATGCAGCGTCGCTGGGATATGGAACGTAATTGGCTTCCCATCGAGAGATTCAGGCATTAATTCCTTGGCACCAAGCCGCGCCATTGTCGTGTTAACTTCATTAATGTTCAGTTTCATCGTAATCGTCTGTGAGGTAAATGCATAATAACTTTCTACATTGAAAATATCATTCTCATATGCTGTGAGCCCGGTTAGCTCTTCAATCTCTTGTAAGCTTAATTTTTCATTGTTGAGTTCAGGTCCATATGCATTCGTAAACGAACCATGCTTGTTGATAAAGTCCGATGAATTGCTTCCTCCAGATACTGAGTTGAAGAAGTCCATAACATCTCCTTCATTAACTACCGTCACCTCATCCATACGGAATTGGTTTAGTATCGCGGCAAGCGCCTTATCTCCGAGCGGAGTCGCGATCATGACTCCTGCCACAGCCGCCGCCGTTGCTATGCTGAGCCACTTCTTAACCGGCTTTTTCATATGATGCTTTTTCTTTACAACAGCGGTCTGCTTCTCCTGATTCTGATGATCCGTCATATCGTATCTCTCTCCCCTGATTTCATTTTTTAATACACCTTTTAATACATCTTCCTTTAATGGATGTGCTGCCTTAGGCCCGTTTCCACGCTCCATGGACCATGCTGACCACTTGGGGCTCATTTCTTCTTCTTCAAGCCTTGACGCCAGCTTGTTCCAAGCATCTTCAAGCTGCTTGTTCTCGTCTTTTCCGTTCGGCTTTGATGTCATGTGCACGTTCAACTCCTTACTATGCTAATTGGTATGATCCTCAGGACTGTGGCGCGGACTTTCCCTGAACCTTTCTCCTCAGCTTGCTTGTAGCTCTGCTTAACATCGATCCGACAAGGGGAGGCCTTACATTCAGTTCTTCCGCTATCTCTGCATAACTGTAGCCTGAATACTTCAGCATCAGCAGTTGTCTGTCGCGCTCCGGCAGATCATCCATCCATTCACGTACTTCTTCCTGATCCATACGCTTCAGTACAATCTATTCTCCAGAGGACAGGAGCTGCTCTCTGCTGTCATAGTACTGCTCCTGCTTCTCCTTGAGCTTCCGTTCTCGTATTTTTTTACTCATATAATCATATCCGATGCGAGTCAGTACACGGTGAAGCCATGCACCTATCGCACCCGGATCATCTGGCGGATTCCGATACAGCCGAATAAATACCTCTTGCGCAAGATCTTCCGCGGCGGCTTCATCCTGGATCAGAGCCATCAGTTTTCGTCGTACAATAGGGTAATGCTCTTCAAACACTGTACGGAAAACGTCGATTTCCTGTCCTTCCATATGTTTAACGTCTCCTTTCAGCTGCAGCTATACATAAGACGGACGACGGTTTATTTTTATAGCACGTTTTATAAAAATGTTTAATTGAGTCCTTTTTCAGATTCTATATTAATTATACCGAAGCCGGATATAGCTCATCATTCCAAATCTTGTGTATCCCTATTGAACAATTCGACAAAATGAAGTACCATCATGGGTGAGCTTCGTTTTTTTAACTGTTCCTTCATAATGAGGTCTCACTTATACATTACAATTAAGAACGTCACATGTAACTGGCGTACACGGTGAACCGTGAGGGAGCATGTGATTAGATATAGCCGTACGCCTGGGCAGAGGTAAGGAAACTTAGGTTTCCTTGCCTCTTTTTTACTTTGAAAGGGCGATGTGATTATGAGCGACAACACACTGATTCTGAATGGTCAAACGGTAGCAGATTACATGAGAGAAGAAACGGGAGCAAAGGTGAAAGAACTGAAGGAGCGGGGAATCCAGCCGTGTCTGGCTACCATCCTGGTTGGAGATGACCCTTCTTCGGCAACTTACGTACGTATGAAAGGGAATGCTTGTGCACGAATCGGGGTGGAGTCGATCAAGGTGGTGCTTCCTGCCGAGACAACGACAGAGGAACTGATTCAAGAAATCAATAAGCTGAATCAAGACCCTTCCGTTCACGGCATTCTGCTGCAGCATCCGGTCCCGCATCATATTGATGAAAGAGCATGCTTTGACACGATCAGCATTGAAAAAGATGTAGACGGAGTAACGACGCTTGGCTATGCACTGAACGCGTTTGGCGAATCGGATTATCCATCCTGCACACCGCAGGCCATTATCCGCATTCTTGACTTCTATAACATTCCAATGGAGGGCAAGCACGCCGTAGTCATCGGCCGCAGTCCGATCCTTGGCAAACCGGTATCGGCGATGCTGCTGAATCGCAATGCAACGGTGACAACCTGCCACTCCAGAACGGTAAATATTGAAGCGATTGTGAAACAAGCAGACATTGTTGTGGCTGCCGTGGGTAAACCGAACTTCGTACAAGGAGATTGGATCAAGCCGGGAGCCGTTATCGTTGATGCAGGCTACAACAAAGGGAACATCGGTGATGTCGACTATGATGCCTGCTTGCCGCACTCCTCTGCCATCACACCTGTACCTGGCGGTGTCGGCCCCGTTACCATCGCGACCTTAATCGAGCATACGGTAAAATCGGCGTACAAGTCATTACTGAAGCAAGAGCAGTAATTTCATGATGCAGCATTTTTAAGCGATTAGCTTGCAAAGATTATAAAAGGGCCCTTCCTGATGGAAGGGCCTGATGGCTATCATAGCATATTTTTCCAAATTATATTATACATAAATCCTTATCATATCAAATGAGGGGAGCACCATTCTGAATCAGATAAGCTCCTCTGTAAATCTAATAAATGGTACGATCAAGCTCATCTGAAATTCCTGATTTACGATAGAAATAAGTATTGATAATGTCTCTCCATTCCTTCGAATGAGCAAGCTGTCCCTCCAACCGTTCCATTACACCCTGATAGCGCTCGGAATCAATCTGTCCCTCAAGCTTGCTCCAGCGCCGAATCAACGTCTCGACACCTTCCACACCTTCAAAGTGAGTATCATAGATATGCTGAATGACCGTCTTGCCGGACTTCAGGACATGCGTATACGGTACATGATGGAAGAAGAGCAGCAATTCATCCGGACAGGTCTCCAGTGATTCGTACTTATGAGCATTTTCCGGGAAATATTGCGCTGTATAACCGGTACCATTCTTGACCGTCCGATTGACGCCGATGCCATGACAGTCTGCAAAATGATACGTTCCCCACCTGGAATATTCATAGCCGTCCACATTAGGTCCATAGTGATGGTCCGGATTAACCATCCAGCCTACGCCAAGCGGTGAAGTGTAGCTCTCATAGATGGGCCACGAATCCTGAAGCATCGTACTTACAGCCTCAAGCACCTCAGGGTTTGATCCAAAGGTTTGCTTGATCCATTCGGAGGTAATCTGCTCCTCGGCTAAATCCGGATTCCATGTCAGACGGCCATAGCCGTACAAATTCGCCTGCGCAAGCGTGTGACCCGTCCAGTTATGATCATCGCCCACATTAATGACCGCCGTAATTCCACTGTATTTATACGAATACAATTCACCTGAAGCTACCTTCTTGATCTCAGATCCGGCTCCCTTGGCGTAAGTATCAAAATCAAGGATTTCCTTCCACTGTGGAATCAGGTAGCATAGATGTCTTTGCTGGCCGGTATATTCCTGAGTAATCTGGAACTCCAGAACCTGGTTCGTATGCGGCATTGCTCCGAAAAGCGGGGACACCCCTTCCCGAACCTGAAAGTCCATTGGTCCGTTCTTGATCTGGAGTATCACATTATCCTTGAACTGTCCGTCAAGCGGCTTGAAATGATCGTATGCGGCGCGGGCCCGATCCGTCTTGCGGTCTCTCCAGTCCTGAAGACAGTTGTAGACAAAGCATCTCCAGATCACAATGCCTCCGAAGGGCTCCAGAGCATCAGCGAGCATATTGGAACCGTCAGCATGTGTCCGGTTATAGGTAAACGGCCCAGGGCGACCCTCAGAATCCGCCTTGACGACAAAGCCCCCAAAATCAGGTATGTAGCTGTATATTTCCTGTGCCTTATCCTTCCACCAAGCCGCGACCTTCTCATCGAGCGGGTCAGCCGTAGCTATCCCTGCAAGCTGAATCGGGCTGGCATAATTGACACTAAGAAACGTCTTAATCCCATACGCTCTAAAAATCCCCGCCACCTTCGCCACATCCGGCAAAAACTCCGGTGTGATCAGCCGCGTTTCCACCTCATGCACGTTCACGTTGTTAATCGCAATACCATTGATTCCAATCGAGGCCATCAAGCGGGCATAATCACGAATTCGTGCATCATCTTGAACAAACTGATGATCCTTGAAGAAGATGGATCTGCCCGCATAACCCCGCTCGATGGAACCGTCCATATTGTCCCAATGGTTCATCATTCTCAGCTGGTTCTTGGGATTCTCTATAATGTGAAGATCTCTTAATTCCTCTCCCATTTGAAGCAGACGAAGCAAATGAAATGCTCCATACAGCAGCCCCTTATCGGTCTTTCCCACAACATAAAGAGAATGAATTGCCGTACTGTTATCAGAAAAAGACTTAAGGACATATCCTTCCTCATTCAGCTCTTGTGCCCATGAAGCTGCATCAAGCTCTGGCGGCAATTCCTCTTGGACGACAGCTAGACGAATACAGTCTGTTGTTAGCGTATCGCTGGAGTCCAGCAATTCAGGCAGTACACCGAACATTTCCGAGATCCCATATTGCAGCTCCCGAAGGGCTGACTCTGTAATGTGGGAACGTTCCATACATCCAATTTTGGAAATTTCAAAAGAACCCTGCCAGGATGCCATACTCTCGTATCTAAGCCAGCCGCGGTCTGCAGCAGAATGTGGAAGCTGTGTGATCTGTGCCATGACGTAAAAACTCCTCTCCCTTGCTTTAAATTATACCTAGCCTAAAAAGTCCCTCACACAAAATAATGCGGGTATTTCTCACGCAATATATCTTGATCTACAACGACAAGCCGCAGATGATTCTCCATCATCTTTCCGGCCAGCTCCGTCTCCTTGTTCACAATCAATTGATAAATCTGCTTGTGCTGCGAAATGATGTTCTCCCAGTTGGAATCCGTCAACAGCCGGAGCAGTCTTAGACGATTGAAATGAATGTTAAGCTGCTGCAGCATTTTCCAGGTCCGCTGCTTACCAGTGCCATGAAAAAGAATCTGGTGAAATTCCTCATCGAGCTCAAACAGCTTTTGGTAGTTCTTCTTATCTGCACATACGTCCTGCATCGCAATGTTCGTCTCCAGCTTGAACTTGAATTCCTCTGGAAAGTGCTCACAGCACAGCTCTACGATTTCCTTCTCCAGCTTCTCCCTAATGAATCTGCCCTCCTCTACATGAGCAAGATGAATACGGGAGACAAGGGTTCCGCTCTGCGGAATTATATCGAGCAGCTCCTCTTCAGCCAGCTTCATAAACGCTTCGCGGACTGGAGTTCTGCTTACATTCAGTTCATCCGCAATTTCTTTCTCTGAGATCTTCGTCCCTGGCGGAAGCTCCAGGCGTAGAATACGATCCTTCAATAAATCATAGGAGTAGGCTCTGGTTGAGCCTTTGATCTTCTGCTCAGTCGACATACCGTTACCTCTTTCTTCGAAGCTATTTGGTTCCGCTTGCTGTTATACTACCTGAAAGATGGGGGCAACTGGAATAAAGTGAACCGGCACATTCGGGAATTGCTGACGAATCCTGTCTGCGGCTCGCCTCATCCCCGGCTCTTCGCTGGCCGCATGGCCTGTGAGGATCAGTGACTTGCTGCCTCCAAGGGCTGACGCATCCCGTATGTATTCAGGGGTCTCCCATTCCGGTCCCTCACCTGCAATAATGAGCTGCAGCTGTTCATTCTCATACATAGGAATCAGGTGCGGACCTCCACCCCTGTATCCCACAGTGATACCTATACGGTCACATATCATATCCATATTTCCAATAACTCTAACATGAGAGAGCTGAAGCTTCGCCTTGAGATGCTCCGTAATTTGCCTTACCGTTTGACCTGATGGCAGATGAATAATGGATGCTGAAGACAAGTGCCGAATTGCATATCTGTCATATCCAATCGCTTCAATCAGCCCAAGTGTAATTTCATCAGGAGTATATCGGTGTGGATAATCATGAAATCGATAAACCGTTAGATGCCTCGCCTCAATAAGCGCCTGCTTCGCTTGGTATACCGGATCTGACTTCAGCATTTCATGTGCTCCCTCATGATGACTGTAGAACAATCCCTCATGGGTAATAAACAGGTTGGCTTCAAGCTCTGCCGCTCTATTTAGTGCTTCATAAGTTGCGGAGAATGATACTGCAATGCCCTGGACGAGCTCATGCGAACGGCCGCATATGATCTTGTCTACTGTCGACTCAAGCACACCGGCCGGCTCCTCCAAGCTGCGGATCACATCCTGTACGGTGACATCCAATATTCTCACTCTCCAGTGTCTTGATTTTTGAAGGTTCAGTCGTCATCAATAAAAGAGGAGGCAGCCTTTTCGTAGGCGAAACGGCTGCCTCCTGCGATAACCTTAACTTTTACTCGCCTGAACGTTTACTCACCAGCTTGTGCCTTATACTCCTTGTACGTTTCATTCGCAATTTCTAGATATTGAGACACACCTTGGCTCTCCAGTTCCGATACAAATGTATCGAATTCGGACAGATCACGCTCGCCAAGAATGAATTTGAACGTATTCTGATCGGTATAATCCTTCAGCGGTGTGCTGAGGAGAGTGACTCTTTCGCGTTCTTCAACAGAATAAGGGATTGGTGGTTCAGCAGGAATCACTTCCTTGACTTCCTTCATATCATTTTGGAATTTAAGCTCTTCTTCACTAAACATGGAATGAAGCAGCTCTGTCGCACCACCATAAGCAAATACACCGCCGGAGAAACCATGATCGATACGCAAATCTTGTGTACCCTCTGGGTTCAAGCCATTATAGTTAATATCGTCTACAAGCTTCCGTACTCCATTTTCCTTAGTGAACGTCTCGCCCTCTATGCCCCACTTCGCAAATTCCTGACCTTCATCACTGTAATACAACCAGTCAATGAATTGCATAATGGCTTTAAAGTTCTCGCTCTCCAATGCTTTGGAAGAGATCATCACACCATTCTCCAGTCTGGAACCGGACATTAACTGCCCTGCTGGGCCGCCAGGCACTGTAATCTTGGAAATGGAATAGTTGTCTTTGCCTAGCGTCTTATCCATATCGCTGCGATGCATGACCACCGTTTGAGAGTTGCCGTTGATGACAAAGGATTTGCCGGAAACGAATTTTTGAACCGCCTGATCATCATCCTGAGTGAAGCTCTCTTTGTCCAAAAGCCCTTCCTCTACCAGCTTGTTAAAGTACTCCAGCATTTCTTTATACTCTGGTGTCGTTGCTGTATATACGAATTGATCCTGATCTTCCTTGAAAGTGAGTCCATTGCCAAAACCCCAGCCGGCTTTGGTTCCAAAGCCCATTGCAGCAATGCTCAACGTACTATTGAATTTGAAGCGATCAGAGAATGGAATGGAGTCCGGATACTCCTCCTTCAACTGTTTAAGTGCGGTATACAGCTCATCCCAAGTCGTTGGAATCGCAATGTTGTGCTTCTCGAAAATGTCCGTTCTCACGATGAGAGTGTAGTCTGGCCATACAGCTTCATGAAGACCAGGAAGTACATAGTATTTGCCATCTTCCTGCTTGAGTCCCTCAAGCTCGTCTTCAAGCCCCCATTTCTCCACTTTATCCTTGTAGTTCGGCATCAGATCTACGTAATCGCTTACAGGAAGTGCTGCCCCCGAAGCAACAAAGGGAGCTTCTTCTCCTGGGTAAGTCTTCGGAATAATGAGCGGAGCATCTCCAGAACTAATGAGCAGTGAACGTTTCTGGCTGTAATCACTCATCGGCACAATCGTAGGCTGCAATGTAACGCCTGTGATCTCCGTGATTTTCTTGAAGAGCGTCCAGTCTTGCTTGATCGGGTAAGCCGGATTGTCGTTATACATAATAGACAGATTAAAAGGTTCCGTCGCCTTGAACGTATCGCCTATATCGTAGGACTCCATCGCGCCCTTGTTCTGAATTTCCGCTTCCTGAGTGCCAAGGCCATTGCTGCATGCTGCCAGAGACAAGCTCAGTAATCCTGTGAGCAATACTTTACCCCATTTTTTCTTCATCTCAACATCCCCCTACGATTTGTAATCTCGCAATTTGTGGTTCTCTAAGCCATTGTGATCGAGAGATAGGAATCCTTACCCTTTGACAGATCCGAGCATGACACCAGAAACAAAGTACTTTTGAACGAAAGGATAAATCGTTAGTATAGGTAAAATGGTAAGAACCATGGTCACCGATTTGATGTTTGCTGATATCTGAGTCAAATTATCCGCGGAAGTCGCACCAACTGCTGCACCGCCTGTTGCCGCAGCGATCATGTTCCGCAGATAGATGGTGACAGGGAACAGCTCCTTCTTATCCAGATAGATGAAGGCTGGGAACCAGGAGTTCCAGTGTGCTACCGCATAGAAGAGAATCATGGTAGCCAGCACGGCTTTACTTAACGGAAGCACAATGCGAAGCAATATCCCGTATGTGTTCAGTCCGTCAATCGCAGCGGCTTCCTCCAGCTCCTCCGGCATATTCTCAAAGAAGGATTTCATAATAAGCATGTTGTAGATGCTGATCGCACCGGGAAGAACAATTGCCCACATGGAGTTTGCCATTCCAAGGGTGTTGATCAGGACATAGTTCGGGATTAAACCCCCGTTAAAGAACATGGTGAACACAGCGAACACCGTCAGGAATTTGCGTCCCATCAGCCGTTTTCTGGATAAGGCGTACGCAAAGATTGTAGTCAAGAACATCGATATCAGAGTTCCGACGACAGCGTATATGATGGTGTTCTTATAGTTAGTCCAGAACATGGAATCGCTTGCAACTTTCTTGTAGGTCTCAATATTGAAGCCTCTCGGAATCAGATTGACCTGACCGGAATTGATATAGGCTTCACTGCTGAAAGATTGAGCAACAACGTTGAGAAAAGGATATAGAGTAATGAACACGATGAATATAAGAGCTGATGCGTTAAATACCTTAAAGACCTTATACGATACAGATTCCTTCATGTGGCTGCCTCCTTACCATAAGCTTCTTTCCGTTACCTTGCGTGAGATCGCATTGACGGATAATACAAGGATAAGTCCGATGATAGATTCAAATAATCCGATCGCTGTCGCGTAGCTGAAGTTACTGGATCCAAGACCTACGCGATACAGATAAGTCGAGATCACGTCGGATGTCTCATAAATCAGCGGATTGTACAGGAGTAGAATCTTCTCAAAGCCGACAGCCAGGAAGCTGCCCATATTCAGAATCAGTACGGTAACAATCGTAGGCAATATCCCCGGAATCGTTACATGCAGCGTCTGTTTCCATCTGTTTGCGCCGTCAATTCTAGCTGCTTCATAGAGGGAATCATCGATCGTTGTCAGTGCAGCAAGATACAAAATTGCTCCCCAGCCCATTCCCTGCCATATTTCAGATGTGACATAAATGGTGCGGAACCAGTCAGCCTGCTGCATAAAGTTGATCGGGTCTCCACCGAAAAATTGGATCAGTGAATTGATCGAGCCATTCAAAGCCGTCAGCTGCAAGATCATCCCTGCGACAATGACAATGGATAAAAAGTGAGGCAGGTACGAAGCCGTCTGAACAAACTTCTTGAACTTCTTGTTCTTGACCTCATTTAGCAGCAGTGCGAATACAATCGGCATCGGGAAGGTTAACAGCATCGTAAGTCCGCCCAGAATGAGCGTATTACTGAATACTCTCCAGAAGGTTGGATCCTCGATAAACATGCGGAAGTAATGAAGTCCGACCCACTGCTCTCCAAAGATACTGCCCCCGGGCACAAATCTTCTAAAAGCGATAACATTACCAATCATTGGCCCATACTTGAATATGAGCAGGTACAGAATCGGCAGAATCAATAGAGAGTAGAGCTGCCAGTCTTTACGCAGAAGATAAAGGATCGTTCTCCGTTTGCTCTTACTCACCACCTTCATCTCCGGCATGGGTGGATTTACAGTCTTCGGTTCCATAGCTTATTTCACTCCTATCCGTATAAACAAGTTGATAAAACCGCTTACAATTCTAAAATGAGCTATTTTTACCCATTTCGTTCTAATCCGCATTTAAACCCCCTTCTGTTGTTGAAGCGCTTACAAATTTGCATTAAAATGAAAAAACGTGAATGGGTGCAACAAGTGGAATTGCGATCTGTGCTGAAATTGAAGCTGGATATGCAGCTTAGATATGAAGCTGTGAAAGTGAAGCTATTGCATACTAGTCATACTAGTATGGTAGTTGGTTGCTCTTATTGTAATGAAGGAGTTTGATGAATTCAATACATTTTTCTTAAAATTTGTTATATATGCTTTAAAACGCATAAAATGGGTAAATCTGAGCTAATTAAAGGCATGATTATGAAATGACAAAAAATAACGGCCTCGCGATCGGATCTGCGGAAGCCGTTATTCATGAACCCTTATAATGATGTGAATCTGCTGTATTAACAGATACAGGTTTTGCGTTTCTTGAACAGCCTGCCCTTCTCTTCCACTCTGCGGATATACTCCTCTGCCAGCGGTATTTTGCAAGCCGTATTCCCTACATCTACATGGACTTTGCCGATCTCTTGTGCTACATTCATTGCCTGCTCATGGAGTGGCTGGACATAGCTCCCCACGCTGATGACAAAGCCATTCATTACAGACCTCACCCAATTCTGTTCCTCATGTATCGTCGATCTTACACGTTCCAGCAAACCAGCCAGTTCTGCCAGATCAAGCTCATCGTCCGGTGTGATGGATACATAATTCGAATAGGTACTCCAGCCGGCCGTTGCAACCATCTCTTCGTCCGATTGAATCCACTTCATTGCCAGTTCTCTGGCGAATGGACTCTCTGCGGTCAACCACGCCACCGGATACTCGGCAATCATGTACCAGTAAGCCTGCTGTACCCAAGCTTCCAGCAGCTCCTTGGAGACCAGCTTTGGATTCACGGTAAGACCTGCCAAATACATGGCATCACTATTACCTGTGCTAAATAGCGACTGCGCAACCTCCTGATCCTTCTTCACTTCCTTTACGAGCCTCTTCTTCATGTCACCGACTCTGACGCCGAAGAATGGCTCTCGAGCCCCGTGCCGCAGGAATGTCTTCTTGGTCTGCTCTGTCCCCAGCTCCTCCAGGGTGCTCATCACTTGATCTAGTGTTAATGCTCCCACACCGCTTCACCTTCTTTCCTGTCATTTTTTATCCAATCGATCTATGTCATGGCCTCTTTCTTGATCTGACTGTGAAACAAATCACTGTAAAATCCTTCTGCATCAAGAAGCTCATCATGCGAGCCCTGCTCAATCAAGCGTCCATCCTTCAGCACCAATATCTTGTCCGCCTGCCGAATTGTATTTAAGCGATGGGCAATGACAAAGCTGGTTCGCCCTTTCATGAGCCTTGCAAGACCTTCCTGAATTTTGATCTCCGTCACCGTATCAATACTGCTCGTCGCTTCATCGAGTACAATAATTGCCGGATTCGCAAGCATGGCACGGGCGATGGCAAGCAGCTGCTTCTGTCCTTGGCTGATGCCGCTGCCGTCTGCGCTCAGCACTTGATCGTAGCCCTTTTTAAGCCGAGTAATAAAGGAATGCGCATTCGCCAGCTTGGCAGCTTCCTCCACCTCTTCATCGGTCGCACTCAGCCGGCCATAACGAATATTTTCCCTTATCGTTCCTTCAAACAAGAAGGATTCCTGGAGCACAAAGGACATATGAGAACGAAGGCTCTCACGCGATATCTTGGTTACATCCTGTCCATCAACAGAGATCTGCCCTTGATCAGGATTGTAGAATCTCGAGATCAGCTGGATCAGTGTGGTTTTGCCAGCACCGGTTGGCCCCACAAGCGCAACCATCTCTCCCGGCTTGGCAGAGAAGGATATGTCCTGTAGTGTTGCCCCTTTTTCCTCATAACCAAAGGACACTTGCTCAAATCTGACCGCCCCTTCGACATGATTCAGCTTCTCTGCACCGATCTCATCCTTCATCTCCTCATCCTCATCCATGACCTCAAATACACGCTCGGCCCCTGCAATGGCAGACAGAACGGTATTCCACTGATTCGCGAGATCATTAAGCGGTCGGGTAAACTGGCGTGCATACTCTGCAAAGATAATGATTACACCGATGGTTATCATATCGTTAATGACCATGATGCCGCCGATTCCGGCAATGATCGCAAAGCTCAGATTGTTCAGGCTGTTCATCAGCTTCGGAATAAACCCTGATATCGTCTGCGCCCAGAAGCCTGAGAGTCTGATCTTATCATTTTTCTCCTGGAAGGAGTTAATCACTCGTTCTTCTTGAGAGAAAGCTTTGATAATTCTCTGGCCCGATAACGTCTCCTCTATGTAACCGTTCAGATCACCCAGATTCTTCTGACGTTCCTTGAATAAAGGTCCCGTACGACGGGTAATCCAGCGCATGCCGAGCACCATCAGCGGAATCACGATAAATGTAAGCAAAGTAAGCAGCGGGCTGAGTGTCAGCATCACGGTCACTACTCCCACCAGCGTAAGGATACTTGAAGTCACCTGAATAATGGACCCATTCAGCGTAGCGCTGACATTCTCAATATCGTTCGTGAGCCGGCTCATAATCTCCCCTTGCTGCCGTTTGCCGAAGAACGGAATTGGCAGCCGGTGCAAATGGGTGAATAGATCAAACCGCATACGATAGACCGTTTCCTGTGCGACCTCAATCATCCATATGCTTTGTAGAAAGGCAAAGATCGGATGCAGCAGATACACTGCCCCTAGCGCACAGAGGAAGTAAATCCAATCTTGACCCGACTCTCCGACAAGATAAGTATCGATAGCAACACCAATCAGATAGGGGCCCAGCAGGGCAAGAGCTGAAGTAAGAACGACCATAAATAGAACCAGAGTAAGCTTAAGCCGTCTCTTCGCAAGATAGGACCATATTCGTTTTAGCGTCCAGGACCAATCCTTGGCCTTGGCGGTCTTCTTAGCCGCTCCCTTTCCGAGCCCTGCTTTGTTCCTGAGCACCTCGGAAGGCGGCTGTCGAAAAGGTTCAACCAGTTGTTTAAGCATGCTTAGCCTCCTGTCCAAATTGGGATTCGTATATCCGTCTATACAATTCCGAATCCTGCAGAAGCTCCTGATGTGTCCCTTGTGCGATCAATCTTCCTTCATCCAGCAGCAGAATCAGATCCGACGACAAGGTTGATGAAATCTTCTGCGTAATTAGAAATGTCGTGCATGACAGCTCCGACAGCTCGTTAAGTAGTGCTGCCTCTGTCTTGACATCGAGTGCACTCGTACTGTCATCCAGTATTAAAATTTGTGGATTCCGGACAAGAGCTCTTGCAATGGACAAGCGCTGCTTCTGCCCACCCGACAAGTTGACTCCACGCTGGCCAAGCATCGTATCATAGCCGTTCGTGAGCGACTCAATCGTGTGATGGATCTGGGCTTTGCGCGCAGCCTCCTTCACTTCTTCATCACTGGCCTGCGGATTTCCCCAAGCAATATTTTCCTTGACACTACCTGTAAAGAGTACGGCTTCCTGGGGAACATAACCGATAAAGCCGCGCAGATCGTCCACCGGATATTGCTGTACATTCTTCCCGTCAATGCGGATTATTCCTTCATCCGGATCATATAAACGAAGGAGCAGCTGTACAAGAGAAGTCTTGCCTGAGCCGGTTGCTCCCATAATCGCAATACGCTCTCCAGCCTTCGCTTCGAAGGACACGTTCTCCAGCACATGAAGGTCGCTTCCCGGATAACTGAAGCTTACCTGCTCGTATTGCACACTCTGTTTAACGGCAGAGTTCTTGCCTTCTGTTGTTATTTTAGCAGCACTGCTTCCTTCCGCTGCCTGAACAGAATCGAACCCAGCCTGATCCGTATCAAGCACTTCACTAACCCGGTGTCGCGATGCACTTGCCCGTGATAATGTTGCGACGATCCATGAGAGCATGGATAAGGAGCCCATCGTTCTTACCGCATAATTGACGACCGCTACAACCTCTCCCATTGTCGCATCACCCGTGATGTTAATATCATTTCTCCCGAACCATAGAATGGTCAGAATGCTTGCATTCATAACAAGCATAATGAATGGCATCGTCGTTTCTGCGAAACGCTGGGCCGCCATCGTTGAATTCATCAAATGGCGAATCGAGCGTCCGAATCGTTCAATCTCATGGCCCATGCGGACGAACACCCGGATTAAACGAATGCCGATCAAATTTTCCTGTGCGACGCCATTGACTTCATCCAATCTCTTCTGAACGGTACGGAACATGAGGGATACTTTCTTCATAATGTAAAAAATGAACAGCAGCAGCACAGGCACCGTAACCGCCAGAAATAATCCCAGCTTCACGTTGACAACCAGTGCCATGATAACGTTTCCGATCACGACAAGCGGAACACGGGTCGCAAACCGCAGCCCCATAAACACCGTGTCCTGAAGCTGGGTGATATCCCCTGTCAGCCGGATAATCAGCGAAGAGGTAGCGAACCGGTTGAATACAGCGTAAGAGAACGACTGAACCTTCTTGTACAGCGATTCCCTAAGATCGGCTCCAAAGCCTTGGCTTGCATGGGCAGCATAAAACGAGCTTGAGATCCCAGCAGCAAATGCAATGAAGGCACTGATCAGCAGCACACCTCCCCACGTCCACACCACAGAGAGATTCTCCTGCTGAATACCGTCATCGATAATCTTCTGGATCAGATAGGGCTGAATCAGCTCAACCATAAGCTCAAGCAGCAGCATGAATAGTGCTGCAATTGCCGCTACCTTGTACTTCCGCAAATAACTGAATATTAGAGCCATGTACATTCCTCCGATGATTCACTGATTACTCCCAAAAATACACTCATATGTATATTATAACGTAGATTGATTGTTCTCTACCTCTCTATCAGTAAAAAAATAACCGCACCCCTACGTAGGGTGCGGTTATTCCTGTGCACGAATTCATCCATTCGGTTGATTTACGGTTTTTTTACAACAGGAATCCAGATCTCACTCCGATAATTCGGCAAGGAGGTATCCTTGCTCTCATTCCACAGCATCTCGGGTCCTGGCGCTGCTTCATAATTAGAAGAAGGGAACCAGTCTGCATAGATTCGGCCCCAAACCTCCTGCAGTTTATCCGGAAAATTACCCACCGCTTCAAACACGGCCCACGTTTGAGCAGGTACTTCAAGGACATGATAGTGCGAAGGCGGTGCCAGTGTCGTTGCTGCTCCAATATAATGATCCAGCTCTCCCTGCTCCTCCATTCTCCCCTCGGAGAATTGCGTTGAGGCACTGATCAAGCCTGCTGGCTCAATGTTGGATAATGCCTTAAGCTCTGTTATACGCTGTTCGTTAAGCTGGCTCCACATGGAAGCAATCTCTGGATTCACTCCGTGAAAGACGATAGGAACCCGCTTATACAGCCCGACAATGCGAAAAGCCTCTTTCTCTACAATTCGATAATTCATTTCTTCTCCTCCTCTAATTGACAAGTAGAAGCTCAGCTTGGGATAGGCTTTGAGATTTTTTCCGGTATGGAGGACTTCCGACGGCAGTATGCCATGCATGCTGTGAAAAGCACGAGTGAATGAATCTGGCGAGTTATATCCGTATTTGAGCGCTACATCAATAATTCTGAGCCCCGGCTTTGCCTCCATTAATTCCTGCCCTGCCAGCGTCAGTCTTCTGCGCCGAATATATTCAGAGATCGGAAGTCCGGCGAGAAAGGAAAACATCCGCTTAAAATGATATTCAGAGCAGCCCGCTGCCCTTGCTGCCTGTTTATAATCCAGCTCATCCAATAAATGTTCTTCCATATATTCCATTGCACAGTTCATGCCTGCAAGAAAATCCATACCCACACTGGCTTCCTCCTTCGCATTTAGATTAACAGGAACATAGAGAGACTCTCTCGACTTATGCTGCACGCATTGTGCAGGGTCTGCTTCAACCTTATCTTAGCAAAAAAGCTGTCCAAGCGAATCATCGTTTGGACAGCTCCTATTGAACCCTGAGGGATCGCCTATTGCTGGAAAATCAGCACTAGGGTACTAAGTATGCTATAGATTCAGCAGCAGCCATTACTTCTGCGCTCTTTGCTTCTCCAGTTCTCTCAGCTCGATCCGGCGGATCTTACCTGAGCTTGTCTTGGGAAGATCTGAGATAAACTCAATCCGGCGCGGATATTTGTATGGAGCGGTAATGCTCTTCACATGCTGCTGCAGCTCCTTAACAAGCGCATCTGAGCCTTCCACACCATCCTTCAATACGACAAAGGCTTTGACAATATTCCCGCGGGTTTCATCTGGACTCGCTACCGCCGCGCACTCCTTCACGGCTGTGTGCTTCATCAAGGCTTCCTCTACCTCGAATGGACCAATCGTATAGCCTGAGCTGATAATAATGTCATCACCGCGGCCTTCAAACCAGAAATAACCGTCCTCATCAAGGCTAGCCCGGTCGCCGGTGATGAAGTACTCTCCGAGAGTATTGGCCGGCTTGCGTTCCGGATCCAGATAGTAGCTGCGGAACAAGGCAGGCATTTCAATATGAACCGCGATATTTCCAACCGTTCCTGGTGCCACCGGCTGACCTTCATCGTCCACCACTTGCACGAGCCCCGGCGAGATCGATTGTCCCATCGCTCCCTTGCGGAATGGCATTCCCTTCAGATTCCCGATGAGCAGCGTGCTCTCTGTCTGTCCGTAACCGTCGCGAATCGTAATGTTGAAGTATCGTTCAAAGGTGCTGATGACTTCCAGATTCAGCGGTTCACCCGCCGATACCGCACTGCGCAGAGCAGACAAGTCATATTGCTCCAAACCATCGGATTTGGCCATCAATCGGTACTCCGTTGGTGTACAACAGAGCACATTAATCCGGTATTCCTGCAGCAGTCTGAGATAATGGGAAGAATCAAAGGAGCCGCTGAATACAAAACCGGTCGCTCCATGACCGAGTACAGATAGGAATGGACTCCAGATCCACTTCTGCCATCCCGGTGCCGCGGTTGCCCACACCGTGTCTTCTGGCTGAATATCCAGCCAAGGGGACGTGATGCGCAGATGGGCATAACCCCAGCCGTGTGTATGCACAACCCCTTTGGGGTTGCCCGTCGTACCGGAGGTATAAGTCAGAATTGCAATGTCATCCCGGTGTGTTTCCACGGCTGGACGCATTTCAGGCTGATTCTCCATCAGCTGGCTCAGCATGGACCAGCCCTCTTGCTGCTCTCCTCCCTCAGCCGAGACAGCAATGCGGAAATCAAGCCCAGGCAGCGGCTCTTCGATCCGATTCACTTCATCTGTTACCGTAGACCATGCAATAACAGCCCGAGCCTTGGAATGCTCCAGACGGTAAGACAGGTCCTTCGCTCGCAGCATTTCCGACGAAGGGATGATAACGAGACCCAGCTTGAGACAAGCAATATAAATCGCATAGGCGATGACTCTTCGAGGTACCATGACCAGAACGCGATCACCCTTCGTCAGACCCAGTTTCTCAAGTCCTCCGGCAATCTGATTCGCCTTCTTGATCAGCGCGCCATATGTAATCTCTTCATATTGTCCATGCTCATCTAAGCATTTGAGTGCAATCTTATCCTCACGATGCTGTTCCATTTCCGAAGTCATATTATATAGTTCAGGGGCAACCCAATGTTCATAATTCACGTTCATCTTCTCCTTCGTGACCATGTGTTTGGATTATTATAACATGTCCTAGTACCAGGTGCTAATCCTTTTACCCCTTGCCGAGGATTGAGATGGAAATTATTGTATGATACCTTCTATTGGTTCACTCTGGACTACCGTATTTTGCAGTTGTCCCTCTTCCTTAATCTGGATCCTAGGACCAAGGATGAGGAAGAGGCGGCAAATCGTTAATTTCTGGTCTTAGGACCAGGCTTTCGTCAAAATAAAAACACCCTGCTCCCAACCCCGGAGTACCGAGCTTGAGCACAAGGTGAGTGAACTTAGATCATATGTATGTACACAGGAGCATCCCCTGCTAGGATAGCATTCCCTTATATACACCGGGTACTGAGCCTTCAATAACAGTGGCTCCCGTAGTTTTGGCATAGAAATCGACGGGTCCTGCTCCTCCGATCACCGCATAGCCATATCCATCCTGCTTCATGTAGTCAAGAGCATAGAGCAGCAGCATTTTGCCGATTCCGCGCCCACGTTCATGCTCATCAACTCCAGTCGGTCCAAAGAAACCCTTAACCGTTGCATCGTAACACGCAAATCCAAGCAGCTTGCCGTTCTCGACAGCAATAAGACATGTGATCGGTGATCTGGCAAATGCAACCTCGCATTCACTTACCCAGCCTTTTCCAAAATGGGCTCCGACCCATTCACTTACAACATGCTTCTCCGGTGCAATTGCCCGGCGGATGGTGACTCCTGTTCGCCCCTCATAGCTAGCTCTCCCTTCCACCTCAGGCAAATCATAGAGCTTAACGAGCATATCCGGCATAGTATCCTCCCTAATCGTCTGTTCCTATAGAACAGAATTATGTGCTACCTAGAGTATAGAGGATATCCGCCTCCAAATGCTTGAGCTAATTCGCTCAATATTTTCAAAATCTTGCTGTTTTGAATCCATTTCATCACTTATTAAAAAGGTCCATATGCATAATGTGTGGTCGTTTCACAAACCATGATATAGCAAACACCTAAGAAGGAAGGAAAGATAATGAAGAACAAAGACAGCTACAAATTTGCTGAGCTGAATGATCAATCGGAGGCTGTTGAACTGATTCAACGCACTGAGCAGCTGCTTACAGAACAGCACGGGGCGCCGATTACCCTTATTGCTTATGAGTCAGCGAAGGATAAGGATACAGCTGAAGACTAACTTTCTTAGATGAATTCTCTAGAAAGCAATTGTCAGCATAATCATCATCCAGCGAACAAACACGGAAGGATCAAATTCAGACAGATTAATGCTGAATCCAAAATCACCTGTAAATTTAGGAAGCTCGGGAGCAGGAGGATCAACCTCATACGTTTCTTTTAATCTCTGCTGAATTTCCTTCGACATTTCACTTTCTTCAAGACCTAACGGGCCATTGGTCGATTGATCAGCTGATCTGGAAGCTGCCTGAATCTGATCCGCTCCATATGCATCTGCATTAGCCCCCCATGCGAGGGAAGCGGATAATAGAAGTGTCATAAATACTGAGGTGCATTTTCTTATTAGCATCAAATGAGTTCATCCATTCTGTCTGCATACTTATGTAGTCGAATCTATTCTAGCAGAAACCCGTGTGTAACTAAAACAAAGAACCAGATCACTATAAGATGAAGAACAGCAAGGTGAACATATGCTTGATATACTGTGCCCACGCAGTCAAATTCAGATCCACCATTGAGAGGCTTGCTCCTAGATCCCCTATAAAGGATAATATCGAATCGTTAGTCGGAACTGGCTCTTCCAGTCCATAGATCTCTCTCAGTCGCTCTTGTTCTTCTTCAGACACGGCAGCAGCCTCTTTTCATTTTGGAATTATATCCAAATTATACCATATTAAATGACAAAAAAGGCTCTCATAACCCTATGAGTGCCCCCGTGCCTTCTTCATAATTATTGACCTACCTTCTGTCCCCGCGCTTTTCCTACGATTCCTTTCATCCGGCTGCCGCATTTACAAGAGATGCTGTGCTTCAATATTTTTAATTCTCCGCCGCAGACAGGGCAAATTGAACGAACAGAACTCATATCCAAATGTAAATCCTCCTCCATTAAAGATGTTATGCCATTATTTTAATCATTCGATGCTCGGTCTTGCCTATGTCAAAAAGAACAGCTTGCTCCTATCGCTGAATAGAATAGAATGTTGTATGCTATTGATTGTTACATAGAAATGCTTTATAGGAATGTGATATAAAAATTTTACATAAAAAGGAGCATTGAAATCATGAACACACCGTTTCAACCGCCTTACTATGCCGTCATTTTCTCCTCCAAGCGTACAGAAGGGGATAACGGGTACGGCATTATGGCTGACAAGATGGTAGAGCTTGCTTCACGTCAACCCGGCTTTCTTGGTGTTGAATCGGCCCGTGATGAAGAGCTGGGAATCACCGTATCCTATTGGAAGGATCTCGAATCCATTCGTACCTGGAAAGAGCATTCGGCGCATCAGATCGCACAGGAACGCGGCAAAAAGGAATGGTATCGCTCCTTCTCGCTCCGTGTGGCCTTAGTGGAAAGGGATCGTTTTTTTGAAATGTAGCACGCTGATTCCATACATAGAATAACATCTTCTGATTCAAAAACTCCTCATCTTCGTAATATCTTAATATACTCTTCCCTAAACTCTCATACTAAGCTTCTGAATGAAAGTTTTATGTGAATCAAAGAATACTATTTAAAGATGGCCCTTGTGACTAGAGGACAAAACAGGCCATCTTTTCTTTGATATTAAGATAATCTTTCCTTAAAATTTGAGTTAGCAGCTTAGCTAGCTCTGCATTTATATTTCCAGTCAGTTAATGATACCGTTTACAAAATAGGGTAATCGTCTGCATCAGCTGCAGTAAACAGAAAAGGAGCGTGAAGATATGAAGAAGCCCAGCAAGCGAACCGTGCTCATCGTAAGGTTTCTTCTAGCTTCACCCGGCCGTTATACCACTGTCCGTGAACTGTCGGATGCACTTGATGTCAGTGAACGAACGATTAAACGCGAGCTGCCCCTTACTGAAGAGTGGCTGGATAAGCAAGGAGTAACCCTGACACGTAAACCGGGCTACGGGCTTATGATCGAGGGAGACGGCAATACTCTTGCTGCACTTGAGACGGAGATGGATTCGATATCGGTAAGTCCTTCCTTCTCAAGAGAGGAACGCCGCTATTTTATTATATCGGAGCTGCTCCTTGCTTCTGAGCCTATTAAGCTGTATGCCTTTGCTTCCAGGTTCAAAGTAACGGAAGGCACACTGAGCAATGATCTGGATCGGATTGAGGAATGGCTCAGCAGCTTCCGTATAGAGCTCATACGTAAACCGGGATACGGCGTATACGTTCAGGGCAATGAAAAAGACGTCCGTACTGCCTTAATCCACCTGCTGCATGAGCATTTGGACGAATATGAATTAATTCATCTCATCAGGGATCGGGATAAAGAAAGTGAAGACAATCTGAGTAAAGTGCAGTCTCATATTCGCAATCGTCTCCTAAACCTGGTTGAGGAGAGCACGATTGTGCAGCTTGAGAGATATTTGACCGAGCTGGAGCAGCATATGCAATTGAAGCTGACCGACAGCGCCTTTATCGGCCTAGCCGTCCATCTGGCACTTGCGATTGAACGAATGAGATCAGGTCAACGGATTACCATTCCGTCTCAGGTGCTTCATGAATTGAAGCGTCATCCTTCATTCAAGGCTGCTCAAATGCTGGTGAATCGGCTTGAGGATGCTTTTTCCCTCTCGATTCCCGAGGATGAGACCGGCTATATTACGATGCATTTAAAGGGTGCGGAGATTAAGCTCGATGCCGAAAAGGAAGCGGATTATGAAAATGTCAGCTTTGAGCTGGTACGGCTGGCACGAGATATCCTGAAAAAGGCCGAGGCTCTCACAGGTCTTGAGCTGAAGAGCAACAGCCGCCTCTTCTTTGGCTTCATTAATCATCTCGGTCCCGCTGTTGAACGGCTAAAGCTGGGTCTGGATATACGTAACCCCTTGCTTAGACAGATTAAAGAGCAATACGCAAGTGTATACGATATTGCACGTAATTGCTCCAAGGTACTTGAAGAATATGTCGGGCTGCCCATACCAGATGCCGAAATTGGCTATATTGCGCTCCATCTTGGAGCCATGCTGGAATATGCAGAAGCCAAATACATGAAAAATTCTGTTCAGGTATTGGTTGTCTGTGCAAGCGGGATTGGGACTTCCAGTCTGCTCCAAACCCGAATCCGCAAGGAATTTCCGACGCTTCACATTGCTGCTGTGGTATCTGCTGCTGAAACGGAAAGCTATGAAGATCAGGTTGACCTCATCATCTCAACAGTTGATCTCGTCAGCCGGCTGCCCGTCGTGCGCGTGTCCCCCTTGCTTGGTGAAAGAGACATCGAGAAAGTCAGAGCCATGCTTGAGGATACATCTCCACATACGGACCGGGTACCGCTGAGTAAGGAATCCTCGGGTTCACTTGCTGAATCACTGCAGAAGCAAAAAAGGCTGATTGAAGGCATTCAGGACCTTCTGAATAACCTTGTGATCCAGGATGGAGCTCACTTTGGTTCGATTGATGAGCTAATTGAGAGAATCGCCGGGAATTATGCCAAGGATGAAGCCGGAACGTCCCAGTTAATTCAAGAGCTGCAAGAGAGAGAGAAGCTCGGCGAGACGATTCTGTCCCAGGAAGGCATCTTCCTTCTTCATTGCCGCTCTACTGTCATTTCGAAGCTGGCGCTGAGCGTTCTCCGATTCACGGAGCCGATCACGTACGGTGCGGATAAGGAGGCTCGGTTGTCTGCAGCCATCGTACTGCTCGCTCCGCGCGGCAGTGACCGAACCTACCTTGAGGCAGCCAGTGAAGTCAGCAAGTCACTGATTGACCGTCCCGGCTTTGCCGCCCGCCTGACAGACGGCACCTCGGCAGCATTAAGTTTGGATATCCAGGGCATTATGAAAGACTTGTATTTACGAAAAATAGAACAATATACAATGGAGGTTGAACAATTATGAGTACGCTCGAACAAAGCGCTCCGGCTCCGAAGAAGACCGGAGGAGTCAAGCAGGCCACACAGAAGTTTGGCCGGTTTCTCAGCGCTATGGTGATGCCGAATATCGGTGCTTTTATTGCCTGGGGCTTCCTGACGGCTCTCTTCATTGAAGCCGGATATCTGCCTAACGAAGATCTGGCTTCTCTCGTAGATCCCATGATTAAATACCTGCTTCCTCTGCTAATTGCCTACAGCGGCGGTAAAGCAATCCATGATCATCGCGGCGGTGTGCTTGGTGCCATTGCAGCAATGGGGGTTATTGTCGGTGCAGACATCCCGATGTTCATCGGTGCCATGATTATGGGCCCTCTCGCTGGTTATGTTATTAAGCAATTTGACAAGTATATTGGCAGCAAGACGCCATCCGGATTCGAAATGCTCGTCAATAACTTCTCCGCAGGAATTATCGGTATGCTGCTGGCCATTGCCGGATTCTACGGCGTCGGTCCAGTCGTATCCGCATTTACTGATCTGCTGGCATCCGGAGTGGATGCTATTCTGGGCTGGGGATTGCTCCCGCTCGCATCGATCTTTATCGAGCCGGCCAAAATCCTGTTCTTGAACAACGCGATTAACCATGGCATACTCAGCCCGATTGGAATTCAGCAGGCGGGTGAGTTCGGCAAATCGATCATGTTCCTGCTCGAAGCGAATCCAGGCCCTGGTCTTGGTCTTCTACTGGCCTACTCGATCTTTGGCAAGGGCTCCATCAAAGGCTCTGCACCAGGTGCAGCCATCATTCATTTCTTTGGCGGTATCCATGAAGTGTACTTTCCGTATGTCCTGATGAAGCCAATTATGTTTGTATCTGTCATCGTATCCGGTATGGCAGGGGTATTTACCTTCAGCCTGCTTGATGCAGGTCTGATTGCTGCAGCTTCACCCGGCAGTATCATTGCTCTTATGCTCATGTCTCCAAAAGGCGGCTACATTCCGGTTATCGCCGGTGTGCTTGTAGCTGCTGTCGTATCCTTTCTGCTCTCTTCCCTCTTCCTTCGCAGATCTGCTGCGACAGATGAGGATCTCGACAAGGCAAAGGAAGCGGTATCCGATCTGAAGAACAGCAGCAAAGGCATCAGCACGAATGACACAACGGATACAGCTGATTTGAATAATAAAGCACAAATCAACAAAATCATTTTTGCATGTGATGCAGGTATGGGTTCAAGCGCAATGGGCGCTACTTCGTTCCGTAAGAAGGTGAAGAATGCAGGTCTTCCCATTGAGGTTACCAACACGGCTATCGAAAATATTCCGCAAGACGCAGACCTTGTCGTCACGCAGCAAAATTTAACACCGAGAGCGAAGGCTAAGGCTCCAAATGCAGTACACGTATCGATTGATAATTTTGTAAACAATCCGATTTACGATAAGCTGATTGAAGAATTGAAAGCAAAGGCAGAACGGTCTGAAACTTCCCCTGTTCCGGAATACGCACAGGAGGATTTAACAGAAAGTCTGGATAAGACTTTCCCTGAGAATGCCGTGAACACAGAGAATAACGGCGAAAACAATGGCAGCGGAGTGCTTCGCAAAGAGAATATCGTTCTTCAGCTTCCATCTGTGAGCAAAGAGGATGCAATCCGTCGTGCGGGTGAATCCCTTGTATCCGCCGGATATGTGCAGCCGCATTACGTGGATGCCATGATTGAACGGGAAGGTGTAGCAACGACCTATATTGGCAATGGTGTAGCTATCCCTCATGGTGTAGGTGAGGCGAAGAAAGAAATCAAGACGAGCGGAATCGTCATCCATCAGTATCCAGAAGGTGTCGAATTCGAAGGCGGCACGGCATATCTCGTCATCGGTATTGCTGGAGCAGGCCGTGAGCATCTGCAGATTCTCACCAAAATTGCGGAGGCTATCGAGGATGAATCTACCGTGACAAGACTGGCCAAAGTTACAGATCCAGACGAACTGTATAACACTTTCGGGGTATAAGGGCATAAGACTTACAGAAACGCAATCTTCATATAAAGGCGGGAATAACAATGAAAAAAGCAATACAATTTGGGGCAGGTAATATCGGGCGCGGCTTTATCGGCGCCCTTCTCTCCCAGGCAGATTATCATGTCGTTTTTGCCGATATTAACGAAGAAATGATCAATGAACTGAACAACAAGAAGAGCTATCAGATCCACATCCTAGATCTGGAGCAAAGACAAGAGACGATTACCAATGTATCCGGCGTGTTGTCCAATGGACCAGACATTGTAAATACGATAGAAGAAGCCGACATCATTACGACTGCGGTAGGTCCTAATGTGCTGAAGATGATTGCCTCAACCTTGGCTGCTGGTATTGAAGCGCGCCGTGCTTCTGGACAAGGCACACTCAATATTATTGCCTGTGAAAATATGGTGGGTGCAACCAGTCATCTGAAGGAACAGGTGTATACGCATCTATCGGCTGAAGCAAGAGCTTATGCGGATGAGCATGTCGGCTTTGCCAACTGCTCCGTAGACCGGATCGTCCCTCCTTATGAGGGAGAGAACATACTGGATGTCGGCGTGGAATCCTTCTATGAATGGATCGTTGAAGAGCCTTCCCTCAAGGGGGAAACACCTCACATTCCAGGAATGAAGCTGACAGACAATCTGCTGGCTTATGTGCAGCGCAAGCTGTTCACCTTGAACACGGGGCATGCCATCACCGCTTATCTCGGTTTCCTGGCAGGTACAGACACGATTGAGGAGAGCATTAATCACGAAGCAATCCGTCCGGTCGTTCGCCAGGCGATGGAAGAAAGCGGCGAAGCTCTGATCAAGAAGCATGGGTTTGATAAGGATGAGCATTACAAATACATCGACAAAATCGAGAACCGCTTCAAAAACCCATATATTCGGGATGAAGTCATCCGCGTAGGACGCGAACCTCTTCGCAAGTTAGGTAGAAATGACCGTCTCGTAGGTCCAGCCAACATGGCGATTGAATATGGGCTTCCGCACGAGGGGTTGCTGACCGGCATTGCTGCGGCCTTTCATTATGACAATCCGCAGGACCCGCAATCGCTTGAACTGCAAAGTCTGATCAAGTCCAAAGGAATTGAAGCTGCCATCACAGAAGTGACGGGAATTGCTTCTGGCAGTGAGGATCATCAGGCCATCCATAAGAAATATTTAGAACAAACCAACTAAGTTGTTATTAGGAACGCCCTTCTGAACTGCGGTTCAGGAGGGTTATTTTTATGATTACGCAGCTGGATCTCCACTGATTTTTGCATATCTCGCTTCTTTTGAACTATGGTAAACTGTTGAAAGAGCGGTATTACAATTATTGGAAGGGGTTTATTTCATTCATGCCTAAGATTCTCAGCTGTTATCCAGAAGGTAAATTGAAAGCGCTAACGATGAGTTATGATGACGGTGTCCTCTCGGATCGGCGATTAGCCGCTATTTTTAATGAGAATGGGATCAGAGGTACCTTTCATATTAATTCGGGAATGTTTGGTGATTCTAGATATCGTACCCGTCTGACAGAGAACGAATCATTGGAAGTCTATCAAGGTCATGAAGTCTCCGTACATACCGTGACTCATCCATCTATTGCGCGCTGTCCCAGAGAGCAGGTGCTCTATGAGATCATGGAGGACCGCAAAAACCTCGAGGCGCTGTTTGGTTATCCTGTCCGAGGCATGTCCTATCCTAACGGCTCCTATAGTCAGGAAATTATCGAGATGCTCCCCGTGTTCGGCATTGAATATGCACGTGTCGTACAGACATCGGGAGGCTATCAGCTGCCGGAGAATTTTCTCGAATGGAAGGCGACCTGTCACCATAACCAGAACCTGATGCAGCATGCAGAGACGTTCGTTTCACTACCGCGGAAGAACATCCACCTGATGTACGTCTGGGGCCACAGCTATGAGTTCGATGATCAGGATAACTGGTATGTTATTGAAGAATTCAGCAAGTTTATTGGTGAACGTGAGGACATCTGGTATGCCACGAATATCGAAATTGTGGATTATGTGAAAGCATATAAGAGCTTAAGATTCTCGGCCGATCAGCATCTGGTGTATAATCCTTCTGCTTCTAGCGTATGGGTGCTGCTGGACGAACAGCCTGTTGAGATCAAGGGCGGCAGTATCACAACTCTATTCTAGTATTTGAGCCAATGACCTCTTCTCCATGCGCATCAAAGCTATACCTCGTTCTGAACCTCCTCCCCTCAAATAAAGGAATAATGACATGCCGATGACAATATCGGCCCCTCCCTCTTCCCTTCCTTCCATGACTTACCAAGCACAAGCGATGCCGTAATCCAGACGATGCGACCACAAGCTTCTATGTACGGCAGTTTATATTAAGTTTATTTACTTGTGCTAGAGTGAGAGCGATCAATATAGGAGGGGGAATTACAGTTGAGAAGAATACTAAGTCCCATCACCGACTGGGTCTCGACCAAACGAGGGATGTGGATTACCATTGTGGTCTGGCTGGCAGCCATGATTGGCTTAAGCGCAGGCCCTATGCTGAGTGAATACAAGGTGACCAACTTCCAGTCGCTCCCGGATGAAGCCCAATCCATCATAGCGGAGCAAAAATTAGCGGAAACGTTTCCTAATGAACAAGGAGCCCCAGGTATCCTCGTTTTTCATAACGAATCAGGGGGAATCGACGTTGATGAAGTTAGGCAGATTCTGAGTGGAATCATCTCGGCTAATATTGAAGGTGTCGATTCCATTGTCGATATCAGCGCATTGCCGGATCAGGCGCTGTCAGGCTTCACCTCGGAAGACGGATCCACCATGATTGTTCCCATGAGCCTGGAGGCTGGACTTGGCAACAGCCAATACTCAGAGATTAATGATGAAGCCTATGAAATCGGCAGTGAAATTGCAAAAGATCTTGACACCAAGTTTTATATCACCGGCCCCGCCGGAATTGCCGGCGATACCGTCAAGCTGTTTGAGCAGGCTGACCTCGTCCTGCTGCTTGCCACAATTTTTATCATTCTTATTTTACTGATTGTCATTTACCGTTCTCCGCTTCTGGCCATCATTCCGCTGCTTGCTACGGTCATTGTATATCAAGTAGCGAATCAATCGATCGCTCTGATGGGTGCAGCCGGGCTGGAAATTAACAACTCGACGACCTCGATCGTGAGCATCCTGCTGTTTGCGGCCGTAATCGACTACTCGCTATTCGTATTCTCGCGCTATCGTGAGGAATTGAACAAATATGAAAGTAAATATACGGCGATGCAGCACGCCATGCGGGCCACGGGTGAACCCGTGTTTTTTGCAGGTGGTACTGTACTCGCAGCTATGCTCATTCTATTTTTCACGGATTTCCGCGATTATCAAAACTTTGCGCCTGTATTTGGGCTGGCCATGTTTATCATTATGCTGGCTTCCGTGACCCTGGTACCTGCCTTGTTTACGCTGTTCGGGCGTAAAGCTTTCTGGCCTAGAGCTCCTAAAATCGGGCAGGAGCAAGAAATTAAGCACGGCATTTGGGGTCCGATCGCCAAGTTTGTCGTCAACAAGCCGCTGTTAATTGGCGGAATCGTCGCTGTCTTTATGGTGATTACGGCGCTGAATGTGTTTAACCTGAGATATGAATTTGACACGGTCAAGAAATTTCCCGAGGATTTGCCTTCACGCGTAGGCTATGAAATCGTCGAATCGAAATTCAACAAGGGCGAGCTTGCCCCTTCCACAGTTCTGTTGGAATCCGAGGCTGCTCTGTCTGAGGATCAGATCAATCAATTTCTAGGGAAGTTGGAGAACTACGAAGAGATTAGCTCGGTTCGTACTTCTGGCATCACGGAGGATACAACGGCAGCCAAGTTCAGTGTTGCTCTGACGATGAACCCCTACTCTACAGAGGCCATAGACTTTGTTGAAGAACTTCGCAGCCAATCCGAAGCAATCCTTAACGAATTATCCTTGCAGGGGGACGTTTACTTCGGCGGTGTCACAGCCAAACTAGTCGATGAACGGACTACAAACAATAGTGATATCGTTAGGGTCGTCATTCTGGAAACCATTCTGATTCTGGTACTTCTCATCGTATTAACTCGTTCATTAAAAATGTCGATTTACATGATAGCGACCATACTAATTTCTTATGTGTCTGCTCTGGGGCTTGGTCTATTCCTGGTGGATGTGCTGTTTGGATATGATGCAATCAGTACCCGGGTTCCCGTTTATGCGTTTATTTTCCTGGTGGCGCTCGGCATTGACTATAACATTATTTTGATTTCACGCTTTCTCGAAGAGAGAAAAACACGGAAAGTTAAAGATGCTCTTGAAGTAGCCATTCGCAATACCGGAGGTGTTATTTCCTCGGCAGGTGTCATATTGGCTGCAACGTTTGCCGCCCTGACGACGATGCCGATTGCCGATCTCTTTGTGTTCGGGTTTATAGTTGCGATTGGAATAATAATTGATACGTTTCTGGTAAGAGGTATGCTGCTGCCATCCTTAATCTTGTTCTTTGAAAAAGATAAGGATATGCAGCAACGCTCATCCTAAGCGCAGAAGGTATGGAGGGGATTCTCGTGAAAATTTTAGTCGTGGATGATGATTATGATATTCTGCAGCTCGTGACGATTCATCTAACCCGTGAAGGCTACGAGGTTATACAAGCCCAGAACGGACAGATTGCCCTTAAGCTGCTAGAGGAGACGGAGGTTAACCTGGCTATTGTGGATGTCATGATGCCCGGGATGGACGGCTTCTCCTTAACTAAAATTTTAACAAAAGAGCTGGAAATCCCCGTCATTCTTCTAACTGCAAAAGGACAGCTGGCCGATAAGGAGCAAGGGTTCAAATCGGGCACTGAGGATTATCTGGTGAAGCCGTTCGAGCCGAAGGAATTGCTGTTTCGGGTAGCTGTAGTTTTGCGGCGCTATGGCAGGGCCATGGAAAGTATCCTGAAGGTCGGGAATGTCAAAATCAACCGAAACGATTTTGAAGTCGTCATTAATGAAGAAACGATTCTGTTCCCGCTAAAAGAGTTTGAGCTGCTGACGATGCTCGCGACCCGAGTTAACAAGGTTACACCCCGAACTCTTCTGCTCGATCAGGCGTGGGGCGAGGATTATGAGGGCAATGAGCAGACATTAAATACACATATGAACCGGATCCGCGAGCGGCTGAAGCGATATGGTGCTGCAATTGAAATTCAGACGATCCGCGGGGTCGGTTATAAGCTAGAGGCGACCGAATGAGAACCTTATACCGAGAGTTTATTTCAGCGATCCTGCTTATTCTAGGAATCAGTGTATTCATCGGGTTTGTACTGGCTAACATTGTTTACCTTGTATTCACCAAGGGCGAAATGACCGAGCAAAATTTAGAGGTTGCCGAGCAAATTGTTTACGTTCTTGAAGAAATGCATGTGGAGTCCCCTTCCATCCAACCCTATCTGCAGTCTGTTGGACAACTAGGCTACCAGATTTATCTTGTTGACCGAGCTGGAAATGCCATTACCTTTGGCCAGCCCTTTGAAAAGAGCAGCCTGCCCGATCAGACGCTGGAGCGGGTACTGCAGGGGGAGAACTATATGGGCAAGGAAGGCTTTTGGAATCAGCTCTGGATGATGGGCCATTTCTCGAATGATATCAGGAACACGGTTGGCCTCCCCTTACAGATTGATGACCAGTCTTACGCATTGTTTATAAAGCCGAACAGCAAGATCTTGTTCTCTGATATTCATATGATGCTGGCCGGATTCATTGTTGCCATTGCTTTTGTAAGCGTAGTGGGTGTGATTATCATGACCAAGCGGCTTATTCACCCCATATCCGAATTATCGGAGGCGACCAAAGCGATTGCCAATGAAGATTTTACGTATACGCTGAAAATCAACCGGCAGGATGAGATTGGCCAGCTGGCCGATAACTTCCTGCGAATGCAGCAGCAGCTCATGCATAATGATGTTGCAAGAAAATCCTTCATCAATAATGTGTCTCACGACTTTCAGTCGCCTTTGATGAATATTCAGGGATATGCGGAGCTGCTCCTCAATCCGAAAATAGATGAAAAGGAGCGGCTTCAATATGCAGGCATCGTCAATGATGAGGCCAGAAGATTATCCAATCTGACGAAGCAGCTTCTGCTGATTACGTCCCTGGATCAATCCGGCTACCCCATAAAGAAGAGCTGTATCCGGCTGGACTTGCAGATTAAGGAATCCATTAAGAAGCATCAATGGAGCCTGCAGGACAGGAACCTGACCATTTCATACAAGCTGGACGAAGTCATGTTCTTCTCGGACCCGGAGCTGCTTGCGACCGTATGGGACAATCTGCTTACGAATGCGATCAAATATAATCAGCCAAATGGACATATCTTTATTTCATGCAGTAGAGATCAAGATCAGATTATACTCACTTTTCAGGACAGCGGTGTGGGCCTGTCGGAAGAGTCAGCGGGTCAGGTGTTCGAGCGTTTCTTCCGCGTGGATACGACTCGCAAAAGAGACGGGACGGGCCTTGGTCTGTCTATTGTAAAGGAGATTATTACACTATTAAACGGAAGTATCACGCTTGAGAGCAAGCTGTCGAAGGGCACCACCTTTACCGTGATTTTTAGAGACGAAAGGAATTGATCAATACATGGAGAAAATCTGGAGCATTCGATTAATACGCTTTGCAGCGCTGTTCGGCATACTTGGGACCTTTATCGGGTCCTAAATGTCCGGAAGTATGGATTATTCCATGCGACCCATTCATGCGCACATCTTGCTGGTGGGATGGCTGTCCGTATTTGCCTTTGGAATCTTTTATAAAGTATACAAAGTAAGATCTAAAATGCTGGTTGCAGTCCAAGGCTGGCTGGCTATGCTTGGCGCCTTCGGCTTGACCTTTGGAATGTGGATGTACAGTATGAATCCGTTCCAATGGGACGAGACCTTGGTAATGATTCTCTTCATCGTAGGTGGTTCGCTGCTGCTCTTGGCGTTTTTGTTGTTTGCCATCATTACTTTTCTAATAGAAAAAGAATAGCATAATAATGCTTGTCCCGACGCTCTTATTGAGATCGCTGTTTCTCTTTTGTAATAGGGCAAGAACATACTTAGCCTGTTTTTATGAGAAAAATCTTATCCCCTGCAATTTTGCAGGGGATTTGTGTTTTCTGCAGAATGAATAATATATTCAATTCCCCTATGCATACGAATCTCATTCCACTGCACTGCCTGCATACGAATCTAGTACACTCCACTGCTTACTCAACAAATTACAGAATCTCCTAATACACATGTATATATTATAGGCCTTAAGTCATACTGTTTCATATGAGCGAAAATGATTTAATATAAAGTAAGCGATTTCAAAAATAAGTCTTCATTTTTCTCTCCCTTCTACCGACATAGTTATTATGAACTAAAAGCATGCGCGAATGGAGGAATCCATATGATTCAAGAACTACGAAAGGCCGAACGAAAAAGATACAATGTACACTTATCTCTAACGGACGGATCTACTTATTCCGGTATCGTAAGTTTGAATATGGGTCAAATGAAGCTTAGGCTAAAGTATCGTGGAGGCATTGTTACCGTTCCCTTCCATGAGATCAAGCACTGCTCGACACTCATCCCCATGTCTGTATAATCGTTACACATGATCTAAGCTCTTATAATGAAGAAACAGCTCATTCCTAATGAGCTGTTTCTGTCAGTTGACTATACTACCGACCATTTAATATTCCATATTCCATACCTCATGAAATGGTCCAACTTGAAGCTGCAGTTATTCTGTCTAACTTCCGATAAAAAATAGTGCGACCGCCCCCACGGCGAGCAGTAGGAACGACACAACTGCGGTCCATCTTCTATACTCTATGTATCGAATTACATACACCAGCGCCATCACAACAAAGAACCAGCCCATTGAGAATCCCGGATTCATGAAACCAATAACCAGCATGATAAATGCAAGCACAGTCAGCCCTGCCTCCAGCTTTGCCAGCATCGGATTACGCTCCTTCTTGTCCTTCGAATTAAAAATTTGAATCACCTCCTCAGCCATTTCATAATGTCATTTTATTGAACCGTCGTATCTATTAAATACACTCGACCCTCAAATCCGCCACGTAGTTTTTGCTTTTCCACCCTTTTGTTCTCCAATTCTTCAGGCGTAGAGCCGTGTACCTTTGACAATGCCCTAATAACTTCAAGCACATCTGCCAGTTCACCAAGAGCTTCTTCATCATGATCTGTGGCATAGTATTCCTCTATTTCTTCCATCAACTTCGCCCTCAGCTCAGATCTATATTGCTCCTGATCAAGCACCGTAATTCTGCAAGAATCCCCCTTCGAAGCGATAATCGTTGGAATTTGATCCCGAACGAGCTTATTGTAAGTTTTTTTCTCGCCAGTAAAGGAAGCTTCTGATTGTCCTCCAGTCCCTACGATCACGATTTCATTGCCTTCCTCTTCGCTAGATACCGATGCAGATTGAAACCCATGGAATTCCTTAAATCGTGTTCCATTTTTGTATAAATCAATTTTATAGGCCATGCTCTAGTCTCCCCTTATGCTGAAGAATGGTGATCACCCATGATTAAATCCAATTATACCATTTCTACATAAGGCTTTTTACCTGCTTCAAGTCGTCTTCACCTTTAACAAAAAAACAACCGTTCCAAACAAGCAGTATAGCATGAAAAAACCTGCTATATGCCCGAAGAACGGTTGTTTGTAAGCATCATGCTTTTGACACGAATGCCTAACGTCTCAGTACTTTACTCATCGCCTCAAGGAGGGTATGGGAAGCATCACATTTATACTCCCAGAACATGATGCCCGCAAGCCCCTGTTCAATGACATACTCGCATTTTGCTGTAATAGATTCCGGATCATCGTAAGAGATGAACGTGCTGCCGTTAAACAAATACGGCGCCTTCGCCTCCTCATCCCAGTACCTCGTGTATCCATCATTATTGATATAATCTGCTGACAACTCCGTATAATCCGGTCCAAATCCTCCGGTTGTCGCTGCCATCTGGTGCAGACCGTTATTCCTCGCCGGCACGCCTGCCCACTTGCGGGAATAGAACGCGGCTCCAATGACGATCTTATCCATCGGAACACCTGCCTTGTGGAACATGTTCACCGAAGCATCTGTGCTGATTCGGTACAAGTCCCCTGTCGCCGTATAGAGACTCGTGTGATGCCCGGTCAACACTTGGAAGCCTCCGCGCATGTCATAAGTCATTAGCTGCACGTAATCAACATAGGGCACGATGTGCTCCATCTCCGTACCGTCAATATAATATTGATCCGCACCGGCAGCAATGCTTAGCATGTAATGCCTGTTCTCCTGTTCACCCACCTGATCCAGCTCTTCCCTGATCGTACTCAGCAGCCGTGTGAAGTTCTGCTTGTCCATGGGAGAGGCAGCAATGCCTGCCTGACCATAACATGGGTATTCCCAGTCCAAATCTATGCCGTCCAGCGAATAGGTCTTCACGGCGCGGGCTGCTGATGCTGCAAGCCTCAGCCTGCCGTCCTCGGTTGCTGCTGCTTCAGAGAAGCCGCCGCTGCTCCACCCGCCTACAGACAGAATGATCTTCAGATCGGGATACTTCTCCTTCATGACCGGGATCTGCTCCATATTGTGCAGATGGCTGGTTTGAATTACGCCGTTCTGAATGATGCCAAAAGCAATATTGATGTGTGTCATCCGGCCTAGATCCGTTACTGTGACTTCATCCAGACTATGATGACTGACATATCCAATGATCCATTTACTGCTCATTTCCGCTTATCCTCCCGTCTGCTTCACTTCGCGAAGCTGCCGGTTCAGCTGTGAATGGACCTGAATGGCTTCCCTTACAGCTCCGATGCGGTAGCCGGACGAAGCATAACGAATCTGACTGGCTTCATCCAGCACGACTAGATGAGGGTACCCGGATTCTATGGCAGAAGGACTCCGGAACAACTCGGGCAATGAAGTTGAATCACCTTCTGCTAGATGAACCTGACTTGGAAGCTTCTCCAGTTGGTCATTTCTCAAGTTCGTTGGGTTCCCCGTAGAGCCTGCAATTAATACGACTGGAATATTTCGTTCCGCCAGCTCCACCTTAAGATCGATAAGCTCTTTAATTAAGTGCATCGTCGGTTCTCTCTCAGGCTCGATCCAGGCAGCAAGGATGCCTCGAGCAGTATCAGGTCGCAGATTATTAGACATACTGGCTGCTGTGCCATCCTGCAAGCCCAGTGGAACATTGCTGTCTACCGTCCCCAGAACAGGGATCTCTTCCTCGCTGCTGCGGAAGGTGATATTAACTTGGGTTTCTTTACCTTCCTCCACTTCAAAGTAAGAACATCTCGCCCTCACGGTACCATCTTTGAGACGAACTCCGGTAACCATACGGTAGAAGCCTGCTTCGACTTCCAATGGTTCCGCAAACCAGTCCTTCTCGCCAAACGGAAAATGCAGAGTCACATATTTCCCATGGACAAGCCGAGCGATAGAAACATTCTCATAATAAGCAGCAGCTCCCGTCGTACCTTCTGGTGTCTCTCCAAGGTCTAGACGCAAGGTTCCGATTCGCTTGTTCACCTCATCGTTAATGCCAAGATCCGCATAGATCCAGCTCCCCTTCTGCCAATACTGCGGTTTTCGCTCGTTCGGATGCAGACGAGAGGGAATTCCGAAGCTGCGGCACATGGCAACAAACAGGATAGCGAGGGAATCCTCATCACCAGCCATCAAACGGTAAGTCCCAGCGACTGTACCTTTTCCTTTCAGATTCGGCAGATCTTCGGAGCTCATGTACTGTTCTTTCAGCTGTTCGGCCAGAAGCTCAGGTTGTTCAATAAAGGAGTCCTGCTCTTCCCGGCTATAGGCAGTCTGGAACTGCTCTCTGTATAGACCAAGCATCTCATAAGATACACGCGGACAGAGCACATAAGGAATGAACAAGCTGTCAGGCAGCATATTTCGAAGCGAGAGAGTCCTTCTCAGATGCTCGTGAAGCACAGGACGGAACGTATCAATTAAATCCTTGCTATTGAGCGATTCCAGCAAAATAAGGGGCCACTCTCCGTTCTCGGGAGAGCTTTCATTGAGAAATTCCGCAATTTCGTGACTGTTGCCGCGAGCCTTCTGCATGACTTCCCACACTCTTGACTCTGGTAAACCCAGCTGTTCAGCAAGAATTCTGCTCTCGGCCGGGGAGACAAAGCTGCCTTCAAATGCTGCACGAATAGCAGCACCTTCCTTCATTCGTTCCTGATGCATGGATTCCGCCTGCTCCGTCAGCTCCGGGAGCACCTCGCCTTCCAGCTCAGGAGGAGGAACCAGATCCAGATCCATAACGCCGCTCTCTTGTACCGGTGGAGTGGAAAGACTCAGTACCAGCTCTACCTTGTCCGTTTCGGCAACACTCACCTTGCGCTCCAGCCAGTGATCCTGATATACAGCACGAACCAGCAGATCACCATAGCCTGTCTTGAAGAAGACTTCCCCTCTCTCATCTGTTGTAAGCGCTGCAATCGGATAAAATTCCGCCATGTTATATAATTCAAACCGTACCTCCGCACCCTGCACGGCCGTTCCATCCTGATCCTTGACTGTAACCGCGAGCTCCTTCGCAGGAGCATAGTTCTTAAGAAGATTCAGCTCCGTAAACCACGGCTTGGCTATCGTAATATCTTCTGATCCATGGTAGCTGCCCAGCACCCTTGTGTTCATCAGCATTGAGCGTCGTGCCGGCGGTGTAAACCATCCTTGATTAAGGCGTGCTTCCGGTTCGCATGCACCAATATAATACCAAGTACCATCCGCCCAAGCTTCTACCCAGGCATGATTATCATCACAATGGGCCCACCTCGGCGTATATACCTGACGAGCAGGGATGCCGATGCTGCGCAGGGCAGTAACGGCAAGCGTAGATTCTTCACCACACCTCCCCCGCGCACTTCGAATCATGGTCAGGGGAGAAGCAGTTCTCAGATCGCTGCCGATATAAGTTGCCTTCTCGTAGCACCAGTAATTGGTTTCTAGAATAGCGTCTTTCATGGATAATGAACGGGTTCGATCCGCAAGCTCTGCATAAAATAGGGCCCGGCAATCCTCGATATTTTCGGTATTCACCCGCGCCGGCAACACAAAATGCAGAAATATTTCATCAGGGACCTGCATCCCCCACGGAACCTCTTGCCGGATTCGTAATACAGACCGTACATGACTCAGAAACACCGAGCCTGGAACATCTGCAAGATCCTGCAGCGGGCTGTATGCATACACATACTTCAGCGCCCATTCCTCTTCTATAGACATCGGCTCCTGAAAAACAGCAAATATCTCATCCGCTCTGGTTCTGACAAGCTGCTGCTTCATACGAAGCTGTTTCTCCATATCCTGCATTCTCTCAGGTGTAAGTGAAAATACCGAGGTATGTGTATTCATATCCGATGACTCTCCTTCCACAGTTTACCGTCCTCACGAATAATCCACGTGCCGCTTCCGTCTGCTGCCGCAGCCGTAATTTGGAACAAATGCTTCGCTGCATAAACCTCTGGATTGATCCCCAGCTCCGAGGACCAGCCAAGCCGTGTTAAATCCTCCGTATAGCTCCCCGTCTGTTCTGCAAAATTACGCTCCAGGTAGTACAGCTTTCTCAGCTCCCACTTTATCCGTTCATCCTGAGAGATACAGAACACATCTGGACCCCCATCATCTGCAAATACGACATATCCCCACAGCTCAGGATAATGCATATTGATCAGTCCCATAGGGGACCAGACCCAGTTATCCTCCGGGTAAGGCTTGCCCGTATCCGGATGAATCACTTTGCGGTAAGCTCCATCAACAACCTCTGTCTTCCACTCCACCCTGGAGAAATTTACTCTCCAGAACTCACCTGGCAGCGGAGCGCGGTGTTCCTTCGCACATTCCTTCAGACTGGTCCAAGGTATAGCCACTTCAACAGACCATTTGCGGTTTACTGCCTCCGGATTATTGAGCTGGCCGTCAATATGCACCGCAGTTTTCAGCCCTTTCATGTCCCAGCTGTCCAGTGGAGGGCCACCGTCTCGATAAGGCTTGATAAGGAGCAAATCCCACACCGTGTTCAGCGCATTGATCTCAAACTCATAGTACCCGTGACTGTCTCCATCCGGATCAATAAAAATCTCGAAGTCATTGTCATAGAAGATCACCGAGTCACGTTCTGTCAGCGTAGCCCAGATGCTGTCCTCCCAGAGCTCAGCCCCTACATAAAAATAGTCATCGTCCCATAGCATCTTCACTCGTGTATCTTGCCTTGGCTGGGGACGGATATCGCCTTCAATATCGACAAACTTATCCGTCCACGCTGCTCTGTCCCAGAATGGCTTGTCGAGTCTTCCGTCAAGTGTCGCCTCCCCCTTCGCACGCTGGCAAATATAATGCTTCGGTTCATACGCTCCGATCTGAGGGACAGGTACCCCGCTTAGTCTCATGATGTCCCCTCCTCTTCCAGAATTCCATCCTGCCAGGCCTGATAAATAAATTGGGAGAACAGACTATTCGACCAGGCGAACCAGGATCTCGTATAATTGTGCGGATCATCGGCATGAAAGCCTTCGTGCATATATCCTGTATCCGCATCTGTTGCTTCCAGCATTTGTATAAGTTCCAGCTTCTCTTCAGCAGACCCCGCAGTGATTCCCTGCATAGACAGTGCCATATGCCAAATAAATCGGTCTGGCGTATGCGGGCTTCCTATCCCCCGTGCATGACTCCCTTCATAATAGAACGGGTTCTCCTTGGAGAGAGCGAATCGGCGTGTATTCTGATAAATCGGATCATCTGAAGTGCAGTATCCAAGATAAGGGATAGATAAGAGCCCCGGTGTTCCTGCATCATCCATCAGACAGTAGTTCCCGAAACCGTCTGTCTCATAGGCATAGATTGGGCCAAACTCCGGGTGTCGATAAATACCATACAACATAATGCCACGGTTAATTTCTGCCTCCAGCTGCTTTAGCTCCGACACAAACTTTGAATCACGGTAGATCCGGTCTGCGAACTCCTGCATATAGCGCAGCACCACAACCGCAAACATATTTCCGGGAATGTTATAGTGAAAATCACAGGCATCATCACTGGAGCGGAAGCCGGACCAGACCATCCCCGTATAGTTGACCGGCATACCGAGTCCCTCATTTGCGAGCGTATCTTCCGGTATTCCATTATGACGCATGAATCGATAGGGAGACCGCGCCTCATGATGCTGCTCCGTACGGAAGAGATCATATATAATCCGCATTGCCGACTTAAACTCAGCATTATAGACCGCCGTATCTCCTGTCTCTTGCCAATAACGATAGGCAAGACGCATCGGGAAGCAGAGGGAATCAATCTCGAATTTGCGTTCCCACACCCATGGGGACATGTCGGTGACGTCCGCTGTGTTCCAATGCCAGTCGCTGGCTGATTCATTAAATGCATTCGCATAGGGGTCCAGATGAATGTACTCGACATGCTTCTTAATGAGACCGCTTATTATTCTTCGAAGATCGGCATCCTCCTTCGCGAAGGGTACATAATGAATGACCTGTTCGACTGAATCCCGAAGCCATGATGCCGGTATGTCTCCTGTTATAACAAATGTCGTCCCGTCATCCAACAGCTTGACTGTCGTCTCCAATGTATTCGGGAAACAATTTCGAAACAGCCTGGAGAGCTTGGGCCTGTGGGAGAGCGCCTGCTCCGCCTCACCCAGCACCTGCTGGATAACTTCAGGCAGCGGAATTTTTGGAATGTGTATGCTTGGTAGTTGAAAAGAATCCATGAAAGAATAAAGCTCCTTTCTCGACCGTATCGTGAGGTATCTTAACCATGCAGCCCTAGTACCGCTCACCCATTTAGTTATGAGTGACCACCGCACCAGAACCGCCGTACATTTCAACTTCTTCATCGAACTCCAGCTTGACGACGGTAGTCAGCTCATGCGTATCCTCATGTGTCAGATGAATCCAGGTTGTACCCGGAATTTGAAACCACGGAACTCCGCCATGAATTTCGTACGTCAGCTCCTTGCCCGAATGGAGCACCGATGCCTTCTTGATTTGGTTACACAGCCCTTTGAGACAAATACTGTCCTTCGGATCTCCATGCACAAATAAATAAAGCGTCTTACGATCTGCGGAGAGCGTACTCCCTTCACCGTAGTATCGGCTCATAATTCCTTCCCTTGTCCCGTATACAGCTTCCTCATGAGCTCTGATCCATTTCCCAAGTCCGAGCAAAACAGCCTCCTGTCTGTCGTCAATGGTACCGTCTTCTCTTGGTCCAATACCCAGCAGCATATTGCCGCCCATCGAGATACAGTCACAGAACATACGGACAATCTGATGCAGTGATTTGTAATGCTGATCCGTCGGTACATAACCCCAGGAGGTATTGATCGTCGTACAGAATTCCCACGGTCCTTCCGGACGCGTAATCGGCAGCCCTTGCTCCGGAGTCTTATAATCTCCGTGTCCCGCAAGGCGTGAATTGATAATGACATCTGGCTGAAGGGATTGCAGGTAATGCTTGAATGCAGGCAGATTCCACTGCTCCGCACTCCGTTCCCAATCCCCATCAAACCACAGCAGGTCTACCTGGCCATATCCGGTAAGCAGCTCTTCCAGCTGATGATTGTTGAACTTGAGAAATCGGCTCCACTTCGCCTCGTCCTGAATTCCATTTACCGGATAAGAATACTTATTCACAGAAGCCGTGTCCTCTGGAACCTTGCCTCCTTCGTATACGCTTGGATAATCTGGATGAGACCAGTCGATCAGCGAATAGTAGAGCCCCAGTCTCAGTCCCTTAGCCGCGATTGCATCCGCATATTCCCTTACAATGTCAAGGCGCGCAGGCGTTCTCTTCACTGTATTAAGGTCACTATACTGCGTGTCCCACAGGGCTACACCATCATGATGCTTGGTAGTGAGCACCGCATACTTCGCTCCCGATTGCTCGATGAGATCAGCCCAAGCCTCGGCATCAAACTGGGAGGCTGTAAAGCCGTCCAGCTGCTTCATATAGTCGTCGTAAGTCATTCGTCCGTTATAAAAGGACCACGATTCCGCAACGCCGTCTACTGCATAAATTCCATAGTGAATAAAGATTCCCAGCTTCGCATCCTCAAACCACTTCTGCATATGGATTCCGCACCTCTCGATTTATGAGATTCTGAATACATGAGCGATCGGGGCGGCACCGGTCAGCTCGCCTTCCGGCAATTCAACTTCAATCCCTTCCCCTGTCTTCGTGAACGGGAGACCCTCAGCTCCAGCCACCAGATCAACCCGGGCAATATCCTGATTATTTAATGGCAGCACCACCGTGGGTTTAACCTCCTGTTTCTCATCCCCATAGAGATAAAAAGCATAGGTCTGCTCATTTTTTTGCGTAAAATGAATATTACCGATCGAATAGGGTTCACAGACCCTTGTTCCATATATGGATTCTCCATAAGCCTTCAGCCATGCCCCCATTCCCTCAATCCGGGCTATGGCTGTTCTGGACAATCGGCCGTCTGGCTGAGGTCCGACATTCAGCGCCAGATTTCCTCCCTTTGCAACAATCTCAATCAGCATATGAATCAGCTGCCGAACGGTTTTGTAGTCATCGTCGTATCTGAAAGAGAATGAGGTACCCATCGTAATACAGCTCTCCCACGGCACATGGAGTGCTCGTTCCGGCATCGTCTGCTCTGGTGTGATCAGGTTCTCGTATGGTCCTCCCACCGTGCGATCCGCAGACAGGAGCCAAGGCTGTAATTGACGGGCCTTCTCCACCACTTCGCCAATGCGGATATTTTGAACCCTGTAGTCGTTAACCCAACCGGCATCCAGCCATAGAACATCGATACGTCCATAGTCTGTCATCAGCTCCATAATCTGCTCATGTGTAAACTGTACAAATTCCTCCCATAGCCAAGGGTACTCCTTAGGGTTATAGCTCGGACCCCGTGATGTCTTGTTTCCTCGCTCCATCCCTTCAGCCCAATAATAGGGAGAGTGCCAGTCTGCCTTGGAGAAATAAGCCGAGATGCCAAGCCCCCGCGCACGGAAAGCGTCAAATAGATGCTTTGTAATATCCGCATACTTATGCCTTGAGAAGGGACAATCTCTCCCAGTAATCCGATATTCGGTAGTGCGGGTATTCCACATACAGAACCCATCATGATGCTTCGTTGTAAAGTTCAAATATTTAAATCCATTATCTGCGGCAAGCTCCGCCCATTTCTCTGGTTCAAAACGAATCGGGTTGAAGGTTTTGTTCAGTTCGAAATACTCCCGCTTCATCTCATCACCGTCAATATCCCACTCAATATCGGCACGGGACCAATCCGCATCTTCATCACTAAGAGCCCAGGACTCCACGATGCCAATCTGAGAGTAAGGACCCCAGTGCATCATCAGTCCGAGCTTCTGATCCTTGAACCATTCCAAACGTTCCAGCAATAACGGATCATCGGGCTTGATCCACTTATCCTCGCTGCTGTAATTATGAACTCCCTGCTCTACGGCAGGTGAAGCTTCTGTCTGCGTCTGATCTTGACTCATCATGTACTCCTCCTATTTAGCGAGATTTGTATGTCCAAATCTTTTTTTTATTGCTATCATGTATAAGAAATGACCATTTCATAGGAAAAGGAGGCGGCATTTCACCTTGAGAATGGACTATTTCAAATCCAAGCTGTTTCTGAAGTACATCCTGTCCTATCTGTTCATTCTGCTAATCCCTCTCGTAATCATGACCGTGTTTATTTATGAAAATGCTGTAGAAACCCTCCGTACTGAAATTGAAAGCTCGCGTCTAGCCCAACTCTCTCAAACGAAAGTAACCATTGATGGCCGAATGAAAGAGCTCAGTGACATTGCTTCACGGATCTCTTATGATGATCGGCTCTCGTCTTATCGTGTGAACAACACACGGACCAGCCCGGAAGCGATTCGCGCTCTGGATCAGTACAAGGCGACCAGTTCCATGATTGATGAAATTCATTTATACTTCCACAACGACAAACGTATATACTCCAGCAAAGGTCTGACTGACTTTGAAGTATTTGCAGACAATTTCAGCTTTGCAAGCTGGGACAAGCCGTCCTTGTATCGTGATCTGAATGAAGTGAAGCATCCGACGGTAAGACCTGCTGATCTGGTAACCAGGACCGGAGGTGTGCAGGACCGCAAGCTGGCCTTCCTCATTCCAATCACACCCAACAGCCTTAATCCTCATGCCACCGTCATGTACTTCATTAAGGAGGCAGAGATAACCAATCTGATCGACTCGATTCTTGGCAACTATCAAGGTCTCACCTTCGTATTGGACGCAGAAGGCCAAGTACTGGCTGCGAATCGTCAAGGTGATACCCTGAGTGAGGAAGCTTCCCAAACCCTGTTTAAAGAAACGGCTCCAGGCATCCATGAACAAACACTGGATGGAAAAGAGCATTCCATTGTATCGGTTCAATCCGAATCCAATGGATGGACTTATATGACGGTCATGCCGAGCTCCCAGTTCTTCAGCAGTGTGATCGATGTCCGAAGCGTCATGATTATGATCAGTGCGCTCGTACTGCTTATCGGAGCTGTCATCGCGCTCGTTCTGGCACGAATGCAGTATCGTCCGATCTCGTCGCTGGTCGAATTCGCATCCTCACGCTATCCTGAGACTCAGAATAATGGAAAGCACAGTTACCGAAACGAGCTGGAGCGAATTCGCTCTGCTCTGCAGGATTACAGCTCCCGCATGGATATACAGGAGCCTTTTGCCCGCAATCACTATCTGTCCACACTGATAAAGGTTGGAAATACCGAGCATCTGTCTCCAGAACTCACACAGCTGTTTGATCTTAATCTGAACAAACACAGTCTGTTTGTGATGGTTGTCAGCTGGAATGAAGCTAAGCCGTCAAATATGGATCATCGCAGCCGTATTATTCATCGCCTGGCTCGCTTTGAACTGCCTGAGCTGGAGGCAACGGGTTATGGAGTAGAACTGACACAGCTGGATCAATTCGCTATCATTATTAATTTTGATACCGTCGAAGCACTGGATGAACTGGCGCAAGTGAAGCAGATTACTGAGCAAATACGGAGCATGCTGATAAATACATTTGCCATTACACCCATGATTGGTACAGGCAGCTGTTATCAACATCTTCACGAGCTGAATCAATCTTATATCGAAGCCTGCTCTGCCTTTGATCTGCTCGTTCCAGGGGAATTCGGGTCTGTAGCGCTGTTTGCAGACTTATCGAAGACACCAAGCCATTCCTTCTGGATACCGAATCATGTTCAGCTCAAGCTCACACAGAGTCTCAAGCAGGGCAACTATGAGATTGCCTCCCAGATGATCCGCTCGTCCGTGGACAGTCTTACGACTTCCAAGCTGCCGGCCCTTCTCGTTCGATGCATCAGCTTTGATCTATTGAACACGATCTTAAAGACCGCTACCGAGCTGGGAGAGCATCATATGCTGCAAAGAATCGCTCCAGGCATGGTATTCAGCAGTTCTCTTAAAGAGCTGGAATCCGTTCTGCTCTCTCTTGCTTCCCAGGTCTGCACCGAGGTGGAGCAGGATTCCAAACAGGAAGAACAATCCTTAATTGACCGGATTATTGAATATATTGATACTCACTTTACAGATCACAACTTGAGCCTGGATACGATTTCCTGTGAATTTGAAATCTCACCGTCCCATGTCAGCCGTTCGTTCAAGGACAAGACAGGCATCAATTTCGTTCAGTACATCTGGCAGAAACGGCTCGATCGAATGATCCACCAGCTGAAGACAACCGATACACCGCTGAAGGATCTCATTCAGGAGGTCGGTTATCTGGATACACCGAACTTTATCCGCAAATTCAAGAAGGAAACCGGGCTTACGCCAGGACAATATCGCAAGCAGCACCGCAGCACCAATAATGATGAGGAAAGCGGCTCCGCCAGCTAGTGTGCGAAAAAAGCCAACATCCGTAAACTACGGTCTTTCGTAGAGGATGCTGGCTTTCTTCTTTTTTCACATTAGAGCAAGAGAATCTGTCTTATTGTCCTGCGGCATTCCATGTATCGTAAACTTCCTGATAAATCTCCTGAATGCGGTCCCCGCCCATCTTCTTCACCTGCTCCACGTAGCTGTCCCAATTGGACATAGGCTCTTCCCCGGTTACAAACTTTGCTTCCATCTGTGTTACATACGTGTTGAGGTCGGAGAGCAGCGCTGAGGCTTCATCCTGCTGTTCATTATTCAAGTAAGCATTCGGAAAAGGCGCTTTACCAATCGGTACGAGCTTCTCCTCATTCTCCTTGTTAATCCAATCATCAAACTCTGTTCTAAGCCCATTGGTCAGCTCAGGTGTGTTATATCCCGGGGTCAGCATGCCGAAGTTCGGTGTGATCGTGCCTCTGTACTCTTCGCGATCTCCACCGCCTGGAACAGGAAGCCATTCTTTTTCATACGTATCCTTATTGGTGTACTTCCACAGTGTTCCTTCAGGGCCTTGGTTAAACAAGGTTTGCCCTTCGATCGTATACAGATAATCAATCCAGCGCATAGTTGCTTCCGGATGCTCATTCACACTGGTAATCGCAAAGGTGCCGTTAGCGGACAGTCCTGGATGCATTCCATAGACTGGAGAACCCTCGATCTCGCTCGCAACCGGAGTCATCAGCGGATTATTCATTGCGTCATTCGGATCTCCACCCAAGGTAAAGTAGGAGTAGTAATCGTTAAAGACCGCAATCTGATTATTCTCGCCTTTAGCTTTTTTCTGCTCAGGCGTCTGGGAGAAGGTCTCATGATCCAACAGTTCCTCTTCCCATAGACGGTTCATGAATTCCAAATAACCCTTGTAGCCTTCCTGCATCGGACTGTAAAAAACTTGATCCTGTTTATCTACATAAACGACCGGATCGTAAATGCCCCAGAAGCCTAGGAAATACATCCGCAGATCATCCAGCTTAACCGACGTCAGCGGAATTTCGTCAGCCTGTCCGTTGCCGTTCGGATCTTCTGTCTTCACTCTTTTCAGAAACTCATACAGCTCCTCCGTTGTACCCGGAAGCTTGTCTACACCCAGGGCTTCCAGCATTTTGCCGTTATACCACATTGGACTGCGGTACCAGACAGCAGCACTGTCGATGAATGGGAGGGCGTATATATGTCCATCAGGTGTTGTAAAGGATTTGCGAATGTCGGGATTCTCATCGAACAATTTCTTAATATTTGGTGCGTAACCTCCATCAATGTAAGGCTCAAGCGGGATAAGAGAACCCTGAGTCCCGTAAGTCACCTGCTCTGCCGGTGTGAGATCCGCTGCATACAGGACGTCTGGCAGATCACCACTTGCAAAGACAAGGTTCTTCTTTGTTGCGAAGCTGTCAATCGGTGTGAGCTGATATTCGAACTTAATGTTCGTGAGCTTCTCTGCTTCCTGCAGGACCGGCATATTACTCCAGTCCGCTACACCAGCATCCTGGGACATCATGGTCATCGTGATCGGCTCGTCCACAATTGGAAAGCCCTCTTTCTTAACGCCAGTCTCCTCCGGGGTACCGGGCTCCGCCGTCTCGCCTGATTCAGAAGGTGAGGTTCCGCATGCGGCAAGCATGCTTGCGGAAAGGATCAAACTGAGAAGAACCGCTGACTTCTTACGAACTCTCTTCATGACAACAACTCCCTTTTCTGATGGTTTATATGGTAACGATCAGCCCTTTACGGAGCCGATCATAACACCCTGTACAAAATAGCGCTGCAAGAATGGATAGATAATGATGACCGGAAGCGTAGAGACGATGATAACGGCATATCGGACGAGCGCTGCTACCTCCGCTTTGTTATTGAGGGCCGTAGCGGATGTGCTGTCCATCATGCCAGAGCCTTGGGCCGACATTTCCTGCAGAACGAGAATCTGTCTGAGCACGAGCTGCAGTGGATATTTATCCGAATCATTGAAATAGATCATAGCGGAGAAGTAGCTGTTCCAGTGTCCTACTCCGTAGAAGAGCGCCATGACGGCAATGATTGGCATCGAGAGCGGTAATATAATTTTGAGAAACAGCTTCAAATTCGAGCATCCATCGATTTGCGCTGCTTCATGAAGCTCACCCGGGATTGTCCCCTGGAAGAAGGTGCGGGAGACGATAATGTTCCATACCGACGCGGCGGATGGAAGAATCAGCGCCCACATGCTGTTGATCATACCCAGCTCCTTGATCAGCAGATAGGTTGGCACAAGGCCTCCTCCGAAGAACATCGTGACCATAAACATCCCCATAAAAAAGTTTCTTCCTACAAAATCTCTTCGACTGAGTGCATAAGCTGCAGGTATGGTGACCATCAGGTTCACCGCAGTACCGACTACGGTGTATAGAATGGTGTTTGCGTAACCTGACCAGATCCGTGTATCCTGAAACACGCGCTGATACCCCTCAAAGGTAATATCTTTGGGAAAGAGCCACATCGCTCCGGAAGCAACGGCCTTTGGATCACTAATCGAAGCACTCATCATATAGACCAGCGGATAAGCGACAACAAGAAATGCAATCGTGACATAGAGATAATTCAGTGCCAGAAAAATTTTGTCTTGTCTCGTTTCTTTAATACCGGTTAGCATTGTCCAGCCCCCTCCTCTACCACAGACTATTCTCACTTGTCCTGCGTGCGATCTGATTAACTACAATGAGCAATATGGCGTTGATGACAGAATTGAACAGCCCGACAGCCGTTGAGAAACTGTACTGCGCATTCTCAAGCCCTGAACGGTATACAAAGGTCGAAATGACATCCGAAGATTCCATATTCAGCGGATTCTGCATGAGGAGAATCTTCTCGAAGCCGACGCCGAGCAGACTTCCCATGTTCAGAATGAGCAGAATGGTCATCGTTGGCACCAATACAGGAATGTTAATGTTCCATATCCGCTGCAGCCGGTTCGCCCCATCAATGATGGCTGCCTCATGAAGGCCAGGGTCTGCTGCTGACAACGCAGCCAGATAGATGATCGTTCCCCACCCGGCACTCTGCCATACGCCGGACAGCACATATACCGTCTTAAACCAGGCTGGACTTGTCAGAAAGGCTGGGGCATCAAAACCAAGCCATTCAATAAAATGGATTAGAATCCCCGTTGAAGGTGATAGGAATGAAATGATCATCCCGACCATAACGACCATGGAGATAAAATGAGGTGCGTAAGTGACGGTCTGGGCAAGCTTCTTGAAGCGCTTGTGCTTCAGTTCATTGAATGCCAGCGCCAGAATAATCGGAATCGGAAAACCAACAGCCAGCTCATATAAGCTGATCGTCAGCGTATTCCACATCAAATCCCAGAAATAATAAGAGTCAAAGAATCGAATAAAGTGATCGAAGCCAATCCAAGGGCTGCCGAATATCCCGCGAACCGGATTGTAATTCTTGAACGCAATCTGGATGCCATACATGGGTCCGTAATGGAATATAAGAAAATACAAAAATGCCGGTGCAATAAACAAATACAGCTCCCAGTTTCTCCAGATCTTCTGCCATTGCTTTCTGCTGCTTTTTGGCCTCGACATCGTCTGTTGTTTACTGACCGCCTTGATCTCCTGCACACAGGTTCGCCTCCTTCTGTCATCACTCATCTTGATCTTGCGCCAGGAGCAAGCCTCCAAATACAAATCCTGATATGTCAGTTTTGTTGGCGCAGCTTTAGGTTAACGATAGTGGATAAGGCTTCATTTCGTAAACATGTCATTTTGGCACACGGCATAAACGTTGATACATCAAGGTTTTATCAGGTTATAGTCAACAATTTACAATTCAATAATATGTTATTTTCGCACATAAGAAAGCGATTACATATGTGAAAACGGAAAAATACCAATAGAAAATGACTGTTTATTTCGATCCAACTTTACATATAATTTACCTCATTTTATTTGTAAGCGATTTTACGGTGTGAAATTAAGTGACATGTTTATTAAAAAATATAAAAAAATATCTTCGACCCGAAATTAACTTAACATGGTCGAAGATACTGTCCAAGACTATTTCATTTTTATCGTCTTAATTTCATAAGGCCGGAAGCTGAGATCAATGACTCCCTCCTGATGACTCAGCATACTCCGTTCTTTCTCCAGTGCATCGGATTCAAACACCTCGCTCAGCTTGGCAGGCCAGGTAAGGCGTGCCTGTCCATTTCCTCCAGAAGCTTCATACATTCTGACAATCCACCCCGTGCCGTCTTCTGCCGGTTTGAGTGTATCCAGAATGACATGCTGACTTTGAAATGGAAGCAATGAATATCTTTCCGGCAAAGTACCGGAAGAAGCATTGGAGCGTGCCTTACTCAACTGAATATCCGTATTCAGCTCTGCTGCCTTGCGGAGCGTCCCTGCCTCCTGCCAGCTTCCTAGATGCGGATATAGAGAGTAGGTAAAGCTATGCTCTCCCAAATCCGCTGTGAGATCCGGCCACTTCGGAGCCCGCAAGAGAGACAATCGAATCGTGCTCTCCTGAATGTCATATCCGTATTTACAGTCATTCAGCAGACTGACACCATATCCATGCTCTGACAGATCAACGAAGCGATGTCCGCACACCTCGAATTGGGCTTGTTCCCAGCTCGTATTCCGATGAACTGAACGCTCAATGGTGCCGAAAGGAATTTCGAATACCGCCTTGTTGGTCACGACCTGCACTGGGAAAGCAGCCTTGAGCAGCTTATGCGCTTCATTCCATTCCACATGGGTCTTGAAGTCAATACGCTTGTCGTGATGATAAAAAATAACGTCCTGCCGAATCGTCGACTGGCTCAGCTTCCAAGTGAACCGGAATATGTCCTGTACCTTGCCATGACTGAGCAGCTGTCGATGGACCAGGATCGGATCATCCGCCTTCTGCTGTTCATACCGAGGATCAATATCCCAAGCATCCCAATAGGTCGGCCGGTCGTGATACAGCTCCAATCGGTTGAGTTGCTCTCCTGGCCTTACAATTTCACGTGCGGCATCCTTATCCCATAGACTTGTTATTTCTCCATTTGCTCCAAATGTCACGGAATAATAGGCCGTTTCCCATTGATCAGGGAATTCCGCGGGTTGAGATGTTGCCTGTTCCTGAGCAAGGTCGTCCCCCGTCGCGATTCCTTGTTCTTTCAACCAAATGGTTCGATAACCAAAGGCTGGAATATCCTTCACAAGCACATGTAGACGCGAAGCTGGTTGTCCCTGCTCCTTCTGCTGCTTATCCTGCTCTTGCTCGCTATCCGGCTGATCATCCTGCTCCTCCTGCTCGTCATCCGGCTGCTCATTCCGTTCATATTGCAGAACCTGACCTGTCTCATCATAAGGAATCATATTTGCACCATGCACATCAAGGTCCACGATCGCATTTCTGGCCCATCCAAGACTGTTACATACGATATAGGGAATTCCAGCTCCATCAAGTGAAACGTGCTCTGCGATTTGCCGCAAACGTTCAGCTAACACTTCCGAGCCGATGTTAAAAATCTGTTTATACTCCTCAGAAGAGGTATCGTAAGTTTCCGTAATGGCAGAGCCAGGGATGATATCATGGAATTGATTCAGCAGAATCAGCTTCCACCCTTGCTCCAAATTCACGGATTCGATATGACCATTGTTATGATCTCCCCCTGCCAGCTTACTCAGGCTGTGCCATACTTCAGCCTCTCTATACAGAACTTCTGCCTTTCGGTTAGCCCGTTTATTCCTGGCATGAGTCGTATAGGTACCTCTGTGCAGCTCCAGATATAAATCCCCATGCCATTTGGGAAGCCGGTGCCGGGCCTCTTCCGTCGTCTGGAAGAATGCTGCAGCAGTACTGTACCGAACCTCCGGCTGTCCAACGAGCAGCTCACTGCGGTCCATGTATTCCAGCATCTCCCGGGTTACGCCGCCTCCTCCGTCTCCATGTCCATAGAGAAGCATCTGCTGTGGATGAACAGCCCGCTGCCGATAAGATTGCCAGTGCTCTTCGATATCCTTCGGCGATGTATCCTCATTCAATCCATGATTGAGATAAGAGAGCATCGGTGTACCATCAATACCGACCCATTGAAACAGGTCAAACGGAAATACATTAGTGTCATTCCAGTTCAGCTTGGTCGTCATGAAATAGCGAATACCGCCATGCTGCAGAATCTGGGGCAAGGAGGCACAATAACCAAACGTATCAGGGAGCCACTCGATCTCCGAAGTACGTCCGAATTCTTGTTCATAGAATCGCTGTCCATAGAGCATCTGCCGCATCAGTGACTCACCACTCGGAATATTCAGATCCGGTTCCACCCACATCCCCCCGACCAGCTCCCAGCGGCCTTCTTGAATGCGGCGTTTAACACGTTCATACAGTTCAGGGTCATGCTCCTTCAGGAATTGATACAGGATCGGCTGACTCTGTGCAAATTGGTACTCAGGGTACTCATCCATCAATCGATCTACGGTGGAGAAGGTTCGGCTCGTCTTGCGTACCGTTTCCCTGACCGGCCACAGCCAGGCAATATCAATGTGTGACTGACCGACCATATGCTCTATCCCTTCCGCACTTCCACCGATCTGCTTCACTAGAGCAATGAGCTGCTCCTCCAGCTCCCTTATCCGGCTTCCTTCACGAATGTCGGCTTCACTCATTCCGAGATAGCCATCCAGCGTCCGGTACATCGCTTCACGCAGTCTGACTCTCCGCATATCACTCTCCGCCAGCTGCTGTGCCGTGCCCAGTAGTGTTCGAAGGGTATACATTAAGCTCTGAACTGGACGATTCACCTTTACAAGCAGGCTGGTTATGCTGGAGATCGGTGCAGGTCTGTTCGCTTGATGGTTTAGCGGGTCAATCGGCTCTGGAATCGGATCATAGAGCTCAATCGTTAATTCCAGCTTTGAATTCTTCCCGGCATATGCCGGGTCAAGTGTCACATAGGTATGGTTCCGGTCCAAGCCCTGATAAGAAGTCCCATTGACTCTGAGTAGTCCTTCCCCGCTCCCGGCGTTAAACACAAGGCCGATCCCTTCCTTCCCCCAAGTCTCCGGCCAATCCAGCTCTTTTCTGAAGAAATAGGTGATTCCGTGCTGACCGGGAAACTGCGTAAGTGCTGTCCCCTCTGGAAGGGAGGTCTCCTCATCATATTCACCAGGCATGTGATACGTTGTGCTCGTCATTCCCCAATCGTTAATCTCTGTACTCTCCAGCCACTGTCTCTCGGATAGTTCCCGAATCATTCTTTGAATTCGCTGCATTTCGCTTAACCCTCCAGTACAGTAAGTTCTGTGGTCAGTGTGTCATCTACATGTCTGCCAATCCTGATGTGAAAAAGTCCGGGCTCAACAACCCGCTTATAATCTGCTCCAACATACTCCAGTTCTCCGCGTCCGATAGGAAACGTGATGCGTCTCTCCTCACCGGGTTCAAGCTCTACCTTGCGGAATCCTTTCAGCTCAAGCTTCGGTCTTGTATACAGACTTGCTGCATCCGAAATATACAGCTGAACGACTTCTGCCCCTCGGCAATCTCCTGTATTCTTTACGATGACTTCGGCTTCGACCGTATCCTCTATATACATCTCGGAGGCAGACAAACGGAGATCGCTATATGTAAACGAGGTGTAGCTGAGTCCATATCCGAAGGGATACATCGGCTTACTATCCTCTTCCAAATATCTTCTACCGCGTGAGCGCTTGCCCCGGTAATGTACAGGCAGCTGACCGACATGCTTCGGTATCGAAACGGTCAGCCGGCCTGACGGATTAACATCACCGAACAATACATCGGCTGCAGCATGTCCTCCCTCCTGTCCAGGGTACCAGGCTTCGAGAATAGCATCCGCATGTGCATCGAGCCAAGGCTCTGTTATCGGGCGGCCATTAATATATATCACGATCAGCTTCTTGCCAAGCTTATGAATCTCCTGCGCCAGCTGCAGCTGTACACCGGATAAAGTCAAGGTCATCCGGTCAATTCCTTCTCCACAGTCCATGTCATTCCATGTATCAGTAACGACAGAAGCACCGGTCCGAAGATCAATGGTCCCTTCTCCAAAATCCCTTGCACTCGACCCGCCAAGCACAAGCAAGACCGTATCTGCCTGGGCCGCACAGGCAAGTGCCGCCTCAAAGCCTTCACGGCTGTCCCCTTGAATTCGGCAGCCAGGCGCATATAATACCCGCTCGGGATGATCAGCGAGCTTAGCCTTGATTCCGTCCAGCACTGTCGTTACAGCCCCATCCGGCTGAGGAGATGTATAATCACCCAATTGATTATAGGCTTGATCCGCATTGGGTCCGATGACGGCGATTACACCGTTCGTCCTTGACAGCGGCAGAGCCTGGCCTTCATTTTTGAGCATTATGATTCCTTCGGCTGCCACCTGTCTTGCCAGCCGCTTATGCGCTGCGCTGCCGATGACTTCCCCGGCCTTCTTGGGGTCGCAATATGGATGATCGAACAGACCCAGCCTGAATTTCAGCGTCAGTACCCGCCGCACCGCCTGATCCAGTACTTCTATGTCTACCCTTCCTGTCTCCACGGCTTCTCCCAAATACTTCGCAAACATCTCCCCGGACATCTCCATATCAATACCGGCTGTGATCGCTTGGGCTGCGGCAGACAGACCATCCTCCGCGGTATCATGACCCCAGGCCAGCATATTGATTGCACCACAGTCGGTGATGACCATACCGTCGAAGCCCCACTCTGTGCGAAGAATGTCCTTCAGCAGTTCTTTATTCGACGTGCACGGTGTACCATCAATTTCATTGTAAGCCGGCATGATAGAAGCGGCTCCTGCCTCGACTGCACGGCGAAATGGATACAAATCAACTTCTCGCAGCTCACGCATCCCCATATGAACAGGGCCGGCATTTCTTCCGCCTTCCGAGCTGCCATATCCGGCAAAATGCTTCAGTGTAGCCGCAACAGAGGTCTGTTGATCGAGTGAATCACCTTGCAGTCCTTTAACTGAGGCCACTGCAAACTCACCAATCAGATAGGGGTCCTCACCGAAGCATTCTTCGGTTCTTCCCCATCTCGGATCACGCACCACATCAAGCACCGGCGAATACGTCACTGCTCCGCCCTGACTTCTCGTCTCCAGTGCAACAGCACGGCACATCTTGCTGTATAGCTCGGTATTCCACGTGCTGCCGATTAACAGAGGGACGGGAAATACAGTTGCACCAATGGCCATATGACCATGAGAGCATTCCTCTCCGAACAAGATCGGAATTCCGAGCCGCGAGTGCTGGATCGCATAACGCTGAATTTCATTGACCGCTCCTGCCCCCAGCTCAGGTGATAGTCCGTTCTCTATCGTTACCTCTGTCCATGGATCTGCCCTGAGAACACCATAGAGTGAGCCAATGCCGCCCTTATGCACCTGTCTGCGAAATTCTTCTGTTAAATTAATCTGACCTTCTGCGTTCTCGTACACTTTCCAGCCGAACGGCTGCACCAATTGTCCGATCTTCTCTTCCATTGTCATTTGCTTCAGCAGATCTTCCGTACGTTCTGTCACCGATTTTGCTGCATCTTTATAGATCATCATGCCAGCTCATCTCCTCTTTGTCTGTCGCATCAGCATTCACATCAAATCTATTCTTATAAGAGAGACCTTGAGGTCTATCCTTGCGAACACCATATCAGCTTTGATCTGACTGTAGAAGATAAGAGCAAAAATAACATATGGGCCGAAAATAACACACTTGCACGATTGTTGTGGATCCATTCCAGTCAGCTGCTCAAGTACAACTAAATTACGTAACATCCTGGAACGTAAAAAAAGTCCGGCTGTCAGCCGGACTTCAATTTAGATATAGTCGTTTCATGTATACAATTATCTATCAAAAGTTAGCTAAACTATTTCACACCGTTGTACACAAACGCCTTGATGATCGAACGCTGGGCGAAGAAAAAGACGACGAGAATCGGCAGAACCAGAATAAGATTGGCTGCCATAAGAATATTCCAAGTCGCGACTCCCTCCGTCTGTCGGATCTTCGCAATCCCGAGCGGCAGCGTTCTTGCTGTTTCATTCGTCGTCATGACAAGCGGCCAGAAGTAGTCATTCCAGTGACTGATGAAGCTGAACAGAGCAATGGTGATCAGTGCTGGACGTGCCATCGGAATCATCAGCTTCCACATAATCTTCCACTCCTTGGCCTTGTCGAGTCTGGCTGCTTCAATCAGCTCCTCGGGAACCTGTTTAAAGGACTGACGGAGCAGGAAGATGCCAAAAGCACTGGAGGCAAAGGGCAGAATCAGACCCAGATGGGTATTCAGCATGTTCCAGGAGCTGAGCTGCAAATAGACGGGAAGAAAGATCAGCTGGGATGGAATCATCAAGGTAACCATTACAAGTCCGAACAAAATACCCGAGCCCTTGAACTGAAATCTGGCAAAGGCATAGGCTGCAGGGATAATCGTCAGCATTTGCAGAATCAAGATCCCGACAGCGATGAGTACACTGTTCATAAAATAATGGAGAAACGGACCCGAGTTCCAGGCCTGGATAAAATTCTGCCATTGCGGATTATTTGGTATCCAATCCGGAGGAAAAATCATCGTCTCCGGCAGTGTTTTTAGAGATGTGGAGATCATCCACGCAAAGGGCAGTGCGAAGATCAGGACCAGGATCAGCAAGCCGATGACGTTGACGACCTTCAGGACGCTGTTCATTGCGCTCAGCCCACTCCAGCTCTGCTGTCTGCCTGTGTTCCCCGCGGTCTCCCTCGTTCTAGCTGTAGGATCTATTGCATTCACTTCATTTCCTCTCCTTCCTCATGCTTACCGGTAATGGACGCGTCTTGATAACATACGGAAATAAATGATGGTAAGCAAGCCGACAATGATAAGCAGTATGACACCCGCTGCAGAAGCGTAACCGATCTTGAAGAAGCGGAAGCCGTATTCATAAATGTAATAGACGAGTGTATTGGTCGAATTCACCGGACCGCCCTGCGTCATAATGGCAATGGTTTCAAACACCTGGAACGAACCGATCATGCTCATAATCGCCAGGAAGAATAGCGTTGGTGACAGCATGGGCAGCGTCAGCTTCCAGAAGGTCCGCAGCGGCTTGGATCGATCGAGTGCAGCGGCTTCATAGATACTTGGCGGTATGCTCTGAAGTCCTGCGATAAAGACAAGTGTATTAAAGCCGATCCCTTTCCACACGGCCACCAGAATGAGTGACATGAGTGACGTATCCGGATGCGACAGCCAATCCAGCGGCGCCATTCCAAACAGCCCGATAACCCAGTTGAGCAGCCCGTATTCCGGATCCATCAGCCAGCTCCACAGCAGGGAGATGGATACCAGAGAAATAATATGCGGACTGAAGATCGCGCCCTGAACAAACCCATAGAACAGCCCCGAGCGGTTAAGCCATAGTGCGATCAACAGTGAGAAGCTGAGTGTCAGTGCCACGGTGGCAAAGGTGTAAATTGTCGTATTCAGAAGAACCTGCATAAACTCTGAATCCGACAAAAGATCCGAAAAATTTTGCAAGCCTACATAATTCTTCGTCGGACTGACAAAATTCCAATCAAAAAAACTAAGATAGATCATATAAAAGATCGGATAAATAAAGAACACACCAAAGATCAATAGCGATGGAGATATCATTCCATAAGGTCTAAGCTTCTCCCAGAAACGAGATGTCATGCTACAGCCCTCCACCGATCGAGATCAATTCCGGAGCATTCGGCTTGGCCCCTTCATGCTCTTGCCTGATTTCATACTGCTTCAGTCTTTGACCTTCGGTATTAAAATAGTACAGGCGCTCATACGGAACCGTAATGTTGACTCTGTTATCCGGTACAAGCGGCTCTAGAAAGGTCTTGATTGAGAACACGCCGAATGGAGACCCAATCTGATAGATATTCTCTGCACCCAGACTTTCCCGTGTCATGATCTCTCCATCCAGGCGAAGACCTTCCGAGGAATCCTGTGGATTCAAGAGGGCATGCTCTGGCCGGAAGCCGAAGCTTGCTATGTCCTGTGATTTTCCTTGTGCCGAATGAAGCTTGAATCCCTTGTACGGAAGCACATTCATAGCCGGAGTACCAATAAACTGGGCTGCAAATACGTTAGCCGGATCGTTGTACAGCGTCATCGGCGATGCTGCCTGCTGAATGACGCCTTTGTTCATAATAACGATCTCATCCCCCATAGACATGGCTTCCACTTGATCATGAGTGACATATACAAAGGTCGTGCCGAGCCGTTTATGCAGCTGAATCAGCTCCGTCCGCATCTGGTGGCGCAGCTTCGCATCGAGGTTAGAGAGCGGCTCATCCAGGATGAACACCTGCGGCTTCTTGACCATGGCACGTGCCAGCGCTACCCGCTGTCTCTGCCCGCCGGACAGCATCTCCGGCTTCTTCTTCATGTAATCGCTGAGACCCACGATCTCAGCGATATCCTTGATGAGCTTCTCCCGTTCCTTCTTCGGCACCTTCCGATTGACGAGTCCAAACTCGATATTGTCATACACGTTCATTGTCGGGTACAAGGCATAATTCTGAAATACCATGGCCACATCGCGGTTGCCTGGAGCCACTCCGTTGACGCATATGTCATCAATCCAGATCTCGCCCTTTGTCTGCTCATCCAGACCTGCAATCATTCGTAGTGTCGTCGATTTACCACAGCCCGAGGGTCCGACGAGGACGGTGAAGGAACCGTCCCGAATCGTCAGATCCAAATCCTTGATAACCTCTTCTTCCTTGAAGAATTTGCTGATTCCCTTCAGCTCAATTCTGCCCATAGTAGAGCCACCTCCCGTTTATTTGCTGAGCAGCGCGTTTGCTTTCTCAGCCGCTTCATCCAGCGCCTGCTGAGGCGTCACATTAGCATCGAGAATTGTTTTTTCAATTGCGCTCTTCATGATTTGTGCAACTTCCGGATAAGCCGTCTCCATTGGACGAGGTCTTGCATATTCCAGCTGATCCACAGCTACTTTATATTGCGGATATTCTTTGTACAGGGACTGCATTTCTTCTGTTTCCAGTGCGGACAGACGAGTTGGCAGGTATCCTACATGCTCACTTTGATAGATGGTGCTCTCCGTCGTTGTCATGAACTTGATGAACTCCCATGCTGCTGCCTGCTCCTCCTCTGTAAGCTTGGACGTCATCACGAGCTGACAACCGCCTGTTGGTACACCATAGGATTTGTTTGCCGGCATGAAGGCAGTGTCGAACTCAAAATTATTTCCTTCTGAAATATCAATTGCTCCTGCTACGCCTGCTGTAGAACCGAATTTGAATGCCGACGTTTGGTTAGCCCAGTCCTTGTCAGCCGTTGCCCCTGCCTCGTCCCCTACCGGGATTTTGATCAAGCCTTCGTTTGCAAGCTTCTTCCAGAATTCCACCGGTTCAACACCTTCTGGGGAATTGAACAGTACCGATTTACCGTCTTCAGCCAAAATTTGTCCTCCGGATTGGGCAACAAGTCCTTCGTAGAACCAAATATCGACCGGCATGGTCATCAGTGAGATTAATTTTTCCTTAAGTTTACGTCCATATTCCTCGAATTCTTGCCAGTTCTTTGGTCCGGCAGGATCAAGGCCTGCTTCTTCAAGCACAGTTACGTTCATATACATGATCGGTGTGCTGCGCATGAAGGGAAGTCCGTACAGCTTATCGTCTACATAGGCATTTCCCATAAGGCCCGGGTTAAAATCATCCATTTGTACTTCCTCAGCATCCTGCTCTGCTAATGGACCAAGCTCTTGAATCATTCCGTATCTGGCAAATGTTGCAGTTGATGCGATTTCCAGGTCGGAAACGGCAGGTGCATCCCCTGCGGCAAATGCAGCCTGAACCTTGGCATGCAGGTCGTCATAATTTCCTTGGTATTCAGCGATGACTTCAATCTCATCCTGGGATTCATTGAAGCGTTTAACCAGCTCCTGCTTCGCCTCTTCGATCTTGTCTCCGAAGGCATACCAGTATTTGATCTGAATCTTCTCTCCTGTGCCTTCACTTGCACTTGCCGAGCCTGCCCCCGCATTCGTCGCCGAGCTTTCTCCGGATTCACCGCCGCAGGCGGATAGCATAACCGCCATTCCCAGCATGAGTGATAAGAACCCCCGTCTTTTATTTCTTTTCATTTTCTATTTCCTCCTAATCGTTTTAAAGCCGCTCTTGGACATGACAAAAGAAACCTGAACGAAACCATTCAAGGCTCTATACAAGGCCTCTCTGGTCTGTTCAGGTTTCTCCATCACTCCAACCCACTGGCTATTTACTTGTCTATATATAAGTGGATGCTTGTCTCTTCATCCTGCACTTATCTTATCTCTTCATTGTTAACGGTATTAATTGCAATTGTTAAACATGAGTTAAGTTAAAGGCTTCCTTCCACATGGAGGTGCTCGACGAGGAAACAGCTGTTGCCCCATACTTGAGACATTCCTTGGCATGTCTGCGCTCGGTAAGCAGTCCTCCTGAGATAATGGGCAGCTCTGTCATCGTCCTCACTTTACCCAGCACTTCAGGAATACGGGCCGGCATGATCTCAATGACGTCAGGCTGTGCCTGATCCAGCGATTGGGCAATGTTATCAAGCCCTTCCGAATCAATGAGGAAAAAGCGCTGAATCGTCAAAAGTCCAAGCTTCTGTGCCTTTTTGACCACCTGAATCTTCGTCGTAATGATCCCATCCGGTTTAATTGCATTCGCGAGGTAATCCAGCCCCGGCTGATCATAGGATAAGCCCCCGATCTTCTCAACATGCACGAATACCGGAATTTCGTGCTTGCGAAACAGATCTACATAGCCCTTGATGACCCCGATGCTTCCTGTCAGCAGGAATACACAGCTTAAACGGTCTTTATGCTCAAGTGCCGTCTCCAGCTGTCTGACATCACGAATGGAAGCTACATTTCTATAAGTTTCAAGCCGCTCAAGCAGTGTACTGACCGAAGCCCTTGTCCTGGTGCTTGTCAGGCTCTTCTTTACATAAGGCTGCTTAACGGCACTCGTCTGCTCTTTAGACATGACCTTGACCAGGTGCTGCTGTATCTGCAGATACGAATGAAGCCTGTTGACTCGTCAGCATCACACGGCAGCCTCTCTCAAGCTCTGTTCCTCTTGCATGGACGGACGGGGAGAAATGCTTCATGTGAAGATGAATTTCCGGGAGCTGCTTAGGAAGCTCAGCATCTTCAATGTCGACTGCCGTGATGTCGATATAATCGTCTCCAAGCTCCACCATCCGGAATGCATGCTCGTCCAGGCAGGCGGACAGCTGAACAAATGTCCAATTATTCTGCTTGGTAATGGAATCCACATGTGTATGTCCGTTAAAATAGACAGCCGTTCCCTGCTTCTTGCTTAAGATCCGCCACATATCGATGGATGGGTCGATTGAACCCTTATCCCGATCTGACCCCGTTGTCGTCAAATGAACCGGATGGTGAGCAAATACGAGCATCGGCTTCGTGCCTGAGCTGACAATGACATTCTCAAACCAGCTCAGCTGCTCCTCATCCATCCAGCCTCCCCAGTTGGTCAGATCCATCTCTCTAGTCGTATCCAGAAACACAAGAATCGCTTTGTCCATCGTAAGTGCCTGGTAGCGGGCTTGTCCGGTCAAAGTGAGCAGATCCCTCTTGGTCTGGGAATAGGTATCATGATTACCGAGCACATGGAAGAAGCTTCCGTCATATTGTTCGATAATGTCATACACTTCATTGATTTCTCTCTCTGTACCGAAATTCGTAAGATCACCCAGCGATATATGCATATCGGCTTCAGCGCTCATGAAATGGTGCAGCATTTTTTTATAAAACGCATCTCTTGCCGTAACCCACGCCTCAGTACTCTCGTCCGCTTCGTGGTAATGCAAATCTCCCAGGATCGCCAGCTTCATATTCTAACACTCTCCTTATGCGTTTGCTTAGGTCAAGTATAGGAAGAGAATGTTATCTGGAAATCACATCCAATAGCTGTTTATGTAAAAATTTTGGTTCAGGTGACGAAAAAAAAAAAAGCGAATCTTCCTCTTTAATGGAGATTCGCCGTTTAGCTTAATAACCTATGCTTGCATTACACTCGTTTCAATCTTGATCGTTGTTCTTAGTCCCAGGACATTCATGACGGACTGAATCTTCTCTGTTGTAGCCCCGCTGTACTCATTGCGTTCATCCCTTGATACCTGTGCCTCGGACACACCTAATCTCCTGGCAAGCTCAGCCTGCGATATATTCATAAAGATCCGGTATGCAATCAGATTCTTTCCGAGATCCGTTATGCTCTCCAGCGGACCAAATGATCCCTTCTTGATCATTTCATAGTCATAAATCTCTTCGGCCAGCTCCTCTTTAAAAGACAACAGTGGACGAAGGGCCAGGTCTGTCTGTTCTTTACTCATACCGTTGCTCTGATAACGCAGCTTCTCATTCGCAATATAAGCCTTATGATCCTTCATTTTTTCCAAAGCTCTTCGGTAAGCGGTTTCAGTCTTGATCATTTACACTCATTCCTTTACTCCTCATACTTGTAATGCTTTTGTCAGCAGATCATATAAATATGTATGGCTTGATATGCCCAGAATATACGTAAATCGAGCAATTTTTTATTAACATTTTTGTTAATAATTATATGGCAGAATAAACAGACGGTCAATAATGAAAGGAATGAAAAAAGCCTGCCCCCGCTTTAGGGACAAGCTCTCAGATTATGTATGGTGATTGCTGTTTACGATCTTCGTCTTACCGAATAAGGTATTTCTTTGAGCAGTACTCCTAGCAGGAGAAAACATAAATAACTAAACATTACGACCATATCCATACTTTTTACCATTATTTTCTCCTCCAATATGCTTTTATCCTAAATTTAACAGCTGGTTTTCCTTTTGTATACTATATATCGAATAATGACCGTTACTTTTTAACGCCTTACTGCACTAAATAAAAAAAAAAGGCAACGCCAGCTTCGCTGTGTTGCCCTATACCTTATGGATTAGATTTAACTTCCAATCTTCTCGCGATCCTTGCCTTTGTCGGATTCACCTGCATTCTTATTTGCCGCTTCACGATCCTGCTGCATTTCCTCAATGGTCTTCACTTTAAGCCTTGCAGCCCCTTGATAGTCCCGGGTTGGAATCAGGTTGCCTGCAGCAAGCCGTTCCTTGGCAGAAGCAATCGCTTCGGTATATTGCGGAAGCCACTTCTCGCCAGCGACCAGCATCTCATCAACCATTTGCCATATTTCCTTCGGATTGCAGACCGCTCCTACGAGGGGGTCCATCATAAAGGCTTGACGGAGCAGCTGATCATCTCCATGAATAGCCGCTTCGACTGCAAGACGCTGTACAGAGATGCTCACATTGCATACAGCTGCCGGTCCAAGCGGGAGATCCCCGACATGCGGCATCGAGATCCCGTTCCGATCGACATAGCCTGGTGCCTCGATAATAGCATCATCTGGAAGGTTAGAAATAACACTGTTATTCACTCGGTTGAAATGTCCCCGGTATACTCTGCCTGTCTCCAGACTCTCAATGATATAGGAGCCATGCTCCTGTCCACGTTTCTCCGGCACAAATTGGTTCGGCTCCTCCTTCATCCAGTTAGGAAAGTCCGTCTCGAACCAGTTTCTTCCCTCTGTACACACCCGAAGATATCCGCCGGTTTCCCCATTAATCCAGCTCCCCAGATCAATCCATTCCTGGATTTCATCCGGACGCTTGCGATACCACGGTACATATTCACTAAGATGGCCATTCGATTCCGTACTGTAATAACCGAAGCGGCGCAGCATATCGATTCTCACTTTTTCTGTACGGCTGAACTCTGGATGCTTCTCGAAAGCCTCTAGCAGTCCTGCAGTCAGATCCTTGCCTTCATGGCTTGCTTTGATATACCAGGTCTGGTGGTTGATTCCGGCGCAGACGATATCGACATCCTTCATCTCAAGCCCATACACCTGTGCGATTTGATGATGTCCATGCTGTACGCCATGGCATAAGCCTACTGTATTTACACCACCGTATTTGTTGCAGGCCCAGGTCAGCATCGCCATAGGATTAGAATAGTTCAACAGCAGTACATCCTCCGAGCACATCTCACGGATATCCTTGCAAATATTCATCATTTCAGCAATTCCGCGCTGTCCGTACATGATGCCGCCTGCACACAGCGTATCTCCAACGCATTGATCGACACCATATTTTAGTGGAATATCGACATCCGTCGCAAAAGCTTCCAGTCCACCGACACGAATTGTACATATGACATATTTCGCATCCTTCAGCGCTTCACGTCGATTCGTGGTCGCCTTAATCTCGATGGATAGTCCATTCTCCCGAATGTCACGTTGACATAACTCAGTTACCATATCCAGATTATGTTGACTAATATCTGTAAATGAAATTTCGATATCGCTAAATTCAGGTACGGTCAGCAGGTCACGCAATAATCCCCGAGTAAATCCAATACTTCCTGCTCCAATAAATGCTACCTTAAAAGACATCAGCTTCTCATCCACCTTTCCATATTAAGACCCTTGATATTCTCTTCGTCATTGTAGCAATATCTATTCAGGAAGCGTTACCAATATCGTGACTTCTTCATCTGCCGTATGTACAAAATCCTCACCTGTGAACACCAAAAAGAAGAGATCGCAAGACCTCTTCCTCTCTAGTCCCAGGATTTTCTCTCACCCAGTTCCCGATATTTAACAGGCGTTAAGCCTGTATGCTTCTTAAACAAAGTGTGAAAATATTGACGACTGCTGATCCCCACATAATCCGGAATATCCTGAACTGGAATTTCCGTCTGGGACAGCAGCATCTTCGCCTTATCCATCCGAACCCTGGTCAAATACTCTGTCAGTGTTTGGTCGGTATGTTTCTTGAATATTCGGTGCAGATAGCCTGGATGCAGGTTAACATATGCCGCCACATCCTTAACCTGAAGCGGCTGATCAATATGCTGACGCATATATTGGATACTCCTTGTAACGTATCCGTCCGCAAGCGGTTCACTGCCTTCTGCTGTACTCCTCAGCCTGGCGATCCGCACGAGCAGCTGGCTGAACAGAAGCTCAATCATGAAGCTGGTATCTGCGGAAGGCTGCCGATCCAGCTCCAGCACCAGACTCTTCAGCACATAATAGACTCCTTCCGGATCAGATAACACAAGATGCCTGAACGGACGCGCCAGAAACACAGCGACCTCCTGCTCCTCCCTTGCTATATGTCCAAGAGAGAAGGGGCCCGAATACGGCTGGAAGCCGAATTCTACATTCAGCATTCGGCAGGGACCCGCCTGCTCCACGATTAACCGATGAGGAACCCCCTCATCGAGAATAATAAACTCACCTTTACGCAGCACAATACGCTCGGTACTGCCGTCATCCCCCATAACATCAATGGCACCTGTTCCTTGGATCATATACATGATCTCCGTCCAGCGATGCTCATGATATTCCATCTTATAATTCTGCCACTGTTTATAATAATAGGCATAAAAGCCAGGGCCAGCCTCGGAAGGAGAGAGCTCATGATGAAAAAAACTGCCTCTCATCACCGTTCCTCCTTACGCCTCTCGCTGTGCGATATACTTTTGAATAACAGCTGAAACGGCAGTCATGCTGAGCGGCTTGCTCACATAGTCATCCATGCCAAGCTCCAAATATTTATTGCGATCCCCATGAATGGCATGTGCCGTGACGGCGACAATGTAAGGACCTTCAGTGCCAGGCATCTCTTGGCGAATCATCCTTGTTGCCATCAGACCATCCACGACAGGCATCTGGACATCCATAAACACCATATCGTAATCCTGTTCTTTACAAGCCTGTACTGCCTGTTCCCCGTTTGGCACTACCGTTACCCGATACCCCAGCCTGTCCATCATCTTAATGAACACCAGCTGATTCACCTCATTATCCTCAGCCACTAGAATCTTCAGTGGTTCAACAGAAGCTCCATGATCCTGTTCTGTCTGATCACTCCTTGGACCTGCGGAAGGAGGCTGAAGTCTAAAGTTAGCCGTAAAGATGAATCTGGATCCCGGACCATCCGGTCTCGGCTCATACCAAATCTCTCCTTCCATCAGCTCAACCAGCCTCTTGCATATCGCAAGTCCAAGACCCGTACCTTCAATCTTTCGAGTCATATAATTATCGACCTGATAGAAGGGCTCAAATAACCGGAGCATCTTATCTGCAGACACACCAATTCCTGTATCCTCAACCTCAACTTTGAGCCTCACATGCCTGGATGTCTGTTCGACTTGTTCAACACTTACCGATACACTGCCGCTTGGCGTAAATTTAACTGCATTGCTCAATAAATTCATCAATATTTGTCTTACCTTGGTCCCATCACCAAATAGATACTCAGGTACATTCGGCGCGATCGATGTCGTAACTTCGATCCCTTTCTCAATGGCTCTTGGCTGATTAATATAGTAAGCCTCGGACAAAGTTGTTCTCATGCTAAACAATTCATGGACCAGATCAATCTTACCGGATTCAATCTTGGAAAAATCCAAAATATCGTTAATAATGTTCAGCAAGGTACTGCCGCTCTGCTTAATAATTTCAACATACTGGCGTTGTTCCGATTCAAGCTCGGTTTCCAGCAGCAAATCCGTCATTCCAATGACACCGTTCATCGGGGTACGAATCTCATGACTCATCATTGCCAGAAACTCGCTTTTTGCCTTATTCGTTTTCTCAGCCGTTTCTTTCTCGATCAGAAGCCGCCTCTGCTCGGTAATATCCTTCAGAATTAGATAGAAGCCAACACGGTTATTGTGAATAATAATTGGAGCAAGAGAAGCAAGGACCTCGACAAGATGACCGTCCTTGTGCTTAATATGATCGATCCCCTCTTCAATGAGCGCATGATCAAGCTCGTCTGATTTCAGATTTGCCAGCACTTGCTCGTCAATCAGCCTGGCAATTCTCGTCCCGATTAACTCGGCAATGGTGTAACCCGTCAGTGTCTCTGTCATTTGGTTGCCATTGATGATGTTGCCGTCCAGGCCAAATGAGATAATGGCATCATGATTGTATTTTTTTAGTGAAGTGTATCTTTCCACACTTTCATTCAGCTTTAATTCTGCTACTTTATTTGCAGTGATATCTATAAGATGGGCAATGAAATAGATAGGCTCCTCTGATATTTCATCCAGCACCAAAGACACGTGGACACTGGCCCATACCGTGTTTCCGTTTCTATGCACATATTCCTTGTCAAATTTAATTGAAGAAGTAGCACGTTCCAGTAACGCTGATGGATGGACCGCTTCGGAGAAAATGTAATCCATCGCCGGAAGGGTCATGAGCTCCTCCAGCTTATAACCTAAGATGTGACAGGCGGACGCATTCGCATGAATCCAATTGCCCTGGGTCGATACTAGAGCAATGCCTACCGGTGCTTGATTATAAATATGTTTCGATATCGCTTGCTGATCAAATTGCAGGAAATCACTCATTTAACGCCCCTCCTCGTTCAAATATTATACATGAGGTGTCAACATAGGAGGAGATCGTTTTTAGAAAATAGACAAAATTTATAGATTCTATTTCTGAAATGTAAAAAAGCGGCTTCGCTGTACAAGCGAAACCACCCTTATGCGTCACACGAAGTCACACTGCACTCCCTCGCTGCCCATCTTCACTAACCTCAAGTCTTACTTATTCTATAGTCCCTGCCTTGCTTAACAATCTGTACAGCACTTCGGCTGCCTCTGCACGGCTTGTGTGTGCACTTGGATTAAGACGACCCGCTTGATCGCCTTTGATCATCCCGCTGTGAACCAGGTTTGCGAAGCTCTCCTTCGCCCACTCCTGCACGTCTGCGAAGTCTTTATACTTGCTTAGTATAGAGATCGCTCCTTCCTCTGAGGCATCCACAAGACGGGCTGCTCGATTAACCATTACGACCATCTCTGCCCGTGTAACAGGAGCACTTGGGTCAAACGAGCTGCTGGTTCTGCCGAAGATCAGATTATTCTCGACAGCAGCCTGCACATCGTCTGCATACCAGGCATTTGAAGCGACATCTGTGAAGCTGCTTGCTTCACTCGAGACTGGAGTCAGATCCAGTGCGCTGACGAGCATGGAAGCGAATTGAGCCCGGGTCACGGACTTATTGGGAGCAAACTGCTCACTGGTTATCCCATGAATGATTCCGCTTGCGGCTAGTTCAGTAATGCCGTGAGCCGCCCAGTGACCATCCAGGTCTGTGAATGAAGGAGCTTCACCTGGTGTATTGTCTTCCGGAAGCTCGCCAGGATTCGTTTCAACCTCTGTATTCATTTCCAGAATGGTAACTGTACCACCAACCTCATTGGCTACCAGAAGCAGCGGGCTGCCTGTCGGACTGTCGGCAGCAGGGATGAACTCCAGCCCTTCCGGTCCCGTATCTGTTGCCAGGATGTCCTCCTGAGCGTATTTGCGGGTATTCACATAGCTTGTAAACACAGGCTTCTCCGGGTTCGTCACATCGTACACCATGACTCCTCCGGTTCTCTCGAGACCCGTAAAGGCATAGAGCTTGTCTCCTACCTCACCTACGGTTACATATTCCGGCTCAGGGCCCTTCTTCGGACTGCGGTCATCCATCTCTTCATCATCATTGCTTACATTGAAGAATTCCGGGTTCACTTCTCCTGTAATGCGCTCAAAATCGCTTCCGCTGTCATATACCTGCTCCATTGTATCTGCATTCCAGATGGAGAAGGACCGGCCTCCGTATAAGTACAATTCTTCGTATACGTCATTTTTCAGGCCCATTTCGGAAATGACACGAACATCATCGTAGTCTTCCGTTTGACCCAGCCACTCGGATAAGGATGAAGACAGCTTGTCGTCTTCTTTTATATCCGATATCTTGAGCTCATTCTCAAGACCTTCCCATCCTGTAGCATCTCCTTCATTCGCTGTGAAGAGATACGTTTGGCCATTTATGGTATACGAAGCAATGCCATCCGGCATATACAGGCTTTTGAGCGGAGCATTCTCAAGCTTCACCTGACCATCTGAGATCAGATCGGCCTCGTTTCCAGGCTTGCTCAGATCCTTGGCTCCAAGTCCTTGCACAGACACTACCTTTGCCTCTGCCAGATCAATTGCAGCAATGGCATTGTTCTCCTGCAGAGCTACATATGCCGTCTTATTATCGTCAGACAGAGCAATATATTCCGGCTCAAAATCCGTTTCTGCCTTCGCCTTCGTACCAATTGAAGCGATGATTCCATCCTCATTCACATCACCGCGAATATGTACGTCATCTCCGATCACGGACGGATCGTTGAACAAGACCTGCTTTACTTCATTTGTACGTGTATCAATGATGGTAACACTGCCCTTCGGATCTGCCCCGATGCCATCACGAGGCTCTCCCTCATCCGCAGTCAAAATATAACGTCCATCCGGGCTGATCTTGATCATATCCGGCTGTACACCTACCGTATATTCCCTGAGCAGCTTGCCATCGTAATCCAACACCAGCACTTTGCCTGCTTTCATGGAGGCTTTCTCTTGTACTGCTACAGCAACATATGTACCTGCTGTGTTCACATCCACACTTGTCAAGTCGCCGACTTCAAAATCACCTGCTGCCGCAAGCGCCTCAATATTAATGCTGTTCACTTTGCGGGTCTTGCCGTCTTCCTCAAGCTTTACAATATCCAGACTTGGCGGCTGCGTAGCTCCGTTGACCAAGTAGAAGCTGCCATTGTCCTTGTTGTATCGGACGATCTCAGCAATACCGCCATCGGCATTGGTTACGCCTACTTCATAGCTCCCGATCTTGCTGATCTGAAGCGCATTCAAGCCATGAGCTGCGTTTGCCACAGCAGGTGCTGCCGAATTGCTGGCTGCATCTACATCTGCCGGTCCTGCCGGCACCATCCCCAGCGTCAGCCCTGCGGCCAGTAACATCGTTATGTATCTCCGTGCCTTAATTCTCATATTCTCTCTCCTCAATGAATCAATGATTTAAGCTGCATTTTGCCATTGTATAAACGAACTGTTAAGGGAGCAGCAGCATTGTGTATGACAGGTGTAAAACGGACGGCGAGAGAAATAAAAAGTTTGAGTAAATAAAATGAAAAGCATACCTATCCTAAAAAGAAGGAGGCCCCATTAGATGGGACCTCCTGTTTCATTAGAACGCCGGAATCATTGTATCCGGGTGCTTCTCTTCAATATATTTTCTTGCCTCATCGCTGGTAAGCACTTCGGCCAGCTTCTGAATGGCTTCTGAATCCTTGTTATCCTCGCGCGCAACGAGTGAAATCGCATATTTCTCATCCATTTCCTCTGTTACAATCGCATCCTTCGGTGTCAGGCCAAGAGGAGACGCATAGGCAGGATACATCGTTACGAGATCCACATCCTCATATGCACGAGCAAGCATCAGCAGATCCACTTCCTGGAACTTATAGTTCTTCGGGTTCTCCACAATATCGGATTGAAGTCCGTCAGTGCCGACGCCTTCTTTAAGCTTGATCATCCCATTCTGGTCAAACATGGCAAGCGAGCGTCCGATGTTTGCCGGATCATTCGGAATGGCAATTGTTGCACCATCCGGAAGCGCATCAATACTGTCATAATTCTTGGAGTAACCGCCGTAAATAATATGGTAAATCGGAGTGACTACCGTAAGATTCGCATCGGCATTATCGTTGTACTGCTGCATGAATACTTGATGCTGAAAGAAATTCGCATCCACTTCTTTATTCTTGAGTGCATCATTAGGCTGAATGTTATCTGACACGTTCACAACCTCGAGCTCGATTCCTTCTTCCTTCAAGGTTGGCTTCAAGGCTTCCATCATATCAACCATGGCCGGAAGACTGCTTGCCACTCGCAGAGTCTGGGATTCACCCGCCCCTGATGCGCCTTCGTTATTGTCAGCTGTATCGCCGCTATTCGAGCCGCAGCCCGCCGCGACCAGCATTATTGTCACTATTAATAGGAGCCCTGTCCACTTCATAACTCGTTTGCTGCTTAATGTTCTCATCAATTACAAATTCCCTTCCAAGTTTGATTAGTTAGCGTTTGTCCAAGCTTCTCGATAACAGATTACCCAAATACTGAACCAACTGTACAAGCACAATCATGATCAAAATCGTAAACACCATCAGCTCAGTCTCATATCTTTGATATCCATAGCGAATGGCGAAATCTCCAATTCCACCGCCTCCCACGACGCCGACCACGGTCGAGTACGAGATGAAGCTGATGGTTGAAGTGGTAAGACCCCGAACCAAGCCGGAACGTGCCTCAACAAATAAGAATTTGAATATAAACTGCGGGAGTGTCGCTCCCATAGACGAGGAAGCCTCGACAACCCCTCTTGGCACTTCAAGCAGTGATTGTTCTGCCAGACGCGAATAAGTGGCAATCGCCACTACGGCAAGCGGTACGGAAGCAGCGACGGTTCCAAGCGCGGTCCCCACAATCATCCGGGTAAAAGGAATCATGAAGACGACCAGCAGCAGGAATGGAAAGGACCGGACAATATTAACGATAGAGTCGAGGATGCCAAATAGTGTCCGATTCTCATATTTCTGTCCTTTGCGCGTCAAATACAGAAGTGTTCCCAGCGGAAGACCGAGCAATATGGCTGCTGCCAGTGAGATCCCGACCATCAGAAAAGTCTGTCCAATCGACTTCCACATCTCAGAAGAATAGGTCTCTACATAATTGGGGTAGAAATGAACGACATAATCATAGAGTCCTGTAAAAAAATCACTCAACGCTCGTCACCTGCTTCCTGTTCCTCGTACCAGGCCAGCATATCTGGAGGCAGCGCACCCTCAGCCAGCTTTACGGTCCGAAGGATCTGGCCCGAGTCCATGAAGGAAACGGATTGGCACAGCCGCTCCACAACAGATACCTCATGCGTGACAATCACGATGGTAATACCCATTTCCCTGTTGACATGCTCCAGCAGCTCCAGCACACCGCCTGTTGTCTTCGGATCAAGTGCAGATGTCGGTTCATCACAGAGCAGTACCTGGGGCTTATTCGCAAGCGCTCTGGCAATGGCTACCCGCTGCTTCTGCCCTCCGCTGAGCTGAGCCGGATATTGCGCGGCCTTGTCTGAGAGTCCAACAAACTGTAAGTATTCCTGAACGCGCTGATTCCGTTCCTCTCGTGAAACCCCAGCAAGCTCAAGCGGAACAGCGACATTCCCATGCACGGTTCGATTAGACAGCAGATTGAAATGCTGAAAGATCATTCCGATCCTTCTTCTCGCTTCCCGCAGTTCGCCTTCCTTCATCCGGGTCAGCTCCCGATCCCCCATATAGACTTGTCCCTGATCCGGCCTTTCCAATACATTCATCATACGAAGAAGAGTAGACTTTCCCGCGCCGCTTGCTCCGATAATGCCGTGAATGGACCCTTGCTCAATATGAAGAGACACATCATCAACGACGGTCAAGCCACTGCCATGATGCCCTGCCCCGAATGTCTTGCTGACATGGCTTAGCGAAATCACGTAAAATTCAGTCCTCCTTAATCATAAAAGAGCCCGCACCGGTTCGATATACATGACCCGGGCGAGCGTGTGTAACACTTTTTCAAAAAATACAACCTTATAAATCATAGCATATATGAGTTTGAAATTCATACATTTTCAACATTTCAGGTCAAAATGTTGAAAGTCTTAAGCCTTAGTATTGGGTATTCCCTGACTGTGACGTGTTTCCAGAAGCAAAGCCCTTGAATAAGGTAGGTACATCATGATATCGGGTATTCGTAATCTTGCCAGTGGATGTGCTGCTGTCTGTTCGCAGAATGGAATCCTTAACGTTCGAAATATCCGAGCTGTCCACATTCATCACTACTTTATAGGAGCTTCCACCGTTCTGACGAACGAGCTTGCCAATATCGTCGGCTCTGAAGTTCTTGATATTGAATGTACCTGCTGCATTGGCTTGGAATACTTTATCATAGGCTTTGTAGGCTGCTCCGCCTGTAATGTTCACCGTTCCGGAGGATTTCAAGGTTAATGCGTCCTCACCCACATCCTGCCATGTTACATTCGTAATATTACAGTTTCCATAACAGTGTACGCCATCCGCTGCAGGTGCGCCGAGAATAACGTTCTTTAATGTAGCTCCGGCTTCCAGTCGGAATACCGGCTTCTGTCCTTCACCTTGTCCACCATCCCCGAGCGTATTCGGGTTAGCTACGAAGGTCTGCCCCTGACCGTCATATGTTTTTCCCGCAGGTACAATAATGGTTTCATTTACGGTTGTAGCCGCATTCATACTTCCTGGCAGTATACCAAATGCAGCCGCGACCAGAGTCGTAGACAACAAAGCTCCCGTTAAACGCTTCTTCAACACTGTCTTCATCATTCATCCCGTCCTTATCCTTAGAATTTAAATACTGGTCCTCACGATACAGCGCGAATGTGCACCTTCACTTGCATCGTGTGTCCCAGCATATCAAAGGACTTATAAGTACCGGAATAATCATTAGACAAGTTAGCTCATTTAATGAGTATCTAAGAGTCATGTGTCTTCTATATAACTGTTTTATCAGATAGTTCACAAGCGAGGTTATATACTGCATATCACCGTAACACCAATAATCATTAGAAGTGTTTTTTACTTAAACCATCCTTTTTCCTTAAAGTGCTTGATGGCCTCAATCCGGTTGCTGACTCCGAGCTTGTCCAGAATGACCGACACATAATTGCGCACCGTTCCTGTCGTAATGTACAGCTCATCCGAAATTTCCTTCGTATTCTTTCCATCTGCAATCAGCTCAAGCACGGCCTTCTCCCGATCGGTCAGCGGGTTCTTCTCGCCATATCCTTCGTCAACCAGCTCAGCCGCATAAATTCTTCTTCCTGACATGACACTTCGAATCGTCTGAGCCAGCTCCTCAATGGGACTGTCCTTGAGCAAGTATCCGCTGACACCTGCCTTTAGAGCGCGCTCAAAATAACCTGTACGGGCAAATGTTGTCAGTATAATGACTTTGCAGTCCCTGCCCTTGATTTCCTCTGCGGCGTCCAGCCCACTCTTGACCGGCATCTCAATATCCATGATGCAAATGTCCGGCTCATACTGATGGACGAGCTTGATTGCGTCCTCTCCATTATTTGCCCTGCCGATCACTTCCATATCCTCTTCAAGATCCAAGAGGGATGCGAGAGCTCCTAACAGCATACGCTGATCTTCTGCAATTACGATTCGTATCAAGATAACTCACCCCTATTTCACTCTGCCGCGAGTACTGCATGTGGCACAGCAATACGCAGCTCGGTTCCTTCATGTGTCGCAATATGGAGACTTCCGTTCACAAATTCAAGACGTTCCCTCATCCCCCGCAGCCCATTGCCACGAGACTTCTTAGCCGCGTCTCCAATCCCTCGCCCATTATCCTTCACGATGACTGCCAGCTCGGTTCGCTCAGGTTGAATCGTTATAACACACCTGGTTGCCTCGCTATGCTTCACCACATTGGTTACGGCTTCCTTCAACGACATCCCGAGCACATTCTCGTTCATTAAAGAGAGGTCACTTAGATGCTCTTCCCCTTCAATATGAAGCTCAATGTCAGCCGCCTTCAAAATCTGACGGATTCGAAACAGCTCGTCCTCCAGCCGCGCCCCTCTCATCTGGGTGACCATCTCGCGCACTTCCTTCAGTGCGGTGCGTGCCGTTTGCCGTACATCATCCATCTCACTCTGTGCACGCTTCGGGTCACGGACAACTAGCTTGCCCGCCAGTTCGCTCTTCAGGCCAATGAGCGACAGTTTTTGCCCCAGCGTATCATGCAGATCACGAGATATCCTCTGCCGCTCTTCGAGCTTGACGAGCTCAGAGATTCGTTTGTTGGCATTTTCCAGCTGGCCTTCGAGCCGATCTTGTTTATTTTTGTTATAGGTGCTGACAGGCAGCAGAATAACAGCTATCATACTAATCAACACGAAGGGGAGCTGCTTAATGACCACTTCATTCGCAGAAGCGAGTGAGTAATTAATCGTAATAAAGGTGCTTACGAGGTGTACGGTATAGAGGGTAATAAACCCGGCCTTATTTTGAATCGTCCCGATAAAGAACGCCAGAAACAGCGAAAAATAAACAAAGCCAAAGATGATCGCCATCGTCACCGAAATCGCAATTTGCACACCATACCAGATATATACTGGCCATCCCCTCATCACAAGGCCAAGCAGATTTGAAGCAAAGAAGATGATGATCAGCAGAACACCAAATACTACATATCCCTTAGAAGAAGATCCGATAATAAAATAAAACGGCAATATAAAACAGACCAGCCATACATACGGGTTCAGACCCGTATTCTTGCGGAACATATCCTGCCAGCGATGCATGCTGTTCATTTAAGCTCACCTGCTCATTTCCGAGAGTTCATCATCCGCTGCAATCCCAATAATAAAAAGACTACAGATATGATTATCTATAGTCATCTTACCATAAGCGTTGAAGTCTTATGCTTTCTATTTAAATAGCTGCTGCCTTTTTCTCTGCGAGCTCGCGCTGAGCACGCTCCTTAAGACGCTGCCCTTTCTTGTACTGCCTGAACGTAACAAATCTCTTCATATCCTCGTTCCACAATCTGAATCTCATGGCCTTGAAGCTCTCCAGGACGGTAATCGTCGTTGCTTGCTGCAAAGGCGGAGTGGCATTGTGCGCCTCTTCCAAATGGTAGTTTGGCACCCTCGGGCTCAGATGGTGGACATGATGGAATCCGATATTACCCGTAATCCACTGCAGCGGCTTCGGAAGCTTGTAATAGGAGCTGCCTTCTACAGCAGCTTGAATATAAGACCATTCATCCTCATTCTCGAAATAGGAATCCTCAAAGGTATGCTGAACATAGAACAGCCAAATGCCAAGCATGCTTGCAAAATAGAATATCGGCACTTGTACAAGCAGGAATGCCTTCCAGCCGATGGCCAGAATAAGCAGCGCGTATACAATTACAATCAGCAGATTCGTCAAATACGTATTTAAGCGTTCCTTGCGCTTAGCGCCGCGCCGATTAAATCGATATTGCAGCAAGAACACCGCGATCGGGCCGATCCCGAACAGAATGATTGGATTACGATAGACACGATAATAGAACTTGGTATACCACGGTGATTCATTATATTCGGTGACAGTCATCATCCAAATATCGCCGATTCCCCGTTTATCCAGATTACCGCTGGAGGCATGGTGCACCGAATGACTGTATTTCCATTGCATATAAGGGGTAAGTGAGATCACACCGGTCAGCGTACCCACAATGTTGTTTGCTTTTTTATTTTTGAAGAAAGAACCATGACAGCAGTCATGAAATATGATGAATGTCCGAATGACAAAACCGGCAGCAATCAAACTTATAGGCAAGCTGAGCCAGTAGGATACCGACAAACTTGCATATGCCAAATACCAAAGCACAAATAAAGGAATAAGCGTATTTACCATTTGGATGATGCTTGATTTGAGCTCCGTTTTTTCGTAAGGAGCCACTTCCTTTTTCAATTGGGATTTAAATGATGCAGACATGACATCGTCTCCTTCACAGCAGGACAGGTACAGGAATTGATGCTTAACGATCCTCTGGACTCGTGTCCTTATTCTCCTTCCATTGTAAAAGAAGAATGTCAGCCCTTGAAGTCATAAATGTCAACTCATGAGTATGACAAATGTCATGTATTCTCCTATTTCGCATGTTGATCCACTTACAGCTGTCCTCCATACCACTCCAAATAACCAAGCTGATCAGCGAGAATAAAACATATAGAGATTGCAGCGAGCAATACGCATAGAAAAGTCCAATCCTGCCACCTAACCTGAAGCTTCAAATAAAAATCACGATGGCGTTTCCCCGTGAATCCTCTGGATACCATGGCAACGGCTACTCGCTCGGATTTGCGGATACTGCTGGCCAGCAGCGGAATCGAGTACCTCTTGAACGCGTGAAGAATAAAGCGAATACCCTTCTCCCGCTGAATCCCTCGCATACGGTGAGCCTGCTGCATGGTCGCCAGCTCTTCCCGGAACAGCGGCAAGAAGCGATATCCCGCCATAATCCCGTAAGCCAGCTTCGGAGACAGCCTGCACTGCTGCATCAGGCTAAACATCAGCTTCACCGGATCTGTCGTAAGAATGAACAGGAGTGAAAGCGCAGAGAAGGTGAGCGTACGAAGCCCGAGAGACAGAGCGGTAAGCACCGTTTCTCGTCCCGCCTCAAATCCGCCGATCCTGATCCATACTTCATCATTCATAACGATGCTCTCTCTGGGAAAGACAATCGCTGTCCATACATAGCCGAGGGCCATGATCAAGAATGGTGCAAACAGCAGCACCCATCTGCGCCAGGATACCTGACCAAAGCATGCCGTAAGCAGTATCGTTACCATTAAGGCGCTTAGCTGCGTGACGGGATCAAAGGCGAAGGACAACAGAACGACGCCAAGGGTGACGGCTAGAGCCTTGATACTTGGATTCATATGATGGAGATTCCAGCCGCCGCGCTGAGCAGGATCGGAAGCACTCCCGGCTGATTTCACTGCACTTCCAGCTTCGAGTGTGCTTGCGTTTGCTTCGTTTGTCCTTGTAAGTGGTTCGTCTGAACTTGTAAGTGCTTCGTTCACACTTGAATGATGGACAGGGGCTTCAGCTGTATTCGGGAACTTCTCCGTTCGGATGCTAGTGTCCGTGTCTAACGCTCTTGCCAGCTGTACCTCAAGCGGCAGCACCAGCTTCGCCTCGGCAAGTCGCTCCTCAGGCCAGTGCCACAGTGCTGAAGGTCTGTCATTCAGCTCTATCTTTCCATCCATCACTACAATCACACGGGTAGCGTAAGCGCGGACCCATTCCATATCATGTGTAATCATAATGACCGTAAGCCCTTGCCGGACTCTGGCCTTCAATGCTTCAAGCAGCCTTAGAGATGCATAGGCATCCTGTCCATAAGTGGGCTCATCACATATAAGCACCAGCTGTTCTTCCACAAGCATCGCTGCTACGCTGAGCCTTCGTTTCTGGCCTTGACTCAGTGCATAGGGACTGTAATTTGCAAGGTGGGACAGCCGGAACTCGGCTAGAAGCTCTGCTGTCCTCAGCTGAACCTCTTCTTCGGACTTGCCCTGCAGGCGCAGTCCAAATGCAAGTTCCTCGCTCACTTTATCCGTAACGAACTGATGCTCGGGATGCTGAAAGACGAGGCCGACGCGCTTGCGAATGACAGACTCCGGCAGCAGGCTCATATCCTCTCCGCCAGCAAGCACCCGTCCCTCCTTAGGTGTGAGCAATCCGGACAGAAGCCCGGCCAGCGTAGATTTCCCTGCTCCGTTCGGTCCGGTTATGGCGATGAATTCACCTGCTCTTACACGCAGAGAGACATCCTGAATGACAGGCCGATCGTGTCGATAGAATGTCATTCCATGTGCCTCCAGCACAGGAGCACGTCTCTCCTCCTCTCCTCTAGAATACAGAGATTGCTCAGCCCTCTCCCGCAAGTAGTGACTAACCTGCCCTTGCTCAAGTGCAGAACGTGATATCCAGTAATTGATGAGCTCCTCAGCGGTGAGTGGAAGAAATTCAGTCGATCCCGGTACACATTCACTTAGCTGCCGCTGCAGGGTCACTGGACCAGGCACCCATATTCCCATTCGCTCCAGTTCAGCGTGATACATGGAAAAAAACATGCCCGGTTCATCCATTCGGCATATCTGCCCTTCGTGGTCCATTAGCGCAATACGATCGATGTCTGCCATCCAGGCATCCAGCTGATGCTCGATTAGGAGCACCGTTATTCCATGCTTCTTGCGAAGTGATGAGATGAGCTGAGCCAGATTACGAGTAGCCACCGGGTCAAGATTGGCCGTCGGCTCATCCAGCACAAGGATGCCGGGGCGAAGCGCGAGTGCACAGGCAATCGCCAGACGCTGCTTCATGCCGCCGGAGAGAGTGTGAATCTGAGCCGTTCTGTACGGCAGCAGGTCAACCATCTCAAGCGCTTCATCCATTCGGCTGCGGATCCTCTCTTGTGGACATTCCACATTTTCCAAGCAGAAGGCAACCTCTTCTTCCACTGTCAGCATACAGAACTGGCTGTCGACATCTTGAAAGACAATCCCTACAGCTTGCGCATGCAATGCTGCACTCTGCTCTACCATCGGCCTGCCCCATATCCTGACGTTTCCCGTGACCAGACTCTCGATCTCTTGCGGATAAATTCCGTTCAGACACAGCGCGAGCGAGCTCTTACCGCTCCCGCTAGGTCCCAGGAGCAGCAGCATCTCACCTGGAATCAAGTCGAATGTGATCCTATTTAATACAAGCGGAGCTTCTTCCTCATACTGAAGAGTCAAATCTCTCACTTCAATGGCAGCAGAAGATTTAAATGTCTCATCAGCCGGCTGATCTTTATGTGTTTGGAGTACCATTATGCTTTGTGTGACCGGGCTGCTGCTCTGGCAACCGGGAAGCTCCGCAGCACACCCGTACGAACCAGCGCATCTGCAATCCATTTTCCGAGCAGACCGGCCAGAATTGCTCCGCTGATGATCCGAACCACCAGCATTGCGATTACAAATTCGGGTGATAATGCAGCAAAGCCGGATCGGGAGTAGCCCCAGGCAAAGCTGAACACGGCCGCCCCTATTCCTGATAGCATCAAGACGGACAGCGAATACTTACGATAACGAACCGCTGCAAAGACCATTTCTGCTCCAAGACCTTGAATCATCGCCGATACGATAAGAATGGGACCCGTCGTGTTTCCAATCAGTACTTCAATAATGCCTGCAATGGTTTCGGACAGAAAGGCCGCCCCTGGCTTGCGAATAATGTACGCAGCAATAATCGAGACAATGAACCAGATTCCGAAGATCACCTCATAACCCATCGGTCCCATGACACCGGTGAGCAGGTTTCCAATCTGTAAGAACACGAGATAAATGACGGCAAAAACAACGGACAATGAGCTTAATACGATAATGTCACGCAGCTTCCAGGCTCCCATACGTTATTCCGCCTCCCCTTGCTTCTTATTAGAAGGACTGTTGCAGGACAGCGTTACGGTCATTACGACATGGGACACCGATTCCTGCGTCACTTCAAAGGACTGCTCCAGTGTCTTAAAAATGGTATGTACATCCCCTTCTAAGCGTGTAGCGTAATGAATACCTCCGCCGTAGCTGCCATCCTTCTTCGCAATATCAACGACGTTCGCAATCTTCTTCATGTATTCCGGCTCTCCGAGAGCATATAAGGCATATTCCGCTGCTCCTTCGATACGGATGGAGGAGATCATATCTTCATTCATCCGAACGGCATCTTCTGACATGTACACATCACCCGCCGAATCACCCGGACAGCCAATAGAGAAGGTGCCGCTGAACACTACGTGCTCGCCTGTCTTGGCTGCATGCAGATAAATCGCCTTCATAACATCAAAAACATGCTCAAGCCTGCCGCGTACGCAGGTACTTACATCACCGGTCTCTGTCCATACCTTGGAGGTATCCGCCTCTTGGATTGCACCCAGAATAATATCAACAAATCGATCACTCATCGGATACAGTGAAAAACGACAGCCCACAATCCGACTTGTTCCACATACTTCTGTACTCATTTCTCCATCTCCTCAAGTTTGAATTGTTGAAACAACACAAAAAAGAGCTGCACCCCTAAGTGAGTGCAGCTCAATAAAATGTGATGCCCAGAATATGGTTTCGTCTGAACTGAAGCTTATGTCCAGATCAGATGCCGGTTCCGGGCCTATATCATTTCATATCCCCGCACTTCCCCACGCTAGTATGATCTAGATCGGGTGTAAAGGGTTAACCGCCATCGTTCATATCATCGACGTATTGGTCTCTCAGCCAGTTAAGGCACCCCTAGTGCTGTATTTCGATTATGCTGTTCCAATCGTAACCCATTATACTGCTTTCTCCTGTTTTGTAAAGACTCGATTGTCTACACAAATTGTTAAACATGAATTATGATATTTACAACAAAGGAGGGCTCCACATGCTGGGTATTATTAACTTCGAAGTATTTCTGATCTCGTCCATCCTGCTCAATATTACGCCAGGGCCTGATACGATGTATGTTCTTGGCAGAAGTGTGGCTCAGGGGAAGCGGGCGGGCATTGTTTCGGCGCTTGGCATTACCGCGGGGGGCGTTGTGCATACACTGCTTGCTGCGTTCGGTTTATCCGTGATCTTGATGAGCTCTGCTGTTCTGTTCAATGTCATCAAGGTTATAGGTGCAATTTATCTAGCGTATCTCGGCATTCGAATGCTGATCGACAAGGCATCGCCTAAGGCTAAGTCTCATGGTGGACCTGCAGATATGCCTTCCGAGTTATCGAATTCCAAAATATTTACGCAAGGCCTCTTCACGAATGTAACCAATCCTAAAGTCGCCATGTTTTTTCTCGCATTTATGCCGCAATTTATTGCCCCGGGCAGCGATGCTTCGCCACTGCCTTTTGTAGTGCTTGGTCTTACATATTGCTTGACCGGAGGAATCTGGAGCATCCTGATCGCCGCCTTCTCGTCCACAGCAACGGGTAAACTGAGAAATAACGTCAAGATGAAGACGATCCTTAACAAAGCTACAGGGTTCATATTTATTGCAATGAGTATTACGCTGCTCAGAACCAAAGCTGTAGAGTAGCAGATAACAGCCTATCTTCTACCCTTCGGGTTGCAATAAGCCGTATCATACAGTAAACTGTCAGGATACAATGTAGCTTGAAAGGAAGGCTGATACCATGGAGATCCCTTCATTAAATAGAATCAATGAGCTGAGTCGTAAACAGAAGAAGGAAGGCCTTACACCGGAGGAAATCACCGAACAGAAGGCACTTCGTGAGGAATATTTGAAGGCCATCCGCGGACAGGTATTGTCCACCATATCCGGACTGACCATTGTAGATCCGAATGGAGACGACGTTACACCAGAGAAGCTCAAGCTCGAGCAGCAACAGGATAAATCCAAGCTGAACTAAAGTAAAAAAGGATAGAATCGAGTACCCGTTCAACAGCGGGTATGTGCCGATTCTATCCTTTTCTTTTATGCAGGATTATCCATGCTAGATCGCTAGTATTTCGCGGATTTCTTCCTCACTTAAGGCGGATGAGGATTCCTGTCCAGGCTGAATCACTTCTTCAATGAGATTTTTCTTGCGCTGCTGAAGCTCGTACATTTTGTCCTCTACGGTTCCGCGGCTCACCAGCCGGATAACCTGAACCACATTCTTCTGTCCCATCCGGTGTGCCCGGCTCGCTGCCTGGTCCTCTACCGCAGGATTCCACCACAGATCATACAAAATGACAGTATCAGCCCCCGTCAAGTTAAGTCCCGTACCGCCGGCCTTGAGCGATATAAGGAAGAAATCCTTCTCCCCTTCGTTAAAGCGCTGGCACATTTCAACACGCTCTTGGCCTGGTGTCTGTCCATCCAGATAAAAGAACGGAATACCCTGAGCTCCGAGCTCTCTGCCGATGATGCCCAGCATTTCAGTAAATTGAGAGAAGAGCAGCACCCTTTTGCCTGCACTCCGGCTTTCTTCGATGAGCTCCATCAGCTGCTCAAATTTCGCTGAGCTGCCCTGATAGCCCTCCACGAACAGCCCTGGATGGCAGCACAGCTGTCTTAGCCGGGTCAAGCCGGCCAGAATCTTGATTCGATTCTTGTCGAACTGCTTCTCGCTCAGATGCTTCACGGTCTCAGCACGCAGCTTGGCCAAAAAGGCAACATAGAGCTTCTTCTGCTCGGTCAGCAGCTCGGAAGTGTGCAAGGACTCGATCTTCTCCGGCAGCTCCGCAAGAACATCGGCCTTGACTCTGCGCAGCAGGAATGGACGAATTCTACGGGCAATAGCTTCTCTTGATAACTCGTTGAAGGCTTTTCGCCCCTTGAACAGCTCCGGAAATACAACGTCAAAGATGGACCACAGTTCTTCAAGGCTGTTCTCGATTGGTGTCCCGGTAAGTGCAAACCGGTGTCTCGCATTTATCGCTTTTACCGCATGTGCGGTCTGTGTTGCATAATTCTTGAACGCCTGCGCTTCATCCATAATAAAAGCATGGAAATGCCGTTCTCCATACATTTCCGCATCCATACGCAGAAGCGGATAAGATGTGATAAGTACATCCGTTGCCGTGTGCTCGCGGATGAGCTTCAGCCGCTCCGTCTTGCTTCCGTCTACGATGACGGTCGTGAGCTCTGGCGCAAATTTCTCAAGCTCATTCTTCCAATTGTAAATAAGAGAGGCAGGCGCTGCGATCATCACAGGCTGCTTATGCTCTCGAATGGATTGAAGCTCAGACACGATGTAGGTGATGCTCTGCAGTGTTTTGCCGAGTCCCATATCGTCTGCCAGAATACCGCCAAACCGGTAGGAGGCTAACGTCTTCATCCATTGATATCCCTGCTTCTGATAGTCTCGCAGAATAGGAGCCAGCCTGGCAGGAACAGGGAAATCCATATGTTCAGGATGGACGAGATTCTCCATGAATTCCTTCAGTCTGCTGCCAAACTGTACTTGGTCTCCCAGATCTCTGTCCATCACACGGAGTCCTGCAGCGACCGGAAGCTTCATGATTCCGTTCTCGATCTCTCCCTTGCGAAAGCCCATATCGTTCATGAGTCTCACTATCTCTTGAAAGGCAGGTGCTGACAAGGGCATGAGCGCCCCATTCGACAGCTTATGGTATCTTCTTTTGGCTTCCACGCTCTCGATCACATGCTTGATTTCATTCACGGGTATCCCGTTAATATCGAATTTAAATTCCATCCAGTCGGTACGCTCATCCATATCCATATGAATCTTTGGAGCAATCGGCTCGGACATTACCCTTACCTTCACCGCTGAAGTGGCATACACATCCAGCAGCTGCTCAAGCTGAGGCATCGTGTAATACAGAAAATCAAATTCCGCATCCTCATTCTCCAGGTAATATCCGGATTCCGTCTGGGTAAAATCACTCGTTTGCATGAGCCGGATAATTTGTTCCTCTTGCGGCTTATCCCGAATAATGATCTTGTTCTCTGGGAGCCTTGCCTTCTCCTCCAGCGGATTGATCACGACATCTCCGTACTGGAACTCGAGACTCGCCAGCAGCTTGTCCCGAACGCGATCCAGATACAGCCTTGCTTTCAGCGGCACCTGAATCATATGGCTGGACACTTCCTCTGCCAGGTGCACTCGCCCGAGCCGCATCAGACCCGGAACGACCTTCTCCATATAAGGGCTCATCTGCTTGGCAGGTATCGTGAGCTTGGGAATATGAACACGTGAGAGCTTCTCCTGTAATCCCGCGATCTGGCTGACGGATTCCTCCGACATTTTGTAGAAAATACCGTTCTTTAACGCCATCCGATATTCCGGCAGGATCAGTACATCGCGAATCCCCATAGCCGTCAGCTCATAGCCTGCGCCTGTGTCCGTCTTCGTAAATTCAAAATCCAGGGGCAGCAGGCTGTCTGTACAGGATACGCCGCTGAAGATCTGCTCCTCCTGCTGCGTATATGCCTCTGGTACTTTCTGAAGGAGGGGCGCGATTCGCTCCCATGCCAGCGGAGGTATCAGCAGCAGCCTGTCCTGATTTCTGCCACGTCCGGGATAAGAGTTAATCGATTCGTGATACATCTCCTCCTGACGCTCCAATTGGATGAGCTCTTTCAACACCGCTTCGTCATGAGGTCTGAAATAATGAGCTTCGGGGTTATAAGTAAAATTTTTCGAGAAGACATACGATCCCCCATGCTGCATCCGGCTAAGAAACTGCTTCATCTGCTGAACGATATACAAGCGCTTCGCTCCAAGCTTCATCTCCAGCCCGATCATCTGCTTATTCAAACCGTAAGGAACAGGCCTGATCAAGTACTCTATGCGAAGAGGCTCCCTTGTCTCCATAATATATTTGGCTGCCGGACTCACTCGGCTCGTGCTGCTGAAGAGGGCAAGCACATCCTCTATAAGCTGCTCCTCACTCGCTTCTCTGTGGAAGCGCGGGGTTAAACGTCCCTCTGGAACGACGGTCTCGGGATGAAGCAACGAAGGGTATGACTTCACTTCAATCCGCCCCTCCTGCTGCATCTCGCTGATCTGAAGAAGGACAGCCGCAATATGCTTGCAATAATAATTGTAATTGGTGTAGGCAGGGCAAGTGCACTGCGCTTCCACATCGCCTCCGGCATTCATATGGATCGAGACATCATATTTATTTTTGCCGCCGCCTTTAACTACCGCCTGAAAATTGCCAGCCGATGCGTCCGATAGCGTAATACCTACCATGCCCGCATTATAGTATTCCTCACCACGTTCATAGAACTTCTTGCCGCACAGCAGTTTAATTTTCTTCCGATTCAGCATTGTCGTCATGTCGCTTTGTTACCTTCCTTCTGGCCTTCACGTTTCAATTCTTGTAACTGCAATGATACCATTAATGCGCGACAGTTTCACTTCATAAGTCTCTTCCTAAATTTGATGTACAGCAAAAAAAGCACCGGACAATGACAAGCCATAGTCTAGTGCTTTCGAGGATAGAGTGATTGCTCCCATAACTTTGTTCATAAAGTACTTTAACAGCTTCTGCCCGGCAACATCCTGTATATTGAATTGAATTAAATTTATGCCCTGCCAACTAAATATTTCATACCCTCGAACGCTGCTAACACAATGGGTCTTACCTTGTCCTCAGCTAACGGCTCTCCTGTAACTAACAGACGGTAAAATATCGGACCGTAAAGCAGATCAATACTAGAATCTACATCCAGCTCTGCACTCAGCTCACCGCGTTCGATCCCCTTCCTCAATATTCCTGCGGCTTCCGCGCGTCGAGGCTTAACATAGTATTGCCTAAATACTTCGCTCAGTGTTGAATTCCCCTGTCCATGCCCAATCAGCTCAGAGATCACTTTTCCTTCCTTGCCCGCCATATATAATAATAGGTTCATCGCATGAATTAATATATCTTCCTTAACCGATCCTGTATCCGGTACAGGCAGTCTGCTAGCCGCTCCCTTAAAAAAACTATCCGCAGCAACAGCAGCTTTATTAGGCCACCATTTGTATATGGTGACTTTACTCACTCCTGCTTTCTCAGCGATTTTTTCAATCGTTACCTCTTCAAATCCACTTTCAAGCAGCAGATCATAAGCCGCAGTCAATATGGAATGCTCAATCGTCACATCTCTTGGGCGTCCCTTCTTCGCCAATCCAATCCCCCCGTTCAATCCTTTGTTCTTTGTTCCAGTATAAATGAAAAATTGGGTATTTACAAAACGCTGCGTTCAGTATATATTTTGTTCAACGATTAAGTGAACGATGCGTTTACTTAATCTAAGCATGTTAAAGGAGAGAATGATGATGAATGAGGACGTTATTACCAAACAAAGCAAGCTTTCTACTGCGATGATGATTCTTTTCGCAGCCGCATGCGGTCTGATTGTCGCTAATCTATACTATTCTCAAACTCTTGTAGGTCCCATCAGTACAGAACTGGGCCTATCCACTGAAGCTGCTGGACTCATCGTAACTTTAACCCAAATAGGCTATGTGGCCGGGCTGTTATTCATTGTTCCTCTAAGCGACAAGCTTGAGAACCGCCGTCTTATGATCTCTGTTCTCTCTATTGTAGTCGTTGCACTCATCGTAGCAGCCGTTTCTAAGCAATCCCCTTTGTTTTTGACAGCAACCTTTTTCATCGGAACGGGTTCCGTCGTTGCACAAATTCTTGTCCCTCTTGCAGCACACTTGTCCAGTGAACAAGAACGCGGCCGTGTGGTAGGCAACGTCATGAGTGGGCTTTTACTCGGGATCATGCTGGCCCGGCCTGTCGCAAGCTTCATTACAGACATCTGGGGATGGCGGATGATTTATGTTCTGTCTGCTGTGCTCATGACTCTATTGACCATTTGGCTCTCGCGTTCTTTACCCCGCAGAAAACCAGAAAATAAATTAACCTATCTCAGCCTTGTCGCCTCGTTAATTCAATTATTCAGAAAGTATCCGATATTAAGACGGCGCGCATTCTATCAAGCCTGCTTATTTGGAGCTTTCAGTCTCTTCTGGACCGTCGTCCCTCTCAGACTCGCAAATGACTTCGGATTTACACAAGGCGGTATTGCTTTATTTGCCTTGGTCGGTGTTGCAGGAGCAATAGCCGCTCCTCTTGCTGGAAGATTAGCCGATAAAGGGCTAACTAAGAACCTGACTCTCACAGCACTCTTAACCGCAACGGGTTCCTTTCTACTCATTGCCTTGCTCCATGATCATTCTTACGTCGCACTCGTGCTGCTATTCATCTCAGCCATCACACTGGATATGGCTGTGTCCGGCAACCTGGTTGTCAGCCAAAGGATCATATACTCTCTCGGAAATGAAGCAAGTGGGAGATTGAACGGAATATTCATGGCTATCTTCTTCATTGGCGGGGCAGCCGGTTCATTCCTTGGCGGTCTAACCTATGCATTCGGCGGCTGGATATGGAGTGCGTGGCTTGGTGTTCTGTTACCGTTGTTTGCATTCCTTTATTTCCTGACAGAATATAAACAGCAACATAAGCGTTGATTCCATCATCGATTCACGAATCTGCATTTAAAAACAAGAAACTCTAATTAACCAAGTTTCTATTTTTCCAAGCATATAACACCTGTATGATGAATTAAAGATAAGAGAAAGCCCCGATGACTACATTCATCTGAATGCATCCTACTCATCTGATTATGGAAGGAAAGGAGGCAACATTACTTGAAATCGATTGTACAGCTGCTCCATTTTGGATATCATCAGGCGATGAGCTGTATCTTCCCTGTCGCGATCTTTGCAACGCTGGCCATAACCAGTGTTATTGAGATTCCTTTCCTCTACCGGTACGACGCCATTCTATTGATATTGCTCGCTGTGCAATTTTTCATGTACCGCAGCGGACTGGAAACGATGGACGAGATCAAGGTCATCTGTGTATTTCACGTCATTGGCTTAGTACTGGAGCTGTATAAGGTATGGATGGGATCGTGGTCCTATCCCGAGCCTGGATATACGAAGATCTTCGGTGTTCCTCTCTACAGTGGATTCATGTATGCAAGTGTAGCCAGCTTTATGTGTCAAATATGGCGGAGACTGCGAATGGACATGACAGGATGGCCGGGAACGCTGTCGTCGATGCTGCTAGGGGGAGCCATATATCTTAATTTCTTCACACATCATTTCATCCCCGACTTTCGCTGGTGGCTGACTCTGCTTGTGTTCATTGTGTTCTGGAAGACATGGATCATCTATCGGGTACGGGCTAAAACCTACCGAATGCCTTTGACGGTTGCCTTCCTTATTGTGGGCTTCTTCATCTGGACAGCGGAAAATATTGCAACGTTCTTCAATGGATGGAAGTACCCTGATCAGCATGACACCTGGCAGCTTGTGAGCTTCAGCAAGATCAGCTCCTGGTTTCTCCTTGTGATTATCAGCGTCATCATTGTGGCTCAGCTGAAATATGTAAAAGCAAATCGGAACATAAGAAAATCATAAAAAACGGAGCAGGGTCTAATCCCGCTCCGTTAAGTGCTCCGTATCATTTTCAATTGTTGTTTGCCATTGGCCATTGATATTCTCCAATTTATGAATGCCTGTATAGGAAGCCGGGAACTTATTATTCTTATTCGTCCATTCCAAGTCTTTCAAGATATGATATACGATATTAATAACCCCGCCATGAGTTACCACAAGAATGTTCTCCGTATGCTGCTTGGATTGTTCTTCGCATAAGGAATTGAAGGTCTCTTGAATTCGCATGTGAAATTCCATTGGGCTCTCACCGCCAGGATACCTCTCATCCATTTTTAAGCTCGAAAAATACAGCCCTGGATATCGTTCGTTGACGATTTCATGAGGCATTCCGGCAATAACTCCGTTATTCATTTCTCTCCAATCCCTGCTTCTTTCGACGGACAAATGCAGATCCTTAGCCAGTTCATTCGCCGTATCCAATGCCCTTTGCAAGTCACTACTGACAATCCGGTGGATTGGATGAGTGCTCTCATTATCTTTGAAATACCTGCCCAGTTTCTCTGATTGCCTATAGCCTTCAATATTCAGACCTCTTTGACTCCAGCCCCCACGATATCCTTCATCATCGGCACCATGCCTTACAAAATAGATAGCCATTGCTCTTCCCCCTAATTTCAACGTGGTTAGGTTAGTTATTCTTTCAAGCAAGCTAAAATTGAACACCAACTATACTAACACATATGGAAGAAATTAACTTATATTCGCTTGTTCGCAGGTAATTTGAATACCGCTTCAAACTCTTTATTGTTCATATGGCCTCCAAACTTTTTACATATAGGAATTTTAACTTTTCCTCATTTCATACGTTTTGAATAGAAAGGAGTGATCAACTTGTTTTTCTTTATATGTTTTTTCCTTATTGGCATTCTGGCACTTGTCATGGGAATTCGAGCCTTAAGAAAACCTAATTCTTGGCCATTCAATAGATTTGTCGATGAACATGGCGAAACTGATCTGGTTAATGTGAAATTTAGGGGGATTTTTCTTCTTGCTTATGGCGTAGTTTTTACTATCTTATCTTTTCAGCAGCTTATATGAGATTGAGGTGTGGATTCCTGTAGTGAAGAAGCCCGGCGCTTAGTAAAAGAGAGCAGCACCAGTGACTGTCACGGTGTGCTGCTCTCTATTTTTGTCCCCAACACAACCATCAACTAAATTGCCTGCGAACTCCTTCTAATTGCTGACACAACTGCTCAAAGCTATCTGCTGCCGTTTGATGAGCTGTGTCGATAACGATGCGGTCTCTGTCCCAAGCGTCATACTCCCGATGTATGACCTGCTCCCACGTTGGAAGAACAAGACCCGGAATATCTACTGCACGCGTTTCGACTCGCTGCCTATGTTCATTTTCGTCAGAGCAGACTACTTCAATTTCTACAAAAGGAGCTTTAACCGACTCAGCTGCATTGCGCCAAGCTTCGCGTGTGATTAGGATCGGATTCACCGTATCTGCAATGACGTCGAGACCAAGCCTGAGATTCTGGGAGGCCAAGGCATAACACACAATGTAGCCTTCCGGTCCATCCACCTTCGCTCCAGCATCCCGCATAGCCTGCTCTACAACATCCACCCGGAGATACACTGCACGTAACTCACGAGCCAGCATGGAAGACAACGTCGACTTCCCGGTAGCTGGCAAACCGCTAAATATATATAGCAACAAACCCACCTCCTAATAAATGAATCCTTTCTGACAATGAAATGAATTGATATCTCTTATTCAATCATTAAAACATAATTTACCTCTCTCGTCTTTTCTCTCCATGCTCTAATGCAGATGTTTTTCTTTTGCTGCAGCAGACATATGATTCATCCATCGACTACCCCAGCTTCAACAACCGCAGTTCTGCATAAAACCCATGACAGAAGTACATTTATTACGAATTAAGTATTTTATTTAAAATACTACCTTGACTGTCAAAGTACTTTGATGTACTATACAGTTAACGGAGGAGATAAATATGAGTAAGAACAAGATTACTTCAGATTTACTTCGCGGACACACAGATACCATGATATTGCGACTATTATCCGAAGCTGACCGTTATGGCTATGAGATCGTCAAGATGATTGCCGAGCGCTCGGAAGGCGAGTATGAATTAAAGGAAGCGACGATGTACTCCAGCGTCCGGCGATTAGAAAATGATGGAGAGATCGAATGGTACTGGGGTGACGAATCTCAGGGTGGAAGACGTAAATATTTCCGAATTACCGAGAAAGGCAAGGCGATCTATGTCCGCAACAAAGACAACTGGGAATACGCCAAGCGAGTACTTGAAAATTTATTATAAGGAGATGGTTGTTATGAACGAGAAGCTGACGAGTTACTTGAACAGTGTGTTTGCACCCTATGATGGAGTGAAGAGCGTTACCGAATTAAAGAGCGATCTGCTCTTTGATCTGGAGGAGCGGTACCGTGAACTAAAGGCTGAGGGCAAGGATGATGAAACTGCCTTTGCAATGACTATTGACAGCATCGGAGATATTGAACAAACCGTGATCGAGGTGGCTAACCTCTCCCGCTCGCTGGAGCGGCAGGTAGTGACCAACTTAAAGGCGAGCAACCTGCCTCAGAGCGATTTTGCCGGCGTCACCGCCCACAAAGGAAATTTCTCATCAAGCGTTTTGCAAGGATCTGACTTCACGAATGCAGATTTGGCCGGCAGCTCGTTTCATTCTAGCAATGTACGCGATGCGATATTTGACGGAGCAAACCTTACAGACTGTAACTTTTCCACACTTGATCTTGCGAATGGCCGCTTCCATAAATCGATCCTTGTACGTACCAACTTCAGCAAGTCGTGGCTGGCTGGTGCCAAATTCTTAAATACAAGACTGATGGACGTCAATCTGAGTATGGCCTACCTTAGAGAAACTACTTTCCAAAATTGTATCTTCGACGGAGCGGACTTCAGTAAATCGGATCTGGGAGGCATGTGCTTTGACGGGCAAACGTTTATCGGCGTTAAATTTGACAAAGCGGGGCTGCACGAGGTCTCGTTCAAGGGCGCTACACTGAGGAATGTGTCATTCCAAGGGTTCCCGCTGTCCAAGAAGTATTACCGAGCCATCAAAACGATCAATTTCGAAGGTGCAGTCATGGATAAACTGACTTACGCATCGCTTAAAGGCCTAGAAGCCGATTTGTCCAAAGTGACAGTTCGATAAATAAGGAGGAGAAAACGTATGAGCAGCATATCTATTAAGGTTACAGGTCTTCAAAAATCCTACAAGCAGCATCAAGTCCTAAAGGGGGTAGATTTTGAGGTTGAAAAGGGCAGCATCTTTGCCCTGCTCGGCTCCAACGGGGCTGGTAAAACAACAACGGTCAGAATTCTCACAACACTGCTTAATCAAGACAGCGGAACCGCGAAGGTGAACGGATTCGATGTAGCTGCTAATCCTGATAAGGTACGCCAGTCAATCAGTCTAACCGGACAATTTGCCGCCGTGGATGAAATTTTGACCGGACGAGAAAATCTGATTATGATCGCCAAGCTGCGATATCTCAAAAATCCACGCCAGGCAGCTGCTGAGCTGCTGACACGTTTTGGCCTGACCGATGCAGCCGACCGCAGAGTGTCTACGTATTCCGGTGGAATGCGGCGCAGACTGGACATCGCCCTGAGCCTTGTGGGAAATCCGGAGGTTATCTTCCTGGATGAACCAACCACCGGACTTGATCCGGAGGCGCGCATCGAAGTGTGGAAGACGGTAAAAGAATTGGCTGACGGAGGCAAGACGGTGCTGCTCACCACGCAATATCTGGAGGAGGCAGAACAGCTTGCCGACCGAATTGCCATATTGCACGAGGGCCGGATTATCGCGAGCGGTACGCTTGCCGAGCTTAAACAGCTGTTCCCATCTGCAAAGGTGGAGTATGTCGAGAAACAGCCTTCACTCGAGGAAATCTTCCTCGCCATCATCGGAACTAAGGGGGAAAAGTAAAATGGAAATGACAAAAAAGCACTTTTTCAGCGATATGGGTGTTATGCTTGGCCGTTCCATGCGGCATATTTTCCGCAGTATGGACACCATCGTCACCGTCTGCATCACACCTATTGCCATGATGCTGCTGTTCGTTTATGTATTTGGCGGTGCAATCCAAACGGATACCGATAACTATGTCAACTATCTGCTGCCCGGCATCCTGCTGATCGCGATTGCCAGCGGTATATCTTATACGGCTTACCGTCTGTTCCTGGATAAGCAGCGAGGCATTATTGAGCGGTTTAACACGATGCCCATTTCCCGTTCCGCCTTACTCTGGGGGCATGTTCTAACCTCGGTCGTATCCAATGTTCTATCTGTTATCGTCATCATTCTTGTAGCGCTTATTATGGGTTTTCGCTCGCAGGCGGGTATACTCCCTTGGCTTGCAGTTGCCGGAATACTCATCTTGTTTACACTGGCTCTAACCTGGGTCGCGGTGATTGCCGGACTGTCCGCAAATTCAGTCGAAGGTGCAAGTGCCTTCTCCTATCCACTGATCTTCCTGCCATTCATTAGCTCGGCGTTTGTTCCCACCGATACGATGCCGACGGTTGTTCGCGCCTTCGCTGAGAATCAACCGGTGACTTCGATCGTCGAAACCATCCGTGCGTTATTGTCCGGTACACCCGTAGGCAACGATATCTGGGTTGCTCTTGCATGGTGTGTCGGGATTACCATCGTCTCCTACTTCTTTGCCATACGAGTTTACAAGAAACGAGTATAATTAGGATGCTTGAATAGTAAATGGAGCACTTGCCAATCCGGCAAGTGCTCCTTTTTATTATATGAATATGACAGTCATCGAACCATGTGTAACCTATATTATGTCAGTCATCATAACGTAAAGTAAAGACTAGCGCCCACTCTGTCTCGCCTAAGGATTCCTGTGTCAGATCCATCATATATATTTCATTGGTGCTTGTCGCTTGCATTGCGAATACATAGATTGGCTGATCGAAAGTATACGATTGTGGTTCTGTATGATCCACCAGCCCCTTTGTGGCCAATTCGGTATCCAACTCAATATTGAAGGTGGATAGACTCGATCCCGAGTTGCTAGCGTTGTTCACTTTAATAATAGCCGTTTCTTTATCTTTCTCTATTCGCAACGATTCAATTGAAATTATGATCTCTGTTTCTTTAATACTCTGTCCATCCAGACTGGAAAACAAATGCCCCACTGATCCTATCGTCTCCACCTTCTGGCCCTTCTCCCAGATGTCTATATCCAGGCGAGCATTCGGCTTCTCCCCCTCATACTCTAATTTAAAAGCGCCAGACATCATGCCAAGGAAAGGTCTTAACTTTCTCACTTCTCCTTGGGACAGATCAACCGGAGTCAGATGTATGCTCGTAGTGTTCGGAATCTCGGGTAAAGGCTCATTTTTCTCACTTATACACCCTGTCAGAACGACTATGCAGATCAGAATCCACCATCGAAGCCGCAAATACTCACCTTCTTCTTTTTTTATTCATCGCTCCTATATGTATGTTCTAATTCCATTATAAAGGGTCCATTGCCCATAAGATTCCAATTTTATCATTATCTAAAGCGATAACACCTGTATCTATCGTATTCCATTTAGATTTGCTTATGGTTGCCCAAGAGTAGAGCTTAAAAAGCTCACCGTTCGAGTCAAAATGTCCATTTGTATAAAACATCACTTCTGGCTGAAATTGATCTACAAAATAGGCACTTAACTTCTCAGCCCATGGCTTACTCGGTAAATCAATATTGTGAGTCATATTTGTAGAAATGGCGTAAGTAAGAATTTTTGCTGCATAAGCCTTCCCGATGTGTCTGAAATTCCATACATTCTCGCCATTATGTCCCATCTGCTCTATGAACGATTCCAGTATACGATCTTTCTCCAGTTTACTTCTTAGTTCATAACCGTATGTGACTTTGCCTCCATCTCTTTTTGCTAATAGACGACGGAATTCCTCTTCACTTTGTATCATTTTGGGCTGGCCCTCTCAATCTGTACAATGTCATTAACATAACTTATTGCTCAGCTAGCTTAGTATCTAATGAAAGAAGATCCACACGAACGATTCCCACACTTTTATAGCCTAATGCCCTACTCTATGCCTTTCTATCTCAATGATTTGATAGGCTTCGTTCACTATAAAAAATAGAGACATGATGACAATGGAGATACCTACCCAGCGAAGAAGCACTGATTTTCGTCCTCTTTGTTTGATCTTACAATAAGAAATACTCCAACTGCTAACAGTAGTGCAGCGACAACAAATATCAAGCAACCTCCCCCTCCTGGTGCGACACTGCTCATTGGCGTATGCTAGCCGTAAGCGCACAATTTCATCATTGCACCGTCAAACATGATTTCCAAAGTCACCGTTATGTGCTTAATGCTGCGATTCTCTATACCAAGCAAGCGCAAGCTGCTCCATTTCTGTTACATAAGCTTTTTTAGCCGGGCTGTACTCACTTGTATGCTCATAGCGCTGAACCAGTTCCTCTTTAAATCTGCCGTATCTTTCTGCTTCCTCAGGATGACTTCTCAAATAGTCTCTAAATATAAGATGCCTATCTATATGCGAATTGCCTGATTCGTAAAAGTGAATATGATGGGTTCTATGCTCTCCGCCCTTGCGAAACAGTCTTCTCCCCGGAATTCCCCATTCCCCGGCAACATCATATCCTAGCGAGAGCATGGTATCATTGAAGCGGTCAACTCGATCAATCTGATTTACGATACAGATCATATCAATTACAGGCTTGGCCATTAAACCGGGAACTGCGGTGCTTCCAAAATGCTCAATGTTTATAATCTCACCCTTGAATATTGTCATTAGAAAGTCGGCCTCTTCTTGAAACAGCCTGCTCCATGCCTCGTCGTAATCACTCAGTCTCACTTTCATACCATCACTCCTCAAGATAATCAGAGTACTTATCAGCTGAAAGATAACACTCGCTGCTTCTCTTCATCAAAGAGATAATCGTACTTTTTAGTCTTAATCCATAAAATTAAGTTCTGAATTTGATGATGATCATCTTTATAACGACTCAAAAAATCCAAAGCAAGAATCAAATCATCACTTGCCCACTTTCGTTTTCTGTTCACCATCTTCTTAACCCGATTACAAACCGCATCAATAGCTCTCTCGTCACCATGATGATGAATAGCAGTCACAGCATAGGATTTTACAGCAGGTGAAGGATCCTTTAAGGCTTCAACAAAGATCGGAAGATGCGAAGAATCTCCCAGCGCATCCAGTGCGCGAATTACTGAACTTCTTACCTCACCCTGATCGTGCTCCAATCGAGTGAGAAGATGAGGAATCGATCTGGCAGAGCCTGCCTCACACAAGGAGGCCATTGCATAGCAGAGATCGTTCACATCGCTCGAGTTCATTATTACTCCCAGAAGAGCTGTCTCGCTGGCTTCACAATTGCATTTTTTCAAAGCCATAATTGCTGAGTGTCGAACTAGCCAACGACTATCTTGAATCCATTTTATAATAGGTGTACATTCCGGAACCTTATCCTGCTCAGCGATTTGATCAAGTATTGAGCTCAAAGTATACTTGTTTGTTTCGGTATCAAGCCGTTCTATTAGAACATCAACAACACGGCTATCACCCGTATTTGATCCGATTTTACCAAGCATAAAATATATATTACGTTTAAAACTCTCTTCTTTGCTGTTCTCTTCTAACAAACGATGGAGAAATGGGATCACAGCTGCATCCGTTAAGCCTTCAGCAATTCGGGCTGCATTCCAAGCGGGGGTTCCCTCATTAGTCCAACTTCTTTCGTCTTCCCTATACATTAATTCATGGCCTGACATTTGATACAACAGCTCAAGCAATTGTTGATTGTTCATGGTGCAAGCTCCTGATTCTGTTCGATATATGATGTTTCAATTATACCAGGTCCTCCTTGTTTACCTATGTTTGCCCCCTCTTCTTTTCTTCAAAAAGATCATCGCTGCTACCGCCAATATAACAACCAGTATGCCGCCGATAAACATCTCCATGTCATAGTCTTTGTTCGATATTTGACTCATCTCATCTGCAAGATTGACTTCATTTCCTGCCTTTCTCCCCTGGCCCAAAAATTCCAAATCCTGCTCAGCTTGCGATATTTCTGCTGTACGGCTGCATAGGCTTGTGTAGAGATCGCTATTCTCAACTCTGTAGCTGTACACAAGATAGGTGCTTCCTGCCTCAAAATTGATGCCGCACGAATTCTCCTCACCCTCATCGTATACAATGATTTGTGATTCATTAACACCCTTCCATGTCTCTTCAATATCCATCAGATTCGCATCCCTGTATTCTATCGTCCCTCTGACGCCTTCCTGAATACGTTCCTGCTTGATCTCAAGCACTTTACCTGTATATACTGCTTCAGCATGTTCATAAGCTTCATTTGGTTCAAAGCTTACACAGTTACAGGCAAAAGCCTTGTCTGCATGGAAAACTCCATAAAAATTTATCAATAGCGCAGCTGCGATGATAGCAATTACACACTTCTTCACTCTATCAGCTCCATTAATTTCTAAATATTCCATCTTCGTTATATAGACGATTATCAGATATGAAAGGTTTCGTTCCATTCCTGTTATAATCCGCTCTTTTGCATTAAAAAAAGAGGAACCGGCATACTGCCAATTCCTCAATTCTATTTGGGTATTTTTGCATCATTAGTTCTAGCTAATCTATACAAGCTCCCTATTTAATAACAACATAGTCCAAATTCACAAGCTTCGCATAGGTTATGATCTGATCGGTGGTGAGGTTCAAGGATACAACGGTATGGTGACCGCCGCCGTTCTCAATCCACGCTTTGACGCCATCCTGGAAGTTCGGCTTCACATTCCACAACACACGGGCAACAGGAAGCTTAGGCGCAGGCGTTGTTGGCTCAAACAAAGATACTTCGTTAATGAGCAGCTTGTAATGTGTGCCGAAGTCAGCCATCGATACGACAACACCTTCTCCTGCCTTGCCATCGAACACAAGACGTGCTGGATCTTCGCGATCGCCGATACCCAGTGGAGAAACGACAACTTTAGGCTTGTTAACCGCCAGTGTTGGATCTACCTCAAGCATGTGAGATTGAAGTATGGATTCCTGACCTGCCGCGAGCTCATAAGTGTAGTCTTCCATAAAGCCGGTAGACTCGTTATGGCTCATGACTTTGAGCAGACGATCCAAGGCTGCTGTCTTCCAGTCGCCTTCACCCGCAAAGCCGTAGCCTTGGGCCATCAGGCGCTGTACCGCAAGACCCGGAAGCTGCTTCATGCCATGCAGATCCTCGAAGTTCGAAGTAAAGGCATTGTAGCCTCCTTGATCGAGGAAACGCTTAAGGGCAATCTCATAGCTCGCTTGGACTTTGACACTGGCTTCCCAATCTTCCTTGCTGTAAGTGCCATAATCAAATTCGTACAGCTCCGCATATTCACTAAACAAATCATTGATTTCTTCTTCAGTTACCTCATTGACCACTTGCACAAGGTCGCCGATGCCAAAGTAGTCCACTGTCCATCCAAATTGGATTTGAGCCTCTACCTTATCCCCTTCTGTAACGCCAACGTTACGCATGTTATCGCCAAAGCGGGCTACTCTGATGTTGAAGCTCTCGTTATAAGCAACAGCGACGTCCATCCAATCTGCAATTTGCTGCTGCACTTCCGGACGTTCCCAGTAGCCAACTACAATTTTATTTTGTTTGTTCAGCCGTGCATTGATAAATCCATACTCGCGGTCACCATGTGCTGCCTGGTTTAAGTTCATGAAGTCCATGTCAATAGTTGCCCAAGGGATGCTCTCGTTATATTGTGTAGCCAGGTGAAGCAAAGGCTTTTGCAGCAGCTTCGTTCCACGAATCCACATTTTTGCAGGTGAGAACGTATGCATCCAGGTAATTACGCCGGCAACCTCGTCACGATAGTTGACTTCCTTCATAATGCTTGTAATTTTGTCTGCACTGACTGCGAGATCCTGCAGTACAAGCGGATAAGGCAATACGCCGCTGTTATTCAGCGCATCTGTCATTTCCTGTGCGTGTGCCTTCACTTCGGATAGAGCTTCTTCTCCATACAAGTGCTGTGAACCTACGACAAACCAAAATTGTTTTGCTGCTGCTGACATATGTTCATCCTCTTTTCTATAAGTTGTATTTTATAATTTCGGGCTCTGCCCCCTGCTTTACTTCTGTCCGTAATAAGCGTCTTTACCGTGCTTGCGCAAATAATGCTTGTCAAGAATACGCTGTGGCAGCTCTGGAGCGAAACGGTTTAATTCTCTGGCAAACAGATTCATCTTGGATACTTCCTCCAGCACGACACTGTTCATCACCGCGGACTTGGCATCCTTGCCCCAAGTAAAAGGTCCATGTCCCTGGAGCAATACACCAGGGATCGACATGATATCAATACCACGCTGCTCGAAGGTTTCGATAATGACGCGACCTGTCTCTGCCTCGTAACCACGATCCACTTCCTCCTGGGTCAAGAAACGCGCACATGGAATCGATCCATAAAAAGTATCCGCATGAGTTGTTCCCATCACAGGTACATCAAGTCCAGCCTGAGCCCAGACCGTTGCCCACATGGAATGCGTGTGTACGATGCCGCCGATCTCTGCATAGTGCTTATATAGCACGGCATGTGTCGGTGTATCAGAAGAAGGTCTCAGTTCTCCCTCAACCACATTGCCATCCAGATCCACAACGACCATATCGCTGGCCTTCATCGTTTCATAGCTGACACCGCTCGGTTTGATGACGAATAATCCGCTCTCCCGATCAATTGCACTAACATTACCCCATGTATATTTTATTAGACCTTGTTTCGGCAAATCGAGGTTCGCCTGGAACACTTCTTCTTTCAGTTGTTCTAACACCTTGGTCCCTCCTATTTCACACTAAATTGTCTACAGCAGCCTGCTCAATGACAAGCCCCTTCTTGTATCGCTCGATAAAGACCTCAAAGCCCTTCACATCCGCTGCATCCGGACGAATCTCTTCTTCTTCCACATCGCTGAATACTTTCTCATCCAGGAAATTCTCCAGACTCTCTTCACCGTTCTTGTTCAGGAGGTATGAAGCGAGAACCGCCATCCCCCAAGCTCCACCTTCTCCGGCCGTCGATGTAACCGATACGGGCACGTTAAGTGCGGCTGCCATCATTTTCTGGCCGACAACCGGCGTCTTGAACAATCCGCCATGAGCCAGGATGCTGTCGATCGCAACATTCTCTTCCTTCGTCAAGATGTCCATCCCGATTTTTAGAGCGCCAAATGCAGTGAACAGATGGACTCTCATGAAGTTGGCGAGATTAAATTTGCTCTCCGGGGAACGTACGAACAGCGGGCGTCCCTCTTCAAGACCTGTAATATTTTCACCGGAATAATAGCCGTAGCTCAGCAAGCCTCCACCGTCAGGATCAGCCTCCAGCGCTTTGTTCAGCAGCACGCTGTACAGCTTCTCTGTATCCATCTTTTGCCCGGCTGCTTCAGAGAACTCACGGAACAATCCGAGCCATGCGTTGAGGTCACTTGAACAATTGTTCGCATGAACCATACCCACTGGACTGCCGTTTGGCGTCGTAACCATATCGATCTCCGGGTAAACCTTGGACAGCTCCTTCTCCAGGACGATCATGGCAAAAACAGATGTGCCTACCGAGACATTACCCGTACGCTTTCTTACACTGTTCGTCGCCACCATCCCTGTACCCGCGTCCCCTTCCGGTGGACACAAAGGAATGCCTGGCTGTAAATCTAGTGTTGGGTCCAAAATCTTGGCCCCCGCTTCGGACAGCGCGCCTGCTGCTTCGCCTGCAGAATATACCTTAGGCAGCAGGTCACTTACCTTCCACGGATATCCTTTATCTGCAACCAGCTCATTAAACTGCTGGATCATGGATTCGTTATAATTTTGCGTAGATTCATCGATGGGGAACATGCCTGACGCATCCCCGATGCCAAGTGCTTTCTTTCCTGTCAGCAGCCAGTGTATATAGCCGGCCAAAGTTGTCACGAATCGAATCTGAGGCACATGCTCTTCCTCATTTAATATCGCTTGATAGAGGTGAGCAATGCTCCAGCGTTCAGGAATATTGAACTTGAATTGTTCCGTCAATGCTCTCGCCGCTGCCCCTGTTGTTGCATTGCGCCAGGTCCGAAACGGAACGAGCAGTTTATCTGAATCGTCAAAAGCCATATATCCGTGCATCATTGCAGAGAAGCCGATCGAACCGACCGTTTGGAGGGTCATTCCGTAATTCCGTTCAACCTCCTGCTTCATCTCCCGGTAAGCCTCTTGCAGACCTGTAATAATATCGTCCAGGCTGTACGTCCAAAAACCATCCTTCAGCTGATTCTCCCACTCGTAGCTTCCAGATGCGATCGTTTGAAACCGTCCATCAATAAGAACAGCCTTGATCCGTGTGGATCCAAACTCAATACCAAGCGACGTTTCTCCCTTAGCAATCGCTTGTTCGATGCTTACTTGACTCGACATTACCTTGGTCACCTCTCTGGCAGCGCTTCATTATTAGATCATTGTAAGAAGGCGCTTTCTAAATTGACAGGTATAGTATATTTTTTGTACGTACATTTGTCAATATTATTAGTTATATATACATACAAATATGGACATAATATATTTTTGTGCTTTCTTCTAAATCGGTCATATAAAAAGCTTTATCGAAGCGTTCTGGCATGAGTTTACAAATATAGTGATACCTTGCTAGTTCTACCTAAATACAGCGCACGGTAATTTAAAATAGGGCCTTCTCTTTATTTATTTCACATTCATGCTATAATTTGTACATACAAATTTGACAAAAGAACGATTAACATAGCGAACAAGTGTGGAAGAAGGAGTTACATGAAACCAAAGTATCAAGTCATCATTGATGATATAAAGAGTAAAATACTATCCGGAGATTATAGCGTAGGAGAACAAATTCCTACGGAGTCTGCTCTGCAATCGATGTATGAGGTCAGCAGACAAACGGTTCGGAAGGCGATCCTGGAGCTATCTAACGAGGGTTTTTTGCGGAGTGAAAAGGGGTCCGGCACCTATGTCAGCAACCAATATCGGCTGAGAACAGGCGGGGGCTCTAGTAAAAAGACGATCGGTGTCATCACAACCTACATCTCTGACTACATCTTCCCCTCTATCATTCGCGGGATTGAGAGCAGACTGAATGAGGACAATTATTCACTCCTGCTGGCCAGCACTAACAATGATGTGGCACAGGAGAAAAAGGCGCTGGAGATGATGCTCTCCTACGGTGTGGACGGACTGATCATTGAGCCTACCAAGAGCAATCTGTACAACCCAAATATTGCATATTACCTGTCATTTAAGGAACAGGACATCCCCTTTATTATGATTAATGCCTATTACGAGGAGATTGATGTTCCTTTTATGTGCCTCGATGACGTGCAGTCCAGCTATCTGGCGACAAAAGAAATGATATCGAACGGACACACTCAGATCGGACTCATCTCCAAAATGGATGATTTGCAAGGAAAGTATCGGATGAAAGGCTATATCAAAGCACTTGGAGAAGCCAAATTACGCTTTCACCCAGAGCTCGTTTTTTCCTTTGATACGGAGACGAAGCAGGCGCTATCGAGCAATCTAAAGGATTTTCTGGATGTGAATAGAGAAGTACTGACCGCTATCGTCTGCTATAACGACGAGGTTGGTCTTGAAGTGGTTCATGCGTGCAGACAATTGGGAATCTCAATTCCGGAGGAGTTATCCATCATCGGTCAGGACAACTCCTATATCGCCAAGAATGCGAACATCCAGTTAACGACGCTGACTCACCCTCAGGAAACGATGGGACGCGATGCCGCCGACTGGATCATTAGGAAATTACAAGGCAAAAGAGACTTGCCGGACAGCACGTACTATCAGCCCGAGCTGGTTTACGGTGAGACCGTTCAGAAGAGATAAATGGTGAATATATGCATTAAAACAAGGCAGCCGTTACGGCTGCCTTGTTTTTTAAAGTTGGTATTCGGATGCTTACTATCTTCCAAATATGTCCATCGTGATCATCATTGCTTTAAAAGGACAGCAACAAATGAATCTTACTTTCGTATTGTTATATGACATTTTAAATTTATCTATATAAACAATATTGCATAATAATTGGTATTATATTATATTCATTTAAGTTTTATTTAACAGCAGCTTGTAATTCAAATCACTTATTGGTACAGAGGTGAAGGCTAAGTGTATCTCATTATGTTTCTACATTTGGTCCTAAGTGCAGCTTTGACCTGGTTAGGAGTAACAGCTTCAAATATAAATACTCAATTATCGAGAAGCTATGCTAGTTCGCAATCGCCTGGTCACTTAACTTATGAAGATCAGATGGGTTTATTGGTTTTGCCTATTTTTGCATTAATAGTTGCTTTTATAGTGATCAATATTATTACTGCAATCATACTTCGAAAATTACACAATAAAGGTATTTTCAATAACAAAAAACTTTACTTTATTGGGTCGCATTGTATTATGTTAATGGTTTTTGTAATCACAATATATAATCAAATTTTTAATTACAACCCCTAATTAGATCATAATTGAAGATGCTATAACGCTGTACTTGAAATTTACATCATTGTTTAGACTGGAGAATTTACTGGAGGATTTACTAATGTATTTACCAACAATAAAATCAAGGCTTCGCTATGTTGGTGTTGTAGCTAGTGTGCTAGCTATTTGTTATTATTTATTCTTATATAAGAGTACGACTAGCGCCATTGTCACTTTGCAGTCCATTGATGATCATACCATCCAAGTTCTGATGGGCGATTCTATAACCCGAGTCGATATTAAAACTCATGAAATGGTTCGAAATTTACTTATAGAAGGAAATTATTATTACATAGGGTTTACGAATCATCCATTATGGGGCTCAAAATTAATTAAGATTGAACCTTCTCTCTAACCTAATAGGCGATGACATCGTTTCCTATCTATTAATTTAAAAAGTCAGCTGATCGGTATGATCAGCTGACTTCTTTTTATAATGACAATTAGAGCTCCAATACGGTAACCTGTTCCCCTTCCACGACTTCACCGTTATCGCGGAAGCCGGCCCTTTCGTAGAGCTTTTTCGCTGCCGTGTTCTCCGCCTTATAAGAGATCCAGCAATATCGTGCAGGTCCTGCCGGGCGGGTACGGATAAATGCAAGAATTCGACTCATCGCTTCACGGCCATAACCTTGGTTCTGATATCGCGTGTCCATCATCAATCTCAGGATACAGTAGCTGTCATCTGCAATACTCGGGAGCTCGTACCCCGTTATCTGATAAGTGATCAATACAAAACCAACCGGCAGTTCATCCGCGTAAATGGCAAAAGGAAATGGATGCCCTCCATTCGTAGCCAGCACATAACACGAAGCCACACTAGACAGGTTGGAGGCTACATAGCGGCGCTGATCCTCTGTTACCTCCAGATTGAAGATTTCACGTCGGTTTTCCAGTGTAATTTTTCTGAGCGTAATCATGTAATAACTCTTCCTTCCATTCGGTAAATTTGCTGCGCCGCGGTCGCATGAATAAATATACAAAATCTTCAAAAAAAGTAATAGACTTATATATTATTTTTTTGTATCCTATTATGTATCCGTGTCATTTTTGGAGTAGAAAAAAGCAGCCGATGCAATTGAACTGAAGTTCATTGCATCGGCTGCTTATTTTTTCATGTAACCCATCGTTACCGATTATTCGTTTGTTGTTGCTCCTGTATCTTCAGTGGAATCCGTAGCCGCATCTGCATCTGTACTTTCCTCTGCTGGCGTAAGTGTATTTGAAATTTCGGCATTGGAACGCAGGTCAGTCATCCAAGTGGAGCTAAGCTCACCAATTTGTTGATCCACCAATATTTTGCGAATTTCTTCTTTCTTGTCCTCCAGTGTTGGATTCGTCGCTTCTTTATGATCTGTCTTCATGATGATGTGGTAACCATAATCCGACTTCACCGGATCACTGATTTCATCAATCTCCATGGAAAAAGCTGCTTTCGAGAATGGCTCTACCATATCTGCTTCACCAAAGAACCCGAGATCGCCGCCATTTGCTGCGGAAGCCGTATCTGTGGATTTCTCCTTTGCCAGTGTTGCAAAGTCTGCTCCACCATCCAGCTCTTTCTTGATCGCATCTGCTTCTTCTTTAGTTTTAACGAGAATATGAGAAGCTTTCACTTGCTCTGGTGTAGCAAAGGACGCCTTGTTCTCCTCATAGTAAGTGCTGATCTGCTCATCGGTTACTTCGGTTTGCGGCTCTAGAATTTTACGCATTTTCACTTGAAGATCCATATTTTTCTTAAGAGCGTCAAGTGTCATTCCAGATTGAGCAAGTGCCGAGTTAAATGCTTCTTCACCGCCATATTGCGTCTTCAACGTTTCAAGCTCGGCATTCACGTCCTCTTCTGTTACCGTCACGTTAGCCTCAGACGCTGCCTGATCCACAAGCTCCATCGTAATCATATTCTCCAACGTGGATTGTCCGCCAAGTGTCACAAGTTCGTTATACAGCTCGTCCTTGGAAATGTCTGTCCCATTCACAGATGCAACAGCTTCCTTACCGCCTCCAAACGGAGGATATATAAGGACGATAATGAGCGCAGCTGCAAGAACTCCAGATATCACCATCCAGACTACACTATTCTTCCCTTTGGCTGCTGGCTGCTCTTCGTTCTCTGCCTGATCCTTTTGCATCTCTGGGGCTGTAGCTGCTTCCGGCTGTCCTTCCACCTCTGTTACCGGCTGTGCCTCAGACGATTCCAGCTGTGATTCGGATTCCCCAGCAGGCTCACTTCCTTGCTGTATTTCTTTCTCTTCTTGCAAAGAATTCTGTTTCTCTTCCTCGTTGTCGAAACGCGATGGTTTGTTGTTATCCATTAAACTAAAACTCCCTTCGTGTCTTTCCATATCATGACCTTTTATTAAATATAAAGGATTTCAAAAATAAAACATTAAAATAACATAAAAAATCTATAGATTCGACTCTGATACCATAATATGTACTATTTTCACGCCAAAATTTCCTTTAGTCTCAATCTGTTTTTCTCATTTAAAGCATAGTCAACTAATTGTTCGTTATAACCCTCCGTTTGAAATATACTAATAATTTTGTTGATTCTTTCCTCTATATTTCGGCTCATATTGGTTTCTAGCTGGATCTCCAATGGAATGACGGGCAGCATCATATCCTTATAAGGGAGTGAAACGATGTGTTCCCATACATGCGGTCCATTTTCCCAGAAGCCTGAGCCATGGATGTACTCAATATGTTCTGGTGGCTGAATGCATGCAGCTTCAAACACAATTCCATGCACGACAAGGCGGGCAAAGGTCCAATGGTTTTTCGAAAAATCGGTAAACGTCCTAGTAGGAGTAGAAGCCGATGAGTACCAGTCCTCCATTGATGTGTTTAATTCATCTAAGCTCTCATCCTTAGTAAGAAACTCTTCAAAAATCTTTCCAATGTTATGGACATCTTCTGGCTTGGATACAAGAATATCAATATCTCCAGGCGTAATTTTGCATCCTTGGATAAAAGAGCTGAGTGAACCCGCAAATACATATCGGACACCCTCCTCATTTAATGCTCTAGCGATCAATTCAATAACGTTCATAAGCTGTGCTGGCGCAGTCATCGAATATACACCTTCCCTTTCTTGAGTTAAGAATCATGAGCATTCTATATAGAACTTGGTACAAGCTTATACATTTTATGCAATAAACATATCAGAAGGTTCAGTAAATTTGTAGTTCCATATATCATGATAAGGAAATTTTGCACTGACGAAAAAGCAAATCTCTATAGTAATACTCAGTAGCGCCTGTACTCCATTAATGCTCTCTTGTTAGAAAAACCGATATATCCCTTCTTGAAAATACGCGTATTCTTCCTCCGTTATCCTTAACCTGCCATAGGACTCCAAAAAGATTTCCTTATCCCTCGCTTGATCAAATACTCCCTGCTTCGGACGAATCGCGAGTGCCATATCAAATCGTGGATCACCATAGCCTGCTCTGGGCCAATCGATAATGCCGCATACCTTATTGTTTTTAATTAATACATTATTCGTATGGAAGTCACCATGAATCAGCGTATTCTTTATCGGTAGTGGTCTGTTCCTATCTAGTCGCATGAGCAGTTCTTCTGTTCCATCTATATTATAATTAGCTAGATTGTATCTGGCTTTCATAAGCATCGAATCGATCCAGGGCGGATCATTCTTATGTAATGGTCCAGGACATGGACATTCATGAATTCTCCTTAGGCATGCACCATATTGAGACACCACTTCTTCTCGATCCCTGTGGTTAGGTTGATCGCTCAAGAAATGTCTCAAGCTTATTCCATCTATGTAATCCATGAGCAGCCATCTTGAATTGCCTTCCACATGGAAAGCATACGTGCTTGGAACAAGCAGACCCGTAGTCGAAAGATATTGCATCGCTGCATATTCATCTGATAACCATTCGTTAAATAAGTCATGCTCTGTCTTCTTAATCACGAACTGGTGATCACGCGTTTCGATCTTCACGACAAGTGAAGTATGACCCTGCTTTGGATATGAGATGCTGCGAATCTCACCGATTAGATCTACAAGCTGAGCAGGAATATCCTCTATATTCATGGGTTATCTCCTTTTGCTTATTTGACATGGCTTCGGACTTGTTCAGCTAATTATACAATATTATAATTTGATATGTATCTAATTTATTACCGAAATATAATACTGTAAAGCTCTTTGTAGAATTATAAGTCCTCTTTTCAATCTACAATGTAATGAAAAAGGAGCAGCTGCCCATCGGCTAGCTACTCCATGCTAAGTTGAATTTACGTTCCCATTAGCCATTCAATTTCTCTCACGTAATCGGAAGAATATATACAGCACTAAATTTTTACCCTCAAGCCTTCTTTTTGTTTCGCGAAAGACCCAGGATACAAAAGCTAATGATAATGAATAAAATATTGGCATACATTTCGAGGTTATCCTGCAAATTTGTATAAAGTAAAAATGAATCTGCTGCACCGTGAACAAGACCCGTAATAATTCCACGAACTCCTAAACCGAAAAAAACAACAGCAAGGATTAATTGAAATGTTTTCAAGAGATCAACTCCATAATTTTATACTTTTTTTACCTAGGAATGAGTCTGACGTGTTGTGGATTCAAATAATTGGATCAGCTCTTTAGAATATTCAGTGATATCAAAATCAGGGTTCGTTACGAGCTGCTGACTTGCGAGATCAATTGCACTTCTAATCGTCATAGCTAACACTCTAGTGCCTGTAGACGTAAAAGTCCGGAAACTTCCGTCCTCTTGGCCCCATTGTAGAATTTCAATAAGTGGCTCATATATCGCATTATCTCCTGGTTTATGAAAAAACAGCTTCCCTTCTTCATCTCTAACATTCATCACAATTTCAGCGACAGCAGCCACCTGTTCCTTATGCGCATGAATAAATTCTAGATTTGTTTCGATATAGCACTTCAGCATAGAAGACGGAGTGGATTCATTTTCGATTTTTGACAAAAACGAGGCTCCCTTCATGTATAAATCCACTACAATATTTTGCATTAGTTCATCCTTGCTGGAAAAATGATACGTAACGACCCCCTTACTAATCCCAGCCCGTTTAGCAATTTGTCCGATCGAAGCCTGTGCATACCCTAGATCCCATATCGTCTCAATAGCGATATCCATGATTTGCGCTCTTCGCGCTTTTTCAATAAACGTCTTTTCATTAGATTTAGTACTCATGATCAAATATTAGCACGATCGTACTAATTGATCAATAGCTATTTGCTTCAGCCCTGTTACAGCTGTTTTCAATTGGCAGGTACGTATTTTGAAAGAGTCGTAATCAATCCACTTGTCCAATTCAACATTTCGTCCGTAAACTGTTCAAACTGATCTTCGCTGAAGCTGCCGGATTTAAACTGTTCTGAAATCTGAAGGATACGACGATCCTGATCGACAAGCACGTCATACATCTCTGTTCTCTGCTTAATGTAACTCCCTGTTTCATAATAATGCTTTGCCTGTAGTGTAAAAACAGCTGCTTTGTAAAGCCCGGCAAGTGCCTGCATATCTGCGCTATGCAAATAATTGTGGCTGCACATATGATAGAGATTGCAGGCACCGTTTAAAACCGCATGCCGGATATCAGTATGCTCAATTGGAGGAATCATTTTATTCAAGTTGCCGTGATAAGAGATCGTATCGTGATAGAACTGAAACAAATCGTATTTTGCCCATCCAGCAATTTCATTTACACCGGATACGAAGCCGCAAATTTTCTCTCGATTAGACAAACTCTGGATAGCTGAATTGTACTGTTTCAAATCCTCCAGCTTTACCCTATCCAAAATCAGAACCACGTCTATATCGCTGTTCTCATTGGCTTCTCCTCGTCCATAGCTGCCTTGCAGACCAATAAATATTACTCTATCACGAAACACCCTCCTAACCGTATTCGAATATAACTCCATCCAGTTTTCAATATGAATCATCGTTATTATATCCCCTTTCAAGTTGTTTACTGTGTAAAACCATTCGCTGCGTCGGATAACCGAATTCGGTCAACAATTCAGCTTCTGCAAATCCTAGCTCTTTCAATGCTTTCCGATAACCGGTATCTGCTTTATCTCCTTCTCGGAATGTAGTTATGCTAATACTATTGATCTTTAACCATTCACTAATAACCACTTCCATAAATAATTTGGCAATCCCCTGCTTGCGGTATAAAGGATGAACTCCCAAGAAATCGATGCTTTCCCTCGCGTAAGAAATCATCATATTTCCAATAACAGTATCGCCCTCTGTCATGATAAAGGCTCGTCCTTCTGCAATGCACTTACGCAACACCTTCATATGCTCTTCCTCATAAAGGTAAGGGTAACCATCAATAACAAGGCGGACCAAGTTCATCCAAGCATCAACATCTTTCTCAGATGCAAATCTAATTTTCTTTCCGAATTCCGCTTCTTTTTTGCTTTCTTCCCGAAAATATTCATCATCGAATCTGAATCTTAACTGTAGCGCATAATATTGTTCGTCTTCTCTAAATTGAAGCGGCGTTTTCTTATACATCGCTTTAAAAATAGTAGTGAAAGCCTGCTGACTATCGTAGCCCGCTAGTATTGCAATATCCAGAATGGGTTTATTCGAAAAGGCAAGTAACTTTGCCGCTTCCGTTAATTGTCGTCGCTGCACATATTCATGGATAGTCATACCAACCCTCTTTGAAAATATCCGATGCAAATAGTATTTCGAATAATGCAAGGCGTTTGCAATTACATCCAAATTCAATTTTTCAGTCAAGTGATCTTCTATATAATTAATCGTAGTTATAATAAGATTCGATGTGTTCAAAGCCTCACTCTCCCTCCTAAAATAGTAGCAAGCATCCGTTCCGCAGTTTTAATTATTCTTGCGCTATGTTCACCAAAAAGAGCTGTTAAATCTAGTTAGCATCTATCAGGAGGTTTTAGTCTAGTATATTAATTAGTATTTCCCGTTAGAGTGACGTTATAACGTCATTTCACTTGCTCATTCCATAAGTAAATGCAATATTCTTTATTTGTACTAAGCGATTGTTTATTACGGATCTCAGAATAGATGATCTTTACTTCTCTTTGTATAAGAGAACCATATGTACAGCTGTATGCCTTTCCTACTACATTAAAAAAGGGAACAGCTGCCGCGGCAGTCTGCTCCCAGATCATCTTTTCTCTGTTACATGTATATATAAAAAGGGTAACCTGATACCACCCCAAAATTCAAAGTTAAAAATTTTACTGTTAGCCTTCCTCATCATCAATACATGCTCTTGATATATCAAGAATGCTGTTGCCATTTGTCTGACTTCCACAAGTTTCCCTCCACAGATGTTTTTAATTGGAGCTCATTTTGTGCCTGATGATGAGTTACAACTAACTGATTCTCAATAAATTTGATGCATGACTAATGTTTGGAACAATACTTTTCACCAGAATCAACTCAATTCCTCTATAAAAACGATCGTGCAAATCTGTAATGCATTCATATTTCACTTTATTGTGGATTTGAAGACCTTTCCCAAAAAGAATTGTCCATTCATTATCAGCAAAGTTTATAAATCCATTATGTATTTCGATGTGATCCTTGATCATATTTTCGCTTTCTAGTGATATACCTATCCAGTCGTTAACTTCATCTAACAATAAGTAGCACTCTTTATATGACTCTCCTCCATTATTAAGCATGTATCCTTCTTGCTCATAGAAATAGATATAAACGAGTAACAGTTCTTCCGCTTCTTGCATTCTAATTTTCAAGAGATATTCCTCCTAGTGATTACAACATTAGCAAAAAGAAAAGAGAAAAAATAAAGCTTAGGACTGCGATGAAAATATGAAGCCAAATCAATATCGTTTTTTTTAGAAGATTTCTTTGCTTTTTTTGAATAAAATAGGAGTATACGAACACAGCAATCACAAGGGGCAAATATTGATGAAGATCAGGTCCAGCTTGACTCGGTAATGCTTGGTTTATATATCCACGTGTAGTCTCATCATTTATCATAAAACCGTATATAACTCCGATGATCACTGGGATCAAAACTGATAATGATGACTGAACGAGACTCTTCTTAAAAAAAGAAGGAGCAGATTTTTGGTATATGTCATTGACCATGATATATTTGCCTCCTTATTCATAGTTAAAAGTTTCCTCTTATAGAAGTTCACTTGTTAACATGGATATGCTGACGTTCTTTCCACTCGAACTCATTCCCCAAATGAAATGTGGATAGATCGATCACGAGATCGAGTTCTTTTTTTGGAGCATCCGCAAACCTCTTCTGTCCGTGCGCCCAGCAGCAATACAGCTCTACGTCCTCACCAATTTCCATATTGGAGCTTAAATATTTGAAAAGCTCTACCACGCACTTTTTGTTTACATGATATAACATGGGGGAGCATGTTTAATTTCGTCATTGATCTCAAAGGAACCTTCTTCTGGATACACTTGATAAACAAATGGATGTCGGAAAGGATGCGATGATTCTTCTCTGGTTATGGGACCCGTTATATATAATCCTGCTGCATCCTCTTCTGTATCATAGATATCCATAAGTTTATCTCCTCTTGGGTATTTCTCCAGCAGTAATTGCATACCGCGTTGCTCCTTAGCGGCAGGGTTTCACATTCGTTATGTAATCATGAATCGTCATCACTGTTTTTTCTGTCCGAACGAGCCTATAGGAAGCTCATGGCTTGCTGCAACATAATAGAATAGGGTCACCGTGTCAATCTCATCTCCTATCTGAAACTTTAGTTTGAAATATCAAATTTATGCCTTAGGATTCTCCATCTGCAAATGACCAATGAGCAGGGTGTTTTAAATAACGAGGTAATTGGGTATGTTGATTACCTTTGGCTGAATTGACCTGTGCTTGAGCAAGAAAAATACATCCCGTAAGATCCGCTCCTGATAAGTCAGGGTGAAAAATATATCGATGATTGAACAACACTGGATCGCACCTATACATCCGAATTCTAGATAAATCCGTTACCGTAATGGTTTATATCTTGTCCAATCTGGTACAATAGCGACTAAGAGGTGAAACCATGCTAGATTCAATTGATAACCATATCTTGCAGCGCCTAGCCCAGAACAGCAGGATCTCTTACACCGATTTGGCCAAGGAGGTTGGACTGTCAGGGGTTGCGGTGAAGGAACGAATTGACAAGCTTGTTAACCAAGGCATCATTGAACAGTTCTCAATCGTCGTAAACGCTGAAAAATTGGGCAAGAAAATATCTGCCTATCTGGAGCTAGAAGTGGAGCCCGCCCATTTGAATACGATTGTCGAAGAACTGAAAGCGAATGAACAAGTTGCTGTATTATATGAAATGACAGGCGCCTGTTTGCTTCATGTTCATATTTTGGTCGAGGATATGGAGCAGATGGAGCGGTTTATGCATAAATCGATTTATGCGCTGACAGGGATTCTACGAGTAGAGAACCAAATACTGCTGAAGCGCCACAAAAATCAGGACGGCTTAAATATATAAGATATCGTCCAATGGACAAGAGAGAGAACCTAGAGACCTAGCAAGGTCCTGAGATTCTCTCTTTTCTGCTAGCAGGCTATGATTTAATGATTGGTCTTGGATAACTTAGACTTGTAGAACTCGGCAAAATATTCGCTAACCACCGCTGTATGGCTATCTGACAGCTCTACCTTCGCCGTTAATTTAAGCTTCTTGCCATTGTACGTTCCGGTTGGCTCCCCCACTCTCAAGGATAGCGTGTTGCCATGATATTGAATCGTGATCGTTTCTGTCCCTGGCTCCCAGCCTACCTTTGCGCCGAAGCTCTCGAAGCTGTTTCTTAGCCCCACTGTCTTTTGCTCCGCATCACCGAACTGTCCTTTGTTAATGACTGCGTGCACGCCCCAATTGCCGTCAACCACTTGAGTGATTCCAAAATCGGAGGAAATGGACATTAGGGAATAGGCTTCATCCTCCGTTAGATTCATGCCCTTCATTAAGAAGGATTTTGTCTTGAATGCGGCATCTTTCATCGCTTTATCAAGGGACGATTGGTTATAAATATCCTCCTGGGCATTTGCTCCAAGCTCTTCTAAATAGTTTGCATAGCTGAAGCCATGAACAACCCATTCGTTTTCATTTTCGAGAAGTGGGTAGTTAAGCTCGCTGAGCTTAGGACTAAGCTGATCTTTCTTATGAAGGATAAGCTGAATATCCCCTGTCACCGATGTCTCAATTGCCGTGCCGTTAAGCTCTGAATCGCCCTGACCCGCATGCGGATCGCCTACCGTTAACAGTGCGCCTTCAACGGAAACCGGATAATACATCGTTGCCCCTTCGGTTACACGCCAGTCATCAATGTTACCACCATAGTAGGAAGGCGGAACCGAGTCCACGATATCTGCTTCCTTCGGAGCAACAGCCATGGTACCAAAATGCAGCCTAACCGGAACCTGTACGCCTTCAAGTACATTGAAGTTCTTCTCGATGGTATCATGATCCACAACGATTCCTGGATACTTAATGATTGGATGCACTTTACCATCCGGATCCGTCTGAGGCGTCCACATATAGTTGTATAAAGCAGTAGCGTAATCCGTTACACCGTCCGAACTCATCTCATAAATCGTTACAACCTCTCGTTTCTTCGGCTCTTCTATCATCTCCCCATACAGATAACCCCAGTTCGCAGCCACATTAACACCATAGGTTTGACCTGCATATTTCTCATTCCCGTTAGGGCGCAGCTGCATATCTAGTATACGAACCTCCAGCACATCTCCGGGCTCTGCGCCCTTTACTTCAATAGGTCCAGTCATGATATGTACGCCAGGGCCTCGATCTGCCATGTGTTTATGTTCGCTGTCCCAGTGAAAAATGTCCTCCACTCCCGCATCGCCCTCGATCATCCGCTCATAATCATCACCGGAGTGATGAGTAATGGCTTCGACCGTGACGATATCTCCAGAGTTCACTGTAAGAACGGGGTCGCCTTTCCCGATATTCCCCCACCGAACGTTATCCGCATTTGCTGCTAAATAGTGTGTTTCCGATTTAGATGAAGCTTCTGAAATGTTAGAATACCCTACATAATTGACTGAACTCAGCACAAGAAAAGCTGAAACAGCCAGACAAACCTTACGTGAAGTACGTTCCCCCATGATAAACTCCCCTTAATATTCGATTTAGCGTTAGTTTTACTAACATGTTAGTGAGATTGAGTTTAGCATAAGGATTAAAGATTAACAATATAAACTTTACAGAAAAAAAACTTAATTTAATTAACCGATGTACAACGAAATCTTAAAAAAGTAAGAAGGCATGAGTATCTTTCGCCGTTTTAACCCTCTTCAAATTGATGACTTTACGATGCTTAATGCAAAAAAGCAGCTGCCTTTTCAGCAGCTGCTTCATGTTAATTTATATTCAATTTCATACTATTTACTAAGTAAGAGTTTCAAACCTTCGTGGCTCGCAACAAATCCGAGTCGTTCGTAGAATCTAAGAGCCCCTTTACGTTCTTTGTCCGTTGTCAGTTGAACCATGTCACAACCCATTGCTTCAGCCTCATGAATCGCATACCGAATGAAAGACTCTCCGAAGCCTTTCCCCCGATAATTACGGTCGATACGAACTCCCTCGATCTGACCACGTGTCATCCCTAGTCTTGCAATTCCAGGAATAATGATCAGCTGAAGACAACCGATCACTTGGTTGTCTTCCAGAGCAACGATAATGAAATTGCCTGTCTGCTGCTCCATTCTTGTAAATGCTTGGACGTAGGCTTCTGGCAATGGATCTTCAGCTCTTTCTCGAGTCGCTCCCAACTCATCATCTGCTAACAAACGAACGATGGCAGGAAGGTGCTCCACAGCTGCTCTTGTAAATTCCATAGAACCTCCTATTGGATAAAAATATGTTGTGTTCCGATCTATAATAACGTATTTCCGTTCATGACCTCTCTAAGTACCATTTCATCGCATTCTTGTATAGCACCTTATCTGCCTGCTCTTCATCCAGTGTATGATATATCAGTTCGATATCAGCATGATTATAGGGCCTCTTCGTTCTCGTTGATGGTAAATCTGTCCCGAACATAAGCGCATCGGGGTAGTCCCTGACTTTTTACTTTAACTAAAGCTAGTTTCACCTGTCGAAACCGAGTTTCGTTTATATAATTAATATAATTCATAACCATCACAATGAACAGCATCAATCATCTCTCCTGGATTTTTTACATTCCGATACGATGAATTTACACATCCCTGCAGTCGATTTTACAAAAGTACGATTTTCTCTATTTTTCGAGTCATAAAACATCCAAATCGTACGATTTTGATATAATGCGGAAATTGTTCTATAGCTGTCGGAGTCCCCAAAATGCTAAAGTTACGGCGTAACAGGCATCTGAAATGGAGACTTTCTCATCATTTGCTGGTGCATGTAGAACAATTTCAACGATCAAGAATAGGGGCGTGTAGTTGCAGGCTATGAAAAAACAATCAAAAAAATCACTCGCATTTCTTCTCATGTTATCTATGGCAAGCTCGTCGTTAGCAGGTCAAAGTTTCGCAGCGAGCCCGGAGGTTCAGCTCTCCGATATTAAAGGACACTGGGCAGAAGCCAAAATTCAAGCTTGGATCGATCAAGGATTGGTTCGAGGATATTTGGACCGCACCTTTAAACCGAACAAATCCATCACTAGAGCCGAGTTTATAAATTTAGTCAATGCTGCTTTTGGATATTCTGGACAAACCAAGATTAACTTCAAAGATGTTTCTGTGGATGCCTGGTACTATGACGCCGTGGCTGCAGCCAGCGCCGCTGGATATATAAGCGGGTACTCGAATCAAACGATGAAGCCGCAGAATTCCTTATCCCGTCAAGAAGCAGCAGTGATCATCGCGGGAATTCTGAATTTGGAGGATAACGAGGATGCCGCGGATGCCTTTAGCGATTCATCCACCATTGCAGCTTGGAGCAAAGGAGCTGTAGGTGCAGCGGCAGCGGCGGGAATGATATCCGGTTACGAAGATGGCAGCTTTAAACCTCTTCATTCGATCACGCGTGCCGAAGCCGTCGAAATACTGGTTAACGCTGTAGATACGAATACCCAAGTGGGTGCCAAACCATCTAAACCCGTTGGAACGACAAACCAGCTGAATGTTGCCCCTCCTGCGGATGAAGCCTCTTTATCTGCCGTGCGACATGGTGAAAATGCAGCCGACGACACACTCAAAAACACGGCTGCAACAAATCCTTTTATTCAGATTCTGGATGGTTTTGATGCAGTATGGTCCTTGAACCAACCGGCCTGGAGAAATGGAACAGCCTTAACTGTCCCTGGGGTCAACGGCAAGGTTGCGAATTATGGTGACGGGCCGACTATTTATTTTGACGGCTATAAAAATGATGCAGCCGCTGTCGTTGCAGATAAGAAAACATATGCAAATGCCGAAATAAGAAACAAGGCAACCTGGGTTGCCAATATTAAATATGTAGAAGAAGTCACGCAAAATCGTACCAAAGAAGAAGCGCTCGCAGCCTACTATGATGACCAAAGAGATAAGATCTATAGTATGATCGATGGTTTCGGACCGCTGGCTAACACTTATGTGGATATCATCAAGCCAACGACAAGCGTTGAACGAAGCATCGATGAAATGGATGTCGTCTTGACAGAAACCACGGTAGAAGACGAGAGCCAGGGAATCGGAAGCTGGGAAAATAACGAGCTTGAAGATATGATCGCTTTAGTAGACGCCGTTCGTTTCAAAATCCCTGCTTCATCTAATCCTTCTAAATACTTCTTCTCTTCACCAAGACCGTGGAGAATGAATTCAAACGGAGAGGTTAAAGAAATCGTCGATCAGAATGGTCTTCCTGTTTGGGAAACCCTCGGCGAAGGTGAACCAACAGATGAACCCTTACCTTCAGGAGGTACAAAATCAACCGGAGAAAGACATTTCCAAACGTATGAATCCGATGTTGAGGTTATCCCTGCATTGAGCTATGTCAGAAGAGAAGCAGAGGATGGACAAGGCAAAGATGGTGCTTTCCCAAGCGGACATACAAGCGCGTCGTACCTATCCGTTCTGCCTTTTGCCTACGCTACACCAGAACGATACGCTGAATTTTTGACCCGAGCGGCTCAAATGGGGGAGAATCGGATCGTAACCGGAATGCACTCACCGCTTGATGTAATCGGTGCAAGAATTCAAGCTACAGCCATGGCTGCCTATGCATTCAATAAAGAAGAGTATAAAGAATTATTAGAGAAGGGCTATGAAAATGCAGGAGAAGTATTTGGAGCGAAAGCAGCAGCAAAAGGCATGAGTCTGTATGACTATGCACATACGGTGACAGAGGACTATAACTTCAAGAGTGCATACGATGAGACAAAATGGACAGATCATGACGCCAACAAAGCCTTCTACAGAGAGAAGCTTACTTATGGCCTGCCTCAAACCGGAATCAAAGGCCTCGCTCCTGAAGTACCAGAAGGTGCAGAAGCTTTACTCGAAACGCGTCAGCCTTATTTAACCGATGAACAGCGCAGAGAAGTATTGTATACGACGTCCATTGACTCCGGTTATCCTGTACTGGACGAATCAAACGGCTGGGGCAGACTGGATCTCGTCACAGCTGCGGATGGGTACGGCGCGTTCCTGGAGAATGTAACCGTGAATATGGACGCTTCCAAAGGACGCTTTAACGCACAAGACTGGTGGAGAAATAATATCAGTGGCGCGGGCATGCTTACGAAGAAGGGATCGGGAACCCTTACTATGACGGGAAACAATACCTACACCGGCGGAACATTACTGCAAGCAGGAACACTCGAAGCTGAATCGGCAACTGCCTTTGGTAAAGGCGATCTGTACGTGGAGAATGGAACGGTCAAGGTTAACGCCGATGGATCATTGAAAGTGAACGGAAACCTCACGATGGACAACGGAACCTTAGAAATGGTGATGGATGATGACAGCAGTCAGATCCATGTCAACAAAATGCTGTATCTGGCTGGCGGAAGTCTGAATCTGGATCTATCTAGCTATAAGATTGAGGGTTCTAAAGATATTACATTAATTACTGCAGGTGGAGTTAAAGGTCAATTTGATCGTGTAACTGCGGATGGTTATGACGTGACTGTCACTTACACTGAGGATCGTGTCATTGCTCATGTTGCAGCAAAATAATAAATAGAAAGGTTAAGGGCTGAACTAGTTTCTAGTTTCAGCCCTTTTCGTATTCGCCTTTATTCGATGCTTACGGAAAACACCTTCCTTGATCGCTCCGATTCGTAAAATTGACCGTTGTGATCAGATATTTTGTCCACTCACGTAGAACTGGACGCGCATTAGATGCAGCTCCTCAAAGCAGTGTCGCAGCAGAAGAAATTTGCACTCCGTATTGACACCCGTCCTCCAATAGTCAGGCGATAGCCATGTCCATCCAATCTCAGCATTTCTATTCGCCATATCCAGATCCCCTGCTCGGGTGGTTCCGATGATCTTCCCTGACGCTTGATCCAATATGGTGAAGGGAATCTGGGATCCATTATTTTTATTTGCCAATGCATCAGTCAGTACCTGATCCAGTTCTTCCGTTGTATGGATCGTTCTCCAGGTGTATTCCCATACCTTTGGAGACAACAAGACGCTGATTAATTCTGCCTTGTGGCAATCTTCCATCGGAACAAGAGTTACTATTTTTCCTTCTAGAATGCAATTCATCTGATCTTGTTTAATAATTACTCTCCTCCGTCCATGTGGGCCAATTCAAATACTCGATTCCATTGTCTCGTTAAATAAGGTGACACGGCGCCAATGTTAGAAGTTTCGACTAACAAAGAAAAGGTATGTCCTCCCCAAGGGCCCTGTGGATCAAAGATTTGTCTACCGATTCGCACGCCTTCTGCTGTTAATGATGTACTCAAGCGTTTCATACCTTCGTTTAAAACTTCAAGAGGCAGCGGTTTATTTCTACGCTCGGACCATTCTGCCAAGAAGAACATACCCCGTAAAATATCATATTCAAAAAACCTCGGAAAGCAAGGCTTCAGCCACTCCACATCGATAATGTCCCCTTTTTGCTTAGAACACACAAGACGATGCTCGATTAAATACCGTGCACCTTCGTCTAAGAAAACAGCCTCCTGCACCGTAAATTCGCGGTTGGTATGTAATAATATAGCTTCCAGGGGAGGTAACGTAGAGACGATAGAACTTTTCCTAGAATGCGTATAAGCTTCAGGATCACAGTTCAGTCCGCCATCAGGTAATTGATGTTTTAACAGCCATTCCCGGATCCAAGGCAGTTCCTTGTCCAAATCACAGCCATAAGCGGTCAGAATCATATAAAAAACAGCGAGTTCACAGTGACAGCAATCCATCTTCAGCTTATCCCTTTCACTTGATGGACCGTCGTCCTCAGATATAATAAAAGTTGGCCAGACCTGAGTTTTGAGGAGATATTTAGCTCTTTCAATAGAGGATTGTGGGATTCTCCTCACCTCTCCCATTTCATAGAGAGCAGCCATATGCCACCAAGCCCCATCCCATTTTCGACGAGTGCATTCACCGTGATCCATCGTAAAATGGGGGGCATATTCAAGAAACTGTATAGATTTTTCGATTTCCAAACGCAGAGTTTGAGTCGTCTCCATTTGTTATCTCCTCTGTTATGTCTAAAACTGATTTGATTACTGTCATATTTTCCTAATTATATCACCAGATAGCTGTTACCTTCTAAACTAATCTACCCTAAATGAAAAAAAAGAGCAGCTGCCAACTGGCAACAGCTCCATACAATCTCAATCTTACGTATTACTAATGAAATATTTGATAATTTTAGGTCTGCTTCTTATTCCAACTTTTATTCATCTTGAATACTTGTACCAATTTATTTGCGATGGTTATAACGATTAAGATGGTAACGAGGATTAAGGTAATGGTTGCTCCCGGTGGAGTACCATACTCATAAGAAGTTACTAATCCGCTTAACATACCCGTTAATGTAATAGGAATCCCTATCAATATTGTGCTTGAAAAGCTTCTGCTCAATCGCATAGATATCGCTGCAGGTAATATTAAAATCGCAGATACTAAGAGTGCGCCTACGATTGGCATGATGATAGCAATGGTTATTCCCGTTAAAGCATTGAATAGGATAGACATCGTCTTTATGGGTAAGCCAGCAGTAAAAGCCGTTTCTTCATCAAAAACCATTACGTACATCGCCTTCCGAAACACTAGGTATAAGCACAAAATTATACCCGCCAATATATAAAGTATCCACACCTGCTCCATACTAATGGTTACGATTGATCCAAATAAAAATTTTTCGATATTTAGTGTGGAACCACCCTGACTCAAACTAATTAGAAACAAGGCTAAAGCCATCCCAGCTGACATTAAAATGGCGATAGACACTTCAGAATACGTTCGATATAGCATACGCATGTACTCCAGTAAAACAGCAATAACTACGACCATCAAGATATTGGTCCAGGTTGGGTTAACGCTGACTAATAGTCCTAATGCGACTCCAGCTAATGAAACGTGGGATAAAGTATCTGCCATAAGGGATTGCCTGCGTAATATGAGAAACAATCCTAGCATGGGTGCAATTAATGAGATGACAAGGGAGGCCTGGAAAGCTCTTTGCATGAATCCATAGAGAAACATCTCCAAGGTAAGCCCACCTTTCGTATAAGTTCAATATGTTTGTTACAGTATTTTCGAAGCTCATCATGATCGTGTGTGACCATCAAAATTCCCTTGCCATGTGCCTCACTGTAATGCTTTAACAATTTGTAAAATTCCTCGCGTGATTTTGTATCCATTCCTGTGGTAGGTTCATCCAATACAAACAGATCAGGGTCTGTAGCAAAAACACGTGCGATAGAGATCCTCTGTTTTTGTCCTCCGGACAGTTCTCCAATCTTTTTATAGCGCATATCCCACATTCCAACGGATTCAAGGGCACGCTTGACCTGTTCTTTGTCCTCTTTATTTAATTTCTTAAACCATTTGCCTCTCTGATAACGACCAGACTGAACTAATTCCAATACTGTACTGGGAAAACCGACATTAAACGAAGCAACTTGTTGAGGGACATATCCAACCACTAGCTTCTCTCCGAGACGATTATTGGGGGATAAGCTAACTTTACCGGTTGTAGGCTTAAGTAAACCTAATATATTCCGAATTAAAGTGGTTTTCGCCGCTCCATTCTCCCCTGTCAGCATGATAAAGTCCCCTGGATTTAATTCAAAGGATATATTCGTAAGAACAGGCTCCTGTTCATAATGAAATGCCAGTTCATCGACTTTAATATAGTACATGAGATTATATACCTCTCTATTTACTCTGTTCCTCTTAATTACTTATTTAATGCTGGCTTGCAACGCTTTGAGGTTGTGACGCATCGCTTCCAAGTACCCTAAATCATTCTCTATTAATTCCTCTGAAAGCACCTCTAAATCATATAAGACAGCTGTCTCTGTCCCTGTTTCTGCAGCAACCGTTTGAGCGATAGAGGAGCTGGCCCCTTGTTGATAATAAATAACGGGAACATTGTATTCTTGAACTAAATCAGCAATTTCTGCAATTCGAGAAGGGCTTGGTTCTACTTCAGTAGATAGTCCACCAATCGCAATTTGTTCTAAATCATAACGATCTGCAAGGTAGCCGAAAGCTTGATGCTGTACGACAAAGGCTCTATGTGCTGCATCTTTTAATGTAGTCTGGTATTCTTTATCCAGCGCCTTAAGCTCTTCTATAAATGCTTCCGCATTGTCCTCATAAACTGCTTCTCCATCGGGGTCTGCCTCGATTAAGGCATTGCGAATAGCCAGGACCTGATCTTGTGCCAATACCGGATCAAGCCAGATATGAGGGTCTTGATTCTCATGATCATCAATGATTACAGAGATTATTTGTGATTCTGCATGAACATTCTTGTCATGATCATACAGTACAGCCTTCGCTTCGAAGCTTTCTCCTGTTGTTTTATATTCAAAACGCTCCGTCTCTTGATCAGGTACTGCTTCCCATTCATGATCTGCGTTTTCTCTTATGAACCAATTCCAGCTTTTAAATTCTGTCTCTTCATTCATTTCGGCAGCAAGTGTAACCACATCGCCTGTGTGATAATGATCTGCTAAGCCCACAATCGATATTTCTTCTCGTGCTTGTGCACCGCTGTGTTCTTCATGTTCATGTCCTGCGTGGTCTTCATCTTCGTGAGCATGGGAATCATGATTATCAATCACAAGCTCTACCGGCTCGGATTCCGCATAAACATTATGATTATGATCATATATAACGGCTCTAACTTCAAAGCTATCTTCCGGGGCTTCTATGGTGAATGCTGCTGTCCCTTGTCCAGAGACAACTGCCCATTCTTCATCTGCACTTGCTCGTTGATACCAATGCCAGTGATCATAATCGACATCGCCTGTTAATTTCGCCGTTAGCTTAATCTCACCACCCGTATGATAGTGATCGGCCACACCTTCAACTTGAACACTTACTGTGTCCGATTTCTCAGGTCCATCGGCTGCTCGTACAATGATAAGGTTGTCATTTTCTACGGTATTCAATAAACTCTTTGTCCAATACTCCATCTCATCGCTACTATAGACAAATACATCCGCTTCGTTTACAGCCGCGACATCTTGTGCACTAGGTTCAAATTGATGGGCATCCTGTCCTTCAGAGACCATAAGCTGGACATCCGCCCGATCTCCAGCAATATATTTAGTGAATTCATACATAGGTAAAAAAGAAGCTATCACAGAAATCTTGGATCCATCGTTGTTAGTCGTATTTTCTGTGTTTTGTGACTCACATCCAAAAAGAACTAAGGTTACAGTTAAAAAAACGAAAAGGGTTTGAAGCATTTTTCGATTCATGTATTATAAATCTCCTTTGCTAGATATAGTTAAAACAAGTAAAACGAAAGCAGGAAGAAGAGAAGCGGTATGCTTCTCTTCTCCTCTGTGGATTTAATGCGCTAATTGGTCACGAACGATATCCTCTGCATCTAAATCAGAAGGGTAATAAGTTGGCCAATTGGTAACCTCTTCTAATAAAGCTTCACGATCATCTCCCCAATATAAATGGTAGTGATGTGAGTCCGTTGGGAATATGAGGTGATCACTGAATTGAATATATTGCGGCATATCTGCATTTTCATCTACGAGCTTATAAATAAATCGCACGCCTCGATTACCTGCTTCGTAAGTAAGAATCTCGTAACCATCGTATTCGTAGTCACCTGAAGATTCTTTTCCATCACGGAAGAACGTTACATTGCCATTCTCAATAATGATGCGTTCTACATCTGTTTCATACCCAGTTGTGTAGTATTCTTTATATTCTTCAGCAGTCATATCGCCCTCTTCTGCTTTGTGTTCAAACACTTCGTCTAAATCACCAGCTAAAAGGTAGGGGTATACAGACTGCCAATCACCTTCCCAGTCCGATAATTCACGATCTTTGACTTGTTCATCTTCAAAGATTCCTGCATTAATGTTTTTGCTCTCTTCATCATGACCATGGTGGTCGTCGATAACGATGGTAACCGGCTCGGACTCTGAGTACACTTCATGATTACCATCGTACAGTGTAGCTTTAATTTCTAAACCATCCGTCGTTGCCTCCCCTGTAAAGGTGTCCCCCTCTTGACCAGAAGCCGCTTCCCATTCCGTTTGATCGCTTTCTTTTATGTACCAATGCCAGTGATCATAATCGACATTCTCACTGAGTACAGCAGATAATTCGATGGTATCTCCGGTATGATAATGGTCACCTAAGCCTTCTATTGTAATTGTTCCTGACTCTTGTACATCGGTCTCTTGTACATCAGTTTCTTGTACTCCTGTCTCTTCTGTTTCTGCTGCGTTATGATTAGCAGTTTCCCCTTCTTTTGCATCTTGGCAAGCGGCTAACATTACGCTTAATGCCAATAAACTAATAAGTAAAGATAATTTCTTCAAGTGTGTCTTCCCCTCTCGTCGCGCTTAATCGTAATCGTAATTATTACGTTTTAAAGGTTACACGGCTCTATACTAATTGTCAAGCTTAAATAATTGTTTTTATTTAATATTTCTAAATTGAACAGCGGTGGGGAGTCCTGCATTGGGAGGAGCTGTAATAGGGAATTCACTTAGGCTAAAAGAAAAGGAGCAGCTGGCCAAAAGGCAAACTACTCCTTGCTATTTTGAATTAATTTAAGTCGTTTCTCTCAAGTATATACACTCAGGATATTCTCCTGACTGCAAACCATAGCTCTACAAAATTAAGACCATCATCCTTACTTCCTGTAATCTCAAATTCCATCCCGTCGATCTGTTCATATCCGGCCGTAGGCAGCCACTCAGAAAAGAACCGCCTATATAGCGTTTCAATCGTTTCATTAAATTTATCCCATGTAAAAGGATCGGATGAGAAGATCGCCCACATGTGTGCGGGTATCGTTATACTTGTGTACCCATCGGTTTTACTGGCTTCATCCTTAAATGCGCACAGCATGTAGGGGAAGGTATCCTCTTCCGTTTTTTTATAGCTACAAACAGCATGTACTTTATGATAGTCCTGATTGATAGAGGCAGGCAGGTCACCCGCATTCGCAGCAAGCCTTTCTACCTCGCCATTAGCATGGCTTTGTTTCCATAAGTCTGCTGGCGTATCCACTCCGTTTAATCGAAACACTTTTTCAATTCCGAATACTTGAAAGGATTCTTTTGTCTCCATACGGTAATTCATAGCCTCTTCCCCTTTGATTGAAATAAGGAAGGAGATCCGTGGATAGGCTTTGAGGGCAGTCCCTTCTTCCCGGGCCATTGCTGGATTTACGCCATGTAATAATTGAAAAGCCCTTGCGAATGAAACTGGAGATTCATAACCATACTTTATGGCGATATCAACAACTCTCATGTCACTATTCTGCAATTCAATAGCAGCGAGAGTAAGCCGTCTTCTCCTGATATATTCTGCCAAAGGCACATTTGTAATGAATGAAAACATTCTCTGGAACTGATGTGATGAACAACAAGCGCATTGAGCTACTTCCTTTAAGTCAATCTCGCCGGTTAGATTCAATTCGATATGATCTAATGCCCGGTTCATTCTCATAAGCCAATCCATCTGATCCCTCCCTCTTATCCAAAGTATAGTTATGCCATGGCTTCGTATCGCAACTATTTGTGCTCAATTAAGTTTCATATCCGGGGGGAGTGGGTGCTTTTCTTCATTCAGATAATATGAGGTCAAGCCAGGACTTAGCCTCATGGTACAGAACAGGATTGTTGTCCGGCGTGTAGTATGCAAGAGCTGATACCGCTTGGGATACGACCCATCCCTTTGCTCTTGCCCACGTAGCATCATCTGTCGGGAGATGTTCGCGGAATGCATCACGGGCTGCTGCGGAATGCAGCTTCCATGCAACCATGATGTCGCACGCTGGATCTCCAATACCCATTGTATCCCAATCGATCACACCCGTAATGCGTCCGTTTCGCACAAGCCAGTTACGCACATCGAGGTCGCCGTGATGCCAAACGGGTGGGCCGTTCCAGGGAGGCGCAGCAAGCGCAGATTCCCACACTGCGGACACGGCAGGATCGCCATCGAACCGTGCCAGCCAGTATTGAAACTCTTCATTCCGCTGAGCCAGAGGAATACCGCGTCCTGACGGTCCCCCCGATGGATTGATTTGTTGCAGTGCTCCAACGAAATCTGCAAGATCACGTGCTGCCTGAATTACGTCCATCTCTTCTATTGGCACCGTCTTCCCCTCAACCCATGTATGTATTTCCCAAAACCACGGATATTCGTTATTCGGTTGCCCTTGTGCAATAGGAAGAGGCGTCTCCAGCGGAAGTAAGGGTGCGAGCTTGGGCAGCCAGATCCATTCACGACTTTCTGGTATCGCAGGTCCCTCGCGCCGTGCAAGACGAACAGAATATTCGTCGCCGAGCCGAAAGATGGCGTTCACTGTGCCCGCCGGCTCGATCCGCTCCAGGGTTAGCTCTGCCCACTGGGGGAACTGCTCCAGAATGAGACGGCGTACAAGCGCTTCGTCAATTTCCATTTCGTCAGCATGCATCTTTCCTGCTCCCATGTTAACACCTCTTCGTTAGATTTATTAAGTCAGCACAATATGACTCTTCTTATCTAACAGCGTATCAATATAATAAGGAGCTGTGCTGGTAATATTCAATTATAGGTGAAAACACGCCTCCCCATCTACTTATAGCATCAAGTTAATCGGTGTGGGCGACGGCTCGGATCTCAATTAGTTGATGTGGAAACGCTAGACTCGATACACCGACGGAAGTAACAGCCGGTCTATGGTCTCCTATGTACGCTTTGTACAATTGGACGCACTGCTCAAAATGCTCTTCCGGTTGGGTCATATAAATTTCTAACTCAGCAAGATTAGACCTTGTGACACCAAACCCTGTAAGCACACGATCGAGGTTCTCGAACGTCTGCAGTGTCTGTACTTCGAAATTGTCTTCACCAACGAACTCGCCTTGCATGTTGTGGGAAAATTGCCCAGAAATATAGATTGTGCCATTCACACTATATCCTTGGGTAACACCAAAGGCTTCTTCCCAAGCAACACCATGATTGTAAGTTTTAATATTCTTCATTTTATTCTCTCCTTCAATTCAAAGTAAGGTTAGTATAAAATGAGCAATGATAAAAATGTAGTACGCACTTCTTTGATAGCTACTACCCGAAAGGATAGTGTAATGATGAGTATGGCTGAATATAAAGGCAAAGTTCGTAATATTCAAGATACCCCATTTGGTTATACGATGTCAGTGATCGGCGGCAAATGGAAGATGGTTATCATCTATCTGTTAGCAGAGAATCAACCTGTCAGGTTTAATGATCTTAAGAGACAAATAGGAGCAATTACTTATAAAATATTGAGTTCACAGCTCAAAGAATTGGAAGCAGATGGTCTTGTCGTGCGGAAGGAATATCCACAAGTCCCTCCTAAGGTAGAGTACAGTCTCACAGACAAAGCGGAGACGCTCTTACCTTTATTAGAAGAATTATGTGAGTGGGGAGTAAAAAATCGAGGCGTGTAAACTGGGTTTTTGGAACCGTTGGCAACTATAGTAAAGCAGCTGTATCACATTGACGCAGCTGCTAATTGTGCATAATGGAGTTTCGTATTCACTTATGAATAGCCTAAAGCAGTCTTTAAAGAGCTTACCATTATATTATAGAGCACCTGGGTTTCGTCATCAATTCATCCTTTATCAATACATTTCAATACTAGATCCCCGAATTTTCGAATGTCTTGGATATAATCATATCCTGGGGGATTGGGTCCGAGCTGATTTAACATTCTGACGACCACGACGTGATACTCAGGAATAACTAGAACCGCATTTCCAAAGAAACCGAATAATTGATAAGAGCCCCGAGGAAGGTCATACCCTAGCTCAGATACAGGCCGGTTCATATCTTTTACCCACCAAAAGAACCCATTTCGAGGTAAAGCTTCATCGAGCTGACTTGGAGTCACGATGGAAACGGCTTGTTCGAAGACTAAACGAGGCAGTATTTGTTCCCCCTTATACTTTCCCTTATTCAGAAACAAGTTTCCCCATTTAGCTATATCTCGTGTATTTACAAATAGATTCGCCTCACTGCCGTCATTGCTTGAGTATTCTTCATTAACCCATACCAATTTGTCATTTTTCTTATGTTTCCAGTCTGTGTTCATGAATCCATAAGAGGCAAACACTCGATCCCTTAACACTTGTGCAAGAGATTGGTTAAATACATTCTGTACCATCCTAATAAGCAAATTAACCCCCGCATTATTGTATTTCCAGTCTGTCCCTGGTGGGAATAGCCTTTCGTTTGGTCCTTGCAGGCCATGAGTATGTGTCAGGATATGCCGTATGGTTGTATTGTGTATAACCTTCACGTTTGTATCTTCTAAATAGTCTACGATGTAATCGTCAATACTTCTTATTTTCCCTTCATAGAGCGCAAGGCTGATTGCCAGACCAAGATAGGTTTTGCGAATGGATGCTACATTGAACTGTGAATCTTCATCTATTGATCGACTGTTAGGGGACTTATCATGGTAGCCAGAATAACATTCATTTACGATCCGATTATTTTGCATGACCAGGACTGATGATCCGGATGCAGAAATTTGATTCCTGATCTCCTCCACATGATCATTAAGCTCATCAAAAGTGTGAATTGATTGATTAAGATTCATGGTACCCTCCGTTAATGGAACTTCTAAATCAAATATTCGACAGTTCACTACATTAACCTGCCCGTTCATTAGGTTGATAACTGTTCGTTCTCTCCATTGTTTCAAGCAGGCATCTGAACTTTATATTGATTATTTTTCCAATAAAGGATATTTTATATTTAGCTTAGTGATAAGCAAGTTCCTGACACGAAGGGAGATGGTTTTAATGGCTGCGACTTATATGGTGGTTCTGTCTTAGAAACTGAATAGCAGGCATACGCAATTAGAAACGGAAAATGCCCGTATTATTTGGTATGCCATCCAAAGTAACCTTTCGTGAATATTGCTGTTTGCAGATACGATGGAGGTCGTATCTTTTTTGCGTCTAACAAACAATATTAAAGGAGCTAAAAATAAATATTAAAATTGATGCACTGATCCATGCCTTAAGCCAGCAGTTCAAGACCCATATTATCTCCACTGACTTTCAAACGATATCGCTACAAGGCGGCACTGTGGGTAATGTGTACCTCGTTACTGGAAACGCCGATAGCATGGATGGTGACCAATTGCCATACCATATCGTGCTTAAAATCCAGAAGAAATGGGACCGATACGGCGATCCGGGTTCTTGGCGCCGGGAATATGATCTCTATGCATCTGATCTGGGAGCGACGTTCTCGGATGCCTTACGCTGGCCGACATGTTATTACGCGGAGATGAATGCCGAAGAAGATGAATTCCAGTTATGGCTGGAATATATCGATGGCGTATCAGGTTTAGACTTGACTGGTGATATGTATGAGCACGCCGCGCTGGAGTTAGGCCGCTATCAAGGCAAGCTGTACGCAGAGCAGCCCGCTGTACTGCAGAGTCTGACCAACCTGAGCCCTGCGGATCTCATGAAGAATACGTATCTCCACTACCGATCATGGCCGGTAGTGTATGACTATATACGCTCGGAGGACTGTGCTTTCCCGCAGCATGCGCGGCAAATGCTTATCGATATCGATGAGCACTCAGATGAGATATTTGCCCGCATCGAGAAATTGCCCCTCGTGCTGTGCCACCGGGACTTCTGGGTCACCAACCTGATCTATTCCGAGGATAAAATCGCGCTCATCGACTGGGATACATCCGGATGGGGCTACCTGGGCGAGGATCTCGCAAGCCTGATTGCGGATGAAGCGGATATTCATCACATGATCGAATATTACCAGCGATGTGTCCCTGCGTATTACAAAGGATTTTCGGAATATGCGAATGTACCCCCTATCGCCGAGCATTGTGTACACGAGATGATCCTTCTCGCATTCGGGTACAGGCTCGTGGAGTGGTATCTCCACACTGAGGATGATGAAGAGAAGACCATGCATGTCGATACACTCCAAAAAATCTATGAAATGAAGAGCATTCCTGTATAGGATTAACTCTTAAAAAAAGAGCTCCGAAAACCCTTGATTGCAGTGGGTTTTCGGAGCTTTTACTTTTTAGATACTAAATTAAGGATTATCAATCTGGGAATTTCTACTTAAGAGATTTCAGGGTATACGGTCAAATTTGATCCTTACGACTTACTTCCACCATTCATCCTGCGGAGTAACCGGAAGCTCTCTTTTATGCTGTGAAGCCTTGTAACGCGCTTCGATCTTCGCCGCAGATGTCGAATCAACCTCATGTCCAGTAAGATAGCTGTCCAGTGTCTCATATGTGATTCCTAGCTCGGTCTCGTCTGCTTGCTGAGGCTTATTGTCCAATAGATCCGCTGTCGGAGTCTTCAAATACAGACGTTCCGAGGCACCAAGCTCCTTCAGCAGCTCCCGGCCCTGGCTCTTCGATAGTCCAGAGAGAGGAATGAGGTCTGCACCGCCGTCTCCAAACTTGGTGAAAAATCCCGTAATCGCTTCTGCAGCGTGATCTGTACCGATGACGAGGGCTCCGCGTTCGCCTGCAACCGCATATTGCACGATCATACGCATTCTGGCTTTGACGTTCCCTTTGTGATAATCCGCCAATGCTTGCCCTGCGGCTGAATTATACTCACTTGTGAAGGCATTTACCGAGTCTTCGATATTAAATACGACCGTATCGTCTGGTTGAATGAACTCAAGGGCTGCCATCGCATCCGCCTCATCGAGCTGAGTTCCGTAAGGCAGGCGAATCGCAGTAAAGCGAGCTTCATATCCTTCCTCACGCAGCGATTCCACGGCCAGCTGAGCCAGTCTCCCGGCTAATGTGGAATCCTGTCCGCCGCTGATGCCGAGCACGTATCCTTTGGCTCCTGTCTTTTTGCAATAATCCTTCAGGAAATTCACTCTTGCGCTGATCTCTTCACTTGCGACAATACTAGGCTTTACATTCAGTTCTTCTATGATTTGTTTTTGAGTATTCATTTCTTGGTTCCTCCCTATTTTTGATGTAAAAATCATTTATATAATTGATGCTTTTTAATATAGTCATAGCATGGATCAGGGACTAAATAGCGGGGTTCGCCTCCCATTCTCAACTCATCCCTGATATAGCTTGAGCTGATCTCCATGGCCAGACCCTTATCAATCAAGTGAAACGTGTATCCATCATCCGAGTTCCTTAGAATCGGCGATTTGCTGATTGCAGACAACATATTAATTCCGTCCCGTGCCATAACGATAAATTTGTTCTCGCGAATAAGCTCCTCTGCCCGGCTCCATTTGCCCTCTCCGATATCCACAAGCAGATCGGCACCCATGATAAAGTAGATTTCATCATCCGGGAACTTCTCTCTGTAATGTCTAAGGGTGAGGTAGGTCGCGATTTCCCAGCCAAGCTGCTGCATTTCGTAAGGGTCTGCTTCAAACTTGGGATTGTTCTGAATCGCCATGTTAATCATGTTCATTCGATGCTCGTCGCTGACATTCATCGTTTTGTCCTGGCGCTTGCTTGAGCAAGGCAGGAAGATCACTTTATCCAGCTTGGCACGGTGAGCCACTGTACTGGCCGTCCATAAATGTACGTTCGTAATAGGATCGAAGGACGATCCGTAGATACCTATTTTCGCCACCGACGCTCCCTCCTTACTCTTTCATGGCTGCGGCCACTCTCTGCCTCACTTCATCAATCCGCTTCATTTTATTGTCCCAGCACGCTTTACTCAGATTAACCGGGTATTCTGCCGGATTCAGTGTCCGCTTATATTCATCCCATAATAGACTAAGATTACGGTTAAGAAAATCTCGACTTTCTTGGAGTGTCGGAAGCTTATACACCAATTCTCCGTCTGCAAAAATCGTATGATAAAGCGCTCTGGCTTCAAACTCAGTAACGAATTTACCTATATACGTATGCACTGGATGGAACATATGGAGACGTTCCTCCTTGGACGGCTCCTCATGATCGAGTGCAATATAGTCGCCTTCCGACTTGCCATTCGTTTTATTGATAATGCGGTACACCTTTTTCCGGCCAGGGGTCGATATTTTTTCCGGATTAGAGCTAATCTTGATCGTATCAGCCATCTGTCCATTCTCATCCTCAATCGCAATCAGCTTATATACCGCGCCAAGCGCAGGCTGATCGTAGGCCGTGATAAGCTTGGTTCCTACACCCCAGACATCAATCCGTGCACCTTGCGACTTCAGATTCATGATCGTTTGTTCATCCAGATCGTTGGATGCGTAAATCTGAGCTTCGGTATATCCCGCTTCATCCAGCATCCTGCGAGCTTCCTTGGACAGATAAGCCAGGTCCCCGCTGTCTAAACGAATTCCCTTGAAGTTAATCCGGTCACCCAGTTCCTTCGCAACCTGAATCGCCGTAGGAACACCTGACCTCAGTGTGTCATAAGTATCAACCAAAAATACACAGTCCTGATGAGTCTCTCCATATTTTCGGAAGGCGATATATTCATCTCGATACGCTTGAACCATGGAATGGGCATGTGTTCCTGCGACAGGTATGCCGAACAGCTTCCCTGCTCTCACATTGGAGGTGGCATCGAATCCTGCAAGATAAGCGGCCCGGGTTCCCCATATGGCTGCATCCATCTCCTGTGCTCTTCGTGTCCCGAATTCAACACATGAATCGGTGCCAGCGGTCTGCTTGATGCGAGATGCCTTCGTTGCAATCAGGGTTTGGAAGTTAACAATGTTCAGAATCGCCGTCTCCACGAGCTGTGCTTCTGCCAGTGGTGCCTCAATGCGCATTAACGGTTCATTTGCAAATACGAGCTCCCCTTCCTGCATCGAATATACCGTACCCGTGAATCTTAGCCCATGCAAATATTGAAGATATGCCTCTTCGTAACCTTCCTCACGCAGATACGCAAGATCGCTCTCTGTAAAGGAAAAACCCTTCAAATAACGTATTACCCGTTCTAAGCCGGCAAAAACAGCATATCCGTTCTGAAAAGGAAGCTTGCGAAAATATACCTCAAAGACGGCTTTGCGCTCATGCATGTTATCCCGCCAATAAGCCTCTGCCATATTAATCTGATATTTATCCGTATGCAGTGCCATACTGTCATCCTGATGCTGTAACTGTGTAAGCTCGATTTTGTTCATCGTATAATTCCTCCATTTCTATAGATCGCTGCGCCGAGAGTTCCTGCAAAATGTCCGATGGCCCAGCGATGCCCCTCTGTGTTGAAGCTGGCTACTGCATCCTCATGAACAACGATTTGATAACCTTTATTGTAAGCATCTACTGCGGTATGCAGAACGCATATATCGGTACAGACGCCTACAAGGTGCAGCTCCTCTACTCTGCGTTCCCGGAGTCTCAGTTCCAGATCTGTTCCTTGAAATGCACTATATCTTGTCTTGTCGATCCAAAATACATTCTCGCTCTTCTTATTATGCTGATAGATGTTCTCGAGTTCACCATAGAGCATACGACCGCTTGTGCCCTTGATGTTGTGTGGTGGATAGAGCTTTGTTTCAGGATGATAAGGGTCACTAGCTTGATGCACATCTACTGTAAAAAAGACAAGCTCTCCTTGCTGAATGAATTCTTCGGTTAGATCTGCAATTCTGCGTTCAATTCGCTGTCCGGGTTCACCACAGGTCAGTGCACCATCACTAGCTACAAAATCTTGCGTATAGTCAATATGAATTAACGCTTTCTTATTGTTCATCATTAACCAATAACAGCTCCTTTAATTTAATCTAACTATTACATAATTGTTAATTAATAAGACACAAGAGAATGATGCTTGTGTGGATTCATTTCATATTTTGTTATCTCGAATTTATTCTGACAGCACTTCATCATCGTTATTGCAAAGTGCTGTCAGACAAAGGATTACAGCTTCGCATGATAGATCGACTTATTCAAGGACACATCAACAAATCGGTATAGCTGTGTCGGCCTTTTTGACGTTCTCGTCGTCTTCTGCCCCGTTACTTCCTGAATAAAAGGCAGTGTTTTGATCTTTCTTGCGAAGGCAGCCTCTAACGTTATCGCTGAATCATCTGTAACAGTAAGCAGAACGGCCTGGAGCTCAGAGTACGTGAATTCTGCCGGTAAGAATTGTTTGGCAATGGTTGTTTCGAGCAGCTTCTGCTTAATGACCTGAATAGCGTCCTTGATAATGACTGCATGGTCAAACGCCAGATCAAGCTCAAGCACCTCGCTGACCGAGAACAGCTGCACATCCGCTGCATCGTCGTTGGCTTCTCTTGCGGATAGCTCATGCTCTGGAACAATCGCAAAATGGGCATTCGTGATAATCCAGCCTCTCGGATCACGCCCCGGCTTATCATATACTCCAAAGTGCTCCAAATGAATATTCTGTACCCCTGTTTCCTCGTGAAGCTCGCGCTCCGCGCTCTGGAATGCTGTTTCCTTCGGATCTACAAACCCGCCAGGAAGCGCCCATTTACCCGCCTCGATATTTGGCTTACCTTCACTATTTACCATGCTTCTCTGGATCAGCATAATTCTCAAATCCATCACGGGAGGCCTGAATTCTTCATTTCGAACGGGAACAATCGTGAACACAGCAATGTCTGAGGTATAACCATCCGGTGTTCTATACTTTTTGATATCGTAGTGTTCCATTGCTTCTGTGTTAGACATTGCCATGATCTCCTCAAGTAACTTATTAACAATTATCAATTTGTTAATTATATTATATGCAAGACAGCATTCTTTGTCAACCAAATATTTGAAATAAATAAATCCCCCGGCTAGGATCACAACAGCCGGGGGATTTACTAATACAACTTTATTGTCACTGAGAAACAACTTATGGATTCATGATATTTGCTAAGTTGAACATCATTTTTGCACTTTCGGCACGAGTACCGACGCCAAATGGTCTGAACTCATCTGCCGAGAATCCGTTAACCACGCCTAACTTATGAGCGACCTTAATTGCTTGTACTGCCCAATGAGGAGAATCCGCCAGATCCGTATATTCAGCATCGCCTGCTTCTGGCTTCTCACCTGTTTTGAAGGTATATGCACGAACGATCATAGCAGCCATCTCCTGACGAGTGATCCTCTGTGCAGGAGCAAATGAACCATCTGTGTAGCCCTGTACGATTCCTGCATCCGCTGCCAACCCTACCTCATTTGCAAACCACTGTTCTGAGGAGACATCTGTAAAATCTGCTTGCGCTTCTCCTTCAAGATCTAGCAGTCTTGCCAGCATGGCGGCAAATTCCGCTCTCGTAACGGTACGATTCGGCTCGAAGCGTTCCGTGGTCGTGCCTTCAACAATCTGCCTTGCCGCAAGCTGTTTCACAGCCGATTCTGCCCAATGGCCCACAGACAAGTCAGTAAACGATTTATTATATTCCATCGCTGCGTAGAAGCTAAAATGATTCAGCTCTGCTGTAACCCAGCCATTCCGAACCGTTCCGCTCATATAGGTTACAGAGCCATCACTTTCGCCGTAGTATATTCCAGTTAAAGCGGGATTAGCTCCTTCCGGAATAGGAAGTGAAATAACGATAGGTTCTTCAAATTCATTGAGTGTTATTACTTTACCGTTACTTGGCTCTAGAGACAGCGTGAGGTCATATACTCCTCCCATTTGAAGATTTGCTCCGTACCGGTCTTCTGCCTGACTTAGCCAGGAGGAGACTTCCGCCTCATCAGCAGCCTTGGCTCTCAGTACAATCGTGCTGTCTGCCAGCTGCTCATCTGATGCCAGATCAGCAAATTTCCGCAATACCTCCGATGGAATTACAAGCCTAATATTATTGGCCTGAACCGTGATGGTCTTTCCTTCGGCAAGTTCGGCTGCCTTGCCCGGCATCACAAGCTCGGTGAATGAATTACTGCCCATTGAGAATTGAATCTGTTCCTCTGAGCCAAGTGCATTCAGGTCTTCCTCTGAAACAATCAGCTGACCCGGTGTATTACTTGCTTCTTCTTCACCATTGCCATTATTGCTTCCGTTATCTTCGTTGCTTCCATTGCCGCTCTCGCTGTTATCCTCATCAGGGCCTGTAGTGTCGGAAGACGGTTCTACACGTAAAGCTTGAGACGCAGACTCTTCTCCGTATACCGCTGTAATCACAGTCTCGCCCTTGCGATGTGTACGGATCAGACCATTCGTATCAATTGAAGCCACATTATCGTTGCTGCTGCTGAATCTCACGCCTTCGGTGATCTCCGATACAGTAGCATCACTGTAATAACCATTGACGAGTGCCTTTGCTGTGTCATTCACTTCAAGCTTCGATGGAATGCCTGTGAGCTCAATTCGTTCTAATTGAACTGCGGGCTGTTCCTCGTCAAGAACCGTAAGGGTGAATGCATTGCTAAACTCCCCATATACAGCTGAAATAACGGCTACTCCTTCACGGAGTGCAGTAATAGTGCCTTCGGAATCGATGGCTGCCACCGTTTCCTCGCTGCTCGTATATTGCACGCCTTCAGTCAGAGGATGCAAGCTGTTATCCGTATACACAGCCTGCGTCACTGTCGCCGAAGCTTCGCCAACTTGGAGCTGTTCCGGTCCGGAGATTTGGATGTAGGCAAGCTCAGGCTCCAGATGCTCTTCTATGACCTGCAGATCATAATCATCAGTCAGCCCGGCATACTTAGCCGTAATCTTGACCGTGCCTTCGGTAAGTGCTGTTACCACTCCGAGCTCGTCCACCTCCGCAATGGCTGGATCCGCGCTTTGGTACTGAATGCCTTCCGTTATCGGCATGCGCTCACCCGAAGCGTAGACAGCTTCCACTACCGTCGTATCTGTTTCTCCCGGCTTCAGCCATGGTTTCCCTTTAAGCTCGATAGCCACCGGCGCTTCCGCATCGGTAATATGAAGTTTAATATCTCCGAATCGGTTTGGCGAGGACTTGCTTGTGGCACGAATCACAACATCCCCGCTCTTTATTGCTTTTACTACGCCGCTTTCGGAGACCTCGACTAATCCTTCCAAACCTTCTTCCGACTGTTCTTCAGATGGTTTTGTTACGGACCATTCCATATCTTCAGGCAGCATGCCGCTGACACTGAGCTGTAATTCTTCGCCTACTTGAATTTCGCTTGTTGGAGCTACTACGGTATACGTAGGATTCTCAAGTACGGCTACATCCACTAATTCGCCATCAACCGTTTTGGTCGTTACCGTCAGCGTATCTCCATCCACTTCGACGGAGGAGTACATTTGTATATCCTCATCTTCGACAACATCTTGGAAATACCGTTCGGTTCGCTCATAAAACTTCGGACCGGTGGAACCCGGAATGATATACGTCGTGCCCTCACGCTCACCTACAATCTCATGGTTATAGAGCGGATAAGTACGCAAGTAAATATGATCATGGCCATTCATGACCAGGTCTACATTATATTCGTCAAACACCGGAGTCCATGCGGTACGCACATTCTCTGTATCGTAAATGCTCGCATACGGCCCGCGGTGGAAGAAGACCAGCTTCCATTGCTTATCCGTATTCTCCAGATCGGTCTCAAGCCATGCCTTCTGCTCTTCAATATCGTATTCACTGTTCAGAACAGAGATATGCATATTTTTATAGTCGAAGGAGTAGTTCGTTCCTTTCTGATTCTCGGTACCATTCTGCGGATGGTTGAAATGTGCCAGGAAATACCCGTTCTCCTTCGTCCCTGTCACTTCATGGTTACCTACCAACGTAACTGCGGTCAGATTCATCAGCTCTTCCTGGACTTCAGAGAACCACCAATTCCATTCCTGCTCCTTGAAGCCATTATCGACCATATCCCCTACATGAACCATAAATTCGGCATCCGGGTGCTCCGCAATTGCGGCATCCATCGTGCGGCCCCACAGCTCAAAGCCTGCAAGATTAGCAGCCTGGGAATCCCCGAACACAAGGAACTTTGAATAATCGCCTGTCTCCGGTGCTGTTGTAAAGGAGCCTTGCTCGCTGTAATGCTCTGTACCATCGCCTACACGATATACGTAAGCCGTTCCCGGCTTAAGCACGTCCGCGTTTGCTTTGTGAACACGAATGGTCCCAGTGTCCGGTGTATTAAACAGATGGCTGTCACCGCTTAAGCGGATAACATCCGGCTGATCAAAGCCTGCAAAGCCTTCCTCTTCCACAATTTCTACAACGGTCCCGATTGCATTCGGATGTGTGTGCCAGTTAAAGCTGCGCGAGGTGACCGGGTCCTCGCCCATGCCGACCGTAATATTGTAAGGCGTTTCTGTACCTGCAAGCACAGAAGTCGTAAATTCCGAAACCAGGCTGTGCTGCTGATCTTTAATCGCCTGCACATCATAGCTCTTTATTACTTCCGTAAGCTGACCTGTACGAAGCTGACCTGATGCATCCGTAACCAGCGTCCCGTCGCCAATCTCAGCTCCATCTGCAAACAGCTTAGCGCCTTCTACCGGTTGGCCATTCTCATCGGTCACTGTAAAAGTGGTAACATAATTTTGCGCTATATTTTCGTCCCACTGGAGCAGAAGCTCATGCTTGATCTCGGACTTCAGGGATGCACCTCGATAAGATTTCGGTTCATTCGAACCTACCATATCAAGCTCCGATGAACGGAAAGCAATAGCATTCGATCCGGAAGCTGTGCCATTCACTGTATACGAAATTTGAGCGATGATATCTTCATCCGTAAGAGACGCCGACTCCAAACCGCTGAACTGCATACGAGTGACGCCTGTCTCAGCGTCAACGGACCCCGTAAACTGTGATTCCGTCAGCTTATCTCCTTTTATTACAGAGATGTCTTTAACGAAGGCTGTATTGAATCCCAGCTCTAGGTGACCGCCGGTAAGCATATCCATCTGGTCGGCCGAAATATCAACCATGTAAGTATGTCCCGCATATACCTGCTCTGGCGTAGTATAACGGAACTTTGGAGTTCCTGTATCTACAGTGAAGCTCCATTCCTTGATCGTCTGATTGCCGGACAGATCGCGGACCGCAAGCTTCACCGTATGATATCCGTCCTCCAGCGGAAGCCCAGGCGTGTAGCTGATACGACCTTCCGGCGGATACAGCGTATGCGCTACTTGTTCCCCGTCGATATACATCCGGATTTTGGCAGGATCAATAAGGGTCGTTCCCGGATGAACCTCAGCATTCCAGCCGGCGTCAGCCGCATGCGCGTGAATGACCGGTGTGCCTGTCGTTACTGCTGTATCTTCAGAAGGCGTCACATCCGTAATGACTGGAGGCTCGTGATCCTCGTCAAGCGGCCCATAGACGGCCCGGATTTGGTCGATATAGATCGCACCTGCCGTCTTTTTGTTATTGTTGGTCTCCATGTAGCGAACCGGCAAGTCCATGGTGAGAGGTGTTGCTTTCCCTGCCGGTATATTGGCCTCAACATACTTCCAGCCTGTCCAATCCACACCAGGATCGGCACCTGTAAAATCGATCGCAAAGGCTGCATTGTTGCCGTCACGTACTTGTGCCCGCAGCCAGTGCTTTTGCCCGTCGCCGTATACCCACATTCCAATCTTCTGCGGATACCCGGGAATTTGGATATTCTCTGCACTGCTGTTCGAGGATACATAGGCTCCCGATGTACCTATCTTACCGATAAAATCATAGGAGAGCTTAATCGAACCGTCCCCCGAACGGACATAATCCGGATCGGTATTCAAGTCAACCTTGACCGTATTGTATGCCGCACCACTGGATTTATAGTTCTCAATACTCTCGAACTCTTCCAGCACAACCGGGGGTACCCCTACATTAACCTCCATTGAGGTCTCGATGCCTTTGTAGCTGACAAAAATAGTACCTGATTGGCCGCCCTCATTCGTCGAATGAAACACGCCATTATCATCAATTGTGCCAATATCACCTTCTACCCGCCATTCAAATACATCATTGCTCGATTGAATGACTTGACCATCCCGCAATGCCTTCACCGTCAGGGTCTCATTAACGCCGGTATTATAGGTCTTAATATCATCCGGGAACTCAAGCTCCGTAATTTGATCCACAACCTCAACTTCAGCCGTGCCTTCAAGACCTCCTGCAGATGCTGCAACTTGACCGGTCGCGGCATTTTGTCCGGCGGTGAGTACCCCATCCTCCGAAATAGTTCCCAAGTCAGGAGATACCGACCAAGTCACAGCACCTTCATATTCAGCAGGATGACCTGTCTGATCAATCGCTGCTGCTTGATATTGATAAGAAGAGCCTGTCAGGATACGCTCTTCGCTTGGTGATACAGCAAGCCTTGATGCAGCCCCCTCCTGCGCAGTGTTCACAAGCAGCAGGCCGTTGCCCGTTGCACGCTCACCGCCGTCAGAACCCCGGTTCAGCATCTGCACATCCGATGTGCCCGGCATCCGGGCTACGAATGTGGAAGAACCGCCTCCGTCCAGATTCATGGCGTCCACAACGCCGATATCGGCCATAATTTTGGCAAGCTCCTCTGTTGTCACACCTTCGCTGAAGCCCGGTGCACGTCCGTCAATCTCAAACAGCACGATGGAGCCGTCAGCCTTTGTCCCAATGGCCGTACGCGGGTGTACACCCTCTGGACCCACGCCGGTTTGTACTACACCGTCTTCCACCAGAGGTCCCTGACCGCTGATTACCATGCTTGCGTCCTGCCATTCACCATCCAGCTGGAAGCTGGCCGTCAGTTCATCCCCTGCTGCCAGGGAGCTGACAACCGGCAGCTTCGTTCCGGATGCAGACAAGACAACGGTGCCTTCGGCAAGTGGTGCGTCACCTTGATTCGCCCGAACCTCCAGCACCTTCAGCTTCATTGTTTCTCCGCTCTTCACATCACCTTCCAGCACTTGCAGCACAACCTCGGTGCCGGATGCGTTTGTCTTCGTAGATGCATAAAAGTCCGGCGTATATAACGTCAGATGATTGTTCTCTCTGTAACGATTTATGCTCGTCAGATTGGTCTGAGTGCCGTCAATGGTCACCGACATCGTCAGCTTGGGCTTACCATAAACCGACGTCCCGTCTTCCATAAGCCCAAAAGCAAAAGAACTGGAACCGCTGTTCAAGATGCGGCCCTGATCAACAAATAGGCCATTCGGTACACCTGTTCCGTAGCCTGACAGGTCATAGAAGTCACCGTTAATGCCCGCGATTACGCGGTTTCCTGGAGCATCTGTATGCTCCGCCATTTCCGACACGCCTTCCATGCCATATACGTATCCGCCTTTTGTGCCTGCACGCAGGTCCAAATGAGGTGAATCCGGATTAAACTCGACGAAATGCATTTTTTCGAGCCCACGCTCGATCTCCATGTCATACCAAGTATAATCTGCGCCTGGAGCGAGCTCTGTTTTTCTTACATCCAAAACACGGCCAAATGCCGTATCCGGTGCTTCTGACATGGCCGCATAAACGCTGCCCAGCGGCTGCAGCATGAAGAGTAATGCCAGCAGAAAGGCAAGGAAAGCTTGTCCTGATCTGCGATACCAACGAATCATCATTTCTTTATCCTCTCCCGGGTGTTGTATATTATTTTTACGCTCTACCAAATTGTAGTAATGAATTGTTAACTTAACTAAAGGGTTTTGTAACCAAAGCCCCTTAGAAATATAAAAGGTATTCAGAAAGTCGCCTTAGACGACAATCAGAATACCTAGTCTGCTAAACAGATAACGAATGATTCTCGGCAATCAGTGAGCTCTCGTTGACATTCTTAGAATTGGGCAGGCCCCGGGTCGTTCTATCATAGAACCAATAGATCCCGACCAAGAGCACAATAATCCCGCTTATCATAATCACTTGTGCTGGACTGATGAATTGGCCCAGAATTCCTCCTGCCAATGACCCAAGCGGCATGGCTACTCCACTTAAACTATAAGAGGCAGAGAACACACGACCCAGCAGATGCTGCGGGATTCCTTTTTGAAGATACGTATTGATTAGAATATTCGTTATGCCCCCAGGAAACCAGGCCAGCCCATAGACAGCGATCGCCAACCCTAGATTCGTAGTGAACATGGACAGCGACCACAGCACTCCACTGACTACAAATGCGGCAGCATAAATTTTGCCCATGCCGTATTGTTCAAGCTTTAGATAAGGAGCAAGAAGAGCACCGAGCATACTGCCGACAGCCTGCGCCATAAGCAGGAATCCATAAACCTCAGCTCCACCATGCATCCTGCCGAACTCCGGCAGTACAACGAACGTAGCTCCGCCGACACAATTGATTACGATCACGCCCATCAGCAGACGAGAAACGGATTTACTTAACAATATTCTGACACCTTCAACAAGCTCAACTTTGTAATTACTGAAGAACGTGCGCAGATGGAAAGTGTCTTCAGATTCCTTCTTAGGAATCTTCGGCAGGCGAATCATGGAGAAGATAATAGTTCCCATGACGAACATGACAGAATCCAGCAAGTAGATGGATACTGCACCGAAAGCGACAATGATAACACCAGAAACGGCGTTACATGCTGTATCAATACCTTGATTGGCAAAGGTGAATAAAGAGTTGGCTTTGGATAAGTCTTTGGATTCAACAAATTTGGGTAGTGCGGATACTTGTGCAGGATATACGAACATATTCAGGGAGGATAGAATTGGGAAGATCATCAAGACAAGACCTACGGTCAGAAAGCCCATATAATCCGCTAAGGGAATGAGCAGCAGGATCACCGCCTGTGAGAGCTGTGTCACTATTAATAATCTGCGAATCGATATTCGATCAATGATCGGACCGGAGATGAATTGGATAAACCTTGGAAATATGGATAGAAAGCCCGCGAGCCCTGTATATAAAGTAGATCCTCCGAGCTCCGATACAAGCCACATGGCTGCCACAGCGTACAGAGAGTCACCGATGTTCGTGATGACCCTTCCCAGAAACATAAACCAGAAGTTCCTATTCGTCCACAGACTCATTCCTTTGTCTCCTTCTCCACAGGCTGATCATCCTGTGACTCAACAGATTTGATCATCACACCGATACTGAACTCTTCATATTCGCCATTCTCTTGTTTACCCGATGTTTTCTGAACCCATTGCTCAAGAAAGACCTTAAATTCCTCTGTCAGCTCTGCTTCCTGCTCTTTAGTCAACATGAGCCGAAGATTGATCGTCGTTGATTTTTTGGATGAATAGCCTGCACTGATTACGGGATCGAGGGCCTCTGGAGATGACGAATTAAACCATTTTGATCTGGATTGGTAGTACTTCTCTGTAACACCGCCGATCTTCTTCTCCTCCACGAGGTCGAGTAATCCCCCTTCGTACAGCTTCGTGATGTGATAATGCACGTTCCCGCCCGACTCACCCAACAGGTCTGCTACTTGCTTTGCCGTTCTGGGGGTCGTGGTCAATTGCCCTATAATCTTCACTCGGAGTGCATTGCCAAGCAGCTTAGACTGTTCTATAGAGACATTCAGCATATTGTTATCACTCATTAGGTCTACCTCCTATTTATAACGATCTAATTATTTAGATTATCAATCTGTAAAGTTAGATTATCAGAACAGGAAAAGTTTGTAAATAGGCATTTTAGAAAATATAGACTTATCCCCCATTAATCAGTTTATCCCCCTCTTTTATTATAAGAGAATTCAAACTATTATAGAGGTTAGGGCTTAATAGAATATAGAGAATCTATGCAAAAGTACTCGATTAGGAGGAATCAGGCAGTCATGTTAAAAACAGAGTACATTGATGTTCTCTCAGTGATCTCACATAAGCTGTATGATTCTGCTGCGAATGTGATGAATACAGCCAGTAAGCTCATACCCGCTAACACGTTTTGTATAGCGAACCTGGATCACCTATCTACGAAAGTGCTCAAATCTTTTAATCGAGACAAGCTTATTCTTGAAGAAGGGCTGGTCGTCGATAATGCAGAGTCGTATTGTGCTCTCGTTACCGAACATGCTCAGGGACCGCTCATCATTGATAATAATCTGACCCATCCTTTAACCAAGGATATGGATGCCACTCGATTCGTTGGGGGCTGCTCGTTCATCGGGGTGCCTATAAGGAATGAGAAGGGGGAATTTTATGGGTCCCTCTGTTCCTTTGATCCTGGATTCTACCGCTATCAGCAGCGAGATGTTGATCTTCTTCTCTCCCTGTCTTCCTTCTATACAGATCTTCTTGAGCTTGAGTCCACCCTTGACCGGTTACAGACCGCCGAGCAAGCTGCCGAGCAGGTTCTCGATAATAAAAAAAATCTGCTGGCCGTGCTTAGTCATGAAATCCGTACACCGATGAATGGGGTGCTGGGTATGGCCGACTTGCTCAAATCAACCGATTTGAATGAGGATCAAGCTCTATACGTCAATGTTATAGAAGAGAGCGGCAATCATCTGCTGAACATGATGGACCAGATATTGGAGTATTCCAAGATGGAAGCCGGCGCCATTTCAATTGAAAATCATCCTTTTCAATTAACTGAAGTCATTGAGCATGTTATACAGCTGTTCACTCCCGAAGCGCAGAAAAAGGGAATTCGATTATATGCTGAATACCATGTAAGTCAGGATTTAGTACTGCATGGAGACAGTCAGAAGACACGTCAAATCTTGATTAACCTGCTTGGAAACGCCATCAAGTTCACCGAGCAGGGTGAAGTCGGTATCTCTGTCCGATTTGAGGATGGGGCAGAGAATGCCTCGAATATTTGTTTTGAAGTAAGAGATACAGGGGTTGGTATCCCTGCGGATCGGATCGATCTTCTCTTCAAATCCTTCTCCCAAATTCATACCAACCAAGGTAAATTTGGAGGAGCAGGACTTGGGCTGTCCATTTGCAAGCACCTGGCTGAATTAATGGGCGGATCGGTGTGGCTTGAAGAAACGAGCGAGCGCGGAAGCCGGTTTATATTTAAATTTTGCAGCTGCGCAGCCTCATAAGTTATTCAATAAATAAGGAGCAGCCGTCTTAGCGAGCTGCTCCTTTGACATTCGTATGAGTTTATATACCGCCGGATCGGTTCAACCCTTGTTCTTTCTTTAGAATAGTTTCCTCATATTTTAATATTTACCTTAGCGGGAGAGCGCACCGACCACCGGATGTGGAACATACGGCTCTTCCAGTGCAGTAATCTCTTCAGGAGTCAATTTAATCGACAATGCGGCAGCCGCATTCTCAAGGTGAGATATTTTTGTTGCACCAATGATCGGTGCGGTGACAGGTTCTTTTTGCAGCAGCCAGGCAAGTGCTATTTGCGCACGAGGGACCCCGCGTTTCTCTGCGATCGCCGCAAGCTGATCCACAATCAAGCGATCTTTGTCCGCCATCGGATCATATTTGGACTTCGCCGTTTGATCCGTCTCGGAACGATGGGTTGTCTCCTCCCAATCTCGTGTCAATCTGCCACCGGCAAGCGGACTGTACGGGATCACGCCGATCTTCTCTTCCCGGCACAGCGGCAGCATCTCACGCTCCTCTTCCCGATAGATCAAGTTCAAATGATTCTGCATGGACACAAAACGAGTCCAGCCATTACGCTCTGCTACATTCAGCGCTTTCAAGAACTGCCATGCATACATCGCCGAAGCACCAATGTACCTTGCTTTGCCGGCCTTCACCACGTCATGCAGTGCCTCCATGGTTTCCTCGATTGGCGTTTCATAGTCCCAGCGGTGAATTTGGTACAGATCTACATAATCGGTCCCCAGCCTTTTTAAGCTTTTATCAATTTCACTCATAATGGCCTTACGAGAAAGACCTGCGCCATTGGGACCCTGGTGCATGCGAAAATGCACCTTTGTCGCCAAGACAATTTCGTCGCGATTGGCGTAATCCTTCAGCGCTCTGCCTACGATCTCCTCGCTTGTCCCATCCGAGTATACATTCGCTGTATCAAAGAAATTGATACCCAGCTCAAGCGCTTTTTTAATTACCGGACGGCTGTTCTCTTCATTAAGTACCCAGGGGTGAATCCAGCGGTCTGCTTCTCCAAAGCCCATGCAGCCAAGACAAAGCCGGGATACATCCAAACCGGTATTTCCAAGCTTTACGTATTCCATTTCCATTCTGTAAGCACCTCAGTTTCCATTAATGTCATCAGCTCGGCTGATCCCCGTTATTATCACACTTGGAGTTAACTCCAAGTCAATACCTATTTAGAAGATTAGCTCATTAATGAGGGTACTCTTTGAGGGTAATCTTATATAATCATGTGCTTATGCGCCTGTACCGAATCTTTTGCGATAACCGCATTTACGACACAGCTCCTCCACCGCTTCCCGCCGCGAGAAGCCATAGAACAGGTTATTTGCCCGCTCACCCTCCACAATCTCGGAGAACGGAGTGCTGTTTATATTTCCTAGATTAATAACACCCTCGCCGTCCAGACAGCACGGAATGACAGTGCCATCCACCAATACCCCGGCTTGTGTTCTAAGCCCATGACAGAAGCCTTTGCCATCATCCTCCTGAGCTGCTAAAGACGGCCATTCAAACTCATGATCCTGATTCAAGTAAATGTTCTTCGCGATCTTAACTCCGCTGCCGGGTGTCACCTTCTCCTCAATCTTGAAGTCCAGTTGAAATTCTCTCTCCAGCACTTCAAGCGTTTCCCGATTACGCTGCTTCTCCAGATTGGTCATGTTGTCCTGTGTCAAATTCCACAATCGGAAGGATACAATGATATCTTGTTTGACCGCTTCACGGACAAACGAAATAATACTCGTAAGATATCCTTCCCGATTCGTCGAACCCTCATGACCGTCAAAGCTGTGCAGCGAAAAATTCATCTGTCTTACTGCAGGCTTACCAAGAATCCGATGCTTCGCCTTCTCGATCAGCGTTCCGTTCGTCGTCATGTTCACTTTGAACCCCTTGGTATATGCAGCATCCAGCAGCTGATCCAGCTTCGGGTGCAGCAGCGGCTCGCCTTTGACATGCAAATAGATGTGGTTCGTATGCGGTTTGATCTGATCCAGAATATGGTCAAAAGTATCCAACTGCATAAATTTAGCCTGACGGCTGGTCTGCGGACAGAAGCTGCAGGCAAGATTACAGATGCTCGTAATTTCAACGTATACCTTCTTGAATGTCTTCAACTCGAACGTTCTCCATTCTTTGTAAGATCTGTTCTACCAGTTTACAACATTGCCTTGATCTCTGCTACAACAGCCTCGTGCTTATCATTGAATGCCTTCGTCGCCTCATTAAACTCATTCTTTATCTCGCTCAGTGATTGAGAGAAGGATGTGCTGTTCTTCGATCTCTTCTCAAACGGTGTCACTTCTTTCAAGATGTGGTTTTATAAACATTGATTCGTCTTTCTATTACTTAGGTTAAAATAAATAGCCTCGAGTCGAATGACAACCAGGTAACAATCGAATAAAATAATCTTAATAAAACAATATTCCTAATATATCCAAAGGAGCGATGCTCCACTTGAGTCCCTTTCTATCACTAACTATTCAAAATTTCATAGACTCTTGTCTGGAAAGCTACTATGCCAAGCACAAAGAGGCCGTGCTCGTGATCGGCACTGTCTATCGTAATGAAAGACGCGTATATGGAATCGGTGATTTAAGTCCCTATCCAACGTCTGAATATAGCAGACTGATCTACGAGATCGGCTCGATTACCAAGCTGTTCACGGTGTCTTTACTGGCCCAGCTGCATTATGACGGCTTCCTGACGATCGACGAATCACTTGGACAATATGTCCCCCTGCTCCCGCCCGACTCGCCGGTCACATTTAAGCATCTGGCGACCCACACCTCGGGTCTGCCGTCACGAAGCCTTTTACGGGAAACCAGAAATTTATTCGATACCAGGAACAGCCGTGATCCTTATTCTGCATTCAGCTTATCCGAAGCCGCGTTCTATTTGCGCAAAATTTCAGCTAAGGAGGCTGGGATTAAATATCAATATTCCAACGCAGGGATGGGACTGCTGGGACATGTTCTGGCCACAGAGCTTCAGACGACATATGAGCTGGCCGTACAGGATGGAATTACCATTCCCCTGCAAATGCAGGACACCGCAATCCACCTCTCCTCCGAAGCACGTGAGAGACTTGTACCCGGGTATACCGGCCGACGGAGAGCCGCTAAGCTTGTACTTCAGGATTTTCCTGGCACCGGTGCATTCCGCTCCAGCATCAGCGATCTGTTAACGTTTCTATCCGTACATATGGGCCTACACCCGGACAAGGAAATGACCAGCATCTATTCTATTACCCAGCAATTACACTTTCAAAAAAATGACACGTTTGGCGTTGGGCTCGGCTGGTTTCACCAGCTTAAAGATAACCTCATTTGGCATAATGGCGGTACTCATGGCTATATGAGCTTTATGGGCTTCCTTCCTGAACAGGAGATCGGGGTTGTCGTGCTGTCTAACAAGCGCACCTCCTCCTTCGCAATGAATCCAACCCACATCGGAATGGAGCTGCTAAGGAGGGTAAAATAATTAAGCGAGTGCCTCTCTGCAAAAATGGAGAGAGGACACGTCTGAAACAATGATGCAGTACACATTTTTCCAGTATACTCTAATCCGTTCCATGATGAAGAGGACAGCACGAATCGCGCTGTCCTCTCCTTTATTATAATGGATAGGTATTAATTTTGATTATAGACCAGAAGATCGAGCATCCGGTCAATTACAGCCGCACTTTCCGCTCTGGTTGCTGATCTGGATGGGTCAAAGCGACCTGTTCGATCACCGTATAATACACCGAGTCTGCTCAGTTCATCAACGGCTTCCTTGGCCCAGTCATCAATTCTCGTGTCGTCCAAATAGGTTATTGTACGATTAGAGCTAGTCGGTTCATAGGCTGCGAACTGCATTGCACGATAAGTCATTACGGCGATCTCTTCACGGGTAATACGCTGATTCGGCTTATAGCTGCCATCCGAGTAGCCGGTTATAAGCCCTGCACTCCCTGCTGCCTGTATGCTATGTGCATACCATGCACTGTTCGGTACATCACTGTAGACCACCGCTTCCGGTGTAGCAGTTAACCCGAGTACCCGAACCAGCATTGCCGCGTATTCTGCTCGAGTAATGGCTGTATTCGGGTCGAAGATGCCTTCCGCTGTACCGGTAACAATCATCCTGCCGGCCAGCTCCTCCACATTCGAACGTGCCCAGTGACCGTTCATATCTCCGAAGGTCACCGGATGCTCCAGCAGCAGATAGGTACTATTCGAACGGCTGAATATTTCTACTTCATTCCCATTCAATTGGAACGGCACAGGCTGCAGCCGATCTGCATTGACTTCGTCCTCTGCACGTACAGCTGCCATATGCTGTAATCTATCAAGCTCATAAGGGGTTAGGTTTATCGTTCTTTTTATATAGCGATCAAACTCGATCAATTCATAGACCTGCCCCTCTGCTGAGAATGCAGCTACCGAATAATTGACAGCCGCCAGTGGGGAATATCCCTTCAAGCTTGCCAGCTGGATTGCAGCCCGATCCTTCGTTAAGGCGAACTTCAGCTCAAACTCACCGGCTCCGGCACCAAGCTCAGCTCTGATCTGTGACAGATCGATCTCTTCCATCGGAAGCTCATAGCTTCCAAAAGACACGCCGATCTGAATCGTCAGCTTCGCTCTGTGCTGCAGCAACAAGTCCATGGCTTCCGGTAATAACGAGATTTGTGCAGAATCATAGTCCTTGTCATCCATATCAAGCTTTATACGCAGCACTCCATCCTGCACACTGGATAGTGTTGCTGCAATTTGCTCTCCGGTAACTTCACTTTCAGCAATGTTCATCTCACTATTCGTATTCATCACGCCTTCTACCGTTATCGTTCCTGTTTCTGTCTCAGGCGGATCGACGGGCTCAGGATTCCCAGCAGGCGGTTTCGTGCCAGTGCTAGGCGGAGTCACTGGATCCGTGTCTGGATTCGTACCCGGATTCGGATTTGGATTTGGATTCTCCGGCGCTTCTTCACTTCCTGCTCCCACAATATCAATCTGAGCCAAGACAGGATCATGATCAGACACTCTTCCGCTTGCTTCTGTAAAATCAGCATTCAAATGAACCACATCAGTCTGTGTGTACTCCGTTAAATTTTTGCTAACAAGTATATGATCAAGCACCTGTGAATTCCCATCATATGTGTAGGTGTATCGTTCTCCGGCAGGCAGGGTATCGATCAGATTATCCAGCTCATCTCCTCTTAGGATCTCTGCCGTCTCCGTGAACTGAAAATCATTCAAGTCCCCTAGCACAATGACGTTCGCTTCTTTATTTAATGCTTCATTCCCCTGTATGATGTTCTTTACAAAACCGTTCACGACCGCTGCAATTTCGTGCCGCTGTGTTTCACTAGTCAGAACCGGGGGCTGAACATTACCGAAAGGACCGTTGTCACCTGATTTAGAGTTGAAATGATTAGCAATCACGATGACCTTCTCCCCATGAAATTCAAACTGGGCCGCAAGCGGCTTCCGTGATTCCAGAAAAGCAGCATGCTGAGGCTCGATTCGGCCGGGATTTACACTAAGCTGATCCTGATTCGCATCATAAGTTACTGCCTCAGTGGAGCCTCCCTTTCGCTCTTCTATACTCTCCGCCAAGGTCACTCGCTCCGGATTATAGAGAAAGCCTACCCGAATATTTCCACCTGGAGCTCCACCGTCCTCATTGTTCACCGGAGCAATGTCGGTAAATGCATATTCCGGTCCACCATTTGCGATAATGGCGTCAATCAGTGCCCGATAGCTGTCGTCCGCTTCAACGATGCCGTTGTCTGTCTGACCGTTAGCATCCTGCACTTCTACCAGTCCAATAATATCTGGCTGCTTCATGTTCGAAGTGATGGATGCTGCAAGCTTCGTCATCTTGCTGCTGCCGACACCCGGATAGAAGTTCTCAATATTATAACTGGCTACGATCAGCTGCTCCGGATCAGGCTCAATATCCGTTATCTCTTGCTCATAAGTTGATGGCAGGAGCGCAGGTAATGCATCCTTCGCAGGAATCACCTTGAAGTTGCCTGCATTATATCCGATGACACCCGTTACATCTCCCGCAAACTGACTCCCCGTTCGGATATCTTGATTCGCAGCCATTGAAGCAATCAGAATCCGCTGCGGATTCAGGTTACCCTCCTGCTTCAGAACAAGACCGCCAGCCGGCGTAAGCACTTCCTCTTCTCCATTATCAATACGAGTTGGAATGTTCAAGATCTGGCTGCTTGTCCATGCTGGGCTGATAACCGCCGGGGACTCTAATCGAACTCTCATGCCTTCCAGCGATTCGTAGAAGTCAATTCCATCCTCTTCCGGATCAAAGACAGTGAACCCGTCATTATCAATCACCTCGGAAGGTATGATTCGGCCATTCTTGCCAAGTAGGATTGGAGCAGGCAGTTCCTCAGCCTCTCCCATTTTTATAATGGAGGTCGGTACAATTTGTGTCGTTGTTAGATTACTACTGCTTCCTTCGTTGTACTCTGCGACTGTACCGCTGATCTTTACCATATCCCCAGTAGCTGGCTTCAAGTCGAGATTAGTACTATAAATATAAATACTCTCCGAAGTATTCGGATCTTCATCCGGCTCCAAGTCCTGGATGTAGAACCCTTGATAGCTTCCATCACTGAATCGGTATCCTAATTGAGTGACAACGCCCTCAATATGACTTACCTGCTGATCAAGATAAGGAGAGCTATGCCCTGCTCCCTGGATATCATGAATGCGCGGCTGTTCGGTTGCTTCATAGGAGAAGGTATACACTTCACTGGTGTCACTGCCTGATACAGCCATAGCTTTAATTACCGTATTCACATTAATTGTAATTGGGTCTTCATAGAGCGTGCTTGATGTCGTCGGATCACTACCGTCCAGCGTGTAATACAGGTCCGCACCAGCTGTAGGTGAAGTCAGTACAACCTGCTGCCCCCTAACGATCTTGCCCGCTGCCGGACTGGCATTCACCGACAAGAGATCCTCAATCAAGGACTCCTCATTCAGTGGTATAAGCTGATAAACGTCTCTGTACTGCTCGATGACACCAACGATCTTATCAAAGGACTTGCCCGCTGCAATCCCTGGCAGATTCGAATAAATAGTAAATTCGCTTCCGCCCTGTTCAGCAATCCAGCTGCTGCCTGACTTCTCGCGTATATTCACGTTATCCATGTATACAAGCTTCGCCTCATGCTGCTCACCTGAATCTGCAGCGAGATCTGCCCCTGTCAGCTGAACTGGGGAAGGCACTCCTGCATTGTTCTCTATCAAAGTATAAGGGAGTCCGTCTGAAGTAGTTATCTCCTGCAGGTTGTTATAGATATCCATGACTCCGCTGACACGAACCCGATCTCCTGCTTGTGCAAAGCTGGGGAAGCCATACAAGACAATGGCAGCTGTTTCATCCTGCACGTACATCTTGCTGCCGCTCACATGAGTAACGATTCCGGATACCATGACCTGCTCACCTTGAGCGGCAAGTCTTGCTTCTGCTATGGTCATATGCGGAAGCAGATCATAAGTATAAATAGAAGTTTCACTACGTTCCAGTCCATCCTTCTCTGCGTAAGTATGGATCGTCACAGGTTCGTTAAGCACAATCGGTCCATTAACCAGCTCGTAACCGCTGCTGACTCCACCCAGACCGTATACATCTGCGTATACAGAAGCCCCTGCCGTTGCAGAGCTCAAGTGAATCTCCGTTCCCTGTGGATAAGCGCCCTGTTCAGGACTCACGGTCACCGCTGCGGTCTTCGTTTCAGGCTGTCCATAGGAGGAGTTTCGTGGATCCGGGGATACAGCAGCAAAGTCCATCGCATTGTTGTTCGTATCCAGCCCCCTGCTGCCGGGATCTGCTCCAGGTGCTGTCAGACGAACAGCTGCGGTTGAATTGCCCAAGCCTGGGGCAGCGGCACTTCCCTCATATTCATTGGCACTTCCATAACCGATGAGGTCTATGACTTGTTCACCATGAAACAAACCTGCCTTGCCATTCGTACCGCTCAGGTTGATGCTTCCTGTCTGATCAGGTGCTGGAAGAGCAGCTGTCCCGCCGCTTCCTTTGGCCTGCTGGATCAGATAATACGAGTTGGGAGGAATAGCTCCATTCAGCTCGGTCGTATTACTTGTCCCAAAAACGCCTGTTGCACTGGCATACTTTACGGTATACCCTGTAAGATCTACAGCTTCTTCAGTCGGATTATAGAGCTCAATGAAGTCATGTATGTAGGCTGCACCCGCGTTGCCTCCCCCTCCATAGACCTGACTGATGACGATCTGATCCCCCTCTGGGGATGCATACGCCGTACGGCTAGACATGGATGGAGTCCAAAGACCCGCTAAGATCGTTATAACGAGTACCAAGCTCCATCGTTGCAGCGGACAACTTGTCCGTTTGCTCATTGGCCATCTCTCCTATCTTGTTAAAATATGTAGTATATATGAATAGCTATGGATCAAGTGTCAGGGATCATTCTAAATGTAGAATGTGTGGAGAAATGTGGAGATATTGCGGAATCTTGTAAAATGGTACAAAAAAGGCGGGATCTCATACGTAACGTACGTTCCCACCTTGATGTGAATCGATCCTATTCGTTTTGCTGCAGCTCCATAACTTCCCCAAGCCGCTTCGCTGCTTCCATCATATACCTCACCAATTCCGGCAGATCACGCATATGATTTTCATTGATTTTACGGTTGAAATTAATCTCTACGGTATTTGTCATCATTGATTCCGAGCCATATATATAGCTGATCTGCTGCACGGTTTTTTGCTCAGGCCACATCTCTGCCATAATCCGCTCTACCTCACTGCACAAGACCGTATCCTTCATCTGCATGATATACCGCAGACACAGCACACAGCCAGGATTCTCACCGGACAACTCCAAAATTTCAGCAGCCAGCTCCTGCATAGATGCCGTAAGCTCAATCTCGGCAGATATCCGCTTCTCACCTGTCAGCTCAAACCGAAGCATGAACACACGCGACATCGTCGACATCTCCAGCCGATCGATTCGATTCGTAATGTGAATGGCTTGATCCAGATTGTCCAGATCATACAGCTCATTCTCGAGCGCTACTTTTAAATTATCAAATATAGTGGGATCGAACATATCCTATTTACCCTTTCATTCGCTGGTCAGCGTTATATATCTTAGATTCTCTTCAGTAAAATACAAATTAAACTTAAGATCATCATTTATAGTATAGCTCCACTTGTTACCCTGCGAAAGATTAGGGCTGCCCAGCATGCTGAGCACCTCCTTCTCACTCATCCCTATGCTGATGCCATCTGGGGACGAGACGTTGTTCTTCGTAAAAAGAATCGTTGATGGCGTTGACAAGATACCCTCTTCCTCATGAATACGAACGGTCTTCATGTTATCATCACTGACAGAATAGTAACGGTAAGCTTCTTTATAATCGGAGTTGCTGCTGATATAACGGCTCCATTCTGCGAAATTTTTCTCCTGGATCTTGAACCGTTCCGGGTCATAAACCCGTGTCATATCTTCCTGAGGTGCAGGAGCATCCTCGGCATTTACATCGATCCCTCTCATTTCACCGAACATACCGAGCAGCGTGCCCGGTCTGCAAAATAAATGAAGATAGCTCATCAGATTACGAGAAGCATAGAAATGCTGACCATTCAGTTCTACTGTATTGGAATCCAGATTGTACTTGATAAAATACATCTCATTATCGAGATGGAAGCGAATATACACGTCGGAAGCGAGAGCCGAGGAATTCATCTCTGTCTTCGTTGTCGATAAATTGAGGCTTGTCAGCCCCTGCACCAGAACGCGATAGCTCTGCGGCGAAACGGTGTATCCTCTAACCCCGTTATCCAAGCTGACCATAATACTGATTCTCTTCACTGACATCTTGTCCAGCGGGAATTGATCCCCGAGATTACCTTCTGTCTTCTCAATGGGGAAAGGCAGGTCTTCAGGAAAATGGGGATTCACGGATTGAAGATGAGCTTCACTCTTAGAAGCATCAGCACTTTCCTCTTGCTTCGTCAGTTCTTCTACTGGCTCCAGAACCATACCTGAGTCTTCTTCGCTCTGTGCTGCAGGCAGACTCTGATCTTCAGCAGCATTCTGCTGCTCGGAGCCCCATATATTAATCAGTATCATCATCAAGGCTATGATCAGCATCAGGATGATGGAGATAAACCATATTTCTTTTTTCTCCAAACGCATTAACGTTTGAGCCCCTCTCTCTTGAATCTTCAAGATACATGTAGATACATATAGATGAACACAGATGCGCAATTCTGCAAAAATTAACTTTCATACCAATATAACAGATGATCAGGCAAATGATTGTCGAAAATTGTTCTATCCTCCTGCATATTCACATTGTAATTTTTTACAGTTTGATCATGTATCCTTAATCATAATAAAAAACCTCCTTCGCCACTACAGCGAAAGAGGTTTTGCGTATAGTTTCTCCTAAAAAAAGAGGATGCTGCCGTATTACAATTTAATAATCTGTGCCGAGTACAGGAATACGAACAACACCAGAATTGGTGCGATATAGCGAAGCATGAACAGCCATATACGGAACCATTTCTGCGTGAGCCCTGCTTCTTCGGCAACGTTCTTCCAGAAGTAACCTGCGAACAGAGTTACAACAAGTCCACTCAGCGGCAGGAACCAGTTAGAGGCTACAAAATCAACAAAGTCAAACACTGGCATATTGTTTATCATAAGATCTGGCATAAGCCCCATGGATACAGCGGACGGAATACTCAGCAGAAACACCAGTCCAGATATGATCCATACCGCTGTACTGCGGCGCAAGTTCCATTTCTCCATTGCATATGAAACGGGAACTTGAAGCAGGGATACTAATGAAGTCAGCGCTGCAATTCCGAGAAGGATGAAGAACAACCCCCCAAAGAACCAGCCAAGCGGCATCGCGGAGAATGCAGCGGGAAGAGCAACAAAGACAAGACCTGGTCCCGAATCCGCAGGAATATTAAAGGCAAATGTCGTTGGGAAGATGATCAAACCGGCAATGAGTGCATACAGCATATCCCCTGCGCCGACAGCCATTGTTGCTGATCCAAGCGACTGTTGACGGTTAACAAAGGCACCGTAGGTAATCATCGTCCCCATCCCGAGCGAGAGGGAGAAGAAGGCATGTCCAAGCGCAACAAGCGCTGATTCCGGTGTCAGCTTCGAGAAATCCGGTGACAGGAAGAAGGATACACCCTCCATACCACCCGGCAGCGTAATGGAACGAATCATTAGGATGACGAGCAGAACCAGCATACCTGGAATGAGGATCTTGTTAAATTTCTCAATCCCGCCGGAGATTCCTTTGACGACTACGAAGCCCGTAATTACAGCAACGATTGCTCCCCATACGATAGGCATATAACCACCGGTAAATGAACCAAATTGTGCACCAAAGTCCGTATTGTTAAACAGTTGTCCACTAAAGGACAGCACTGCGTAGTGAAGTGTCCAGCCTGCTACGAGGGAATAGAATGTCATAATAACGAATGGCGCAATGACGGATAACAATCCGAATACGCCCCAAATTTTTCCTCCTCCAGCTTTGACAAAGGAAGAGGATGCGCTGCCGCGTCCTGCACGTCCAATCGCAAGCTCTGCCAGCAATACAGGCAAGCCTACAATGAGCAAGCAAACAATAAAGAGCAGGAAGAAGGCTCCCCCTCCATACTGACCTGTAATATAAGGAAACTTCCACATATTACCCAGCCCTACTGCACTGCCGATTGCGGCCAAAATAAAGCCTGTTGAAGAAAATCGTTCTTTTGTACCCGGTGTATCCAATTGATTCGTTTGTTTTGGTACCATGATGTCCTCCATCTCTGTTGAAGAAAGCCTTACATATTAAGACTCTTTTTTTCTAAATTTTTTTGATATTATACAAGATAGATGAACATCCGTATACATAAAAATGTTTGTAATAGCAAGTTATAATTCTATAGACCTATGTTAATATCTAATGAAAATTCACAAATATCCATTAAAATCATGCATTACTATCAAAAAGATGGCCAAAGCCACCTTTTATTTGTTTTATATTTATTAATGCACAAGTTCCCTGACCTATATTCAAGCATCGTTAACAAAACCATCTATTGCTGCTTCCTTCTGGAAGCTTGAATGATTTGTTCTACTTCTTTCAGAATACTGTCCAAAGAAGCCGGATCATGCACATCGTATTCGTCAATGTTCAGCTTAAGTACCGGACAAGCGGTAAAGCCGCCAATCCATTTGGCATAGCGCTCATGCATCTCTTCCCAATATGCCGGATCGGTCTGAATTTCCATCTCCCGACCACGCTCTTGAATACGATTCAATATGGAAGGCAGACTGCCCTCCAGATAGATGAGAATGTCCGGATGAGGGAAATAAGGTGTCATGACCATCGCCTCAAACAGGCTGGAATACGTCTCAAAATCCGTCTCGCTCATTGTGCCTTTGTCCGCATGCATCTGCGCAAATATTCCGGTGTCCTCATAAATGGAACGGTCCTGAACATACCCGCCTCCTGCTTCAAATATACTTTTCTGCTCTTTGAAACGTTCAGCCAGAAAATAAATCTGAAGATGGAAGCTCCATCTCTCAAAGTCATGGTAGAACTTCTCCAGATAGGGATTGTGGTCCACCTTCTCCAGGGATGTCTTAAATGCTAGCCGCTCAGCAAGCGCAGCGGTAAGCGTCGATTTGCCTACACCTACTGTTCCTGCAACCGTAATTAAGGCGTTAGCCGGAATTTGTAATTCACTCATTTCATATACTCCTTTACTTCGGACACAATCAGGTCAAATTGCTCGCGATGCGTTACAAAATCAATCTGATTCCCGTCGATCGTAATAATTTTGGTATCAGGCTCACTCTCAGCAAGGGATGCCATTGCATGATCATAGTCGATAATCAGCTGCTCTAAATAGGCCGTATCCATATTTTGCTCAAACGACCGTCCCCGCATTTTAATACGCTTCAAGAGGGTCTGAAGATCAGCCCTAATATATATAATCAAATCCGGTTTCGGAAGATCACCTGTAAGAATGTGATAAATTTGACGATACTTTTCCCATTTCACGCCGGAGAGCGTACGCTGGGCAAAGATCAGATTTTTGTAGATATGGTAGTCGGAAATGACCTGCCGACCATGCTGAATATATTTCGTTGTTGTATCTTCCAGCTGCTTATAACGATTGCATAAGAAGAACATTTCCAGCTGAAAGCTCCACTCTTCAATGTTGTCATAGAACTTGCCGAGAAACGGATTCTCCTCCACAATCTCCTTCAGCAGCGGAATATTCAGCTTCTGTGACAGCATTGTGGACAGCGTCGTTTTACCAGCCCCGATCGGGCCCTCAACAGCGATAAAGGAACCTGTGCTCATGTGAATCCTCCTGTAGTTATCATGCCGATTAATCATTTATAGACAGTTTATTGTATCACAAGTTGAGGTCCGCGTGAGAGCACTAAAATCAGGAACAATTCACGAAGCAAAAATATCTCTCTTCGGTCATGAAGTTCATGAACCAAAGAGAGATACGATCATTCAAACGGCAGATTTATTTTTATTCAGCTTCACTCTTACCTTCGTAACGACTGCTCCACTCGGCAAGCACTTCATCCCGCTGACTCGCGGCTTCTTCAAGGTTATATTCGATCAATTGATTCATCGGATCTTGTGTATATCCTTCCGGAATGGCTCCGGATTCGTTCTTAACCGCCGTAATGGGATAATTCTTTGCATATTCCGTCATAGCTTCATCCGCAATAGCCCAGTCCAGGAAGTCCTTGGCTGTCTGCTTCACATGCTCCTTCTGTATAAGTGCATTCGCTTCGACATCCCAGCCAGAGCCCTCGCTTGGGAATACCACTTCAACTGGAGACCCTTCATTCTTCTCTACAATACCGCGGTATCCAAAGGAAATTCCGATCGGATATTCTCCCGTACCTGCCATCTTGGCCGGCTTGGATCCAGAGTGAGTGTAGACTCCAACATTGTCATGCAGCTTGTCCATATAGCTCCATGCCTCTTCCTCCCCGAGCAGCTGAGTGAGACCGGATACCGTTAGGAAGCCTGTCCCAGAGGAGGCCGGGTTCGGCATTGTGATCATTCCCTTGTATTCTGGCTTCAAGAGGTCCTCGTAAGTTTGCGGTACGGCGAGTCCACGGTTCTCCATCTCAATTGTATTTACAATAAATGCCGTCTCCCAAGCATCAATACCTACCCAACGCGCCGGTTCAGCCTCATCCTTGAATTCAGGCTGGATTCGCTCGATTCCTGCCGGAGAATAAGGAGCAAGCATGCCTTGCTCATCAAGGACAAGCAGACTTGTAGCTGCTACACCCCACACCACGTCGGCTTGAGGATTGTCCTTCTCAGCCAGCAGCTTGGCTGTAATGACGCCTGTAGAGTCGCGTACGATATTCAGCTTCACATTTGGATATTTCTCTCGGTAGGATGCTAAATATGCCTCTATTAAATCATCCTCCAGCGCAGTGTATACCGTGAGTTCTTCCTCTCCCGAGCCAGATCCGGCTTGCGCACTAGAGCCTTCACCGGCGCCGCTGCCGTTGGTTCCGCAGGCAGCCAGAAGTGCAGATATTAATAACAGGCATATGAGCAGCATTGCATCTTTTTTCATAAGTTGTCCCTCTCCCTATTCAGGTTGTGTTACTCAGTACTCCTCTACTATAGAGTACATACGTTAACGGCCTGTTAAACACAAGTAAAACATGTGTTTTTACACCATTTTCTATTGTTTTGTTGTGTGTTATAGATAATAAAATAACCATGACATGCACATTTTTCACACATCATGGTTATATGAAATGCAAGTCTGCGATTCGGGCATTTAATCGGCTACGACCCAATGCACATCCTCATCGGTTAATTTGCTCTCCCAGGCCGCAGGAGGCGGAACATCGCTCACGATCATGTCCACTTCTCTGAAGTCAGCAAATTTATAGAAGTGAGAGGTTCCGATCTTGGTGTGATCCGCCAGCACAATGGTCTGTTTCGCCTGCTTCATGAAGGTTCGTGCCAACAATCCTCTGTCATCCTCATAGCTCGTGATTCCGGTATCCAGCTGAAGGCCGTCCGCAACCACAAACGCTTTGTCGACATGGAAACCGGACATGAACTCTACAGCAAGTGTGCCTGATGCACGATAATGCTTGGAATTGATTCTTCCGCCGATAAGTACAATCTCTCCGTCGAACGCGCCTTTATTCTTATAATTGATTAACAAGTTCAAGGTATAGATTGAAGACACCAATATTGTCAGATGCTTTTTAAGAACGAGTGAATCGATCATCTGCAGTGTTGTCGTCCCTTCATCAATAACAACGATGTCGTGGTCCTGTACGAGAGAAGCTGCCGTCCTGCCGATTCGCTTTTTCTCCTCTGCCTGAAGCACTTCACGTTTGCCGTAGGCAGGCTCTTCCCGCTCCACGTTGAGTTTTACAGCACCTCCGTACACTCTCTTCAGCTTGTTCTCATTCTCTAGTTCCTCAAGGTATCTGCGAATGGTTTCCGAAGAGACATCCAATGCCCTTACCAGCTCAGGCGTTCTGATCTTACCCTGCATCTGGAGCATATCTAATATGGTCTGCTTTCGTTCCTCTCCAGCGAGTGACATCTATTCATTCTCCTTTGTAACCAGCTGTATTGTATAAATCTCAGTAAGACATTGATCACATCATAGTGATTATTTTGAGCTTATTCTAAGATATAGGACATTGAAAAACTATAGCTCGCTCTTTATTCCCGGCTCTCATCGCAGTTTACTTCTCTCCATTTGCAGCCTTTAGTCGCTTCACAATGCCGATCAGCTCCTCCATATCCGAAGCATGCACATCTCCAATCGTTCCAATCCGGAACGTAGGCACACTTGTCAGCTTACCTGGGTATAGAACGAAGCCTTCCGCCTTCAACCGGCTGTAAAATTCGGAGAAAGAGAAGTCATCCTCCGGATACCGGAACGAGGTAATGATCGGAGAATGCCATTCTTCCGGCAGTAATGTAGAGAAGCCCGCTTCCTTCATTCCCTGAACCAGCTGCTGCTGATTTCCACGGTATCTATGGTAGCGTGAATTCACACCACCCTCTTCCTCAAGCTCTATTAATGCCTGATCAAATGCTCGAACGACATGGGTTGGAGATGTGTAACGCCATTTTCCATTCATTCGTTCCATGATATCCCATTGATCATAGAGGTCCAGTGACAGTGAGCGTGCGTTGCCTTTACAAGCGGCGAGACAGCTGATTCGAGCAAGTACAAATCCGAAGCCGGGAACGCCCTGAATGCATTTGTTGCTGCTACTGATCAAATAGTCAATTCCTAGCTCATGCATATCCAGCGGAACCCCGCCGAAGCTGCTCATGGCATCCACGATTAGTGTTTTGCCCTGGTGTCTTACCGCATCACTCAGTCCCTGGAGTGGATTCAGTATCCCTGTTGTCGTCTCGCAGTGAACGATTGCCGCGTGAGTAATGGAAGGATCCTTCATCAGTGCCTCCTCAAAAACAGCCGGGCAAACCGCTTCTCTCTCATCAAAACGGACAGCGGTCACCGGGATGCCAAGCACCTTCGCCATTTCAACCATGCGTTCACCATATGCTCCGTTTACCGCTACTGCAAGCTTCCCCCCCTGCCTCGGCAGAGCTGTGCCAAGCACCGCTTCAACACTGAAGCTGCCACTTCCCTGCATAAGCACGGCGGTATATTCTTCTGTGTGCTCAGGTGCAGCCAGTCGAACCAGCCTGTGCCTAATAGAATTCACCAGTGCATTGTATTCATCGTCCCATGTACACCAATCCTTTAGCATGGCCTGCTTCACAGTGTCCGTCGTGGTTAACGGTCCGGGGGTCAACAGCAGATACGGATTATTGCTTGTCTTTTTTACAGTCAGCATGGAAGCTCTCCCTTCACCATACGAAGATTAATATCTTCAATGATTCGATCCAGCTCGCCAATCTCGGATATGATGTAGTGTGCACCTGCCTTTTTCAATCGTTCAGCAATCACGTCAAATCTCTTCTGCTTCTCTCCCTCAGGCAGCTTTCGTACCTCCTCCTCAGTAAGCCCCAGCTCATTGCCGCCAAATACAACACCCACAGCCCATACTCCAGCGTTACGTCCTTCTCTCATATCTGCTTCTGTATCCCCGCACTTGACGATATCCTTCATCTGAATCGTGCCCAGAGCTTCCGCATTGCGGAAGATCATCCAAGGATAAGGTCTGCCCGCGGCCGTCTCATCCGGTGCAATTACACTGTCCGGCTTATAGCCGTGCTTGGCCGCTTCAGGTACGATGACATCAAGCATCGCACGTGTATATCCCGTCGTTGTACCGATCGTAATACCTTTTGCATGCAGTCTGTCTGCCATCGCTACAGCACCCGGTACTGGAACTGCGAATTGATCGAGCAACGAGAACAGCATCGGTTCAAAGGCTTCATACATCGTAAGGACATCCTGTACATTCGGAAGACGGCCATATCGTTCCTGCCATGCTGCGGAAACTCCAGGATCTTCACAAATATCGCGCAGGTGATCGATCTTCATTCGTCCCATCGGCTTACGAATGACCTCAGAGCTGACCGCGATGCCGTGCTCTGCAAACAATCTCCGAAATGCCTCTACTGGAGCGAAGCTCCCGTAATCTACCATCGTACCTGCCCAATCCAAAATTACTGTTCTAATCATGTGATTACCTCCGATATCGTTATTTTGTTTAATTCCGCTACAGAATTTATCTCTTTTGCCACGCAGCGGTTTTGCGGCGAAGCCTAGCGGTAAGTGCCTCATATCCTCCGCGCACAGCTATATTCAGCAGGACGATAAGCACGGACATGGCTGCCGCCTGCGCTGTGTCCCCTGCATCATCCATATTTACAATCATGATGGACGCCAGCTTGAGGTCAGCACCATACAGGAACACGACGGCCGAGATCGTTACCATGCTGTTAACGAACAGGTAGACGAACATCTCGAGTATGGCCGACATGGACAATGGAACCGTAACCCGGAAGAAAGTTCGTCCTCTCCCTACGTTCATGGATTCCGACACCTGATCAAACTCCTTATCCATCATCTTGAGAGTCGTTGTGGCCGTCATGAAAGGAACCGAGTAAAAGTGCAGAATATTGGCCAGAACAAGAATCGCCATCGTACCATACATAAATCCAAGTGGATTGCCCGGGTGATTAAAGAAATAGATAAAGGCTAGGCCAATAACCAGGCCAGGCAGCGCCATCGGCAAAATAGATAAGAAGTAAGCCGCTTGTCTCAAGCCCCGGAATCCCTTCGTATTCTCAATGAGATAGGCAATAGCAAAGATCAGCACCGTACCGAGCACCGCCGTCATGATGGACATTTGCACACTGTTCCAAAATGGATCAAAGCCCCCTGCTGCCGCCTTGCTGAAATTAAAGTTATCCATTGTAAGCGACAGATTGTATGGCCACTTCTTAACAAATGCAGCGAATACGACAGCTCCCATCACCGTTACAATGACGAGTGAAAATATACCGGCATAGAGATAAGCAAACGTGTTGCGCAGCCTATTTCTTTTTATAGCGTATGGCACAGATTTAGATGTAACGTAAGCCTGCTGTTTGCGTGTAACGATGCGATCCAGAATAAAAGCGAGCACAGCGGGAACGGTCAGCATGATTCCGACGACAGCGCCCATGGACATGTTCTGCTGTCCGACTACCTGCTTATAGACATCTGTGGCCAGCACGCTGTATTGTCCGCCCACAACCTTGGGTGCTCCATAATCCGTAAAGCTGAGCGTAAAGCATACGGTAGCCGCGCTTAGTAACGCGTACTTAACCGAAGGCAGTGTGATGGACCACAGCTTTTTGAAATGTGATGCCCCCATGGAATCAGCAGCTTCGTACAAGCGGTAATCACTAATCATCAGCCCTGCCATCATGATCAAGAACGCCTGCGGAAAGGTGTAGATCACTTCAGCAATCAGAATGCCGACGGGCCCATAGAGCGGAATTCTCCATTCAAAGGGAAGTGCGCCAAAGAATCCGGTTGTGAACAGTCCCTGATTGCCAAAAAGATAAGTCAATGCCAATCCATGCATCATCGTTGGCGCGAACAAAGGAAGCATTGCCAGCCCTTTGATGATGCCCTTACCTTTGATATCCGTTCTCGTCAGCACATAAGCAAGTCCGAATGCGAGCGGTATGACGATCACTGTCGTCAGCACGGATACCGTAAGTGAATGCTGCAGGGATTGCAATAAAGCGGGAGACTCTCCATACTTCGCAAAGTTGGCCAGACCGACAAACACTCCATTCTGATCCATAAAAGCTTGTCTGAACAGAAAGATAAGCGGGAGGATAACCACAGTTACCAGTCCAAGCAGCACGATTAGAAGTGTCCACAAGGAGGAGCCTCTGCCACGGATTCTTAGCTGCTTCCATTTCCCTAATGTGATATGGCTTGAGGTTTGCTTCATCATTACTATCGTTCACCTCCTTATCTAGCCCCTTCAGCTTCAAATTCCAGAATATGCTCAGGATTCAGCCGGAAGCTCATCAGCGAAGGAGAAGTCCAGTCCTTACGCCGTGCAGCTTCCGATGCAATATCAATCGCAATTCGGTAGTCTGTCGGCCTGCCCTGAACATCAGCCAGCTGCAGGTCAATGCGGTAGGAGGTCCCCCTGAACTCGACATGCTGTACATAACCGCTAATTAATCCTTCCTCCGGCACCGCAGCTGTTGTATCCAGCGAGATATGCTCAGGACGGATAGCCAACTGTTTATTGTCTTTGTTCTGCTTTATAACCTCAGCCGGAATAAAATTGATAGCCCCGATAAAATCTGCCACAAAAGGAGACGATGGCTGATCATACACGTTCTGCGGCGTTCCGCACTGCATGATACGGCCATGATCCATCACGACAATCTGGTCTGCCATCGTTAGTGCCTCCTCCTGATCATGGGTAACCATGATCATCGTAATTCCCAGCTTCTGCTGCAGCTCACGCAGCTGATGTCTGAGCTTGTCGCGTACCTTCGCATCCAGTGCCGACAACGGCTCGTCCAGCAGAAGCACATCAGGCGACAGTGCAATAGCCCTTGCCAGTGCCACTCGCTGCTGCTGCCCGCCGGATAGCTGTGCCGGATATCTGGCTTCCGTTCCTGCAAGTCCAACCAGCTCCAGCATTTCTCTTACTCGTTCCTGAATCTGCTTTCTTGGCATTTTCCCTTTCAACCCGTAAGCGATGTTGTCTTTGACGGTCAGGTTGGGAAATAACGCATAAGATTGAAACACAATACCAAAGTTCCGTTTAGCTGGTCGCAGCCCGGTTATATCCTGTCCTTCATGGATAATCCTTCCTTGATCCGATTGCTCGAGCCCTGCCACAATCCGCAGCAATGTCGTCTTGCCGCAGCCGCTGGGACCCAATAGACATGTGAACTTTCCCTTGGGTATCGTTACATTGATATGTTGTAGTGCTGTATAGGTTCCAAACGACTTGCTAATGCTCTCAATCACCAAGCCCCCACTGTTCATTTGCATTCTCCTAACTTACTTTCTTTGAATTACCTGCTAGCGTAACAGCCAGTTTGTCTTAATTGCCTTAGCTGTACCTACAGTCTACGGAACCATTGTTAACAGAGTGTCAATCACACGTTAATTTTGTGTTTTTACTTGTTTTTAGTTTGTTTTGGCTATACAAACACAAAAAAAGCTGTTTCTGACCCCTTTATAGGAGTCAGAGCAGCTTTTTACTTCTTTTTATATTTGTTTCATTAGACCATCCATTTTATTTACGTTTTGGTATTTGGTTAACGATAGAAGCGGTCTATTCTCAATTCAAGCGATCGCAGTAAATGATCATCGCTTCTCTAAGGAATGCAGCGTATCCTGGAGTTCTCCCTTTTTCTATATTTTTCGTAAATCTTGAATCCTCCACATACAGGTCGGCCAGGCCACGAAAAATCTCGGGTGTACAGTCGTAGTAGTTGTTTGTAATCTCCTGACGAAGCTCAGCAACCCCCTCCTGTACCAGCGCATTTGCCGGCCCCAGATCCATCGCGCCTTCAATCTTGTCGTTAATCTCTTTATTTCTGGCGTGAATTCTCGCCCAGTCCTGCTCCGTGTAGGCATCTGTTCTGCGCTCAGTCTGCGTGACCATCTCAGCTCCGTACTTCTCCTTCGCTTCCTGTGAATACTTCGCCTTATGCTCTTCAATAGATTTCATATCAAAGCCGTTAAACATCTCTTCCTTTGACATTGTCATTCCCCCATTCTCCTCTTCTAACGTTCGATCGACGGTATCAATCAATTCCTCAAGCCGTCTCTTTTGTTCCAAGAGCAGCTCTTTATGCGCGGCAAGCGCTCCCCTTCGGTCGAAATCCGGCCTATCCAGAATCGGTCCGATCTCCTGCAGCGAGAACCCGATCTCGCGAAAAAACAGCACCTGCTGCAGACGTTTCAAATTGTCGTCTGAATACAGCCGGTGACCGGACTCGGTAACTTCATCCGGCTTAACCAGTCCAATCTCGTCGTAGTGATGCAGCGTTCTTATCGTGACTCCCGTGAATTTTGCCACTTCTTTCACTTTGTACAGCATTTCTTCACCTCCCTGAACTGATCATAATCCATCACGTTGCGTTAGGTTCAAGCGTTTCAGTCGTTCCATTTTTGGCTGCCTCTCTCCGGTTGCTATCACAAAAGTCATTCGTCATCCAAAAATTCCACTTGGGTGGTTTTGTAGGTATCTCGAGGATGCATCAAAGCGGACGTTCCATTTTTGACTGCCTCTCTCTCCGGTTGCTATCGCAAAAGTCGTTCGTCATTCAAAAATTCCACTGGAGTTTATGTAAGTATCTCAATGGAGAAGATCTGTTCTGAATTCACGCGTTCCATTTTTCGCTGCCTCTCTACGGTTGCTGTCGCAAAAGTCGTTCGTCATCCAAAAATTCCACTTGGAGGTTTTGTAGGTATCTCAAGGAAGCAGATTTGATCTGAATTCATACGTTCCATTTTGGGCTGTCTCTCTCCGGTTGCTCCGCAAAAGTCGTTCGTCATTCAAAAATTCCACTCAGGGAGTAAAAAACCGAAATAATGTGACAAAATCCAAAAAATGCGACCTGTCCTTCCCCGAATGTTATTAGATAAAATAAAGTCGCCCCCATTTGGAAGCGTTTACCAAATCTATTTTTTGCTGGGGAGCATCTACTCTTTTGAGGGAGGTTATTTATGAAGCATCGTCACGCTACAGGAAAAAGTATTTTGCACGCCGCATTCAGCTTATTCTTAACCGCAATTCTGATCACCACCTTCAGCCTGCTGCCCGCAACGAATGTTCATGCAGCTGAAGAAGCAGCCCCATCCATTACCTCTATGACCTACTTCTCAGCTGCCGACGGGCCTGTTATTACAAACTCGGGTGTTGGGCAGGCCAGCTATGGTTTTGTCATGCCGGTATTTAACGGAGGCGCTGTTACATGGAATGAAGTTGCTCAAGATTTGGGAGTTAAGGTAAAGCTCAATGGCAGCTGGGTTGATATTGATAGTATCGACAGCTTTACTTACAACCAAAACTGGGGGCACTGGAGCGATGGCGGCTTCAATGGCTATTGGTTTACCCTTTCCTCTACAACGGAGCTTCAGCTGTACTCCAAAACAACAGGAGCTACGCTGGAGTATACGCTCGTATTCAATAACATCAACAAAACAACCATCACCGCGATGACCCCGACTCAAGGACCGCAGATTACAGCAGGATATACAGGCGGTGCAGGCTTTACCTATCCTACTTTTAATAATGATCCAGCTGTAACGTATCAAGCCGTAGCAGATGATCTGAAGGTTTACGTCAAGCCAGTCAATGACACAAATTGGATTGATATTGACAACAATGCAGCCAGCGGCTGGATCTATGATCAGAACTTTGGTCAATTTACCGATGGCGGCGGCGGATTCTGGTTCAATTTAACCGAGTCAATCAACGTCAAATTAGAATCTAAAACGTCGGGTGCTAACGTTATTTACACGATTACTTTTAATGAACCGGTAAGAAACTCTTATGTAATAACACCGTATGAGGGGACAACATTTACAGCAGATGAGAGCGGCGCCATTGGCATTCCTCTTCCCAAGATCGATGGGGGAGCTGCTATAGGTAATGAGCTCGGTAATTTTGTATACCAGATCAACGTTGGCGGAGTATGGATAGACCTGGATCAATCTAACCAGAGCGGATTTACTTACGCCTCGAACGGATATAACAACATGTCGGATGCCAATCAGTGGGGTTATTGGGCGGATCACATCTATGGTCTCTGGTTTCAACCCATCCAAGAAGATATGCAGATTCGAATCGGCTATCCGCTGAATGGTCAGAAAGGCGGCAATATCGGCAATAATTACGTGGTCTATACCTTTATTGGCAATCCAGATGCCCCGCGTCCAGATGTAACTGATCAAGAAGATATTGCAATTGGCACGCCAAGTAATCCTGACATTCAAGGCATGAATCTCATCTGGCGGGATGAATTTAATGGATCCGCACTTGATACAAGCAAGTGGAGCTATGAAACAGGATATTATCTTAATGATGACCCGAACACCTGGGGCTGGGGTAACTCCGAGCTGCAGCATTACACGAATAGTACACAGAATGTCTTTGTACAAGATGGGAATCTAAACATCAAAGCCTTGAACGAGCCCAAATCCTTCCCGCAAGACCCAAGTCGGTATGCACAATACTCGTCCGGTAAGATTAATACAAAGAATAAGTTCTCTCTCGAATATGGCAGAGTGGATTTCCGTGCGAAGCTGCCGACGGGCAACGGAATCTGGCCAGCCTTGTGGATGCTCCCAGAGAACAGTCCTTATGGGGTATGGGCATCATCCGGTGAGATTGATGTTATGGAAGCCAGAGGACGCCTGCCGGGCTCAACCAGCGGCGCTGTGCATTTTGGCGGACAATGGCCAGCTAACCGGCATCTCTCAGGAGAGTATCACTTCCCGGCAGGACAGACCTTCGCAAATGATTATCACGTGTATTCTGTCGTATGGGAAGAAGATAATATTAAATGGTATGTGGACGGCAAATTCTTCTTCAAAGTGACCAGAGAGCAGTGGTACTCCACTGCAGCACCGAACAATCCGAATGCCCCATTCGATGAGCCTTTCTATCTCATTATGAATCTTGCGGTTGGAGGAAGCTTTGACGGTGGACAGACACCGAATCCCGGCGATATTCCTGCCTCCATGCAGGTAGACTATGTCCGTGTCTACAAGGAAGGCAGCTCGAATCCTGACCCTACGGACCCTACCGATCCTACAGATCCTACCGACCCTACTGAACCCGAACCGATCTCTGTCGTTGGAGATGAGGTTAAGGGGCTAAAAATCCTAGGAGATGATTTGCAGTTCTATGTGAATGGTGCAACTTTTGCGGATTTACACTATAAGGTGAATAACGGTGGTCAATTGAACGTCGCCATGAACACCACAGGGAATGGCAATTACACCTACAGCGTCAATAACCTTCAGCAAGGCGATACTATTGAGTACTTCTTCACCTATAATCCCGGTGGAGGGGCGTTAGATACTCCTTGGCTCACTTACACCCATGGCGTTACCCAAGGTGTGCCAGAATAACATATCGATTCTAAGCAGGTACAGCATCCGTCATCATCATTTCAGGTCAAAGCACCTCTATAAGCTCAAAAGAAAGAAGCAGGCTCAATTCACACTGGCCTGCTTCTTTCTGTATAGTCGATCTCCGTAATCAACCGTTCTTAATTCAATGTGCTCGGCTCATCTAAGGAAACGCCGTAAACTTCCTTGTACAGCTGTACCTTATACGAATGGAACTCCGTTTCTGTCAATCGCTGAGGATAGCTCATGATACACAGGGGCAGATCCGGCTGGCCTTCACGCAGTGGCGGCTGCATATATTTGTGATCCCCTAGCTGAAAACCGAGCCGTTCGTAGAATCCGATTCTTCTTCGCTTCAGCTCATCTTCGGGAGGCTCGACTTCTAGAATTACCGGCAGAGCCGATTCCTTCATGAATTGTTCCATTAACAGCCGTCCTCTTCCTCCCCCTCGAATGACCGGTGTTACGGCGATATGCTCCACAAATCGAAAGCTCTCGAATTCCCACCCTGCGAGAAAAGCAATGACCTTCCCTTGCTCATCCTGTTGTGTCAGCAGGCGATAATACGGATTAGACAATAGCCTCTTCTGCCCTTCATAGCTCCGAAACTCAATAATTGGAAAAGAATCCTCCATAATGCTATATATTTGATCAAACTTTTCTGGGTGAATCATTCTCTCACTTCCTCATGCCTCAATCTGCTTGATTTTGTAAGCTGCAGCCAATGTGCTGCCTTGTTCAGTCTAGCACTGATCTTCAAATAAACTCAAACATACAGCTCACCCTTGATGCAATGATCAATGATGCCCCGTTACGTACAATCTATCTTATCCAACTCTTCCCATAATGATGTGGACACAACAGAAAAGCCCAGGCCTTCTGGCCTGGACTTTTCCCTTCATATGAAGTATTGAATAAATGACAGCTGAGTGACTGTCAAGCAGGTATGCCTGCTGATAAGTGAGTGGGTAGGCTGTAGCCTATTTCAAATCCACACGCGGTACTTTTTTGCCTCCATGTGATGATCGCGAGCTTCTCATCATACTGGAAACGGATGTAAACAGCTTATCCCTCGCTTTTTTATTCCTCATCAAGTAAGTGACTCCAGCGCCAATCGCTGTCATAATAATTCCTCTTTTTTTAGACATGGTAACTTCCTCCTTATAGGATAGATTTCATCGTGTCTTGCTTGAAATTTACCCTCTGCGGCGAAAACGAAACGCTAACGCTGACGATTAACTGTAATTTGCATCGTTAACCTGCTCTAATTCATATCTGCCGAGGATACCGATGTCTGTGTTTTCCAAATTATAAATTTCTGGTCATCCTTGGACTGTTCCCAGGCCGTATCATACACCACTTGCACATCGGGATGCGCTGTGAAATACTCCTCTTTCACTTCAAACCTCACTTCATAAGTGCTTGTCTCTTCATTGCTGGTGGCCATACTAACCTCAGGTTCAGTGAAGACCTTCTCTGCCTCGTCAGGTAATACGAACTGGACTTGATAATCCGGATTATTCGTAATTTCTGCAGTAATCCGAACTTCGCGTCCTGCGTCATTGTAGTGGGAATATTCCATATGCATCTGATCTGGTTCTGGTATCTCTTCGTATTGGGGAGTGTCTGCTCCGTCCAGAAGATAATAAACTTTCTCTAATTTCGGCGCAGCTTCTTCGACCACGGCTGGTTCTGAGCAGCCTGCTGCCAGCAAGCCTGTTAAAACGGTAAATAGCATAAGTTTTGTTAGACGATTCATAGATAAAAATACTCCATTTCTTAAATGATATTTTTTTCTTATGCGAAGGAATTACATATCGATTCAGCAATAGTAACTGCTCTTAACTACCCCCATCAAAAGGAGGAGTGAAATTACCCGCCCTCTTTGTCCCGATCTGTCTTGATTGCTTGACTGTTCGTCGCTGCTTTGGCTTCGGCATCCAAATCCCGAACCGTCTTTGTCAGCCGGGTTATGGAATTGTCCAGCTTATCTAAACGCGTCCCAATCGTGCTCAGAATATACCGGAGCAAAATGACACAAACCGCCATAGGAAAGCCGATATTCGTCACTAGATAAATGATCTCTTCCAAATTAATTAACTCCATTGTAAATCCCTCCCTTATATATGGAAAGGTAATGGAATCGGACATTTTACAACCACGATCCGTATTTTCGTGAAAAACGGTTCTTAACCGAACTCATCGCAACGCAAAGAACCGCCCGGAATTCCTGCCGGACGGTCTAAGTTCACTTCACTGAAAAGTGAATTCTCTATATCCTGTTACATTGATGTCGCTTTATTTCTGACCTTCGGAAGCCGTATCCGAAGACTTCTTAGTGCCTTTACTCTTATAAGGCTTGGGTGCACTCTTGGCGCGTCGCTCACTGGCTTGCCAGCGATTCCAGCCTTTTTTGCCTGTCCCTCTGCCTGTTCCGCCTTTACCTTTTGCCATGCTATCCTTCACCACTTTATATTCATTTCCATACTTATGGGTTAGCCTATCACTATACAGGAATGAGAGCTCAATGTACAGTATCCGCGGCTTAGGAAGAAGCTTTAAGATGCTCCTCCATGTACCTGTTTATCGAATTTTGGATAGAATCCGCATTCGTCGTAAACAAAATATATGCCGCATCCTGGGTACGAATAACGATTCGATCCGTGGTTCCCTGCGGTGTGCCGATCCGAATTGCATCCTTGATCTCACCTGCATAGGTTTCATCATGTGTAACGGAGACTATGGTATCCATAGAAATTGCAATCCTTGTTAACTGCCAGCGAATGACGAGCTGATCCCCTTTTCTTGCAACGGATATACCCAGCATAATGATCTCCCCTTAAATATAGTGGCATTCACCGATGTTAAATCAGTAGCTTGCTTAAGAGAGCAACTGCTCCATGACATGTGCTGCTGTCTTCTCCCCGTTCAGCATACAATCAGGAATCCCTACTCCATAGTAGGAGCAGCCCGCCAGCCAAATTCCCGGGAAATAAAGTGCCATATTATGCTCCAGCGACTGAACCAGCTCATGATGCTTCATATGGTAATTCGGCATTTGCTCATGCCATTTGCGGACGTGATGTGTGATCGGCTTCGCCGAAATTCCCATTGCCTCGCGAATGTCCGTCAGCGCAACTTCGATGAGCTCCTCCTCGGATAACGGAAGAAGAGAGTCATATACCGGCTTCGTGCTTTTATAAAAAAGTCTGACCAGCAGACGGCTATGATCCGAGGTATGCTTCCACTTTCGGCTTGTCCATGTGCAAGCATTGCACTTCAGGTCACTCGCATCCGTCGTGATGAACCCCGTCCCGTTAGCCGGCAGCTCACTGTCCGGCACATCAAAGCCCAAATAGACGCTGATCAAGGAGCTGCTCTTCAGCTGGTCAAAATCCTCCGTAAGCTCAGGCTTAGCCAGCATGCTTCCCGCTGCGGTATGAGGAACGCTGAGCACGACATAATCGGCTTCTAATACATCATCGGTCGACAGACTCAGCGCATACTTTCCATTCACAGGCTCAATGCGGGTAACGGATGTAGCTGTGCGAATATCCACCTCCGAGAGCTCCCTCTCAAACGCCTCAATGAGATCCGACATCCCTCCGGCAAAGGAGAGGAATTTCTTCTCTCCAGAGGACTTCAGCTTGGCTCGCTGCTCAGACAGTCCACGAATCAGACTTCCATATTCGTTTTTGTAGTCCAAGAGATAGGACAGTGTCGATGCCAGCGTAAGGTCATATATATTCCCCGAATATACTCCGGATATAACAGGTGCAATCTGCTTCTCTACAAATTCCTTGCCGAGAAAGGCCTCCAGAAATTCACCCAGGGAATCATTTTGGGTAAACCGGTCATTCGGTGTATAAAAATCCTTAAGTGCCTCGACCTTTCCTTCAGCTGACACAAGCGTCGTGCTGGCCAGAGATTCGATACTCATCGGTATCCCGAACATGGAATCATCCGGTATCTGCTTCAGCGCCCCATCACTGTGGACAAAAGAAGTCCCTGTCTCGTTGTAAACGACTCGATCGGTCAGCCCAAGCTGCTCAATGTATTGGAACGTATTCTTCTTGCGCGTCACAATGGAATCGGCTCCCGTCTCCATCGTAAACTCTCCATCATGCATGGTGCTGATCTTCCCGCCCAGCACAGACTCCGCCTCTAACAGGACAATCCGCACCTCTTGACCGCTTGTTCTTATTTCTTTTTGCAAATGATAGGCACAGGACAGACCTGTAATGCCTCCGCCGACGATGGCCACTGTCTTCAATGGAATCACACCTTCTATATCTTTAAGTTGTTATTCTTCTTTGTGCCATACAAAATATGATACTCAAAAGTAATATTCTGCTGCCTGATAACTTCCTTCAGCTTATGTTCTGCAATCCCCCAGGTCAGGGGTGTCATATGAACCAAATGAGCCATTTCCTCCGCGTCAAGCTGAAGTGTGTAGCTCACCTTCTCCTCACGAATGATGTGGTAATGATGGGAAAAATGCTCGATTGTGTGCTTATTATCGTACGACTGCTGCGCCGTATGCTCATAGAATCGGCTTCTCAGCTCCTGCAAATACCCGCTGCCCGGAATAACCTTAATGATGATGCCATCATCTGTAAGCAGTCTGTGAAACTCTTCATAATTGGAGGGGGACAGGATATTCAGAATATAAGGAAAGCTGCTGCTCCTAAACGGCATTCTGGCCAAATCTCCGACGCACCAGAGGTTATCTGCTTCTTGCTTGGCCGCAAGCAGAATTCCTTCCTTGGAAATATCGAGCCCAGCACCGAACCATTCATGTCTCGTCAGGGAGACAAGCTTCTGCTGAATCTGAATTAATAATGATCCTTCGCCGCATCCGGCATCCAGCAGCATATTCGGTGTGGAGGTATTATTGTACCGAAATTGATCCGGTAAATGCTTCATTATTCCTACCGCGATTGCCTCAATCAGTGGTTCAAGCTTACCAGCGGAGATCAGCTGCTTGCGTGCACGGAATAATGTGCGACCATATGGGGTTTTAACCGCACGCAGCAGCAAATTAATGTAACCAAATTTCGATATATCAAAAGTATGTCCTTGTGGACAAAACAGGCTTTTTCCAGACCTTGAATCCATTACTCCGTGACACATGGGACAACGAAGCAAATGCAACATATGAGAATTCAACACGTAGTACACCCCGTTCATTCATTTATCGTAAGAATGAAAAAGGCACAGAAAAATAAACCCCTGGCTTGTAGTTTTAAAAAAAACGCCTGGGCTTACTTATAATCTGTACCTCTCATTAACGATAGCGAATGAACTGAATTATCATACGTCGTTCTCCTTAAAATAGAAAAGTGAGAACAGAAACCTCTGTTCTCACTTTATTTTACCGTGGCATGAAGCTGTAGTAAACCTTACGCCATGATTTTGCAAATATCATTCGTGAACGCGACGGGATCTTCCACCTGAAGTCCTTCAATCAGCAGCGCCTGGTTGTATAGAACACTGGTGTACACCGCGAATTTATCTTGATCGTTCTCAAACGCCTGCTTCAATGCACTGAACACATCATGATTCGCATTAATCTCCAGCACTTTGTCGGCTTTGACCTGCTGGCCGTCTGCATTCGGCATCGCATTCAGCACTTTCTCCATCTCGATGGTGATTTCACCGTCGGCGGATAGGCAGACCGGATGGGATTTGAGACGCTTGGAAGCCTTGACACTCTTCACTTTACCGCCCAAGAGCTCCTGCATTTTCTCAAACAATTCCTTGTTCTCGGATTCCTTCGCTTCCGCTTCCTCTTCGCTGCTATCTGCTTCAAATCCAAGATCACCGCTCGATACAGAACGGAATTCTTTCTCCTGGTAGCTCATCAGCATCTTGATGGCGAACTCATCCACATCGTCAGTGAAATAGAGAATTTCATAGCCTTTATCCGCCACGAGCTCGGTTTGCGGCAGACGTTCAATACGCTGCACGGACTCACCTGTTGCATAGTAAATATATTTCTGATCTTCCGGCATACGGGAGACGTATTCAGCCAGGCTGACCAGCTTCTGCTCCTTGGAGGAATAGAACAGCAGGAGATCCTGAAGATCGCCCTTGTTCATGCCATAATCGTTGTATACTCCAAATTTAAGCTGTCTGCCAAACGATTCGTAGAATTTCTCATAATTCTCACGCTCATCCTTCATCATGGATTGCAGCGCAGATTTGATCTTGTTCTTGATGTTCTTCGCGATCAGCTTCAATTGACGATCATGCTGCAGCAGCTCGCGGGAAATGTTCAAGGACAGATCCTCGGAATCGACCATCCCTTTGACAAAGCTGAAGTAATCCGGCAGCAGGTCTCCGCATTTATCCATGATCAATACGCCGTTAGAGTAGAGCTCAAGGCCTTTCTCATATTCCTTGGTGTAATAGTCGAACGGCGTTTTCTCCGGAATAAACAGAATGGCATTGTACACAACAGCACCGTCAGCACTGATATGTACGTGCTTCAGCGGCTTGTCGAAGCCGTAGCGTTTCTCGAAATAGAAGTTCTCATAGTCTTCATCTGTCAGCTCACTCTTGTTCTTGCGCCAGATCGGAACCATGCTGTTTACGGTCTGCTCTTCGGTAACTTCCTCAAACTCGTTCTCCGCATCTTCCTTCGGCTTCTGCGTCTTCACGTCCATCTTGATCGGATAACGAATGAAATCGGAATATTTCTTAATAATCGTTCTAAGACGATACTCCTCCAGGAATTCATCGTAAGAATCTTCTTCTGTATTCTCTCTAATGTGAAGAATGATATCAGTTCCTACGCTGTCTTTGTCAGCTGGATCAATCGTGTATCCATCTGCGCCATGAGACTGCCATTTATAGGCCTGCTCGCTGCCCCAAGCCTTCGTAATCACCGTAATCTCATCTGCAACCATGAACGCAGAATAGAAGCCCACCCCGAATTGTCCAATAATGTTATGGCCGTCCTTCAGCTCATTCTCGTTCTTGAACGCAAAAGATCCGCTGTTCGCGATGATCCCCAGGTTGTTCTCCAGCTCCTCCTGCGTCATCCCGATCCCTGTGTCTGAAATGGTGAGTGTGCGGTTTTCTTTATCTGCGGTAATCTTAATGAAATAATCTTCGTTATTAAAAGTCAGCTGATCCTCAACCAATGCCTTATAGTACATCTTGTCAATCGCATCGCTGGCGTTGGAGATAAGCTCTCTTAGAAAAATTTCCTTTTGCGTGTAAATAGAGTTAACCATCATCTCCAGCAAGCGCTTGGATTCGGCCTTAAACTGCTTTGTTGCCATGATTAGTCTCCCTTCTATTCTATGAGCGTCCTTGCTCAAAATTTTAGCACTCTAAACCTTAGAGTGCTAACTCTTCTACTTATATATCATATTGGAAAAATTGATGTCAAGTTTGGATTTGAAATCAACCCAATTCGCTATAACTTCGATTAAAATAGGCTCGATCCTTCATGTAGGAGGTAAATTCATGAGAGCAATATTGAACTTGTCCTCTTATATATTTCAGAAAGTGGGTGCTGTATCCTCTAGGAACGAGTCGACTGCCGAAGGTAACAAGCCAGCTGCAAGTGAAGAAGATGCTCCTGATTATTAAAAGACATGCCTAAGATCTCTTCAATCTTATGAATGCGCTGATACAGTGTATTGATATGAATATGAAGCTCGCTCGCTGCTTGTGCCGCAGATCCGCCGCAGGCCATATAAGTAATCAGTGTCTCCTCAAGCCCACCGGCTTGTCCTTTGGCTGTTCTAAGCGGCTCAAACACCTCTGCTATAAAAGCATTCAGATCCTCAGCAGGCTGCCGGATAAACAATCGATTTACTCCGATATCCATGTAACGTATCGTCTCTTGCACACCACGAGCCTTCTGATAGGCCAGCGCCTTATCTGCCTCCTGATAGCTCGTATTAATGGCATCCAGCCCTAGGCGCATTGAACCTAAGCCCCCGAACAGCTTTGTATTATTTTTGCTCTCCCATTTCGGCAAGGAGGCAATAAACTTCTCTTCAATTTCTCCAGGCCTATGGGCTTCCGATGGAACAAGCATGACGGTGATACGTCTTTCACTGCCAAATGCGATGGGCAGGTTCCCCGAGGGCAGCTTCTCCCGCAAATAGGACACAAGCTGAAGTGAAAGAGTGCTGAGCATAACCGGACTTACCATGTCCGTGAATTCAAGCAAGGCAACAATAATTTGTGTATTGGGAGTAATACCAATCTCTGCGGATTTCACCCAGTATTCCTCCGAATCTTTGCTGAGCCTGAGATCATTAAAAAACTGCTGTGTTCTTTTGAAATAAAATTCAGCGAGAGACTGCTTTCTCATCAGCTCCAGCGCGAGTACAGAGCTCCCCTGCTCAAGTGCAACCAGCTGCAAAGGTGAGAGTCTTTCATTCATACGGATAATCAGATAGCCAAGGCATTGATTTGCGGAAGCGATGGGATATAGATACTGATTCATCTCCCCTTCTGCTCCTGCAACAAAGGTCAAGTAATCAGAAGGATTCAATGATCGATATCGCTCTCTCAGACTCTCAATGCTCCATTTACTTATCGTCTTTCCCCGTTTAGGAAACCATTCATTATCAATAAAGTCCACAAAGGTCAGCGGTATGCCGATAATACGTGTCAGCTCACTGACGATGGACACCGCACCTTTATTTTGCAGCGATAAACGCATCAAAGAAGAATGGATCTCATCCCGTCTGACAAGTGTTTCGTTCTGTCTGCTTAAGTTGTCATATAACCTCGCATTCGTCAGTGCGATAGACACCTGATCCGCGAAGCTCTGCAGAAGCCTCACATCTGAGTCCGTAAACAGCGGCACATTTCCCCTTTGATAGACAATGAGCACACATTCCGTTTGACCTTCAACCTTGATGGGAACGGAAATAATACCGCAAATATCTTCAAAATCATAAGCCGTATTCAAATGACGCCTATTTTCGAGCGTCATATTGCCGAAATCATCCTCCAGCATCAGCATATTGCTATACAATTTAGGTGTGCCTCTGCTGAATGTATGCCCAATGATTCCTTCTCCTGGCTTCAGCTTCATTTGAAGCATCCCCTCGCCAAGCCCCCCTGCTCTTGCCTTAACCGTCAAGGCATCGATTTCAGGATCATATTGCCACAGAACACCAATGCATTCATAAGGAATAACAGACAGCGCACTTACAAGAATTCGGCTGAGCAGTTCATTCAGATCGAGCAGCTGAGTCACGTCCCGAATGCTGTTCATGACTTCATTCAACGCACGCTCATGCTTTGCAGCTACCGCTTCTGCATAATACGGATACAAGAGAGATGAAATCTCCACCAGTTCTTCTGCAGAAAAATCACATTTTGAAAACAGTCGGACAGATATACACACGTTGTTGTTATATGGAAGAAAAGCTAACGTAATATTTTCTTCTTCCAGCCGATACTCCGGATGATGAAGAGGGGAATTGCATCGGAATTCAGGAGCAGCTGTCTTCCTATCCCCAATCGAAGTAATTAGCCGCCAATCCGACCAATTCTCACTCATCCAGATCTCATAATCCCAATTACCTAAACGTTCATGTAAGATTTCATGCAGCACTCCGTTCAATAGCTCCGCCCCCATGTCAATGTAGGTTTTCACATAATAATAGAGCTAATTATACAAAGATATACATTGTATTAAAACCCCTTCATCCTGTAACTTTAATATAACAAACGCATAAATATAACAATTGATAAGAAAGAAGGTAACACAATGTCGAAGGTCGTACAAAGCAAAAACTTTAAGTACATTGTACTCGCTCTTTTATTTCTCGGCTGGTGTCTAGGCAATCTCGATCGGTTTGTGATGAACTATGCCATTGTAGGGATCACACAAGATCTGGGTCTCAGCGCGTCCGCCCAAGGAATCATTCTGAGCAGTTTTTTCCTCGGCTACGCTATTATGCAAATTCCGGGCGGGGCACTCGCTGACCGTTTCGGCTATCGGAAAGTCATTCTCGTCTCTGTCTTCGCCTGGTCCATCTTCACCATCTTGACCGGCTCAGCCTGGTCTCTGTTCTCACTCATCTTCGTCCGCTTCCTGTTCGGGATTGGAGAAGGCAGCTTTTTTCCATCTGGATCAAAGGCCATTGCTACCACTTTCCCGATAAATCAAAGAAGCAGTGCGATGTCAATTATGCTCGCCTCCGGTGCAATTATGGGTGTTGTAACTCCGATCCTTACGAGTCAGGCGCTTGAAACCATCGGCTGGCGGCCCCTGTTCTATATCATCGGTGCTGTAGGAATTCTCGTTACAATCCTTATGTTCTTCCTATTAAGAGAACCGGCTCAGCCTCTGCAATCCGCGGCAGTTCCTGCGCCTAAAGAAAAGGTGCCATTTAAGGTTGTTCTTAAAACCCCTATGATCTGGAACCTGTTTATCGGTTACTTCAGCATTTATGCCGTGAACTGGGGGCTGCAGTCCTGGATGCCTACTTATATGGTCAATGTGAGAGGGCTGGATATGACGCAAATGGGTCTACTTTCTGCTATTCCGGCTGTCATCAGCATTTTCACCATGCTGCTCAGCGGCTATATACTTGACCGCATTCCCGCAGGTAAAGATCGGATTATTGCTTCCGTATTCGGCATATGCGTTGCCCTTTTCCTGTACTTGATGAGCACTGCCGGCAGTATCGCCATGTTCATTACCCATCAAACTATTGTTACAGCACTCGCTGGTTTCATTTCAACACTCATTATTTCAAAGTCCCTTAAAACGATGCCGGAAACGGTAGTAGCAACTGCAAATGGATTCATCAATACCGGTGCTCAGCTTGCCGGCTTCCTTACGCCAATGCTTATAGGCTTCCTGGTTGAAGCTTCAGGCGGATCGTATACTGCAGCCTTCGTGATGCTGATCGCATTTGCTGTAATCTGCTCCGCTTCACTTATGCTGTCACGCCGTTCTGACAAGATCAAACCAACCGATATTCAGCCAACCACTGTGTAAGTTGAATCAAGCGGTTATGATTCAATAACCTGCTTACAATAATCAATTACTGCCAATAGAGAGGTGTATTCCTATGACAACAACGATCGATTTAAGCAAGTATGTATCTGACGCCATCGAAGGAAAAAGCGAGCTGTTCACTAATGCAAGCGACCAGGTATGGTCTTTTGCAGAAACCAGATTCGATGAATTCCAATCAGCCAAGCTTCTCATCGATGTTCTAGAAGCTGAAGATTTCTCTGTGGAGAAAGAAGTCGCTGGACTTGAAACCGGATTTATCGCCTCCTATGGGACAGGCAGCCCGGTCATCGCCTTGTTAGGTGAATATGATGCACTGGCTGATTTGAGCCAAAAGGCAGGGACTGCTGCGTATAGTCCTGTCACTGCTCGCGGAAATGGTCATGGATGCGGGCACAATCTGCTTGGCGTCGGGGCACTTGCAGCAGCTGTCGCTGTGAAAGATTACCTTAAGGATCATCCCGGTACAAGCGGAACGATCCGCTTCTACGGCTGTCCCGCCGAGGAAAGCGGCTATGGCAAAACCTATCTTGCCCGTGAAGGTTACTTCAAGGATGTGGATGCCGCACTCTCCTGGCATCCCCACTCCATGAACGCGGTTATGCATGGCAGCTCGAATGCTGTTATTCATGGCACTTTTACTTTCAAGGGGATCAGTGCCCATGCAGCTGCAGCCCCTCATCAAGGACGAAGCGCCTTGGATGCTGTTGAGCTCATGAACATCGGGGCGAACTATATGCGCGAGCATATGATTGACCAGGCGAGACTGCACTACGCAATAACAAATTCAGGCGGATTTTCACCAAATGTGGTACAGGCAGAGGCCGAGGTGACCTACCTGGTCCGCGCTCCTAAGACACATCAAGTACGCAGCCTGTTCGAACGACTTATTAAGATTGCTGAAGGTGCTTCTCTCATGACCGAAACACAAATGGAATTTAAATATGAAGGTGCCTGTGCCAACCTCATTCCGAATAGTACACTCGAAAAAGTATTGTATAAGAATTTGACTCAGTTTGGAGTCCCTCAATATGAAGAGGAAGAATATGCCTACGCCAAGGCTATATATGAAACCTTGCCCCTTCAAAATAAACAGGAAGCAGAAGCTATGGTTGGGCCCCAGCTTGCAGGTGTGCTAACCGAGCGGCCGCTCCCCGGCTTTATCGCACCATTCTCTGACGATAAAGAAACGTTTATGAGCGGGTCAACGGATGTGGCTGATGTCAGCTGGAACGTACCGACCGCACAGTGTGTAACAACAACAATGGCGTTCGGAACCCCCCTTCATGCATGGCAGACCGTAGCGCAGGGCAAGAGCACTTATGCTCACAAAGGAATGCTGCTCGCGGCTAAAGCGATGGCGGCAACAGCGATTGAATCCATACTTGATCCAAGTATCGTCGCCGAAGCAAATAAGGAATTTAAAGAAAGATTGGGCGGCGAAGTGTACGACTGTCTTGTTCCACAAGATGTGCAGCCCCCAAAACGAGGAGCTTGATCGAATTGAGATTTAAAGACGTTTTTTCCATCATAGGTCCGGCCATGGTCGGACCGTCCAGCTCCCATACTGCGGGTGCGGCACGTATCGGACGTACAGCAAGACTACTGTTCGGAGAATGCCCGGCACATGCTGAGATCAAGATGTTCGGCTCGTTTGCGGCAACATACCGCGGGCACGGGACGGATACAGCTATCGTTGGAGGACTACTGGACATGAATACGGATGATCCAAGACTTCCTGATGCCTTTGTTCATGCAGAAGCGGCTGGAATGGACACTACCATTGGCCCCGGAACCGGACTCTATCCTCATCCCAATACAGCTGAGATTATCCTGACAAATAAAGGGGGAGACCGCCTGCTTAACTTGGTGGGCACTTCGATCGGAGGCGGGAATATCGAAATCGTTCGGATCAACGGCTATCACCTAAAGATGACGGGGCTGTATCCAACACTGATCCTTCGCCATATTGACGAGCCAGGCGTTATCGCCGTAGTTACCAGAATGCTGGTTGATGCCGGCATTAATATTGGTCATATGTCTGTCGATCGAAAAAACCGCCGCGGTGAAGCCATGATGGTCATGGAATGCGACGGTAAGATCCATTCACCCTTGGTTGAACGAATAAAGACTTTACCTGAGATTCAGGAAGTTAATCTTCTCATCTTGTAAGCAAGCCCCATTTTTCTGTATCTCATGTATAAAGGAGTCTTACGCTTATGAACTTTCGAACATTAAAACAACTGGCAGAGCTGGCGGAATCCAGAGAGCTCTCCCTTGGCAGACTCATGCTGGAGGAACAATGTCTGGAATCAGGCGAGGACCAGGATGCCGTATTTGCTCAAATGAAGGAATACTACGAAATTATGAAAAAAGCGGTCCATCAGGGACTGCATACCGATACAACCTCCAAGAGCGGGCTAACCGGAGGAGACGCTAGAAAAATGCTAAGTTATCGTGAGAACGGACAATCCATGCTCGGAGATCATGCAAGCTTGTCGATGACTTACGCTCTTGCGGTATCCGAGGTCAACGCTTCCATGGGACGGATCATTGCGACACCGACGGCCGGCTCCTGCGGCATTATTCCCGGCGTGTTCATCAGCAGCCAGGAAAGGTTCGGGTGGACGGATGAACAAATGGTTTACGGCTTGTTCGCTTCCGGAGCCATAGGTTATGTGATCGCAAATAACTCCTTTATCTCTGGAGCAGAAGGCGGTTGCCAGGCGGAAGTGGGATCCGCCATCGGTATGGCAGCAGGTGCCCTCGTCGATATTCGAGGAGGATCACCTGCTCAGGCGATTCATGCTGTAGGACTTGCCTTGAAAAATACGCTTGGCTTGATCTGCGATCCAGTGGCAGGCCTGGTCGAGATCCCATGCATCGTTCGCAACGGATTCGGCGCCATTACGGCACTCGGAGCAGCCGACATGGCACTGGCCGGGGTTCGAAGTATCATCCCTTCGGACGAAGTGGTTCAGGTCATGCTCGAAGTGGGATCGGCCATGCCTGAATCGCTGCGGGAAACAGCTGGCGGCGGCTTGGCTCAGACCCCGACAGGTCGTAAGATAACAAGAGATTTGCAGCATAACCCATATTAATTCTCACAGCTCAAGTATTAGTTTCTTGAATAATGAAATGAATAATCAACAAGTAAATGAAATTCCTTTGCATAAAAGAGGCATCTTTCCCAAGGTCTATAGACCTGAGAAGGATGCCTTTTGTTCATGATCTTTTGTTATAATCTTCCTGCGGCCTTCACCTTAACCAGCAGTGCATTCCCTGGCAGGTAAGCGAGTGGAATATCCTCGGTAAAGACGATTTGGACAGTCTCCCGGTCTGCTCCTGCCCGAACCGCCTGCTCTACCGCATAACTGCGGGCATCTTCCTTTACTTCATCATAGGTCAGTTCATCGAGTGAATAGATGCGTTCCGTTTCCCCGCTCACTTCGCCAAGAGCTGCACCAATTGCATTCGCCGCACCATAATATTCTGGGCGAATAATGCGGGCCACACCCTCAAGCTCCTCCGGCACCAATATACTTCCACCGCCAACCAGAATGACATCGACTGGCGCACTACTCGACTTCATTCGGTCAATAGCATCCTCAATATCGGTCTTCATGATTTCATCTGCTTGGATACAGATTGCCTCGTCAATCCCCTCGATTTGAGCGCCTTCCCACTGTGTCCTGCCGAGCTTCACCACGACATCCGTCGCCGTCAGCGTATCTCCACCGAAGAGGGTACCCCGCTTCGTCAGCTCATAACCGACACTGTCAGGCCCTACGGTAACAATGAGCCCACTCTCGCTATCGCTTGATTTCTCCGTACGGACAATCGTTCCTCCCCCAATACCAATGGATAGAATATCCGGCATTCGGAAGTTCGTTCTTACACCACCCAGTGTTACAGCAGCAGAGGACTGCCGTGGGAAGCCTTGGCTGAGAACGCCAATGTCCGTTGTCGTACCGCCGATATCCACGACCAGTGCGTCACTCAGTCCAGATAAATGTGCAGCTCCACGGATCGAGTTGGTCGGTCCGCACGCAATCGTCAATATGGGATAACGAAGTGCATAATCACTGCGCATCAGCGTTCCGTCATTTTGACAGATATAGACACCGGCTTGAATGCCGAAGCTCTCAAGCGCTGCTTCGAATCCCTGGACTACACCCGAAATGACACCAAGAAGAGCGCCGTTCAATATAGAGGCATTCTCCCGTTCCAGGAGACCGATGCTGCCAATTTCGTGGGAGAGGGTTACTACCATGTCCTCACCGAGCACTTCTCGAACAATCTCCGCGGCCCGCTTCTCCTGTGAAGTGTTCACTGGAGAGAAGATACCGCAAATAGCAACGGATGCTACCTCACCCTTCATTCGCTCACACAGATTTCGAATTTCCTCCTCATCCATATCAACAATGGTGCGCCCGTCATATTCATAACCACCTCTGGCCATATAGGCATGATTGCCGATCACAGAGGCAAGAGTTTCATCCCAGCCCGTTAGTGGAGGAATGGTCGTTGCCGCAGGTGCTCCGATCCGGATGAGTCCGACTTTGCCCAGATTCTTTCTTTCCACGATCGCATTCGTACAGTGTGTCGTTCCCAGCATGGCATACTTGATGAATGCAGGGTTCACCGTGCTTTCTTCCAGCAGCTTGCGAACGGCTTCAACTATACCCTCATTCACATCCTTCGTGGTATGCACCTTCACCGTATGAATCGTATTCAGCCTGGAATCAAGCAGTGCCGCATCGGTATTCGTACCGCCTACATCAATACCTATGCGATATAATTCCGCACCAGTCAGCTGCACTTCTCTCTTTAAATTCATAGCTGATCCGCTCCTTTCTTCGCTGCCAGCTCTTCAATTGGCACATAAGGAACGTCATAGCCGAAATACTTCGGTCCAACGGTATCAAGGCCCTTTGGCGTTCGCCACTTCGGATCGCAAGGGAAACCGACAGCCGTGATCCGGGCACCATACTTCAGGTTCTCTGTCGTAATTGGCATACCCGTATCTTGGTCTAATAGAGATATCAAATCTGGGGTTACAGCAAGAGATTGCTCTCCTTCTACCGCCAGCAGGAATTCATTCTGGAAAAACAGCTTCATCGTCCGGCCTTTATGCTCGCCAGTACCTTCAAAGGTCGCTTCACCACGCGTGAAGCCTCCCTCCATCCGGCGGCGGATATCTGACGCCTTGCCATGGAACAAGGCATACCCGTTCAACTGCTTAAGCAGTGCTTCGATGGGATGCTGCTTCTGCTCCTTCGATTCAAACAACGTTTTGCCAATCTCATATGCAAGAGATAACGTATGTGGAATCACACTTTTCTTCATCTGTGCACCGGTTGCCGGGTAATCGCAGATCGATGCGGAGCCGCCCATCTGGATCGTGACCGCCCGGGCCATCCGTTCCTCCCATATGCCGTCAATTGCATGCATCAGCACCGCATTTCCCCGTTCATCCGCCATCGTAATCGGACTCGGGTCCATACCATCGAGATAAAAGGTAACCATTTGTGATTCCGGGAAAGCCCGGCCCATCGCATCCGCATCGAGCACAGGAATGCCCCGCTCTGCTGCCGCAATGACCGGAATAAGTGAATTGCCTCCTCCAACCTCAATCGGCATAAGAGCGGTAATCTTTCTGCCAAGCTCTTTTTCAATCAGATCTAATGGCTTACTCATCTGCTCGTGCGCCGGAATTTTCTCATTCATCACCGTTGGCGCACCAATCATAGAGAACGGCACTACTAGATCATCATCTCCGAGATCCTCAGGAGAGACCACTGTTACCGGCCCGTATTTCTTAATGGCTCCTATAGCCATCAGTTTGCCGATATGCGGATCGCCGCCGCCCCCTGTACCGAGGACAGCTGCACCTACTGCAATATATTCAATCGCTTCTTCTGTAAGCTCTGTAAGTCTATTCATACGATTTATGCTTGTCATGTTGTCATCCTTTCTTGCTGAACACCTTAGCGACCAGCCACTGCACTACAAAAGCGAAGAGGAAGCCGTCAAGTGCAGGAACCTGCGTAAGCTGGAATAGGCCGAGCCCGTCCGGCGCTGCTGTCGTCATGTATGCAAACAGGCTGGATACGGCCCATACAATGAGTGATCGCACCATCCAATTCTTGTTCTTATCCAGACCCTCAAACGTAAATTTTGATCTGTCCACGAGTAAATATTCCGCTGTGTAAATACCGCCGATCGGGGCGATCAGCATCGTAATCAAAGTGAGAAACGAGAGAAAGCTGTCATAAATGCCGAACACCCCGAGCAGGGTTGCAACCAGACCTGCCACAATGGTAATAACGAATTTGGGTACTTTGGAGAACACAACCGAGAATCCAAGCGAAGCCGAATACAGGTTGTTCGTGTTCGTCGTCCACTGGGCCAGTGTCAGCACAATAATGGCGGGAAGTCCAAGACCGATCGTAAGGAATATCCCTGTAAGATCACTTGAATCCATCACTCGGGAGAGGAAGATTGCAATGACGGTCATGAAGCTGTTCCCTACAAAAAAACCGACAAATGCGGCCATTATCGCATGCTTTGGCGTTCTTGCCCAGCGCGCAATATCCGGTGAGAGCACCGTTCCCAGCATAAATATACCGATAACGAGTGAGATCGCTGTACCCATAGGTATTGGCTGTGCGCTGATCGGCGCCCAGATGGCAGTTGTTCCATTCATATGAAACGCCATATACAAGGCAATTAAAATAAAAATCACCAGCAGTGGCACGGACCACACGCTGAGCTTCTCAATCGCACGGTAGCCCCAGATCGCCGTAGACATCATCAGCATGCCGCCGATGAAGGACAACAGGCCAAGTGACAGGTTGACTCCCCATATTTCATGAAGTGCTGTTTGCATATTGCTGGCAAAAAATCCGGTCTGAACACCAAACCAGCCGAGCGAGGAAATACCAAGCACTACAGATATAATCCGTGCTCCCCTATTTCCAAACAAGAACCGGCTTATCATGGCTGTGGAGAGCCCCGTCTTTGCCCCTACATAAGCACACAGCGCGCCGATGAGACCCAAAATTAAGGACCCTATAAAGGTTGCGGTCAGCGAGCTGGACAATTTCATCCCTGCTCCGAGCTCTGCACCTAGAAACATAGCAGACAGGTCGATTCCAATCGCAATCCATACGAAGGCCATGGTCAGCCATTTCTTACGCAGATGCTGCGGCACCGGCTCCCGTTCAAAGTCTTCTAATATTTTTGCTTCGTTGCTGTTCTCAATTACGCTTTTTGCCTCATTCATGTCAAGATCCCCCTTGGTTGAACCGGCTCTTAAGTTGTCGTCACGTACTCTGCACTTCTCCAGAACACGTCAAAGGCATGTTCCAGCTTACGTTCAAAAACTTCCTTGGAGCCGTAATAGAAATACTGCATAGCAAGTCCGTCCATCAAAGTTAAGAAAGCATCCACCAGCGGCTGTATCTTCTGATCCGGAATGAGATTCTCCTCCATACCCTGTACCATAATGCTCTCCAGTACCTGAGATAGCAGCTGATCTGAGTCCGCAAATGCCGCCTCCACTTCCTGTTTGAGAAATAAAGGAGGAAACAGGAGTGTCCGAATGACGAATAGATTGGTTTCCGTGCTCTCCACGTAGAACTCATACTGTCTTGCAAGTACGTTACGAAGGGTGGTCTTGGCATCCGCCCGTACCTTCGAAGTATGCAGTTCCTGAATAAACTGGTTATATGCCTGCATAGCCTCCTTAAAGGCCGTGATGAACAGATCCTCTTTATTGGCATAAAAAGCATAAATGGCCGGTGTTTTCACTCCGACTGCCTTTGCGATTTCAGATAGTGCTGTTCCGTCGTAGCCCTTCTCTCCGAACAGCCTGATGGCGGTATCTCTCAACTTATTTCTGGTCGTCAACAATGTCACATCCTAGTTTTAATTAACGTTAATTAAGTGAATTATACGTCTACGTGTATAAAAATACAACAGGTATTATTTTTATTGTATTCTCTATACCCCTTTGCGCATTTTACGTCCCAATCCTTATATTGAAGTGTTAAATCTCGAAGAAATTTGAATTTCATTTGAAAATAACGGTAATATTAGCCCTAGCAAGACATGATACTTAATATGAAATGAATGGAGAAAGAAGGAGATAACATGAAGGGTTGGGAATTTACGACGACAAATGTGCCGCTAAAATTGGTTGAGAAGCCAGATCCCGTAGCAACTGAGGGCCGTGTTGTTATTGAAGTTAAGGCAGCAGGTCTATGTCACTCCGATGTGGGTGCATTACGTGATGAGAAGTGGCTTAATATCATTGAAAAGAAACCCATCATTATGGGCCATGAAGTGGCAGGCATTATCACTGAGGTTGGTGAAGGGGTTACGGATTTCAAGGTGGGTGATCGCGTCGGCGTCTGTCCAGTGAGTCTTGTAGGCATGGGTCCTGGATACGGATATGACGGCGGTTATGCAGATAAAGTATCCGCACCGGCAATTGACCTTGTTCCTATTCCTGACGGAGTAACCTTTGCACAAGCAGCGGCAGGAACCGACGCTGGCATGACATCCTATCATGCGATGTTTAAACGTGGCGGAGCGAAGCCAGGCATGAAAGTAGCTGTGATCGGGATCGGCGGACTTGGACAGATTGCAGCACGTGCAGCTGTTGTAGCCGGCATTGAGGTACATGCCGTAGATGTAAGTCCTAAAGCACGTGAATTGGCTGAATCCATCGGCGTGAAGGCCGTTTATCAGGATATTAAAGAGCTGGCTGACATTGCTCCTGATTTAATCGTAGACTACGCTGGTTTCGGCACAACTACAGCTGGAGCCATTGATGTGGTAGCCCCTGGTGGCACCGTTGTTCTTGTCGGTATGGGCAAACTGGAATCCACGATTAACACGGACCCATTGATTCTGAAAGCAGCGAGCCTATTAGGCAGCGTGGGCGGCGATAAGTATGATATTGCTGAAGTGTATAAGCTGATGGCATCTGGAGACATCTCTCCTGCAATTACCGAAATTACCTTTGATGAGATTGGCGAAGGACTCGGCCGTCTGGAACGTCATGAAGTAACAGGGCGTCTCGTTGCCATTATGTAATAGTCAATATATAAATAGGCCTCCAAGCGTAAGGCTGAGAGGTCTATTTATATTTATATTGATATCTCATTTTCATCGGCTGGCCATAAGCCTATCCCCCTTTAAGTGAAGCACTCCGATATTCGGAAGGTGACATGCCAACCATCTTCTTGAAGACACGGCTAAAGTAATTCGGGTCCCTGTATCCGATCCTCTGACTAATATCCTTCAAAATATGGCGGGGATCACTGAGCAGCTCCCGAGCTCTTTCGATTCGAATTCCTGTCAAATAATCAATGAAGGTTATACCGCATCTCTCATGAAAAATCTTACTGAAATAATGAGGATTCAGTCCCGCATAATCAGCAACTTCCTCCAGTGACAGCTCCGTTCCGTAGTGTTCAGCAATATATACCTTTGCTTTTTCGATACTGCCTCTGTATTCATCCGCATACCATGTGTCCAGTGCATCCAGCACAAGATCCAATTGAAATAGAGCATGCCTGCGTATATCTTCGGCGTCATTCAGATCGTGAAATCCACCAAGCTTAGGAAGAGATATCCCCTTCTCCTTCAACTTGCTCAGCATTTGAGCAAACAGCTTGTTCAGATCATGCTGAACCCTTGCCGCCTGATATCTTGTCATCTCAAGCAGCTCGTTCATGTACTGGGAAAACACGACCCTTGCCTCCTCCACGTTCCCGCGTCCCACCATAAGCAGCAGCCGCTGCTCACAAGCATGAGGATAAGGGTATGATTCCTCCGTCCCAGCGGGCAGATCCTCATAGAAACAGCTGCAGAAGGCACGCGGTTCACCAGATGCGAGCACAGCCTCTTGATAAGATCTCATCCAGCCTGCCCTGCTGAGCCTCAGCATTCCGATTCCTGCCGTCATCCCGCTGGAAGGAAACATACGCTGCGCTTCCTGCAGCAGGCTTCTCGTTAGATGAGCTGCTCTTGCACGAACAGAGAGGCCGCTTCCATTATTCATCCGATCAGGAAACATCAGCAGCGGAAGATGCTGTCCGATGAACGGTCCTGCAAGACAGAAGCCATATGCCGACGTGCGTTTACGTATCCAATCCTGAATTTGAAATAAACCTTCCTGCCCCTGCTCCTGATTCAAAACAACCCTCAGTACACAGGCATATCCGGCTGAATCTGCTGAAATACCTGCTTCTTGCTGCCAACTCATAAGTTCTGCACCGAGCGTTCGTGATTGACAGATGGAGGATACCCAATCGGTTTCGAGCAGTGCCTTTGTCTGTTCCGCCTGATGTCTTAGCGCATTGATGTGTGAAAGCTCTCGTCTGTCTTCATCAATATCCTTCATCACCGCTTGAATTGCGCTCACAATTTGATCTTTCTTACAAGGCTTTAGCAGGTATTCCTTCACCCCGTACTTCATCACGCTCCGCGCATACTCAAATTCATCAAATGCCGAAACCATGATCACCTTCGTGTTAGGCAGACTGCTGTACAGAACGGATACAGCTTCAATACCATCTGTCCCTGGCATTTTAATGTCCATCGTAACCAGATCAGGCAGCAGCCTTTCCGCCATCTCGATGGCCATTCTCCCATTCTCCGCTTCGCCCACGACCTCAACATCGGGCAGATTTCTCTCTACTATCATTCGGAGAGCACTGCGTTCAATCAGTTCGTCATCCACGATAAGCATCTTAAACATAGGCGGCTTTCTCCTCCTTCGTGCAGGGCAGCTTCAATCGAATAATCGTCCCCTGTCCCGGGGACGATTCAATATCCATGATGTCTTCACGCTGGTAGTACAGCCTGAGACGCTTCAGCACATTTGTAAGTCCAATACCGTTTGCAGAAGGCGGCGAGGGTACGTTCTCCGTCCACCGCTGCTCTTCCCTTCCTGCACTATATCCTTCAGTCGTTTCATGCCCAAGGGTTACTGCGGTTGTTCCATCAGGGGGCACAGATTGTCTGAGCAGCTTCGATATTTGTTCTTCTTTCATACCTATACCATTATCACGAATTTCAACAATGACAAGGTCATCCTGTCTATAGATATGCAGTGACAGCTCACCACCATCCTCATAAGACTCAATTCCATGCACAAAGCTGTTTTCGATGAGCGGCTGAATGGTCAGTGAAGGTACTACATAGCTAAGACAGGACTCATCAATCGTCTCGGAGAAGTGAATCCGCTCACCGAATCGCATTTGTTGAATGTAAAAATACTCCCTTACAATGGCGATCTCGTCCCGCAGCACAACGTCGTTATGCATTTTCTTCAAGTTATACCTCAGCAGCGCCGAAATAGAGTCCACCAGATCACTTGTCTTCTCTGCCCCTTCTACATAGGCCATCTTGGATACCATATTGAGCGTATTAAACAGAAAGTGAGGGTTGATCTGATTTTGCAGACTCCGAATCTCCATTTTCTTGACAAGGGCATCCAGCTCTGATTTCTGCTTCATTTCTGCCACGAGCTGGCGGATATTCGCACACATTCCATTAAACGTCTCCGCCAGAAACTGCAGCTCATCCCGGCTGTTCACCTTCACTTCGCTTACCGCCAGATTCCCGCGCGAGATTTGCCTTGCTGCCGCCGATAACCGGCGAATGGGATTCGTTATCCCTTCCGAGAACCAGAACGTAAACAGGGTGCATAATAGGGCAGCAGCCAAAAAAGCATACACGGCCATATTTTGCAGATGCTCATTCTTCGCGTTCATCAGGTCATAAAAGGTCTGGTAATTGGACAGCTCGCTGTTAATCAGCTTCAGCGTCGTATCCTGGATGAACCCGGCAGTCCGATCTGTTTGTGTCATTCGTTCATAGTAAGCCGCCAGATCAGTACCTCTTGCCTGATCGATGGTCTGTCTGCCCTGTTCTAAAAAGCTCGAGATCATATTGCTGTAATTCTTAACGAGCACGTAATTCATGTCATTTTCAATTTCGGGCAGTATTGTGGAGTTCAGCTGCCCCAGCTCATCTGCCTGGCGTTCATAATTCTCAAGCAGCTCAGGGTCAGAAGCAGAGCTTTGAACAAAAGCCTGAATGGAGCCGCTGACCTGCACCGTACGCTGATTGATTTCGTTGAGCAGAAAAAAGCGTTTCAATATCTGGTCATACTGAGTGAGAGAGTTGCTGTTATTTTGATACAAATACAAGGCAAGGGCGGAAATAAGAACGATCAGCACGGTGAAGAACAGCATCAGCTTTGTTTTGATGTGGATCATAGACCTCCGTCCCCTCCCTTGTACATCGGCAGATCGTCCTTTCGAATAATGCGGGCATCCGTGTTATACACACTGACAATCCGCTTGCCGCCAAGATAATCCAGCATCAGCTCCACGCCCTCCGCTCCCATTTGATAGGGCTTCTGTACAATGGATGCAGTAACAATGCCCTGGTTAATGAGCTCTATCGTTTCCGGAAGGTCATCAAATCCGAATACTCGAATATTCATTTGCTCGCTGGCTTGGGAATCCTGACTCCTGTCACTGAGCATTTGAGCGATCCCCATCGCATCCAGGGCACTGGTACCAAAAAAAGTATCCAGCGCTTCATGCTCCCTGGACATCGTATAAGCGGCGGACGCGGAACCGATCCGGTCGATATTCGATTCTTTCATGTCGAGGATACGAATGCCATCCTCCCGCTTCACCGCATCCAGAAATCCACGGACACGATCTTTTAGATTAGCCGCATGGAAGCTTCCGGTTACGATGCCGACGTTCGCATTACCGCCAGTATCCTGAATCAGTGCTTTTCCAGCCATGAACCCTGCTGCGTAATTATCAGTCCCCACATAAGCAAGACGACGGCTGTCCGGGGCATCGGAATCAATGGTGATCACCGGAATCCCCATATCCATGGCCTGACTTACAATGGAAATAAACTGCTCATCATCAAGCCCTTGGGTCAGGATGCCGTCGATTTTGGAGGCTACCGCCATTTCAATCAGTCGGATCTGCTCACTGACGCTGGCTTCCACAGGACCAATATATTCAAGTGTGGCGTTGTTTTGCTCTGCTGCGCTTCTTGCTCCATGCTCAATCAGGCGCCAATAGGGATTATCGAGCTCCTGCGAAATCAGAACCAGATGGACCTCAGGATCATGTGAATGAGTGATGGAAGACATGCCGGACTCATAATGAAGCGCTTTCAATAGATGAAACAAAGATATCGACACCGTCAATAGAAGCAGCAAGACAATCAGTATATAATGCGGCCGTATCCGTGGCTTGAACAAGCGGGAGCCTCCCTCTTAACCTGGCTAGGTATGGAATGATAAATGTAAAAAAGCCCTTATAGAGAGCCGGTTTGAGGCGGCTCCCTATGCTGAGCTTAATCATTTCCATCACAAATCGCAATCCTTGTTTTATATGAGCAAACTAACCTTTGACAGAACCAGCAAGCAGTCCCCTGATAAAATATCTTCCGAGCAAAATATAGACGATCAGCGTCGGCAATGCCGCCAGAACCGCTCCTGCCATCTGTACATTCCAGTGGACAACCTGACTACCGGACAGATTCTGCAGTGCCACCATGATCGGCTGCTGGCTCTGCGTCGTCAGCGTAACGGCAAACAGGAATTCATTCCAGATGTTCGTGAACTGCCAGATGCCGACGACGACAAAGCTCGTCACTGACAGAGGAAGAATAATATGCCTGTAAATGCCTAGGAACCCGGTTCCGTCAATCTGTGCCGATTCCATAATTTCATTCGGAATGCTTACATAGAAGTTGCGGAAGATCAGCGTGGAGATCGGCAAGCCATAAATGACATGCACCAGAATCAGTCCCGGAAGAGTGTTGTACAAATGGATCTGCTGCATGAATTGAATCAGTGGAATCAGAATGCTCTGGTAAGGAATAAACATACCGAACAGAATCAGCGTAAAGATCATTTCCGAGCCTTTGAACCGCCATTTGGCGAATACATAACCGTTTAGCGACCCAAGAAGAGCGGACAGTATCGTTGCCGGAATGACGAGCAGCATACTGTTCCACAAATGCGGAGCCAGTCTTTCAAAAGCTTGGCTGTAGCCGGACAAGTCGATTCTTTTGGGAAAAGACCACATTTGATTCAGTGTGATCGCATCAATGGATTTGAAGCTCGTGATAAGTACGACATAAACCGGAACCAGAAACAGGACGGCAAACACAGCGAGCAGCGCATATACGAAAAAGCGGGAAAGTCTTCTCTGTGCCACGCTCTAATCCCCCTTTCGGCTGGAAATGAGGTAAGGTACGATGAGGAACGAGACGAACAGCAGCAGCAGAATGGCAATCGCGGACCCATTTCCGTAGAAGTTGCCGCGGAATGTCGTTTCAAACATATAAACGCCTGGCATATCGGTGACAAACATCGCTCCAGGGCCCGTCATCGAATAGACAAGGTCAAAGATTTTCAAGGAAATATGTCCAAGAATGATAACAGCACTGACGATAACAGGCTTCAACAGCGGCAAAATAATGGAGGTGAAAATCTTGCGCTCTGTAGCTCCATCTACGCGTGCAGCTTCGAATAAATCCTCCCCGATTGCCCGAAGACCGGCGAGCAGCATCGCCATGGTATAACCCGCCATCTGCCATACAGCTGCAATAATGACTGCAACCAATGCGACAGGAAAACCGAATTCAATCTGTCCCATTTTGAAAAAAGATATAATCTCTGTACTGACATACCATTTGGGAGGACTGGCTACACCAAGATTTTGCAGCAAAATATTGATTCCCGAGGAAGGATTCAGCAGCCACTGCCAGACCACCCCGGTTACGATAAAGGAAACGGCCATTGGAAAAATGAAAATGTTGCGAAAAAAGCCTTCACCTTTAATTTTCGAATTCACCAGCATCGCGAGCAGCAGCCCGATCGCCAAGCACGCGAAGATGAAGAGCACGGTAAACATGATCGTATTGCGGATGTCGGATTGAAACCGGAAATCCTGGAATAGAAAAGCGAAGTTCTTGAGTCCGGCAAAGGATAAATCCTTCACAAGACTGTTCCAGTTACTAAGTGATACATATCCCGTCCAGCTGATGAAACCGTATACAAAGATGCCGATTGCAATCAGAGAGGGCATGAGCAGCAAGATCGCCCATACGGTATCAGGTATTCTTTTTTTGCGAAGAGTCGATGGTGTTCCCATTGTATTCGCTCCTTTCTATCCTGATTATAGAATCAGGGAGCTGACTGCAAAGCTGGACTATCTTCAGATGATCTGGACATTTATGAGCTTACGCGATTGGCCAGATGATACAGATGGGTAGCTCCATTTGAAAAAAACAGCCTCCCCGGATCATATGGCCGGGAGGCTGCCTGGTAGTCAATTACAATCCTTGGGAGGCTGCTGACTTCAATCCCTGCACTGCCTGCTCTACGTCTCCGCCGGTAACGAAAATATTGATGACCTGATTCGCCTGTGTCAGGAATCCTTCAGAAGCTGCAGATCCGTGCGCAAGACTTGGTGTAAGCGCACTGTTCTTGAAATCCTCTATCGTTTCCTTGCCGTACACGTCGTACTTCTCTACATCAGCATCAATACGGGCAGGAATGGATCCTTTCTCCGGATTAAATGCATCCTGTCCTTCCACAGAGCCCAGCACTTTCAGAAATTCCTTCACCGACTCGGGATCCTTCACTCCAGTTGGTAATCCGAACGTATCCGTGATTACCATGAAGCTGCCGTCTGTACCCGGTGTAGGCGCGTATCCAAAATCAACACCTACCTCAAGCTTCAGGTCCCCCGTGAAATAACCCTTTGCCCAGTCTCCCATCACGTTCATGGCAGCCTCTCCGCTGGATACGAGCTGAGAAGCGTCCTGCCAGTTGCGGGCAGCATGGTCTTCGTTGACATATGTCAGCATTCTCTTGAAGGTTTCGAGCGCTTCCTTCACCTTCGGATCGTCAAAGCTGAGGTCTCCTGTCCACAGCTGTCTGTAACCGTCGGCACCGAGTGTACCGAGAAGCACCGTCTCAAATAAATGCGTTGCCGCCCAAGGCTCCTTGTCTCCAAGTGCCAGCGGTGTAATGCCTTTTGCCTTCAATGCATCCGCTGCCGCAAAGAACTCATCGAACGTTGTCGGCACGGTTAGTCCGTTATCATCGAACACTTTCTTGTTATACCACAGCACATTGCCCCGATGGATATTAACCGGTACAGACCAGATGCTGCCATCACTGCTGACGAGATCGATCAAATCCTGAGGGAACTTATCGTTCCACCCTTCCGCTTCATACAGCTCATTCAGCGGCTCCATCTTGCCAGCCGCCACCCAGCCCGAATTGAGCTCCGAACCGCCGTGAACCTGGAATGTCCCCGGAGGATCTCCCCCTTGCATCCGGCTGGCCAGCACGGCCTTCGCATTCGTTCCTGCCCCGCCGGCAACAGCAGCATTAATAACCTCAATGCTCGGTTGTTTATCCTTAAATACTTGAATCAGTGCTTTGAGGCCTGCTTCTTCTCCGGCACCCGTCCACCAGCTGAATATTTCAACCTGCTTACTGTCCGTCGAAGCAGGCGGTGCCGTTCCTTCTCCTCCGGTGGCTTCGTCCCCGGCAGGCGCCGAGGTTGAACCCGAACTGCATGCGGATAAAGCCAGTGAACCTAGTAGTGTCAGCGTTAGCCATACTGGTGATTTCTTCACATCAACACTTCCTTTTCATTTCGTTAGGATAGATGGTTATACTTACACTCACTTGCTTGCACCTCAGATTATAAGCCTCAAAATGTAAGCGCTATACTGGATTATGTTCAGGTCATCTGGACTTTATTTAGGGGGATATCCTTGATTGCTCAATAGCTGCCACAGAAGGCAGGCCTACGATCTGCAGCCCAGTTAATCGCTAATAATAAAAAAAAGAAGCTCCAGGCATGGGTGATCATGCATGAAGCTTCTCTAATTACGAACGACCTCTTATTCATTTAGAGAGACAGAGAGACTATTATGTTACTCAAGCTGCAAAGAACCTCACAATCTCTGGACAAGTCCCTCCAGCTTGACGGTCCAGCTGCCATCCTGCGGGAAGCCGGGAGCATCACCGTAAGGTCCGTCAATCCAGCCTGCCGCCATCAGGGCGACGGCTGCAAGGAGTCCTCCATTGCCCGGTAAATAGGCCAGCAGATCATCCCGCTGATAATTGTGCCCATTTTTCAAATACGTATTTTTCACCTGATCCATGAGCAGCATGTCTACGGCGAGGTCACCTTCGCCCAGTCTCGCCGCTGTCATCGCGGCCGTTGGGAAATCCCATCCCCATGTAGTTTCCCACCGCCACGCTTCTCTAACTCGGTGCAGAGTAGAGAGCATAACCGACCGGTCGATCAGCTTGCCGGGCAGCACACCAAGCGCTGCCAGCATGGACGGGTGATCTATATTCGCCCTTGTATACGTATCGGTGCATAACTCATGCGCCTCATATACTCCATTCACCGGCTCAGGTACCGATAAATGCTCCAAGACATGACGCCACTTGGGCTCGTCTGGCAGCCCAAGTCTCTCCCGCCACAAGAGTGCAATCTCAAGACCATGCCGCCAATATTCTAGTTCATATACGGGATTCATCGTCTCGCTGCCCCTGTGGTTCTCTTGTGCCGGGATAACGGGCGGACCGAGCACGTAACGCTGCCCCGGCTCATCCCATACCGCGAAGGAAGCCATAAATTCTGCAGTTTCCATTACCATTTCCTTGTACCGTTCGAGCACCGTTTCACTCGGATCTGCCTGATAGCAGAGATAAGCGAGATCAATCGGATGCGGCTGCTGCCAGATCAGCAGCGTAGCGACGCTGGACGGGCTCTGATTCCCTTCCGGTCCCACCATCTTCGGCCATCGGGCACCGGTATATCCTTGTGACCCTGCCAGTTCTCGTGCCTTAGGCAGAATCCTCTGGTACCAGGACAGGCTGCGCTCCAGCAGATGAATTCTTCCCCACTGGGCAAAGTGTGCGGCATGCCACCAGTGCATTTCGAGGTGGGGCTTACCAAACCAGCTGTTGTACATCAGTCCGGTCTCCTGTGGGGGAATTGTGCCTGCGGAATGCAGCGCAGTCTGATATTGGGACAAGATGATTCTGCGCTCCAGCTCGGCAGCCCGCGGATCACGGCTGTCCGCGAGCTCAATGGCCCCGCCGCTCTTCCAGAATTGCTCCCAATGTACGGTAGAGGAAGAACGGATAGCTTCGGCGTTAGCCAGTTCCTTGACCTCGTCTGCTGAAAGTGCATAACAGAACGTCAAATCGAGCTTCGATAAGGAGCTGTTCGGAACCAGGCGATAGGCATGCCGGCCAAGCTGAACAAGTTCGCCGTCAGTCCATGCGAGCTTCACTACATACTTGTCTTCGTCCATGATTCTCCGGATCTCAGCTCCATGCTGATCTGCATGATGCAGCTCGCTCTTATGCCCTTCTTCGATCTCCCAGTTCAGGCCTATACTGCTGCCCCAGCCGCGGGACTGCGGGTGGGGAGCAGGAAACCGGACGGATACAAACAACCTGCCTTGCTCGATGAGCTCTGACTCTACGGTCAACCCGATCTGATCCAGCCGGTCATGGCAGCTGGTGAGAACGGTAACAGGTACTCCCTCTACACGGAACCGGCTCGTGATGATTCCGGTCCACAAATCAAGCTCTTGTTCAATGTCGCCAATGTCCTGGAGCCGGATTCGGCTCCCTTCCGAGGATAGCAGTTCAAGCCCGATGACACCGAGCTGGACTCGGTGCGGATTCTGTCTCAGCCAGTGGAACACCTCCTCCTGACCGGCAGCATCGGTTGCATATCCCACTTGACGTCCGTGCGTTTCAAATGAAGTGAGCAACACGTCCTCGTACCGATACAGATCATGCCCGCCCGTACTGTGCCATCCCCAGTTGGACTGGGTTCCTAACGGAAACTTATACTCTTCAGGGAAGCTTTGCATACCGGTAACATCTACAGTGTAGGCAAACTCTCCATTCCCTACAGACAGGGGTGATAGGGTCTCGGCCTGCCGCAGCACCGGATTATGCCGGGTGACAAGCGATTTGCGATCAATTTTTTGCATAGGGCTAAAAGTCCTCCTGCTATTTTTTTGATGCCCAGCATGTTTTGCGAACCAATCAATGAGGCGGTACCTTCTCGAATCATATTAAGCGGTAAGTACTGTGCTTATGGCGGACGGCCTCATTGAATGTGAACCTGGTTGCTCCGTTATTGCTGGTAGCTCTGTACCTTCTCATACCATTCCTGTGCCCGCTTCGTGACCTCTGCTCCGCCGGAGCTGTTCCAGCGCTCCACGAACTCATCGAATTTCTCCAGCGGCCATTCACCGATTACGATCTTGGACAAATATTCCTGGAACAGCTTATGAGACTGAATATCCGGATATCCTTGGTATACAGACGAAGGCAATCCGTCTCCCGCAATACGGCGGGCATCGGCTGTTGCCACTTCGAAGATGTCCTTGACCATCTGAACCTGATCCTCCGGGAAGGTCTGTTCAATACGAACATCCATGGTCTCCTTCGTATTGTAATTCAGCATACCCAGCCCAATCGGCGTATTGTCATCCGCAGGGAGCAGCTGTTTCTTGCCGTCTACCACTTCATGGTGCACGCCTTCAATACCGAAGCGAATAAAATCCTCGTTCGCCGGATCGTAGAAGAAGTCAAGCAGCTTCAGTGATGCCTCTGCCTTGTCCTCGGATACCTTCGGAATCATCCACTCCGGCTCGCCTACACTTTTTTGGGTGACATAGCCTTCGTATCCTTCCACGGTCGGGATCGGCATTCCTTTGACGACGGCTTCTGGGGCAAGCGTCTGGATCGCGGCCAGCCGCTCCTTCAAGTTCCCGGGCAGATGATACCAGCTGCCGACCAGATTGTTGTTAATCTTCGCTGTCCAGATTTCACCTTTGTTCAGGAAGGTCTCATTATCGAGCAGCTTCTGTTCGTACAGATCACGTACAAAGACAATGGCATCCTTCATGTTCTGTGTAACACCTGCATACTGCAGCTTGCCGTCGTAAATATCCCATTCCGGCTTCCCTTCCCACATTGCCACGCCGTACATGGCGAACAGATGATCCATCCAGGTTCCGAACTCCCGGCCTGTCGTTGGAATCTCATCAGCCTGACCATTGCCGTTAGGATCCTCGTTCAGAAAAGCCTTCAATACTTCGACGTATTCTTCCTGTGTTGTCGGCATTTCGAGCCCTACAGCGTCCAGCCAGTCCTGCCGAATCATCGGTGCACGCTCTGGAATCATATAGATCTTGGGAACATAATAAATCTTACCGTCCGGTGAAGCTGAACGTACAATATCCCAAGCTTCCTGAGGAATGCGCTTCCATAAGTTCGGAGCATGCTTCGGCAGCAAATCGTCGAGCGCAAGAGCTCCATTCTGCGAGATCAGCGTCTGCTCTACGCCACCCACCGGTCTCATAATATCCGGCAGATCACCGGAAGCGATCATCACGTTCATGCTTTCCACCGGATCACCGCCTGACGAGGTTGTCTGCAGATTATACTGCACTCCCGTCCTCTCTGCGATATACTGCACATGCGCATCATCCGGCGTTGGCAGCTTGCCCTTGCTCAGGTGTGTCTTATAGACATCCACTACTACATAATCCGGATTGGTCGGCGCAGCCGAGCTGCCTGTGTCCGTATTGCCGCTGCAGCCAGCCAGCACCGTCGTCATCCCTAGCGTCAATGCCAGAACAGACCGAGTCCATCCTTTATGAGTCCACTGATTACGATTCCACAAGTGAGATCTCCCCTTTATTAATAGGTTATATGACCCGCCATTTACACCATTCGCGTAGTTCCAAATCATAAATTCATCACATGCAGTGATTCGGCCGGATGGGCTAGCCCTTTAATGAACCCAGCATCGCTCCTTTGACAAAATATTTTTGCAGGAAGGGATATACCAGAATGATCGGTGTCGCCGCAAATATAATGGTGGCTGCCTTCAGCGTTGTAATGTTGTAATCGAAGCTGCCGAGCATATCTGTCACACTCAGCATTTCCGGCGATACAATATATTCCCTCAGCTTCACCTGAAGCGGATGGAGATTCGGATCTCGGATGAACAGAATGGCCCGCTGGAATGTGTTCCAATACCCTACGGCATAGAATAAGCTGACCGTCGCAAGTACGGGCTTCGATAACGGCAGGAAGATCTGGAACAATACTCTGAAATCATGGCAGCCGTCGATCTGTGCCGAGTCAGACAATTCAGCAGGTATACCCATGAAGAAGGTACGAATAATGACCATGTTGAACGTGCCGATCAGTCCCGGAATAATCAGCGCCCAGATGGAATCCAGCATTCCGAGCGATTTGACTGTCAGATAGAACGGGATGAGCGGTGCATTGAATATCATCGTGATTACAATCCCGAACATGACATGTCTCTTGATCATGAACTTCGGATGCGCCAGCGGATAGGCGGTGAGCACGGAGAATAGGACACTAAGCAGCGTACCCACCACGGTAATGAAGATCGTGACGGCAAACGAATTCCATAAATCCTGCCGGTTCAGAATGTACTCCCACGCTCCGAATGTAAATTCGACCGGGAACAAGAATACTTTCTTAGAATCCGCCGCAATCGGCGAACTGAAGGACATGGCCAGCATTTGCACGAGCGGTGCGAGCATCGTAAAAGCAGCCAACGTCAAGAAGGTGTAATTGACGACCTTGAACACTTTTTCTCCAAATGTACTTTTCATCACCACAACCCCTGCTCTGTTTTTCTCGCAAGCCGATTAAAGATATAGAGCAAAACAAACCCAATGACGGACTGGAACAGACCAATGGCTGTTGTCATGCTGTACTGCCCCTGAAGCACCCCTGCCCTATACACATAAGTCTCGATAATATCTCCCACCGAATACGTCATGGGTGTCAGCAGGTTAAATATTTGATCAAATCCAAGCTCCAGGAAGTTACCGATATTCAGCAGGAACAGTACTGTAATGGTCGGCAGCAGAGACGGCAGCGTAATATAGATGGCCTGCTTCCATTTGCCGGCACCGTCGACGACGGCTGCTTCGTATAGATTAGGATTAATCGCCGTGAGTGCTGCAAGATAAATAATCGTTCCCCAGCCCACTTCTTTCCAAATCCCCGACAGGATGACGATTGTGCGGAAAGCTCCTTCCTGCTGCATAAACAGAACAGGCTCATACCCGAACCAGCCACGGATTACGTTCACAAGTCCGCCAGTAGCCAGCAGCTCGAATACAATACCGCCCACAACAACCCAGGACAAGAAATGCGGAAGATAAAAAATACTCTGATACGTGCGCTTCATGATTCTCCCAGCAACCTCATTGAATAACAGGGCGAGAATAATGGGCGCCGGGAAGCTGAACACAAGCTGGTAGAGCGCAATGAGCGCCGTATTACGGAGCACGTTCCAGAAATCCGGATACGTAAAGATGAACTTGAAATTATCGAAGCCGACCCAGGGACTGCCCCAGATCCCATTCATAATCTGATAATCCTGAAAGGTAATGATGCTGCCAGCCAACGGAACATATTTAAATAAGATGTAATACACAATTCCCGGCAGGATCATGAGGTAGAGCATCCAGTACTTGCGGACATTATGCAGGTAAGGACGAATGGATCCTCGTTTTGGTGTGGAATGAGACACCTCCGGTTTCGCTGTGATGTCAGTCATGTGTGTGTTCGCCCGCCTTTCCTCTTCTATAGTCGTAATGCCACGAGGGACACCCTCAATTTACGACTGAAGGGACAGATCGGCAATCGACCATTCCGCCAAAATATGGACATAAAGAGAAAAAGCCACCCTTCTGCAGTATTTGCTCATAGGGTGGAGCTTCGGTTCATCATGTTTTGATCAAACAGAATATTTTTTGTATTTCATATGCTCTCTGTATTTACCGGGCGTAATATCCTTCAGCTTGCGGAATACACGGATGAAGCTGTTCTCATGCTGATAGCCGACCATTCTTGCAATCTCCGCCAGCTTGTAGTCGGTCTCGATTAGCAGCTCGCCGGCTTTTTCCACACGCAGCTTGGTAAAATAATCGTGAATCGTCTCTCCCGTCTCTTGCTTAAACAGCTGGCTCGCCAGACTGACACTGATATGCACAGAGGAAGCAATCTCCTGTACCCCTACATTCCCGTCCAAATGCCGTGTCATAAAATCAATCATCTGCTGCACCATCACAGCTTCCCTGCTGACAGCGAGCGATGCAAAATGATCAGCCAGCCTGCTCGTATATTCATAGAGAAGCTCCATCATATCCGGCAGATCAAGCGTATTCAGCTGGCGGATCTGAATGACTTCCTCCGGATCGGCCCCTTCCTTGGACACCTCCAGCTTCATCAATCGCTGACGAATATGAGTGAACAGGCCCATCACCTCCGAAGGATACCATCCTTCTGTCCTCATCTGTTCCTCAAGCTTACTTAACATTCGAGTGGCCTGCTCCTTCGAGCCGGACTCTACCGCCTGGAGTAATCCCGAAATGATGGATTCATCCTCTACGGAATCGGTCCGCTCATGGGAGGCTACTTCTTCAAAGGTAATGACCGTCCCATACCCTTTATATAAACGGTAGCTTAGTGCATTCTCTGCTTCATAATACGCACGCTGCAGCTTCATGACGTTTTCTGCCTGATGGCTGATCCCGATCGACACTTTGGTCTGCAGAATATCCTGCAGTATCGGAAGAATCTGGCCGAGCTCTGATTCGATCGGCTCCTCCTTATCCACACTGGACTGGAGCACGAGGGCCAGCTTATCCTTGCCTAGATCCACACTGACACTGCGGTAGGATGGAGCAAGCAGCTCCTCTGCGATATTATTCATTGCATATTTATATAGAAACTGATCATTGTCACTCCATTTATCCGCCCATTCCGAATATCGATCAATGGATATCAGCACGACACGAAGCGGTCTGTTCGTCCATTCCTTAAAATATTGACTCCACCTTGCTTCCATCTCTCTCCGCCCGGACAAATTACCCATGAAAATATCCTGTACGAACTTCGATGAGGCTTCTGCCTTCGTATGACGGATCTGCTGAGACAGGTCTTCATGTGCCCGCAGCAGTCGGACGGTAATATTCTCAAGCTTGCCTAGATCGAGACTGTTCTCTTCACGTTCATAATTTTTGAGAAGGGAATGCAGCCGGCGAATGGGCTTGAAGGTCACCGCATGAAGCTGAATGATCAGCCAGGCTCCAAGCACCAGCATAATGAGGGAGACCAGCAGCACGACGCTGCGGATCTTCTTGGAATTTGCCAATATATCGTCCTGAGAAGCAACGGAAACATATCTCCAGTCGGTCAGAGGAGAAGGATTGTAGGTCAGCAGCAATGACTCCCCGTTCAGCTCAACATCATCGTATCTTTGATCTCCCAGCTGCTGTGTGTGCACATAGATATCGGAGGGCTCAGCATGGGCATCCCCGATCTGGTACACCAAATTCCCTTCGCTGTCTAGAATATATTGGGCACTCTCAATCTTCGAAACGGCACTTGGTCTCATCTGCGCGAACAGCTCTGACTTGTTAAAATTCAGAGCAAGTATGCCCTTCATCTCACCTTGGACGACAATTTTTCGAAAATAGGTAATTTCGTTCGTTCCGTTCTTGCCGCTCCCGCCTGCTGCCGTTCTCGATTTGACAAGCATGGTCTTCTCCTCAAGCTCGCTCCCTACGCTCACCCAGTCCGAATCTGGAAATGTGCTGAACCGGGAGCTGTAGCCCATAGGATAAGATACAAAGCTTTCTTCATCTGCATTAAAAATGTATGCGCTTTCTATTATAGGCGAATTAATGACCACGTATTTCAAATACTCAATGAGCTGCCGGATTTCCGTTTGTGTGATCTGCTCCCCCTTGGAGAGGTAGCCATATACGCCCGAATGGAGCGCCATCTTGATGGCCGTGCTGTCCGTATCCTTGATATAATCCTCGATAAAATTCATCTTATCGCTGAGCAGCTGGTGATGCATCTCGCTCAGCTCACTTTGGAGCACCGACTTGGATGTGTAATAGGAAGTCAGACTGACCGCCAGTATAATGACGAACACCGCAATGGTCAGCGCAAAAACAAGCCTTGTCTGAGTCGTTGAGAGCAATGCGCGGAGTGAGTTTGACACTTTGGACATGATTCGCCTTCCCCCATCCTTTATTCGCTTCGGATATACATATCGTTCTAATTCACATTTTCTTTCCATATGTTATCACAACTTGTATGGATGTCGTTCACAAAAATTTAAATTTTTACCTATTTGAATCCATTTCATCATACCTTTAGCTGCTTCAATTGAATCCATCTTTTAATGATTTATGAAATGGATTCGTGTGAAAAAGAAATAACCGGACTTCATAGCCCGGTTATTTAGCGAATTCGTATAGGCGGCTCCAGCATACCTCCCGTTATTGGCTGTGGACCACCGATGATTTTGCCCAATCTGTACGACGCCCCTTCAAATATTCGCGCAGCCTTAAGGACTCGATCCCCGCTAACAGCACAATACCGATGCCGTGGGTGTCATTCAGCAGCCAAGACAAACGCTCCTTGTAGTAATTCGGAGAGAAGGAGTACCCCGAGCCTCGGCAGACCCCATATACATTCCCGTCCCGATCAATACAATGGCGTATAATGCCCTCGTAGCCACGGAAGACCGCATCGGCATATAGGTGATGGGTTTCCTCTGGAAGCCAGCCATACCTTATCCCGCGGGAAAAAGCATAAATAAACATGGAGGAGCAGGACGTCTCGCTGTAGGATTCGTGATCGGTCAGCACCTGATGCCACAAGCCCTGCTCATCCTGAACCGCAAGATAGCCCTTACACAGCTCCCTGTAGAAATGCAGCAGCTCGTCATAATTCGAATGCGACTTCGGAAGAACAGCCAGCAGCTCCGTTAGAGAAAATAATACCCAGCCATTCCCCCGTCCCCAGGGCACGGTACAGCCTTTATCAAAATTCACATTGTACACATGATGCATCATTTTCTGCTCAGGCATATACAATCTTTTCTTATACAGCAGAAACTGGGCAGCGGCATCGTCCAAATACCGGGTCTCTCCGGTAAGCTTGTAATACTGGCTAAGAAACGGGGTGCTCATGTACAGGTCGTCGCACCATATCGTATTGACCATCAGCTCGCTGAAGCTGCGGTAGCGGTATAACGTTCCATCGGGCAGACGATCCTGCTCACGTGTAATATAGTCCGCAATACGATGCGCAGCCGCCTCGGCTCCTCTCAGTTCTCTCAGCTCATGAGCTCTAAGCATGGTCGCGCCGAAAGAACCGCAGTCATCCAGACTATCAATCAGCGCAAGCTGATGATTTATCCCTGGGGCACCATGCCGCTTGCTATCCCACATGACCAGCTCATCCAGAGACGTACACTGTTCAATATGATCCGCAGCATATTCAATATAATCCGGGCGGGACAGCTCTCTTCCCGTCTCCAGAATGCCATACAGCGTCACACCTAGAGGATAATTCCATTTGCCAAATAAACGCGATTCCAGATAAGGACGAATCCGGGCGGCCGGCTGGTCAGCTCTATAATAAGTCCGTTCTTCTCCTTCTCCAAACAGGCGGTCCATATGAGGGACGTCTTGAGGCGGAGGCACATGATCCTTAGAAAAAGGACCCAGATACAGCCAGTGTCCTGTTAAACCTTCAACCGGGTATGGCCTGGCCCAGGTTAGAGCTTCACCTGTTTCATCTTCGGTCAGTACTTCCAGATCAAAGCCCCAGGCTTTACGGGTACGCGCTGACACAATGACAATATCATGTACACCGTAGTCCAGCTCCGTCTCCACCTCGAAATAGCCCTGCTCCTGATCACTGGTGTACAGCAAATTCCCGTCCACATATAGCTTGAATGTTCCTTCGTGAAGCCCTTTCCATGTCACTTTCCGTTCGCTTGCGGTGCTCCGGTGATCCAGCTTGGACCATGCCAGCGCAACGGCCCCAAAGGGACATCGTACTCCATATCCATCGGATGTGACGACTGTTTCGGCACTTGCATTGGTGCGGGCATTGGCTCTGTCATTTTCATCTTCAATCACGTTCGCATCCACACTTACGCTGGCATCGGCATCGTCACTTCTCTTGGCATTGGCGTTAACCGTCGCTTTCTCTCCAATCCCTGTCCCTGGATCAAACACTCGCGCGAAGGCACCAAGCTGCTGCTCCTCCTCGCTCCATTCCCTTCGGGGATACCAAGTCATATCTGTAGCTTCCTCTGATGCCGATATTTCCGTCACAAAAACACGTGCCAGCTTGGAGCCGATCTCATGAGAGACCACCTCCTTGGCATTGCCTGGTATCCAGCGTGTATGCTGAGGTTCGCTGTACACCCAGCCTTCCTGCCCATCACGCTCCATGGTTGGAGCAAGAAAATGGACGGGCGCGCCTTTAACAGAACCTGTGCCGAATTTGGCACCGCAGCCAGTGGGTGTTTTTTCAAACTCCAGAACAAAGAAGTTCCAGCCCTGACGCAGCTTGCCACGCAGTCCAGCCTTGCTCTCCGGCATGACGTCATCCCGATGATTCGACTCAAAGGCCAGCTGCCCGTTAATAAACACCCGTGTATGACTGTAGCAGCTGATCCGGTAGGCCTGTGTCGTTTCTTCATCAGCCCAAATTTTGGCCCAGGCATAGACGAACTGTCCATCCTGCAGCTGAGGAAGCTTCTCCACAAGGTTCATATCGTAACGGTATTCGTGATCTCTAATAAAGCCTTCCACATTAAGCACCCGGTACGTCGGCAAGGTCTTCGGGTTCGCACCGATATATCGGTTTACTACAGCCCTGAGCACATCCTCTGTTCTGTCCAGTGAAGCTCCAAAAGAACGTTCTTTGGTTACATATGGCATCGCCTGCAGCGCCTCCTAACGACGAAATGATAGGGTTAGAATAAATTCCAGTCCATGGGCAGAACAATGGCGCAAATCTCCAAACCGTATCCCAAAGCATCACATTCCTGCAAAAACGATTCGGTTTGTTCCGTGTACATTTGGTTGATTGAACCCTTATACAGCTTGTGGGCCGCCTACGGGTCTTTGAGAAAAAGAGAATTACACTGAAATAAACTGCAGCTCATTAGCTTAGTTAGTGTGTAACAAATGGGATGCAGCTCAGTGCGGATGTTTTTTTATTCATGGCAAATGTGTACAATAAAAGAGATAAAGCCGAAAGAATGGGCAGGTGCTATATATGGAAGAATTAATACATAAACTTCAGCATAGGGTTGTTGAATTAACTCAGGCACAGAGAAGAATTGCAGATTATATTGTACAAAATCCGATGGAGGTCGCTTTTTTAACCGTTGATAAATTGGCTTCAAAAGTAGGTACAAGTACGGCTACCATTATGAGATTCTCGGCTGCTGTTGGATATTCAGGTTTCTCTGAGCTTCAAAAAGAGCTTCAATTAAATATGAAGCATAAGGCTGCACCACAAACCAGACTGGAAGCGAACTTGAAGCATTCAAATAAGAGTAAGCTCCTGCATAATCATGTAGAGCTACAATTCAATAATATCCAGTATTCACTGGACAATATCACAGAGGAAACCTTTCAGCACATTGTTGAGAAAATAGCGAATTCCAGGCAGGTTCTCTGTACAAGTGTCCGAAGCGGGAGGGCTGTTGGAGAGTATCTATCACTAGGAATCAATCGGCTACTCGGGAACTGTCAATATATTGATGCGGATCAGAGTGATTGGGTGGATGAATTGGTTCACTTGAACTCATCTGACCTCATTATAGCGGTCAGCTATCCACGCTATGCAAAACGTATTAAAGACATGCTGGAGGTAGCTAAGTCCTATGATGTTGAGGTTCTCTTGATTACGGATAGCTACAGCTCTCCATTAACCAAATATGCAAATTATGTATTGCCATGTTCCTCAGCGAGTATCGGCTCTCATAACTCCATCGTAGCAGCTATCTTTATTGTAGATTTCATTTTAAGTGCTTTAGCGATTAATGATCCTGAAAGGACCAAACCACGTTTAGATAAAATAAATAATATCCTAACTAAAATGAGTTATCACACGACACATTAGTGGTGTGGTCACTCATTTTTTTATTTTATATTTCATGAAAGCGATTTACTAAGTATTGGTGAGGTGATATGATCGTATAAAAGTAATAAATGTTACTTTTATATATTTAAATGTAACAAACATAACCTAAAGGGATGGTGGAGACGATGAATGCAGTTCATATATTGCCAAATGATCTAATGGATCGGGCGAAAAAATTAAACTCTTCATTATTGGCAGACGTGATGGGTGGGACTGGTGCTATGGATCATCAGATCAAACCTGTTGCAAAGGACATGAATGTGGTAGGCACTGCTTATACCGTTAGCTTACGTCCAGGGGATAATTTATTCCTTCATCAAGCCATTTATTCTGCTAAAGAAGGAGATGTCCTCATCGTTGATGGGAAAGATTATAAGAGTCATGCCTATTTAGGGATATTGATGGCTAGCGCAGCTAAGGCTGCTGGAATAGCAGGTATCGTTATTGACGGGCTTGTTCGAGATAAGGTCGATTTAGAGGAGTTAGGCTTTCCGGTATATAGTAAGGGCTTTACCCCAAATGGACCTTTTAAGGATGGACCTGGTGATTTGAATCAGATCATTTCATGCGGGGGCGTCACAGTCACACCTGGAGATCTCGTCATTGCGGATGAGGACGGAGTGGTGATCGTTCCAAAGGAGAAGGCAAATACCATGCTGACACTAGCTGAAGAGAAATTAGAGTATGAAAAACAAAGACTACAAACCATTCAAGATTACATGAGAGAAGGAAAAAAAGACATTAGTCTGATCGCACCTGCTTGGTTGGAGAGCAAAATCAAAAAATTTCAAGGATAGGAGAATGTAATATGAAGCTAGGTTTTATCGGATATGGAGAAGCGGCATATGAGTTGTCGACAGGCTTGAAAATGGAAGGTTTAGATCATTTTTATGCGTATGATGTGCTCTTGCAGAATGAGAAATTTGCTGGAATTATTAGAGACAAAGCAGCCAATACAGGAGTGGAATTGACAGGTAGTGCCAATGAAGTCATTGAGAAATCTGATATTGTGATTGCAGCTGTACCCGCCAGTAGAACGCTAGAAGTGGCCCAATCATTGCTCGGAAGTTTGCGAAAGAATCAAGTGTACGTTGATGTATCTGCATCAACCCCAGAGATCAAAAAACAAGTAGCACAAGAAATTGCTAAGCAAGATGCTCTTTTTGTGGATGCAGCCATGCTAGGATCTCTACCCGTAAACAAACATAAGGTACCGATTACGGCAAGCGGTAGTGGAACAGATCGGTTCATTGAAGATATGAAAAAGTATGGGATGAATATCACAAAAATTAGTGACCAGCCAGGAGATGCATCCGCCTTAAAACTGATCAGAAGCATTTATATGAAAGGAATCGTTGGTTTACTGATTGAATTTTTGGAAGCTTCCAAAATATATGGAGTCGAGGATCAGGCAATATCTTCTCTAAGCGCAACATTGGATAGCAAGAGCTTTGAAGAAACCATGAATCGTCTTGTAACAGGTAGTGCACTCCATGCCAAAAGACGAGCGAACGAGCTTCTTGGCTCTATTGAGATGCTTGATTCAGCTCATATTGATGCCAGTATGTCTCGGGCAGCACAACAGAAGCTAGAGAAGCTGGCTGATCTCAATTTCTTCGAACGATTTGACGGAACAAAACCAGCCAGTTGGAAAGAGGTTATTGAAGTGATGCATCAAGGTTGAGTTATTTGTAAGCGTTTTACTTCATCATGAGGAGGCCAAGATATCCATGGGTTTTATTGCGTTGATTGTATTCATTGCTGTCATCATTATATGGAATGTCGTAGTGAAACGTAATATGGGAGAAGCCATGCTATTAGGTTTTATTGCAACCACATTGTTTGGCGGAGCGGAAGCATTAACACTGTTCTGGGATGGTTTATTATTTGCTTTCAATTACGAGGTGCTCTACGCAGCGGTTGCATTTGTTTTTATGGCCTATCTAATCGAGAAGCTTGAATTGATTCATGCACTCTTGCGAATCTTGAACTCCCTTGTAGGAAAGCTTCCTGGTGGAGCTGCTTATATGAGTACGTTAGGTTCCACCGTTTTAGGTGCCCTTTCAGGTTCGAACTCTGCAAATACAGCCGCTACTGGTTCCATTACTGCCTCTTGGATGATTAAATCAGGCTGGAGTCCAACACATACAGCGACAATTCTGGCAGGTAATGGCGGGCTTGGAGCCGCAATGCCTCCAAACGCTTCGATGTTTATCATGCTGGGATTTGCACCCGTTGCAGCGCTTGTGTCTGAGGGTGATTTATATATTGCACTTTTAATAGGGGGACTTTATCAGGTGGTCTATCGCTTTATTCTTATTTTTCTTCTCGTGAAGAAAAATAAGATTCAAGCTATGCCGCCAGATGATATTATCTCCTTTAAACAAGCTGTAAAAGAAGGATGGAAATCGATTTTCATTTTCTTCGGTGCCTTAATCCCTATCCTTGTTACGATCGGTCCACTCGCCAACTACTTACAGAGCAATCCAAACATTGGACCAGAAGCAATGGATCAAATTTCATTAATAACATGGATTCCGATTCTCATGATCTTAATTAGTTTAGCCATTGGAAGAAAGAAGGCGTCTGCCTTAGATTGGTCCAAGTTTTTCAAATCAGCTATTCCTAAGTTTACGACAATCGGCGCATTGATGCTGTTTGCTGTTGCTTCTAGTCAGGTGCTGGCTGATTTAGGCTTAGCAGAAGATTTAACACAAATAACATCAGCGCTTACAATTCCCAAGTGGCTCATGGTCCTCATTGTCGGGGTGCTAGTAACATTGGTTGCTGGACCATTATCTTCAACAGCTACGTTAACAGCTGTTGGACTTGTCTCCTTTTCCGCCTTAATTTCAGTCGGAGTTGATCCCGTTGTGGCTGTTGTCGCCATTCTTGCATTCTCCTCCACAGAAGGCGCTTCTCCACCGGCATCAGGTTCTATCTTTATTGCTTCTGGTCTTGCAGGGGCCAAACCGGAACAGACATTTATACCGCTGATCATTTATTATATGATTCCAATTGTAATGATTGGCTGGCTAATAGGGATGGAGCTACTTCCCGTATAGAAAGGAGAAACTTATGAGAACATTCTTGGAATTTCTATTTAAAGTGCTACTTGTCCTATTCTTAACGGCAGGAACCTTGTTGGTATTTGGTCAGATCTTAGGTATCCTTCTTCAAAAGTGGGACATCATCATTGCAAGTACGAACCTGTTCAAAACACCGACACTCGTGCTCAGCGCTTTGTTTAGTCTTGTCGGTTTCTCCCTATATTATATACCTGAGAAGAAAGACACCTCATTTGTCGATCATAATATCAGCACCAGTGGCTGATTCGCTAAAATAAGCTTTTGAAGCTAGTTTCAGTATACGGATCCAGCCGGTCCTCCTCGTCACAGAATATCCGGCAGATCATCGGAGGCGATTATCAGGTCGCTTCTATTTTCTATGCTAAATAGACCTGTTCATCCTTAATGAACCACTGATTATGATTCGAGTGCAATTTATAAAACATATCTACAAAAAAGGTATATTGCAAAAAATAATTTTGTGATACAATGCGGAGAAGCTTTAATACATTAAACTCATTTTACGAGAGAAAAAGGAGAAATCACCGTGTCCATTACTGATGTTATTGATGCACAGCTAGCCGCGTACAATGCGCGAAATATTGAAGATCTGCTCGCTACCTATCACGAGGACTGCGTCATTGAAGATGCTGTCGGCAACATTCAGAACTCTGGCAAAGAAGAAATCCGCGAGCGCTATACGGCTTTGTTCGAGATCAGCCCTGAGCTGAACGCAACCATTACGAACCGCATTGTGCACAATAACTATGTCATTGACCATGAATCCGTCACAGGACATCGCGGCAGAACAGACATACTGCTGGCTGTGCCAGTGTATCGTGTCGAGAATGGTCTGATTACACACGTAAGATTCATTGGATAATGAGGCAATATCCAAGGATTACAATTCGGAGTTATCCTATACAATAGAAGGTCTGTACCTCATAACTAGAGGGCAGGCCTTTTTTCATATTTTCGATCGATTTAGAGCTTTGACTTATCGTAAGCTTTTTTTGCGCTGTGCTTGAGAGAAAATCCATTATATACTAATATTCAGCTCGGAAAAGTAACATGCAGTGGCAGAAACATATCGTGGCAAAGCCATATTGCCCCTGTCTTGATGGAATGAGGAAGGAGAAAATTAAATGTCTATCCGCTTTCGGCTGCTGCTCTCCTTTACATCTGTTGTTGTCGTCTCCGTCATTCTGTTTGTTTCGGCCGCCTATTTATTGTCTGTAGCGGTTACGGGCGATTTTCGGAGCATCAGCAGCTTCTATAATATCCATTACTCACTCCATCCCTTGTCTGAGGAAGAAGAGAACTTGTTTCTGGATATGAAATATTTAGCTAAGCACGATCCCAAGCTGCTACTGGATAAAGAAAGACTTGAGGAATACGATCTGCAGCTGAAGATGGTCCAGGCACAGCTTGCAGTTCGACATAACGATGCCATCATCTATTCAACGCCTACCTTGAATTCCAGAGAACTCAATCAGGTACTGCCGGATTACGAGATGGGCAATTACGCCATTCGCAGCACGCTCAATTCAGGGAACCAATTTTTCTCTTATGCCAAATTTGATTTCTACTTCGATGAAGCGAAGCAGGACATGGGAAGCATCTTTGTTCTCCGTGAGCGCAGCCCATTCGCCGAAATCGTTCGGACCCTGCTGCCGATTCTCATCATCGTATTCGTCTGTGTCCTGCTTCTGACCGGCTTTCTGCTGTACAGATACGTGACGCGCAAGATCATCTTTCCGCTGGATCGGCTTAGACAATCGGCAGAACAGATCAAGGGCGGTGATTTGAGCCAGGAGCTGAGTACGAATGCCGGCGATGAGGTGGGTCAGCTGGTTATGGCCTTTGAGGATATGCGAAGGAAACTTCACGACTCCATTCAGCTTCAGCTTCATTATGAGGACAATCGCAAGCAGCTGCTCTCGAACATATCTCATGATCTGAGGACACCCATCACGACCATCAAGGGCTATGCCGAAGGGATTCGGGACGGTGTAACGAATACGCCGGAGAAGCTTGAGCGCTATGTAGATGCTATTCATACCCGGGCTGCAGATATGGAGCATCTCGTTGACGAGCTCCTCTTCTACTCCAAGCTGGATATGAACAAAGAGCCTTTTTCATTTGAACAGGTAGACCTGAACGGCTGTGTTCGGCAGGTTGTAAACGAGCTCACTCTTGAATTCGATAACCACGGAGTTGAGATTGTCTGGAATAACACCTTATCTGAGGAACAGCTGTATGTGCTTGCCGACCGCGAAAAGCTGAAGCGCGTCCTGCTCAATTTGTTCGACAATTGCTTGAAATATATGGTGCAATCCCCGAAACAAATCACCCTTCGCATAGACAAGCAGAATGAATTCGCTGTTGTGCGAATTTCCGATAACGGGCCGGGAATTCATCCGGACTCGCTGCCCCATATTTTTGAACGCTTTTATCGGGAAGAGCCTTCACGCAGTCAAGCGATTAGAGGCAGCGGCCTCGGCCTTGCCATTGCTAAGCAAATCATAGAAGGACATGGCGGACAGATTGGAGCAGACAGCGAGCCGGGTCAAGGACTCGCCTTACATTTCACACTTAAATTATTTGAGGATCGCAGGTGAAGCAGATGAAACGGATATTGATCGTAGAGGATGACCCATACATCGCCGAGCTGCAGCGCGATTATTTCCAGCTCCACGACTATGAAGCCGATTTGTCGCTTGACGGATCGGAAGGACTGAATAAAGCACTGCACGGTGGTTATGATCTTGTCATTCTGGATTTGCAGCTGCCGGGAATCGATGGCTTCGAGATATGCAGGCAGATTCGGGAGAAGCTCGATGTTCCCATCCTGATCGTATCTGCCAAAAAAGAAGAAATCGATAAAATTCGTGGATTTGGCCTCGGTGCCGATGACTTTATAACGAAGCCATTCAGCCCTAACGAACTGGTCGCAAGAGCAAAAGCTCATATGGCAAGATACGAGCGCTTTACCCGCATGAAGCAGGAAGTTCCTCAGGCCACCATTGATATTCGTGAGCTCTCCATCAATAAAGCCTCGCACCGCGTCTTCCTTCGGGGCAAGGAAATTATGCTAACCGTTAAGGAATTCGAAGTGCTGGTGTTTCTGGCAGAGCATCCAAACCGGGTATTTAAGAAGGAGGAGCTGTTTGAACGGATTTGGGGATTCAAATCAAACGGAGAAATTGCGACCGTTACCGTACATATTTCGCGTATTCGCGAGAAGATTGAAGCTGACCCGTCCAATCCCCAGTTTATTGAAACGGTATGGGGAGCAGGCTACCGCTTCGCCGTATAGCTATAACTATAGACGCCGGCCAATTTGCGAATTGTTATGACTCTGTTTAGAAATTGTTTATATTTCCTTATCAGCCGATTTAGAGTGGTCGTTTACCATAGAATTATCGCATAGGCGAACACCACATTAGATCGAGAGGAAGAGGAAATATGAGAAAAGCAAATCAAAAGGCGGTCATTCTAGGATTATCCACTATTATAGCCGGAGGAGCGCTGCTTCCCTATCAAGTAAGTGCAGCCTCTCTTCCTTCTGCGGTTAGACAGCAGGACGTAATCGCAAACTCGACCCAGCAGGCGATTCAGCATCTAATCGACAAAGCCGTGCTTCATGGGTATGGAAACGGTCAAATGATGGCCGATCAGCTCGTAACCAATGCAGAACTGGTAAAATTGATCGTGCTCACCTTGGAGCTGACTCCAAGCAGCCAGCCCGTTCAGCCGGGAGATAAGTGGTATGACCGATATTTGAACACGGCTTCTGAGCATGGATTGATTGATAGTGGTTCGGAATTCTTGCCTAACAAGCCTGCAGATGGCACGCAGATGGCGAGTATGATCGCCAAGGCACTGCAGCGCGACATCAAATCGGTTCAGTACTGGATGGAACAGCTTCAGCTCGATACGTCCCATGTTACCCGCGGTGATGCAGCAAGTCTGCTCGTACAAGCAGAAAAAGCGATTCGCTCTGCATCAGCTCAGATCGTCTCGATCAAAGCACTGAATCAAATTACGTTTGAGGTTACATTCAATCAGCCGATGACCCTTGAAGATGAAGCAACAGCAGCAGCACAAGCGAATTTCAACTTTAACGAGGGCAATCTCAAGCTGGTCAACCAGCCAAGACTCAAGACCGGCTCGGTTGCTACCTATATCGTGCCCGTTCAAACGATGGAGCCTGGAGCAACCTATACGCTTAAATATAAAGGCGAGCAAACATTTGAGGTTCCAGCAAGCGATGAGAAGATCAGAATGAGCGGTACACGCCAAGTCGCGCAGGATACATTTGAAGTGGATTCGTTCCGTGAGAATGGTGTAATCGACTATGGCTACCTGATCTCCGCTTATTCAGGCGGACGGGGTGCGAACGCGATCGTGCTGGATGAGAATAACAGATGGGACGGAAATCCGATTCAGGTCATCTCTTCTCTCGCCACTCGTCAAGCAACGCTGACGCCAGAAGGCGGAGAGCCGATTACGGTAAGCTATGTAGGATTCACACAGTCGACAGACGGCAAACAGGAGCCGAAATTCCGTCTGCCGCAAGGGACTTTGCTTGAGCCAGGAGTGACATACACCGTCTCTTCCGACTGGTTCACACTGGAGAACGATTCATTTGTAGCGGATACGATTGCTCCGCTGGAGATCGCCTCCGTATCTCAAACAGATGAGATCACCTTAAAGGTGGAGCTTACTGCCGACCCGGGAGACGAGCTGTTCGCTTACCGCTCTATTCAGCTTGAAGGCTCTGACGGTACAACACTGACAGCACAATACAAGGTACAGACCCGTTCAGGAGCAGCCGGCGTATTCGAGCTGCAAAATGGAGCCAAGCTTGTACCTGGAGTCAGCTATGAAGTGTCTCCATTAGGCAATTGGGCGACTGCAGAAGCAGTACAGTTTGAAGCAAAATAAAGCGCTGGTCTGCCAATCTCTTGATCAGAATTCACCTTCAAGCCTGATATCATCTCAGGTTTGGAGGTTTTTTTGAATTGGAAATTCGGATTACGAATTCAAATCCCTCCTTCTATGTTCTTCCCCCACTTCTCTTATGTCATATTTTCTAACGCTTATTAATTATTTTTTACCTAAAATGGATCGTCATTTTCTCAATGCACTCACTCCAATAAAACCGTATGAAAACTACGTTATGTAAGATTTTATTCATATTTTTACTCTCGATCTCAGCTTAATTGTAACTATTTCACAATAATAAATAATATTTATTATGAAATATTTACAATGACTTCTGATTATTCATGTAATATAATATAACAAATCAGGTGATTATAATAACACGCTATGTAAGGTTTCGACTTTTTTCATTTATCTTTAAAACATAAGAGGAGTGGGACAGCATGCATATTGAATCTAGGCCTTATCTTTTTCCGTTTGATGGTGATTTTAGAGCTGACAATACAGCACTCGTTATTATCGATATGCAGATCGATTTCTGTGGACCCGGCGGCTATGTTGACCAAATGGGCTACGATCTTTCCCTTACACGTCGTGCCATAGAACCTATACGGCAGCTCCTAGCAGAGGTCCGTGAGATCGCTGGGCTTACAGTTATCCATACAAGAGAAGGACACCGCGAGGATTTATCCGATCTCCCTGCGAACAAAAGATGGCGCAGTAAGCAGATCGGAGCAGAGATCGGCTCCGAAGGACCTGCCGGCAGAATCCTGGTACGAAATCAGCCTGGTTGGAACATCATTGAAGAGCTCGCTCCGCTTCCAGAAGAAGTTGTGCTGGACAAGCCAGGCAAAGGCTGCTTCTATGCAACGGACTTGGATATGATTCTGCGGACCAAGGGGATCCGGAACCTGATTTTAACGGGGATTACAACAGATGTCTGTGTACATACGACGATGCGGGAAGCTAACGACCGTGGATATGAATGCGTCATTCTCGAAGACTGCACGGGAGCAACGGACCCTAACAACCATTTGGCGGCACTGCACATGGTCACGATGCAAGGCGGGGTATTCGGTGCCGTGTCTGATTCCAAATCTGTAATTGCTGCCCTTCAGCAACTTCGTAAATAAAGCTTACCGCAAGTGCTCTATTCATTGTGAAATCTACATTTCGAGGGGATGAAACCATATGAGTCAACATGAACATCAAATCTTAGAGGAAGAATACGAGAATTCAGCCGTCCCTGCAAAGGCTCGTAAGAGTCTGCTCTCTGTATCGCTGGTCTGGGTCGGGTTCCCCATGATTATGACAAGCGCGGTAACTGGTGCTGCAATCGTCGGCGGACTCGGCTTTTGGACAGGTATGCTGTCCATCCTGATCGGCAACCTGATCTTGTTCGGCTATGTAGGAGTTCTAGCCATGCTGTCTGCCAATAAAGGCTACAACTTCTCGCTGCAATCCGCGATCACCTTCGGCAGCAAAGGGGCACGTATCGTTTCCGGCTTGCTCTCTACTCTTGTTATCGGCTGGTTCGCGGTGCAAACCGGACTCACCGGCAGCAGCATGCATGAAGCATTTGGTACGAACGCTCTGGTTATTACACTCATCGCCGGCACCTTGTACATTGTTCTCACTCTTTTTGGCGTCAAAGCCCTCACTTATATCGGTGCTGTTTCCGCACCTTTCTTCTTTATCATTGGACTCTGGGCCGTCTACGATGCGGCTGCCGCCAGCGGCGTATCCTCCATTACCAGCTTCGAAGGTACAGGAGCGATCAGTATGGGAATCGCCATAACCATGGTTATCTCACTGTTCATCGATTCTGGAACGATGGCTGCTGACTTTAATAGGTGGTCCAAAAATAAAAAGCAGGCACTGGCCGCTACGTTTACTGCTTTTCCTCTAGCCTGCATGATCGCTATGGTATTTGGCGGACTTATCGCAGCAGCAGCCAGTCAGAATTCGGATCTATTCCAATACATCGCCAGCAAAGGCGGCGCTATTGCTCTAATCTCTATTCTTCTTCTATTCCTTAATCTAGGAAGTGTATGTGCTCATTGCTTATACAACGGTGCAGTAGGCTGGTCCAGTCTGACCGGACGCAAAATGCGGGAAACCGCCATCGTTCTCGGCGTCATCGGCACTATTTTTGCTGTATCAGGGGCTTGGAATCACTTCGCTGACTGGCTTAATCTATTAGGCATTATCGTCCCACCTATCGGCGCTGTCATTATCTGTGACCAGCTGTTCCTGCGTAAAGGAGCAGATATCAGCGAGTCAGTACGTATTCCTGCCTTTGCTGCCTGGATTATCGGTGCACTAATTGGTCTTGCCGTCGAGCAGTTCGCCCCCTTCTTATCAACAGCCTTTGTATCCATGCTTGCAGGAGGAGCCGCTTATCTTCTGATCTCACTAAATACAGCCAAAGCCTCTGCAGTCAGCAGCTCGGGTGCAAGCAGATCCTGATTCACTTCAACTCTCTCTTTCGATAGCTCCAGAAGAAATGAGGAATAGCTATGACTTACCCGACGATCCCCCTGCTTGAAGATGCAGAATTCACTTGTGCCGATATTCTTGAGCTCTCCCATCTGAAGGGAATTCGACTCCGTGCGGGTGCGGACGGACTTCACCATCCGATTACCCGGGTCAATGTGATGGAAGTACCCGATATTACGGATTGGGTAAAAGCTGGCGAGTTCCTAATGACAACCGGCTACCCATTTCGGGATAACCCCTCCATGCTCACAGATATGATTCCACAGCTCGTCAACAAGGGTGTTGCCGCATTAGGGGTAAAGACTAAGCGCTTCCTAGATGATATACCCGAGGAGACATTAAAGCTTGGGGACGAGTATAACCTCCCTATCTTTGAGTTGCCGCCACATACCGTGTTCTCTGATGTGCAGCGGGAGACGATGGAAAGAGTGTTAGCACAGGAAACCAAGATGCTCATTAAACTCAACAACTATGTCCAGCAAATGTCCAAGCTCGTGTTGAATGGCAGCTCACTGCATGAGCTGATCGCTTACCTTGAAAGCATACTCCATAGACCTACGGTGCTGTTTGATGAAAGCAGACGGATGTATAGCTCAGACACGGCAGACGAAATGGCAGCAAATTCAGATATGGAGCCGTACACGTTCTGGATGAAGCAGCTTGAGTCTTTAACCAGCGCTTCCCGGGCGGACGCACAAGAAGCTCCCGTCCGATTAACGCCGGTTCATGGCAGCGGGAATAACCATTCCGCTTCTGTGCTGCTTACAGCAGAGAAACATGTTCCGCACTCAGAGCTCGATACTCTTATTCTTGAAAGAGCAGGCATGCTGATTGGCATGGAGCTCTCTACGATTCGCATGCGCGAAGAAATAGAGTACAAATATTTGGATCAATTTCTTCAGGACTGGCTTCTGGGTCGCATCCCACTAGAGTCGGACATCCGAATGCGAGCGGAAGCCAGCGGAATCATATTCCCGCCTTCCCAGAAGTTATCTGTTATATTAGCCCGTCCGCTAGGCAGCCATCCAGGTGAAGAGCAGCTGAAGCAGGCGGTCATGAAACTTCGGACTGCTGTTCGTTCCGAGGGACGCGGCAGAGATACCGTTGACATTCAAGCCGTGGTCATCCGCAATGAACTTCTGTTTATCGTCCCAGAATCATCAGAAGCTATTGCTGTACGACTTGTAACAGGCGAAATCAGTCGTTTGTTCCAAGGACATAACGACCCTCCATTTTCCCTATGTATCGGGAAGCCCGTATCATCGCTGGAGCTTATTCACGAGAGCTACAAAGAAGTCATTAAGATCGCCTTCATCTCAAGGCTTGTTGGAATTGATAAGCCAAGTGTCAGCATGGAGGAGCTCGGAATTTATCGCTTGTTGTATCTGCTATCCGATGAGAAGGATGCCTGCCTTTTTCGGGATACATATATCGCACCTTTGATAGAGTATGACAGCAAGCATTCTGCGTCTCTGCTTCTTACTGCCAGAACGTATCTGGAGCACAATATGAATGCCAAAAAAACAGCCGCGGCGCTCTACACACACTACAATACGATTACGCACCGGCTTGAACGAATAAAGGAGCTACTGAACATCGATTTTGATCATGCGGATGACCGGCTTCAACTGGAGATCGCGATTAAACTTCATTTCATGCGGCAGGATTAATAGAGAATATGATGATCAATCAGCTAACGGAATCAGACAACAGCAATGTATTTTTCACAGAAAGGAACGGGCGAACAATGCAATTAAACAAATACGGAGTTTCTAATGACGTTATTCCAGAGAGATTAACGATTTCTGGATTACAGCAATTATATAAAGACCAAGCCTTGACACCACGGGAAATTATGGAGACCATCACTTTACGTGCTGAGGAAGACCGTGACATGAATATATGGATTGTCCCGCCTTCCATGGAGCGTATTGCACCTTATCTAGAGAGACTCGAAACGATGGATAAGGAAGAATACCCGCTCTGGGGTATTCCCTTTGCTGTCAAAGATAATATTGATGTAAACGGGTATCCTACGACAGCCGCATGTCCTGACTTTGCCTATACGCCTTCCGAACATGCTGCCGTTGTCCAGAAGCTGATTGATGCTGGCGCAGTCCCTGTCGGCAAAACAAATCTGGACCAGTTTGCCACAGGACTTGTCGGAACACGGAGTCCGTATGGTGACACGCATAATGCCTATAGACCGGAGCTGATCAGCGGAGGTTCAAGCTCCGGCTCCCCCGTTGCGGTAGCACGCGGTCAGGCTGCTTTTGCCTTAGGGACGGATACAGCTGGCTCCGGCAGGGTTCCTGCCGCACTTAACCGGCTGGTCGGCTGGAAGCCAAGCCTTGGCGCATGGTCCCTCCGGGGTGTTGTACCTGCGTCGGCAAGTTTGGATTGTGTTACCGTATTTACACACCGGCTGCAAGAGGCTCTTCTAATCGATGAAGTTGTACGATCTGCCGATGAGAAGGACCATTGGTCTCGATCGATCCCAATGCAGTCCTCAGCTGCACCCCTTAAGCTCCTCATTCCCGATCAGAAAGATTTATTCTACGGTCCTTTTGAAAAGGAGTACAAAGAAGCATGGGGACAAGCGAAGAACCGGCTCGCAGCACTCGGAATCCCAGTAGAACCCACAAACACCGACCTATTTATGGAAGCAGCAAAACTGCTGTATGACGATGCCTTGGTTGCTGAGCGCTGGGCAGGTCTTGGTCCATTTATTGAAGCGCATCCCGGCAGCACCTTTCCTGTAACGGAAAAAGTTCTGCGTTCCGGGGCAGGAGATGCCTATAGTGCGAGCTCCGTATTCCAGGCCATGCACCGGCTGCAAAGCTACAAACGGCAGGCTGCCGTTCTTTTGGAAAATGCGATCCTCGTTATGCCAACCTGCGGAGGAACATGGCGGCGTGAAGACGTAGCCCGGAATCCGATTGCAGCAAACAGGGATATGGGACGATATACCAATCACTGTAATCTGCTTGATTTATGCGCTGCTGCAGTGCCGGCTGACGATGCGGCAGACCTTCTTCCTTTTGGTATTACGTTCTTCGCCCTGTCAGGACAAGAGCACCTCATTGTTAATACAGCGGCCAAATTTGAAAGCCAGACAGAGGAACCTATTGAGCATCTCCGTTCTCCCCTGACAAAAGAAGAAAGCCTTCCTGATAACTCCGGAACTACACAAGTTGCCGTATGCGGACTTCACATGAGGGGATATCCACTGGAAGTGCAAATGCAATCCGCGGGTGCAAAATTCATAAAAGAGGCACGGACCGCACCAAAGTATCAGCTAGTAAAGCTGAATACATCACCGGCTAAGCCCGGTCTGATCAAAGTGAATGAAGGAGGCGCCTCTATTCAGCTGGAAGTATGGGAAATACCGCTTGAAGCCTTTGGTGAATTTACGGCATCCATCCCTGCTCCCCTTGGTATTGGAAAGATCGAACTGGAGGACGGGACTGAAGTGCCAGGATTTATCTGCGAGGTTTATGCAGCAGAGGGTGCAGAAAATATCACCGAAGCCGGGGGCTGGCGAAAGGCGGTCCCTCTCCCATAAAGTGTTTCTTCTATTGTAAATTGACAATGAGCCCTACAACGATGAAGTTGTAGGGCTGTCTGTAGTTTTTATCACTTACTTTGTCATCGCAACAAACTCTTCAAAGGCATCCGCTTCCTCCACAAAAGGATTATGGTTGCTATATTCAAACGTTCGGAAGACGGAGCCTGGAATTAGATCTGCAATTTCCACACCATACTCGTAGGGACACTGTGCATCGTGGAGACCTGCATAAATATAGTAAGGGATCGAGAGCTCGCTTAATCGCTCACGAACGTCATAATTTCGGCAATCGACTTGTATAAAATAGTTCAAGCGAGCACCCACTGTTCTCCCACTATTCGGTATCTTTAAAGACTCTCTCAGTTTCTCTTCACGATAGTATGACATCATTGCCCATTCAAAACCAAGCGCTTGTCTTTGGTCCTGGGTCGTTTCAGGTGAATTTAAGGCGTTCATAATCTCACTAATGCGTCTAAAATTCATATTACCTTTACAGTAAATACTCTTTGGATTCTGTATGTACTCCTTACTTGCACACGTACCGCCAGCAATGATCTTCGTCAACGCTGCCGGATATTCAATAGCATAAGTTAACGCCAGCATCCCACCAGTTGAATGACCTGCAAAACCCCAGCGCTCTATTTGAAGTGATTTACGAATTGCTTCCAGATCTTTAATACTCTCAAGCATTCCATATTCACTTTTTACTTTTGCTCGATCTGAGCCCCCACAGCCTTTAAGATTCACTAAGTATACGCTGTAATGACTGGTGAAAGGATTGGCAAATGTATTTCCTCGCTCATCATATGCACTATACAAATGAGTGACGCACAATGCTGATCCCTTGCCCTTTTTAAAATATTCAAAGTATCCTCTCTCCGTTTGAATACTGCACTTCTCCCAATTCATATACGCCTGTCCCTCCTTGATTAAGAGTCGCTGCCATATCCTCTCCAAGCCTGATCTAAATCAATATATATATAGTAGAGAGTAAATTGAAGCCAAATCGCAACAATAGGAGTAGTATTGAAACTAGTTTCATTTGATATAATGCTAGTAAGAAGAAGAGGGAAGGAACAATGCTCATGTTTAATCAAATTGATGCTCTTCGAACAGAAGTGGACAAGAAACGTCCCATCGACCCAAAGCTGATGAGTACCATCGCTCAGAAATTTCGTGAAGAGTGGACTTATCATACGAATGCAATTGAAGGAAATACTTTTACTTATCGTGAAACAGCATTCTTCTTAAGAGAAGGACTGACGGTCAAGGGGAAATCTTTAAGAGAGCATCTTGAAATAATAAACCATGCGGAAGCAATTGATTATCTTCACGAAGCCATTCAACAGAGAGATTTAACAGAGCGGATTATTAAAGATTTTCATGCCATTCTTTTTCAGGGAGTGAGAGATATTGACTTTTCTCCTGGTGACTACAAAAAGATGGATAATCATGTGCTCACGATTTCGGGGAATATCCATCAATATGTTCCTGCAGTCCAAGTACCTTATGAAATGGAACGCCTAATACAATGGTACACCGAAAATTCAGACATGCATCCCGTGAAGCTTGCATCATTACTTCATCATAAGCTCACAGCGATCCATCCATTTACAGATGGTAACGGGAGAGTCAGTCGGCTTGCGATGAACTTTGTGTTGCTAAAGCATGGTTATCCTCCTGCCATCATTCGTAATGAAAAGCGCCAAGATTATTACTCCGCACTGGAGCAGGCAGATAACGGGGAACTAGAACCCTTAATTGATCTCATCTCTGCTGAAGTTAAGTCTAATCTAGAACTAATGCTATCTGTCACTTAAACCTCACTTATACCATCTAGCAAAGGAGCGATACTTATGAAATATACATACCTCGGACGCAGCGGCATGCAGGTCTCTCTTCTCGGTCTTGGCACTAACTCCTTCGGCAAAAGAGCAGATGAACAGACTTCAGCCCGCATTCTTCATCATGCGATCGACAGCGGAATTAACTTTATCGACACCGCCAACATCTACGCCGGAACAGAATCCGAGCGCATTATCGGTCAAGCGCTAAAAGGAAAAAGAGACCAGGTTGTGCTCACGACCAAGGCCGGACTCGTCGCCAGAAATGACGCTCCGAATGGACGCGGTTCTTCCCGTTATCATCTGCAGCAGGAGCTGGAGAACAGCCTGAAGCGGCTGCAAACCGACTATGTGGATCTGTATCAGATTCATACATTCGATCCGAATACACCGCTGGAAGAAACACTGCGAACACTCGATGACATGGTTCGTGCAGGCAAGGTGCGCTATATCGGTGCCTCCAACTATGCGGCTTGGGAGCTGATGAAGGCACTCGGCATCAGCGATCTGAGAGGCTATGAGCGTTTTGTCTCCAATCAGGTTAGCTATTCACTGGCAGACCGAACGCCGGAGCGCGAGCTCGTTCCCATGTGCCTGGACCAAGGTGTCGGCATCATTCCTTATTTCCCACTAGCCGGCGGCATTCTTACTGGAAAATATACAGAGAAGTCCTCTGCTCCCGCCGGCTCCCGGGCAGAAACAGATCCGAATTTCAAGCGATTCTTGGAGGATCATAATGTAACACTTGGACAGCAGGTAGCTGAGCTTGCCGCGGAGACCGGACATGCTCCAAGTGCATTGTCCATTGCCTGGCTCATGAACCAGCCTGCTGTATCCACCGTCATCGTCGGCGCAACTCGTACGGAGCAGCTGGATGACAACTTGAGAAGTCTCGACATCGAGATCAATACCGAGCTCGCAGAGAAGCTGGGTGAGATCAGCGAGCGATTTATCTATTCGAAACCTTTTGCCACCTACCGCATAGAATAATACAAAGGCTGGACCTTAAGCTTTACGCCCCCCGTAAGCTCATCGTCCAGCCTTCCTTATGTCTGCTTGCTCCCCAGCCTCACCGCTTGAAGCTTCAATAACGCTCAGCTTCACTCTCCACGTTCTGTGTCCATGCCTCCGAGCTGGCGATATTCATGCGGAGATACGCCCTCCAGCTCTTTAAATACACGGGAGAACTGCTTGCTGTTCTCAAAGCCCACCGCGAGGCTGATCTCCGCCATTTTCATGGTAGATTTGTTAAGCAGCAGCTCCTTGGCCCGCTGGATACGTACCTTTTTGAGATAAGACACAAAGTTGTCTCCCGTATATGCCTTGAACGCCTCGCTGAAATACGAATAATTAAGCGATACATGATTGCTGACCATCGCCATATTCAGAGGACGCTCGTAATGCTCCTGTATATAACGGATCGCCTCTTTCATATCCGCATGCTCACTATGCGCCAGCCGTATACGGGACACATAATCATTTACGCTGACCAGCAGGTATTCCAGCTTTCTGTAATACTCGTTAAAGCTCTGGAAATTGTTCAGGCTGCCGACCAGCCTATACATCTTCAGTACTTCCACCGAGGACTCCCCGTATTTCCTAAACACCTCATCGAACACATTCTCATTGATTAACCCGCTTACCTTCTCAAGATAAGTCATATCCATCTGCTTCAGATGATCCAGTTCAAAAATAGAGGCGAGCAGCCTCTTCATCTCATCCACCCTATCCGTTCCCAGCATATTTCCGAGCTTCCGCAGGCTGCCATACGGCAGTGGAGGATTCATCCGATTCGTGAGCGTTGCATCATATTCGATATAATAAGCGCTTGGATGCAAGAACGTATATCTCAGCGCAGCCTGTGCCTCAAGATATTGCTCCCGAACCTGTGCCAGATCGCTCTGCTCCGTGCTGATTCCGATCCGAAATCCGTTCCATCCCTTCTGTTCTGCCTGTCTCGCCAGTGCCTGATACCAGTCTGCGGTATTTCCTGCGAGAATAAGCCTTCCTTCTATATCCGTGAGGACAAGCTCTGGCCGAACATCCATCGAATGACTAAGCCGTTCGACCAGACGCTGAATTTCCCCTGTAGGCATAACGGACCCATCTACATATCTGCACAGCACCATCGCGACAGCATAAGAGCTTGCTGGTATAATATGAGCTGCCTGCTGGAGTTCTTCTTCCATCACAGGCCCTCTGCCAAATAGAAGCTGCCTTAAACAATTCTTGCGCTGCTCCATCTGCAGCTCATTTTTTTCCTGAGTTCGTTCCAGATTCGCGGCTTCTAATTCGCTCAGTTCCTTATCCACCCGATTCAGCATATCAAACAGCTCGGTTCGCTGAATCGGCTTCAGCAAATAATCCTTCACCTTGTACCGGATCGCCGTCTTCGCATATTCAAAATCATCATAGCCGCTCAGCAGCACGACGGCCGGCCTTCTTCCTCCCGGCTCCCGATCCAGCTCTTCCAGCAGCCGGATGCCATCGAGTACAGGCATGCGGATATCGGTTAATATCAGATCTGCACGAGATGCACGGTTCATCTCAAGCGCCATTTGTCCATTCGAGGCCAGTTCAATATGATAGGCTGATGGATATTGCCGCTCAATCATCGTTTTAAGTCCCAGGCGAATATTCTTCTCATCATCCACGATTATGAGTTTCCTCACCTTCATCTCCCCCTGTCATGACCACTGTTGGCAAAGTAATGGTAACGATCGTACCCACACCCTGTGTACTATGGAGCATCAGACCGTATTGTGCTCCAAAAAAAAGCTGAATCCGCTGATGCACATTCATCAGCCCAATCCCAGCAGATCGATCCGATCGGCTGACCTCGTTCACTGCACTCGAAGCAGGAGCTTCTCCTGAATTCACCTTCTCGCAGCTTGAGCTGTGGAGCTGATTCCTTAGCAGCTTCAGCTCTTCCTCCGCCATGCCCGTTCCGTTATCCTGGATCCAGATTTGGCATTTGCCGCGGACTGCCTCTGCCCGGATGATAATCGTCTTATCCTTGGATCCGGTCACCTCGGCTTCCTCATACCAGCCATGCTTGACGCTGTTCTCCACAATGGGCTGAAGCGACATCTTCAGCACTTCGGCTTCCAGCATTACATTCGGTACATCTACAATCAGCGTAATCGGTGTATCGAACCGGATATTCATGACTTCAATATAATTTCGGATATGCCTCAGCTCATCTCTCAGCTTCACATAATCCCCTGACCATTTAAAGTTATATCGCATCATCCCCCCAAGTGAGGTGAGTGAATCCGCAATTTCCCGCTGATCCTCCATCTCGGCCAGCATTCGGATATTCTCCAGCGTATTGTACAGAAAATGAGAGTCAATCTGATTATGGAGTGTTCTGAGCTCGGCTTCCTTGGACATCGCTTCTTTACGGACAGCCACAGCGACCAGCTCGTTAATCTTGTTCATCAGCTTATTGAAATGAAAAGCCAGCTCGCCAATCTCCCCGCCGCCCCGGATGACGACTCCTGTATACAGCTCGCCCCGGCGTGCCTTTTTCATCGCATCCGTAAGTCTGACGAGATTCTTCAGAATGAAGGAGTTCAGTACATAAGCAATAATTGTAAAGATCACAATAAACAAAATATTGATCCCGATCGTCGTGTTACGGATCTTGGATATTTGGGCCAGCACGTCCTCCATGGACAGCACATTCAGCAAATGGGCGTTCAATCCCTCTAGCGGGACGCTCAGAAAAATATAGGATTTGCCCGCCTCCTTATACTCCATCTGCCAAGGTTCGCCATCAGACAACGCTTGGAATTTAGCCTGAATCGCCTGCTCCATCATGGGAGCATTGCTGAGCAGTGACTGTTTCGCGCGCGAGAAGATCTCTCCTTCCTCATCAACCAGAAACAGCTGGGACTGCTCATCCTGGACCGTAAAGGTTCGGGGTGAGAATTCCGAGAGCAGCATATCAACCTGAATAATACCGGAATGCTCTCCACTAATGACACTGATCTCACGCAGCAAAGATACCTTCGGCTCCTGCTCTACCGTTCGTTTAATAAGATCTCGGTCGGTGTGCTGAAAGGACCACATCTGCAGATCGCCAAGACCATACGTATCCTTGTACCAGATCTCGTCCTTGATTCGTCGTTCATTGTAAATAATCGGCCATATTTCATAGGCATACGGATTGTCCGTGAACAGATGCAAATGCTCGATGTTCGGATTGTTGAACTGGATTCTTGTCAGATTTACAAAAGCGCTCATATTAAAATCGACCAGCTCTCCCAGAGGAGGCTCTGTCTTCCTCGTTAAATAATTCAGCACCTCTTTGTCTGAAACAGCAAGCTGCGCCGAACGCTCCATGGACTCAATCTGGTTCATGATATGCAGCTTCTCCATATCGAGAATATAGGCACTCTTGTCTACCGCATCCTTCATATAAGTCTCATTAATCGCACGAAAAGAAACGATGGATACGAGCAGGCTCGGCACCAGTATTATGGCAATATACGCTGCAATCAGACGACTCTGCAGGGATCGGTGCTCCCACCAGGAGACAAAGCCCTGCACCAGATTGCTTCCTCTTCTCATCACAATAAATCCATCCCATTTCTGCTTGTATTTGCAGGTAAAAGCTCGAAAAACCCGCAGTCTGCGGGTCATTCGAACCATCTCATTACATATTTATACAGCTAGTCTGGACTTGTCAGCCTATTTCAAGAACTCAGCCAGCTTCGTAACGTTCTCTTCGTATTTCTTCTGCTGGAAGGCCAGAACCTCGGCAAGTCCTTCCTTCTCGCGCTTCTCTTGATATTCCGTCCAGACGGAATCAAACTCTGCTTCGGATTCTGCCATCAGGAGCTTCGGCAGCGTCTTGCCCCACAGCTGAGCAAGCTTCGTATTAATAATCCCTTCCGGCGAGTTCCCTGTCGGATTGAGCAATTCAAACTCGGAAGCGCTTACTGTTTTGCCCTTGGTCCAATCTTCCATTTGTTTGAACGGCTCAACGGACGGCGGAGTCCACTGTGCAGTAATATTCGTGTTCATCAGCATCCAGAAGGTAAATGAAGCACCGTACTCTTTGTCGAAGGCGGAACGATCCTTATTCAGCAGTTCTAAGGCTTCCGGCTTAAACTGATCCTTGCCGTCAATCGTATCGTAGGTGACACCTTTCTCACCTAGGTAGAGATCCTTGTTGCCTTCTTCACTGTTCAAGTAGCTCAGGAAGCGGATCGCACGTGCCTTATCCTTTACATTCTTGGAGATCAATGTCACCGTCCAGCCTGAAATTCCCGGTCCATCCAAGGTCGGTGTATCCAAGTTGGTGTTGGATGGTCCATCTACCGCGATGTATACAGAATTTGGATCGTTTGCATACAGCGTATTTTGCTGGGCAGCAAGGTCACTGCGCTGATAAATCATAGCAAAGTATCTTCCTTGAGCAATTTTCTCTTCCATCTGCGGACGTTTATCGATGAAGATATCCTTGGATAACAGCCCTTTTTCATTTGCCGTACGCAAGGTCTTAAGCCATCTCACATACTCAGGATCCGTTGCCCGGTCGTAGAGCTTGCCGTCCTTCTCCTTCGGAATCGCAAGGAGATTCTGAATATAACCTTCGAGAGAGTAGTTGCCGTTCTCTGTAAATTCATGCATACCGAGTGGAATGAGCGGCTGACCATTTACATCAGGGAACTTCTCTTTGGCCGCCTCAAGTGCGGCAAGGAAGCCTTCCGGAGTTCGCATATCCGGACTGCCGATCGCTTCATACATGTCTTTTCTCACGAGAAAGACCTGGTTAGATACATAAGTGTCACCATACTGCTCATAATCCTTCGGTGAGGAAGAAGCATTCGGATAAGCATATACTTTACCGTCCGGCTGTGTATACCAGGACAGCTTTGCTGCATCCGATGCAGTAAAGAAGTATGGATCATATTCTTCTGCGAGCTCATTCAGCGGAAGCACCAGCCCTCCGTCAATCATCTTCTGAACGGCATCGTCGCCTTTATCGAGCGTAATGAAATCCGGGAGTTTACCGGATGCTATTAAAGTATTCATTTTCTCGCTTTCATTTCCTGCTGGTACGATAAAATTAAGACTGACACCTGTTTTTTCTGTAATATATTTCGTGGTAGGATCTACGCCCCACTGGTTTGGAAACCAGGAGAAATTCAAGTACCAATCAAATGTAATCGGTGAAGTATCCACCTTCCAACCCGGATCATCCTTCGTCAGCTGAACCGCTGGCGTCTCTGTGTCCGGTGTCTCTGTATCGGTCTCTTCTGCTCCTCCCGAGGAAGAACATGCCGTGGTAAAGATAAGTACGAGTGAAGCCAGTAGAATCAGAACTCTTTTCATGCCCCATGTTTGGTTCATGCATTTTACCCCTTTTCGGCTTATTTGTATACCGTTCCTATACTGTGCGTTACGCTTAACCCTTGATTGATCCGATCATCATCCCCTTTACGAAGTACTTTTGCAGAAATGGATATACGAACACAATCGGAAGCGTCGTGACGACCATGGTCGCCAGTTTAATCGACTGTGAAGTCACCGTCTTGGTTGCTGCCGTTCCCTGCACAGCCGCCACCATCTGATTAGAGCTCGACTGGGCAACGACGCGGTACAGATAAGTCTGTATCGGCTGCAGATCGGTATTATTGATATAGATCATCCCGGTAAAATAATCATTCCACTGATAAACGCCATGAAAGAGAGAAATCGTCGCGATGACAGGCAGGGATACCGGGAGCACAATTCTCAGGAAGATCGACCAGTCATTGGCACCATCAATACGTGCAGCTTCCTCCAGTCCTTCGGGAATTTCCCGGAAGAAGGTCATAAAGATAATGAGATCGAAGAAGCTGAACATCACAGGGATGATGTAGACGAGAAAATTGTCCAGCAAATGCAAATCCCGAATGAGCAGGAAGGTCGGAATGAGTCCTCCCCCGAAGAATAAAGTGACGGTACCCATCAGAATATACAGCTTGCCTCCGATCAAATCTCTGCGGGAGAAGGCATAAGCCACCATCGCGGTAAAAAAGACGTGCACGGCAGTACCAACCACCGTCTTCGCAACGGTAATGCCCATTGCGGTCATAATGCCGGGGCTATCGAACACCGCCTTGAAATTATCAAGACTGAACTCACGAGGCCACCAGTAAATCCCGCCGCGCATGGCATCCGTTCCATCGTTGAAGGCATTTACAAGAACATACCAGATGGGATACATCGTCAGAAAACAAACAATGAGCATAATCAGGGTATTAATCGTATCAAAAGCGAACTCCCCTTTGGTTCTGCGATTAAGCGTCCACAAGGCTATAGACCCCTCCTTTCTCCTTAATAAAGGGATGTTCCGTTAATCTTCTTCGATACCTTGTTAGCAAGCAGCAGCAGAATGAGCGCAATGACCGATTTGATCAAGCCGACTGCCGTCGAATAAGAATAACGCCCGGACAAAATCCCGGTCTGGTACACATAGTAGTCGATGACATTACTTGCACTGTCGTTCAGGGAGTTGCGCAGTACGAGAATCTGGTCAAAGTTAGAATTCAGCACACCGCTCACCGCGAGAATAAACAGAATTGTAATCGTTGATTTGATGGAAGGCAGCGTAACGTACCACATCTTCTGGAATCGTCCAGCGCCATCTATCGTTGCTGCCTCATACATTTCAGGTGATACGCTGGATATAGCTGCCAGATAGATAATTGCAGACCAGCCAAGCTCCTTCCATATATCAGAGGCAATAATGATCGACCAGAAATATTTGGGCTCGGCCAGATAGCTGATCGGCTCTTCAATGATATTCAGTGCCATCAAAATGTTATTGATTATCCCGATATCCGACAGCCATGTCGCGAGGATCCCTCCAAGAACAACCCATGATAGAAAGTGAGGCAGGTAGGAGATCGTCTGCACCGTGCGTTTGAATTTAATGCTTCTCAGCTCATTGAGGAACAAGGCGAACAGGATCGGAAGCGGAAAACCGATGATGAGCTTGAGCAAGCTCATCCCGAGCGTGTTTCGAATCACATTGCCGAGACTATCATCATCCAGGAACTCTCTAAAGTGCTCCAGCCCTACCCAGGGCGCTTCGGATATGGAGCCGATAATGTCGTACTCCTTGAATGCGATAATAATGCCGTACATCGGGATGTAGTTGAATATGAACATCCAGGCTACACCAAGCAGAGCCATTGTCTGTATGTGCTTCTGTCTAAGGAATTTCTTTCCCAGCTGGAGTGCTGCTGAAGCTCGGGGAGCCTTGGCATTCTTAGCAGAAACGGATGGTGCTTGGCGAGGTTCCATGTCCATAGAGGAGCCCCCTTCATTTTGTAATATTCATGTGTAAGCACTTACATTTGATAAATACATCATACTTTCAATTCAAGAGGTTGATAAGGTGTCAAATTTCGTTTTTGGTGCTCATTTTTCGGGTTGATCATCAACACGTACCATGTTATGTTTATTAGAAAAATTTTCTAGGAGGGGCTGCTATGAGCAACACCAAGTTCAATCCGATTCTGCTCAATTTCCCGGACAGTGTAGATAGTGAAAGGCTGATCATTCGTGCACCGAGACCGGGTGACGGTACGCTAACGAACCAGGCCGTTAAAGAAAGCCTCGCCGAGCTGGCACCATGGATGCCTTGGGCCCAGACGGCCCCGACGATAGAGGAATCCGAAACACAGATCAGACAGTCCGCAATTCGCTTCGCAGAGCGCACGGATCTGCAGCTCCTGCTGTTTAAGAGGGATACCGGCAGTCTCATCGGCAGCAGCGGACTGCACCGGATCAACTGGGAGACCCGGAAGTTCGAGATCGGCTACTGGGTTCACAGCGCCTATGCCGGACAAGGCTATATTACGGAAGCGGTGCATGCCGTTACCCAGTTTGCAGTGAAGGAGTTCGGTGCGAACCGAATTGAGATCCGCTGTGATGCCCGGAATACGAACAGCGCTAATGTAGCCAAACGCGCAGGGTTTGTACTGGAAGGGACACTTCGGGGAGACAGCATTGGGGTAGACGGCACGATTCGTGATACCTGTGTGTTCTCGAAGGTTCGGGGGCAAGAGTTTTAAGATAATAATGAATGGTTCACATTCAAAGAACCTTACAATAAACAGGCCGGGTCACTTTACAGCGACCCGGCCTGTTTTACTGAAATTTGTCATCATCTAAATGCTAAAAAGAGAGGAGCGTCAGCTCCCCTCTGCATGCAGCAGGCTTCGAGCCTGGTTGTTCGAGGTTGGAATTTCAATAATTACACCTGTTCCTTTTCCTACTTCACTTTCAATGTGTATGGTTCCTTGGTGATTCTGGATAATCTTATAGCTGACCATGAGACCCAGACCCGTTCCCTTATCCTTCGTTGAGTAGAACGGTTCTCCAATTCGAGCCAGCTTGGCTTCCGGTATACCTGCACCGTTATCCACGAAAGAGATTACGATATTGCCATTATCGTTCAACTTGACGGCAATATTAATTTTCCCGCCGCCCGGCATGGCTTCAATCGCATTTTTCAAGACATTAATGAATACCTGCTTCAGCTGATTCTCCACACACATGACTTTGAGATTCTGTTCATACATTACAGTGATCTCCACATTATTCATGATGGCCTGTGTCTCCAGCAGCATGATGACATCCTGAATGATCGGTTCCAGCTCATGCTCTGTGAACTCTACGGCCTGAGGCTTCGCGAGCACAAGCAGCTCGCTTACAATCTGCTCAATCCGGTTGAGTTCGGTCAGCATAATTTCGATGTAGGCATTCCCATCCTCTTTTTTAGAGAGCAGCTTGGTGAAGCCTTTCAAGGCAGTCAGCGGATTACGGATTTCATGGGCAATGCCGGCTGCAAGCTGTCCTACCGCCGAGAGCATTTCCGTCTTGCGCAGCATCTCCTCCGCATTTTTGCGTTCGCTGATGTCCTCGGATAACTTCACGAAGTGAATAATTTGGCCCTGCTTATCTGTAATCGGAATGATCTTGACCGATTCCCAGAATTCCTCTCCGTTCTTGCGGTAGCTTAAGATTTCCCCTTTCCATGTTTCACCGTCCAGAGAAGTCTTGAACACATCCTTCATTGAAAAATCACTATAGCTGTAGCAGCCTAGATCATGACCCTTCGCTTCCTGCAAAGAGTACCCTGTCACTTCGGTGAACTTCGGATTCGCATATTCAATCTTACCTACGACATCGGTAATGATCGTCATGCTCGGACTCTGTTCAATGGCGTAAGAGAGCTTCGTCAGTTCTTCATTCACAGCCTTTAAATCTGTAATATTGACAAAAGTAAGCACGACACCGCTGGTGAAGTTATCCTCTGTCCGATAAGGCAATATTCTCATGCTGTACCAGGTGCCGTCTGTGCTTTGAATTTCCTTCTCCAGAGGCTCTAATGTCTTCAGCACATGCTGCGCATCATCCACAAGTCTCTCATATCGAAAGTGATGTGAAATATGCTGAATAGGACGTCCATAGTCCACATCCATCAGATTAATCTCCTTCGTAATGGCAGGCGTAAATCGCCGGATACACATTCGCTTGTCCAGGAAAATGGTACCGATTCGGGTGCTCCCCAGGAAATTATTCATATCATTGTTGACATCCGTAAGCTCTTGGATCTTGAATTGAAACTCGGTATTCACCGTTACCAGCTCTTCATTAACCGATTGCAGCTCTTCGTTTGCACTCTGCAGCTCCTCATTTGCAGCCACCAGCTCTTCATTAGTAGCCTGCAGCTCCTCATTGGAAGTCTCGAGCTCCTCTACCGTCGCCTGCAGCGTTTCCTCGGATCGCTGCAGCTCCTGCTCCAGCTCAAAGATACGCATCTTCAGTGTATTATCAATATGCACAGGCTCCATGACGACATCTTCAGCCTGCTTTAAATGCTGCGGATCCTCAAACAGGAGCAGTACATATTTCTCGTATGCCTTGTTCTTTCGCGAAAAAGGACGGATATGCAGATCGATCAAACGGTCCCCCTGGTTCGTCTGGATACGGAGTGCAGGGTATACCACATTTTGCATTGAATCACGCACCTTCTGAATTCCAGTGGATACGGTCACCGCGACATTCTGATCAATCATTTTGTACAGATTCCAACTGGGTTTACCTTGAGACAGCACTAAATACTCATTTATGGCTCCAACCAAATGAATCACATCATTATGATGATTAACGACCATCCCGGGGGAGATATGCTCCTCTGCAAGCATGGTATACAGATCGCCAGATCGTTTAACATGGACCTGTTCTCTTGGCTGAACCGCAGCTGCGGCTGTTCTTCGATAGGAATGCTGGCTGGAGCTTCTTTCTTCCATAGAGAAAGACTGAGCTTCGGATTCGGGATCAGAGGACATTTTACCACTCTTGTGACAGAAGATATTCCATCTCCGGTCAAAGGCATCGAATTGATTCGCAAATCTCCCCAATGTTTCACTCGGACCCAGGAAGAGAAAGCCCTCCGGATTAAGTGCAAAATGAAATAACGATAACACCTTCACTTGCATCTCCGGCTGCAAATAAATGAGCATATTCCGGCAAGTAACCATATCTAAATTACGGAAAGGCGGGTCTTTAATAATATTTTGAGGCGCAAAAATAATCATCTTTCGAATATCCTTGCTCACATGGAACATATCATCATCTTTGATAAAGAACCGCTCAACATCCTCTTCCGACAAATGATGAATGTTGCTCTCCGAGTATATCCCTTGACTCGCATACTCTATGGATTCCTTGTCCAGATCAGTTGCAAAAATCTTTATATTATAATCATCGTCCAGCTGCTCCTCGTACTTCTTGAGAAGGATAGCCATAGAGTAAGCCTCTTCTCCAGTTGAACATCCAGCCACCCATACCCTGATTTCCTTAGAATAGCTCTTCTTCTCAAAGATACGGGGCAGCACCTGGTCATAAATAATTTGAAAGGCCTCTGCATCCCGGAAAAAGTTCGTAACGCCTATAAGCAGATCCTTTCTTAACGAAGTAAGCTCATCCCGATGCTCTTCAAGATAGGTCATGTACTCCTGAATGGAGCTGACATTGTTCATCGTCATCCGGCGTTCAATCCGGCGCAGCACACTGTTTCGCTTGTAATATGTGAAGTCAATGCCGCTCTCTTCTTTTATTTTCTCAAAAATCAGTTGAATAAATTGCTCCGTACTCATTCTTTCCTGCTCTCCTACAAGCGGGTATACTCCAAATGTGCGTATATGCTGGAGAAGCTTCTCCGACATGTCCTTGGGATTTAATATATCATCGACCTTGCCGGTCATTTTGGCAGAGCTTGGCATGCCGTCAAATTTGGCTGACTGCCTGTCCTGGACGATGACAAGACCACCTGCTTTTTTAATTTCTATGACGCCCTTGGAGCCGTCAGTTCCGGTCCCGGACAGAATAACACCAACAGCTCTGTTGCCGTATTCGGCAGCCAGAGAGACGAAGAAATCATCAATGGACAAATGAATAGCGGATTGCTTAACTGCGTCTGCCGGCTGCAATCTACCATTCCTGATGGTCATCGTCTTACGAGGAGGAATCAAGTAGACATGATTAGGCAGGATCTCCATTTCATGCTCTGCGACCCGTATGGGCATCGTCGTATACTTTGACAAAATCTCTGACATTAAGCTCTTGTAGTCCGGCGATAAATGCTGGACCACGACAAAGGACATGCCCGAATCCGGAAGCATATGATCAAAAAACACTTCTAATGCTTCAAGTCCGCCTGCAGAAGCACCAATGCCTACTACACATACCGGAGAGGAGGATTCCAATTGCTTGTGATCCCCCCCTTCATTCATCGAGATGTTCCAAGACTCTCGTTCCATGCGCTTACTCCCCTTCCATGTCCTTTCATAAGTTACGTTGTTTACGAACTGTTACGGACTATTCAATACCGGGCTCAAGCTGGGCGATTGCTGCGATCAGACAATAGCGATAGAAATCTAATGTAGGTTCGTCCAGATCTTCAAGCAAATAAAGAGACTCGGAGATATAACGAAAGTTATCTGTTAAGTGACGTGTTTGCATCCCATGAATGACAAGTATCCCGTTTAGCCATACGGCATAATCAATAAATAAGTTAGGATTACGCAGTGCAGATGCGGTATGAAGATGCTTCATATGATGGAGATTATCTTCTCTGCATTTCATGATTCCCTGTTCCCCATATCTATCCGCCAGCTCAGGCGCATTTGCATAGATCTTTGAAATGACCTCAGCTACAAGATGTTCATAGTAACGTGTTCCATCAGTCATCAATCATCACCTTATTATTTGATTAAACCGGAAGAATTTGATGTAATTAATTAGAAGTGTCATTATTCTCATATAAACGACGATATCTATCAGTATATCAGTGAGTCCCTCCATCATATAGGATATTTTTGAATATGGGTCAATTTCGACAAAAGCTTCTACCAGTCCCTTTCTTTCTCGCTAGTTCTTTCTATTCATTTATACTAAAATGAGTTACATTATACCCAATATCCGAAGAAGGTGTCATGTCATGCATATGGAAGCAGAACAATTTGCAGAAAATATGTTGCAAGGAAACACAGAGACTTGCTGGGAAAACTTACTTCAACATGTCGAGTCCGGCCGAAACAGTCTCTTCATATTTGAACAATTGCTTGCACCCGCCATGCGTTACGTGGGTTCCTTATGGGAAACGAATCAGATTACTGTAGCTGATGAACATCTAGCTTCTGGGGTATGTGACGTTCTCCTGTCCAGATATGCAGCACTCAAAAAAAAGCCTGTCACCCATGGATACCGTGCTATGCTGCTATGTGTGAAGGGTGAAGCTCATTATTTCGGGCTTAAGATGGTGAATACCATGTTCGAAGAGAACGGGTTCGATACACGCTTCTACGGACCTAATCTGCCCTTGGAATATGCGACTCTAAGCGCACTCAGCTGGAAGCCGGATGTTGTTGCTCTATCCGTCTCAATCGTCTATCATCTGCCAGCCTTGCTGGAGTACGTTGAAGCTTTTGAGAAGCTCATCCCCCAGCCTGTCATAATGATTGGCGGTCGCATCATTGAAAAATACAGTGTCCATGAGGCTGTAGATGGCAGAGCGGTCTTTCTGTCCGATATCTACGAGCTTGAGCAGTGGATCATGTCTTACAACAGATCCAATCAGCAGCAGTACGTGAGGTGAGTCTTCTTCTTGAATCTATCCAATCCATCTAATATCCCCGTCCCTTATATCGTGATCGACGCAGAGCTGAGCATCCTTTCCTGCTCCGACTCGGCGTCACATATATACGAGCAAGCAGTACATTTCACAGATTGGCTGGACGAAGGTTCCATCAGCAAAGCTAAACATTACATTTCACCCGTTCACTCTGGCACAAGAGTCGAACTCATTATGAACACGAGGAAGCAGCCCTTCTCCCTATACGATATTTATCAGCAGTGGGATGAGCAAGGCAACGGGCATCTCATCTGTATAGAACAGCTCCAGAACATACAGCTCCTATCCGACAAGCTTCAGCTTCTTCATGAGGACCTGCAGCAGCTCCCATCTCCTATCCATCAGGAGGCGGACAGACCGCAGGCATCCAAGACCAGAAGGCGATCTGCCAGAGAGCGGGAGCTCCGATCCACGCTGGAAACGATCCGCGATCTGGTCGACATGCTCTACCCCAGCTTAATTGAGATCGATCGGACCATCTATGCTGACATTATCAAGAACCAGATTGAGGAGGCACTCGCTGAGCCAGCAGCAGACAATGTACACCCTATTTCCAGCAAATTCAATGATGACCGTCCGCGAAGCAAGAATTGATCAATAGAAATAGCGATGTCATATGTCAGATCTACCTGCCGGTACCGCTGCTGAAGCGGTCCGGTTTTTTTGTATGATCAACGATTTTGCCTTGTTTTTCGCTTGCCGTCTTACTTTTACTCCTTCCGTTAGAGGGTAATAAAGTGTAAACCACTCTAACGCAAAAGGAGGAAGGCGCATGAAGAAGCAGTTAAGTGTCATTCTATCGGTGACTGCCGCACTTGCATTAACTTCATGCGGGAATGATCCGACATACCGTCAGACTGGAAGCAGCAGTACCGTTGAGGAACAGATCATGGTTAGTCAGAGCCCTACATTATCTGTTAAAGAACAGAAACGTACAGGTTCAGATTATGAAGGTAAGCCGCAGCATATAACACAGACGCAGGAAGTGGATGCCACGGACATTCGTTCTATACGGATGGCAGAAGGTTTTGAGGGTAATATTTTCGTCAAGATGGAACCGAATGCAGATCGCATCACCGCTACACTTAACATTGAGCATGGGTCACAGGAGGAGCAGCCACTGCTGTTCGTTAACACGGTGGATCAGACCTTGACCACGGGAATTCGATATCCGGAAGGAACGACGAGTGAGCAATTGAATCATACTAGCGGCAATGCAGCAGTTCAAAAGAGTGCGACACTCTCCATTATTGTGCCTGAGAAGCTGTATGAAGAAATGTCACTCACGACGAAGAGCGGCTACATCACCGTGGAGCGAATGAACGCTGCATTCATGCAGGCAAAGACCGGAGCAGGAAATCTAGATATGAAGCAGGTCAATGCCGAGGAGCTGGACGGTGAGACAGGAGCCGGTGATGTGTTCTTCAAGATCAGCGAGCCGAAGCATTATCAATTCATGGCCAAGACTGGGAGCGGCAAGGTCGAATTGCTGGGGGAGGTTTACGAGGATGACGGCCGCATGATCGCCAAGGGAAACGGCTTTAATGAAGCCCAATTAGTAACAAGCAGAGGGAATGTGAGGGTCTATGAGTAAACTGAGATTTGCAGTTAATGTATAGAAGCCTGGAGCGGTTAAATCCAGGCTTCTTACTGTTGAGTTCTCCCGCTATATTAGCGTTATTTATTTTCTATGTACGCTTCAATTTAACTACACTTTTTGTCGATTCTATTCATTTGCAGCGGCTATTACATCATTAGAGTCTATCCTCAAGCTGTCTGATGCGTTCCTCCAGCATACCTATACGTCGGTTCATTCGGTAAAATAACGGAGTTACTCCGACTATAACAATCAACAGTATGACAACGAGCACTTCCATCGCACCCCTCCAGTGAACAGTTTATTCACTTCTTCTTCCGATTAACCAGATAGAGTCCTAATGCACAGATGATGATCGCTGTGATGGACAGCATAACGTTGCTTGACGACATATCGGTGATGAGCAAGCCCAAGATGGCGATAAGGATCAGCACCGAATACATCATATTAATAATTGCCTTCATTAAACTCCTCTCCTCCTGTTCTAAGGTAATTTCTTACAAGTCATAAAAAGCACTAAGCTATGTATAGATTTTGGACGATATATTTAAAGATTGAATCCATTTCATTGCTGCATAGAACGATGAATGTGATTTGGCCGATAATGTTTATCTTAACATTTTTACAAGATACCAGGCCATTATTGGAGCAATATTCTTTTGTGAAAAGATAAACATCCAACTCTATTTTTCTATTACAGGAGGAACATGAATGACGCAAGATTTACTCGAACTTCACAAAAGAAACGGTCTGCTGGTATTACTGCTGTGGATATGCACCATCCTTGGTATCGTATCGACAATCGATTCGCTGGATGGGGTATTGTCAATCGCCTATCCAGCCTTTCCTGTTTGTTTATTAAGCACCTTCCTGTATTGGAAAAAGCTCTTCATACCGCAAATTAGATACTTAATGGTAATCGGTATTAACATTATCAGCTTCTCGATTATGTCGATGGGTTCAGCTGTGACCAATTCTCTCGTATTATACTTGGGACTGTCCTTCTGCTCCCTCTATATGGATCGATTTATTATGATTGTCAATGGAATCATTGGGCTGGCCTTGTTGAATTATTTTGCCGCTACTGCCTATATCAATGTGGATGTCATCAGCCTTAACACATTCTATATCGTCGTTCTCCTGACCTTAATTGGACAGAGTACGGTCGGAACCCGAATGCTGAAAAATATGGACGTCAGCATGAAAGAGGCGAACGATGCCAAAGAACGGGTTGAAGTGCTCATTAATGAAGCAAGAACAGTCTCTACGACGCTGAATACATCAGGCACAGAACTGAATGAAAATGCCGTCATGGCTGAAAAGATCAACGCTGAGGTTCTCGCTGCATTTCACGAGATGTCTGCAGGTATCGAATCCCAGGCAAGCAGCGTTTCGGATATCAGCTCTGCGATGGAGAGTCTGAATGATTCGGTGCAGCGCACCTTTGCAGCCTCGGAGACAACAAGTGAAAAGGCCAACAAGGCTGCCGAGCTGACAAAGGAAGGCCAAGACCAGATTACCGATCTTGCAGCCAAAATGCATCAGGTCTCTGAGCTCGTTGATAATACAGCCGTGATTATGGGTAAGGTCAATTCGGAAAATGTTAAAATTGGCGGCATCCTCTCTTCCATTGAGGAGATCGCCAAGCAGACCAATCTCCTGTCCTTCAACGCTTCGATTGAAGCGGCTCGCGCAGGAGAACACGGCAGAGGCTTCGCTGTTGTCGCCGAGGAGATCCGCCAGCTTGCTCAGCTGACACACCTTGCTTCATCAGATATTGCAGGTATTCTATCTTCGATTCAGAATAATATCAGCTCAGCTGCGGTCCGCATTTCAGAGGGCCAGACCGCTTCCCGCTCTGGTGCGGAATCAGCGGATATCATCACCGCTTTATTTCAGGAGATCAATGCAAATACGAAGGAGGTTATGGATCAGGCAGATCATCTGCTCGATCTGAATATACAGCTCCAGTCTGCATCCACTCAAATTACCGATGAGATCGCCTCCGTATCCTCCGTTACAGAACAATCTGCCGCTTCCGTCGAGGAAGTGCTGGCAAGTGCCGAGCTGCAGCAGCATCGGGTGAACGAAATTGTGGCAAGTATTCAGAAGCTCAATGAAATCGCTCAAGCTATCGACAAGACCTTGCAGTAACGTTAACGGTAACAGTAACATTGATTCTTCAGACTAACCATAACCATTTCAGTGAACCACTCATATAATAGGAAGCTTCCCTGCGTTTTAAACGATGACCCGGTGAGTTGTTTAATGAACAGCCAGAGAAGCTTCCTTTTTCTCGTTTATGGATAGAGGGGTGCTTCCTCGTGTCAGCCTTCCTCTTGGTGAAACACAGCCCAATTCCAGCGACTTATCAAAAAAAGCTGCCGGCTCATCTCCTCGAAGGTCCAGTCCTTCCTTCCAGATCGCACATAGAATGTATAAATGATCAGGAAGAAGTGAATGGACATGATCCTGCAAGAAATTCAAGGTGCCTATGATTGCTACGTAAGCCTAGGAAGCTCATGCGAGCCGGCAGCCCACTTGCGGCGGAAAGGGCTTCGCACCTTCTCTGCCCCGCTCGACTGGTCGGTCTCCTTATCACTGACTGATGTAAATCGGCTGCTGCAAAATCGTTTCCAGGGATACATGGAGCTACCCAACATGGGACTGATCGACGGATACGCCACCTTTGTGGACAATGAGAAGGTGACACCGCTGAAATCCTATTTTGTGAAAGACCACTATTATAATGTCATATCGGTTCATGATTTCCCCGTCGTCGAGGGGCAGGCATGGACAGCAGTCTATCCCGAGTTCAAGCAAAAAATCGACATGCGCAGCCAGCGCCTGCTGGAAGTATTAAGCACGAGCAGAAGAGTGCTGTTCATCCGCTGGGGCAGCACATATGAGGAAGCGCTTCAGCTGCAAAATATTCTCCGCCCCCTTACTGGCGGCAGCTATAACATTCTGATCGTGAATGGTATGGATGGACTGACATCCGTCGTCGATAACGGCTGGGCGCTTCCTGGCATCTGCTCTCTTGGCATTCCGAACCGGGCTGGCGATGATGCAACATGGGATTATTTGCTGAACGGGTTTAGTTTGCAGACATAAAAATGGAGGGACAAATCTTCATTACCAAAAAAAAATAAAGGCAGCTATAGGTGAGATGATTCTCCACTATTGCTGCCTTTATGAATTGAAGGAAATTGAAAAATGGTTAAGCGCCGAAGGCGAGAGTTACAGCGCTTTTGGCTTCCATTTGGAAGCTTAGAGCTTCTTCTGTACCTGGCATCTGGACCTGTACATTATTCGCTTCCTCACTATCATTAAAGATTACGACGGCGATGGAGCCGTCCGTATTCCTGAACGCGACGGAACGAACGGTTTCATTGCTGCTGGAGCCGATGCGCACCGCCTTCGGGCGAATATGCTTGCTGAAATGGGCAAGCGCATAATAATCAAGCGTGTACGTCAGCTCGCGGGTCTCCTGATGAACCGTCACAATTCCGCGGCAGGTGCTCTTGCCAAAGCCCGGTACTGCCGGTCCATTGTTCTCATCGAGTGCCATATTCCACAGCACAAACGATTTGCTGTAATTACGCAGGATTTCGATGCCTGTACGCATGACATTGGAGAAGGCCTGCTCAAATGGCGGAATCCATTCCCCGCCGGAGCCTTCCGTGAAGTGCACCTCTTTGCCCGGGAAGGCCTGGAATACATCGGTCTGTGCGCCAGGACGGCCCCCATACCAATGCCATGCAACACCGTCCACAGCTTCCAGCGCCTGGTCAAGCACAGTTAAGGGGTACTCTGGCTTATCCCAGTTGTGATCGTAGCACAATATCTTGGTATCTATTCCATTTCTGATGAAGCTTGGCTTCAGATGCTCCTTAATGAACCGTGCCTGATCCTCCGCCGGAAATATCATTCCCGGGTAGTGACCGGGCGAATACAAGGATTCATTCTGCGGTGTAATCGCATAGACTGACAAGCCATGCTCCGCATATGCCTTAATATACCGTACAAAATATTCAGCATATACCGGATAGTATTGCTCGATCAGCTCGCCGCCGATCATGGAGCCGCTTGTCTTCATCCAGCCCGGCGGGCTCCAGGGGGAGCCCATCAGCTTGAGCTGTGGATTCAGCCGCACCGCTTCTTTCATGAGCGGAATAATGTCCGCTTCATCATGCCGGGTAGAGAATTTTTCAAGCTCTGGGTCAGTGTCTCCCTCCGGCAGATCATTATAGCTGTAGAAGTCCCGGGCATAATCCGAAGCTCCCATCGGATTCCGTATAACGGACAACCCGATCCCTTCTGCAGCGTCAAACAGCCGGCGCATCAGCTCCTCACGCTGCTCAGGCGAGAGCACCTGATGAATTAGATAGGCTGCCGAATCAGTGAAGGATGCTCCGAAGCCATCCATCTCCTGATACTGCTCGCTGTCATCGATAATAATGCTGTACGTTTGTGCCTCAGCGTCCGGCGGTGTAAGCTCTGCTCTCGTTTTGTTTACAAACAACGATTGTTCTCCATTTGATTCGTAGATGTTCAGGTCCTTCAAGTTCTGCATGCTGTTCTCCTCCGTGACCCCGTACTTTATTCGTTCTTCGCTGTATGCTCTAAGTTCAAACTCCATTAAAGTCCAAGCTTTTCTTTGTTCGCTTTCATCTTCTCACTGCGGATTTCTACGATCTTCTCCCAGCTGTTCGCATCGAGGAACTGCTTGTATTCATTCAGTACGGCTTCGAATTGGGTATCGTCCTTCGACCGGATCATGCTGACCATGGAAGTGTTCCACTTCGTATTGATTGCTGTAAGAGCACGCGCTTCCGGTGTCCCTTGATCCGGGTCGATATTTTCAAGGATAAAATGCGGTACGAGCTTGCCCTCACCCCATGCCTGCATCTGCTTGATTGACTCAGGGAAAGCATCCTCACTCAGTGTCTTGTGCTTGTCATGTCCGAAGAACATGAATTCACCCATCCGGTATTCCTTCTTGAACTGATCTGCATTGTTCTGCTGGATTTCTTTGACCTCTGGTGTAAACTGTACGGTTCCATCCGCGTTCTTCTCATAGGTCTCGCCTTCAATGCCGTAATTCATCAGCATTTGCCCTTCCTCACTGAGGAGGTAGGTGAACAGCTGCATAGATTTGGCAGGATCGGCGTTTTGCATCGTAATGAAGCTGACCATCCAGCCGGAGATCCCGGATTGATTCAGCTTCGGCGCGTTGCCGACGGTGCTCTGCGGTCCGTCAATGGCGATATACTCCTTGCCCGGATTGGCCGTCATGAAGATCTGGAGATTGCCTCCCTGCTGCGGTGTGCCATCCAGCATAATCGTTGCATACTTGCCGGATTTTACTTTTTCCTCAAATGCCGTTCCATCATCAGCAAAGCTGTCATCGCTAATGTTGCCGTCACGATATACCATATTGAATGTTTTCAACCAAGTGAGATAATCCTCATCCAAATTACGGTTGTAGAAGCCGCCGTTCTCATCCTCCAGCGGTACGCCGATGAAGTCCTGCAGCACGTCGCCAAGAGATCCAGTACCTTCGCCAATCGAGTTAAAGCCGAGTGGAATAAGCTCAGGGAACTGTGCCTTGATGTCCTTCATGACAGCCTGGAATTCCTCCGGTGTGCCTACGCTCGGACTGCCGAGCGCTTCATACACATCCTTGCGGATAATGAAGGCGGTCTTGGCCGGAATCGTTCCTTGATCGTAGTCCTCCTGCGTATTGGAGTAGTTCGGGTAGCCATACGTCTTGCCGTCTGCGAGCTGGAACCAGTTCAATGTATCCTGCGCCGCCACGGTGTTGAAATAAGGATCGTATTTCTCAGCCAGATCATTTAGCGGAAGCGCCCAAGTCGAAGCCTTCTGCACGACGGGGGAATTGATGCCGAAGGTCGTAATGAGATCCGGCATATCGCCGCCCGCAAAGAATGTATTCAGCTTCGTATCATCTCCTGTGATGAATTTGATGTTAATGTTCAGGTCTTCCTTGATCTTCTTCGTTACGACATCATTGCCGTAATCGGTGTTCCACCAATCCGCATTCACGTACCAGGTCAGCTCTGTAGTCTCTTCCTTGGTATCAAGCTGCCAGGCCGGCTTGCTTGCATCCGGTGTATAACGATCCTCAATCGAGATCCAGTTGGCTTCCTTGGAGCCGGAGCCTCCCCCGCCGCAAGCACTGACCAGAAGCATGACGGACAGCAGCAGCGCTGTCAGCGTAAAACCTTTTTTGCCATAACCCAATGTTCTCTTTGACATATTTCATACCCTCCTCTTGATATTGAAGCGCTTACCAAAAACAGATCTTTTCAAATCTATGTTGTGCTACTTGTGATGCCGTTGTTTTGCGGTACAGGTTGCTGTAGTAATGGCAGAATGACTTGCGCTGCCGGATACCTTAAGCTTTTCAAGATGTCTTAGCTGAAAAATGTCTTATAACTGAGCGGCTATTCCTTATTCCTTGACTGCCCCGAGCATCATGCCGGAGATGAAATAGCGCTGCAACAGTGGATAGATAATGACAATTGGCAGCGTGGTGATGACGATCGTCGCCAGCTGAACGCCTTTGGTCGCCGTCTCGATGACCACCGATCCTCCGATATTTTGCATGGACTGTGTCTGCGACTGCACAATAATCTCATACAGCTTCATCTGCAAGGGATAGAGCGCTTCATTCGTGACATACAGCTTGGTTGTCATAAAGTCATTCCACTGCCCGACTCCGTTAAACAGCGCAATCGTCGCCATGGCCGGCATGGACAGCGGGATAAAGATTTTGAGAAACACCTTCCAGTCACCGGCTCCGTCAATCTTGGCCGATTCCTCCAGCGCTTCCGGCACACCCCGGAAGAAGTTCATCAGAATGACGACATCATAATAGCTGAGCAGCGCCGGAATGATGTACACCCAGAAGCTGTCGAGCAGGCCGAGGTCCTTGATGAGCAGGTAGGTAGGGATCATGCCGCCGGAGAAGAACATCGTAATGACACCCATGGAGACGTAGAGCTTGCGGCCGCGTACATATTTTTTACTAAGACCATAAGCGACCATCGCACAGAAGAATACATGAGTGACCACCCCGATGACGGTCTTGGAGATCGATATGAAAAATGCCTGCCAAATCGATGAATCCCGGAACACTGCCTGATAATTCTCCAGTGAGAGCTCGGACGGCCAGAAGATGAAGCCCCCCTCTGCCAACGCTCTGCTGGAAGCAAACGATGAAACGAGGACATTCCAGAGCGGAACAATGATCACTATCATCGTAATCACAAGCAGCGTGGTATTCACCGCATTAAAGATCCGGCTGTCGATGTCTCCTTTAATTGCTTTTGAGTTCACAAGTATTGCCCCCCTTATATAAAACCTTAAAGCACGGATTGATTATCGTTCAGCCTGCTCGTGATCTTGTTCGCCGTCAGCAGCAAAATAACCGAAACGATCGATACGCCAAGACCCACTGCTGTCGCGTAGGAGAAGTCCCCCTGCGTCATCCCCATCCGGTATACATAGGAGTTAATGACCTCTGCAGTTTCGCGGTTCTGTGAGTTCATGAGCACAAGTGTCTGATCCAGATTCGATCCGAGCAGTCCGCTCACGGTTAGAATCAGGTTCAAGCTGATGATCATCTTCATGTTCGGAATCGTGATGTTCCATATTTGGCGAAGCCGGCTGGCTCCATCGATCTTGGCAGCCTCATAATAGGTAGGATCGATCTTCGACATGACTGCCAGGTACAGAATCGTCCCCCAGCCCGCTTCTTTCCAGATGTCAGACAGAACGGCGATCCACCAGTACTTGCTTGGGTCGAGCAGGATGTTCTGCGGCTGTGAGATCAGACCGAGAGAGAGCAGAATCTGATTGAACAGACCTGTCGTTGACACCCAGGTGATGAGCATCCCGCCCAGCACGATCCAGGAGAGAAAGTGAGGGAGATAGGATACGGTCTGGACGAACTTTTTGAATCGACTCCCGCTTAGTTCATAGATCATGATCGCTAGAATGATAGGTACAACAAACCCGATGGCCAGCTTCAGGAAGCTGATGCCAAGTGTATTGATGACCGATTCCCAGAAATACTGATCCGTCATTATAATCTTGAAGTTGTCGAGCCCTACCCATGGTGCGCTGTCGATCGTGTCAATGACCGTGTAGCTCTTGAAGGCGATCGTGAGTCCATAGATCGGTATAAAATTGAAGATAATCATAAATAGTACGCCCGGAAGAATCATGGACTGAAGCTCCCACTGCTTCACGTAATCCACGCAGAATTCCTTGATCCGCTGCCCCATGGGCTTCTTGGCTGGCGTCTTCCTCATACGGGACGAGGCATCCGCAGGCTGGATCAGAGCTGGTTTGCTCATGTGCTTCTCTCCTTTTTGCTCCTATACTCTGGATCAGAGCAACAAAATAGTGTTCATGAAATGGATTCAGTCAATGCAGAAATTTGATATTTTCACCGAAAAATAAAAACGTTTTTATTTTTGGTCAAAAAAATATGGTTCTTTTTTAGAAGAATGACTGCTGAAATTCTGGATGTCTGCCTCAGCTAGACTGACGATCCTAATGGGCAGATAATGAGTGCAGCCCAATTTAACTGAAGCCTAATTTTGTAAGCGTTTACTATTAAGCTGGACGGGAACTCCCCCTTTTATAGTAAAGCGTAAAAGGTTAGTCCCGCACCATTTTGATCTGCGTCGAGCCTCTAACGATGAGCTCTCCTGGCAGCTTCTCATGCCTTCCTTCTTCCTTCTCCTGGATCATGCGAATCAAATGGTTGACGACCAGGATTCCCTGCCTAGCAATTTGGTTGCGCACGGTAGTCAGCGAAGGCGAGAAATACTGCGCAATGTCAATATCGTCAAAGCCGACGACACTTGTATCCTGGGGAATCTCGTATCCGAGGGATTTGAGTGCCCGCATGGCCCCGATCGCACTAAGGTCATTCCCTGCGAGGAATGCATCCGGCAGCTTGCTGCCATGTACATTCACAAATGATTTGACTGCGCCGTACGAGCCTTCCTCTTCAAAATAACCTTGCAGAATATAGTCCTCGTCTGCCTTCAGCCCGTAATCCCTCAATGCCGCCAGATATCCGGCCTTCCGCTGCTCGCTGTCGAACATCGTCTCCACACCGGCGATATAGGCGATGTTCTTGTGGCCCAGACTGATCAGGTATTTCGTTGCTTCGTACGCATCCACATAGGAATCGAAGATAATACTGCCCATGTTTTCGTTCTGTATCTCGCGGTCCAGAAATACGGCCTTAATGTTGTTCTGCTCCATAATGGCGATGTCATTCTCGTCTATTCGCAGCTCTTCATAGACAATGACCCCATCGACCCTTCCGCCGAGAATGTTGCTCATAATGACCTGCTTATCCTTGGTTACGAAGATGTTCAGACCGTAGCCGTGGCGGTCACATTCCCGTGACATCGTCTCGACCAGCGTATAGAAGTACGGTCCTGACACGCTTGTGGTGAAGAAGCCCAGCATCTTCGATTTGCCCGATTTCAGCAGCTTGCCGTTGATGTTCGGGACATAGTTCAGGCGCTTCGCGACGTCTAGAATATGCGACTTCGTCTCCGGATTCAGTACGTCCACATCGTTCAGCGCATTGGAGACCGTCGAGATCGACACCCCCGCCTCCCTTGCCACATCCTTGATCGTTACCTTCCTCATCTGCTGTCTTCCTTTTTATAAAAACGTTTTTATGAACTGAATATACTATACGTGTGATTTTATGGCAACTGTTTTTTATTTTCAGATAAGAATGCCAGTTTATTTCTTTCTTTTTGACTGAATAGAGCGCTGCTCCAGTACATAACCAATGCAAAGGATCAGCAAACCGGGGTACAAAGTGAAAAAATAGATATGTTGTGAAGCAAGACCCATCGGGTACAAGACTCCGCCACACATGACTATTAAACCTAAAAATTGAACCATTCTATAAAGTTTCATTTTAATCACCCTTATCTTTATTAATAATAATTAGTTTGATTATTAGATTGAAATTAATCATACCTCCAACACTCCCTAACCACTAAAACCACTCTTATATCAATGCACTCCATGCATATTACCCATTTCCTCACGAATATTTGAAGGATACAATAAATCCTTTTTAAATTCCATATTTTACATATTACTATTGGTTAATATAAACAATATAATATAAATATTAACATCTAGGGAGTGTACATAAATGAAAAAGAAAATGTTGCTTTTAATTATGATTTGCAGTCTTGTTTTCCCGGCATTTGCCATTCCGACTGCGTCTGCTGCGGCTGCCCCAGTAGTCTATCTGGATGGGGAAAAACTATCCTTCAATACGAACCCCATTATTAAAAACGGTTCCACGCTCGTTCCTATGCGGCTTATCTTTGAAAAACAAGGAGCCAAAGTAAGCTGGAACAACACAACAAAGACCGTCACAGCGACTAAGGGAAGCACTACTATTAAATATACGATAGGGCAGAAAAAGGCTGCAGTAAATGGTAGTACTTTTACCTTAAATACGCCAGGAGAAATCCTTAAAGGCTCTACATTGGTTCCATTGCGGTTTGTAAGTGAATCCTTGGGAAACAGTGTAGGATGGTTTAACAAGAGCAAAACAGTGACGATCAGCTCCGCATCCATGCTGAAGGCAAAGGTAACGAAAGTGACGGACGGAGATACTATAACGGTAAAATTGAACGACGGTACCGAGGAGAAGGTTAGATTCATCGGAGTGGACACTCCTGAATCTGTCCACCCTGATGCAGATCGCAACACAAGTGAGGGTGTCGTCGTTTCTGAATATACAAAGAAACAGCTTCTCAATAAAACGGTTATGCTGGAGCTGGATGCAGGAGAAAGAGATAACTACGGCAGATTGCTCGCCTATGTCTACTTAAACGGTATGATGTTCAACGCAAAGCTGGCTGAAGAAGGCTATGCTACACAGATGACTTACCAGCCCAATGTCAGATGGGTAGATCTTTTTAGTGCTTTGGTTGCCAATGCCCGAAGTAATGATCGTGGACTCTGGGCATACGATGGTGAGAATGGAAGCAGCGTAAAAGGCACTACGGGGAAATTGGTAATTGAGAAAGTAGACTACCAGAATGAAATTGTAACCATTAAGAACAAAGACAGTAAAACGATAAATCTCACAGGCTGGAAGCTGGTTAGTGTGAAAGGAAACCAAGTATACACATTCCCTGAGGGCTATACTCTGGCACCTGGTAAGACTGTATACGTGACCAGCGGCAAGAATGCCAAGGCAGCTGCCGGCTATCTGAAATGGACGACGGCGAATGTGCATAACAATGATGAGAATGATCCTGCTGAACTGTATGATATGAATAACAAGTTGATTAGCAAATACTAATCATTAATATCACCGCAGCTCCTGATTGGGAAACAAATAAGATTGAACCATCGATGGTCGCTGCATAAAAATAAGAACCTTAGTGAAGCCAATGCTCCACTAAGGTTCTTTGTTTAATTCCTATTACCTGTTGTTCTTCGGATCAAGCGCATCACGCAGCGCGTCGCCGATGAAGTTGATCGACAGCACGGTCAAAATAATGAGCACGCCTGGTGGAATCCACAGCCAAGGCTGTGAAGTCAAGATAGTAAGCGACTGGGCGCTTGTCAGCATATTGCCCCAGCTTGCCGTTGGCGGCTGTACGCCGAGTCCCAGGAAGCTGAGTGCAGCTTCATCTAGAATGGCAAGTGCAACACCCGATGTCGCATAGATCAGCACCGGCGCCACTGTCACAGACATGATATGTCCGAACAGAATACGCGGCGTGCGGTAGCCGAGTGCAACAGCGGCCTTGACGTAATCCATCTGCTTCACTGCGAGTACATTTCCCCGCACAAGTCTCGTCACACCCGGCCAGCCCAGGAAGCCTAGAATTAAGATAATGTTCAGCAGGCCTGGGCCAACGATGCTCGATACAACAAGAATTAGCATGATGTAAGGAAACGACATAAAGATATCGGTAATTTTCATAATCAGACTATCAATCCAGCCGCCAAAATAACCGGAAACGAGACCAAGCACGGTACCGATAATGGACGATATCAGTACGGAAAATATCCCGACAGCAAGCGATACTCTGGCTGCATAGAGCAGCCGTGTCAGCTGATCGCGTCCGATCTGATCTGTGCCCAGCGGATGCTGCCAGGACGGCCCTGCGCCAAAGGCATCCGTAACCGTCGTTGGCTCATACGGGGTCAGCCATGGCGCAAATATCGCACTGAGCGTCAGCAGCAGCATGAATATGACTCCTGCTACGGCGAGCTTATGCCTGCGAAAGCGCCGGAAGAACATCACCGGCCCGCTTGACGGCAGGCTTGCCGCCAGCTGCTCTGCATCCAACGTCTCCGGATCAACGGAACGTCTTCCAAAATAATGTCTCAGCAGTTTCATGATCTTGCCTCTCCCTGGTAGCTGTTTTTTATCCGAGGATCGACAAGCGCGTACACGATATCCGTCAGCAGGTTGGCCGCAATGACCACGACCGCCGCCAATAGGTTAAGCCCCATAATCGTGGAATAATCCCGGCTCATAATGGAGGACATCGTCAACTGACCGATACCAGGCCAAGAGAAGATCTGCTCGATGACGACCGCTCCGCCGAACAGAATCGGAATTTCAAGTCCGATCACCGTAACGATGGGAATCAGTGCGTTCCGCATCGCATGGCGATTGACAACAAGTGCTTCCCTCAGCCCTTTCGCTCTGGCGGTCCGCAGAAAGTCCTGATTCAAAATCTCAAGCATACTGGAGCGGACATACCGGATATTCCGACCTGCAACCGTCAGTGTCAGCACGATCCCCGGCAGGATCATGTGCTTCAGCACATCGAGGAACCCGCCTTCGCCGCCCAGCTCCGTCATCCCGCCGGAAGGCAGCAGATTCCATTTTATCGAGAAGAAATAAATGAGAACCATCCCTAGGAAAAAGCCTGGAATCGAGATTCCGAGAAAGGAACCGGTAACCGCAATATAATCCAGCTTGGAATACTGCTTGACAGCACTAAGCACCCCGATTGGAATTGCAATGGCAATGCCGAGGATTAGTGCCGTGCCCATCAGGAGCACCGTTGGCCCGACATGCTCCCAGATCAGCTGGCCGACAGGCTCATACGTAATCATAGAGAAGCCCAGGTCGCCGTGAAGCACCAGATTCTTCAGCCAATTCCAGTATTGAATATAGACTGGATCGTTAAGTCCCAGCTCCAGCCGCTTCGCTTCCTGTGCAGCCTCCGGCAGCTTCGGACTAACGAGCATGTCCACAGGATTACCCGGTGCCATTCTCATAATGATGAAATTAATAATCGTTACGCCAAACAGAACGGGGATGGTCGTCCAGATCCGGCGCAGTATATAGTTAAACAATGTAAGCACCTCACATCAAGATGAGTAGAGAACGCCGAATGAAGAAAGTAGTTTGGAATGTACGAATTTACAGATTCGTCGGATTCGTCGGATTCGTCTGATCTGCTGAATTCATCGGATTTGCTGGGTTCACCGAATCCAGCACCTCATCCGTCAGTTCAATACGTTCCCTGTTTCGCCTGCGCGGGTCTGGAACCGGAAATGCATCCAGCAGCACCTTCGTATAAGGATGCTTCGGACTCCGCAGCAATTCCTTCGTATCTCCGATCTCGACGATCTTACCTGCGTTCATGACAGCAATCCGGTCACTGATATATCTTACCGCCCCTAAACCATGGGCGATGAATAAATACGTGAGTCCCAGCTCCTTCTGCAGCTCCTTCAGCAGATTAAGCACTTGGGCTTGGATCGACACGTCCAGCGCAGAGACCGGCTCATCACACACAATGAGCTGCGGCTTCAGCGCGAGCGCTCTGGCAATCCCGATCCGCTGGCGCTGTCCGCCGGAGAATTCATGCGGGTAGCGTGATTTGCTCGTGGAAGGCAGACCTACCGTTTCGAGCAGCCGGTCCACTTCCTTCTGTACCTCCTGTCTCGGTACAATCCGGTGTACATACAGCGGCTCAGCAATCTGATCGCCGACGGTCTTGCGGGGATGCAGGGAAGAATACGGATCCTGGAACACGATCTGGAGCTTGGTTCTCAGCTGGACCATGTCCTTAGTCGATCTCCCTGCTATGTTGTCTCCTGCAAACAGGATCCTGCCATCTGTCGGCTGCTCTAGTCCAACAATACATCTGCCGAGCGTTGATTTGCCGCAGCCGGACTCGCCAACGAGACCCAGCGTCTCTCCCGGATAAATGGTCAGGTCCACACCGTCCACCGCTTTGACATGGCCGGTAACACGGTTTAAGATCCCGCCGTGAACCGGGTAATGCTTCTTCAGTTGATCAAGCACGAGCAGCGGAGAGGCCGTAGCTGTATCAGGAATCTGTTCATGGTTACTCATACACGACCTCTCCTTCTCTCATATTCTCTGGACCTACTTCCCAGCAGCGTGCCAGATGCCCTTCCACCTTCGGCTCCAGCACCGGGGTTACTTCCCTGCAATGCTCTGTCGCGAGCGGGCAGCGGTTATGAAACCGGCAGCCGTTCATGAATTGATACCGGGCCGGAACGGAGCCGGGTATGGAGGCCAGCTTCGCATCATCATCCGGGTCAAGACTGGGCACCGATTGCAGCAGTCCCCGGGTGTATGGATGCATCGGCTTCTCAAACAAAGTATATACATCCGCCTCTTCAACAACTTGACCGGCGTACATGACCAGTACCCGGTCTGCCATCTCCGCCACTACACCCAAATCATGGGTGATTAGAATAATAGCGGTGCCTGCTTCCTCGCACAGCTCCTTCATTAATCGCATGATTTGCGCCTGCACGGTTACATCGAGCGCGGTTGTCGGCTCATCTGCGATCAGCACCTTCGGCTTGCAGGCGAGCGCCATCGCGATCATCACACGCTGTCTCATCCCGCCTGACAGAGCGAATGGATAAGACTTCATGATTTGCTCTGGACGGGGAAGCCCGACCTTGCGCAGCATTTCGATGGCTGCCTCACGTGCTTCCTTCTTGCCGAGCTTCACATGCAGCCGGATTGCCTCCATCAGCTGATATCCAATCGTAAATACCGGATTCAAGGAAGTCATCGGCTCTTGAAAAATCATTGAAATCTGATTGCCCCGTACATCCCGCATACGGGATTCATCCAGCGCAAGCAGATTCGTTCCATCAAGCACAACCGTTCCATGATCAATACGGCTGCTCTTACCGAGCAGCCGCATAATGGAGAGAGCTGTTACACTTTTGCCGGAGCCGGATTCGCCCACAATCGCGAGCGTCTCCCCGGCCTTCAGCTCAAAGCTGACGTCATCGACACTGACAACCTTCCCCTGATCCGTATCGAAAGCGGTTTGCAGATGGCTGACCTTCAGTAAGCTATTCACTTTTATCAACCATCCTTTATCTCACCAAGATTTGTTCATCCTATATAAACTCTTACTGTTACTCTTACTGTACATCCCACTCGTGCACGTTAATAAACATGCCAAAGTCTTGAGGTGTTGCTCCTGTTACACGCTTATTTACCGCCCCAAGTGCCTTGGTTGCATAGATCGACGGCATGGGCACATCTTCCTTCAGGATCGCCTGAAGCTGGCTGTAGTCGTCCATAATCTTCTCTTCATCCACCTCAGCGGACAGCGAGTTCAGCAGATTGTCTACTTCTTCATTCTTATAAGCATTCGGATTGCCTTCGGACAAGAAGTATGCGATATCCGGCAGCGGATTGACCGGTGTTAGGGATACCGTCAGAATACCAAGGTCATACTCCATCTTCACGATACGATCGAGCAGTGTCGCCAGATCCAGCATTTGAATCTGAACCTTCACACCAACTGCATTCAGGTTCTCTGCCACAATGTTTGCCGCTTGCTCCAGCGTTGCATCACCGGACAGAACAGACAGAGTTAATGTCTTGCCGGAATCCCAGCCGGATTCAGCAAGCAGGCTTTTTGCTTTTTCCGGATCATATGCGACTGGCTGCTGGCTCTCATCTTTATAAGGACTGTAGCTAGTAAAGAAATCATCAATCACTTCACCAGAGCCCTTCAGCAGATTGTTCACAATCATCTCACGGTTCATTGCATACGAGATGGCTTGTCTTTGCTTCGCGTCAGGTACGGAGTTCTCGTTAATGTACATAAACTGTGTAGCAATCGGAGGTCCGTCTACGGTTGTCACATGCTCCAGCGCCTTCACATTCTCATAATCGCTGATCGGAATAACACCGGCCGAAGGAATGTTCATGTCGATCTCACCGCTTTGCAGCTGTGCAGCCACTGCCGTTCCTTGAAGCACCTTAAAGTTCAATTGCTCAATCTTAGGAGCGCCCTTGAAATAGTCCGGGTTTGCTTCCATTTCTACAAAGTGATCACGGTTATAATTCACCATTTTGTAGGGACCGCTAGTAACCGTAGGGTTTTGCATAAAATCACTTGTATTAATATCCTCTGGTGCAATATCCTTCAGTGCCGCCTGTGGCAGCGTCATCAGATTACGTCCAATGGTATCTTTGAAAATATCAAGCGTCGTTGGTGCTTTGGTCTTGATCGTTAGTGTATGGTCATCCACCTTGCTGACACCGGATATTTCATCTTCACCTTCCGGGAGATATCCTGCATCATCCAAGCCTTCAATCGTTGCAAAAATATAAGCGTAGTTGGAAGCAACCTTTACATTACTCATCAGCTTCAGCGTAAAAATAACATCGTCTGCCGTAACCGGAGTTCCGTCTGTCCACTTCGCATTTTCATTCAGTTGAATAGTAAAGGTTGTATTGTCCTCTGTCTCAATGGAATCCGCGAGCATCGGCTGATATTCCAGATTCGAATCCAGCTCGACCAGCGGCGGGAACATCAGACCTGCTACATATGTAGAAACAAGTCCCACCGGGGACAGCGGATTAATACCGCTTGGTGCATAAGTTACTCCGATATTGACGGCCTTCTTGCCGCTGTTATCCGTACTGCTGGTACCGCCTTCATTATTGTCACCGCCACCACTGCTTCCACATGCGGATATAATGACCAGCAATGCAGTAAGCATAAACGCTAAAGCTCTTCTGTGTGTCTTCTTGATCGCCATTTGTGCACCCCTTATTCTAATTCCTATTATTCTACTCTGTTTTAATTAACTATCAGATTTTTCGAAAGTTTTGTCAATGCACAGTTTTTGTATGTTGTATAATTATTAATCTCTCCAGCTAACAGTTAATGACAAAGAGAATACTCAACAAATCATATTACTATCATTTAACGCGTCATTCAAATAAAATCTGACGTTTTTCAATGTTATTTTTTATTTTTCGATATTTAACCTCTTGATTTAGACATAAAGCGACATTTATTTGGTGGGTTGTACAAAAAAAGAAGACAGTTTTCGCTGTCTCCTTCTTCTTTATATACTAAAGAATGAGAACAGCTGGCTGTCTCCTTCTTTCTTTATACATTAAAGATTGAGACAACTGGCTGTCTCCTTCTTCTCTATATACTAAAGAATGAGAACAGCTGGCTGTCTCCCTCTTTCTTTATATTCTTTCATTTACGAAACCGCACTTGCTTCTCTCCTGCTGTAATTCGAAATGGCAAGCGGTTATGCGAAGGCGGCATAGGGCAGTTGAAATGAGGTGAAAAAGCGCACGGAGGCAGGTAAGCATAATTGAAATCCAGCTGTACCGTACCGTTCGCCTCCGGTATAACATTAACCATGCGCCCCATACCATAGGTCTCCTGCCCATTCGTCCGGTCGCCGAATACGATAACCAGCGTATCTCCAGAGGCAAACGGCGTCAGGCGATATGCTGCTCCCTCATACTCGAAGTGGATGTCACCGGGGGACTGATGCATACGCCCTGCGCCTTCCTGATCCGACACATGCGCGAAGGCTGCGGTGCGGCCTTCCTCTTCCTGAATATAGGTTCCTGTCATACACCAGCTTGGGTCATAAGGGAATACGGAGAGCCCCTCATACTGCTGCACGGCATCAGCCTTCGCATCATATACGGCCAGCAGATGATCGGAGCCCGGCTGGGACGTAGCAACAAGCGTGATCCGCTCAGACAGGCGAACAAGCGTATGATCTGCTTCGAGAATAACGGTACCGTCTACCGGCTTCCCCTCGATCGTCAATCCGTCTGCTGCGGCAGCGGTCAGCTTGAGACCCGGGGTTCCAGAAGTGAGCGGCTCCCATACCCCTGGAATGTCTTCGAAGGTCGTCGTACCTTGCACGAAATGCAGCTTAACGAGCGCTAAATCCCCTTGAAATTCAGCAACTGAACGTTCCCGCTCCGCTCTCCAAGTCAAGATATCAATCATTGCTGTTCTCCCTCGATGTTCAGAAAGGCAAGCACACGCTTCAGGAACGCTTCATTCTCTTCTACATACGGACTGTGCCCGCTGTGCTCAAATATAACGAGCTCCGAGTTCGGAATGAGCCGATGCATCTCTTCCGCCTGGGATACGGGCGTAATCCAGTCATATTTTGCCCCAACGATTAAGGTCGGCATTGTAAATGCTGGCAGCTTGTCCCGTACATCGTACTGAGGAATCAGATGCTTAAAGGTATAGTTCGCCACTTCCATGGAACCGATGGGACGGTTTCCTGTCTCACGCATGATCTTCTCGTCCTTCACATGGAAATACAGATCGTAGTTCAGATCCCACCAGCGAATAGCGTGCTCCTCATCCTCAATCCGGCCCTCGAACAGCTCCGGAATCATAGCCATTTGTTCTGGTGTCGCGATGTGGCTGGCGAATTCCAGGGCAGCGGGATAGAATTCCTTGCTTGGTGCCGTATCCACCAGCAGCAGCTTGTCCAGCGAATCCGGGTAACGGCTTGCAAATACCTGTGATACAAAGCCGCCAAAGGAATGGCCCAGCAGATTGATCCGGTCAAAGCCCAGATACACCCGTAGTGCCTCAATATCATCAGCCAGCTGCTCCAGCGTACACGTCGCCGGATCTACCCGCTCCGACTGTCCATTGCAGCGCTGATCCAGGTACACAATCTGCATATGATCAGCCAGCGGCGTAAGCCATGGCTTAAAATCCGAATGATCACTGCCCGGGCCGCCATGAATGGCGAACAGCACGGGGCGTTTTACCATTTTCTCTCCTTGTGGAACATATGCCGAACCCTCAATATCGAAATAGAGACGCGTTCCATTGATCGATGCAAACATGATATACACTTCGCTTTCTGTTAAGTCTAATGATGCTGTTAATTTCTAATTATCTCTGCTCAAAAAGATGAAGTCAAACCAAGCTTGTCCAGTGCTGTATGATTAAATGTAGAGAAACATCAAAACAGCCCAGTTTCCTGTAACAGGAGCTGAGCTGTTTTTCTTCACTATATATAGCTTATGCAGGCTCCGACTTGCTCATTCGATCCGTGATGATCGCAATCGCACCGTCACCCGTAACATTCGTTGCTGTCCCGAAGCTGTCCTGGGCAATATATAGCGCAATCATCAGAGAAGTAAGCGTCGTATCGAAGCCGAGCATGGACTCCAAGAGACCGAGTGCGGCCATGACCGCACCACCGGGAACGCCAGGCGCAGCCACCATCGTCACACCCAGCATTAAGATAAACGGAAACATAGAACCGAAGGTAATCGGCATCCCTGTCAGCACCATAACGGCCATCGAGCAGCTAACGAGCGTAATCGTACTGCCGGATAAGTGGATCGTCGCGCACAGCGGAATAACGAAATCAGCTACCTTTTCCTTGACCCCATTCAGCTTCGTCTGACGAAGCGTCACCGGAATCGTTGCAGCCGAGGACTGTGTCCCTATCGCTGTAAAGTATGCGGGAATCATATTTTTAAGCAGAGTGAATGGATTCTTACGCCCAATCTGTCCTGCCACCACATACTGTATGACCAAATATAGAATGTGCAGAACGATAATCATAACGAACACTTTCACAAATACAGACAGAATCATCGTCACTTGTCCACCATACGTCAAATTGGCAAACACACAGAAGATATGGTAAGGAAGCAGCGGAATGATCACCGAAGCGATTAACTTCTCGACAATGGCTCTAAAGTCAACCATGACATTTTGCAGAGCTTGTCCCTTAATGACCGCAGCCCCAAGCCCCAATGTGAAGGCCAGCAGCAAGGCAGTCATGACCCCGAATACAGGCGGCATATCTACGGTGAAGTAAGGCGCAAGCAGTGCCTCTTCCGGATTGCTGAATGACTGGGTAAGGCTTCCCGCCTCCAGTATATACGGGTATAGCAAGGTTGCAGCAAGAAAGGCCAGCAAGCCCCCTATAATGGAAGAAACATAAGCAAGTCCTGTCGTCATTCCAAGCAGGCGTCCTGCTCCTCTCCCCAACTCGCCGATTCCCGGCGCTATGAATCCGATAATAATTAAAGGTATGGCAAAGCCTAAAAAATTACCAAACAATCCGCTAAAAGTGGCAAGTCCAGCAACAAGCCACTCCGGCGAGAACGAGCCCACCGCAATCCCGAGCAGAATGGCAATCAATATCTTCGGCAGCAGGCCGAGCTTCATCTTATTCATGATGTCATCACCTATTAATGTCATATTTTAATGTCCACTGCACAAGGACACTAGTCCTCTTAACGCGGAATTCTCAAAAATATATCACATAATAGTATAATTGTCATGCCCTAAATGTATGAAATTTGAGTATTATTAAATAATTTCCCTAATTTATATTTCTTTGTCTTGTGTGAAGGTATCCTTGGACCAACAGCGTCCGCTAAAAAAAGAAACCTTGACGGCAGCATGCCATTCAAGGTTATTTGTTTCTCTGGGATTATCTGATGTTTATACATTAAAAATGCCGTTTAATGATGCTGCTCAATCCACCACTAAACTTTCAGCAAACCGCGGAAGCCTCTGGCTCCATAATAGGAATCTGCCCCATTGTGGTACACAAACACCGTATCATATCGGTAATCACAAAATATCGCCCCACCCAGTTTACGAATATTCGGTGGCGTAAGGACCCAGCTTGATGTTTTGTTATCAATCTTTCCAAGCTTCTGCTGAAGCTCCCGGAATTGTTCTTCTGTCAGCATTTCAATGCCCATCTCAGCTGCCATGTTCACCGCACTGTTCTCTGGCTTATGCTGCTTCCTGGACTCCAGTGCTTCATGATCGTAACATATACTTCTACGGCCTTTTGGGCTCTCTGCGGAACAATCACAGAATGTGTATTCCCCAAGCTCTGCGTCATAACCAATTACGTCCGGTTCACCGCCGGTTCTCTCCATTTCAGATAGCGACCACAGTTTTTCCGGCTGGGTGTGCAGCCTATCTTCTATTGCGCTCCATTCGATTCCCTCATGGCGATCCATATGTTTCTCAAAACGCTTTTTTAATATCGACAGGATTTCTTCCTGCTGCTCCGGTGTTAATGTCCTCTGTTTATTTTCCATTAAAATATAACCTCCAGTGCTTGTTTTAAAATGATGGCTATCACGTACCGTCCTCGGGGATCTTTATTGCATGTTCTATACTCTATCTTCTTATTTCTTTCCATTTCTATCAAGAGTAAGCATCATTTCGTATTGATGTCCAATCGTTTCAAATCCTACTTTATCCAAAAACAGTTTCATACCCTCACACGCATCATCTACATTAATCACTCGCAGTTGTTTGCCGTTCGAATGATTCATCAATGTGTCTACTATACTCGTCGCGATCCCTTTGCGCCTGTATACAGGATGCACCGCAATTTGCGGGACATCGCCTGTTGCTGAGTCTACGATGCCGTAACCAATAATCTTCTTCTCCAGCCGTACGACTGCATAGACAAACTGCTTCTGCACAGCGCGAATGGAATCGATCGAATTTTGCCAGGAGGGGCTGAAATCCCACAACATTTGCAGTTGCTCCCATGTATCCGAATCAATTTCTGTCAGGTACTCGATGGTATAAGTCAGCTCTTTTGCATGGTAACGGCTCTGCTCCAGCTTATGGAATGAGAAGTTTCTTGTAATGGACAGCCCTTGCTTTTTGTATAGCTCAAAGGCAGCTTCATTGTTTTGAAGAACCTCCAGCAAATACTGCTCCACCTGATTCCGCTTCAGCTCTTCGCGTACCGATTGGAACATGCGGCTTGAAATCCCTTGCTGTCTATGTAAAGGTGTAACGCCGGTGCCAAGGTCGTATGCGGTTCGTGCTCCATTCCACTTTCTCAATCCATTCAGGATAAACCCAACTAGCTCATGTCCAGGTTCTGTAAATGCACCGATCGAAATCTCCGGAGAATATCCTCTTCTTACAAGCATCTTCTGAAACGCTTCAAGTGATAGATTGATATTCACCTGATAATCGGAAAAAGCCTCTAGAAACGCGTGGTGCAAGGTTTGAGTATCTATGTTATCTAGTGTTTCGTATGTGTACATGAGCTCAGTCCTCCTATTAAATAGACACAGATAATGCAGCAGTCTTTATGTAGGCACACTGGATCAATAAACTCATAGATCATATAATGCAAGATTTAATTTTGGCTTCAATATCTTTGTTCATTCCGTAAACTTCAAAGTATGAAGTATCAAATGGACGAATTTCCAATTCTGCTTCGTGGTGTTGTAATCCTTCACTTTCTTCTGTTTCCGGTAATAAATGAGTGTCCCAGTCTATTTTTTTACCTTTTTCAATTCCAATGAACACTCCGGAATGGAATTGCACTATTTTTTCCACTTTTTTGATGAGTTCATCTGTACTCAGGATTTCAGAGTAAGGCTTCGGAAACAACACCTCTGAGGGCTGAGTACTGCTACCAAACACATCAAAAGCAAATCAAGTAAGATTGGAAGTTTCATGCTGAATACAGGTTAATATTTGAGCAAGTTGTTTTCCTAAACAACCTATTTCATTTTCAAAGTACTCCCCACTTAATCTAAGTGTAAATGTAGGTTCCTTTAGATAAGTATCTTCCATCCCTCCTACCTCCATTCGCGATTATTCGTATACTCAGAATGCCGAAATCCTTATACGGTCATAGCTTACCAAATTCTAAAATTCAGAATCGTCGGCTACAACAGGGATTAATGGAGACAAAAATGGATCGTCTTTTTCTTGAATGCTTCCCCTCGCAAGAACGTAAACTTTAAATTCATTAAAATGTTTAGGGTGCTCATCATTAAAAACATAGAGCATTCCATATGAGCCAGGTGCAAGATCCCCTATGTTCCGCATTATTTCCACTGGATTATAATTTGAAGAAGGCTCTCGATTCCACAACCCCGTCATCCAAAGATGATATTGTCCATTTATTGCCTTCATTTCTATAACATCTACATTAGGTTGTAAACCCTCAATATACACTTTAATTGATTCCAAAATGTTTATTTCCTTTTCCTTATTCGTCTCATCGTTAGTATTTTCTAATACAACTGCCCATCCATGATATTGATACATGTTTAGCTCCTCTCTAGTCCTTTATTTTAATGAAGAGATATCGATAACAATTTCAACATTATACCTCTTTTCATATTCCTTTAATTGTCTAATTACTTTATCTGCAGGTGCAGTCTCAAAATGAAAATATGCCTTCCCACCTGTTTCAATAGAAGCTTCAATGGTAGCCTTTGCCTGTTCCCTAAATTGTGAACTCAAACTATTCATTGAAGTTTTGGTCTGACCAATATACTGTTCAGAAATCACATCAAACTCTCGACCTTTTGGATCATTATTGAATATCATTCGAGACTGTCCACCAATTTTTTTTGCAAGCAAATCTGCATTTACATCTTCCTTATTCGCTTGTTTTAGTCCACCTGAATACTGGGTATAGATACCTTTACCGCTAATGAAGTTAGAAGCAGTGTCACCCTTCCCTACAGCACTATTCTTAGAACTTCCTCCGTCACCACCTGTATCCGCTTTATGATTCGGTCCTCCCTTAATCCCAATCCTACTAACCAGGAAGGAGCCTAACATTACACCTGCCTGTTCGCCAACAAAGTTAGCTTTTCCGGACTCGTTCGCTTTCATCTGAATCTCTTTTAGAAAGGCTTCACGTTCTCCTTCATCCATAACCATGTTTTTGCCCCATGCAGCGAAACCAATTACATCTTCGGCGGTTCCTACAGTTGCATTGTAAGCCATGTCCCCTAAAGTCCCGATGGGATTCTTAACTATGGCTGCTCCCGTATCCTTTAAGGATTCGACTACACTTCCCAGCCCTTTTTTGAGTCCTCCTGCCAGATCCTTTGCGGTGTCCCCGACTTGATCTATGAATGATTTAGGCGGTTCGCTAATGTGATTTGTCGTACTTAGTTTAGCGAAGAGCTCCATCCGCTGTTCTCCCATAAAATCCTGCAGCTGATCCGCATCCATGAATCGTACGGCAATTCCTTTGAGTTCCTGACTGATCACATGCATACGCTCTATGGTTACATTCATCTGTTCATACGCTGTCTTAAAATCCGTTTGAAAAGCCGTCCCTCTCTGACCATACCAATTGGACATCAGCATAAAAATTTGCCGGAGAAGGTTCTCATTGATCATCTTAAGCTGGTTAGATGCATTGTCGAATTGATCAGATACCGATAGCAGCACATCGATAGGAACTTTGATTCTTGTCATAAGCTACCTCTCCATTTGATAGATAGGTATAATTTTACTTATATATCACCCTGTGGAAAAGGTACCCATGTCCCTTCAAAGAATACGTCGATTCGACCTTCATTAATGAGCATGAATGACAATGCGTGGTGCACGGCGGACGGAGTCAGTCAGTATACAAAAAAGAAACCTTGAAAAGCCCGCAGCCAGTCAAGGTTCAAACAATTTTAGTCCATCAGAAATTCCACATTAATTCGGTCAACCTGGAATTCTACAGCTTTGCCAATTAAATCAGGATAGTTAGCAAAATATTCGTCATCGTCGGAAATAATGATCCCTGCATCAATTGAATCTTCATTAAGAACACCACGAATATATTATTTATAGCTTGTACCGATTCGTTCAAGTTCTTTTTGACTAGCACATATTTCATGAATTGCAAATCCCGTAAACTCTATCCCTTGTACTTCGAGTGTAACTTTCTGTTCAATATGTGGGTCTAATCCTTTAACTCGAGCTATATACCTCATTTTTGTTACCTCACTTGGCTAATCACATGCATACGATGGATCGTAAAGTTCATTTGCTCATATACGGACTTAAAATCCGTTTCAAAGAGCTTCTCTCTGGCCGTACCAATGCGACATGAGTATGTAAATTTGCCGGAGCATGCTCTCATTCATATCATTTCCAAGTAGTGTAGATACTCTATTGAACTGCTCTCAGACAGATAGAAGCACCTATGCCAGTACTCCGATCGTAGTCATAACCAACCTCTCACGTCCTACAATGCCAAGACTTAACTTGTTAGAACTTTTCTATCTGAACATGAGATCTACTGCATCCTCTAAATTAAATTCTTCCTCACCAAGCTCTACTAAACAAGTATCATCATCTGTTGCAGGCTCAAACCCAAATCTAATTTTAGGTATGTTGAATTTATCTTTTATGACTGTAAGATATTCTAGTATTTTTTCAGCTTTTTGTCTTACCTCTAATCTTTCACCTTCGTATAGTTCATTTTCCGAAAAATTAAATGTTACATCTCCTACATCTTCATTAAAGGAGAATATAATCATTACATCATTTACTTGGCTCCCTATTTCTAACTGTTTAAGATATAAATTTCCCGTTCCAATCGGTGAGAGTACATCTGAGAAACTTTTAATTTGATAAAATTCAATATCTGAACCACTATTGTGGTCATAGAAATGGGATGACTTAACTTCAGATGAGCTAACTTTAAGTTCATTATATACTAACTTGTCTAACTCAATTTTTGGAAAGTCTTCTATAATAATCTCCAGATTCTCCAAACTATCACTCCTTTTATTGATCGATGAACCCCTTAAATGTTCCGTCTTGATTAAACCTTATTCCACGTCCTTCAGCTAATTTCTTTTCTAGGAATGTGATTCCCCTACCGTTTGTAACTTCAACGAAATCTCCTGGGGCATCATGCCTTATCCTTTTCCGTTTCTTCATCACTCATAATATATTCTATATCTTCATCTGTGAATTCGTTCCCCTCCGATACTGGATGTCCATTAGCATCTAACATACCCATTACTGCCTTATCTGGGTCTGATACTATTAGAGTATAGTCCTCAAATAAAAATGGATTAGGTTCAAGATCAACCGTTACTCTCCAAGCTGGCCGTATATCATCATTCTCTCTATCATCTGGGTTTATCTTAAATGTATAGGCTTCATCAAAGAGTAAGCTTTCTATTCGTTCATCAACCGTTCCATCTAATACATGCTCTTGATGATATCTTTTAGCGAGATCAATGGCTTCTCTTGGGGTTAATACTGTATCTACCGTGATTTCTTCTACTTTACGATGATGTCTTGGAAAATCTTCTTCTACAAATTCAATTATCTTATCAAGCTCTTCTTTAGTTCGATTGTATTTTCTCATTTCGGTTTCTCCTTTCATCTAAAAAGGATAATTGAGCTACTGAAGAAAATGAGCTCATCCGTCAGCGAGTTCAGCGGCTTGAATAGGAGATGACATTTCAAAGGCTCACGATTCGATCCACAAACCCATTATTTAAAGAGATATATTCCAATGATTCTTAATCCAATAGAGCAAAAACATGATCTCCCGTTCTAATCTTTGAGAAATTATCTGAATCATATACGGTTACTCCAATATTTATCATCCCAGATATAGAAGTTGAGAGATCCATATTTTTCACTTTAAATTCTAATTCTTCATTTGTAGTTCTAACCATAATATGTTTTTCAGTGAGATTTGGTATATTTGTATGGCCAGAGGAGAATGATGAATCAACCCCCCCTACAATAATACAGCCTAATTTTTCATGGTTTATACTGTATCCTACTTGCATAATATGTGTATAACTCATTGTTAGATCTCCTTATCTTTCAAAAATATCAAGTGATTGTTTGACATCTCTCAATTTTATTCCTTCATTCCGTAATCGCTGAATAGCATCTCTTGCAAGCATCATTCTTTCGGCTTGGCTTAACTCGGGTGCAAAGCGTGCTGCTCTAATACTAGCTTGTGCTTCATCTAGGGCAGTATTTATTGGATTTGGAATCATTTCATTGTTAATCAAGTCAAATTGATCAAAAGCTGTTCCTTTCTTTACTGTCTCATAGTGTCCGACAATTTCATGTGCAATAGTACCTTTACCACTAATTAAAGAGTTTGGATTTCTAGTTGGTAAATTGGTTGGTAAAACATCATTGTTAATAAACAGTATTTCTCCATATGCTATGCTTGTTTGAGTGGTAGTTATCTGATCGGCGATAATAATTTGATTCTCTGGAAACCCCAATTGTTTAGCATAACTAACTACTTCATTTATTTGTTCCTGAGTAAGTGGAGTATCATTCCTAAATCCTTTTGTATCAATAAAATTTTTAGCAAGATCAGTCTTATTAAAGCTCTCTTCATAACTACTTCCATTTCTACCTGATTCAGTCTTTAACTTCGAACCTCCCTTAATTCCAACTCTACTAATTGCTGCAGAACCTAAAATAACCGCTGCCTGTTCACCTAAATAGTTAGGAACCCCCCCGGATTCCTGGATTTTGGCCTGTGTGCCGTCCCAGAATGCTTCTCGCTTCTCATCATCCATGACCATATCTTTGCCCCATACAACAGCACCTTTTATGTCTTCTGCCGTTCCTATAGTAGCGTTATATGCCATGTCACCCAGTGTCCCTATCGGATCCTCGTATAAGTTAGTTGCTGTGTCTTTTAATGAATCCCCCAGATCTCCAAGGCCCTTTTTAACCCCACTGCCAAAATCCGCTGCGACGTCTCCCGCTTTTTCCAAGAATGATCTAGGAGGCTCACTGCTGCTTGTTGTACTAAGTTTATCGAATAACTCTAACCGCTGATCACCCATAAAATCCTGCAGCTGATCCGCATCCATGAAGCGTACGGCAATTCCTTTGAGTTCCTGACTGATCACATGCATACGCTCTATGGTTACATTCATCTGTTCATACGCTGTCTTAAAATCCGTTTGAAAATCAGTCCCTCTCTGACCATACCAATTGGACATCAGCATAAAAATTTGCCGGAGAAGGTTTTCATTGATCATCTTAAGCTGGTTCGATGCATTGTCGAATTGATCAGATACCGATAGCAGCACATCGATAGGAACTTTGATTCTTGTCATAAGCTACCTCTCCATTTGATAGATAGGTATAATTTTACTTATATATCACCCTATGGAAAAGGTACCCATGTCCCTTCAATGAACACGTCGATTCATACGGAAGACCTTCATTAATGAGCAGGATGGCAAATAACCCACAAATCTGCCCCTCGCCTGATTGGCAATGCGTGGTGCGCGACGGACGGAATCAGTCAGTAATACAAAAAAGAAACCTTGAAAAGCACCAAGGCTATCAAGGTTAGATAAATTAGTCTTCACTACATGGATAATCTGTTTAGGAACTGTTTCAACAACCAGCACTTCCGAGAGATATAACTTAAGAAGCGTATGACGTTGTGTCAGGAAAAACTCCATCTCCTTCTTTGAGTATTCTAATTAGTTTTGATGCCGCTGAAAAATAATAGAAATTACTAGTCGTGCCCGGTACTTTTTCAATCTCCTCAGGTTCTGCACTAATTTTGTTTAGCCGTAACCTCCCCAAATTATTTTTATCAGGGCCAAATTTATACACTACAAACTCTTCAGTTTCTTCTTCTTTCACCAGCAAAACGTACGTAGCCAAACCTATCTCCTCCTCAATCTTCATATATACTATCCGACCAATTATAATACTTTTGAGCTTCCGCATGTCCTTTTTCATAGGTAGCCCCATGCTTTTTCATGTAATTAGATTCAAACAATTCGTGATTGAGCAAAAGGATGTCATTCTTATTGTAGTTTCCTTGCACCATTCTTTCCCATGCCATAGCTTGTTGATAATTTGGGTCAAACAATTTTACTTGTCCATTGTCAAACTTATGTTTTTCTATGAACAAATGATTCTTAATCTGCTGAATATCAGCTTCTTTCCAACCTGTATTCTTTGCAATATCACTGATATGATTCTTCATAGTTCTAAAGCTTGCATATTTATTATTTGCAATATCTTCTTGTTTCATATACTCAGGTATAGAAGTGAGTTTCACTTTAGGTATGTCTACATTATCAATCCGTTCACCTTTAGCATTATGTGTTGGGTTTGGCGTCCCATTTGGATGAAGATCACCTGTCCCCTCATTACTGTCCTTACGGCTACCACCATCTCCACCTGTATCAGGTTTACGATTAGGGCCTCCTCCCTTAATCCCAAGCTTTCCTACCAGAATCGAACCCAACATTACTCCTGCTTGTTCGCCAACAAAGTTAGCTTTTCCGGATGCGTTGACCTCCTCCTGTATTCCTTCCAAGAATGCTTCACGTTCTCCTTCATCCATAACCATGTTTTTGCCCCATGCAGCGAAACCAATTACATCTTCGGCGGTCCCTACAGTTGCATTGTAAGCCATGTCCCCTAACGTCCCGATGGGATTCTTTACAATGGCTGTTCCTGTATCTTTTAATGATTCGACTACGCTTCCTAGACCTTTTTTGAGTCCTCCTGCCAGATCCTTTGCGGTGTCCCCGACTTGATCCATAAACGATCTAGGAGGCTCACTGCTGCTTGTTGTGCTGAGTTTAGCGAACAACTCCATCCGCTGTTCACCCATAAACTCTTGCAGCTGATCCGCATTCATAAAGCGAACAGCAATACCCTTCAGTTCCTGACTGATCACATGCATACGCTCTACGGTTACATTCATCTGTTCATACGCTGTCTTAAAATCCGTTTGAAAAGCAGTCCCTCTCTGACCATACCAATTGGACATCAGCATAAAAATTTGCCGGAGAAGGTTCTCATTGATCATCTTTAGCTGGTTAGAGGCATTGTCGAATTGATCAGATACCGATAACAGCACATCTATAGGAACTTTGATTCTTGTCATAAGCTACCTCTCCATTTGATAGATAGGTATAATTTTACTTATATATCACCCTATGGAAAAGGTACCCATGTCCTTTCATTAATCACGTCGATTCATACGGAAGACCTTCATTAATGAGCAGGATGGCAAAATAACCCACGAAGCGTGGTGCGCGACGGACGGAGTTAGTAATACAAAAAAGAAACCTTGAAAAGCCCGCAGCCAGTCAAGGTTCAAATAATTTTAGATCTTCAAAAATTCCACACTAATTCGGTCAACCTGGAACTCTACAGCTTTGCCAATTAAATCAGGATAGTTAGCAAAATATTCGTCATCGTCGGAAATAACGATCCCTGCATCAATTGAATCTTCATTAAGAATACCACGAATATAATAATTATAGCTTGTACCGATTCGTTTAAGTTCTTTTTTACTATTACATATTTCACGAATTTCTAATCCATCTAATATCATAAATCCTATGGTAACAGGGTATTCTTTTCCTACTTCAATTTCATAAGGGCATATAAACGCAAATCCCGTAAACTCTATTCCTTGTACTTCGAGTGTAACTTCCTCTTCAATATGTGGGTCTAATCCTTTAACTAGAGCTATATACCTCATTATTGTTACCTCATTTCGCTAGAGTCCGTTTCGAAGAGAGCTTCCCTTTGGCCGAACCAATGCGACATGAGTAATGAAAATTCCCCGGAGCAGGCTCTCATTCACATTTCCAAGTTATGTACTATTCAGGTACTCCGATCGTAGTCATAACCAACCTCTCACGTCCTACAATGCCAAGTCTTAACATGTTAGAACTTTTCTATCTGAACATGAGATCTACTTTATCCTCTAAATTAAATTCTTCCTCACCAAGCTCTACTAAATAAGTATCATCATCTGTTGCAGGCTCAAACCCAAATCTGATTTTTGGTATGTTGAATTTATCTTTTATGACTGCAAGATATTCTAGTGTTTTTTAACTTTTTGTCTTACCTCTAAACTTTTACCTTCGTATAGTTCATTTTCCGAAAAATTAAATGTAACACCTCCTACATCCTCATTAAAGGAGAATATAATCATTACATCATTTAATTGGCTCCCTATTTCTAACTGTTTAAGATATACATTTCCCGTTCCAATCGGTGAGAGTACATCCGAGAAACTTTTAATTTGATAAAATTTAATATCTGAACCACTATTGTGGTCATAGAAATGGGATGACTTAACTTCAGACGAGCTAACTTCAAGTTCATTATATACTAACTTGTCTAACTCAACTTTTGGAAAGTCTTCTAGTATAATCTCCATATTTTCCAAAAATATCACTCCTCTTATTGATCAATAAAACCCTTAAATGTTCCGTCTTGATTAAGCCTTACTCCACGTCCATCAGCTAACTTCTTTTCTAGGAATGTGATTCCCCTACCGTTTGTAACTTCAATGAAATCTCCTGGGGCATCATGCCTTATCCTTTTCCGCTTCTTCGCCACTCGTAATATATTCTATATCTTCGTCTGTGATTTCGTTACCATCCGATACTGGATGTCCATTAGCATCTAACATACCCATCACTGTCTTATCTGGGTCTGATACTATTAGAGTATAATCCTCAAATAAAAATGGATTAGGCTCAAGATCAACCGTCACTCTCCAAGCTGGCCGTATATCATCATTCTCTCTATCATCCGGGTTTATCCTAAATGTATAGGCTTCATCAAAGAGTAAGCTTTCTGTTCGTTCATCAACCGTTCCATCTAATCCATGCTCTTGATGATATCTTTTAGCGAGATCAATGGCTTCTCTTGGGGTTAATACGGTATTTACCGTGATTTCTTCTAGTTTACGATGATGTCTTGGAAAATCTTCTTCTACAAATTCAATTATCTTATCAAGCTCTTCTTTAGTTCGATTGTATTTTCTCATTTCGGTTTCTCCTTTCATCTAAAAAGGATAATTGAGCTACTGAAGAAAATGAGCTCATCCGTCAGCGAGTTCAGCGGCTTGAATAGGAGATGACATTTCAAAGGTTCACGATTCGATCCACAAACCCATTATTTAAAGAGATATATTCCAATGATTCTTAATCCAATAGAGCAAAAACATGATCTCCCGTTCTAATCTTTGAGAAATTATCTGAATCATATACGGTTACTCCGATATTTATCATCCCAGATATATAAGTAGAGAGATTCATATTTTTCACTTTAAATTTTAATTCTTCATTTGTAGTTCTAACCATAATATGTTTTTCAGTGAGATTCGGTATATTTGAATGGTCAGAGGAGAATGATGAATCAGCGCCCCTCCAATAATACAGCCTAATTTTTCATGGTTTATACTGTATCCTACTTGCATAATATGTGTATAACTCATTGTTAGATCTCCTTATCTTTCAAAAATATCAAGTGATTCTTTGACATCTCTCAATTTTATTCCTTCATTCCGTAATCGCTGAATAGCATCTCTTGCAAGCATCATTCTTTCGGCTTGGCTTAACTCGGGTGCAAAGCGTGCTGCTCTCAACCTGGAACTTTACAGCTTTGCCAATTAAATCAGGATAGTTAGCAAAATATTCGTCATCGTCAGAAATAACGGTCCCTGCATCAATTGAATCTTCATTAAGAACACCACGAATATAATAATTATAGCTTGTACCGATTCGTTCAAGTTCTTTTTTACTATCACATAATTCACGAATTTCTAATCCTCTTGTGGGTCTAATCCTTTAACTCGAGCTATATACCTCATTTGTATTACCTCTTTTCATATTCCGCAAGTTAATTACAGTAAATAGAGTTAATGACGAGGGAAAGAGGTTCATTTAACACTAGGTCAGCTCTTCATCAACGCTGTTGTTTGAATCGATCTCTCAACGAAGCAATCTTATCAATTTCATATTGATAATTACATTTACCTTTAAAATACTCCTCCATACTTTTAAAAAATTCCTCTGCTCCATCTAATAAGGCTACAATCAATTCATTTTTGGGAAGTACAACTTTAAAGTGGTGCCTACCCTCTAACTCATACTGCACTTTATCCCTAGATATTGATTTAATCGTAGCTTTACAGGTTGATCGGGAAAGTAAGTCTCCCCTTCTCCTAAATTCATCAAATTTTCTATAACATTTAAAATATACGCCCATAATTGGTCAACTAAATCCCATAAGGTAACATCAAGTAAAGACTCTTGGAAATACTTTAAAGTAATTGCTCCATTCAAATATTTAAAATCTAATAAATCTTCGAGATTCAATATCTCAGGAGCATTTTTAATCTGGACAAAATATTCTTCGATATTAGATTCCAAAAGTGATAGGTCGTTAATTTTTCTGTCAGGTCTACTAATAAAGGTATTTACATGAAACAATTTGCTCACCTACTATTCAGGATAAAATTGACCAACTCTGCCTTTGTTAAAACCAACTACATACTCCACTCCATGATAACATTCCTTCCAGAAAAGTTTCTCGTTCTCCTTCATCCATATGCTGCTGATATACATCGAAAATTCTACATTTATAGAAAACATTCGTTTCACCACCTTTTATCCATTCCAGCATTTTTCTGTATTCTCGCAGTTGTTGAATTGTATCTCTGGTCTCAGTTTTCGGGCCATATGCTTTTTTGAATTTAATTAGCTTTTCTTTAGCCTCAATTCCCATCTCTATCATAAAACTAATAATACTCGTCAGATTTAAATTCCTAAAATTCCTATACTGAAATTTTATATACAATGCTATTCTATGATTAGGCTGAACAATACAAAATCAAATGTAATAATCTCAATAAAACGATATAATAATAAAAAACAAATATCTTTGCTATCAAAGAAGTAACCTCTAGTGATAGAGTTCTTAAACTATAAGGAGCAATAATTTATGAATACTTCTACACAATCATTTGATCATCTGATTAGAATAATCAATAAATCTGCAGGTACTATCCAACGTAATCGTGGTACTTACTTTGAACAGTTAGTACAGATATATTTGCAAAATGAACCAATTTACAAGAATCTATATTCTGATGTTTGGCAACTAAAAGATGTACCAGAAGAATATTGTATACCTAAGAAAGATACTGGCGTGGACTTGGTTGCCAAAAACCGTAATACAGGTGAACTAACTGCAATTCAAGCCAAATTTTATCAAGGAAAAGTCGGCAAGGCTGAAATCAATTCATTCATTGCAGAACTTGGTAAAAGTTATTATAGTGCGGGCATGATTGTTTCTACTACTGATGAGTGGAATCAAAATGCACTTGATACAGTTGATTCGCAAACCAAGCAAGTACAAAAAATTGGATTGTCTGACTTACGACACTCAAAAGTTGATTGGTCTTCTGTCGATTTTGAAAAACCAAAGGAAATTATTATAAAATGTCACAAAAAAACACGTGACTATCAAGACAAAGCAATTGACCTTGCGAAAGAATACTTTAAGACTCATGATCGAGGAATGCTTGTTATGGCACCAGGAACAGGCAAAACCTTTACCTCACTGAAAATGGTAGAGCAGTTTGCTAAAAATAGTAATCAAAAAGTTTATAACGTCTTGTATCTTGTACCGAGTATTCAACTCTTAACACAAACACTGTTTGGTTGGAATGCTGATAGTTCTGACGATTTCAATCTTAATTCATTTGCTGTTACATCCGATAGGAAAGCAACAAAGAAAAAAGCGAATGACGATGATGCTGATATCTTAGCAACCGATATTGGTTTCCCAGCTACTACGAATGCGGTTGAAGTTGTAAAAAATTATCATTCTTTGAAATACAAAGGAGACAAAGTGACGTTGAACGTCATCTTCAGTACTTATCAATCAATAGATGTCATTCATCAAGCGCAAGAACTTGGCTATCCTGAATTTGACTTTATTGTGTCAGATGAAGCACACAGAACAACAGGTTTTAAGGAACAAGGTCAAGAAGATAGTACTTTTACAAAAGTTCATAGCAACGCTATCGTTCAAGGTAAACTTAGACTTTACCAAACAGCAACACCAAAAATTTATTCAGATAATGCCAAATCAAAAGGCGTTGAAAAGTCTGTTGTTATCTCCTCTATGGATGATGAATCTATTTTTGGCAAAGAAATTTTCCGTCTAGGTTTTGGTGAAGCGGTTGGACGTGGCTATCTGACTGATTACAAAGTAATGGTCTTGACTGTTGAAGAAGAAGCTATGACCAAAAATTTGCAACAAACCCTTGCTGATTCTGAGAACGGATTAAATATAGACGATGTCGGACGTATTGTAGGAGTTTGGAATGGAATGATTAAACGCGAAGGTGCCACTGGTAAAGTTAGTGGTCAACCGATGAAACGTGCCATTTCATTCATTGATACCATCGCGAACTCGAAGAAAATTGCTGAAAAATTTAATTCCGTAGTGAATGAATATCTTGGTGATAGTGCTGAAGAAAGTTTCCAAATTGATGTTCGCCACGTTGATGGTAGTTTGAATGCTTTACAAAAGAAAGAAGCACTTGATTGGCTTGCTGGTGAAATTGATAATAATGAAGCTCGTGTCTTGTCCAATGTAAAATTTTTGACTGAAGGAATTGATGTTCCAAACCTCGATGGAGTTATCTTCTTTGCACCAAAAAAATCACAAGTTGATATTGTTCAAGCTGTTGGGCGCATCATGCGTAAATTTGATGGTAAGGAATACGGCTACATCATCTTACCAATCGTTATCCCTGCTGGTGTGACGCCTGAGAATGTTCTTGATGACAATAAGACTTATGCAGCTGTTTGGCAGGTATTAAATGCTTTGCGTGCTACTGATGAACGTTTTAACGCTATTGTTAATCAGTTACAGCTTAATAAAAAGAAACCAGGAAATATCAATATCATCAATCCAGGTAAAGGACGTCCAAGAAAACCGTATGTAGAGGGTGAGGATGGACAAGGTGTCGACGTAGAGCAACCAGTTCAAACAGAGTTACAACTTTGGGATGAGATTGAAGATGCAATTTTCGGTAAAATAGTCCAGAAAGTTGGAGATAGACGCTACCTTGAAGATTGGTCAAAAGACGTTAATGAAATTGCTAAACGTTATATCAGATGGATAAATGAACGACTTATTGATAAAGACAATCCTATCAAAACTGAATTTACTAAGTTTGTTCATGGCCTACAACATAATATCAACGAAAGTATTACACAAGATTCTGCTGTTGAAATGCTGGCCCAACATTTAATTACAAAACCAGTGTTTGAAGCTCTTTTTGACGAATATAGCTTTGTCAATAATAACCCTGTATCGCAAGCGATGGAAACCATTGTTATTGAATTGCAAAAAGCTGGCTTTGAGAAAGAACAAGAAAAACTCGCACCATTTTATGAATCTGTTAAATTACGTGCGAGTGGTGTTGATAATGCAGAGGGTAAACAAAAAATCATTATCACGCTTTACGATAAATTCTTCTCAACTGGTTTCAAATCAACTACTGATCGATTAGGAATTGTCTTCACGCCGATTGAAGTGGTGGACTTCATTGTTAAATCTGTTGATGACGTACTAAAAAAACATTTTAGCAAGTCTCTTGCCAGTCAAGGTGTCCATATCTTAGACCCGTTTACTGGAACAGGAACATTTATTGTCCGCACGCTATCTTATCTCAAAACACAAATGGATAAAGGCAACATTACACTTCCGGATATTACGCGTAAATACACGCGAGAACTTCACGCCAATGAAATTGTGCTTTTGAGTTATTACATTGCAGCTATTAATATTGAAGCAACTTTTGATGATATTAAAGGGGATGAACAAGGTTATGCACCGTTTGAAGGTATTGTTTTGACCGATACTTTTGAATCGACCGAAAAAGAAGACACGCTAGATGATAGCTTTTTTGGAATTAATGATGAGCGCTTGAAACGTCAACAGGAAGTACCAATAACAGCAATTATTGGTAACCCTCCATATTCTGCTGGTCAGAATTCTGGAAATGATGATGCTCAAAATTTGAAATATCCTAAATTAGATACAGCTGTTGAACGTACTTATGCAAAAAACTCAACGGCAGTAAATAAGACATCACTATATGATTCATATATTAAAGCAATTCGATGGTCATCTGATCGATTGAATCAGAATGGTGTTATTGGCTTTGTAACCAATGGACAATTTATTGATAGTCGTGCAGCTGATGGCCTCCGTAAATCACTTTACGAAGAATTCAATCATCTGTATATCTTTAATTTACGTGGTGACCAACGTACACAAGGTGAAACCTCACGCCGTGAGGGAGGTAAAATATTTGGGTCTGGTAGTCGTACGCCAATTGCGATCAGTATCCTTGTTAAAGATGGTAGTGGTGACCATAAATTACATTATCATGATATTGGGGACTATCTTAGCCGTGATGAGAAGCTTGCTATCTTGCGTAATAACCAATCTATTTTAGGTATTGATTGGCAGACAATTGTCCCTGATAAGAATAATGACTGGATTAACCAACGCGATGAGAATTATGACAAGTATTTGTCTATTGAAGAATTTTTCATAAATCGAGCAGCTGGTATAAAGACAAACCGTGATAGTTGGACATACAATTTTTCAGACAATGCGGTTAAGTCTAACTCTGAAAAGATGATTGCAAGGTATAATTCTGAAATAGATCGTTTATCAAATATTGCTAACATTGCCGAACGTCAAAGGAAAACAAACAAAGATGAATCTTATATTAAGTGGACTCGTGCACTGTTCCAACGCTTTGATAGGTCGGAGAAAATTGTAGCTGATGGTAAAGTAGTTGTAAGTATGTATCGTCCCTTTACTAAGAAATGGTTGTACTATAAGCGAGAGATCATTGAAAGTACTGGAAATATGAATAATATATTCAATAGGGAAAATATAGGAATTATTATTCAAGGTGCCGGAGAAAAATCAAGCTTTTCTGCTTTAATTACCAATGAAATCCCAAATTTTCATTATGTTGCTACAGGCAAAGGTTTTTATCTTAAGAATAATGATTTCGCTGGTTTGATTTCGGATGAATACAACGTCAGACATAAATTCGAATTGAACTCAGAAGATACTTTTTATTATATTTATGGTGTTTTCCACTCAACAGAATATCGTAAAAAGTACGCTAATGATTTACAAAAGGCATTACCTCGTATCCCTTTACTCAAAAATAAAGAAAAATATGTTGAAATCGGACGCAAACTTGCAAATTTGCATTTAAACTATGAAAACCAACCAAGTTGGGACGGCGTTGAAGTTCAAATCACAGGTCCCGAACTAAATTATCGTGTAAAGAAAATGAAACATCCAAGGAAAGGTATTTTGGATACGATTATTTTTAATGAAAATATCACGATTAAAAATATTCCTGAGGAAGCCTATGAGTATGTCAGCAACGGCCGTCCTGCGATTGAATGGATTATTGACCAGTATCAAGTGAAGAAAGATAATAAGTCAGGTATCACTGATGATCCGAATGAATTCAGTGATGATCCAAAGTATATTTTGAATTTGTTGCTGTCTGTGATTACGGTTAGTATGAAGACGATTGATTTAGTTGATCAGTTACCTAAGTTTGAGGTGGTTGATTATAATCAAACCAATCGTGCTGAAATTTATCCAATTGGGAATAATAATGATTTACCAATGGTCGCAGAAAAAAGTGAAAAGAAATATAAATAATTTAAAAACTGACCTGCCATAATTTTGGCAGGTCAGTTTTTATAATTAAATTGGGTGAAATTGGATAATTATTAATCCAATTTCACCCAATTTTACGTTAATTTTTCGACTTTGAATCACCGTTAAGGTTTCAAAGCACTTTTTTTACCTTTTGGAATTATAGATGATTATAGTTTTTAATTTATGTTTGATATAGAATTTTCATTTTTTCTTTTGGCTCTGATTCTGTTCTCATTAAAAAATTGCAATTCTATCCGAAATTATAAAACTAAGCATTTAATTGAATGGCTAGTCGTTATATTTATTTCAACTATTTCCTAAAATACTACATATCCATTCCTTTCCGAACATATAAAAATAAATCTTTTATATTAAAGGAACTTTCAGAAAAAATTTGCTATTAACAGTGCCGGAGAAGGTCCTCATTGATCATCTTGAGCTGGTTAGATGCATTGTCGAATTGATCAGATACCGATAGCAGCACATCTATAGGAACTTTGATTCTTGTCATAAGCTACCTCTCCATTTGATAGATAGTTATAATTTTACTTATATATCACCCTATGGAAAAGGTACCCATGTCCTTTCGTTAATCATGTCGATTCATACGGAAGACCTTCATTAATGAGCAGATAATTGCTCGACAAAAGGGATATCTGCTGGAGCAAATGAATATCCCGCCATCTCTCCTACTTGGATCCATCTATATTCATCATGATCTGATAACTCAATCGTCCCTCCCCGCATGTTTGCCTTATATGCAATAAGTCGTATCGTCACCGTTTCATAAGCATGCTCATTTACAGCAAAAAAAGCATACGGCTCAATTTCGATATTCATCTCTTCCTGCAGTTCTCTAACCAAGCACGCCTCCGGTGATTCACCAACCTCAATCTTGCCACCTGGGAATTCCCATAAACCCGCTTGAGACTTCCCTTCTCGTCGACGTGCGATGAGGATACGACCATCCGTGTCTTCAATTATGGCTGCTGCTACTTCGATCATCTTGATCACCGTCCTAAATTATAGTACTAATGATATTCTACGGTACATTAATATTCTTCGCCAAATCCTCTACCTTCCGATACTACATCTCCATTAGCATTTATTAAATTCATTACCAACTTATAATGGCCCGCCCAGTAAAAAAACACCTTGAAAGGCATGATGCCTATCAAGGTGTTATGAGTAAAAGATCAACTCCTTACCATGGAAGCTAACATTGCTTCACCTGCCTATTCATCCACCCGAATGTCTCTAACCTGCTGAGCCAAGTCCACCTGTGTATGATCCAGTTCCACCTTCACTTTACCCCGACGTCTCTTCTCCCGCCATTCTCTTAACTGTTCTTCCGTTTCCAATCTCAGTTCAGCAATTTCGGTTGCCCGGTCAAAGATGTACTTGGAGGTATACAATAGCCTGTATATTCCAAGTCCACCGGATACAATGGGCTGTGTTCGCTTCGTCCATTCCTCGATCGTGAATTTTACATACAGCTGATCCTCGGTCCCAGGTCGTGCAGGACGTTCCTTGATCTCCCCTCTTCTCAGCACTTTCCAATCCTTCACTTTGCCAACGTAATGAATTCCGGTTTCACCCGTGTCCGCAAATTTTCCAATGGATTGATATACTGCTATATATTCAATTTGCGTAAGTATTCGGTGATCTGCGATATTACTCAGCGGCAAATGATAGTACTTGTACTTTAACGAACTCTCTAATTGAGCCACTTCTCTCAACGATCCAACGAGTACATTCTTGCCCGCAAGCTTGTTTTTATAGTATCCCTGTGTACCACGTGGTCTCGTAGACCTCTCATATGCTTTTTCCGGGCTATCCATAATAATCTCTTCCAAGAACTTATCCATCAGCTCCGTCGCATTCGGCAAGAAGGGAAAGGCCCCGACGTTGACCATCTCAATGCTCTTATAGAATTTATGCTCTTGGTAATTCTGCTCATCATGATATGGAAAAAGCACGTAAGCACCAAACATACTACGCTCTAGCTCCTGCCCACCCTCACTGTAGACAATCGCATCCCGATAGCGGTGCATCGTATTAATATCCTCCTCCACCGGCCCGGGCTGCTTATACTTCTCATAATAATAGGAGCCTTCATAGGCAGGATCAATCCGGTACTTGGCATCAAAAATATATTTATACTCCATCGTGGAGTCGTTCTTCTTCAACGTAAGCACATTATCCGGTCTTTGGCCTAACGTCGCACTCCGGTCCCCACTTGGCAGCCTATTATAATAGAGCGTGAAGATTTCGCCATTCCTTGGGTTGCGGTACACCATCCTTGCGGACTGTGATTTGTCGAGTGTAAAAAACACGCCCGTCCGATTCACCTTAATCATGTCCTGCTTCAATAGCTCATACTTCTGACCAAGGAGCTCGTTCATCTTCAGGAAGCACCAATACTCATATAGCTGGGCTAAATCCTTCATAGACAAACGAAATAGATCACTTTGCACGCTCAGTCCCTTCATTAGCATTAAATAACTCCGATATACCTCGCGATATCCCGGCGCCATCTGTAGTACTAATGAAACCGATAGCTGCTTCATCTCACCAACCTTCAAGAAATCAAGCTGTAATAAACGCTGCAGCTGATTTTGAATCGAGGTAATCTTCTTATCCAGTACGGGGTCCTGCAGTTTACCTGAGCCGCTCAGCTTTCTCTTCATCTCCTGCAGCTTCTTCGATACCCGGATCAGCACCCATCTCACAAATCGATTCTCCATTGTATCAAATTGAACCTCGCGTTTCGTTTCAAGTGCATGGGATGGATTCAGACGCTGCCCCTGGTGTGGAATAAATCCATGCGCTTCATGATGCGTCAACAGGTACGGACGTTTGGCGAGAAACGCGATATTTTCTTTCCCCGCCTTCCTAACCTTAGCTGCATCCACGATTTTTTGCTCTTTAACTAGGCTGTAATGAGGGCTCATGTGAATTCGTTCTACGGCTTGTCTTAGCTGATCAAACACATGCTGCAATATCGTAAAGAACTCCGTTAGACTCTGATTGCGTGTCTCCTTTAACCCTGTCAGATGATAGGTCTTTCTTAAAAAATCAAAGGATAAATTATATATCTGCCGATTAATGTCACTCAGAATCATTTGGTAATCCCTTTTGTAATCCATCTTGGAAGGATAGATCTCGATTTGCAGCTGGAATACAGGCTGCCCCTGCTGACGAAGCTCAAGCTCGGTTAACCCTACCTCGTTCTGAAAATTCAAAATACCAGAAAGAATTGATTGCCCGAGTGGCTTAACGGCTTGCCGTATATATAAGTTGTCATGGTAGAACGTTAGATCTGTTCCTTGTTTCTTCTCCACAACAAGCTCATATGACTGTGTTTCATAGAATAATGGATAGCTCTTCTCTCCCGTCTGCCATGGAACCAGCTGTCCCTGCTCAGGCGAAAAAACAAATAGGTTCTCCACCACAAGTTCACTAGAAGAGATACTCACCTGTAGCGTGTTCGAATCCATCCAAGCTCCAGCATTATCCCGATGAAGCTGTAAGGATTCTACCGTCGGATGATAGGGCTTGCCCTGAATATAGAGGTTAAAAAGATTCGTCTCAATCCGGATCAGCTCTACACTCTGATTAAGAAAGCCAATAGGAGGTGAACCCATCTTCCTCTAACCTCCGTATCATGAAGGCAAGCTTCCGTGCAGACTGTGGATACTTCACTTCCTCGGCCTGCTGCTTACTGCCATATTTTATATATAAATCAGAAGCGTCATCCAAGAGATCCCTAACAGAAATGGACTTGCCAATGGCTTCCTGCATTAAGAGGAGCAATACCTTTTTGACGGATAAGCTACTTCCTTGAATGCGAGGCAGGATCTTCTGGAGTAGCTGTCCATCAAACGCATTGTCCTCTGGTAATAGCTCAAAGCGCTGATTATATGCCATGTAAAAGCAGATGGAGTCCCGAATCCGGAAGCCGACATGTGAATGAATCTCCTCTAAAATGTTGTTGATCTTCACCAGTTTATCTGTCGTCGAACCCACAAGCTCTGGATAGGCGCTATACATATCGGTTAGCTGCAAATATTCGCTCCGCAAGAAAGCATTATTTGTACTTGAAGATTCAAAGTCGTCTATCTCTACTCCATCAGATGGAAATTGCTCTAGATTAATATAGTTGAATTCAATCGTGTTCGCGCGATCCAGCACCTTTTTGCTAAAAGGATGGGTTGTCTCGTCCATGTTGACCGTTCCAATTACATACACATTATCCGGCAGAGTCAGGCCACCATATAGAGACTGGTCTTCCTCTCTTAATGACTCCGGTCCAATGAGTGCAGAAGTAACGATTCGACTTCCCTGCCATTCTTGGGTTTCCATTACACTCAGCAGATCACTGAAATAATATTCCACGCGCGCTAGGTTCATCTCATCCAGACAGATAAAATACGGCTTGTTCTTATTCTCTGGTTTAGATGCCTCTACTAACACTTCCGTTAAACGCCCAGGTCTAAACACACCCGAAAGATCCTTATACCCTAACAGATCCGATGGATCACTCCAGTCTGGTCTTACCGGGATTAAAGTGAACTGTCCGTTCGCCATTGTTGCTCCCAAAGCTTCTGCAAAGAGCTTCACCAGCTTCGTCTTCCCTGTTCCTGATACCCCGGCTAGAATGACGAAAGGCTTGGTCTTGAGGGACAAATAGAAGTTCTCCATGAGACCATCCGGGTAGAGGAAGCCTTTGTGGTGGATATATTGTTTGACTTGTTCCAATTGGTCTCGCACATGGATGGTCACTGGAGTTGGCTCCTCCTCTGAAGTAGTTGCATCTGTTCTATTTTGTAACACGATATCTACATATTGCTTGTAGTTAGACACGAGGCTCTCAAGGTCTTGTAGGAGTACTTCATCCTCCGGCAGCGAGTCTCTGTTGTATTTGATATAAGCAACCGTAGAGACTTGGTAATCTCGGCCCAGGCCGCTTTTTTCCATGAGATAAATATCCTCGTCCTTATGTAGTCCGTCTAGTGGGATAAGGCTACGGATTTCTTGAGTTTTTTGCTTGAGGTACTCGTATCCTCTGAGCTTGCCTTGCTTTAAGGGTTCAGTAACACCTTGTATGAATGTAAGGTACACTGACTGCATATCCTCGGAGAACAGGTATACGATATATTCACCCTGCTGGGTTGTCTGCGTGATTCGCTTGTCCATAAGTGCAATCCAAGGAATGGTGGCCCAGTTCCCCTGTCCAACAGAACCTTGAACCTTGTATTGCTCATTTAATGATAATAGGTGCTTCAACTGGCTCGGTATAGAATTTCTAACTAAGGTACCCAACAGGTGCTGAGCAAACGGTTCCGTTTTCGCTTGTAGATAAGTGTTCATGATCTGCGATAATGCACCGTGTAAGGAGAAAGACGACGGAGTCGTTCTATTCAGTTCCAGCTTCCTATTGTAATTGTCTAGCTCTTGCATGGCGTATTCTTTAAGCTCCTTAAGTGTGTCCTCCTTGAACCACTCTGGATTGGAGAAGGTAATGGTTTGATTAGCAGGGTCGAATGTGAGAACAGAGGATAGGGCATCGATTGGTGTTTTTAGTAGGGATTTGGTTTGGCTTAAGGTGAATTCATTCCATCCCGAAGCACGTTGTTCTGGTGGTGAATCTACTATGTTTCCTAGCTCGCTTTCGTCTTGGAAGTATTTCTGGAACTTTTGAGCTATTTGATCTAATGGAGCTTGGATCGATTGAGTTTCTTCATAGAATTCAATGATGGATAGGATAAGGACCATTTTGTATGATTTTTGTTTGGAACGGAATATAGTTGAAAGTGATTCTGGTAGCATGATAACCTCCGTGAAATGACTAGGTAATTTTAGTATAAAAGAAATAAAAGCAGCTTCCAAAGCACGGAAACTACTTTAATTATGATTTAAATTTCTGAGTTTAGCTTGTACTTATTAGGCTGCTCAGCTGCCACTGCATTTGAATTGCTTAATAAATATTCGTCATTTCTTGTTAAGTTTGCTAATCGATTGATGAAATACTTTTCTAGCTCTCTGTCTGTACAAAATATAAAACATCCTTTTTGGCCTCTTGTAAGCAAAGTACGATACGTATTTCTAACAATCTCATCGGCCAATTTCAATGCTTTTTGAGGATTGTCTCTATAAAGCTTCTTAAGCCCTTTTAGGGAATTATCCGTTTTAGCTCGCTTAGTAAAGTCAGTCTCTACACTTCCTTGCTTGCAAAACATATCGTCTCCTATAATGACACCAACGTAATCGAATTCTAATCCCTGTGATGTGTGAATACAGCCGATCTCATTTACGGAATCCTCATCTATTGCCCAACTGTCCGTATTCGCCAGATTCCAGCTCATCCCAAACCCATGCTCTTCTATCTGAATATCATGTATATCTGAATTGTATTTTCCTTCCTTATTCCAATTCCAACAATATCCTGCCAATAGTCGTGCCTTGTTATTTATTCTATTCAGTCTTACAATCTCATCTCTCATCTCGGACGGATCTGAATAAATTCGAAAGTCATAATCCTTGTCTATCATATCAGCATTTGCCGTTTTTCTAATTTGTAATACATCATCAATCCAGGCAAGATAACCATCAGATCCATTACAACGAAATTGCGACTCAAGTTCCCTTACTGTAATTGCTGCTTTAGATTCAGATGCGAAATGCTGGATAGCTTCAATACTTCCTGCATCTTTCAGAGTAACACGCTGCCGTTCATCTATAAAAAATACAGCAAGTTTTGCCGCATTAATAATTTCTTTAATTTGGTTTTCTCCAAGATTACTGAACATTCCGGATTTCTCATTTAGTCTGTGAGCTTCATCTACAATTAGTACATCAATTTCGTTCGGAGGAGCTTCTATATAGCTTCCGGAGCTTTTAAATAAATTATCTATGTGTCCCTTTCTGAAATCTCTTTTTAATTTTTTAGCATAAACTGATCTAGGAGCTGCATTCTTAGTTACATATTGGCACACCATGTTCTGAGCAGTTAGTTGGGCTAGAAGATTTATTGCTAACACTGACTTGCCGGTTCCAGGTCCTCCTTTAACAATAAGCACTTGTTTTTTATTCGAACGAATAGCCTCACTAGCAAGTGACTTTGCTGTCTCAAAAATCACTTTTTGATCATCAATCATGACAAACTCATCATTTCCCTTCAGCATTCCCAGAAGAGAATCTTGAAGAGATTTGGATGGTCTGATTTTCCCTTTTTCTACCTTATATAGGTTAGATTTATTGTCGCCATACTTAATATATTGTTTAATAAAACTTCGTAATCTTTCTGATTCATTTTTAACAAAAACAGGTGCCTTTTTTATATAGAATTGGTATTTTTCATGATTAATTGGATCATCTGTCCCTAAGCTGGGGTAGTTGTGCAAATATGCGCAAGGATACAATTCAATTTTCTCATCCTGTACATTTGAATTATAATCTTTGATCAAGGCTGCATATGACCACGCTTGATAGGATGGATGGACAGTCTCTCTTATCCCACCTCCTAACGCTGTTCTTACAATAGCCTCTTTGTTATCAACTTTTTCTGCCTTTTCCCACTGCTTTAGTTCAATTATCACGATATTCTCACTAGCTTTACTTCTACCTGAGATTATAAAATCAACTCTCTTGGAAGAGTAAGGAATTCTAAATTCAATAGCTACTCCCGCATTTCCAGGAATTTCAGGATCACTAAGAAGACGGTACATATAGTTCATGGAATTTTCCCATGAACGAAGCTCATTCTTACCAATGCCACCAACTTTATCACCGAAATTAGACATTAAGTTATCTACTAGTTTATCTTTAAAAACATCTGTTAAGAATTCGCTCTTCAAAGCTTCATAAACAATCAAGTTTATTCGTACCCCCTGGGCTATACAATACGCTTATATTATAGCTTATCCTACATCTAGATGTTCAAATGTCTTGGCAAATTTGAGATCACACTATATTAAATTAATACTTTTCTATTGGAAGCAGCCTTTGCCCCTTTTACATGCTGCTGCCTCAAATTAGGATCTACTATATTTAACTCTTTCAGCTTCTCTACTATTTCTAAAATCTCAGTCTCAGAAAGGACGGGTCTCTTTTCTTCCATACTCAATCTATTAATCTTCCTCTGAATAAACTCCGAAAGCTCAACGTCATATATAATCAGCTCATTCGACTGAATCTTCCTCAGCTCCGGATCGACATTAAATCTACAACGCATCGTAAAAGAAATCATCGAAACATAGGGAACCTTAAATTCCGGAATATGTGCTTGTATCGCTTTAATATGCCCATAGTTCTGTCTGAGTGGATTGTAGAGCTTAAACCGGTTGCTGACGCTCCATTCCCTGTCTTCCTTCTTTCCCTTGATCTCTCCGTTATAATTCTTCGTTTCAATCACGAATATAGCATACGGAGACACAACAACATGATCGATTTGAGAGTATCCAGAGCGCGACTTGGAATTCACTAGCATTAAGTCGCTGATATACTTGCACTCTTTTGGAAGCTGATCCAGCTGAATATTGATCTTGTGCTCCCCAAGCTCACCAATACGCGTGGGGGCTACTTTCGGCTTTGCTTTTACTGATGTGCTCTTCTTTTCCTTCTTAACTTCCTTCTCTACTGTCTTCTTAACTTCTTGCTTCTTCTCACTCTTAAACCAGCCTAATATCTGCTTGAGAATTTCCTTCTCCTCCTCAGCTCGTGTACAACCGACTCCACTTCTCCAGCCGTTCCCTCATCACGTCCCGGTAACTTACCGGCTCCAGGATCTCGGCATCTGGACCGTACTGGCTCAGCCAGTTTAGAAACTCTCGATCGTGATTGAGCGTTACCTCGAATAAGAGACTTCCATCTTTCATGTCTTTCATCTTCGGACTAATAAACAACTCTTCTTCCTTTATGTATCTTGCTACATCGGCCGAGAACTTTACTTTAAAATGGATCTGCTGCTCTCCGCGCTCGATGGACCATGTGTTCTTCATATAACTCTTTAGATTGAAATCTCTGCGGTCGAAGTGTGTCTCTGTCATCTCCATGGAGCGAAAACGGCTTAACCGAAATGTGCGGATCTCCTCCGCTTGATGACAATATCCAATGAGATAAAAGCGCTGATCCCGTGGGACCAGATAATACGGAGCGATCTCTCGTTCTGTCAGCTCGTTGCGGCTCTGGGTATGGTATTGCACCTTAACCCTTTTTTCCTCCAGAATCGCCTGAATGACCTGCAGCAAGTAATTCGGAGAATTCTCTCTATATGCAGGTGACCCCATCTGGATGATATCCGTGACATTCTGGAGCAGCTCTGCATCTTTTCGTTTCTTCCGATAATGGGAGGACATCACTTTGTCGTAAGCACTGTCGAATCCCGGCGGCAGGTTGGTCTGATCCACGAACGAAGGAAGCATCGTAAACACCAGTTCTTCTTCATCGGTCCAATTAAATGGAAACATTGCGAAATTTCCCGTAAAAGCATACCCCTTGCCATACCCGATATTCGTAATAGGAACCAGTGTATCCAGTGCCCGCAAATCCCGGTATATGGTTCGTTCATTCGACTCGCATTTCTCAGCCAGCTCTGGTGCCGTAATACCCGGCCTGGCTTGAATCGCATGTATAATCTTAAACCAGCGAAAAAACTTGTCAGACATAGAACTATACTCCCAGCCATTATAGATTTATCCAAACCACGTAATTCAAAAGATTCATTTATAGTTCATACTTCAGAACTATACTCACTATTATATAGAACAATATGGGAATATGTCATATATTTTTGCAATTAAATGAAAAAAAAGGATGGATTTTTGGTGTAGATCCTAATTTTCTTCCATTCATCCCTTCGTTATTATGAAAAAAAATCACCCTGTAGGAGGTTGAACTTGTCGACATTCTTCTCTGGCTGGTCGGCTTGATCTCTTGTCAGCGTCCATTTTGTTCCTGGTTATGTCTTTTTCTTTCGTTCAACATCATGATCAGATAGCTAAGGACAATGACTGCCATAAGAATATCCATGTAAAGCTTATAGTCCTCCAAACAGAATTCCATAATGGTAAACACACAATTCAGAACCGTATACCCGACTAATAGAAAAGAAAAAGCCATATTTAAAGGATTAACGATAATTTCATTCCACCTTGAATCCTACCCTCTACCTTCTCTCATAAATAGAACGACATTAACCAGTGTACACACGATAATTGTCAAGTTAGTCAGAATAAAAAACTCTTCACGCATCGAACGAACTCTCCTCTTTCATCGCAATATTTCTCTCCATTATGGCTGGGGCAAGTGACACTATTCTGTCAGCAAACATGCGTTCTATAAATAAAACAAAAAAGCCCTGATTCATCAGGACTATATGGTATAATATGGGTTGTACAATACGCCTAGGTGGGCGGGTCTTCCTCCAGAGAGGAGGTGAGGCTCATGCACTTCTCTTTTGCCGATATGTTATTGTTCGCTGGCTTTATCATAGCGCTACTGACATACATCGATTCAAAAAAGAAGTGACCCCTTAGGTTTGGCACCTGGGTCACTTCTTCCGACTTAAAACATCACTCGGAGGAATTCCCACCAAGCTATTGTGCTGAGGACGGACCGCCATCCGTCCTTATTTCTATTGTTATGATAACATAATTGGATTATACAGGCAATTTTGAATCAGAGATCGTGATTCCAGCATCATTTTAAAAAGGAAGTCATTCGTTAAATCATGTCTTATCCTCTAATTTAGGAATAACAGGTGAAAGAAACGGATCCGCATGCTCAGTAACAGTTCCTCTAACTAAAGAATGAACCTTAAACTCATTATAATATTCGAGATCATCACTATCTCTTACATACAAAATCCCGTATGAACCTGGGGCTAGGGTTCCTATCGTTGAAAAAACTTTTAAGGGATGGTGTTTATCTGTAGGTTTATGGTTATTCAAGCCTGCTATCCAAAGTTGATATTCCCCGTTAACAATCCTTAAATCCAGCACGCCATTAGGCCACTGCAATTCATTTATATATTCTTGAATCTTCTTAATAAGGATTGCAAGGTTTAGTTCATCATCTTCAATTGAAGAGCTCTCCCTAATAGTAGCCCATCCATGATACTCATACATAATGAATCTTCCTTTCTATTTCAAAGGCTCTGTATCTATAATGATTTTAACATTGTATCTTTCAGCATATTCATTAAGTTGTCTAATTACACGATCATTTGGCTTACCTTCAAAATGAAAATACGCTGTTTTTCCAGCAGTAATGATCTAGAAGAACGAGAATCAGACGATCTTCCTTTTCTATATAATGGATAATCCGTCTTAATTCCTTCACGAACAGGAAATAATTTTAATCAGATAGATTCCTGACCCTTAAAATAAATGACAAGAAAAAAGCCCTGATTTCTCAGGGCCGAGCTATAATAGGGGTTGTACAATACGCCTAGGTGGGCGGGTCTTCCTCCGGAGAGGAGGTGAGGCTCATGCACTTCTCTTTTGCCGATATGTTATTGTTCGCTGGCTTGATCATAGCGTTACTGACATACATCGACTCAAAAAAGAAGTGACCCCTTAGGTTTCGCCACCTGGGTCACTTCTTCCGCTCTAGCTTTACTCGGAGGAGTATCCACCAAGCTATTGTACTGAGGACGGCCGCGAACCGTCCTTATTTCTATTGTTATGATAACATAATTGGATTATACAGGCAATTTCTTACGGGTTACATCCTACCGATTGAAGACCACAAAATGCACTGATCCATCAGATCATATGGTATAATATGGTTTGTACAGTACGCCTAGGTGGGTGAGTCTTCCTCCAGAGAGGAGGTGAGGCTCATGCACTTCTCCTTTTCAGATATAATTATCTTCGCTGGGTTTGTCATAGCGTTGCTAACATATATCGAACAAAAGAGAAAGTGACCCTCTAGGTTCGCGCCTGGGTCACTTCTTCGATACTTAGTAACACACTCGGAGGAGTACCCACCAAGCTATTGTACTGAGGACGGTTTAGCGGACCGTCCTTATTTCTATTGTTATGATAACATAACTGGATTATACAGGCAATTTCTTAGTGCCATCGGATCTCCATGGCTACACCATCAAATCCCGCTTACGGAAGGCCGTATAGGTGATGACCAGCAGGACTCCAATGAGTAACACGGACAGAAGGACGTAGATGAGATCGAATCCTCCTCCGTACATCATCTCCTTCGCCTCAAAATACTTGAATGGCGTGAAATACTTCAGACTTTCAAGTCTCTCATTCAGATCAATAGCAATCGATAAGATGAACGCAGCGAGCAATATACCGGAAGAGATAGAAGCCGCCTGCTTTACATGCTTGGATACGGAGGCGAGCGCCGTTCCGACGAGGAGGAAGATGATCTGTAGAATAAGCATCCCGATCATCAGAACGGCAATATCATCATTTACCTGCTCTCCGTTATTGTACAAGCTGACAATCATAACGCTCGATGCCCAAGTGACCAGGTTAAGGATGAGGATCTGCAGCAGAGCAGCTGTTATTTTGGCGGTGATGACCGCGTCTCTGGTCAAGGGCTTGGTGAATAGGAATTCTGCCGTTCTGTCCTGCTCTTCTTTGGCAATCATGCTGGCCCCGAGCGTTACGGCATGAATGGTGACGGCGAAGAACAAGTACAACATGAGCACTCCATAATACCCGCTGGCCTTCGACAGATCAAAGGCTCCCGCCCCCATCAAAGCCTGAAGGGATTCGGGCATATCCGCAATCACCTGGTTCAGCTCCCCTCCGGCAGCCGTCGCTTCGTATTTGTTCATCCCGCTCACCAATAGAAGCACAATGCCGATACACCAGAACAGCAGGGACTTCCGATAGCTCTTCATTTCTCTCCGAAATATGTTCATGAACTTCCCCTCCCGTAACGCTAGGCAGAAATATCTCTTCTTATATAAATGTAATAACAGACAGCGGTACATATCACCATGATCCCTGCTGCGGCCGTCATGTAGGGTACTTCATAGCTTGCCGTCTCCAGGACCTTTTTTGTGTCAAAATACTTGAACGGAGACAAATACCGCTTCATTCCTCCCTCGTCTCCAGCCACAAGCATCCCGAGTATATAAAAAACAAGCACGGTCGTCAGCGATACAGGAAGAATGGCTTTGATTCTCGGCAGCAGTACGGAAACGAGGAGACCGATCCCAACAAACATCAGCTGGACGAACAGAAGGGTCATCGAGAGCATGAAGTACAATTTGACATCATACGCACCCGTTTGAAGCTGTTCCGCCATAAGCCAGGCCCCGGCAAGATACAGTAAATTGGTCAGCAGAATAGATGCGACCGCTGCCAGCAGCTTGGAGGTAAGTACTTTGGTTCGCGTCACGGGCTTGGTCAGGAGAAAATCGGCGGTTCTCTCCCGGGTTTCCCGTGATACGACCGACATGCCCAGCAGCATGGCCTGGATGGCTCCGCACAGCGTAATGTACATCAATATATAAGTGTAGAACCCGAGAAACGTGCCCATACTTTCAATCTGAATACCGAACGCCTGCCTGAACGGTTCCGGATATCCCTCAAGAATGCGCGCAAAGGCATCAAACTCTCTGGAGATGGATGGAAATAAGGACAGCAGAAATACCATGATACCAATGATGGACAAGGACCAGATCAGCAGTGATTTTCGATAAGATTTCAGTTCAAAAAGAAACATGTTCACCCCGAATCAAGCCTCCCTGTCATAGTAATGCATGAAGATTTCTTCGAGATTCGGCTCCTCGATCCATAGATTATCCATCTCTATATGGGCCAGCCTCTGCAGGATCTGATTCAAATTCCCCTTGAACAAAAACCGGGTAATGCTCCCCTCCGCCGTAATATGACTTACACCGTCGATATCCAGCTGCTGCGGGTCCAGAGGAACGGCCGTTTCAATCGCAAACTTTTTATAATTAGACTCCTTCAGTGCGCTGATCTTCTCTACGGTGACGATTCTTCCTTCTTTAATAATCGCAACCCGGTTACATAGCCGCTGAACTTCGCTCAAGATATGGGAGGAAAATAAGATCGCTGCCCCGCGTTCATTCTCCTCCTTCAGCAATTCAAAAAACGTATGCTGCATCAGCGGATCGAGTCCGCTCGTCGGCTCATCGAGAATAAGCAGCTGGGGACTATGGAGAAGCCCTTGCACGATGCCCACCTTCTTCTTGTTGCCCAGTGACAGGCTCTCAATCTTCTTGCTCAAGTCCAGGTCCATCCGCTCCGCGAGCTCCTTCATGCGTTTCGTACAATCCTTCTTGTAGAAGCTGGCCGAATATTTGAGCAGATCCACAACCCTCATATGATCGTAATAAAAGACCTCCGCAGGCAGATATCCGATCTCCTTCTTAATCTCCGCGCTGTGACGAATGCAGTCCTTGCCGAAGATGGAGGCCGTGCCGCTCGTGGGATAGATGAGAGCAAGCAGTGTCCGGATCGTTGTTGATTTGCCTGCCCCGTTTGGCCCGATAAAGCCAAAGATTTCACCTTCCTCAATCGAGAAGCTCACATCAATAATCCCTCTAGCCTTGCCGTACTGCTTGGTCAGATGCTCAATCTCCACGGCATTCATGCGCCATCCCCTCCGCTCTATTCCTGCAACTTGGTTTCTGATCAAATCATACGGGATTGCCGCAGCAGGGTAAAATCAGACAGTCAGCAAATTTGCATTGATTTTCGCCATTAGAGTAGATTTACACCTGAATTATACAGAAGGTACTGATGAATGAAAGCTATGCTTCATCTTGCTCTACTTCTCACAGGGGAATGAGATTTATTTACCTCTATCCATCCGATTCTACTTCTCTTATTCATACCGAAGCTGAGTTGTCATCTGCTTCAGTACCGATGCCACCTTCTGGTTCCCTTGCTTCTCTGCGATCTGCAGAGCCGTCTCTCCATCGGCTGTAGGACGGCTCACCTCTGCACCTTGATCGAGCAGCAGCTGAAGGATCTCTGTGCGATCCGTATGATACGCAGCCGAATGCAGTGCCGTATGGCCATCGCTGTCCACTATGTTCGGATCTGCCCCATGAGACAGGAGAAGCTTAATGACGTTAAGACTTCGTTCACCGGCAATCGTCGCATGCAGAGCCGTGTTAGACGGGATGTAAGCAATTTTGGAATGGGTCACAGCGTTGACCTCTGCCCCATGATCTAGTAATGTCTGAACTATGTCTTCAAATCCCAGATGTCCTGCATAAGCCAGTGGGGTTAATCCATCTTCATTCTCAGTATTCGCGAGCTGAGGCTGCTCTGTCAGCAGTTCGGATACACGTTCCTTATCTCCTGCGATCAAAGCTTCAAATAGTGCTGTTACTTGTAGTTTAGCATTCTCCATTTCTTATCCTCCTCAGGTATTATAATCCGTGCTTTTTGCTCCATTCTTTTTCCATGACTTTCCTCGCCATCTGCTATATGATGAATACAGAATTCACTCATAAAAACCCTTACATAAGGAGTGTCCTGACATGATGTACTTCGGGAGGAATCTCTTGCTGCCTCTACTTGTTCTAATCACGAGCATACTATATATCTTCTTTATTCCGGAAGAGCCATTTGAAATTAAATTGCTCTTCAAGCTGATTCCGATGGCACTTATTATATTGTACGCCTTCCTGCGCATGCGAACTGGCCGGCGTTCGGCGCACGCTCTGCTGCTGGCCGGCTTGTTCTTCTGTATGCTGGGTGACGGCCTGCTGCCGATATGGTTCGTATACGGCCTGCTTGCTTTTCTGATCGGTCATCTATTCTATCTGACTGCATTTCTGAATCAATGGCGCTTCTCTTGGATTCGGCTGTTGAGCATCATCCCCATCGGCATCTACGCCTGGATTATGGGCGGCAAGCTTGCACAACATATTGCAATGTCAGCCGATTTGAAAGGACTGGTCATTCCCGTTATTGCGTATGTCACCGTCATTTCACTTATGCTCTGGTCTGCAGTTATGACAGGGAATGTGTGGGCCAGTATCGGAAGCCTGCTCTTTGTCATTTCGGATTCGATCCTGGCATGGAACAGGTTTGTCGAAGCTATACCTTACGCGGGTGTCCTTATTATGGCAACGTACTACGCTGCCCAGTTTCTAATTGCATGCAGCATCGGTGCTGCTGCACATAGAAGAAGCTCGCTTCTCAAGGTGAACATCAAATATTAATGGAGATAGCTTAGGAGTATACAAAAACACCTCTCCATAACTTCCATGAAGAGGTGTATTTTTCTTAGGATAACTTCAATATTATTGAGCTGTAAAGCCGCCATCGATGGGAACAACGACCCCGTTAATATATTTGGCTTGTCCATTCAGCAGGAATGCAACCAGTTCAGCAATTTCCTCCGGTTGTCCAATTCTGCGCTGCGGAATTCCGGCCACGACGTTCTCAAATACTTCCGGATGATTCTCACGATACGACTTCACCATTGGTGTTTCCGTTGTACCCGGAGCGATTGCATTAATCTGGATCCCTTCGCGTGCATATTCTGCCGCAATAGTCTTGGTGATTCCCACAATACCATGCTTCGTTGCAGAATATGTACCCACGGTTTCTTGTCCAACCACACCGGCAGTCGAGGACGTATTCACAATAGAACCGCCGCCATTTTTCAGCATGACTTCCAGCACATATTTTACACCGTAGAGCGCGCCGAGCAGGTTAATGCCCACCACCTGGTTAATTTGTTCAATTGTATTTTCCGCAAAGCGTGTGCCTGGCCCGGAAATACCAGCGTTATTGAAGAACATGTCAATGGTGCCAAAGGCTTCGACTGTCTTGTCTACGTAATTCTTCACATCTTCGGCTTTACTGACATCTGCTTTGACGAAGATGGCTTTTACACCTTTTTCCTCCACTAGCTTCACGGTTTCGTTACCCGCTGCTTCAGAAATATCAATGACACTAATGTTGACTCCCTGCTCTGCCAGCTTTAGTGCCGCCGCACGGCCCAATCCACTGCCGCCGCCTGTAATAACTGCAACTTTGCTCATGTTGATGTCTCCTCCTCTGGATGTAACTATCTAAAATTCAGTAACCATATTTTATTCTACATCTATATGTAGATGCATTCAATATTTGATAAGATCTCCAGCATCTCATCCAGCACCCGCTCGATCTTTTTGGTATCTGATCTTTCAACCAACAAGTCCAGTGCTTCCTCCTCATACCTGATTGTTGTAAACCACATGGAAGCCGCGACTGCATAAATATCATTTGCCAATTCTTGCTCTTGGATACGAAGCTGTCTTGTCTCTGTATATCCATTTAAGAAGGCATGGAATAACCGTGGACGGTCATAATCGCTTAGTCCTTCTGCCAGATCCATTTCATTTGCGACGAGAAGACCTTCTACGATCAGGTCCCCAACAAGTGTTTCGTCACCCGCAATATTGTAGTCAAAAATACCGATCTCAATGATTTCTCCGATATTTCATAAGATTCAGTTGTCCTGCCTCACCTAACTCTCTGAACCGCTCGTATCCACTCACTTCGTTATATCCGACAACATTAAATATAGAGTCCGCCTTAATATGAGCACCTTCTTTTTCCGAAATAGCATGCATCCTTCCCATTAATTGCCCCGCTTTACCTGCGATCTCTATATCTATCGTTTTAATTTCTTCCCCTAGATATTCCTCGACCGTAACATCCAGCGATAGATCATTAATTACATAAGAAATACAGTAGTGCTCTCCAGCTATGTACCTCTTGGGTGTTAAAATGCCATTCCTTCTCATAAGCTCTGAAAAAATACTTTGCTGTTCTATTATTAACCTTGGATGCTCCTCCTGCTGTACTAACTTCATGACGACGGATTTGTGATCTAGAAAATCAACACGGAGGATAAACTTGGCACGAAAAGTCGGATGATCTCTGTATTGCTCGATATAATGATGTGTATCTACGATCCGTGCGCTAATTCGATATTCAGACAAGATTTCTTGGATATGCTGTAGAGTGATTTTCATATGTTAGCCCCCAATACTCGTTATACGGATTCCCCATTAAATCAATACAAAATGAATTATCATTAGAAATCGTGCTTTTCTAAATTTTTAACAAAACATGAGGCGGATGTATACATTAGGAAGAACAATATAAAAGGTGTGAACTATAATCATGATTTGCTGGGCAACGGGACCGATCGAGAATAGGATATCCCTAGTCACAAATGAAAGAAGTACACAACGAATCACGGTACAAATTGAGAATCAAAGCACCATAAGCAGCTCTATTATTGAAATTCAAGGATATTACCTAAATGCTACACGGACTCTTTATGTCAATGATATATTCAGTATTCAGCCAAACCAAGTGATAACAAGAGATTATTTTGCTAATTTGGACGGTTTGGAGTTTATTCTTCAAGTTAATGGACCAGATGAAAAGTTGGTACAAGTTTCTATGTGGGGCAAAAATTCTTTCGGTCAAATCGTAGCTGCCCATCGGCTTGTATCATCTGAATTACTTAGAAATACAAATGAATTCAATGGCGTAACTGGATCTACCGGGGCTACAGGTGCCACTGGAGTTACGGGCGTCACCGGAGCTACTGGGGTGACTGGTTCCACTGGTACTACCGGAGTTACTGGTGTTACTGGTGTTACTGGAATTACCGGAACTACTGGCGATACTGGAGTCACCGGAGCTACAGGTGAAATTGGAGTTACTGGTGCCACTAGTGCCACTGGTGCCACTGGAGCTACAGGTGTCACCGGAACTACTGGCATCACCGGAGCTACGGGTGACACTGGAACAACCGGAATCACTGGTGTTACTGGTGTTACTGGTGTTACTGGTGTTACTGGAATTACCGGAACTACTGGCGATACTGGAATTACCGGAGATACTGGAGTCACCGGTGAGACTGGAGCTACGGGCGACACTGGAGCTACGGGCGACACTGGAGCTACAGGTGAAACGGGAACTACTGGTGCCACTGGAATTACTGGTGCCACTGGAGATACTGGCGTTACTGGAGATACTGGCTTTACTGGCGTTACTGGTGCTACCGGAGATACTGGAATCACTGGAACTACAGGCGATACTGGTGCTACCGGAGATACTGGAATCACTGGAACTACAGGCGATACTGGTGCTACCGGAACTACTGGCGATACCGGAGTTACCGGATCTACTGGCATCACCGGAGCTACAGGTGAAGTTGGAGTTACTGGTGCCACTGGTGCCACTGGCAATACTGGTACTACCGGAGATACTGGAATTACCGGAGCTACGGGTGGCACTGGAATTTCTGGCGATACTGGAGCTACTGGAATTACTGGAACCACTGGAGTTACTGGAGCTACCGGAACTACTGGCATCACTGGAGCTACGGGCGACACTGGAGCTACCGGAGTCACCGGAGCTACGGGCGACACTGGAGCTACCGGAGTCGCCGGAGCTACTGGTTCCACTGGTACTACCGGAGCTACCGGTGAGACTGGAGCTACTGGTGATACTGGCGTTACCGGAGTCACTGGTGCCACTGGAGCTACCGGTGAGACTGGAGCTATGGGTGACACTGGAACCACCGGAATCACTGGTGTTACTGGGGACACTGGAGCTACGGGCATCACCGGAGCTACGGGTGGCACTGGAACCACCGGAGACACTGGAATTACTGGCGATACTGGTGCTACCGGAGATACTGGCGCTACCGGAGTTACCGGATCTACTGGCATCACCGGAGCTACAGGTGAAATTGGAGTTACTGGTACCACTGGTGCCACTGGCGATACCGGAGCTACTGGAGTCACTGGTGCCGCTGGAGATACGGGCGTCACCGGAGCTACTGGAGCCACTGGTGCCGCTGGAGATACGGGCGTCACCGGAGCTACAGGTGAGATTGGAGCTACTGGAGTCACTGGTGCCACTGGCGTTACTGGTGCTACCGGAGATACTGGAGCTACTGGCGATACTGGAGTCACCGGAGCTACTGGAGTTACCGGAGCTACCGGAACTACCGGAACTACTGGCATCACTGGAGCTACAGGTGCCACTGGAACAACCGGAGCTACTGGCATCACTGGAACAACTGGAGCTACTGGAGCTACTGGAGTCACCGGCGTTACCGGTACTACTGGCACAACCGGTACTTCTCAACCTGCGATCTCTTCTTTCTTTTTCAGTAACCAAACTGCTGCAATTCCAATCCCCCTAACAGGAGAAACTACAATTCAAACGCTGAACGTACCTGTAACTGCTGGTCAAGTTTTAAAGATCGATAACAGTACCCAGATAGCCATCGTCACTACTGCGAACTGGAATGTCTCCTATTTTGTCCGGCTGCGGAATAATGGTGTGCTGATTAATGAGATTAATTTGACGAGATCTGGCAATACCGCAGGAACTGTACGTTTCTTATCCGCGAATACCTTTGCAGATACAGCAGCTGCTACAGGAACGAATGTCTATACGGTAAATATAGCATTTGCTACTGCCACTAGCGTAACAAGTGCTTCCGCTGAAGTCAGGGGTATTAATATAATCCGATTTAGTTAATTACAGAATATAAGCAGTCATCATCGAAACCTTCATATACAAAAAATTACTAACTCAAACTCAAAAGAACCTGAATTAGGAACGTTCCTAATCCAGGTTCTTCTTACTAAATATTAAATCAGCTTCCGGCTGTACCACTTCTCGCCCCGGAACCTTAGCCAGAAGATAAGGCCCCGTACGCCCCATTCAACCACCATCGCGATCCACACGCCCATGATACCGTAGCCTAGCGTAATGCCAAGCACAAAGCCAAGAGCGATGCGCAGCAGCCACATGGATAGAAGTGATGTCATGGACGTAAAATTGGAATCCCCTGCCGCACGAAGCGCAGAAGGTAGAATAAAGCTTGTAGACCACAGAAATGGCTGCGCAACAGCAATCAGCAGCGTCAGGCCGAATATAATCGGCACAATCTCCTCAGGCGGCGAGAACAGCTGCACCACAAACGGGAACAACGGCAGCAAGATGGCTGCAATGACAACGAAGAAGATGCTCGACAGCCAGAGCAAAGATCTAATAAATTTGCGGGCATCCTCAGTATTCTTGTTGCCGATACATTGCCCGACGATCGTGACGATCGCGATGCTCAGCGCGCTGCCGCCGATCTGGAACACAAGTGATATCGAGCCGGCAATGGCATTCGCTGTAATGGCGAACGTCCCGAGCTGAACAATAAAGGTCTGCGTTAGCAGCTTCCCACCATTGAAGAACATCTGCTCTGCGGCGAACGGAATGCCGACGGTCATAATTTTCTTAAGAATGGAAAAATTAAGCTTCAATAAGTTCTTGATACGGAACAGCAAGGACTGATTGATCTTCACGAGATAATACAGCGAGGCTGCTGCCCCGATCACTCTTGCCGTCAGCATGGATATAATGAGGCCCATTACACCCATATCCAGCACGGTGATGAACAGAATGTTCAGCCCAAGAAAGGTCAGGTTCATGATAAGCGATAAAATAAGACACGGTCTAGTCTCCGCCACACCTCGCAGCACACCGGTAACTGCCTGGAATATGGCAATAAAAGGATAGGACAAGCAGCTCCCGATCAGGTACAGCCTCGCACTATCAAATACAGCGGCTTCTGCTCCGCCAAATAACAGATTTAAGATGGGTGTATGAAAAGCGATTACGAGTACACATAGGAATATCGATAGAATGGCGACAGCGGATATAGCCTGTGAAGCGGATTTGGCTGCCATCTGGGAATTGCCGCTGCCCTTGTACTGGGCAACAATGACGGTTCCTCCCGTCGCAACGGCGACAAATACGTTAATGAGGAAAATATTCAGGGAATCGACCATGCTCACCGCACTGACGGCAGCGACTCCAGAGGAGCTGATCATGGCCGTATTTAACAGACTCATCAAAATAATAAAAGCTTGATCCACAAATATCGGAATAATAATCGCGATCATTTGCTTATAATCAAGCGTGTTACCAGTAAAATATTTATTCAGCAAGCCTGCTGAGGTCGATTTGGGTCGTATATAGGGTTCGGGTGAATTCAAAGCTCATCATCTCTTTTTCAGTGTATTAGAATCAATTGCCACACTATTATAGCACCTTCACAGCTCTTGCATAGTGATAACGGTCCTTTTTCTCATTTAATCTTTCTGATTGAATCAATTAATGGAATGAAGGAAATATAAATTGATTCTTGTAAATCGGTTTCCACTCCTCTATACTAATACCATCATCTTAATAGTAAACAGGTGTTCATTAATGCAAACATTAAAAGAAGAGATCAAAGACCGCATTCTTGCCGCGGCCCTCTCTGAATTCGAGCAGTATGGCTATGCTCAATCCTCGATGCGGCGAATCGCCAGCTCGGCAGGTATTACCACTGGTAATATATATCGGTATTTTAAGAATAAAGACGACCTCTTTCATGCTGTGCTTGAACCGACCTACGTCCAGTTCATCAAGTATACGATGGATATTAAGAAAGCCATTGATGGTACAAATACAATTGATGCGTTTGAAACACTCAACTGTATTCAACTCGTAGACGATACGATCGTCGAACTGCTGAAGGAGTCGAGCATTGAGATCAAAATCTTGCTGACCCTAAGCCAGGGTTCTGCCTATGAACAGGCCAAGCAGGATTTGATCGAGATTGTTGCACAGATCCTGGAGAAGGTCATGCTGATTGCAAAGGACATTCCGGCCCTGCATGACCCGAAGGACCCATTGTCTATTCAGATGTTTGCGACGACGCTGATCGAAGGCATATGCATCATTCTGCGTGATTATGAGGACGGCAGCACCATCAAATACCTGGTAGATGAACAACTGTACGTATTCGGGGAAGGATTCGCGAAAAAATTAAACCGGTGATGTCATCATTGGTTTTTTTTGCTCGTAAAATGAACATGTGTTTACTAATCTATCTATAGAAAAAAGGAGTCAGAGAGAATGCAAAGAATCGTCAAATGGCGGGTGCTCATTCTAGTTGTGTGGCTTGCACTGGCAGGTCTGTTGACCGTATTTCAGCCCGATGTGAATGCCATTCTGCATGAGAGAGGACAGGATCCGCTGACAGAGGACAGTCCTTCCAAAGTCGCCAGCGAAATGCTGAAAAAAATTGACGGCGATAAGGGAACGAGCAATATTATTGTTTTTCATAACGAAAACAAATTATCAGACACCGAGCTTACAGACATTGAAACCGGCATTAACAACATCCGTGATAACATGTCTGGCCTTGGCATTACCGAGCTCCTGGATCCGTTTGGAACACCGGAAGCGAAGTCCTCGCTCATCTCGGAGAACGAAACCACACTTATGGTCAGCTTCAGCATTGATAAGGGCGACCGTGAGGTGAAGGACATCAAGCAGGAGCTTGAATCCGAGCTGTCCGGCGTGGATACGGATTTTTACTTAAGCGGTGAAGATTTCATTCAGAACGACTACCTGGAAGCAACGATGATCGGGGTAGAAAAAAGTGCAGCCCTGACCGTCGCATTTATTCTCATCGTCCTCATTGTGATGTTCCGGTCTGCACTGATTCCGTTCATCTCTCTGCTGACCGTCGGGATTACTTATCTCGTCTCGATGGGAATCGCGGCGCAGATTATCGACAAGCTCGATTTCCCGGTGACCAGTGTAACGCAGATGCTGCTTGTTCTTATCCTCTTTGGGATTGGAACGGACTACAACATTCTCTTGTTTAATCGTTTTAAAGAAGAACTGTCACATGGGGCAGGCGTCGATGAGGCGATATCGACAACGTATCGTACAGCAGGCAAGACGATTTTTTACAGTACGCTTACGGTGTTCATTGCCTTCGCGGCACTCAGCTTCTCCAACTTTGGTATTTACCAATCTGCCAATGTCGTAGCGATCGGTACCGTGATTTTGATCGCTCAAATTTATACATTAACACCGTTCTTCATGAAGACGCTAGGACCAAAGCTGTTCTGGCCTTCGAAGCAGGATACAGGTCATAAGGACAGCAAGTTCTGGGGCAAGCTGACGTCCATTTCCGTACGTTTTCCGGTCCTTACGACCGTTCTCATCATTCTCGTGATGATCCCTGTGCTGATGTTCAGCAAGCAGACCTTGTCGTTTGACCAGCTGAAAGAGCTTGGCAATGGCTATCCATCAACCAAAGGCTTCAGCCTTGTTGCTGACAATTTCAGCAAAGGTCAGGCGCTGCCAACCAATGTCGTCATTGAATCGGATGAGCCGATGGATAACAACGAAGCGCTCGCTGCGCTGGATCAGGTCACGAATACTTTGAAGAGTCTACCAGGTGTAGAACAGGTATCCAGCGTGACACAGCCTCAATTTGAACCGATCGAGGACTTCTATGTTTCGAGTCAAGCCGAAACCATTACGGGAGGGATTTCAGCCTCCAAAGACGGAGTAGACCAGATCAGGGATGGTCTGAATCAGATGGAAGAAGGCTTGTCTACGCCTGACTTCTCTCAGGTCGATGAGCTTGTATCCGGATCAAGCGAGATTGAGTCCGGCTACCGCCAGCTGACTGATGCAGTAGGACAGCTTGGAAGCGGGCTTGATGAAGGCGCCGCTGGTGCTGACGGTATTGCAGCAGGTATTGCGGAGATCAAGAATGGACTCGGTGCCATCGTATCCAGTACTGGAGAGCTGTCGAGTGGACTCACGGAGATTCACAGCCAGTACGAAGCCCTTCGCAGCGGATATACTGCACTCTCGGAGCAGCTTCCAGGCATTCAAACCGGTATGGCAGGCATCAATACTTTAGTCTCGGCTCTTGGCGACAGTCACACGGAACTGCAGCAAGACGAGACATACAATCAACTCAAAGCCCAAGGCGCTGCGCTAGAAGGCGGACTTGCTCAGATTACAGGCGGGTTAAATGAATTGAATGAGAATTACGGCAAGCTGAACAGCGGCTTCGATACCGCTGCAGGCGGCTTGTCTCAAGTGAACAGCGGCCAAGAGCAAATTCTGGCTGGCCTGAATGAATTGGAGCAAGGAGCGAAGCAGCTCTCTTCCGGTCTATCCGAAGGTGCTGACGGCTCATCTGTCATTACATCGAACATGGATCAGCTGAATGATGCACTTGCTCAGGTCAATGCGGGACAACAAGAGCTCACCAGCGGATTATCCCAGCTGTCAAGCGGTATGGGCAGCCTGAAGGACGGCCTTGGTCAGAGCGGCAATGGTCTAAGCGACATTTCCGAAGGTCTTGATCAGACAGGTGACTTCTTGTCGCAATACGAATCGGCGAAGACCTTCTTCATTCCGAAGGAAGCCTTGGAAGCAGAAGAATTCAAGACATCACTCGATACTTTCATGTCCGATGACCGCAAGGTTACGAAGTTGATGGTTATTCTCAAGGAAGACCCTTATTCTATGGGAGCAATGGACACGATTGAGGACATTAACGAAACACTGGCTGCAAGTCTTAAGGGTACGGTGCTTGACGGGGCTGCTTATGGGGCTGCCGGACCAAGCTCCTTCACTTATGACACGAACAAGGCACAGCTTGAGTCCTTCAACAGTACAGCCATTCTCGTTATTCTCGGGGTATTTATCGTACTGCTGTTCGTCATTAGATCACTGCTGCCATCCATCTACATTATTTTGGCGCTGATTGCTTCCTATTACACGGCCATGGCTGCAACGAATTTTGTAACGTATCAGATCTTGGGGGCTGACGGGGTATCCTCTTTCGTTCCATTCTTCTCCTTCATCATCATCGTCGCCGTCGGCGTCGATTACAGCATCTTCTTCATGATGCGCTATAAGGAGTATGGAGATCTTAACCCGACTGCAGCACTTGTTCAGTCCGCGAAAAATATCGGCGGAGTCATCATCTCGGCGATGATTATTCTCGGCGGTACGTTCGCTACACTGATCCCATCCGGACTTGTTCTGCTGATTGAGCTGGCAACGGCCGTAATGGCCGGACTGATCGTGCTGTGCTTCATTCTTCTGCCTATGCTTGTACCGGCACTCATTGTGCTGCCACAGAAATGGGGTAAGAAAAATAAAGCTGCTGCTGATCAAGTATCCCATCAAACGTTTGATTCATAAGGATTGCTGAATCATACCAGTAGGATAATCGTAACCAAAAAAACAACCCCGATTCTTCATGGATAAGAATCGGGGTTGTTTATGTCTATATGCTAGCCTTGCGCTGCAATCCTATCTGCCTGTTACACAAACAGACCGGCGATGATACTTGTAATAATGGATGCAAGTGTCGCAACAAGCAGTACCTTGAGGCCAAATTTGGCAACCACGGCGGCTTTTTCACCACTGATCGCTTGAATCGATCCACTAATAATTCCGATGGAGCTGAAATTCGCGAATGACACCAGGAAAGTAGAGACGATCGCAACCGTCTTGGGACTAAGCTGCTCGATCAGCGGCTGAAACTCGAGCATGGCTACAAATTCATTCGTCGCCAGCTTCATTCCCATAATGGAGCCCGCCGTTACCATTTCACTTGCCGGAATTCCCATAATCCAAGCAACAGGACTAAAGATGTAGCCTAAAATCTGTGTAAATGAGATACCGAATATTCCGCTGAGTGCCCCGTCCAGCAAAGCAATTAGACCGACGTATGCAATCAGCATCGCACCTACAATGAGGGCAACTCTACCACCATCCAGTGCACCCGCCGAAATGGCCTCGAAGATCGATTTGGTCTGGGAGACTTCCCGTACATCAATCTTCTCATCCTCACTCGGCTTCGAAGGAGCGACCATCGTTGCTATGATCAGGGCAGACATCGCGTTCAAGATCATGGCTACAAGGACATATTGAGGCGGAATCATCGTCATATATGATCCCATGATGGATGCGGACACCGAACCCATGGCAGAGGCACATACAACAAACAGTTTGTTATCATTCATCTTCTGCAGATGATGCTTGATTGCAATCAGTGACTCGGATTGACCGAAGAAGATCGAGTTCACTGCATTAAAGGTAAGTACATTCGACAGTCCCGTAATCTTCGCAAGGGCCCCTCCGATATACTTGATTGCCAGCGGCAGCACCCGAATATGTGTCAGTATGGACAACAGCGTTGCCGTAAAGATAATGAGCAGCAGCACGTTGATAAAGAACACGCTTGCTTCTGGCGGAGCCCATCCCCCAACGACAAATTCAATTCCTTGATATCCGTAGGACAGCACCTTCGTTACAAAATTCGATACCGTCTCGACAATGCCCACACCAATGCTCGTCTTGAACATAAATAGGGCAAGCAATATTTGAAGAACGAACAGCACTCCAATGGCTTTGAAGTTGATATTCTTCTTATCGTTGCTAAGCAGGAATCCAAGTCCCAGGGTCAGTACAAGCCCAAGAATTCCAATTACAATTGACATCACACACATAAACTCCCTTTTACTTATGATTAATGCGCATTTACGCAAAATTGCGCGCCTTGTCTACATTACACAGTTGCGTAACCTATTGCAAGTCAGCTTTTTCCTCTGGCGAAAGCCAGTCCTGTTTTGCGCATATACTCCGAACTTCTATTTATAAAAGCAATTTCTTAAACTTTACCCCTTTTTGCAACGTTTATTCATATAATGGAAAATAAGCGTTACTATTACTCCCAAGTCATAGTAAAGGAAAGGATACTGATGAAAATGAAGAGTAAACGGTTCAAACTGATCGCAGGCTTCACCCTATCCGCCCTGTTGACAGCCGCTGTACTATGGCGAATTCTGTCACTGCATTATGCCTCGTTCGATGAACTGGTACTGGATTACGTCAAAGAAACAGATACATATTATATGATTGATATTACCAAGCGAACCGAGGACTATGAGGATTGGGAACGTGTTGAGATTATAGATCCATCGGAGATTCAGGGGCTCATCTCTCATTTCTCCAAGATGAAATTGGAATCATCCCGTGACGGCGGCCTCCCATGGGAATACTATACTGTCCGGATCCAGCTGAAGACCGGAGCCCATTTTGATATGCACCTCTATAATGATCAATATATTCGTATAGAAAATTCACGCAGACCAAGGGATAAATATAACGGAGGCGAATTTAAAATTTCTAACGGATTTGATACCGCGATTCTGGAACAATATTTCAAGTAGCATGCAATGGAATTAAGGAGAACCCATTTAGATGTTTAAGAATGACGAGAGAACTGGTTACAATCTTCGATATATCAACTAAGAAGTGATGTAAGGAGGTTACCAAATGTTTTACTATGATGTACGTTGCTATAATTGTAAGAATACATTCAGGGTATACGAAGGTTCACAAAAATATAAACAAGCTAAGGAAAGAAAGGATAAGCTTTTTTGTTGCGAAGATTGTGCTGATAAAATACGCATTGAAGCAATCATGAATTTTATGCGCGAAATGAATCGTTAGTAATTTGGAAAAAAAAGAGTCTGGCCAACCGAATTAATCGTTAGCCCAGACTCTTTTTTTTCATTCCATCATTTTAGTTTAAGGGGAATCCTGAAAGCCAGACTACATTTACAGCTGCAGCCCCATCGCTCTGTACATAAAGGCGGCAAATTCACCGCGCGTAACGGTATCCTGTGGTCTATAATTGTCCAGCTCGACCGTTATTCCGTGCTGAGCCAGGATCATAACATCCTCTTTGTGTGCGGTCTTCACATTCGTCATCACTACCGTGTGCGGACTGTTGGACAGCTTGGGCAGATCAAAGGCTCTTACCAATACAGACGCCATCTGTTCTCTCGTCAGTGACTGCCCACCCATAAACAAATCTGATCCGCCTAGGAGAATTCCTTCACGGTATACTGCAGCTATTACCCCCGCATACTCATCCTCGGATGAAATATCCTCAAAGCCATCAAGTAGGGTACCCGCATTGTCCGGAATATTCAGATGCAAGCCCTTTGCTATAATATCAGCTGTTTCCGCACGGCTAATCGGCTCATTCGGCAGAAATTCGGATTGATCCGCATCGATCGCTCCGGCAGCTGCCAATGACATCACAGCAGGGAAATAGGGGCTATTGGGTTTAACATCGGTATAATCTGCAGACTTCTCAATTAATACGGGCTGCTCCCGATGATGGGTTGCCTGTTCGTAATCATATGCCATTGCAATAAGCTCGGCTTCTCCCCACATCTCTCCAAAGAACGCGAGGCCAAAGGGTGAGCCATTCTCGTAATAGCCTGCAGGCACCGTAATTAATGGCAGGCCGCTGATATTAATCTCGGGCACCGTTGTCGCGCCAATATCGCCTTCGCCCAGCTTCGGAATCCGGTTAGACATTTGTGGATACACAAACCCATCCAGATCATGCTCTTCCATGACACTGTCCAAGATTCGCAGATACTCTTCTCTAACTTCATTGAACTCCGTTAAATCTGGCGTCTTCTTCGCGTCGGTAATTGCCGTATCGATATCCTCAAATCTTCCTTCCATAAAACTGAGCGGTCCGCCTTTGACCCAAGGAAGCTCACCGGCCTCTTCAAATACACTTTGAATAGATAAGGTATCGTCTTCAGGATTTAAGTTCTTCAAATAGCTCTCCAGATCGTAGAAGAACGTCTCCATACCGACATTTCCCGTCTTCTTCACATACTCTTTGAAGCCTGATCCGGCAAAAGGATCCTCTACTACAACGGCCCCTTCTTCCTCCAGTTCCTTCACGGCTTGCTCATACAGCGCTGCTGTTTCTGCCGACAGCTCACTATCACGCCAGCCCGGTCCATACAGACCTAACCTCTTGCCCTTCAGTGCCTGATCACTCACGGCTGCTGCGTAGCCTTCTTCAGGAATATGGCCAATGGCAGCCTCTGTCTTCTCATCCTTCTCTGAATAACCGGCCATGACATCGAGCATCACTGCCGCATCCAGCACAGTACGGGCATGCGGTCCGAGAACGTCCCGTGTGCTTCCGGCAAGCGGTGTAACTCCCGTTGTCGGAATAAGTCCGAACGAGGGCTTGATACCGACAATCGCCTGCGCTGCCGCCGGATTCTGGATCGAGCCTCCCGTCTCCTCGGCAATTCCAAGGACGGCCAAATTCCCCGAGATCGCCATTGCTGTCCCGCTGCTGCTGCCGCCCGGTGCAATTGAGGGATCAACTGCATTATACGTAGGTCCAGCCCAGCTCGTATTCGCATGCGTTCCTGTTGCGCTGAAGGCCGGAATATTCGTCTTCCCGATGATGATGGCCCCTGCTTCCTTCAGCCGTGACACGACCGGAGCATCCTCAGCAGGCATCAGTTCAATGCCACCCGCTGATTTACTAAGGGGTGCCCAGCCAAATGTGCTTGGGAATCCAGCGACATCCACCGCTTCCTTGATAACAACGGGTATACCCGCAAGCGGACCCAGCTCCGCTCCTTCACCCCGAAGACGGTCAATCTCCTCCGCCTCTTGCAGGGCGTTATCATTCATGAAGGTGAACGCGTTATATGTATCCTCATACTTCTCAATTCGATCCAAATAAGCTTGGACGATCTGCTTAGCTGTATATTTTCCACTGTTGTATCCCTCAGTCAATTCACTGACTGTCATCTCTTCCAATCGAATCTGTTCCTGCGCATGCACGGTTGAAGGCGTTCCCGCCAGCTCAGGTATAGCTCCGATCAACATTCCGGAAATGACGAAGGACATGGTTCTTTTTGCTAGAATGGTCATTCTCATGATCATAACTCCTTTCTCTCTCGTAGTTAGTAACTCTCGAAACCTATTTTATACTTCATTTGCTAGATTTCAATTTTTTGTCATATGATCTGACATTACAATTTTTTATAAGTCTTATGCCTTGTATATCTTCAGCTTCTATTCATTGACTTCGCAGCAATATATATATCTAGATTTTCAACGTTTTTTTTGATAGGTTGAAGTCAAGTATGATGAGGAGGAATGCAGATGCTGCAGCTTATCGCCCAATCTGGATCTGTAGAAGACTATTTATGCGAAACAAAGGAAGTGAATTACTCACATCCTTCCATTCAACAACTGGCAAATGAGTTGTACAACTCTTCGGTAAGTGAAACCGAACTCGTGAAAATCGCCTTTGAATATGTTCGGGATCAGATTGCTCACTCCTGGGATATTCAGAGCTCACGCATTACGTGTATCGCATCGGATGTATTGCTATATCAGGAAGGTATATGTTATGCCAAGTCCAATTTACTCTGTGCCATATTGCGGTGCAAAGGAATTCCGACAGGATTTTGTTATCAGCGTTTAACGCTTGGAGATACCCCGGAAATGGGGTACTGCATCCATGCATTAAACAGTGTTTATCTTTCGTCCATCGGCAGATGGATCAGACTTGATGCGAGAGGGAATAAGCCGGGTGTGAATGCGAAGTTCTCATTAGATGAAGAGCATCTTGCATTTCAGATACGCGATTACTATGAAGAAATGGATTATCCTGTGATGTACACAGCTCCTCATCCCAAAACAATCGATGTACTACGCCGACATTCCGATTGTATTCAGATGTATCTTCACGGCTTACCGACAGAAATTTAGTTCCATATACAGCAAGAGGTGCATTGATGAGGCAAGATTCGGCAGCAGGATTAGTTCTACATACAATTTATACCCACACATTCAGCACAGAAGAGGACCCTTCTTATACTTCTCAGAAGGGTCCTCTTCGTAATGTATTTATGGCAGAATCCTAGATTTTAAATTGCTGAACCAATTCCTGCAGCTCTTCAGCAAGCTTGGACAAGGAAGCCGAAGCTGCACTGATTTCCTCCATGGATGCCAGCTGTTCTTGTGTTGAGCTTGCCATATCTTCGGATAAGGATGCATTCTCCGTGGACAGCGTCAGCAGGTTCTGAGCGGTAGATGTGACCTGCCCCGCACTTGCTGCAATCTGTTCAGACAGGGTCGCGACCTCTTCTACCTGGACAGGAATTTCCTGAATATTTTGAATGATGGAAGAGAAGGTTTCTGTCGTATTGAAGGAAATGGTGAGTCCACTCTCTACTTTTTCTGCAGCCAGCTTCATGCTCTCCGCTGTGGTCTCCGTTTCCTTAAGGATGTGCCCGATCAGTTCGATAATTTGCTTCGCAGCCTCCTCCGACTGCTTGGCCAGATGACCGACTTCCTCAGCTACCACGGCAAATCCTCTGCCGTGCTCGCCCGCTCTTGCCGCCTCAATGGAAGCGTTAAGGGATAGCAGCTTCGTCTGCCCAGCGATACCGCCGATCAGATCGACAATGACAGCGATCTCTTGAGAACGCTGCTGCAGCGATTGCAGCTGTTCATTAGATTTATTCACTGATTTGTATATCGCATTCATCTGATCCATCGTCTTCAGCACGGAATCATTCCCGTCCGCTGCCTGCTCTGCTGCATGCTTCGTCAAATCCGAGACATGAACCGCATTCCCGGCTACCTTCTGAATACCCAGGCTGATCTGAGTAAGAGCTTCTACCGTTTGGTTCAACTGATCGTTCTGCGTTTCCGCCCGGCTTGCCACTTCCTGAAGCGAAGAAGCTACATATTCTGAAGCCGTGGCTGTTTGCATTGAGCTTGCGGTAAGCTCCTCTGATGATGCAGCAACATGCTCTGATTTGGAGCCGATTTCCTGGATCAGCGTTCGCAGGTTGTGAGACATTTGATTAAATGAGCCTGCGAGGTCTCCAAGCTCGTCGTTATTTTTCAGCTGAATCTTCTCGGTCAAATCTCCTTCACTAATCCGGGCTGCTGATGTGCGCAGCGCTTGAAGCGGCTTCGTAATAGAGGCAATAAGGAAGAATACTAGTAATAAGCCGAGCACAATGGCAACAACAATAACGATACTCGTTGCAATAAGAATGGGCTGAGTAATGCCTTCAATCTCGGTATCAAACACAATACCGCCGACCTTCCAGCCCGTCAGCTCATTCGTGGTGAATTCCATGCGTTTCGAATCCCCTTCATAAGTGAAATCGAACTCGCCTTGTTCTGATGCGAACATCTGATCAAAGAAATCCTCACCTGCTCTTATACCTAGCTCCATCGTAGGATGAACTACGATATTCCTTTGCTGATCCAGAACGATCGCATATCCCTCTGTACCAATGTTTACTTGACCAGCGACTTGACTCAAGTTCTGCAGGTTAATGTCCATGCCGACAACACCCGAGCCATCCTCGGTCATTTTTGCTACCGCGACGACCAGATTGCCGGTTGCTGCGGATACATAGGGATCGGTAACGACGACCTGCCCCTTGTTCTCCATCGCCTTTTTATACCAAGGTCTCTGACGTGGATCGTAATCCTCAGTAAGCTGCTTTCTCGGAACCTGAATCATGACACCCTCTTCTGTTCCGACATACATGCTGTCTAAATCTCTATGGAATTGTATGTAGTTATCGAACTCGGCTCTAATATCAGGACTATCGACTCCATCATACCGCGTTGCGTTGACATGGTTGGCGAAGATTACAACATCTTCTCGTTTAGGAGCAATGACATCTGTGATGACTGCGTTGATGACGTCCACGCTCTCGCCCGCACTGCGCATGAATTCCTTATCCAGCACATGCTTCGCGGATTGGTACGATAGGGTCCCTATAAGAGAAGATGGGATAATTAGTACGATAAGAAATACGATCATCAGCTTATACTTCACGGTTAATCTCAGCTTGTTTTTGTTGGGCCACTTCAGCTTGCTCTTGTCGAACCACTTTAGCTTCTTACTTAACTTGCTCACTCAAAAAAACCTCCAGTTCATTGGTTAAGCCTTGCTCATTTACTGCATTTTTAATTGCCTATACTCCGCATAAAGTTAAAAGATTTACATTTATTCATCGGTCAAGCGGGATGATTTATTTAACATCACATGTAAAATAATTATTGCTGCTGTGTTATATGACACACTTTTTCTCAAGCAGCAGGCAATAAAAAAAAGCCCAATCCGGACCTTATTCGCAGGATTTATTGGGCTTACGCACATATTTACACTCTTTTCTATCCGTGTCAGATGCCCCATTATCCCTAGCTAGACTAGTGCACTAACGGACTTCATCAGCCATCATATCCTAAGGTAGAAAGGGGATGAGAACCTGTGAAGAAGAAAATGCACTATACAAGCACAACCATCAAGAGCAAATGGACCAAGACCAAATGGCTCGACAAAAGCCCTGAAGTACAAGATTATCTTCCAAAAACGATGCCGTTCAGCCGAAGTAATCTGAGCAGCATGCTGTCACAGTACTCGACGGTCTTTTTTAAGCCGGAGAACGGTACTGGAGGCTACAACATTATAAGAATCAAGAAGCGCGATAATGGATACCAGTACCAGCACAACTCGGTCAAGAAGCAATTCACTACGCTTGATAATTTATATAATGAATTAAAAAAACGAAATAACCGTGAGCCGTACCTGCTTCAGCAAGGCATTCAGCTTAAGAAAACCAACGGCAAACCGTTCGATATTCGGGTGATGGTTCAGAAATCGAGCAGCGGAAGCTGGAAATCATCTGGTATTTTTACCAAGATCGGTACGCCGGGTAAAGTAGCTACCAACTATCAGCAAGGCGGAAGCATCGGATTTATTCGCCCCACCCTATTAAATGCTGGCTTCTCTAACACCACAGCAGAAGAGATTGAAGCAGAACTCAAAAAGCTCGGAAAGTCTGTCGGCAAAGTATTTGATTCCCACAAGAATGGCTTCCATGAGCTGGGTCTCGATGTTGCGCTGGATAAGAATGGCGGGATCTGGATTCTGGAGGTCAACACAAGACCTCAGTTCTATCCGCTGAAGAATATGAAGGATAAGAGTCTATATCAGCACATTCTGACTAACGCCAAGAAATATGGACGTAAGAGATAGTAACAGATTAGAGGATTTAGGCACCTTGTAATTGTCCCAATGCCTGATATTGACGAAGTCCAAAGGAGACGTTCACATGATAGTTCAGCTCGATTTCCCGTTCCGTAAATGCTAAGTGATATGTCACCATATAAGGTGTTTCGATATAGAACAGTGTCAGCTGCAGAGTATCACTGCTCATCCACGAAGCACAAGCTACAACCTCCTGTAAATGAAGGGATAGATCCTTATGGAATATTCCTTGCTGTGTCACCGGTCTGTTGAGGTCGAAGGCAAGCAGCTGATCCCGCTCATCTCCATATTGCATTTGAAGCTCCAATCTGTCCCCTATGGAACGAAATTGGATCGAGCGCAGTCCTTCAGGATGCTCGTCAAACCTATAACATCTCCCATCTATCTCTCGAATGCCCGTCGGTACCTTCATAGGCTCCACTCGCTCCGGAAGCCTGGAACTTAGGTGAAGCTTCCTCTCCATCTGATTTAACTTATTGTCGTTTTTCACGAAAGGGCTCAGCACATACGTATAGATCAAATCCAGCAGCGTTTGCAGCGGCTCCATGCTCTTGAAGCTGGAATTTACCGCAAGCACAATGCCTGCGGAAGGTGCAACGAAGCACAACTGGCCAAAAGATCCATCCCCTCTATAGCAGCCTTGCCTGCACATATGAAACTGGTATCCATATCCTTGCTGCCAGTCTATCCGATCCTTTCGATCCGCTGTGTCGCTATGCTTCGTCGTCGCCAGTTCAATATATTGTTCGGATACAATGCGCTTGTCTGCATACATTCCTTTATCCAGCAGCATTTGACCGAATCTTGCCACGCTGTCTGTCGTCAGACTGAGCCCTATGCTTCCTGCAGTGATACCCATGGGACAGGTCTCCCATATTGGGCGCGGGATATGCAGCGGATCAAACAATGTCGGCATCAGGAAATCTACCAGATTACGTCCTGTGACACGCTCAAGGATTGCAGAGAGCATATAGGTGGCATGTGTGTTGTACAGATGATGGGTTCCCGGTTCATACTTTACTTCTAAGGAGAGGAAGGCTCTTACCCAGTCCTGCTCCCTGGCGATTTCTGCATAAATATCATCGTGATGCCCCGTGTTCATAGACAGCAGGTGATGAATCGACATCTTGGCCAGGTTAGGAGAGATCACGGGAGGAAGTTTATCAGGAAAAAAGGAAATGACCGGATCATCTAGACGAATGAGCCCTTGATCCCAAGCAATGCCTATCGCGATGGAAGTAAAGCTCTTGCTTAATGAATACAGCAGCTGAGGGCATCCCTTACGATAAGGCTCCCGGTAGATCTCAGCCTTTATCACTCCATCCTTCATAAGCACAAGACTATTTACCTCTAGTTGTAATTCTTCAATTTTGGCGATTATCGAGGTCATCTCGCCTGTAGTCCGATCACAAATATCCAGAATACCTGATGTGTTGTCCTTGTCAGGCGTATCCTTCTTCCAACTCATTGACGTTTAACACCAGCCTTCTCCTTGTTCTCCATCACCCTATACTTCACGATCCTGCTGATTAGGTCATACGGAAGGGGCTGGTCCATTGGAAATTGCACAGAGCCCTTGGCCCCCTTGTACTTCGATAATTCATCCTTAAATACAGTGATACCACTTAAGCCCGGATAAAAACCGATATGGTGCTTGAAGGCTGAATAATGAACCAGATTGCCTGCCAGTACAAACGTCGGCATCTGGTAGCTTATCTTCTCCTTCGCCTCAGGTGCAGCTTCTCTAATGACCTGTCTCAACGTCTGTAATTTACTCTGAACCTCAGGCGGGAATTGTGAAATGAAGGTGTCAATTAATTCACTCTCTGATTTATCCGTTGATTGGTTTGTCCCTTCATTATTTTTCATATGCTCGCTCCTTTAACGTTGAGATCTATAAATGATTTGAGTAAGGAATGGTTTACATAGGAACCTTAACAGGTTAATCTTCTATACAATAGCCTCGGCAATGAAATGATATGTGAAATTAATTTATAGCCGATGAGGAGTGATTTTATTGGAATCTGCAAAGTTTAAAACATTCTATAATCTCTCTATAATTTTAGGAGTTATATTAATTGCTAGTGGTCTCATTCTTTTTATACCTAGAAGTGTTAGATCCGATACTCCCGATATTTATTTTTATAATATATATATTTTACGCTATGTACTACCAATTTCGGGAATTCTTCTTATCATCATCGGGTCATCTATGTATTCCATATATCGAACGCTAAAAGAAGAAATAAATGCACTCACAGAGAAACAGAACAGGTTAGAAAAAGAATTAAGGAAATAGAAAGTTAAGCGTACAAGCCAATTCATTAAGTATTAAAAAGAGGGGGTACCCTGCCTCAATATCATTAAGTTCAGACTTCACTCGATGATATTGGGCATCTGCCCCCTCTTTTCTGCATTCAATTTATAATTTTCTTCGAATAAACTTACTTCTCAAACTTAAACCAGCCAAAGTCAAAGTTACTGCCCGGCAGGAAGATGAATGTCACCTTCTGCTTACCTGTTACTGTCTCCAGCTCAAATACCTGTTCTTCGTATCCATTGGACTGCACAAACTCCACAAGCTGATTGCTCTCGCCATCAGGACCCGCAAACCGGATATGAATCGTATTCTTGTCAATCGGTGAGCTGCCGTAGAATACAATTCTTGAAGTACCTTCCACTGTAAAGTCCATATCACTAAATTCCAGTGATACGTTATTACCGATACCCTCTACTTGATCTCCCGAGACTGTGAAGGTGTCACCATAGATGTGATCGCACTGTGCAGCTGCATTCTGCTCGAAGGCTCTATTCTTCTTCTCGAACGTAAAGCCCTTGACGTGAATCTTCTGATTCAGCACGAAATAGATGGACGTGATCCCATTCAAGCGTTTCGACAGGCGGTATGTCTCCTCTTGATACACATTCCATTTGGATTCCTTCTGGTACACTACATCCGCTAGCAGGGTACTGCCTTCTTCCTCCGGCAGGCCCTCCCAGATCTGAATGAAGTATTTCTCATTCGAGAGTGCAAAGATCGGAATCGTCATCGTGTCCGAACCGTAAGAACCAAAGTCGATGTTCTGGAAGCCAACAACGGTCTTCCCGTCGCGGCTCGTAGCGAACCCTTTCTCATTCCCGTTGCTGACATCGCCTATCGCATCATCGTACAGACCTCCGGTAATAAAGCCATACGGATCTTTGAAGGCGGTGCCAAGCCCTTCGGCTCTGAATTCCAAGTGGGAGATCAGCTTGGTCTTGTCGGTTCCGTTCTTGCTTGTGGCGCGTACCAGGAATTCACCATCACCAAGTGCGCTGATCGTAGCGGTATGCCCGTCCGCCTCAATCTTCGCGATGTTGGACTCAATACCGGCATCGTTAACGACAGACCACTCAAGATCCGTATATGAAGTATTGACCGGATACAGATTCGCTGTCACCGTTAACATGGTATTGGACGGATTCAGCACCTGACCTTTACTACTAATGAGCTCGATTTTGCGCAGCGGAACCTCAGCCGCCCTTCCCATCACAATCTCCATTGCCTCGTTCTTCGTGTTTGCATCGATGCTGCCAAGCTGTACTTCATCCGCTGCAGGAACAGACTGGAATTCGGCGGATTGTCCTATAAGACCCTCAGAGGTCACCTCAATCTTGATCGCTCCCGGCTCCTTCGTCGCACCAATAATCGCCATCAGCTTGCCGCTGAACAGTCGTTTGCTCTGTCCTTTGTATTGATCATAATCTGTGCTGTCCCCGCTATCGAGACCAATAAGGCGTCCTGCTCCGCTTACGCTGACATTCACACGATTATTTGCATTCTGTACCACGTTCCCTGCTTCGTCTTCCACATTAATCTCTACGAAAATAAGGTCTGTGCCGTCGGCAATAAGCATGCGCTTATCCGGCAGCAGGCGAATCTTCGCTGCATCCGCGTAAGATCTTTGCACATCTGTCGCAATCACATGGCCATTCTCGTCATATGCAATCGCCTTAAGCTCACCTGGCTCGTAAGGCACCTTCCACCAGCCGACCAGCTGCGTACCGTTCTCATGATCAATGTCATATGTTCCGATAGTGCTTCCGTTCAGCTGCAGCTCAATCTTCGGTGCATTGGAGCACACGCGTACATCAATCATTTGACCAGGGCTGAAATCCCAATAAGGGAAAATGTGAACCATTGGTGCTTTCTTGTAATCCGTCCACGCGGATTGATAGATGTAATAGGAATCTTTCTTGAAAGTAGCGGTATCCAGCTGTCCAAAATAAGAGTTCTTCGTATGATACGGCGTCGGCTCACCAATATAATCGAAGCCGGTCCACAAGTATTGTCCAAGGGAGTACGGCGTGTCTCTTTCGGCCAAAATACATGCCTCCGCCGACTTCGCTCCCCAGCTGGTCGTACTGTTGCCAAGCGCAGAGCACTGCTCATCATCGTCGGCCAGGATCGCTTTTTCAAACGGGAAATGATAGATTCCCCGGCTCTGTACGACCGAAGCCGTTTCGCTTCCGTAGATGATCCAGTCCGGATGCTCTGCATGATGCTTGTCATAATACTTCTCCGCATAGTTGTAGCCCGCCACTTTCACGATGTCGGCACATTTCTGCGCATTCTCCCATGGCATGTAGTTAGAGCCGATCGTAACGCGTCCATTCTGCTTCGGATCAAATTCCAGCACATAGTCCATCAGCATTTGAGTCACTTCTTGCCCGCGCTCATCTGCATGTGTATCATAAATCTCGTTCCCGATACTCCACATAATAAGGCTTGGATGATTGCGGTCCCGCATCACCCAGCTCTTCACGTCCGTATGCGCCCATTCCGGGAAGAACCTCGCATAGTCATAAGGCGTCTTGGATCTCTCCCACATATCAAACGCTTCGGAGACAATCAGCATTCCCATCTCATCCGCCAGCTCCATAAACGCCTTCGCCGGCATGTTGTGAGCTGTACGAATCGAGTTCACGCCCATCTCCTTCAGCAGCTCGAATCTTCTGCGCAGGGCAGTCACATTAAATGCAGCTCCGAGAGCTCCCAAGTCATGATGCTCGCACACGCCGTTCAGCTTCATCTTCACACCGTTCAAGCGGAAGCCGTCGTTCGGGTCCATACTGACCGTGCGGAAGCCTATACTCTGAGTCACCTTCTCAACCGTTTCCCCAGCCATCTTCAGTTCAGTGACCAGCTGGTACAGATGCGGCTCATCGGTACTCCACAGTAGAGGATTCTCGGCCGTTATCTGCTGACGGCTTGTCACTGTGGATTCCGTCCCTGCCGTAAGCCGATCTGAGGAAGCAGCGATAACCTTCCCCTGATCCATGATGGTGTGAACAAGCTCACCGTCCTGCTGGATATGTGCATCTGTCTCCACTTCAACCAGCCAGTCCTGTCCCTGCGGAGTCGTAGATACATAGATCCCGTTCGTCACGATATGATCGTTCGCTCTTGTCTTAAGCCATACGTCCCGGTAAATTCCGGCTCCAGAATACCATCTGCTGTTCGGGCTTTGGTGTACGACCTTGACGATAATTTCGTTCTCACCGGGTACCAGTGCCTGCGTGATCTCATGCTCAAAGGCAGAATATCCATACTTCCATTCGCCCACGAGCTGTCCATTTACATAGACAGAGGAATCCATATAAACACCGTCAAAAGCGAGGAGAACCTGCTTCTCACCCTCGTTGTATGTAAATTTCTTGCGGTACCAGCCAATGCTGTTCTCATACAAGTCCAGCGAGTTATAGATTAACCAGTCATGCGGAAGATCCACCGGCTCATAAGAAAGCCCAGCCGCTGCCGCTGTATTCAGTTCACTCGGATCTTGTCCTGCTGCCCCGGCATCCTTTGCTTCAAGGTGCATCTTCGCAAATTCCCAGCCGTCATTAAACAATATTTGTTGATTCATGGGTCACCTCTCACATTTACATATTTGATCATTATGATTGCGTTTACATATATAGGTACTGGCAGGCAAAAAAAAAGAAGAAGCAAAAAAGGTTCCGCCTCCGTACCTCATTCACTTCCCCATTGTATCATGAAAACGTTTGATTTCTTACCCGATTTCTTCGCAACAAAAAACCGCAATAATTCGACATTTACTCTATTTCACGAAGCAAATCCCGTGTATCTTCTCCCAGTTCACCAAGCCGCCATATAGCATATTTATGAATCCCCTCACGGCCTGCTTCCTCCATCCAGCCTTGAAGTGTCTCGTGATTGGCGTACCACACCGTATGGGGTGCTCCATCCTCATCCGTGTAATTAAAATACAAGCTGCCGCTCTTCGTATCTCGTTCAGGAGTGATCTCATATCTATCCAGCAAATCAGCAGCTGCCTTCTCCGTAAGAGAGACCGTGCTGCTGCCTTCGGACCAATCAAATCCACCCGCCGAGAAAGCCATGATGGGATCACCTGGTAGATGACTCATCCTCGCAGCAAGCTCCTTAATAAATACCATATCTGCTTTGGGACCTGGACCGCTGTGCCCCCCGTACAAATTGTAGGCCATCATAACATACTCCGGTCCCTCAGGCAGCTTCAGCTCCTCAATAGGTGCCTTGGGTTCAAGTACAATACGCAGAGACACATTCATCTCGTCAAGCTCAAGAGCCAGCTCCTCATAAAACCGGATCATATTCGGCCAATCCTGATCTTTTATCTGCTCGTAATCAATCTCGATTTGATCCAGGCCGTATCGCCCTACGATCTTCGTAATGCTCTCCATATGCCGTGCTCGCGATTCGTTCGTTGAGGTAAGTCGTGTCAGCAGCTCAGGGTCCTTCTGGACCGTACTTCCATCGTCATGAATGATATCATTGACCAGCGTGAGTCCAATCCGTGCATCAGAATCTGCTTCAACACCCGTCAGCTCATGCAGCCGGGGAAGAGCATTCGACATCGTCTCTGTAAAATACAGCTCATCCCGCTCATCAAAATAAGCTGCAAACAGCTGTAAATCAACGGTCCCCTTGTGCAGGGCAGACCAATCCTCAATGCCCGCTTCCCACTGCCAGTCGGTAATCCAGACAGACAGCTCCTGAGCGGGCAGCTCTGAGGCCTGCCCTGGAGCTTTAACTGGAGCCTGAGCATTCTTGTTCTGCAGCAGGAAGAACAGCAGGGCAGCGAGTAAACCGATCACCAGGAGGACAACAAATACAAATGCCGGCTTCCCATACCGTCCACGTCGCCCACGATTTCCACGTTTCCTGCGCTTTCCATAGCTTGTCCTAACCACATCGTATCTCCATTCTATAGCTCGTCATGATTGATCGCAGCTCATCAAAATGTTTCGACAGCCCAATCAATGGCTGAATTGAAAGCATTTCTTACCGTGTAGGATACTCTCTCCCAGCCTGTTGGAATATTGCTGTACAGCTTGGAAGGCTCCTCAGCATCCGGTTCACTTACATATACTTCAATCTCTTTGAAGATCCCATCATAGATCGTGTCCTTCTTGTTCTGCTTGTGATAAGCAGCATAGAGCATGAGCTTACCTTCATCTATGGAAGGATCAACAGGCAGTTGCTTAATCCATTCTGCATCATCAACAGTGACACTAAGCTTGTCCTTCTTCAGCGATATCTGAATTTGACGTTGATCCGCAATATTAATCGGATATTCCTCATCTCCATCCCGATCTCCCGCCGTTGTCTGCTCCTTGGTATACACAGAGGCCTTATCATACGTCAGGTCTTCATGGGACCAGATCACCGGATCCAGCTTCTCTTCATAGATGGTTTCTTCCTCATGACCTGCTGTCTTCTGTACAACACGCAGACTGTTATTTACAAGATCGACCCGCAGGTAGCTCCCCTTCTCTTCATCGTTCCGTAAGTACACTCCCTGACGACCCACTACATTGCCTGCAGCCTGGAAACGAATCGAAACGTCGTTAGAGCCAATCGAATCAAGCAGCGCAAGTCTGCCCATCCCCCCGGCGGGCGAAGTGAGAATGATCTCGCCTTCTTTAAATTCAGCGGCCCCTGTTATTAGACGCCAGTTCTCTGCTTCGCGCTCATCTCCTTGGACGAACTCCAGAGACTGACCCGAATCCTGCACGATCTTCATCAGCAGATGATTGGTCGACCAATAGGGTGCGGGCTGAACCCGGCTTAGATTATACACCTGATCTGCCTGAGTATTCAGCGCATTGCCCTCCCGGTTAAAGTGAAGGTCATACAGCGCTCTGATCTGCTGCTCATTGGCATTCGTCACCAGCCTGTTCATCCCGTTTCCCATCGCATTGGCGTGCATAATCATATATACGCCGGGAACATAACCAAGCGAATCCGTATATATATTTTTCATCAGATCATAATCGGCCTTAATTCTGGCTTCCATCTGCGTTCGGTCTTCAACAGGGATCATATTCTTGTCCCTTATAAAATCCATCAAATAATGATTGTAGTATTCGATATCTGATTTATCAGGCAGCTCGCTCTCATCCTTCTCTCCGATGAACCGGCCTTCCTCCATCAAATACGTTAATATAACTCAGCCGGTAGCCGTTTGACCCCAGTTCCCAATATCCCGTCTCCGTCATCTTCAGCATTTCCTTCGGCTGAACAAATTTCCGTTCGCTGTTGCCGACCTTGTTGGCATAGGAGAGAAACGTTGCCTTGTAATTAAACCTCTCTAGCAGAGGCTGAGCGAATAAGCTGGAATCGTTCCGACCATCTTCGAAGGACAGAAACAGCGCCTTCTCCGGCAGAGACTTCCCTTCATGGTAAAAATCAAGGATGTCCTGCTGCGATATCGTTACATACCCCTGATGATACAGTGCCTCCAGCTGATCCTTCAGCTGATCCTTATCCACAAGCTTGGCTGTACCTGATCGTCCGACTCCAAAATAGGATATCGCTATAAAACCGTCAGTCCCCGTCCAAGCAGCCCGGTCAGGCTCCTCGTACTTATCCATATTAAACAACGTTTTTATGAGCAGCAGGGCCAATAGAATTAGAACAATGAACTGGATAATCGACTTGCGCAGCTTTCGCGCATTCTTCCGGTGAACATCCATAGCGGCAGTCTTATGCTTATTGATCATCTAGGCCTGCCATCCTTTTTTCATTTTTCGTTTGTTCTTGCGCTCTTCCTTCTTCTTCCTTGCCTCAATGTCCTGTGGTGTCTCCCGCGTACCCCAAGTGGACTTCCAGAAGGTGAACCAGGCCACAGGCATCTGCCACAAGAGAATGAACTCATAAAATACGCAGAACACAAATCCGAACACCCACAGCTTGCTCTTCCTGAACAAGAGGTGTGCAAGACTCATCAGCAGTGCCATCATGAACAGTCCCATCAGAAAAGTAAAGGGAAAGACATGATGAACAACCGGTACATAGACGAGGTTATAGAGAACAATAACAGGCGCCGCAATCGGAACAATGACTCCAATATAAAAGAATAATGCCATGAACGGTTCCTTGCGCCATATAAAGGTTCCTGCACGCAAGGACTCACGCAGCCACGAGCGCTTCCATCGCATCTGCTGCTTCAGGAAGACATCCATTTTAGACGGAACGATCGTCGAGCATATGGCCGTATCCTGATAACCTGTTCGATGGGTTTTTAGAATATAGTTCGTCATGCTTCGATCATCGCCAAAGGTCGCAGGCTGCCCCAGGAACTTCTGTGTCAGCCAAGCATCCGCGTGCTGTAGCACCAATTCCTTGCGATAGCAGGACAACGGACCGGACAAGCAGGTTACACTATCGAACCAGGATTCCGCTGCCTTCATAATACGAAAAGCGATAAAATAGCGAACGGTCTGCAGCTTGGTGATCGTGTTCGTATACGTATTCTCCACATCCGTTCGACCAGCAACGCCGCCCATCTTCGGATCCTGGAAAGGCTGCACCAGATGGCGAATAGCCGTTGGCTCAAGAAAGCTGTCCGAGTCAACAAAGACGACAAGGTTATGCTTTGCCATCTTTACTCCTCTGACCAGAGCTTCCCGCTTGCCCCCATTCTCTTCAAGCACGACATAAGAGAGTCTCTCTGCGGTCCCATACCGTTCCGCCTCTTGATGGATCATCTCAATGGTCTCCTGGATGCGTTCTACCGACCGATCGGTAGAGCGGTCATCTACCACAATGACCTCCAGCTTGTTCACCGGGTAATCCTGATTGATACAGCTAAGGATCGTTCGATGAATCCATTCCTCTTCATTGAAGCATGGGATAATAATAGACACACCCGGCGTATACAGCGGGTCCACCTTGACATCCCTGTACATCGCGCCGAACAAGTACCGGGTCAGCAAGAAGGCTGCCGCAATCAGACTATATAAATAAAGAACTATATTATATTTGAAATAGATGATACTCTCTGCGCGCATCAGCATGATCAGCAGCACCGCGAATAGGAGGATGGCACTGGCTGAATAGACTGAGTATCCCCAGCGCTTTTTCTGAAGATAAGAGGTCAGCGGCTTCTCAAAATCAAGGGCGATCTGCACACTGCCTTCTGAATCCTCGGTTTGCTCCTGTGTGACAATACGGACCACCTTGGCATCCATATGGACGGTCGATTCGAATCCCTCCGGCATAGCTCCCGGCGGGATCTTGAATCTGGCATTCACCCGGCTCCCTACCTGTAAATGATGCTTCGGATGGGACAGCTTCATTAACAGTCCGGTCGAAGAAATATCGATTGACTTGCCTCTAACCGAATGCCTGCTCTTTCGGCCTTTTGGTATGACGTTCACTTCAAATTCGGCCAAATAACGCAGGCTGAGCTTACGCAGCCGATTAATGTAATCAACATCTATTCCTTCCGTTCCCTCAGCCGCCGCAATACCTCTCCGATCTGTTGAGCCCCGAACCTTCTCGGGATCCGGCACATAGGACAGCTTCCGCCTGTCTGGGCGGGTCTTGGTCAGCTTTTCTCTTGTCAGCTTTTCTTTTTTCTCTTTGATCCTGTCTTTTCTACTTATCATAAAGAAGCTCCTATCTGTGGACTACAAGCTCCAGTAGAGAAATCCGCTCTGCTCATACATGTGTCTGTCATATATCCCCTTGATATCAAACATGATCTTCGGCTGTGTATGGCTGTATAGCTGCTGCACCTGGTTGAAGCTCATTGCTCTAAAAGATTCGTGGGCTACAGCTACCACTGCGATGTTTAAATCTACTAGATGCGCAGGATCGGTAAGCTCCACTCCGTATTCCTGATAGGCAGTAGCCGCATCGACATACGGATCGGCTACCAGCGGGGTAATCCCATATTCGCTTAGCTCATTCAGGATATCCATCACCTTGGAATTGCGGATATCACTGCAATTCTCTTTGAAAGCAAGTCCGAATATGCCGATGCGCGTATTTCTCAAGTCCATCTGCTGCTTGACCATCATCTTGATCATATTCTGGGCAATATACTTGCCCATCCCGTCATTAATCTGCCGTCCGGCCAAAATAATTCGCGAATGATAGCCGCTGTCTTCCGCTTTGTATGTCAAATAATAAGGGTCAATACTGATACAATGGCCGCCGACCAGGCCCGGACGAAACGGGAGAAAATTCCACTTGGTCCCTGCGGCTCTGAGAACGGCATTCGTATCGATATCCATCTCATGAAACAGCATGGACAGCTCGTTCATGAAGGCAATATTAATATCCCGCTGTGCATTTTCGATGACCTTCGCTGCCTCGGCTACCTTGATGCTCTCGGCACGATGAACCCCGGCCTCGACGATCAGCTCATACAGGCTGGCCACGGTCTCCAGTGCCTCCTCATCATTGCCGGATACAATCTTCATAATGTTCTCCAGCCGGTGGACTTTATCTCCCGGATTAATCCGCTCTGGTGAATATCCCACCTTGAAATCCCTTCCGCACGTTAGTCCCGAAGCTTCCTCGAGAATGGGTATGCATACCTCTTCCGTGACCCCGGGATACACCGTAGATTCATAGACAACGAGCGAGCCTGGTGTCAACCGCTCAGCTACAAGCCGGCTGGCCTTCTGCACCGCCTCCAGGTCAGGGACGTTGCCGCTCTTGACGGGTGTTGGCACGGCAACAATATAGCAGCGCACCCCGGCAAGCTGGTCTCTATCTGACGTAAAGTCCACGCCGCAATGCCGCACAGCTTCATCCCCGATCTCACCGGTCAGGTCCATTCCATCCTGATAGGCTTTTATTTTTTGACGATTCACATCAAATCCAATAACATTCAACTTTCTGGCAAAAGCAGCTGCAATTGGCAGCCCGACATAACCAAGTCCAATCACTGCGAGCTTCTCGTTCCCAGCAGCCAGTTCCTCAAACAATCCCATTATTTTACCTCATCACTGTTTATCCATGTTTTGTTCTGTTCCATTAAATCTACCAAGCTGACAAATGTGTACCCTTTGGCTCGCAGCTGATCAATAATCCTTGGAAGAGCTTCGACAGAGTGAATACCATCGAGAATGTGAAGCAGAATAATGCTGCCATTTTCCGTTTGGTCCATAACCATATTCACAATGTCGTCAGCAGAATGGGATACGTCCCAATCCATTGCTGTCACATCATACATCGCAATGTGCTCATATCCCGTCGCAGCAATCACCTTGGCACTCTGAGCATCAATCGCTCCCGTAGGCGGCCGGAAGAGCATCAGCGGCTGCTGTTGAATCGCTTCCGTCATCACTTCATGAGCTGTCACGATTTCCTTCTGCAATTCCTCTGCTGTCAGCGAGGTAACAACCGGATGGGTATACGTATGATTGGCAACATCATGTCCCTCTTCAATGATTGCACGAGCCAGATTGGGATTATCTACTACGCCTCTGGCTCGAAGAAAAAAGGTAGCATGTACTTTTTTCTCGGCCAGGATATCCAGAAATTGGGTTACTGTCTTGTCGGTTGCCCAGTCATCCAGTGTCAGAGCCACCTGCTTCTTGTTGGTCTTGACCTTATATATCAGCTCGTATTCGGCATTCTCGTAATCCGGATTGATCTTAACTGCATCATAGCCGGGTATCTCCTCAAGCGGCTTACGGACTCCGCCATTCTCTGCCAGTTCTCTAAGTGGAATCAACTTGTAGCCGATATCCTCCGCTGCTGCCGCAATATACTTAATTGATTCAACAATCTCAGGATTAATATCGGTATTTAAAGAAATAATCCCGCCTCGATGAATATAACGCTCTACATATTCACCAATCTCCTCTGCGCTCTTCATATCCCGATCCTTCGGATTAATACTGTAGCTTACCACTGCCTTCATCCCCAGATGAGCCGCAGCCAGGGCGAGATCGTCAGGAACATCTCCGGATCTGGTACGAACGTAGACGGGCTCAGCACCCGTGTGCTCCTTAATCACCTCATTCGCGAGCTTAACCTCCTGATAAATATCGTTGTAATTCATATCGGTGATATCTAGCTGATTCAGCAGATTATTCTCAATTTCATGTCCCCTGTCCAAGATCGACTGTGCAATGTCCGGCTCCTCTGCTACCCGCATGCCGGGCAGGAAGAAGGTAGCCTTAATCTTGTACTTGTCCAGCTCATCCAGCAGGCGATCCATCGTTTCCCTGTCACCCATTCCATTAAAGGTCAGTGAGAGCTCTCTGCGTCCTGTATATACATAGGGAATCTCCTGACTCTTCTCTCCTTCATAACGCTGCACGACAGGATCCGGATCTACATTCGGATCGTTCGTAATCGTCTCTGCCTCGTTCGCAGCACTGCATCCTGTCAGCAGAACCAGCAGGGACAGAATGATCAGTCCGGCCTGCCTGTAATATGTAGCTGTACTTGGCATCTTGCTTTGCTCCTTTTCATTATTCGACACGCTTGTCTAGCATATATAGAATACAATTACCCACTTACATTTCCATGAAATTCTATTCTTCTATTAACCAGACTTGAAGCCTATGCTTACTTGCTAACTAAGTACATTGGATTAATAATTTTCTAAAAAATGCCACTACTTCAGAACTATTATAAAACAAAATCACGCATGATATATTAACAATTTTGCGATTTTTGGACATGAAATTAGTGGATTCATCATTATTTTTGTCACCTGTAATATATTAACATTTTAATATTAATATAATTAGTCCTTTATTTTAATATTGCGATGATGTTCGTTCTATACAGTAGGCATATTCTGATCTCAATGGATGGACAACAGGGAGGACTAGAGATGATGGTAGATCAAATTTTGAGAGAAGTACTTGATAGAAGATCTCAGGAGATTGTGGAGATTTGTGAAAGGGAGCATCTCGAGCTCTATAAGCTTTTTAGCGAAACACTGGAAAATATGAGGGAGCACATGCCCGAGCATTTATATCATAAAACAGGACTGCTGGAGGATCTCTTTCTTCACAGCAATATTCAGCTGATTAAGACTGCGCACAAGCTTGGTTATCAAGATGCGCAGTCGCTCAAACAATGGAATGATCATCTTGATTCTACTGCTATATAAAAAGAGCCGATACACGTGATCTGGAAGCTACGCAGCCAAAAAGCTATTGTGAATGCTCCTCTCGAAGTGCTCCGTTCGATATGATATGATGATTACCATTGAAACGCATATAGACGGGACAGGTGAAATTATGGAGCATTTAATTAGACCGGAGGTTCGCAGCATTGAAGTATCCGGTATACGAAAAATGGCCAACATGGTCAGTCAATATGAAGATGTATTGTCACTCACGCTCGGGCAGCCGGATTTTCCAACGCCACAGCATATTCTGGAGGCAGCCAAGCAAGCCATTGACAGTGGAGAAACGGTGTACACGCCGAATGCGGGGACACTCAAACTGCGTACAGCGGCAGCCGAGTTCATGGCACAGAAGTACGGACTTACATATGATCCTGCGGATGAGATCATCGTAACCACTGGCGCGAGCGAGGCAATTGATGTAACTTTCCGAACGATTCTTACGGAAGGCTGCGAGGTACTACTGCCAGGCCCGATCTATCCGGGATATGAACCCATTATTCGTATGTGCGGTGCACAGCCGGTACATATGGATACGACTGGCAGCGGCTTTAAGCTGACCGCCGATTTGATTCGTCAGCATTTGACAGAGCGTACTCGCTGTATCGTGCTGGCCTCCCCTTCCAATCCGACAGGCTGTACACTGAGCTCCGAGGAGCTTAACGAGATCGCAGACCTGGTTCGGGAGCGTGAGCTGTTCGTCCTGTCAGACGAGATCTACAGCGAGCTTGTATTTGACGATACGCACACTTCCATTGCGGCTCTGCCGGGCATGCGTGAGAAGACCATTGTAATCAACGGCTTGTCGAAGTCGCACTCGATGACTGGATGGCGCATCGGGCTGCTGTTCGCTCCGGCTTATCTTGCACGTCATATTGTGAAAGTTCATCAGTATAATGTCACATGCGCCAGCTCTGTCAGCCAAGCAGCCGCGGCCGAAGCGCTGACTGTGGGCATAGATGACGCCCTGCCGATGCGTGAGGAGTACGCACGACGCCGTGATTATGCCTATGAGCGGCTGGTCAGTGCTGGCTTTGAGGTCACACAGCCAAACGGGGCCTTCTACATCTTCCCTTCTGTAGCTAAATTCGGACTCGATTCCACCACGTTCGCCCATCGTCTGCTTGAAGAGAAACGGGTTGCGGTCGTGCCTGGAGCCGCGTTCGCTCCCTTCGGCGACAACTATATCCGCATCTCCTATGCCTGCTCCATGGAGGTGCTTCGTGAGGCGCTGGATCGAATCGAGTCCTTCGTACAAGGATTGTCCAGCTAAACTCGGAGGAATGCCGCAAAAAAAACTGCTTCTGCGCATGAGCGCAGAAGCAGTTTTTTGGTATGGTGACCTCCCTTATGAAGAACGATGACGCAAATAGTTAGATACAACGTCAATGGCCACGCCAATCGCTTCTTCCTGTGGCTCCAGCTTCGCATGATGCAGTCCATAGGGCGTATCAACCCCAAGCCAAAACATCAAGCCAGGAATATCGCGGAGGAAGTATCCGAAATCTTCGCCCGTCATGGCTTCCGTACATTCAATCAGTTCCACACCTTCAACATGTTGAACGAAGTTCATAAATCGCTCGGCTTCTTCTTCATGGTTGTACACTTGATAATAATTGGAGCCATAATCCAGCTCGGTCTTACAGTTAAAGCCAGCCTCTATGCCTGTCAGCAGCGCTTCAATCCGGGCTTTTACATCTGCCATAGAATCGGCTGACAAGGACCGGATCGTGCCTTCCAGACGAACCCGTTCTGCAATAATGTTCTGTTTGGTTCCACCTGTAATTTTGCCAAGTGTCACAACCACAGAATCTAATGGATCGACATTGCGTGAGACGATAGACTGCATCTGCATGACCAGACTCGACGTCGCAACGATCATATCAATGGCCCGATGCGGATAAGCGGCATGGCCGCCTTTACCTGTCAGATCAATAAACAGCTCTGATGTGTTCGCGAACAGGATGCCCGGCTTTGTAGCAATCGTTCCTACCGGGTATTCGGGAGCAATATGCAGCCCCATCATGAAATCAGGCTTCCACGCCTTAAATTCCTCGCTGTCCAGCATCGGTAATGCACCGCCCGGCCCCTCTTCCGCCGGCTGAAACACGAACAGCACATCATCATTAATGGGCTCTCTCACGATTTCTGTGAGCACCCCAAGACCGATAGCCATATGCAGATCATGCCCGCAAGCATGCATGTAACCCGGATGCGTTGAACGGAATTCATAGCTCGTCTCTTCATCGATGGGCAGCCCGTCCATATCCGCCCGGTATCCCAAGCACCGCTCACCAATCAAACCCTTCACTCGAACCAAAATACCTGTACGCCAGGTTTTGACCTCCAGCCGCTCCTGCGGTAGTCCGCTGATGTATTCCAGCAGCAAAGCCTGTGTCTTGAACTCTTCAAAGCCCGGCTCGGGAATTTGGTGCAGCCTACGTCTTAACTCTACAAACTCGCTCATTCGATCACTCCTCAAGTCACTCATTAAGCCTTTTCGTATTCGGTTATATGCGCCTGCTAACTTAAGCTCACGCTCAAGCCGCTCATAAACAAACACGCGCCACTGTTGATGGCGCGCGCTTGGATTACTTTTAACTTGCTTATTTCAGGTTACGAAGACCTTCAATAATTGTAGTCTTGGACTTGGTCTTGTCGTCAACCATTTTGATTACACGAGCTGGAATACCCGCAACGACTGCGTTCTCAGGCACATCTTCAATCACGACTGCACCCGCAGCGATTACAGCGCCTTTGCCTACACGCACACCTTCGAGAACGACAACGTTTGCACCGATGACAACATCATCCTCAATAACAACCGGTTGTGCAGAAGGAGGCTCGATAACGCCAGCGAGTACCGCACCTGCGCCAACGTGGCACATCTTGCCGACTTGAACGCGTCCGCCAAGCGTTGCATTCATATCAATCATCGTGCCTTCACCGATCGAAACGCCGATATTGATAACCGCACCCATCATGATAACGGCATTGTTGCCGATCTCTACTTTGTCACGAATGATCGCGCCAGGCTCGATACGTGCATTGATTCCCTTCAGGTCAAGCATCGGAATTGCAGAGTTACGACGATCATGCTCCACCTCGTAAGACTCAATTCCTTTGTCGTTCGCAAGCAGCTCTTGAACTTCTGCCCAATCGCCGAACAGCACGCCGCCGTCACCGTAATCAAATACTTTAACGCCTTCTACTGGAGAAGTGATTTTACCGTTGAAATACACCTTTACAGGGGTAACCTTTTTGCTATCTTTGATGTAATTAATGACTTCCATTGTTTTATCCATGGCTGGTATGTTTTTCTCCTTTTTCTTCAAGCTTATTTTCCTTGCGAACATTGTAGCATACGCGCTCGAACAGAGTCTACTTTTCACACCGCTGGTCTCGACCACACATTCGCTTCAAACTTACTTCTCAGACTAGATCCACCTGGTGTATGTACTACTGAATTGGCAATGTCAAAAAGTAAGAATAAAATTCGTCATCGATAACATATCCGTGCTTCTCATAAAGCGTCCGTGCTGCCTTATTGTCCGGCGCTGTAGATAACGCGACTCCTTTAGCCTGTGTTGCCATCGCAAACTCCCGTACCTGCTGCAGCAGCAAGTCCGCAACTCCTTCTCTGCGATGTGCTTCCATTACATATAGATCATTAAGGATCCATGAACGCAGCATAGAGATGGATGAGAAAGTGGGGTACAGCTGAGCAAACCCAGCGGCTTGTCCATCAGAAGCTGCACGCACGATAAATATGACCGACTCCCCATGATTAAAGCGGTTGAACAAGAACTCCCTTGCACCCTCAGGATTGGATGCTTGCCCATAAAACACACGATAAGAATCAAATAGTGGAACCAGATCATCTAAATCATGTATCGTTGCCTGGACGGCAGAATACTTCATCGTCATTTTGAGAAAGGCTCCTTTTCTAAAAATTCACCTATACCGGCAGCCCTCTGTTCACTTTACTTCGTTAATGGAGCGCATTATCAAATTATATCTGGATTTTTAATTTTCATCCACGGTCTTTTTCAGTTTAAATCACCCGAATCACGAACCAGAACAGGCCAAACAGCATGATCACTCCAGATATCAGGGCATTGCTGTACGTATAGACTTTCTTGAATCTTCTCAGCCACAGGAGCAGCGGAATAACCACAGCCAATACTGACAGCTGACCGATCTCCACACCGATATTAAACGAGATCAATGCAAGCACAATGGAATCCACAGGCGATTCCTGCAGCACCTGGGCAAACCCGAATCCATGGATCAGACCGAACAGCAGCGCAATAAGCCAGCGCCGATTCACTTGCTTGCGGAAGATGTTCTCTACAGCTACGTAGGCAATACTGAGGGCTATGAACGGCTCCACGAAGCTTGATGGCAGACGCACTATGTCCAGTGCAGCCAGTGCAATGGTCAAGCTGTGCCCGATGGTAAAAGCCGTCAGAACCTTCACATAGTCCCATGGCCGCAGCTTAGCCAACACGAGCGCAAGGATAAACAGCAGATGGTCAATCCCAAACCAGATGTGCTGGACTCCGATCACCAAGTAGTTCCAAGCCGTGACGGCCCAGCCCGGCAGCTCAACCGTCGTGCTGCTGCTTCCTTCCGCTGTAATTTCACCGGCAGCCACTTGCTGTCCATTGGTAAATACAATATCCTTCGAGGCCTCTCCCATTCGAATTGCAGCGAAATTCTGATGATTGGCGTCCATATCAAAGAAAAAATTATAGTTAATGGAATAATCATCCGCCGCTTCTGCAAAATCATATCCAAGCACCATATGCAGATAGCCGGTGTCATTTCGTTCCACAATCCTGATATCATCTATGGTTGCAAGCTCGGCAGCCTGGCCTTCTCCTTCTACAATTAAGGATTCCTCAATCAAGGATCTGAGCTCGTCCTGTGTCCATGCGACCTCGCCCTCGGGCGGCTGATTGTCTCCCCCCAGTATGAACACCCCGCCAGATCGGACATCCATCCACTGGGCTACCTCCTGCAGATCAAGCTCTATTTCGTATATCAATCCGCTCTGCTCCACCTGGATATTGGAATATCCCAATGTATTCATGTGTGCACTTGCCGGTTGAGCAAAAATAGTTGATGTCATTACAAAGAGGATGAGGGCCGCAAGCCACTTGGTATATCCTCTCAAATCAACGAAGGGCAAGCTTCTGCGCAAACTCGAAGCACCCGATTCATCCTCTGTCCTGCCGCATTGATCATATAATTGCATGCCATATCCTCCTGTAGCGATCTCTTGTACCTCAAATGCAATCAATATAGCATCCTATGTTTATCCGATGATGAAATCATTGTTTAACAATGTAAAATATTCACCTCTTAAAAATAGAAAGGGAGAAAGCCCTTCGTGCAGGCCTTCTCCCTAACCGTGTTATTGCATTTGCTCCAGCATCAGAGCGAGAACCTTCGCTGTCTCAGAACGCAATGCCATGCCTTTAGGATCAAAGCTGTTGTTTCCTTTACCTGCAATGAATCCCAATGCCGTTGCTTTCTTGACTGCTCCCTTGGCCCAATCGCTGATCTGATTGTCATCGGTATAGGCCGTTCCGTTTCCGGTCTCGAGCTCCTTGCCGCTCATATGCTCCAGGGCACGCACAATCATGACAACCATTTCTTCCCGGCTTATCGACTTGCCTGGTTCAAATTGGTCTGCACTTGTGCCATAAACAATGCCTGCCTCATAAGCTGCTTGTACAGCTTCTGCATACCAGCTTCCAGCCTTAACATCGCTGAAAGTATCGACGCCTGTGGATGCTGTAAGACCAAATGCTCTTGCCAGCAGCGTTACGAATTCGGCTCTTGTCGTCGATTTTGCAGCGCCAAATGTAGTGTCGTTAATGCCGTTCGCGATACCTTGGAAGCTGAGCAGTTGTACATAAGGGTGAGCCCAATGCCCCTCGGTTACGTCCGTATAGAGCTTGTTAAATTCCAGTACGACATACGTACCCGCCTCTTCTACTGATGCCGTATAGCTTCCGTCTGCATAACTTCCGCCAACCCATGTTACTGTACCGTCTGCCGCAATCTGATAAATACCGGCCAGAGCAGTATTCTTCACGTTATCGGCCGTAAGCTTAATCGTTACCGAAGCATCCAGCGGCTCCGCTGCGCCATTCACACCGCGTTTGCCAATCTCCACCTTAGCTGGATTGCCGACCACCTTAAAGCTTGCTTTTTGTTCTCTGCTGTAATCTCGGACTGCTCCGTCGACAGCTTCTTCCGAAGCTGATTCTGTAGAAACATACAGTTGTTCATTCGCACCAAGCTCAGCAGCCAATGCCGTTCGTTCTTCTGCACTCAAGGTGATCACGGCCCCGTCTGCAAGCGTAATCGTCAAGCTGCGGTTTCCAATACGGGTAAGCGCTGCTGAGGTGAAGATCAAGCCTGTCGTATCATCCTCTGCTCTCAGGCTTACACTGTCACCATCTGCTGAGATATCTTCCGGCGTAATTTCGGTCCACCCTCTGTCTGTCGATGTACCATCACCAGAGCCGTTGATATTATTACCCTTACCATTACCATTGCTATTTCCGTTACCGTTACCATTTCCGTTACCATTTCCGTTACCATTACCATTTCCGTTACCATTTCCGTTACCATTTCCGTTACCATTACCATTTCCGTTACCATTTCCGTTACCACCGGTTCCCGTGGAGAATTTCCAGATAGGCGAGAGTGTTGAGCTGCCGGATGGATCCGTTGCTTTGGCATACCAGAAATAATCCTGATTTGCGTCAAGTGAAGACCAGGTCGTGCTCGCCCTGCTTCCACTTTCGACGGCTTGCTGTGCCCCGATCTCGTTTGTACTATAGAGATTCACTCCGATATAATCCGTTGCTACCCGCTTGAGAGGATCCTGTGTCTCAAAAGGAATGTAGAAATCGTCGGAACCGTCCTCAAAATAATTCCAGTCATCGAGATAAGATGAATAGGTCTTCACATGAATTTGTTCTTCCGCTGGATCAAATTCCAGGAAGCGCATGTATCCTAAACCGCCCATCGGTCCGGATTGATAATCTGCCAGCATCTCTACGACAACGCGGCCGTCTTCCAAATGCTTGACGTTATAGCCTACGCCATGAATATGACCGCAAAGGACCATTTTTACATTCGGATTCTTCGCTACAATTTCATCCCAGATCATTTGACCTTGACCAGAGTAGGCCCCGGATGGAGAGATGTATTCATGCGTTCCGATAATAGCGTAACGATCCGGGTATTTCTTCAATACTTCATTTGCCCACTCCACTGTATCCTCCTGGATGCTCCAGCCCAGATACAAAATGATGAAATCCTGACCGTTGGCAGATACAAGATCATAGTGGTCACGGTTGTTGTTCAAATCGTCTCCGTAAGTCGGCTGATTCTCAAACCGATCACGTCCAAAATATTTCCAGTACTCCGTATAATCGGCAGCATTGAAGTTAACATCATGATTCCCTGCAACGACACCATATGGAAGACCGGCTTCTTCAATAATCTTAAAGCTCTCATCGGCTATCGCCCATTCGTCCGGTCGATACCAGTCGTCAACAATATCCCCGGTATGAATGAGATAGCGAATATCCATTTCTTCCTTCATATCAGCGATGTACTGCATCTGTGACCGGAAAATATCCGGATAGGAATCTGCATAGTACTGCGTATCTGTAGAGAAAGCAAAGGTGAATTTGCCATCCCCGTCCGGATCTTCGGAAGCGGAGGCATCTTCAGCTACAATCAAATCCTGAATAAGCACTTGAATCTTCTCGTCTCTTACCATGTCCGCAGCGTTTACGGCAGCTCTCAGTTCGAAGTCTTCAGCACCTACGCCTCTCGCTGCAGCTTCCCATTTGCCCGTGTTATAGTTCCACGTATACATGGTCACCTGACGGCCTTCAACCGAGTGCCCCTGCCACACGACTTCAACGGATTCAATTCCACTTGCATCTTCGTCCAGCTTGAATTCATAGCGCTGATAAGGGAACAGGCCGCTCGCATCTGTGACGTAATATTCCCCGTCCTGCTTCGAGACAAGTGCTTCTGCTTCCGCTGTAAATACTTCCTCACCTTCTGGATTCAGCTCAATTGGCGGCTCACGGTCAACGGCATTGGAATAGGCTTCAATATCCGACTGCTCGTTGAAATCATAACGATAGCCTTGACCAAAGGAAACATCCACTGCATCTCCATTCGGATCACTTGCAGTTACGCTGAGCACTGCATCACGGCTCACACCTGCTGCACCATCTGCTGGAGTCGGATCCTCAGGAGCGTTCGGTGCCGTTTCATCCGTAGTAAACACACCTTTACGCGTCACCGTATTTCCTGCTGCATCCGTTGCCACAACTTCGAAGATATGCTCTCCTACTGTAAGTTCTGAAGCATGGATGACAGATGGCAGCTCTATCGCTGAGCCGTCAAGAGCAGCTGTTACCGAAGCTACACCTGATACAGCATCCACAATATTCGCATTTAGCTCAAATTCACCAGTGTACAGCTTGCCGTCCTCAATAGAGAAGCTCTCAAATACAGGCGCGGTATTGTCAACAACAGCGGTTACCTCAGCTGAGTTACCCGAACCCGAAGACAATGTAAATAGATGATCTCCATCAGTTAATGCTGTTGTGTCTACCTCCGCGTAGATGCTGTGGAATACATCTGCCGGTATGTTAAATGTAATCTCGATATATTCGACATATCCGCCGCTATCACCAATCTTGTGGCGGTCAGCCGGATCAATATCGGTAAAGCTGTCTGCATTTAATGTCTTGGCACGTGCTGAGGTCCAATCGGCTGAAGTACCGTCTGGCAGCAGCAGCTCCACTCCTTCAATTCGATAGTCATCGTTGTTGTTCGAGGTACCGAACTCCAGCGGGTCATCTTTCGTTCCGGCCGTAATTTTAATCGTATTTTCTCCTGGCTGCAGAACGTGCTTCGGAATATCAACGTACTTTTGCTGATAGTAAGTACTCACTGGCAACAGCGTAACCAGCTCATCATTGATGAATAAACCATTCTGGAAGCCGCTGTTTATATCGTCAACCCGATAGGTTAGTGTTGGCGCTGTATGCATCGCCGGACTAGTGCTGAGCTCATTTCCATCGACCGAGAGGGTCAACGTCTCGCCCGCAGCTTCCGTATTGCCCTGAACAACAGCTGTTCCACTTAAAAATTCGACATTTGCAAAATCAATCCACAAAGGTCCATGATTCACAAAACCGAGGCTGTAGTTGTCAGATTGGACGATATTCTGCCCATCCGTTGCTTCAAAGTAATAATCAACATGCGCTGCCCCAAGCAGAAGTGCCTTGTTCACTTCAGCGGACATGAATACATCCGAGCCTTCCGCTGTGCGCTTCATATTGACTTCAGTATAATCCGTATCCATATCCCGTTTGAAGAACAAGGATACCCGTTTTGCCATTTCATCATCTGTCACCGTTGCTTCAAATGTCTGCGAGCCAAAAAGCGTATCTTCTACTTGTTCTTCATGAATAATGACCGGCTGGTTCGTATCATCCGGCACTTCGACAAGCTGTTCAGGTACCTGTGCCTCAATAAGCTGGCCTGGTGTAGCTGTCATGCGTGCAGAACGCTTCACCATTTTGGTAGAACCGTCCTTAGGATATTCATATACGACACTCGTACCGTCATTCTCTACCTCATCGATACCGACGCTGAACCAGGCTTGTACGATCGGATTACGGGCATGGTCGACTGCATAATGCGAATCCTCGGCAAGAATGATCCGCCCTTCATTCGTATTGTTCATACCGATGGAGTAGATCGACATGACCCGATCCTCCGGCAGGTTGACACCCCAGTGGCTGTTAAAGCTGCTCACCGGCTCGTCCTTGCTCAGATCAGACTGCACCCAGATGACTGCCGTTTCTCCAGCCGGAAGCTCCAGGTTATGCGGCAGATCCCAAGCGTCCGTTCCGCCATGATAATAGCCATAAACAATCTGATAATCTTTGAGATTCACCGTTTGGGTCGAATTGTTGTACACCTCAATGTACTCATACATGTCGTTTCCCGTACTGTCCGGCACGAGCTCTGTAATAAGCAGCTCTGGAACTACAGAGGATATGGACTCGAGCACTTTGATTTCAAAGGGCTCATTCTTCACATCCTTTTTCACTGTAGTATGAACTCCGTCCGTTGCTTCGAAATAATAGTATAGTCGGCTTGCGCCTGTCAGTACTTCTTCCGGAACAACAGCTTCGTATGAATTTCCTGTTTGCTGAGTCATCGCCACAGAAGTGAAGTCTGACATCACATCTGTCTTATAATAGAGCTGCGCTTCTGATACGACGGCATTATCCGTGATCTGAGCGGAGATTGTATAGTCGTGCATCCCGATACTTCCTGCCCCGCGAGTGTGTTCAATGACTGGAGGCAGATAATCATCCGGGAGTGTAACCGTTGTTGAAGGCTTCTGTTCATCCAGTACATAGCCTGGTGTCGGCGTTACTTTAACGCCCCATTTAACCATATCCTCGCTTACATAATTCGGTAAATACGTAACAGAGGTATCCGTCAAATTATCAGGCGCTGGATTATCTGGAGTTGCATTGTCGTTATAAGCCGCGGATACAACCTTATGTCCTGATTTGGTTACAACGTTAACAATTCTTGAGGATGTATTCGCAAGGCTGCTGTCCCCTCTGAGATTAACGAGATCCGCTTCCTCAATCTGCTGATCGCCTGTCAGCTTGTAAGCAGCGTTGAATTTGTCCACCGTGCCGTTCGCATCTGTCGGCTCCATCCGCAGCACCAGTGCTCTGCCTGGCTCCATCTGAACGTTGTCAGTGAACTGCCAAGTATATTGGGTAACACCGCTTAGATCTGTGTAATCAATGTAGTAATCCTGCAGAGAAATGACCTGATCACTGTTATTGTACAGTTCAATATATTCCCATGCAGGGACATCGGCACCGTTAATATTCGGTCCGTTGAACACCATTTCCGTAATCAGTAAATATGGAGGCTCTCCATCAAGCTCGACCTGAAGCTCATAGATTTCGTCTGCCACAGACGGACTCCGTGAAGTACCATATTCATTCTGAATCGTGAAATAATATTGAATTTGCTGTGTGCTTGCCATCGCCTTAGCCGGAATAACACCTGCTACGGAATAATTCCCTTCGGCGCCCTCTGTAATGGTCATCTCCACACTGCTGTACAAGGTCTCGTAGTCGGCCTTGTAATACAGCTTGGCAGCAATCACAGCCGTATCACTTGTCACCTCAGCTTCAATGGATACGTCCTGAGGATTCGTGGTCGTCACCGATGGCTCGTAGCTGATTTGAGGCAGCTGTTCAGGGTCCTCTACCTGTGGTAGAGGAACTTGTCCTTCCCGAATACTTCCCGGTGTAGGGATCTGCTTGGTTACCAGCTTGTCCATCAGAGCACCGCTCGCCGGATATTTATAGACGACGCTGGTTTTGTCTCCGCTATCCGTCACATCCTTCGGTCCAATGACAATATCGTTATATCTTGCAGATGATACAACCTGGTTATCACTGCTCTTTTTGATGGAAGCAGTATAAGTTCCTGTATTAACTAGGTTGCCTGAGGGTTGATTCATGATCAGAATTTGATCCTGGGTAAGGGATACTCCATATTCGCTGTTGACGAGCGCAAGGCTGCTGTCTTTTCTGAGCAGAACAACTGTTTCCCATGGCTGCAGCTCCTGATCGCCCAACGTCCAGTTATATGCGGTTGTACCATTGTAGTTCTCGTAAGATACGTAATAATCTGATAAATTAATCGTCTCGGAGCTGTTATTGTAAACTTCAATATATTCCGAGTATTCATCATTCGGAGCGTTAAACACAATCTCAGTGATCAGCAGCTCCGGAATTTCTCGGTCAACAGTAAGTCCATATATCTCTGTGCGGCTCAGCCCTTCTTCATTCCGGGCCGTTATGTAATAATCGATGCTGCCTGAATAGCCAATAGAGATAAGTCCAATCGTTCCTGAGAGGCTGTAATTCCCTGCTTCACCTGTTTCTACAGACATTTCAACAGCTGTATAAGTTGTCGCTGAGCTGTCTTTGAAATACAGCGTAGCCGATTCCAGAGGGGATGGGCTGTGTACGGTAGAGGTGACCACAACATCCTGCAGAGGCACCGTGCCGGCAGATTGATGGCTGATCACCGGAAGCAGAGACGGATTCTCAGCTGATGGATCCGGCACTTGACCATCCAGCAGTGTTCCTGGGGTAGGGATGCCGAAGCTAAACCATTTTTCCATCATGGCGCTGTTCGTGTTAAATTTATAAACCACGCTCGTTTTATCCTGATCGTCACCGTTCTCCGAGCTGTTCACTGCTGCATCGTTGTAACGAACCGATGATAAGGTCTCGTTATCTGCAACCGTCTTAATAGATGCGGTGTACGTACCTGTGTTCACCAGGTTGCCGCTAGGCTGGGTCATGACTGCAATCTGATGCTCGGCCAGTGAAACACCGTAATCACTGTTCACTTGGGATAGACTGCTGTTCTTGCCAAGCAAGACTACTGTCCCCCAGGCTCCTACTTCCTGGTCTGGAAGCGTCCAATCCCGAACTGTGCTTCCATCATGATTCTCGTAATGCACATAATAGTCGGATAAATTAATGCGCTGTGGACTGTTATTGTAAACTTCAATATATTCGGATACCTCTCCAGAGCCCGGAGCATTAAATACAATCTCCGTAATCAGAAGACTCGGCGTCTCTTCTGCAGGTGGCTGCTCAATCAAAAGATCATATACCGCCCCGTCTTCAGCTGGACTCCGAGTTGTTCCGTTCTCGCTTGTTACCTCAAAGTAATAATTCACCATTTCGGCATCGTGCATGACGGACTCGGGAATCATGCCGGATAATTCCGTGGATCCCTGAGCGGGATCGCCGATGTTCATGGGCGCAGCTTCGAATGTTTCATCATTGCTATCCTTATAGTATAGTGTCCCTGTAGTAATCGCAGTTTCACTATATACAGACAATGTAACCGACATGTCCATAGGTACTGTTGACTCCGCTTGCTGCTCATAAATAACCACCGGTGCTGCACCAGGAGCTTCAGTTGGAGCTTCAACTGGAGTCTCAGCAGGTGCTTCGGCAGGAGTCTCGGCAGGTGCTTCAGCTGGAGCATCAGCAGGGGTCTCGGCTGGTGCTTCGGCAGGAGTCTCAGCAAGGACTTCAGCATATGCTGACTGTACGCCAAGCCATGGGACCACTCCTCCAGCCGTGCCTGTCACAACCAATACGGCTGTCATACATACGGCTGTCCATCGCTTCATTTGGTTCAAACTAAACATTCCCTCATCTTCATCTCCTCATAATTGTATAATGATGAACCTTTTAAAGGGTATCCGAAGAGGAAGGAGTACGACAATAAACATTTGATTGGAACCTATGCATTTTTTTAGCTGTTTACCGCGAAAAAGCATGAAAAGAAAAAAATGCACAAATTCTGAAATATCGACAATAAATTTCTTAACATTCCCATTACATTTCATACACATATATGAAACAATTCTCTATTAGTATTTTGTAAGATACAGCTTGTTTTCGGGGGAGGTTCTTTGAGATGAGAATGAGGTGGGACGGCAAATCCATAATGACCATGGCGACGATATTTGCACTTATTGCTATCCTGCACCTGTTAACCACCTCCCTGCTGAATAGAGCAACGACTAATGAATCGATCAAAGAACACTTATTCCAGCTGGAGCATACCGCCGAACGGATAAGTGCCTCGCTATCTTCATCGACACATATAGACCCTTCTCATCAACTTACAGAAGCAGCCCGTCATGGATTTCTTCCTGATCACCTGATCGTGCTCGCTGCAGATGGAAAGGAACTGTACCGTTCAGACAATGCAGCACTCTCCCTGTCTATCCCTACATTCCAGCCTGGCCAAAATATAGCCCAAATGAATAACCAATACTATTTTTATACGGACACAATAAATGGATTGAAATGGATAAGTACCGTTGGTAATAAGGCAATACAAGGTTTATCCCTCTTTTTCAATGTGATCTTAGCCATTTTGTACTTTTTACTCGCTGTATGCATCTCAGGGCTGTTCCTGTTCTATACTCAAATTCGTAATCCGATCAAAGCGATCGGACAAGCAGTAGCTATTCATATGCCAATGAACAGGGATTCCCGGCTTCAACTCCATTCTGCTGCACTTGAAGTGACCCGCCTGCTAGAAGAACGCGACCATTATATGAAATGGAAAGCCAAGATCATGCCTTCCATCATCACCTTAGATCATATCAATGAAATCAAGCAGCTAAATCCTGATTTGGAAAGAGCCGGAGTCCATCCCTCTACCAGCAGCACTATTATGGTTGTGTATAACGTCCTCACGGATATAGAGGCAGAACCAAATGACAGAGACCGAATATGTAATGCTTCATACAGCGATACCGTGCACCATTTGATCCTTACGATGCGCCAATTCGCCGAAGCATGCGGTCCTTCTACCCATACGTTTCAGATCGAACCGATGCACATTATCTCGATATTCTATAACATAGATCGGGATGTCCTCATTGCCAATCTAGAAAAACAAATTCCTGCATGGGAGCAAGAGCTGCGTCATGACGGGAAACTGCAAATCGGTGTCAGTGAGCTGTATCCTGAACCGTTCCAGCTCAGCGAGATCTACGAGCAGACCCTGCACCGGATTGAGCATGCCTCCAGATCTCCGTTGGTTCGGTTGATTCAGTTGATCACCGAAACGGTCGAAGGCCCGTCAACCGATCTAATTCTGTCAGAGCAGCATTCAACGGTTCCTGTTCAAGCCTCAGATAAGGTAGACGAGCTGGGCGAACCAACGGTTGAAATTAAAGACACGCTTGCCGTATATGTGCTTGATATTATTCAGCAGAAGTATCACCAGGACCTGTCACTTAACTATCTGTCTGATCTGCTCAATATGTCGAGTACTTATTTATCAACCTATATCAAAGAAAAAACCGGCAGTACCTTCAGCGAGCATCTGCATCGTGTCCGAGTGGAAAAAGCACAGGAGCTGTTAATAACGACCGACATGACGATCAACCGGATTGCCGCTCAGGTGGGATATGTCAATTTCTCTTCCTTCAATCGAATGTTCAAGAAAGAAACCGGCATGACACCTGGACAATACCGCAAACAAGAGATTATATATATTCATAAAAGCATTTGAAGCAAATTCATAACTTAATAAAGGCAAGATAAGGTAATCTGAAGTGGGATCGTTTATGAAAATATTACCTAAGCCTAATTCGACATAAGGCGACAAAATTCTCGACTCTGAGAAGGTATGATGTATACGAGAATGTTAATTTCTGATTTATATGAAAAACCGATGAAGAACCCCTAAGCAATAACGAACTTAGAATAATGGACATCAACTGGAGGGCTTAGCGATGGTAGAACAAATGATGAAGGATGCTTTTGAAAAAAGATCACAGGATATGGTAGAGATCTGCGAGAAGGAACACAATAACCTTTATATGCTCTTCCGCGAGAATTTGGAAGCGATTAAAAATCAAACCCCCGATCAATTGGACAACAGCATCGGATTACTAGAGGATCTCTTCTTGCAGAGCAACACCCGTGTAATGAAGACCGCATATAAAATCGGATTCAAAGATGCTCAAGCGATAAATAAAGAGTTCATTAACTTTCAAGGATAATCCTATCCCCTAAGTGAAGAACGGACTTCACTACGGCCCATATTCCTGCATTGGAGTTTGGGCTGTTTTGTTATGTCATGCTTGATTCTATATTTCATTTCTTTATACCTCATTGTATATTTATACACTATTAATTATAATAATTCATTATACACATGAAAGGATTAGGACATGAATAATAAATATATTGAAGAGCTCTCTCTGAATCATTGGCCGTCCTTATCCACCCTTCTCTACGACGGCTGGCTGCTGCGCTTTGCGAACGGCTTCACGAAGCGGGCAAACTCCATTCATCCCCTATATCATTCAACGGGTGAAACACTCCACAAAATCACAGAATGCGAGAAGATATATTCAGCTAATGGTCTCCCTGCTGTTTTTAAAATCACACCCTTTATTCATCCTGAGGATCTGGATTCCGCATTAGATCAAGCCGGTTATTCCGTGGTTGATGCAACAAGTGTTCAAACCGTAGATCTGGCGCATATCCGTAAGCCTCGGCTAACTTCAGTCCAAATCTATGAACGTCCCCACGATGAATGGTTAAACAATTACTATAAGCTGAATCAGGTAAAGGCAGCAGATCGGATCACCATGGAACGCATGTTATCCAACATTAAAACCCGAACAGGATTCATATCCTTATATGACGATGAACAAGTGGTTGCCTGCGGACTTGGCGTGGTGGAGAGAGAATATATCGGGCTGTATGATATTGTGACGGATGCCAGATATCGCAATCGCGGCTTCGGTGAACAGATGATATTAAATCTTCTGAGTTGGGGTAAGGAGCATGGAGCCCGGTTCAGCTATTTGGCAGTTGTTGCGAACAATGCACCTGCACTGAGACTTTATTCTAAGATCGGTTATACGGAGAATTATAAGTATTGGTACCGGGTAAAAGCTTTGATCCCATCCTGACTGAAGACTAAAAGGCATGAACCGAAAAGGAGCATCGATCCATGCCTTACATATTTCATATTCGTAGTGGTCTGACTATAAAGACTAAGTCCGTTCTTCCGTAAGGTAAGTCTTAACTGACGGAGCCCTGTAGGCTGCGAACTGCTGGAGAATACCTTCCGGGGTATGGTCAGTAAGAACCATCGAGCGATATTTCGGCTGCATGAATTGCTCACGCTCCATCACATCAAACATAGATACCAGCGAATTGAAATATCCATTGATATTCAGCAACCCGCATGGCTTTTGGTGTAAACCAAGCTGTCCCCAAGTAAATATTTCAAAATATTCCTCCATCGTTCCGGGTCCACCCGGAAGAGCAATAAATCCGTCCGCCAATTCAGCCATCTTGGCTTTACGCTCATGCATGGAATCTACCATAATGAGCTCGGTTAATCCCTTATGTGCAATTTCACGAGCTTGCAGAAAATGAGGCAGTACACCAATTACCCGTCCGCCATGTTCCAAGACCGCATCAGCAACGGCTCCCATCAGACCTACATTAGAACCGCCGTAAATCAGAGTGATCTGTTGCTCGGCCAACACCTTACCCAGCTGTGCAGCACTTTCTTTGTATATCGAAGAGCTTCCTTCACTGGAGCCGCAGAATACAGCGATTGATTTCATTACCCCACTCTCCATTCCTATTATTAAGTTACGTAACGAGCTTGAAGCTTCTCTTCATGTGCTTCTAGCTCAGCAAACATTTCCTTAAAATTTTATCATACCCGCGATCCCCAATCCATGCACGATCACCATTTGCGTCTGAAAAACCATGCCAAAAACCTAGAGCTCTCTCTTAGGAGGTGTACTCTAGGTTTTTATTATTTTGCGATATCAAATTAATGCGCTGTATATCCTCCGTCCACAAGAAGGGTCGTACCATTAACGAAGCTGGCGTCTTCACTAGCCAGGAACAATACAGCCTTGGCAACCTCTTCCGGTCTTCCAAGTCTGCCCTGCGGATGAAGTGAGGCCAAATATTGTTTCGTCTTCGCATCCACTTCTTTTAGCAGAGGAGTTTCAATGTATCCGGGACATACAGCATTAATGCGAATACCCTCCTTGGCATATGCGGTACATAAATTTTGAGTTAACAGCTTAACTCCGCCTTTGGCAGAAGAATAGGCTGTTGGATTAGGTAGAGACACAAAGCTGTGAATAGATCCTGCGTTCACGATCGCTCCACCCCCGCCTTGTTTAAGAAACTGCTCAATTGCATATTTATCGGATAAGAAGACGCCTGATAAGTTAATATCAATGGTACGCTTCCATTTCTCGTAAGACAGCTCATGAGCAGGCGCATCGTCTGCCACACCGGCGTTGGCATACATAATATCCAGCCTGCCATACTTCTCCACCGTTTGGTTGATCATGTTCTGAATGTCTTCTTCCTTCGTTACATCCGTCTTCACGAAGAGCGTATCATACCCACTCGCATTCAATTCAGCAGACAATTCCCCGCCTCGCTCCGAGAAGTCTGCGATGACCACTTTCGCACCTTCTTCTACAAAAAGACGCACGGTCGCTTCACCAATTCCACTCGCACCACCTGTAATAATCGCTGCTTTATCCTTCAGCTTCATCATTGTCTCTCCATTCCATACTAGAATATGATGCTTTTCCGATCCATACAACAAAGCGCCTGCTTCCATTAGGAGAACGAGGCGCGAAATCTTCATGGCTCATCTTTATTATTGTTGCCTTAACTCTTGGAAAATTAACATCCCAGGAGATATTATTCCGGAATGTTTCCGCCAAGTACACGCCCGCCGGAATCCCCTGACGGATCAGTCATGTGATCATCTTCTCCTGCATGAATAATGAGGGAGCGTCCGAGTACAGAATGGGCATCCTCTTTTTCAAGCGTAGCCTCCGGCAGCAGCATCTCTGCTTCTACCATACCATCCTGTCCTACTTCAAGATTGTGCATATCTCCAACATGACTTCCTTCTGGATGCTCCAGGCCATGATGCTTGTCTGTTGGGTTAAAATGTCCGCCTGCCGTCTCAAAATCTGTTCCCTGTACGGGATTCTCATGTACATGGAATCCATGCTTTCCTGGCGTAAGCCCTGTTGCGGTCACATTTACGATGACTCCCTCATCCGTCTGCTCTAATGTGGCAAAGCCTGCCTCTTCTCCCTCCGCATTAAATAACGGAACGGCTGGCACGCCTAATGATATCGAATGAGACTCCTCGTCCCAATATACTGGCTGATTGACAAGCTCAGATACCATCCGAACGGGTACATAGGTTGTGTCGTTATGAAGGATGTACTCCGGTGCAGCTGTTCCTGCATTATCGTACTCTCCATTTGCAGAGGATTTGTCCTCTCCATTAACGTATACACTTAGCTTCGCTGCCGACTGCTTCAGGCTGTCCAAGGTAAGATCTGGACTTGCTGCGGCCAGAGAAAATCCCGAAAACAATACAGCTCCGGCTAGAAATGCCCCTGCCATATGCTTGGTTTCGTACTTTCTTTTTTTCATTTCAGCGCCTCCTGTCCCTGTAGTCTCACCACCCCTTACCCTTATTTTCCAGTTATTAAACTGTTCATCTATGAGCTGACATTACTCATCCGCACGAAAAAAAGACACCCGAGGGATACCCTCGAATGTCTTATGGTGATGGGATGGCTAACATCTCACATATTTGCGTTTGAAGCCAAGCTGATTCTTGTCCACCGCTTTTTGAATATTATCGGCTGCGAGCAAGATCGCCGGCTTCTTATTGTCCCGTTTCATTTCAACAGGGCCTATGGCCTGTGCAGTGAGGACTGCCTTATCGTGAAGCGCGACATAGGACACAGCCGTTGTGTAAACAAAATTGTTCATCGAGGACTTGGTCCGCTCAGGAGATTCGTGAATCGTCTCTTTCACCATGTCCAGCATGCGGGCAATCTTGCTCTCCTCAAACTGAACGTCTGGGCGACTGCCGAGCAGCCAGCAATAGCAGCTCCATCCTGCTGACATTCTCAGCTCATCTCCACTTGCGATCCACTTATCAGCCACCTCTTGTGCAATATCGGTCTCAGCGAGGGTGACTGCAACGACGTAATCAGACAGCATGTAAAAATAAGCTCCATCGATCCAGCGCTCAAAGTCCGCTTCTGTCATCGATTTTGCATCTGCAATGATGCCCGCAAAGTACATCGCGTCATAGTTTCCTGTCGCATACAGCTGCTCAGCCAAAGGCTGATCGATCTTGATCTTCTTCGCCATGGGCTTCATCGCGCCTGTCGCCACACCAAACAATGGTTCATGGGCGCCATTGGACATGTACATCTTCTTGAGCCTTTCCTTGCCGAGAGCTTCAAGCTCCTGCATGACAGATTCAAAATTCATCGTTTACACTGCCTTCCTGTTCATCTTACTCTATCAAATTCTCCGTAGCCAGGGTAAATCCTTCGATAACGGCATCTTCGTCAACTTCAATGAGGATGCATCTTTTTCCGCGATAACTCACCTGTTTCAAATACTTTAGATCCTGCGGGCTCACTGAAATGGTAGCTACCTTCGTATCAATCTTAATGGATTTCGAGGTGAATTTCGGCATGACACTGCTCGCTTTAAGCTCATAATTTTTATCGTCAACGACCGTTTCGAACGCCAGCTCTACCTTTTCTGCTGTCACATTCTCCACACCGCTCGAAGTCAACATCCGTTCCACATCTTTATAATCCAGCCTTGGCGGCTCTTCCTGATCGCTTGTCTCAATGACCTGATGAATCTCCTCATAGACATGAGCAATCGTGGCGGCATCGAGCTGTTCTCCTGCGACTTCCTTCACGATATCCTCAAAGATCGTACGTTCCTCTTGTGCCGTCACCGTTCTCTCCGCCTTCAAGACTTCCTCGATGAATTGGTAGTTTGGTTCGTTTGCTCTCCCTGAGGAATAGAGGACACGGTTCACGTCTGAATAATTATCGGTCACGCTTGGATAGAAAAAGCCTTGCTCCGGCGTGTTCAATTTGATGATGGGATCAACGAAGACATTATACTTATATTCCCGCTCGACATAATCAAACATGAGTGTTTTCTTTTGCTGCTCTGTGGAGTTCACACTGCATAAAATAAATGAATTCGCAAAGACCTCATTCTTCTCGCTCTCTTCGACCTCTTCATTTCTTTCCTTCGTCGGTCGATAGTACTGCCCCCGAACAAAAGTAATCACTGTATCTTGCTTATAATGGGTATCGGCCATCATTCTCTCCACGAGCAGGATCATCAGATCCGTCCATTCATCCGGATCCCCGGTCACCAGCGCTTGATGAAGGAGCTCACGTGTTGGTTCCTCCGCTTCCTCCTGGAACTTTAACTCGAACAGCTTCTGATCCAGTTCACCGGTCAGCAGCTTCTTGAAGTTAGCCATGTGCAGCTCCTGCTTCTCCCGATCCAGCATCTCAAACGGCTGACGCTCGTAATGGTAGATTTCATTGCTTTCCTTCATAATATACACATTAAGAATTTCGTATAGCTTCAGCATTTCGTGGTCCATTTTAAACTGCTTGCGTATGTGTGCGAGTTCTTTTTTTATCATAATTGATCAGACATCTCCTATAATAGATTACCCCTGCCAAAATAAACGTTACAGAAGCCCTTCATCCAGAAGGGCTCCTCACTTGATATATCTAAATACGTTTGTTGTTCAACTAACTTATCATACCATAATACCTTGTATAGGGGGCCCGTAATCATCGTATCGTTCTAGTCACCAACAGCCACTGATTACGGCAAAATATTCATCAGGGAAGTCCTACTCTTGCTCGGCTTCATCATGCTGCTTGCTTGCAAAATCATCGAGCAAAGCACGCGCTTCATTCGTTGACCTGGTGTTCATTAAGTTATTTCTTAGTTCACTTGCCCCGCGAAATCCACGAACATAAATCTTAAAGAAACGAGGAAGGGGCTTGAACGAACGGGGTTCCATAGCAGAATACTGATCATGGAGATCCAGATGCAGCCGCAACAGGTTAAGCAGCTCCTCACTGCTATGCTCTCTTGGTTCCTTCTCAAAGGCAAATGGATTGTGGAAAATACCACGTCCGATCATAATACCATCCACCCCATATTGCTCAGCAAGCTTCAGACCAGTCTGACGGTCAGGAATATCTCCGTTAATTGTCAGAAGCGTATCCGGTGCCACTTCATCACGAAGCTTTTTAATCTCTGGAATGAGCTCCCAGTGGGCGTCTACTTTGCTCATTTCCTCTCTTGTCCGCAGATGAATGGATAGATTAACAATGTCTTGCTTCAGGATGTGAGTCAGCCAATCACGCCATTCGTCAACCTTACTGAAACCGAGCCTTGTTTTTACAGATACGGGCAGTCCCCCGGCTTTGGCCGCCTGAATGATGTCAGCTGCAATTTCGGGACGGCAGATCAGTCCGCTCCCCTTCCCATTCTCGGCTACATTCGCTACAGGACAACCCATATTAATATCGATCCCCTTAAAGCCTTCTTGCGCCATACCGATACTCATTTGACGGAAATATTCCGGTTTATCTCCCCAAATATGGGCTACAATCGGCTGTTCATCCTCTGTAAAAGTAAGCCGCCCACGCACACTGTGGTTCCCTTCCGGGTGACAATAGCTCTCGGTGTTCGCAAACTCTGTAAAAAATACATCCGGTCTTGCCGCTTCACTTACGACATGGCGGAAAACAACATCCGTCACATCCTCCATCGGTGCCAGAATAAAAAAAGGACGTGGCAAATCACGCCAAAAATTCGTTGTCATATCTAAAACCTCTCTATAGTAACAGGACAAATCTTTATCCCTATATTAAAAAGCAAGCTGTTCGTGCTTCTTCTACACTTATAGCATGTTTGAGCACTTTTTATCAAACGATCGCATCCATTGATTTTACAGTAAATGTTTAACAAATCAAATGATCAGGTCCTGGAAGTTCCACAGCAGAATAATCGCAGACCTCTGATCACAAGAAAAAGACTGCCTGCAATTACCTCGCCGACAGTCTGAATGGGATCTTCGCTTCCCTCTTTGCTTAATATTATTTCAAATATTAATTCGCCCAATATTGCTCCGCTATACGCTGACCTTGCTTAATCTTCGCCCATTGCTCATCTTCAGTCAATTCATTTCCTCCATCGCAGGACGCAAATCCGCATTGGTGAGATAAGAGCAGTCTGTCCTTATCAATAATTTTGGACGCTTCATCCAGCATTCTCAAGACACGCTCTTCATCATCGAGCGTATTCGTCTTGGAGGACAACAGGCCAAGTACAATCTCCGTATTCGGCTTATCTTGGAACACCGCAAGCGCCTCAAGGGAGCCAGCACGCTCATCATCCCACTCCAGGAAGAAACGGTCGTATTTGAGCTGCTTCAAGAACAGATTCGCAATCTTAGCATAGGAGCCGCCGCCCATATTACGGGAGTCATAGTTACCACGGCAGTTATGCGTCCACATTTTGAGGCCCAGGCTATGACCGAAGTCAATAACCGTGTTGTTAATATCAATGAATTCAGCAGCGAGAGCCTGCACTTCCTCTTGATTGATGTTCTCGCCCGTGTATGGGGAGTTCGGGTTATCATCAGCGAAGAGCTCCCACAAGCAATCGTCGAATTGCAGAATTTTACCGCCCGCCGCAGCAAACTCCTCAACAAATTCCTTATAAGCCTTAACCAATCCGTTCTTAAGCTCCTGTCTGTCTTTATACACGGATTCAGTACCGCCAATGTTATCCGACCAGGACAGCTCACCAAAGATATGAGATGGAGAGGGTACGCACAGCTTCGTTTCTCGATCGCCAGCCTGCGCTTGAAGCTTCTTATAAATATCAATAAAATGATGGTTCTTAGCGCTCAGTTCACCCGTAATGCGGAGTCCAATATCTCTGCGTGTCTCATATTTCGAAGATCCATCGGTATCTCTGAAGAAATACCCGTGATCTGCGATGTAACGTTTGATGCCTTGGAAGCCCCAGACGAAATCCAGATGCCACATCGATTTGGAGTATTCTCCATCCGTAATAACAGAAATATTGTTAGCAATCTCCTTATCGACTACAGCTTGAATCGCTGCGGACTCAGACTGCTCATATCCCTCGAAGTCTTGGTAAAAGGGATACGTTATATCATCGCGATGCTCGATTTGATGCTTATATTCTAATAAGTCCTTCGGACGAAGCAAACTGCCTACGATTTGAAATCTATTGCACATGATAAAAGTCCCCCTCTAGATCGCCTATGTCGTTTTTGATTCCTTTGATTCTAGCATGGAGGTTTACATCCTGTATAAGACTTAAAAGCAATATCTAGTTATAGCTAAAAGCTATAGCGAACTCAGAAATTTATCTTTTGGTTATTATGGAGGGAAGAGCTGCTCCGATTCGTCAGCTTCTGTCTAATCCTTTTCGTTCTCGATAGATGAGTCTTCTCATTAAAGCATCGATAGGGCCGTTCCACCCCCGTTTTTCCAGCCAGACTGCAAGACAGACACCCGAGAACCAGATCAACACTGCAATAACAAACACCCCCGCACTATCCAGCACACCTCCTAGTCCCAGAGCGACTGGGGATAGCAAGAGGACAAGCAGCGCTTCCTGGTAGATGTAAAATGTAAGCGATCGTCGGCCTACGGATGCAAGTGCCTGCGTTATCCTAGGAGCAGTGCCGCGGGCTGATATGCTGAACAGCGCAATAAGAGCGGTATATCCTAACCCTCCTGCAACACCCGTCATGATGTGAACGATTACAAACCAGCTGATTAGTCCAGATTCCGGATGCCACATGTTCGCGCCAGTCAGAGCGTAAGGAAGTGCCCCGATCAGCGATATACTGATTCCTCCGATGGTGATTCGTTTCAACTGGGTACGGAAGCGCTCAGGATGATCCAGCCACCGTTTGTGGGCAGACCAAACTCCTATGGTGATGATGAACAGCATCGGATAGAGCAGCAGATTGATCCATATCATCACGGGAAAAGCAATGAAGTGCTCCGAGACGAGAAGCAGATAAGTATGGGAAGGCGTGTATCCCATGCCCAGCTCTTCCCCCGTCAATATCGGATATACCGTTACCCAGGCAATCGGAATGATAACCATATACACTAGACCGATCACGATTATAGCCGTGCGTTGTATCCGCTTCGGCTTAAACAGCAGCCATCCTAGAATAAGACCAGATATGCCATACGCGGCAAGGATATCCGCTCCTCCAATAAAGACAAGATGTATAAATCCAAAAACAATGAGCAGCCACGAACGACGTCGTAACAAGCGCTTCACTTCTGTTACAGGTACACCCTTATCCTGTTGGCGTGCTGCCATAGCAGCCAATCCGTAACCAAACAATGCGGCAAACATCGGATATGCACGGTTATCCACGAACAGCAATCCAACGAAATTGACGAGGTCATCCAGCCAATGCTCTCCGAGTGGACGAGTCAGCGTAAATGGCTTCGCCATAAATAAAAATACGGGGGCATGAGCAATCACGATCAGCAGCAGCATAAATCCTCGGCCTAAATCTGGAGCAAGCGATCTCAATCCGTCAAACACCTCACTTTTGGAGTGTATAATTATTGATTGACTTGATCAGTCAATAATTATACTAAGATGTATTCCAATAATTGTCAATCGAATTTTCTGAAGGAACAAAAAGACCCTTCCGCTTTCCTCTCGGATCGCAGAAGGGCTTCGTTCGTTTATAATCAGGTTATGTAGCAAATATTGTTATTTTTGAATCACTCTGAGCAGCATACGTATATTCCAGTCCAAATTTTGATGAAGCCAATTCACATCGTCAGCAATCAGTCCAGACAATATGGTCAAATAAAGATTAGCCAGCATCTCAGGATCTTCTTTAATCATCTCTTCACGATTCTGTCCTTCAATAACGATAGGTACTAATAACGATACATATTTCTCACTCGTCTGGCTGATCAGATTCTTTGTCTCTTCATCAAGATCAGGATGCTTCATACAGCTTTGGATCATACGAAATACATCATGACTTCCTGCGGAGATGGCTGAACGGGTAAAATGCGCTATTTTGTCCAGCGGATTCGCTGACGAAGCCCGGACCTCCTCGATCAATTGATCAGCACCTTCCATTGCCCAGAGGAGGCTATGTGTAAGCAGTTCTTCTTTAGACTCGAAATAATGATACATCAGACCGTGACTTAGATCAGCAGCCTTAGCGATCATGCTCATCTTCGTGCCCTCTACCCCGTACTCCGCAAAAACCCTCAGCGCGGCATTCAGGATTTGAATCCTGCGCGCTTCCCGAATATGCTTGGATTGCTCTTCCTTGTAACGTGCCATGATTGGGACCTCTTTTTTTGAATTATGATCCAGTATAGCATATATTACAGGCAGGTTAATCTGGCAGTGATAAAAAAACAGCCAAGTGTTATTGAACTGCACCCCATTTGTTAGACACGGCTAACAATGGGGATCCTGTCCATATCATTGGCTGCTCTTCGTGTTACGAAGCTGACTAGCTATCTTTCTTTTCTTATAACGTACTGCGCCGCAGCTCATAAAAATACTGAACTATAGGATGCTTTAACTTGATCTTCTCGGCCATGTTTAAGATTCGTTTCTTGCCAAGACGCCGATCCACTAAGGCTAGTACATTCAATAAGATATCATTACTCTCCAGGCTGTCTTCAATAGAAGTAGATAAGAACTTATTCGCTGTAACGACAAAATTGGATTTACTTAATGAGGTCTGTGCTGACAATAGCTCTTTCGCAAGCACCGTGATTTTTCTGCTTCGTGCAATGACGACGAGACGATCCTCCGGGACGGTTCCTTTGGTATCTGTTCTTACTCCTTCAATTTCTTCATTGCTGATTGGAATTTGCACTTCTGGGTCACTCTTTATTTCCTGCTCTGTTTGATACCATCGGATGGAGCTGGTTGTATCACTCATATTGAAGACATTCTTTTTATCTACAGCGATATAGCAATCTCCAGATTTATTAGATGAATAACGGTAGCTGGTCGCACGGTACTCCACTCTTCCAACTAACGCAGGTGAGAGGAAACTTTCCAGCTGCTGCTTCAATTTACTCCAGGACATGTCCATGTTCCTCCTATATTCTCTTAACAAAAGCATCCCATCAATAGGCGGCCTTGATTCTGCTCTTAGGCTTCAATCATACCGTAATGTGATGAAGTCTTCAAAGCATCAAATAACCCGTACATGAACTACTCCTGGAGGGTTCTTTTTTCAATGAATCTATTTATTCAAACAAATCCGGTAAGATGTTATAAATATACTGGTTCACCCAATACCAAGCATGCGTGCCGCCGTCAGCTGCGATAAAGTAGAAATTCCCCTTTTCCTTATCCGAGGAATAGATGAAGGTATCGGTTAACTGCTTCATGGCATCGATCTGAGGCTTCAAGTTTGGATACGCCGTATCTGCACTGCCTGTAGCGCTGAATACGTAGAAATCCTTCGGTCCATATCCAGCATCTGTCGCAGCCTTCGCCAAATATTCTGCCGTTTCCATGGGTTTAATGCCCCCGCCTCTCTGTTCCACGACCCAGCTGTCACCACTTAAAGGCATGAAATATTTGAAATAATCAAGCGCATGCACAAAAGTATTCCAGGTCGTCACAGAACCCATGGAGAATCCACCGAATGCCCGGTGCGCTCTGGAAGCTTTTAAATCATCCAAACTGGCTGATTCCGAATAGGTATTATACTCGGTCTCCACCAAAGGAAGCACAATGTTAATCAATTCCTCGTGGAATGTAGCCGTGTCATTGGTCCCGCCATAGAAGGAAGGTGTCACTACAATAAGAGGCTCAATATCTCCTTTGGCAATCATGTTATCGATAATAATCTTCAGCTCTTTCGTCTGGCCAGGTCCTCCAAAGATCGTATCTACATTCTCCCCGCCGCCGTGCATTAAATATAGGACGTTATATTTCTTCGTTGTATTCGCAGGATCGTAACCATGAGGAAGGTATACATTCACTCGCTTGTCGTCTGTGCCGTTCTCTACATTAGGTGCTTTGTACGTTAAACTTTGAATCGTTCCCGGTTCTTCACTCTGCATCCGATATTCATCTGGAACTCTTTCGAAATATTTCTCGTTTGCCGCTTCTTCTGTCATTTCCAATTTACTGATTGCATGCTTGAGAGCAGCATACTGATCATCGATTTGATCTTGATTTAGCTTACTGTTGTCTAGAACATTTTCTGAAACGACCTTCATTATGGCATCTTGTACGACACTAGCATTTCTATATCGTTTAAAATCCATCTCTATCGTGCTCTTCACCAAATTCAGGAGGTCATACGGATTCACACCGCTGATATCCTCCTTGGTCTTGCCAGTAAGCAAAACTTCTCCAAACCTTCCTGTATCATTCCATGCGTTGCCTGATGAATCAAAGACATTGATGCTGCCGATTCGTTCGGATCCTTTAGCATCATTCACTTGCAGTTCAATGCCCATCACGGTTCCATTTTCCGGTTTCGATCGGAGTGCAATTCTTGTTTCGACTATATATCCGCCTTCCACCTTTTTCGCAGAAGAATAAATCTGCTCGCGATTGCCATTATCAATAGACTGAAAATTTTCATAATTCACCCGATAGTGCAAATCGTCCATACCATACTCTTGTGTCTTATTGTTGTACTCATCAAGGAATACCTCTACGGAATCCTGCATATAATGTGTTTCCGATTGTACCGATAAATCTTTGTCCTTCACTTCAGCAAGAATATACAGCGCATGATCATCCCATAACGCCTTAAACTCGGCAGAAGTGTCGAGATTGTCTGATACATGTTTTGGCGTAATCGCTTGCGCTCTGCTCCATACTTTATCCATATTGCTGCCGTCAATAACAGGCGATCCGAAATAAGCTACCATTCTTCCGTTAGAATCGAATCCATTCTCGTCAACAGTGACCTTTCCCGGTTCTGGAGATGGTTTCTTGGATGCGTTATTCACCACAATCTTGGTTTGTAGAACCGTCGTTTTCCCATTATTAGTAATTAAGCAAGTAATCGTTGCCGAACCAGGTGAGAGTGCTGTAACAACTCCGTTTTGATCGACGGATGCCACAGCACTACGGTCACTGCTCCATTGATAACTTGCACCTGATTGTTTGTCCCCCATCTTCACAGTATAGGTTTCTCCAACATACATCACTTTATGGCCCTCCTTTTGAGTTAGAGCTGCAGAAACATCCGACCACGAACCGAAACCACTTGTAAATACGACAGGCAGAACAGCCATTGTCACCAAAACAGGCTTTAATAACATTCTTGCTCTTGTCATCTGAATATCCCCTCCTCAGTACCTATAGCAAGGCGAATTTAGATATGGCCTGGCAGCGGTTCGCCTGACTTAAATAGAAGAACTCCCCCGTCAGATCATCTACGGGGGAAATCTCCTTTTGAAAATCAACTGAAATTATTCAACTTCATATTTACATGTTCCAAATCCGGTAGAGAACCACCGCTGCTTCAGCACGCGTCAAGGTTTCGGATGGTGCAATCTTGCCATCTTTGCCGTTGATAATTCCACTGCCTACAAGGGAAGCTACACTATCCATGGCGTAACCGGAAATAATAGCTGTATCAGAATAAGGAGCGAGATTTCCGTTGCTCGTAACCGGCTTACCTACTGCTTTCAGGGCTTTTGCTGTAAGCACCATCATATCTTGACGGGAAATGCTGCTGCTTGGTTTGAATGTGTTATCTTCAAATCCAGCTGTGATACCCAGTTCTTTGGCAATAGCCACGGCCTGGGCATAATATGCGGCAGGCTGTACATCGCTGAAGGATGCCGTGTTGGTACCCGGACTCTTCAATTCAAGTGCTCTAACGAGCAAGGTGATAAAATCTGCTCTCGTGATCGAAGCTGCAGGAGCGAAGCTGTCATCAGAGATTCCTTTAATCATATCGCGTGCAGCCATCGCTTCAACGGCTTGTTTTGCCCACAGGACCTTTTGCATATCGGCAAAAGATTTGGTTACATTGGCTGCAGCATAGGTTCCGAATTGTGCTGTTTTAAACACAACGGAGCCGGATTTAGCATCATACCGTCCACTCGGTACGACAGCTGCCTGTCCTTGATTGTCAATGTTTAGAATAACGATTTGATGTGCATTGACAAGTTCCTGTGCGGCAGGTGTGTACGGGATAGATACTGTTACTGGCGCAGCAGGATTGTTCCAGGCAAGGACACGATTACCAGCTGTTACGCTTAGGTCGATCACCGGACGGCTGCCTACATTAGCACGATCACCTGCACTCAAGCGATCTGCTGAGCCTTTGTTTATTTGAATAGCGACTTGTTCTGCTTGTTCTGTGGTATTCGACAGCATGTTGGACGGAATTTGAAGTGTTGCATGGTCCGTCTTAAGGACATACTCCACATTTTTGCTGCTGTGCAGGTGTGAAGTCGGGAATTGTACAACATAAGATTGTACATTTGCCTGCTTCGGCACTTCGATCGTCACCTGCTTCTTGCCATTTGCACCTGAAGAGGCATTTTCAATAGCTTTATTCAGGCTGTCGCTTGAAAGGATTGCTGTGGCTGTTCCATTCTCGACTTTGATTACCGGTACAACAACAGAGCCATTCCCTGGTTGAGGCTGTGGCTGCGGCTGCGGAGTGGTACCTGAGTTGGATCCACCGTTGCCCCCGTCACTGTTGCCTCCGCCATTGTTACCTCCTCCATTGTTACCTCCGCCATTGTCGCCGCCGGGAGAAGGCTTCCCTGTCAGTGTCAACTCACCGAATACGGACGTATCCTGGTAACCTTGCCCGGATGGGTCATTCCATGCGTTCACGCTGATTCTATTGCCGTCTTTTGCATCATTGATCTGCGCATCGAAGCCAATTTTAGCATTGTTCGCAGGCGTTACCTTTTTGAATGGAATCTTCATTTCAACCGTGTAGTTGGTACCCGATACAGAGACTTCGGATTCAAAACCTTCAGCGATCTCCGCAGGATTAAAGGAGGCTAAGTTCTCGAAGTTCACTCTGTATTGTCCATCATCCTCTTGGTAGCTCGCTGTTTTGCCGTTATTCTCATCGACGAATATTTCTACAGAGTCCTGCTCCCATACATTCGGGTTCGACTTGTTCAGTTGATCGTCTTTGACCTGAACAAGCACATACAGGTTGTTGTCATCCCAGAGTGCCTTGGCTGTGCCTGTAGCACCTGACCATGCCATTTGCTTCGTATCCAGCTTCAATTCTGGAGCATTGCTCCATACGCTGTCTACGGAACCATCCATCACGGGTGTTCCATAAGAAGCACTTGATTTCTTGTATTCAATCTCTTCCGGTGCATTGTCCGCCAAGTACTTTTCAGGATCATTTACTGCGTAGTAAGCCTCTTTGGCTTGAAAGTCCTTGTCGAACAAGGTTGGATTCTGCTCAGCTCTCCAGCTCGTACTGTCATTCAATCCCCAGAAGGTAACACGTGGAATATGCTCACTGTTCTTCTTGTAGAGATCCATCAATTGAGCATACAAATAGGCCTGCTGCTTCTCCTCGCTTTCAGTCATGACTGAGTTGGTGCCTGCCATAATGTCCAGCTCGGTGACACTCACTTCTACACCCAAAGAACTGAAACGCTCAAGTGACATTCTGACATTGTCGATCCGAGTACCCAAATTGTAGTGGGCTTGCATGCCGATGCCATCAATCAGTTTCTCACCAGGGTGATCTGCCGCGTACTTCTCATTCAGCTCTTTAACCATGCTGTAGATGGCGGTAGATTTATTCTGGTTGTCATCATTGTAGTCATTGTAGTAGAGCTTGATATCCCAGCCATTTTCGTCAATGACTTCTTTTGCCGCAAGGAATGCCTCCTCAATAAAGTCAGGGCCGATGGCTTGAAGCCAGCCGGAATTACGTAGTGCATTCTTCCAGTCGGTTGGATTTGCTGGGTTATCGTTCATCGCTTCGTTGACAACGTCCCAGGAAATCACTTGGTCCCCAAAATGCTCAACGACCGTCTCCACATGTGTTCTTAGATTCGTTAGCGCCTCTTCACGGCTTAACGGCTCACCACTCGCTGCCGTATGCAGCCATGTAGGTGACTGTGCATGCCATACAAGCACGTGACCATGGATATCAAGGCCTGCATCTTGTACTCGCTTAACAAGCGCATCTTCAGCGGTGAAATCGAATGCTCTGTTTGTATCATAGGCATAATCCGGCTTCATATCATTCTCGAACGTGACGACATTGTAATGCTTCGTCAGAAGCTTGAGCCGAGTCTCGTCGAAGGTAGCAGGATTCACAATGTTGCCCATCAGGAATTCATCGGTGTAGGTATCTTTGAGGTTAGGGAGATTTTCTTGAATCGGAGGTGCAGCAGCTACAGGCCCCAAATATTTTAGAGAAAAGTCATCTAAATAGAAGGTCCGGTTGCCGCCGTCGTCGTTTGCTGTTTCGATATAAGCATTGAGTACGCTTGGGGTCGTGGTGAGCGTATACTTACCTGTTAAGTGTACCCATTCTTGATCGGTAACGGTTGCATCTTGTGATACATTCGCATAGCCGCTGTCGGCATATTGAACACTGATACGAAGTGTTGTGGGTGCCTCACCAGGGGCCATTTTCACCCAAGCAGACAGCTCGTATTCGTGATTCTTTGCCATTTTGCCAGCCGCATCAACTAAGGCTGCGTCATATTGTGTCGTCGTCGTAACAAGCAGGCTTTGCTTGCCATCCGGTGTATGATTATCATCCTGAGAGAGAACTACCGTTTCACGGCCGTTCCGTGCTTTGAATCCATCCAAACCATTCTCAAAGTCAGCGGAAATACCCGTTTGATCGACAACCTCAGGTGCAGTTTGACCCGGGGTCACATCCGTAATCAGGACTTCATCAATGTAAATATCCGAGGTTAAAGTATTGCTGGAGGGTTCAACATAGATGATGACCTCATTTGTTCTAGAAGGAACTTCATAGCCCTTGGTTTCAAACAGTGTCCAATCGGAAGCGGTTACAAGCTTGTTTCCGATAATCCAAGGATATTTATCATTATCCGCTAAGATTTCAGAATCAATCTTGGAAGCCAGATGGAACTGACCTTCTCCTGAACCGAGTCTAACCTTGAGGGATATATCATACTTACGATCGGATTTCATCATGTCCGTAAGTACGAGCGCAGGAACCGCCTTCTCATCAACTCGGTTAAAGAATTTCAGAGATTTCGTACCTTCAGAGGCTGCATCTTCTACGACCGCAGTATCCCCGTTCGATCCCCAGGACAGCTTGCCCCAGCCTCCCGTATTTCCATCTTCAAAGCTTTGGTTAAGGACTACTGTAGGCTCGGCAGGTGTTTCTTCTTGGGTGATCGTGATATCCCCAATATAGAATGAAACTTCCTTACCGGCTTCATCAGACTTGATTCGCAGAGCAGTCTTGTCCACACTAGTAACGGAGAGATCGGCAGATAGTGTAATGCCTTGTCCTTCCTTAAAGTTGGAAGAATTAATCCCTGTGTATCCTTCTCCTTCAGCGCCCTTATTGCTTACAACCTCCAGAACAGCCTGCCCCGCCGCCGGTGGGTTAGCATCCGCATCCACATAGACGGAAGCAGTTACCGTATATTCTTCGCCAACTTCCAAGCCAAGGTCACCGAATGCAAGGTCCACGCCATCCCAGTTATTGGATCGGGCACTAACTTTCAGAGCTGCTCCATCCTCATTGCCATCAAACGGCTTGCCTGTTACAGCTTCCAGCTGGGCACCACCTGATTGAGTTGCCTTGCCTTGACCATTCTGGAATGTTTCTTGATATACAACTGGTGAATCAGATGCCGCTAGTTCCGCCGCATTGACTGCTGGAGTAAACAAGCCGACCGGAAGAAGCAGAGCCGCTGCGAGTAACCCGGAAATGCTCTGCTTTAATGATTTTTTCATTCGAAGCCTTCCCCCCACAATAAATTTTTATCATTCATGTGAAGCGCTTACATAGTTAGATGTGATCAACCTCCTTCCAACCCAGATAATACCATTTTGTGACAAGGAATTCTTACTCCAAATTAAAGGTGAAACTTAGTTTTTTTCAGATATACTTCAAAGTAACACAAGCCTTACTTTTCATTGGCTGAAAATGAACGAATACATTCGCAGAAAGACGAAGTATATGCTATGGTTCTGACTAGCGGTATAAGACACTCTAGATTTTTACGGGATTAACGAACATCACGATATGAAAACATCGAAGCAGAAATAGTCACTAATAATACGACCCAAGAAAATTGAACCATGAGTCCTGACCATTTGTCTAAATAAATACTTACCGCAGGTATGGAAAACAGATTCATAGTAGCAAGAGTAGGTAGAAATTTGGCCAGCAGAGAAATTGTAAACAGCATGTGGCTAAGCCCCAAGAAAAGTGGGAGCATGATAGCGATCGGTACTATAAGCGATTTGGTCAGAATAGATAAGGCAGAGGTAATCCAAGCCAATTGAATCCAACTAAGTATGCTGAGAGAAATACTTCCAAGTAACCGTACCATGAAAGAACCTGTCCATTCGAGATCATGTTGAACAAATAGTACGATGAAACAAAGCACACTTGAAGCTAACCCTGTGAACACGACAATGATGAACATATTACAAATTTTTGCACATAATAATTTTAATCTTGAGGGTTGTGTGAGGAGTGTGGTTCTTAGAGCAGAGTTCGAATATTCCTGTCCAACATAGCCTCCACTGGCAACAATTATTCCTGGATGACCTAAATAGAGTGCTTGCAAGCAAAGAGAAAGGATTTCCTCTTCTCCCCCTAGCTTTGGTGTATCAGAAGTTAATAAGTAGAGCAAGGGAACGATTATAGCTCCGATTACACCTAGAACACACCAGCCATAAGAAAAAAATTTCGTGTTCTCACTACGTAGTGCTGCGTACATCAATATTTCCCTCCTACATCACTTCGAATGAAAGCATAATACGATATAATCAAAGCTAATAGCACCCATACCAACAGTATGATACCGCCTTTTAAAGGATCATGTTCAAAAGGGTCTGTTGGTGTCGCAAAGAGAAGATTACCTGCTGCCACCGGGAGATACTCCCCCCATTCCCACCTTTGTGCTAAATAGCTTCCTAGATTGTAGATCTGAGGAACCAAGAAAGCTAAAGGCACTATCGCATTTCTAAAGAGCATCCCGCCACCAAAAGAAAATAGGGTTAGTAAGATCCAATCCAGCACTATGTAGCCAATAAACTGCCAAGCCGTTGTACTTAAATAAAATGGATGAAGTCCTTGCTCCCCCAAACCAAAATGCATGATAAAAATTGTAGTATAAACTGCCAAGAATGATACGAATGCACTACATATTAATAGTGCGAGTACTTTCGCACAAAACAACTTAATTCGACTACTTTGACATAGTAATCCCGTACGTAATTGATGATGTTTATATTCATTTGCCCCGATCATTCCTCCATAGACAACCATTGCTAATAATCCAAATGGCACTATCTCAACTCCGAAATAATCCAAAGGAGGTAAGGCTGAGGCTAAACTCGGGTGAGTTTCTGGTGTCGCGTCCAAACCAATCTGAAGATAGCTTCTTGCTGTGATAAGTGCGATTAAGGGCTGAATAACGACAACTAAGGTACAAATAATCCACCACACTCTGCTTGAACACATCTTTATCAGTTCAAATCGAATGGTTCCAAAAAAGTTTTTCATCTTATGCCTCACCCTCTGTAAGAGAAAAGAACACATCCTCTAATGATTCTAGATTTTTCATAACATGCTGAAGCTCACCAGTTGCTATTATTTTCCCATGATTAATAATGACTACATCGTCTGCCACAGCCTCCACTTCAGAAAGAAGATGGGATGACAACAAAATAGTCCTTCCCATGTCTGATTGCTGACGAATAAACTTTCGAAACCACCGAATTCCGATTGGATCAAGTCCATTGGTGGGTTCATCAAGAACAAGATATTGTGGATCTCCCAACAGAGCCACGGCAAGTCCAAGGCGTTGTCCTTCGCCCAATGATAAAGTTCCCAGCCTCGCTTTGCTCTTTTCGGATAAACCTACTATTTCCAACACCTCGGGTACACGACGGACAGAGATGTTATTGCTTTGCGCTATGATTTTCAGATGAGTGTTCACCTTTCTGGAAGGAGCCCCCCCTACACCATCAAATGCTGCTCCGACTACTTTTAAAGGAGTGCCAAATGCTGCATAGTTACGCCCGCCAAAAGTTGCCGTTCCTGTTGAACGATCAAGTCCTAACAAAATACGAAGTGTTGAGCTTTTCCCTGCACCATTTGGTCCAAGAAATGCGGTAATCCTCCCTTGCTTTGCTTCGAATGATACATCTTTTAAGATCTCTTTTTCTCCGTGTCGCTTACATAATTTAGATATAACAATATCGTTTGTTGTATTCGTCAACTGAAAGGTCTCCTTTGAGAGAGAACAAGCTGCAGCTAAACACTAGTATTCTCCCGTTACAGATTAATTTTGATTTGTTTTCATCATAATCATTCCTTCTCTCTCTTTTCATTGCGTGTAACAAACGGCATTTTCAATGTAATTATTGACATTATTTTTACTCAAATGTAATAATTGACGATGAATTTAGTATGGGGATGGGAGTATGGGATGGTACTAAAAGTGGCTATTTGTGATGATGTTCCTGTTGTAGCAAGAACGATCGAAGAATTAATGTTAGAATATGACTCCTCGTTATTCGAAATAGATCTGTTCCATAATCCGCTGCGTTTAATTGAATTACTTAAAGAACATACATATGATTTGTTCATATTAGATATTGAGCTTCCTAATCTATCAGGAATAGAGATTGCCGAGACCATTAGAAAGAACAATCAGACCTGCCCGATTATTTTTCTTACAAGTTTCAAGGAGTATATGGAGAAGGTGTTTAAGGTCAACACTTTTGATTACATTCTAAAACCAGTAACTATGGACAAACTGTACCCTACCTTAGATCGAGCTATAAAATATTTAGACTTAGATGACTCAAAATTTACGTTTACATTTAACAAAGCTCTGTACAGTCTTTCTTTTAGTGAAATTATTTACTTTGAGAAAAATAAAAGGAGCGTGCTTATCCACACCCCCTCTGATACTTATGAAACGATTCTTCAGACCAAAGCTCTTTTATCCAAAATCAATGATCACTTTGTACAGGTACACACCTCGTTTATCGTTAACGTCAGATATGTGAAACAAATTAAAGGAAATGTGATCACTTTGATTTTAGATGATAAGCAAACGGTTGAAATCCCAATGAGTCGTAAATTTATAGATACGGCTAGAACACAAATTTTAATGAAATTAAGAGACTTCATATCATGACTGATACGATCATGGCACTATTCACCTTTGTTGTTAATTTAGTGCTGGCTAATTCCTATTTTTCGAATAACTCGATCCGAAAACTGGCTGCCAAAGAATACTTAATTATGGCTCTCTTCTCTTCCTTTGTAGCCGCATTTTATCTAATTTTTAATCAGCATTCATACATTCTGTTCAATATCGTCTTTACTACTTTATCGTTCTTCATGATTGCACTAAGGAGTCGGCTTGATATAAAAAAAGAGTTCTTTCGTCTATATTTCTTACTATTTATGTTTTTAATTTACGATACCATTTGGTTATTCATTATGAAGGCAATGTCGCAAGCTGAAGACTATGAATTAAATGTAATGTTCATGGCTGGATCAGGAGGTATGGCGATTGTTTTAAAACTCATGGCTGTCGCAGTTCTTAAGATTATCGTTCTGCAAAATCGTAAAGTAAAAGGACTCACACACACCCTTCTAATCATGACACTTCTGTCAACACCCGTGATTTCGGCATTTCTGCTAATTATTACGCTTATATCTGATATCAATTTTATTAGTTATCCTAATTTCATATATGTATTGATCACTTGCTGCATTATCTATATGAATTTTTGCATACTGTATCTTTATTTGACTCTCGGAAGGTATTATGAACAGCTCGAAAATACGACTATGCAAAAAATAGTGTTCGAATCCGAATTAAACTTTTTCAAAAAACTCAAGCATTCGCAAGCTCAGCTCTATTCCATGAAACATGACTTAAAAAACCAACACATTGTTCTCATGGGAATGTTACAACAGGGAGATATTGCTGGAGCAGAAAAGTACCTTCAAAATTCGATACAGAAGATAGAGCAAAACGATTATTTCTATACACATAACTATGTGCTTAATTACCTGTTGAACGAAAAGAAGTCGGTCGCTGAAAGCAATGGAGTTACGTTTAACATTAAATCTCTCCTTCCTGAGAAGGTTAATCTGGATACGGATATTTTGGCAGTTGTGCTCGGCAATCTAATAGATAATTCCTTAAATGCAGTCTTACGCCTATCTAATACGAGGAAAAAAGAGATTTCACTCCTGATCAAACAATTTGATCATAACCTGCTTATAGAAATTTCAAATGTATTTGAACCTGTGGAGCTTCATACTCGAAAGAATAGGCAGCTCAAGGGAATGGGTATTAAGAATGTGAAAAGAATTGTAGAGGAGAATGGTGGAATCTATAATCAGTGGGTTCAATCTAATCAGTATATTGTAAGTATCCTCTTACTCAATGTTTATGAAGAGGAAGGGTAGCATAAGTCTTGTAATTTCAAAGAAAAATACTACATACATTCCTGTATAGGGTGGTGAATAGATGTGGTATTTGAGTTTCTACAATTAATCGGTGGGTTCATTCTGGCATCCGGTTGGATTCCGCAAATCATGAAGATCGTTAAAACCAAGTCAGTAAAAGATTTAAGTGTAAATAGCTTTTGGTTGGTGTTTCTAGGAATCGCCCTTATGGAGACATATGCAATCCATTTGGTGGTGCAAGGTGTTGGAGTTGCTTTTCTGATCACCAATTCACTATCCTTGATCCTCATTGGACTTATTTTGATATTCATTTACTTGTTTAAAGATAATAAGAGCAAAGACACAAAGCCTCAGTAAATGGGGATTTGTGTTTTTTTTGTATGCACTTTAAATGAACCGTGATTTTGTATAGTGAAACAAGATGGTAAGAGGAGAATTTTGCATATGCCAATTAACTTTCATGCAGAAGAAAAAAGTCAGACGTATACAACAAGATGAATCTTAGGAATCTTTGACCCTCATGATGATGGGCGCAGCTCACGTGGTAGGTGTGGATTCTCAGAAGAGATGTTGCTAGGGGCAGCTACTCACTGCAAGGACATTCCAAACGTTACATTTTTGAAGGGATAAGCTTATCAAACCAAGCTACCTCCAAATGAGATAAACATTGTACTCGAACGAGCATTAATTCATTATCTGAACGACTTAGATGCTTCTTTCAAGGAAGCCTATCGCGTTATAAAAGCGAGCGGTGTTTTCATTATTCTGGATCGAACCCTTTTGAAAAGGATTGGTGGACAGTATGATTTGCTGTAAAAGAGTAATCTTGAGTAACTAAATTCTCATAAAAAGGAACATTAGAAAAAAGAGAGGAGGCCCCCTCTTCTCTATCTTTAGCTGCATTTTACGAAAAAAAAGACAGCCCGCATAAATGCAGTACTGTCTTCTCAGATCCGTATCTTATATTATCCATTAACAACTATGCCTTAATAACTTCAACCTTTTTATCTCCTGCGCTCTTTGCTAATTCTACCTGATTCGCATCCGATTTCGTCGGTGATGAACCTTGCGCAATCCATGTGCTGCCTGTAACCAAAATAGACAAGACTAGAGCTGTACTGAGGACTGTGGAAATCACTTTTTTACTGTAATTAACCATGATCATACCTCCAATATCTATTCTTTAAAAAGTGGCTTAAGCTATCTGGTGATTGCATTATATCGCACGGATACGAGTTGTAAAAGGGATTTATTCTTAACAAAGTTCCCTTTCACAAACTCTTTTCTTCTGTTCTATATCCAATCTTCATAATGTTCTTTTATAAATTGAATCTCATTCTCATAGTGTGCCAAATACCCCTCATCCAACATTTTTTGAAAGGCTTAATTACCGTTAGCTGCAAAGTTTTCACGCTGATACCGTATTACCTCCATCGTCCCGGAAGAAAAGTCAGGTGTAAAACGACCCAGCGGTACGGATGTGTAAAGGGTATATGCAATATCCCACAAGCGTGGACCTGGGCCAGCCATGTCAAAATCAATGAGTGCTGCGGCCTTCCCATTCTGAAAGACAAGGTTATACGAACGATATGATTTACGTTTCCGCCGCTTAATACCTCTTCTTGAGTCATAAGGTTTCACTCCTCGCTTTTATCATGTGCTATTCCCCAACAAAAAGAGTCAAATAAACTGTTTTTCAGTCTTATTTCAAATGTATAAACGTATACTCACTATGAAGCACACTGGAAAAGGAGGATCTAAATGACAAATAACAACCTGTTAAGCTTTTATGATCCCTATGTTTATCAGACCTTATCAACGATCGTTGGTAATGTGGTTACCGTTCAAACCATAAGAGGCAGCGTTCGTGGGTTATTGAAAAATGTATTGCCAGATCACATTGTCGTCGAATCTAACGGAACTCCCTTTTTTATTCGTACCCAGCAAATTATTTGGGTTTTTCCTGGTTAACAAAAGGAAAGTGGAGGGGAAATCATGTTTAAAAGAATCAATAAATTAGCAATTGAACTTCCTGTACCCGCACACGGCGATATGAATGCTGCAGCCGCAGTACAAGAGCTCTTGGGCGGCAAGTTTGGGGAGATGTCCACCTTAAATAACTATATGTTTCAGTCTTTTAACTTCAGAAATAAAAAAAAGCTAAAACCCTTCTATGATTTAGTGGCAAGCATTACAGCCGAAGAATTTGGTCATGTAGAGCTTGTCTCTAATGCGATTAATTTGTTATCGGTAGGCAATACTTTTCCAGGTGATCCGGATATCACTCCACTTCAAAATGGGAAGGATGCAAGAAACACCTACCATTTTATTTCTACAGCTCAGACCGCAATACCTGGTGATTCCATGGGAAGACCTTGGACGGGTGATAATGTTTTTAACAGTGGAAATCTGGTTTTAGATTTAACACATAACTTTTTTCTTGAGGTTGGTGCACGTACACATAAAATGAGAGTTTATGAGATGACGGATCATCCAGTGGCTAGAACCATGATTGGGTATTTACTCGTTCGTGGAGGGACACATATCCTCGCCTATGCGAAAGCGATCGAAATTGCTACAGGGGTAGATTTGACGAAAATGCTTCCCGTTCCTAATCTCGATAACTCTAAATTCGATTATTCCAAACCATTCATTGAAAAAGGCTTGAGCAATGTGCTATACACATGGAGCGAAACAGATTATAGGGATATCGGAATGATCTGGAAAGGAACAAATCCCGAAAACGGGCAGCCGCTTGAAGTGAAGATTGGTACTCCGGAAGGCGCACCCATTCCAGACTTAGAGGAATTACCTGAAGAATTTGCTCCTGGTATTACTAAGGATGATTATGAATTAATTAAAAAGCGTCTCATGGCAAATTTATAGCCTAAAATAGGAGGACACTAAATCGCAATGGATTTAGCGTCCTTTTTTTGTTGAGATCTAACCAACAAATGTTTTATTTTAGTCTATCATCGTACATGAATTGAATGTGAATACCGAACGGATCCTCAATAATGCCATATGCTTTGCTAAATACATTGCTGGACAAAGGAACAATGATTCTTACCCTATCATCTGTAGTCAGACTCTTATAAAAGTGTTCAATTTCTTCTAAATCAGCACTTTGAATACACAATGAGGTGTTGTTGCCAACTACATATTTCTCTGTGGCATCCATCGGATCTTCTGCGATCATGACTTTTGTTTTTCCAATGGATAAGACGGAGTGACTAATATAATGCTTATTTTCATCCGTAAGCTGCATCGAGCTGTCGCGTTTTGCTAGGTCTTCATAGGTTACCAGCAACAATTCCTCTGCATTTAAATGTTGTTTGTAAAACTCAATCGCTTCTTTTGCCCTTCCATTCATAGATAAGAAAGTAGCTACTTCTAGCGTTGAACTCATGGTACCATCTCCTTTTTAGATCATAACGTAAGGCCATTTGATGTTTACCTCGAGCTTATTATAAAATATAAAGGTATCAACGATTGACACCTTTATAAGGAGATTTACGGTGAATAAATCAGAAAGATTAAATGACATGATTAGATACTTGAATGGCCGAGAGTTCTTTAATCTAAGTGACTTAATGAATCAATACGATATCTCAAAAAGTACGGCATTGCGTGATATTAGCTCATTAGAGCAATTGGGTATGCCCATTTATTCGGAGCAAGGCAGACATGGACGATATGGTATTTTAAAAAACAGATTATTATCCCCTATTCTTTTTACGATGGATGAAGTGTATGCTCTGTATTTTGCCATGCTGACGTTAGAAGCGTATGAATCTACTCCATTTCATTTAAGTATCAATCAACTAAACGAAAAGTTTGAGAATTGTCTTTCTAGTGAACAAATCAAGCAGATTCACAAAATGAAAAAAATCCTGCAATTTGAGATGTATAGGCATCATCATGAGAGTCGTTTCTTAGACAAAATACTAAAAAGCATACTTCACGAGAACAGCTGCCGTATTCAGTACACAAAAAACAATCAGGAAAAAAGTTACCATGTTCAGTTTTTCAAAATTTCCGCCAAGTTTGGTCAATGGTATGCTGCTGGTATAGAGTTAGAGACGAATCAATATAGAGTATTCAGATGCGACAGAATAACTTCTATTGAAGAAGAGGACATCGAAACTCCCTTTTCCATAGAAGAGCTCGTCAGTCGCTCATTAGAAATTTATCGTGCGGAGAACAGTATTGAATTCGAAGTCGAGATTTCAGAAGAAGCTCGAGATATCTTTTATAAAGAACATTATCCTTCGATGAGAATAGAGAGTGACAATAACACAGTTATACGGGGTTTCTATCAACCAGGAGAAGAGTCATTTATAGCCGACTATTTTATGAGATTTGGACCTTATGTAAGATCCATACAGCCTGTTTCATTGAAACAAATGATCCAAGATCGAATCGAGAATCTTTCAAATCACTATAAAAAAATATAGAATTAATTATCCCTTCAAGAACTAACACCGCTACACTCTCCACATGTGTGGGTTATGTTAGCATTGTTTCCTCAACTTCGGGGAAAACCAGTCAATTTATAAATTTCACTCACTGATAAAATTAAGGAAAACTCTGCCGCGAGCAGGAGATGGGGTCTATGGAACACCCGTGTAACTAAAGCTAAGAGCTTCTAACCAATCAGGACCACCCGCCCAACGGGTGGTCCTGATTTTGCGCGTTTCACGCACTCAATTGACGAAAGCCATAAATAAACCAACCAGGTTGAACTTCATCAATTCAGAACTGCTCATTTCCACAATCAGACCACCACGAGGGTGAGAATCCGCTCCGAGAATGAAACTGCGCTATCCAGTTGCAGAGGCTGCAGCTATTAAAATACGCTTCTAATCCTTTCAATCGCCCAATCCAGCTGCTCCTTCGTGATGTTGAGCGGAGGAGCCAGGCGGATCGTCGTCTCGTGCGTTTCCTTGCAGAGCAGCCCCAGCTCCTTCAGTCTCTCGCAGTAGGGCCGGGCGAGCTCCGTCAATTCGATTCCGATAAACAACCCTCGGCCCCGAACCTCCTTGATAACCGGATTCCGAATCTCTCTCAATACCTCAAGCAAGTAGCTTCCCATCGCCTCCGAATGATCAGCCAGATTCTCTTCCTGGAGAACGTCTATCGCGGCGACGGCAACCGCGCAAGCGAGCGGGTTCCCTCCGAAGGTGGATCCGTGCGAACCCGGATTGAATACCCCGAGGACAGAACGGTCCGCTACGACCGCCGAGATCGGCATAACGCCGCCTCCCAGCGCTTTGCCCAGAATATAGACGTCCGGCGTTACTTCTTCCCAGTCACAGGCGAACAGCTTACCGGTTCTTCCCAAGCCGGTCTGGATCTCGTCCGCGATGAACAGCACCTCGTTATCCTGGCATAACCGGAAAGCTTCTTGCAGAAAACCGTCCCGCGGCATAACGATTCCCGCTTCTCCTTGAATTGGTTCCACCAGGAACGCGGCCGTGTAAGGCGTAATCGCCTTCCTTAGCGCCTCCTCGTCGCCATAAGGGATGATCCTGAAGCCCGGAGTGAATGGACCGAACCCGGCTTTATATTCGTCGGAGGAGGAGAATGAGGTAATGCTGATGGTGCGGCCGTGGAAATTGTTCTCGCAGACGATGATCTCCGCTTGGTCCATCGGCACCTGCTTCGCTTCGTAAGCCCAGCGGCGTGCTGCCTTTAAGGCGGTTTCGACCGCTTCGGCCCCCGTGTTCATCGGCAGCACCGTGTTCTTGCCGGTTAACGCAGACAGCTTCTCGTAAAATTCCCCCAGCCGGTCATTGTGGAACGCTCTCGAGGTCAGCGTCACCCGGTCTGCCTGATCCTTAAGCGCCTGGATGATTCTCGGATGTCGGTGCCCGTGATTGAGCGCAGAGTAGGCGCTTAGCATATCCATATAACGATTGCCTTCCGGATCGGTTACCCAGACCCCTTCGGCGCTAGAGATGACGATCGGAAGCGGCTTATAATTGGCGGCCCCATAGCGCTCTGTCCGTTCGATGATTGGATTCGTCAGGCTCATAGCTAGTCTCCTTTGTACTTTATGATCGGTTACGTCCATTGTAACATGGCCGCTGCCGGCTCAATCATTGGGATGGATAATAGTAATGATTGCAACTCCTAATGACTTTGGAAAGTCGGCATGTGCTATATTTTATCTTAACGAAGTCCAGTACAGATCATAAGGAGGAACTCTCATGTCATCTTTCCTTACCTTGACACAAACTATCGATTTGATTAGCGTCCCGTTTGATTTAGGGGCATCGCGGCAAGGCGCACGATCCGCGCCTCATATGATCAGCTCCATGCTTGCCCGCAAGCTTAACGCTCAAGGACTTCTATTTACAGAACAAGCTATCGCCTGTCCGGAGTCGTTGACAACCCAAATTCATGATCTCAAGCTGAAGTATCTCGATGAGGTCGTCGCCGTAAATGAGGGCTTGGCCTCCGTCGCGGCGAACAGCGTGCGGAACGGTCATTTCCCGCTAGTTCTCGGAGGCGATCACAGCATCGCCATCGGCTCGATCGCCGGCATTGCGTCTCATCGCCCTAATCTGGGAGTCATCTGGTTCGACGCGCACGCGGATCTGAACACGAACGTGACGACGCCAAGCGGCAATATCCACGGCATGTCCCTCGCCGCCTCGCTTGGTCACGGCGATAGAAGGCTAACAGAAATCGGCGGCTTAGTCGGCAAAATCAAACCCGAGAACGTCGTCATTATCGGAGCCCGGGATCTAGACCCGGGAGAGAAAAGCTTTATCCGCGACCAAGGGATCAAATGCTATACGATGTACGATATCGACCGCAAGGGCATGATGACCGTCATTCAAGAGGCGATCCGCATCGTCACGAAGGGAACCGACGGCGTTCATTTAAGCTTTGACCTGGACAGCCTCGATCCGTCCGAGGCTCCGGGAATCAGCACTCCCGTTCGAGGAGGAGTTACGTATCGGGAAGCTCATCTTGCGGTCGAACTTCTGAGCGAGGCGGGTATCGTCACTTCAGCGGACATCGTGGAGTTGAACCCAAGGATGGACAAGAACAACAAAACAGTGACGCTTGCGGTCGAACTGATCTGCTCCTTGTTCGGCAGCCGGATCTTATAACACGCCAATACAAGTCATCACAGGAATTAAGCAGGCCCATACGCATATGTATGGGTCTCTCTCCTATCTGGAGGCGCGGTCGATTGCGCCGCCAATCGCACACGAAGCGGCCCCTGGAACAAGTCAATCGACTTGTTCCAGGGGCCGCAGTTCATCGCTATTTCTAAGGTTCGGCTATTAGAGCACCTTCTCCAGAAAGCTTCTCGCCCGTTCGCTCTTCGGGTTAGAGAAAAATTGCTGTGGCGACGCCTCCTCGATTAACCGCCCATCCTCCAGGAAGCAGATCCTGTCCGCGACCTCGCGAGCGAAGCCCATCTCATGCGTGACGATCATCATCGTTATCTTCGTCTGCGCCAACGACTTGATAACTTCGAGTACCTCCTTGACCATCTCCGGGTCCAGAGCCGACGTCGGTTCGTCGAACAGCATGATATCCGGCTCCATCGCCAGCGACCTCGCAATTGCCACCCGCTGCTTCTGTCCTCCCGACAGCTTCGAAGGATAGATATCTTTCTTGTCCGTTAACCCGACTCTCTCAAGCAGTTCCATTGCCTTACGCGCAGCTTCAGCTGTCGGAATTCCCTTCACCGTTATCGGGGCATAGGTAATATTCTCAAAGACCGTCTTGTTGGGGAAGAGATGAAAATGCTGGAACACCATTCCGATATTTTGCCGCATCTTCATAATATCCGTGCGAGGCGAAGTCATGTCTTGGCTTCCGATATAGATTCGTCCATCCGTTGGCATCTCCAGGCAATTGATACAACGCAGCAAGGTGGATTTCCCCGAGCCCGAGGGCCCGATTAGAGCAACGACCTCTCCCTGCTGAACTTCCATCGATATGTCCTTCAGCACTTCAAGCTTCCCGAACGACTTATGTACATTCTCGATTCTAATCACTGCTGCGAAGCCTCCTCTCCAGCCGGCGTGCCAGCCACGTCATGGTCATCACCATTGTGTAGTAGATGAGACCGACGATGATCAATGGCTCAAAATACAAATATTTCTCCGCTGCTACAATGTTCGCCCGACGCATCAGATCGGCCGCGCCGATGATGGAGACAAGAGCCGAATCCTTAAGCAGGGCGATCCCTTCATTAACAAGGGCGGGCAAAATATTTTTCAAGGCTTGCGGAAGTATGATGTCCTGCATCATCTTTCGATAGGGGATTCCAAGTGACAAGGCGGCTTCTCTTTGCCCTTTGTCGACCGCCATGATGCCGGCACGAATAATCTCTGAGGTATATGCTGCCGAATTCAGCGAGAACGCGATAACTCCCGCCTGCAGCGCGGAAATGTCATATCCCAGCAGTTGCGGGGTGGCGAAGTAGATCATCGTTAGCTGCAAGATTAGCGGAGTTCCCCGGAAGATGGACGTATAGAAGTCCGCAAATATCTTCAAAGCTTTAATTGAGGATATTTTGAGCAAGGAAAGCACGGTTCCCCCGATAAATCCAAATAGAATCGACAACAAAGAAAACTTGATCGTTACACCAATCCCCTGCAAGAGATATGGAAGGGAAGGAATAATTCTATCAAACTGCAAATCCATGCTAGTACCTACCCCCTTTGGAGCAACGAATTTGTATGTGTTATTTCAGCTTCAACCACTTATCCTTCAGCTTATCAACCTCTCCGTTATCGATCAGCGTCTTGATTGCTTCATTGATCTCGCCGGTCAATTCCGAATCCTTCGGAAGCGCGACCGCTATATCAAGTCCCGCGATTTCGGGCACAATCTTGTAATCCAGAGCTGTATCCGATCCGATGGACTCCGCCGCAACGGTATCTTCAACCAATACGGCATCGATACGGCCCGACTTTAATTCCTGGATCAAGTCCGGATATTTATCCAGAGACACCGTTTCAAGACCGGCATCCTTCGCCGCCTGCTCCTGGGTTGTGCCGAGCTGCACCCCTATCTTCTTTCCCTTAAGGTCTGCGAACTGTGTAACCGGCTTCTCCTTCATGTACACGGCGGCGAATTCTGTCGTCAGGTATTTGTCGGAGAAGTCCACGCTCTGCTTCCGTTCATCCGTGGGGTTCATCCCTGCGAGGACGATATCCACGCGCTTGGACTGTAGGGCTGGAATCAAGCCTGAAAAGCCGATATCTTGAATTTCCAGCTCCCTGCCCATTTCCTTCGCAATCGCTTTCGCCAAATCGATGTCGAATCCGACGATTTCGTCATTGCCGTTGGACGTCTCGTGATACTCGAAAGGCGGGTAGTCAGCGGAAGTGCCCATAACCAGTTTATTGCCCGAGCCTGCCTTGTCTTCTTCAGTCCCCGCTTCTGTGCTCGCTTCGTTATTGCCGCATCCGAATACAAACGCTAGACTAATAATAGTAAGAACGAACAGCATCTTTTTCAATTGGTTTTCCTCCCCATTACAATTATATAATAGTCATGTTAGTATTTATAACATTAATTCTAGCATTTAAGCTATCTATCGAATCATTACGGTTTTTAATGATTACCATAAAATTAAACTATGATTCGCGTAAAGCAATAGCAGACAGGAGAAAGAGGGATATAATGGAGCTTCGAAATTTAAAAACCTTTCACGTGGTGGCAGAAGAACTTAATTTAACGAAAGCGGCAGCGATTCTTAGCTATACTCAGCCGACTATTACGTTGCAGATCCAGGTGCTGGAGAGAGAAATCGGACATGCGCTGTTCAATCGGGTAGGCAAGAAAACTTTCCTCACATCAGCGGGCAAACAGTTGAAGCATCATACGGACAAATTGTTCGCGGTTATGGAGGAGCTGGAGAATACGGTCCGACGCTTGAACCATCCACAAGGCATCTTGAATATCGCGGCTCCCGAATATTATTGGACTCATCATCTCTCGCTCTTCATCGGATCTTTCCTCCGGCTGCATCCCGGCGTGAACATGCAGCTGATCTCGTCGGACAGCAAGGAGACGATCCGCTTGATCTGCGAAAACCAGGCCGACGTGGGCGTCATTGCGGGCGGTTGCAGCAACTCCGTCTTGGAGGTCGTTCCGTTAGACAAGGAGAGAATGGTTCTGGTAGCGGCAAGCGAGAGCCTGGAGAGCAGCAGCCGGGAACAACTATTCGTGAATTATCCCTTTATTACCTATAAGGACAGCGGTATCTTCGGCGAAGAAGTGAAATACTGCCTGTCCCAGATCGACTACACGCCGAAATCCATTATCGAGAGCGAGAGCGAAGAGTTAATACGCCGCGCCGTCTTGCATAAGACGGGCATCGGTCTGATCAGCGAAAGTTTTATTAAGGAAGATCTGGAGAATGGCGATATGATTCCGCTCTATTATTCCGATCACGATATTCAAACCTCGCTGATCTTCCTGAAGCAGCGGGTGTCGGAGGTTACGCTCCAGTCCTTCTGCCAACAGCTGCAGCAATCCTGGAATTCGCGCAGTCCTTCCTAGAACGCGTACTCGTGCTTATGCATGATGTCCGTGAACAGCTTGCTGTCCACGTTGCTTCCGGTCACCACGGTCAAAATCTTCTTGCCTCTAAGGTTCGGCACGGCATCCGACAGCAGCGCAGCGATGCCGACCGCCGCCGCGCCTTCTATCATGGCATGGTGCTCTCGCGCCATCCAATAAATCGCCTTTGACAGCTGATCTTCCTGAACAAGAGCGAAATCATCCACCAGCTGCAGCGCCATCTCCAGATTTGCCTGCGTGATTCCGCCGTACAGACCGTCCGCGATGCTCGTACCGAATTCGACATTGATCATTTGTTTAGCCTTAAAGGAATGATAGAACGGTGCAGAGGTGTCGGTTTGCACTCCGATAACTTGAATGCGGGGGTTGATCGCTTTGGCAGCAGCCGCCGTCCCACACAAAATCCCCCCTCCGCCTGCGGGAACCAGGATCGCGTCGAAGTCCTGCATCTGCATTAATGCCTCCAACGCGACCGTCCCTTGCCCGGCAATAATCTCGTTATCCTCGGAGCCGTGGATGAGCGTTCTTCCCGTCGTACGCGATAATTCCAATGCATACGCTTCGGCATCGTCATATTTGTCGCCATATACGATCAATTCCCCGCCGTATCGAAGGATGCCGGCTTTCTTCGTCTCCGGTGTAATCCCGGGCACAATAATTAAAGCCGATATATTCAGCCTGGAAGCCACATAGGCAATCGCTTGAGCATGATTCCCGGAGGAAGCCGTAACGACCCCCCGTCTCCTCTCTTCATTCGTTAACGACAGTATTTTGTTGTACGCTCCGCGCAGCTTGAAAGAGCCTGTCGTCTGCAGCCCTTCCATTTTGAGCCATATATCGGCTCCCGCATGAGCAGATAACACCTCCGAACGGATCAACGGAGTTTCCCTCACCAGGTCGCGAATTCGACGATGGGCTTGAAGGATATCGAGTAAGGAAACCTGAAGCAAGATAACACCACCCTTGTTGGATTACGCTTAAATGTTGCTTCAAGCGTAACACACTCCCGAATCCGGAATTCATTGCAAAGATTAATGATATCCATTAGATACCTTAATCATCGCATGACCGTTCGCTACATGACAGATTTTGCGGATCGGAGGGATCCAGGGTAGAAACAACATCGTTTATCACACCTCTGAGGACTATGGGCTGAGAGAGAGATTTAAGATTAGGGCTACTTTCTAAGTAGTTTATCTAACGGCTCTGTAAAACTTTATTGTTAGACTTACTTTTTGAACGAACGGACAGGATAGCGAAAGAAGATTTATTTGTATAGACTAAAAGGAGAGCAAGTATACGGTATAAAAAGGAGAGCATCATTATGACCCAACAAAAAAATCCATACCAAATAATAGATACATCCAATTGGAAAAGACGGCTTCATTGTGAAATTTTTAGGAATGCACTTCAACCGCAATATAATGTTTGTTTAGAATTGGATATTACGAACTTTTTATCAAAAGTAAAAGAAAATGAATGGTCGTTTTCATTGGCTTTTATACATACTGTCACTAGGTGTGCAAATGATATTGAAGAATTTCGGTATCGATTTTTAGATAATGAAGTTGTTCTCTACGACACCATTCATACATCTTTTACTTACTTGAATGCTGAGACAGAACTGTTTAAGGTAGTAAATGTTCCTATGACGGCTGATATTGAAGAATATATTGCGATTGCAAAAGAAGCTATCCAGAATCAAAAAGAGTATATTACAGGGCCCGTTGCAAATGATGTTTATCAATTTTCATCTTTACCGTGGGTCCAATTCACACATTTTTCGCATACACTTGCTGGTAAAAGCGATAAATCCAATCCGATGTTTGATTGGGGAAAATATCATGAAAAAGACGGAAAAGTTTATATACCATTTTCCATTCAAGTGCATCACTCTTTTATAGATGGTTTTCATGTGGGAAAATTTGTTGAGTATTTACAGAAAAATCTTTAACAGAGTAGAGAACTAAGTATCGTAGCAGACATCATGTTAATAATAGAATCATCACGCTACTTACTTTGCCCCGCCGATCTGGTTGGGGCTTTCTTTGTGCGTACAGATGATATTCGCAAAAATTTCAGGCACTCGTTGGGGTACGACAAAGGGCGACTATCAATAGCCGCCCCAAATCGAACTTATAGTCAAAAAAAGAAGCGGGAATTCTCCCGCTCCGTCTGTATACGCCAATACACCTCAATTATTAGTGTTTCCGAACCAACACCGCCACACTCTCCACATGCACTGTATGCGGGAACATGTCCACCGGCGTAACCTCCACCGTCTTGAATCCGCCGTCCTCCAGGACGCGCAGATCACGAGCCAGAGTGGATGGATTACAGGACACATACACCACACGCTCTGGTCGCATCTCCAGAATCGTATCCAGGAGTCTTGGATCACAGCCCTTGCGCGGGGGATCGACGACGATGACGTCAGGCGTGATTCCTTGCTCCTTCCACTTCGGAATGACATCCTCGGATGGGCCGGCCTCGAAGGTGGCGTTCGTGATCTCGTTCAGATCTGCATTCTTCTTCGCATCCTCAATCGCTTCCTTCACGATCTCGACGCCATAGACATGCTCGGCATGCTGAGCAAGGAACAGTGAGATCGTCCCAATTCCGCAGTAGGCGTCGATGACGGTCTCTTTCCCCGTCAACCCGGCATACTCTACCGTCTTGCCATACAGCACCTCAGTTTGTACCGGATTGACTTGATAGAAAGAACGGGCAGAGATGGCAAACTTGATGTCTCCGATATAGTCATAGATGACCTCACTGCCCCATAACACGCGGGTAACGTCACCGAAGATAACGTTGGTCTTCTTCGTATTCACGTTCTGACAAATGCTCGTCACCTGAGGCATTTGCTCTCGGATTCCATGAATCCAAGCTTCCACATGGGGAATACTGTCTCCATTCGTGACGAGCACAAGCATGATCTCGCCGGTGCGGAACGCCTTCTTTACGACCACATGGCGAAGCAGTCCTTTGCCTGTTTCTTCATTATATGCTCTAATTCCGACACTGCGGCCAATCTGCTTAACCTGCTCAACGACCTCGTCATTGTGCTCATGCTGAATCATACAGCGCTCCATGTCCACGATGCGGTGGCTGCCCTTGGCATAGAAGCCGCCGATCAGGCCACCGTCGATTTCACCCATCGGCACCTGTGCCTTGTTCCGGTAACGCCATGGCTCCTGCATCCCTAATGTCTCAAGCACTTGAATGCCTTCATACACAGGTTTGTCCCCAGCACTGTGAGTATCTTCCATAACTGCAGCGGAGTTATCCACTTGTGGATAATCGGGTTGTCCAGTGATCACATTCAGCTTGCCAATCCGCGTCAAGTTATCCACGACGATCTGGCGCTTCCATGCCAGCTGTCCTTCGTAGCTCATATGCTGCAGCTGGCAGCCGCCGCATTGATCATAGATCGGACACGGTGCAGCGACGCGGTCCTTGCTCTCGGTAATAATCTCAAGCAGCTTCGCATAACCATACTGCTTCTTCGTCTTAAGTACCTTTACACGGACCTTCTCACCCGGGAGTGCTCCCGCAACGAATAAGGTATAACCGTCTGCACGACCGACACCTTCACCATCATGATTCATCCCGATGATATCAATAACCGTTTCACCGTTCTTAGCGACGGGCAGTCCAAGCTCTGCGGCAATATCTCGTGATGCCTGCTGATGTCTTCCCGAGCCGCGGTCGCTGTTCTTCCCTCTGCTTCTTCTAGAAGTACCGCTTCCGTTCTTCTCCGAACTTCGAGAGCTACCTGCAGCTTCTCCGCGTCCCATCTCCGATCTCCGTGAACTCTCTCCTGCCAGTCCATAACCAGCAGAAAAAGATGCCTCGCCTTGCGGCCGCATCCCTGTTCTTGACATTACTTCAGTCTGCTTGTTACCTGTCTTCCCGGCACCATGATCCTTCCCTTGAAGACGTCCTCCACTTGCCTTACCTGCTCCTGCACTCGCTGCTCCAGCCTTTACTTCACTGCTCCGGCGGTTTTTTCCACGACCGCTGCGGTTGTTGTTCATCTTTGCGTAATTCCTCTCATTTGTTGATTTTCTTGATTTAAAATGTAATTGACTTCCAGTTATTACTCCATTAACAATTCAGCCGTATACTGAATCAGATTTCACATTACTCGAAGTACCTGCCTCCGTCTATCTGTAGATTTGGATATGATGGGGCATATTTCTGAAGCTTGCCGGAAGGGACCCGCCCAGCTCTCCGTCCAGATTAAGCAGCACTTCACCCGGTGAGGTAACCTCCATATAGTCTGTTTGGAAGTGAATGACCTTCTTGTCACCCAGATGCTCTCCGCGGAGCGCCATCGTTACAAGGCGAATCATCTCCGCTAGATTACATTTCTTCAGTGCGATGACATCGAACAAGCCGTCATCAATCGTCGCACCCGGTGCCAGCTTCTCGAATCCACCGACCGAGTTCGTATTGGCGATCAGGAACAGCATGAATTCATCATGAATGTCCTCCTGCCCCCTGGCCTTGATGTAGAGCTCCTGCGGGGTAAGATTAATCATCTTCTCCATGCCCTTCATGTAATAGGCGAGCTGACCAATCATGGTCTTCAGGCGGCTTGGTACCTCATAGGTCAGCTCTGTCAGCGTTCCACCACCGGCAATGTTGATAAAATAACGATTATTCACAAGACCCAGATCGACAGGACGTGTCTCCTGGCGGATCACCATATCACAGTAATCCTCCCAATGCCTTGGAATTCCGAGCGCTCTTGCAAAATCATTGGTCGTCCCCAGCGGAAAAATGCCCAGTGGCGGCCGATTTTCTTTACCTGCCATCCCATTAATGACTTCATACAGCGTTCCGTCTCCACCGGCAGCAATGATCATATCGTATCCGCGATCAATCGCTTCCGATGCTTCCCTAGTCGCATCCCCTTCGCCCGTCGTTGCGTGACAGGATGCTTCAATTCCGCCCTCATCCAAACGCTGCAATATTGACGCGAGTCTTCGCTTCGCCTCTTCCCGACCTGACGTCGGATTATAGATTAATCTCGCCTTTTTCATAGTCATGATCCTTACGCCACCCACTTTTAGCAAATATCCCAATGATCCCATACAACCAGCCTTGGGCACTTATCTTATAATTTCACTCCAGTTCGTAATACCCTGAATACCGCGTTATAAAATGAATCCGAGCAAACGATAGAAATAGTATCATAGCGACAGCGATTATGAAATGAATTCATCTTCTTACTATTCCCAAAAACACGGCCGCTTAATGTCTAACTCAACCTGTTTCTTACATCCAATAGTTTATTATACAACAAAAAACCGGCCGTCGTCTTTATTTCAGTTCGCATCATACCACTGTTTTTAGGACAAACGGCCAGGCCTCTATTCCTTATTCTATTGTATTCCATATGCATTTCCAATAATAACCGAATATAAATAACAATCACGATAGAATTATGTCCTGCTATGCGTCCGCCAAGGCTCTCAGCATATCGTCCACTTGCTCCTCAATCCACTGATGCAGCAAAGGATGCGGCAAGAGCGTACGATCCCCACTGTACTCGACATGAATTCCATCCAGCCGCTTCGGTATCTCTACATTCGTAAAATACCCTGCACTCAAAAACAGCGGCATCGCCAGAACCCGGTACCCTTGTTCTATGTAGCCAGCAGCCGTATCCTTGATATGATCTGGATTCAATAGTGCGTAATCCGCTTGAGAAACTCCACTGATGTCCTTAACCAGACGAGCGAGCGTAGAGAAGCCCTGCTCCCATCGCTGCCGAAATCCGTCGTGACGGCTGCCGTGTCCAATCAGCAGAATAACTTCCTCAGAAGGCTCCTGCGAATAGGGTTTCAGCTTGTCCCAGATCATCGTAGCAAGCAGCGGATCATCATGCAGCGGATGTCCATAATGGACACGTGACTTCACCCGAAAAGGTTCAAGATCCGTTTCCTTCTCTGGAACAGGCTTGGCTCCAAGGGCATATTCAATCTCATCTACATGCGTACTTCCCGCTGAAATAAACAAAGGAACAGCGAGTATATCTGTTACACCCTTCTGTTCAAGTTCATCAATTCCATCCTGAATAAGCCTTCCCTCTACATTCTCCAGAAAAGAAGCATATACAGGCACTCCTTCAGGCAGTGACAGCTGCATGACGGCATGATCCACAAGCTCAGTCCAGCCCGAATCCTTGGATCCATGGCTGATGATCAGAACTCCCGGCTTCATCATCATTTAGCGTCCCAGGCGCTCCAGCGCCATCTTATAGCCGTCATTTCCGTAATTTAAGCAGCGCTTAACACGAGAAATGGTGGCCGTACTTGCCCCCGTCTCCGACTCAATCTGATTGTACGTATTGCCTTTACCCAGCATACGGGCCACTTCCAGACGCTGAGACAAGGATTGAATCTCGTTCACCGTGCACAGGTCGTCAAAGAATACATAGCACTCCTCGATGTCCTTAAGTGTCAAAATGGCTTCAAATAATTGATCTATACTTTTATCATTTAGCTTCTTCAGCTGCATGTTATCATCCCCTAAGGTTACTATGAATACTATTTCATTGTAACTACACGTTATTGGTATTTCAAGCATTACCGTTTTCACGCGATGCAGAATAAAATCATCCCGAGCCTTCATCGTTATACACAGCGGGTAAGATCAGCACACCGACGCCAAACTACATTATACCATAATGCACAGGTTTGCAATGAATTGTGATACCTTTTGCTCCTGTTATATGAGAAGTCATGGACATATCGATACCCCGACTTCATGTTAATTCGTTCCCCTGTGGATCGAATCCTGTTGACTCACTCTATTTATCGGTAAATATCCGTACTTTTTTATCCGTAGGTTTTCTCTGTTCTTATGTGGTACAACCGCTTGGGCCGGAGCCCAAATCCGCCAATATCCCGTAAAATCTCGCATTTTCTTAAACGCAGAGCACCTCATCAACATACACTATACTAAACCATGCGCAAAGGAATGTGATCTACCGATGTCTCAACAACACTACAGAAGACGCAGCCGGCAAGCTCGGGCATTCACGGACCCTAATCAGTATTCACCCTATCCTGGGATTCCACACTATAACCAGCCGTCTGCGCCTGCGCCGGCTCCCACTGCACAACCCTATGCATTAGTACCTGCTCAGCCGCAAGCACCTTATGCAATGCCTCAGCAGCAGGCTCCTGTATATCCTGCGAATCAGGTGACACAGCAGGCAGCCGAAACCGAGGCAGCGGCCACAACGGGAGGTCTGCTCGGCAATTTAGGCGGAATTGGGAATAACCTGAGCAATCTGAAAGGTCTGTTTGACCGAATTGGCGGCATTGATGGGATCGTTAATGGGATGGGGAAGGTTCAGCAGGTTGTCAACGGAGTCCAGCAGATGGCCCCGATGATGAAGCTGTTTGCAGGGCTACTCCCCTTTGGAGCTGCTGCAGCAGCAAATAAAGCAGCAGAGTCCACATCACCCACTTACGACGATTCTTACTACCGTCCGAGGAAGAAGCGTAAACGCAGGAAGACGACTTCCACGGGCAAAAAACGCCGCAAAACTTCGTCCTCCAAGCCCTACTCTCCCTCATCCTCCAAAAAGAGAAGGAGATAATTCAAGCCGGCTGATGCAGAACACCTCATAAAGCACCCTTCGCAGCTGGATCTTCAGCGCGGGGTGCTTCTATTTAGGTTAAGGCGACTTTTGAATGGAGCAAGATTTACTTATTTAAACCAGCCTCTCTTCTTAAACCAAATCATCATTCCACTGCCCAGCAGGAGCATCACCACGATGACCGCTGTATATCCATATCGATAGCCGAGCTCCGGCATATAATGAAAATTCATCCCATAGATGCCGGCAATCAGTGTAAGGGGCATGAACAAGGTCGTAATGACCGTCAGCGTCTTCATAATGCTGTTCATTCGATTCGAGTTCAGCGAAATGTAGCTGTCCCGCAGATCTGCCGTCATCTCCCGGTCAGCGTCCAGCATATCTGTCAGCTTCAGCAGATGATCGTAGATATCAATAAAATACAGCTTATGATCACTTCGGCTCTGCCCCTGTATATGCTGTGAGTTGACAATTCGATACAAGAGATCTCGCATGGGCACGATCGTATTGCGCAAACGAAGCAGCTTGCTTCGAATGAGAAATACGTGATTGACCAGCTCATCCATCGGGGCGTTACCGCTCCTTCCTTCCAGCTCGGCCAGCTCATCCTCAATGGCAAACAAGACCGGGAAGTAACCATCGACCAGCTTATCCATCACTGTATAGGCGGCCGCAATGGGCGCTCTGCTCCAGATGGTACGCCTCTCCGCCTCTCCCCCGATACGCTCCCAGGCCTGATTCAGTTCGTCAAGCGGCTCATGATGATAGGATACCAGCAGGTTCGGGCCAAGAAACAGATCCACCTCGTGCGGTTTCTCCTCCTGCTGACGGATCGCATGAAGCACCATGAATTGAATATCCCCATAGTAATCCAGCTTAGGGCGCTGAAGGACGTGCAGGCAATCCTCAACAGCCAGTGGATGAAAATGAAAATAATCCTGTAGCAGCCGGGACTCCTCTTCTGTCGGAGCACTGAAATCTGTCCACACAAAATCATAATCCTCAATCCGAATATCGAGCAGATGTAACTCTTTGATCACTTTATGATCATGGGTTATTGCCATCGTCCGAATAATGGGGCATCACGCCTTTCACAAATATTACGGAACAAAAAAGCCCTGCTTCCTCATCTCTGTTCAAACCCACATCGTTGAAAGAGAAGCAAGCACGGACTGTATAATTATAGCTGATTTATCTATCCACAAGTGGATAACTTTTTTATATGACTTTTATTACCCTTAGATGTCCCCATATTCACAGAGTTATAAACATTTTCCACATGGAGCAAACGGAAAACCCGGCAACAACGCGAAATGAATCCACAGCTTCGCGGTGATCCGGGTTCTGTTTATTGTACATCTATTTAAAAAACGAAGTGCTTAGAAGAATAACCACATAATCAGGCCGGCAAGAAAACCGCAAATCGGAATGGTGATAAACCAGGTTACCACAATACGTCCTGCCAGCGACCATTTCACGGATTTGAAGCGTTTAGCTGAGCCTACACCGAGGATCGCCGAGGTGATCGCATGTGTGGTGCTGACCGGAAGGTGCAGCAGCGTTGCACCGAAGATGACGGATGCTGCCGAGAAATCCGCTGCAAAACCGTTGATCGGCTCAATTTTGAATATTTTAGTACCCATAGTCTTGATAATCTTCCAGCCGCCCACTGCTGTACCTGCGGCCATCGCTGTTGCTGCCGCGATCTTAACCCACAGTGGAACCTCCATTGTATCCTGCACTTTACCTGCAACGAGAGCGAATGTAATAATCCCCATCGCTTTCTGCGCATCATTCGTACCGTGTGTGAAGGATTGAAGTGCAGCTGTGAAGATCTGCATGGTACGGAAGCCCTTGTTGACTGTATGCGGACTGCGCTTGGCAAAGATCCACTTCAGTATCATCATGACAATATAACCGATAACGAAGGCGATGATTGGAGACAAGATCAGACCTTTTACAATATCAACAAATCCGCCCCAATTCAGCTCACTTCTTTCACCGATAAACACGGCACCCGCAAGCGCACCAATCAGTGCATGGGATGAAGAGGACGGGAGTCCGAACCACCAGGTGATCAAATTCCATGCAATCGCAGCGATAAGCGTCGCAATTACGATATTGATCCCGTTATCCAGCTTCGTGGGGTCAGCAACACTGCCCCCAATCGTTTTTGCAACGCCTGTGAACATCAGCGCCCCGATAAAGTTCATACTGGCCGCAAGAATAATAGCCCGGCGCGGTGTGAGGGCTCTCGTCGATACAGAGGTTGCAATGGCATTCGCCGTATCGTGGAACCCGTTAATGAAATCGAAGGCCAGCGCAAGGAAGATGACAATCCCTAATACCCATATCGTAGTTTCCATAATCAGTATGCTCCTTACGAGTTCCGCATGATGATCGATTCAAGACGGTTAGCCACATGCTCGCAAGCATCGGTTGTCGTCTCAAGACGCTCGTAAGTTTCTTTGCGTTTAATCAGTTCAATGGGATCTGTGACCGTGTCGAACAGGTTCTTGATACAAATACGAAGAAGCTCGTCCCCTTGATTCTCTAGATCGTTCAACCGAATTGTATGCTCACGAATAGCGAGCAGCTTTTTCTGAGAGAGCAAATGTACCGCTTTTTGAATTTCGTAGGCAGACTCGCGAATAATTTCAGCAAACTGCACAATATATTGATCCGGTTCTGTCAGATTGTACATGTAGAAACGGGATGCCGTTGCCTCAATACCGTCCATCACATCATCCAGCGTCGTAGCGAGCGCCATGATATCATCACGTTCAATCGGCGTAATAAACGTCTTGTTCAGTTCTTTGATGATCGTATGTGTGTAGTTGTCACACTCAGACTCATACTTCTTCAATTGATTCGTAAACTCGGCCATGTTGTTCAGGCTTCCGACATGCTGGGCAAAATAATCCGCAGCGTGTACGACCGTATCGGCCATACTCTCCAGTGACTCAAAAAATATATCCTTCTTCTTCTTCAAAGCCATTCTTATATCCCCTTCACAGAAAGATTGCGTGAAATGTAATGTAATGAAATGAAATGACAACATTTGATATCTTAACATACTTTACACCGCGTTTACACAAAAACCGAACAATTTTCATAATTCTACGTTGCCATCTTCATGTAGAGTGACCTGATCATGTCTCAATTATCCAAATGACTCACATTGCTTCCATCTATATCCTTGATATTCCTAGATATAACCATTAGATGTGTAAAAAGAATCATATTCTATCGAGCATGGATGAACTCTGAACTGTGTCATATGTACAACAAAAAAAGCCTCAGCTTGAATTCCGGTTATAACTAAACCATAAATTCAAGCCTCAGGCTCCTAATATGCATATTGAATTATACTTAAAACCCGGCTTTCTTGCGGATCAATCTTGCCGAATTCATCACTACGAATAGTGACGCAACATTATGAATGGCTGCACCCATAACCGGGTCAATCCATCCTGACGCTGCAAGCAGGATACCAATGACATTAAACGCCACGGCAAAGATCCAGATGTTCTGCCTTACGATAAACATCGTTGAACGGCTGATTCGCATGACCTCAGGCAGCTTCTCAAGCCGGTCGCCCATCAAGGCCACCTGTGACGACTGAATCGCCAGATCGGTCCCTGCCGCTCCCATCGCAATCCCTACATCGGCTGCGGCCAGGGCGGGCGCATCATTAATGCCTTCACCTACCATGGCTACAACGTAGCCCTCTCGCTGATAGCGGCGAATAACAGCCAGCTTGTCGTGCGGAAGCAGTCTTGTATGAACATCATCCAGCTTCAGCTCCCGCTGTAACGATGCGGCGGCTCCTTCACTGTCTCCGGTCAGAAGCACAATCCTTGAAACGCCAAGCTTTCGAATATGGGCAAGTGCTTGATCCGCCTCATCCCGCACTTGATCTCCAATGATGAGACCTCCCGCCAATTCTTCTTCTACTATAATGAGGAGGGCTGTCTCATGCTGATGCTCCGCCAGAAACTGCACAGCCGCCTCCGCGTCTGCAGCGCTGCCCGTCCACTGCTCTACGAGACGTTCATTCCCCACCCTAACCCGCTTGCCCGACACGACTGCACTGACACCCATGCCGATTTCCTGCTTGAAGTCCCTCGGCTCTTCGGCAATCCTGAGCTCACGTTCCTCCGCATATTCCCTGATCGCGAGACCGATCGGATGCTCGGAATATCGCTCTGCCCCTTCCACGCAGCATAGCAGCTCTGCTTCCGTCATGCTTCCAAATGACTTGATCTGCTTCAGCACGGGCTTGCCCTCCGTAAGCGTTCCGGTCTTGTCGAAGCAAACCAGATTAACCCGGGAGAGTGCCTCCATAGCACGCCCGCCTTTTACGAGCACACCCCGCTTGGCAACGTTGCCCACACTGGCAACCACAGCGGTAGGCGTAGCGAGTACAAGTGCACATGGACAGGCAATAACCAGCACGGTCATCGTACGTACAAGATCGTCCGTGAACAGCCAGGTAACTGCAGCAGTTCCGAGAATTATCGGTGTAAAATAACCGGCAATCCGGTCGGCAAGCCTTTGCATGGGGCCCTTCGTTTCCTGTGCATCCAGCACAGAGGCAATAATTCGGCCCATCGTTGTTTCTTCTCCGGTTTTTGCCACGGTCATCTCAATTGAGCCAAACTCAGCAACGGTCCCCTGGTATACTTGGCTGCCTGCGGCCTTGTCCTGTGGCATCGGTTCTCCCGTCAGAGCAGCTTCGCTGATGGAAGCCTTGCCTCTCGTCACGGTCCCATCGGCAGGTATACGTTCTCCCGGCCTTACCAGCACGCGGTCACCCGGAGCAAGCTCCGAGGTAGACACCCGCATCCATGATCCGTCTCGCCATACGGAGGCTTCCTCCGGCACAAGTGCCAGCAGCTCCTCGAAAGACTGCCGGGTCCGGTACAGTGTAATTTCCTCAAGCAGCTCACCCACAAGCATCATCAGTGCCACAAGTGCGGCAGCCTTGTAAAACCCGAGGTAGGCACAGCCTGCCATCGTAATAACGACCAGAGTGCCTGCAGTCAGCCTGTGTGTATCCAATACAGCCAGAAGGGCGCGGTATGCGATAACCCCGCCTCCAAGCAGCATGGCATAGAATGCGGGGGGAAATCCCGCGACTTCGTCCAGCATCGGAATATAAGAGACGAGTAAGGCGAGCCCGACAGCCAGCGGCAGAAACCAAATATACGCGTTCCTCAGCTGCACTGTATTCATAATTGACTAAACTCCCAAATGACGTAGGCCGTTAAGCCGGCGATAACTACACATGCCGAAATGAGCTTATGACGGGTATTTGCACGCTCTTTACTCAGCTGACGCTGCTCCGAATCCTGGGATTCATAGCTGTCTTCCTCGTCCGGGTCAGGGCCTCCGGTCCTGCTGTTCCGATTCCGGTTATGATGATGCCGGGTCAATATTCCGTGATAGCCTTCATGCATAACGACTTCCATCGTATAGACACACTCCTCTATTTATACTTGGAAGGGCTGCTGTACCATGCCAGCTCCCTCTAACCAAGACTAAAGTTCAGGCTGAATCTCATGCTGCGCTGTAGTCAGTGATCCGTTCCCTTCCATGGCAGCGGATTCATCCGGCTTCACCGTCTGGCCCGGACGCGGCTTGATGTCTTCACAGGAGGTGTGTCCGGCCAAGAGGGTATAAGCTGCGATAAGTGCAGCTATTCTTATCCATTTCTTCATCTCAGCTCACCGCCAATTCTTATTTTTGATAGGTTGTAAAATCTATCACCCGAGTACAGATCCGATTCAGAAGATGACGGTCATGGCTGACAATGACAAGCCCCATCTTCCGCTGTTCTGCCAAGCCAAGCACCGCCTTCCATATTCGTGCCTGCGTAATGGCATCCAGCATCGTTGTCATCTCATCTGCTATGAAAAACCGGGTCTGCGGAGCCAAAGCACGAGCAATGCAGATTCGCTGCAGCTCCCCTCCGGAGAGCTCCGCCGGCCACCTCTCCAGCCAAGCTGGATGGATATCGAGCGCTGCAAGCAGCTCCTCGTCGGGCTGCCAGCCTTCACTTAATATCCGGCCCACCTTCCAGCGAGGATTAACCGCACGTTCTGGATGCTGGAATATGAGCTGGATTGGTCTGTAGCCAGTGCTTGGCAACGGTCTTCCGTCCAGCAGAACCTTGCCCTCAAACTCCTTGTCATAGCCTGACATAATTCGGCATAAAGTGGACTTCCCACAGCCGCTGGGGCCTAGCAATCCTACAGCCTCCCCTTGTTTCACCTGGACATTTGCTTCCCGGAACAGCCACTGCTCCCTGCCATACCGCTTGCTTATGTTGTGAGCTTCAAGCATCATGAGCTTATCTCCCTACCCTCGGGTTATGTTCGTATCTTCTGCGTTTAACACTGCCCTGGCAGTGAATCAGATCAGCTGCTCTTCTCTTGCTGCGGCTGCCATGGCATAGTCAATTTCCTCCGGCACGGCAAAATCGTTCTGAGGCAGCGCTCGCCATAATGCCTGTGTATACGGGTGACGAAGACGCTCGCCCTTCCCAGTAAAATCAGCAGCCTCCGCCATTTCAAGTACCGTCCCGGAATAGAACACGGCAACCCGGTCCGCAATGGACAAAGCCGCTTCCAAATCATGTGTTATAAACACAACAGCTGTGCCGGCATCCGCAAACTGCCTGAACATATTCAGCGTCTCCTGTACAACCCCCTCATCGAGTCCCGGCGTAGGCTCATCAGCAATGAGCAGTCTGGCGCCGCTGACCGATGCAATGGATACAAGCACACGCCGGGCCATCCCGCCCGACAGCTGAAACGGGTAGCGCTTCGCCGCCTTCGGACCAAGCCGCATTTTTCGAAAGGCTTTGATTTGCTCCTCGACAGGATCTCCAACCCGCACAGCTTGTCTGACCTGCATGCCAACTCTCATCAGTGGATCAAGGAAGTCAACAGATTGTGGCACAATTGCGATTTCTCTGCCTCTCAGCTTCTTAATCAGCTTTGGAGTAAGGGACTGTCCATCGAAGGTGAGACTTCCATTCCATTTAGCGTTTCTTGGTAAAATTCCTAGTATAGCGTGGGCCAGCAGGCTTTTACCTGAACCGCTGGCTCCAACGACCGCTACAATTTCACCTGGATCAATGGTCATGGAAAGATTACGGATCATGGGCATATCCATCTGCCTGAGTCCCTTGTCATATCGGGTAAACGAAATATTTAAATCGTGGATTTCCAATAAAGATGTTGTCATAGGCTCTCCCTTCTACTCCTGTGAACGATGCGGACTGATCAGCGCATGCAAATTCTCGGCCAGCACATCAAACGCACGTACGACAATAAGCAGGCATAGTCCCGGGAAGAATGCCAGCCACCACATGCCTGTGGACAAATACCTCATCGATTCCGACAAAATGATGCCGATTGCCGGCTGATGCGGTGACAACCCCATGCCGAGGAAGGTTATAGAGGCCTCATGCAGAATCGCGTGCGGGAACAGCAGGAGTGTCCCAACAATAAACTGGGGGAGCAGATGAGGCAGCAGATGCCTCGTCGCAATCCACCATTTGGACCTGCCCATCTGCTCGGATATAAGCACGAACTCGCTCGTTTTCAAATACATTATTTCTGCACGAATCAAACGGGCAAGGCTCGGCCAATGCGTCAGTCCTACCGCAATAATGACTCCCTTGACGCCGCCGCCCATGACAAATGCGAGCAATATAAGCAGAACCAGATGCGGTACACTCAGGAACAGGTCAATCAGCCATGTAATGATTCGGTCGACGGTTCTGCCAAGGCTAGCTGCCATCAGTCCAAGTACAGCCGCAATGATCCCACTTGCCAGAGCTGCTGTCAGGCCGACACCAAGACTGAGAACAAGTCCTTTCATCGTTCTGGCGAGCATATCACGTCCCAGCCAGTCTGTTCCGAACGGATGTGCAAGAGATGGTGCCTGGTTCCGCTCAGTCAAATGAGTATCTAACATGGAGCTGCTCTGCAAGAGTGCAAGCAGTACCGGAATAACTAGCAGAACGATCGCAATGACTGAATAGATCACCGTTCTCGTTCTGCGATTAAGCGTGGTCATCATAGCGATTGTCCCTCCCTGATTCGAGGGTCAATCCAGCGGTATACAAGCTCTGATAGGAGATTACCTGTGAAAACAAACAGCGTACTGAACAGCACAATGCCCATCAATAGCGGAACGTCGCCGCGCGTGCTCGCCTCCACCGTTGCTTGTCCCAGTCCGGGGTAAGAAAATACCTGTTCGACCAATACGGCACCACCAAACAGCTCGCTGAAGGAAGCGAACTGCAGCGTCACTGCGGGCAGGAGGATGTTGCGAAGTCCATGCCGGCGGAACAGGATGAAGCCGGCTTCGCCTCTTGCCTTCGCAAACAGTACATATTCGCTATCCAGCACCTCGACCAGCTTCTCTCGGGTATGCAGAGCAATATTGGATATTCCTACAATGCTGAGCGTGAGTGCTGGCAGGATCATATGACGCACCCGGTCCAGCCAGGTAACCTCTGCCGCTTCAACCCCTGCTGGAACACCCAGACCCACCGGAAAGACAGGAATCCATACCGTAAACAGAATGAGCAGCAGCAGACCCGCCCAGAACGTCGGTGTGGATGACAGGCCATAGCAGTACCACTTGATGATGCGGTCAATCCAGGTTCCCTGCTTCATCGCTGCCAGTACTCCGGCGGCAAACCCGATCAATCCCGACAGCACCCAGGCTGCAAGCATAAGCACGAGAGAGCTCTTGAATCGATCTGCAATGACATCCAATACAGGTTCGCGGTGAATCATTGAAGTCCCGAAGTCGCCTTGTACCAGCGCATTGCCCCATGCTAGAAACCGCTCTACAGGCGGATCATTCAGCCCCCAGTATTCGGATATCGCTGCACGCTGCTCTGGGCTTACACGGAGCATATCTGCTCCGATATAAGCCTGCGTCGGATCAATCGGTGTATTGCTGATTAATATGAAGGTAATGACGCTAACGGCAGCAAGCAAGAGAATAAGCTTGAAGAACTGCCGTGCCACAAATTTAACGGTAACGGTCATCACGGCCATCAGCTATTCCTTCCATTCCCATTCTTCAATATTGGCCGTAATCGGCCAGCCGTGACCATGCGGGTGAATCTGCTGCTCCCCAATATCCAGCTTCTCGTTCACGAGATATAGATGGTTCAGGTTGACGAGCCAGGCCCATGGTGCGTCACCCGATGTGCTGAGGCCGGTCGTGCCGTCCCACTGTGCTTTTTTCCACAGCTCCATTGCTTCATCTTCGTCCGCAGCAGCAAGCGCGGCTTCCATATACTCATCAACCTGCGGGTTGTTGTAATAACCCGGGTTATAATATTCCATTCCAGCAAATTGGCTGCTGTACACATTGTACATTTCGAGCGGATCATTGCTTCCGAACCCTAACAATACAGCATTTGAGAACATCAGCTTATCAATCTCGTCCCAGCTCTTCCCTTCTACTGTAATGCGGATTCCCAATGGCTTGACCATGTCGGCGGCTGCGATGGCAAGGGACTGTCTGGTAGAATCACCAGAGGAGTAGATCAGCGTAAATTCCGCTTCAATACCATTCTTGTCCACGGTTCCATCTCCATTGGAATCCTCCCATCCACCTTCAGCCAATATGTCCTTCGCCTGCTCAATACTGCCATCCTCGAATACGGTATCCGAATTCCACCATGGCAGGTTGTCGCTGATGGAATAGGCTGGTGTTCCTTCTCCTTCCAAAATCCCTTCTACGAGCGCATCGCGGTCAATGCCGACATTTATCGCCTTTCGAATCGAAATATCCGCAGTAACATCATTGCCGATCGGGTAGCCCTCTTCTGTTGTACGGCCTTCCTCTGGCACATACGGGAACATAATGCCCCGGTTGTCAACGGACTGCAAGGATTCGAGCTTCATCCCTGGAATTTGCTGTGTGCTGAATGCCGGGGTCACAAATGCAGCGTCAACCGTACCTGCTTTTGCTGCCGCAAAGGCAGCATCCTCCTCCAGGAACAGGAAGGTCAGCTTGGAGAAGCTGGGCTTCTCACCATAATATAGTTCGTTTCGCTCGACGATCAGCTGCTGCCCTTTATCCCACTGGACAAACTTGAACGGACCCGAGCCAACGGGGTTCTGCGCGTAGTTATCCCCATAGGCATGTTCGGGCACGATGCCGAGTGTCGCCAGAACATAGACGAAGGTTGATTGCGGCTGCTTGAGCGTGAGCTCCACCGTATAGTCATCCATGGCCATTACAGAATCTAGATTGGTGAGATCAACTACGGAGCTGCTATCCTTCGCTGTTTCATATGTAAACACAACATCATCCGCCGTCAGCGCCTCTCCGTCGCTGAACCGGGCATCCTCTCTCAGCTTGACGGTCCAGATGAGCCCGTCCGTACTTGTCTCATAGCTTGCAGCCAGATCACTTACGATCTCCATCTCACTGTTACGTTTGAGCAGTGTGCTCTGGAACAAGGGCGAACCATACCGGCCCCAGCCTGTCGTTGGGTCAAATCCTGTATCCGGCTCACCTCCGACGGCAAGTATCAGTTCTTCCTTCCCTGCTGACTTGTCCGCTGTCGATGCAGAGGCTTGAAGCTCACTTCCTGTCTCCTTCTTGACCGGCTGTGCAGAACAGCCTGCTGCAGCAATTACCGCAAAAGCCAAAACCGCCAGTTGAATGGAACGGCCTCTTAACTTCATACTCCCCCGCTTCCTCTCTATGAACAACATAAAATGAACTTCGACAATTTTACCACTGCTATGCGATCTGTCTGTTACCTCACGGTAAAGGAAATGTAAAATTCTTTATTTTTCAATAAAATCATTCAACTTTCTTCTCTCTTTGACATTGTCATGATTAGCTTGGTGTACGTTTCTGGACCTGGTATTTATGTGGATACACAAAAAAATAGCCAGATCATCATGGCTTAGATAAGCGATGATGATCTGGCTATGTGGTTAATGTAACTTAATATGCTCTTCAAGTGCAGGAGTATCGGGCACAATGCTGAAGAAGCTTTTTCCCGGAACGAGCGGCAGCTCCTTCTCGTCCTTATAGAACCGAATGATGTCCCCTGAGGATTTCATCCACTCTGCACGGATCAGCTGGCCCTGCTGGAACAGCATCGCTTCACCGCCGGATGACAGATCAAGGGCGAGTCTGCCTACATCATCCAGCACCCGATGTGAGGTCGACAGCACAACAATATTTGAAGCAGCTAAGCGTGTTCCATCATTTGCATCCAAATCCTCAGTACCATTCACGCTTCTTAAATATTGCTGCCTAGTACTGTCGTATTCGTAGCTTACGGTATAGCTGTCGTTCAGATAATAAATATCAAATGAACGGACTGCTTCTCCGCTTACCTCCGCTCCTTGCTCCAAATACGAATATACGGGTGCGTTGTTCTCTAGTGAGTATCCTCGGTTCTCTGCGCCTTCTCGCAGCTGATCGACAGAAGAATACAGATTGTGCGGTGCTTTGCGGTCACTGCTGCGGAAATAATAAGGTCCTCCATTCGAGATTTCATCGAGATATGGCTTCCCCTCATTTTGCAGTATCGAGTAGGCAGCCGGGCTTCCTCCCGCATGTGCCAGTATACCTCCATAGCTCTCGCCAAGCTCAATGAGGTAAGGGCGAATGCTGCGGATTGGACCTAACGTTTCGGCAGCTCCTCCGCTCTGGAAGATCGCAATCAGCCGGGTAATGCCCCCCTCAGCCAGCACTTCATATATATGATCGGCTTGACTAAGCCCGGATTGGGGTCTTGCTGCCGGGGCATTATTGATCATTACCGCAAGAGGTCTTTCATCGACAGGCTCTGCAGAGCGAATACCTGTTAACGGAGCAGCATAAGCCAGCTCAGGCTCGGGCTCGGCTTCGGGCTCTTCTGTCAACTCCTCAGCGGGCCCCGGCGTCTCCACTACCGGCTCTGACGGCTCAGCTTCCGGGGTGCTATTGGATGAGCAAGCGGTTGTAAGCAGGATGAGTAAGAATAAGATGTATAATGAGGGCTTCCATTTTTCTACGATCTGCACGTAAGTGTGTTCCTCCTTCATCATCAGGGAAAGTAGCAGCATGCTTTTCTACCATTTAATCACAAATTCGAGCGAAATGTCTTTGATTTCCTGCGAGAAATTGCACAGATCTGATGAGATTCATGGAAATAGGCGTTTTTTTTGATATATTGTGATTTTTATCACAAACATACGATGGGATATGTTTTAAGATAAAGACATCAAAAGAGTGATCACTTTTATAGATAGAACGAGCAAAAGAGTGTACAAAGATAAAGGCATTAACTTCTATCGCTCAATCTATCTTGATATTAACGAATGATCTTCAGACAAGGGGAATCCTACGATTCCTCACAAAAAAAGGATGGAGTGGTTTATATGTTTACAACATGGCTGAGAGAAAACAAGGTTGCAATGTGGCTGCTGACCGTACTTCGGGTATATCTCGGATATGACTGGATGACTCACGGCTGGCAGAAGCTGACGGGCGGAGGCTTTGATGCTACAGGATTCCTGACAGGAGCAATCGAGAAATCGACAGGTGAGGGTGCTACAGTTCAGGGCTGGTGGGGTGCATTTCTTGAAGGCTTTGCCCTTCCAAACGTAGAATTGTTTAACTTCCTCGTACCGCTCGGTGAATTCTTGGTCGGTGTAGGCCTCTTGCTTGGATGCTTCACTACCTTGGCTGCAGTGATGGCGATGGTCATGAACTTTGCGTTCCTCTTCTCGGGAACGGTGAGCACGAATGCACAGCTGGTACTTCTGCAGATCTTCATCGTTGTCGCTGGATACAATGCGGCTAAGATTGGTCTCGATCACTGGGTGATCCCTTATATCCGCGGAATGTACAACAAGTTTAGACATCGTAAGGACCCGGTGGCAAAAGTGAACACGAAGACGCAGCACACCTAAGCCTCGAAATAGATGATATAGAAACAGGGCAGGCCGCCCGACAAATCTTCCTCCATCGAAAAAACATGGGGAGCAGGTTTATCGGGGACCTGCTTTTTGCTATAACCGTTCATACCGGCACGCTTCCGTGGTATACTCTCTTCACGGCCCGCTTGTATGGGCATTTAATCCACGATGGAGGTGTGACAACCCCTTGGCTACGAATCGCCGTTTAATTACCAACCTTGACTTTGAAGAAGCCATGACTCGCAAAAGACGCATTCGCGTTTTTAAAGATAACCAGCAGATCGACTCCGGCGGTGTTATTATCCGCTATGATGAGATGACCATTGTCATTCAATCCAGTGTCAGCGATATTGCCTATCATCAGCGGCAGGACTGTGAGTTCTTCGAGCTTAAATCTTAGGACCTGCCGGTTGCTCGTATATAAACAATAAAAGGCATCCCCTGGGGGAAGATCGTCTCTTCCATTAGGGAATGCCTTTAACTTCGTTATAAGTTAACCGAATTGCCAGCAATTCAGACTCAAACTGCCGTACTGATAGGCTTGAAACCGCTTCTGTGCTCTGCGTTCCTTGTCTGCTGCTCCCATCGCATAGAATAAGGGTGCAAAATGCTCGGAAGCATAAGAAGGGACCGCATCTTGGGCATTCGGGGCTTTTTTCTCGTAATCATACAGGTCTCGAAGATTCCACTCCTCCAGCTTCAATGTGAGCCATTCATCAAACTCGGCAGCCCACGCTGCGGGTTCAGAATCTGGACTAAGCTTCCTCAAATTATGTACCAGCCCGCCGCTGCCAATCACTAATATATCCTCGTGTCTTAAAGGCTCCAGCATACAGCCGATACGGTATTGCTCCTGTTCTGACCGCATGGAATCGACAGACAAGCTGACGACCGGAATATTCGCTTCCGGATACATATGCCGAAGAATGACCCAGGCACCGTGATCAAGTCCTCTTCCTGTAACGAGCTTGTAGGGCAGATTCTGTGCTGCCATCAATTGGCCAATCCTCATCGACAGCTCCGGATCGCCCGGGGCAGGATATTCAATCTTGTACATTTCTTTAGGAAATCCGTAAAAATCATGCATCGTTGTATGAAACTCATCTACAGACAGTGACTGCACCGGCTCATCATAATGAGCGGAGAATAAGGCAATACCTTTCGGGACCGGTAAGCTGGCACCAAGCTCTCTCAAGAACGCTGTGTAGTTGTTGTCCTCTATGACGAGGGTGGGTGAACCGTGCGCAATAAACAATGCAGGTAACGTCATCGCTGCCAAGCCTCCAGACACAGGTAGAATGGGTGTATGTGTTTATTTTACATCTAGAGGTGGACGAAATAAAGTTGATTCATTCAGTACTGAAACATTTATTTCTTCCATTAGATCATCCAATGCTGCCAGTCTTGGCTCGCATTACGCTGCTCTGTTAACCACGCACGGGTACGCTTGATGAGCTGCTCACGTTCCGGTCCCGATGAAAAGGTATGGTCTCCTTGAAAAATAATATCCTTATCACAGCGACCCTCGCTGCGCATCCAGAATACCTTCTGATATAAAAAGGCGTAATCGACCGGGATCGTATCATCGCTCGTTCCGTGAATGACCAGCACATCACCTGAGAATTTGAGCGCCTCCTGAAACGGCTGGAAATCGGCGAGCGATTCAAAGTATGCCGGAGTAAAGCGATAGCCTAAATAATCTGCCGCCCCCTCTTTGACAGAGGTGTCGTATTTGTCACGGCCTGTTATTTTTATAATATCATTAAAAGGATACCCTACAGCAGACCACAGAATAAGCTTGGTTACTCGCTTGTCCCTTACTGCGGTATGAAGTGCTGTAGCTCCTCCGAGACTGTGACCTAGCAGCGTCACCTGCTGAGGATCGACATCACAGCAATCCAGGGCATAGTCAAGCACGCTCTTCGTCTGATTTATCATCGACTGCAGCCCTTCAGCGCCATATTCACCTGTACTCTCACCACAGCCGATATAATCAAACCGAAGCACCAGGTTCCCGTCCTCCGCCAGTTCTCTCGCCGTTTTGACAAATAAACGGTCAACACCAATACGATTACCAACAAACCCATGGCAAATAACGATCAGCGGTACTCGTGCCGGCTTCTTGCCTTCTGAGATTTCGGATACCACCGGATAATGGATCGTTGCTGCTATTTCCTCTTCCCCATGCTTAATGCCAATTTGTCGTTCCATATGACTTCCTCCCAGTAAAAAGTAACACCTAAACGAATACCAAACTATATTTCAATTAATTCCGATAAGTTTAATGTGAATTAGTTGAAGATAGTGTAGCACCATTCTTTACCGAAAGTCAATCCACTCCATGGAATTCTCTATGGCCTATTCATAGCTCCGGCGAAACATCGCATGGGTTTCTGATTTGCCCTTCCATTCCACAGGCTCCGCTTCAGTCTCCCCGCGCGGTATTACTCCCTCATCATCTGATCCAAACTCCGTATCCGCTATTGTCCGATAGACGGGTGCTACATTCGCAATCTCAGCACTGATCTGGGCTGTTCCCTTCACCCGCTGGGTCTCTGCAGAACGGCTCACTTGATGAGCCCATGCAAATTCCTCATTACGACTCGTTGTTTCTTCAATATGTTCTGCCTTCACAACCTCATCCTTGACTCCTCTCGACTGGCTGTTTAACAGATACTGTCTCGTTGCATCGTTCTGTGTCATGATCGAAACCCTCCTTATATATGCGTACTGCTCTTAGATAAGCACACGACATAGTGTGTGACAGGAGATAACTGGCTATACACTCCCGCTCTGACCCTGAATTGGCCTCATAAAACTTAATGAGACGGATTAATCCAAGCTCTGATTCGGAATAATAACAAGCAGCAATCGAAGATTACAGGAAAGGAAGATATCACATGAAGCTCATGTTCCACTGGATTGAACATCACCTGGGAAGTGTATTTCTCTGTCTTGCCGTCATCGCTGCCATAATATATGTAGCTGTTCATCATACTCAGCTGTTCTATAAAGAATAAGCCTACACCTAACTTTGCTAATTCCACCTTACTCCCGTATACTTTATTCATATGATGTACGGATATAGGACAGAGGAGTGGACAATAAAGTAATGAATCGCAGCAAACAAATCATGCTGATCAGGAATCGGCAAACTACGGTCATTGGTCAGATGACATCTCCTTCCAGGGAGTTCTATGCCCTGATCGAGGAACAGGTCAGGAACTCGCGCATTCCTGAGCTCGAGCTCGAGGAGCTGCTGCTCCGCATGGGACAGGAAATCTTAGAAGCACAACGTAAGGGCACTAATCTGAAGCAATTATTCGGCGGTAAACCGGACAAGTATATTAAAGAAGAAGAGAATAAATATGCGCTGGGAGCAGCACCCGCTGCAAATTCGAAAGCCTCCTCCACCGTCTCAGCTAAAGATGCGGATAAGATTAATAATGAAAATACAGATAATACCAAAGGAATTAAATTCAATCTCATGATTGCCTGGGCTGCGGTATCGATGGTATTTCTGCTAATGGGACTCATCGGGCAGGTGACTTCGTTAGCGGGCCAAGATCCATCACCCTATACGAGTATCAGCCTGTTTACATTAGCCCTCATCGCCGGTGGCGCGATTGTATTAATTCAGATTCTCCTCTCTTTTAATCATGCACCGGAGGATGAAGAGACCCATCGGTCACCGAGACGCGCTGGATTTAATCTGAAATCCATCATCAATTATCTCATCGTCGTGGTCATCATTTTGCTTCTGGGCTACATATTCGGCAATATGCTTCCCGCTATTCAGCTGTCTGCCATTGCCCTCATCGCTATTGGAGCCATCGGACTTGTGCTCGTTAAACCGATCTTCGGAAGGAAAAGAAGGGCTGAATAATTCATACATAAACCCTAGAGAATCCTCAGCCATTGCGGGATGCTCTAGGGTTTATTAACATGTGGATAACATACCAAAGAAGCTCGAATTGCCGCTAATCGCAATTCGAGCTTCTTCCTACTTCCGTCATGCTCCTAAACTGCAGCCATTATATATCCTTAGAAGCCGAGTCTTCTCCGTGTTCACCTGATGTGCTCTGTGATTGAGGTGCAGCTGCAGCAGGCAATTCCTCCATTACAATCGTGTCACTTGCTCTCGACAGGCTGTTCACAGTTGCCTTGTCTCCATCAGCTACGGATAATACAAAGATACGATAGGTAACGCCCGCCTTCAATGTGCTGCCATCTGCATCCAGCGCGTACGTATCAAGCACCGCGCTCAGGTTGTCTCCCGTTCTGGAAACCGCGGTATACTGGCTTCTTGGCAATGCATTCGCTTGCTCCAGCGTAAATTGATCTGCATTCGCCGCCTTCACCGCAATGACTGCGTAGAAGGACAATCCGGCTTCATTGCCTGCCTTATTGAAATCCACCTTTATAGCCGGATTCTCAGCAGGCTTATTCTCCACCTTCGTTATGACGGCAGTGTCCACTGCGACAGGTGCTTTATTGATTACGAAGGTGTTAGATGGCTGTGACAAAGCATTTTCCGAGCGTACTTTGCCATCTGCTAGCGACAACACGAACACCTTATAATTTGTTCCCGGAGTGAGACGATCACCCCTGACGTCCTTGGTATTCTCGTTCAGCACTTGTGACAGATCCGATCCTTTCTTCGCCACTGCTGTATAATTCCCCGAGTCCACCCGATTTGCCCATGCCAGATCAAACCTGCTCGCTTCATCCGCCCGCACTACCATAACAAGATAACGGGACAGCCCTGTCTCATCCGAAGCCTTCTTGAACTTCACGGTGACATCACGTCCATCCCCATTGGTTCCGTTCACTACCGCCTCTACCGAGGAAGCTGGCTGGGCACTACTCGCCGATAGCTGGATCACAGATGAAGCACCGGACAGAGAGTTCAGCTTGCTGTCACCTCTGTTACTGACCGCAAGAACGAATACGCGGTAGCTTACTCCGCTGCGAATAATGGAACCGTCTGTATCTCTCGCATCAGCTGACAAGGCTACAGATAGATTGCCGCCTGTTTTGTTTACACGCGTGTATCTTGAGCTGTTCATGCTGCTTGCAATAGATACATTTAAAGCCCCTGCATTCCCCGATTTCACGACGAATACGCGATAATGATCCACACTTGCTTCATTCGATGATTTGTTAAACGTCACTCTGAGGTCACGGCCATCCCCATAATCCTGAATATCACTTACCGCAAGTCCACTGATCGGCTTCGTTACCGAGTTGTTCACAAGGGTAATCTGGGCTGAGGCACCAGAGAGCAGATTGGAGTATCCCCCCTGCTGATTGCCCATGGATGCAACAAAGACTCGGTACGTCTCTCCTTCTCGGATTGTATTACCGCTGGTATCCTTCAGTTTTTCAGGCAAGGTGGTGGTGATATTGTTACCTGTCTTGGAGATATCGTAGTATCGGTCCGAGCCCAGCTTATTCGCTTCAGTCATATTAAAAGACGATGCTTGATTATTCCTAACCACATATATTCTATAAAAACCGACCTTGGCCTCATTGCCTGCTCTATTGAAGGACAATTGTATATCCCGGCCATTGCCATAATCATTTACATCATTGACTGCCGTGATGGATGGAGCCGTCAATGTAGCACTGTCGAGTGTAATCGCAGAGGAAGCACCAGACAGCTTATGCTGCTTATTATTCGTGTTCGAGCTAGCCGAATAGATGTAGACGACATACGGGATGCCGTTCTTGATCATCTCTCCCGATGAATCACGTGTGCCTGAAGACAACGTCGTCGTAATCGTTGATGAGCTCGACTTATTCACGGGTGTAGAATAGCTGTTCGCTGCTCTGCTGGCTGCGTTCACATCAAAGGATGAAGCATCCTTTTGCTTAACGACAAAGATGCGGTAATTGGTAATATCCGATGTCGTACCCGGCTGCTTGAAGCTGACTTCCATATCTCTTCCGTCCCCATGATTCGCGATATCTCGTATCTTAACCTCTGAGGCTGCAGCCACTGCCGGCTTGGCATTCATCGTAATCGGATCTTTAGCCGAGGACAGCACATAGGAGAAATCAGAAGCATCATTCCCCACGGTCAGCACATAGACCTTGTAAGCCGTGCCAGACTGTATCTTTTGACCCGCTGCATCCAGTGTGTTCTCTTTCAACGTCACACTAAGCTTGCCATTCGTTCTCGATACGGGGGTGTAGCTCGTATAAGATACATTTCTGGCTTCATTCAGATTAAAGCTTCCACTGTTTGAGGCTTTGACCAGTATGACCCGGTATTCATGCACCCCGCCTTCGTTCTGCGAAGGGGTAAACTCCACGCTGATATCTCTTGCATCCCCGTACTGTGTACCGACCCTGGTCGTTACAGTGGAAGAAGACAGATCATTGCTGCTCGTAATAATATCTACACGTTTGGCACTGGAGTTCCACAGCACTTCCTCACCAAGTGCCTCCGTCACGAAGCGGATGGGCACCATAGTGCTGCCTTTGATGATCGACGCCGGAACATCGAGTGTGACTCTGCTTCCACTGATCGTGGCATAGCTCGATCCGATCGTCATGGAGACCGTCTGGTCTCCTTTTGTCGCTGTAACTGTCTTCGTCTTATTGTTCCATATTACATTCGCATCCAGCCCTTCAAAGATCGAGCGCAGTGGAACGAGAACCCGATTGCCCTTCATTACAGGCGCTTGGGGAGACGGAAGTCTTTCATTATCGATATAAATTTGGATGGCAGTCGCCGCGTTTAACATACCTGGCGTATGACCAACGCCCGCGGATACCAGTGCAGCAATCACAACCGAGGATACCCATTTCTTCATCATCATTTCCTCCAGCTTCCCATTGGATTAAAAAACATCAGATCCATTTGCAACTTATGCGGCTCATTTCACGTCAGCAATCTTATAACGCAGAATAGTGGGATAATGTTCCATATTTACAAGTCAGAAGAAAATTATTTTTTTGCGTGGGCCAAATGTTGGCTCGCTTGCTGAATCAGTAGAGACCATTGTGTGCAATTCGATCATTATTGTGCCACATCATTTCAACTAGAGCAGGTGGGCCTCGGGTAATTAGGGTAAATACTTTAGGTAACCCATGTATGTAAATCTATCCATCATTTTTAGGAGGTTATAATTATGAAGAACACGATACTTCGGCATAAGAACAACCGGAAATCCACCGTAAAATGGATGGCTGTGTTAAGCAGTGCAGCATTGCTGCTGCCTGCCGGATGGAGCCCCGCCTTCGCCCAAAATACCGCGCAAGCAAATACATCAGCACCTGCAGCTGCTGAGGCAGTTTCATCGGAGTCGTCCGTTATCCTGAACAAGTTTCGAGCTTTGCTTAAACAACCGAACGGTCTGCCGGAAGCTGCAACTTATCTGAATAAAAATATATCAAAAGCATCTCCCCATCATGCGACGCTTATGGTGCTCTATTTAGAGAATGCACGGATCAAAGCCATGCCGTCCATTGATAAGAAGTTGTACCCGCAGGACGTTCAAGAGGAGCTGCAGACCTTTTTCAAAGAAAACGACACCATGAACCAGCTGATCCAAAAGGCAAAAACTCAAAAAGTGAAAAACCTGCTGACACAGGCTAAAAATTACGGATACAAGGTCATTACCGCTGAAGGCATGTATTTCCTGACGATGGATTATTCTGCTTTTGAACGTTACGAGGAGGATGTCAAAGAGGATATTTCTGCCTACATCAGCATCCAGTCAGAGCTCTCTCGCAAACAGCTGGGTAAGGATGCCGCTCTTGCGATCGGGTATCAGGAGCTTGTCAATCGTGCGTTACTGCTCGAAGGATTTGTTAATAACTATCCGAACTCTAATCGCACACGGCAAATGGAAGATCAATATGACTTGTACAGACACGTTATTTTTTACGGGATGAATAATACCCCTCTCTTCCAAGACAATGGAGCGATCAGACCCCATGCCAAAACAGCCTACACGTTCATTGCCGGTCGCCCGAATGATAACAACAGTCAGCTGCACGAGCTGCTGAAGCAGTTCGTTAACGTACTGAAGGATCATCAGTTCAAGCAAACCTCTGAGGTAAAAGATTGGCTCGAGGAGCATGTCGGAACGAACGGATAGAATGCTAATGTGCAGCACAAGAAGCCCCGCTTACGATTGTAAGCGGGGCTCTATTTTTATCACCTAAAATATATCAGATCAAGAGATTAAAGAGATTAAGATCCTTGTTCAGCTCGGTATATTGAATATTTTTTCGATTCATACGCTCGATGAGCGGCTCGTAATCCTCGGTGTACATCAGCTCAATGCCGACCAGGGCCGGACCGTTCTCTTTGTCATTCTTCTTCGTATATTCAAACCGGGCGATATCATCATTTGGACCGAGCACATCCTCCAAAAATTCACGGAGTGCCCCCGCACGCTGCGGGAAGTTAATCATGAAATAATGCTTGAGCCCTTCATACATGAGCGAACGTTCCTTAATCTCTTGCATCCGGTCAATGTCATTATTGCCCCCACTGATGATGCAGACGACTTTTTTTCCTTGAATCTGATCCTTATACTGCGCTAGTGCAGCAACAGACAAGGAACCCGCCGGTTCAACCACAATGGCATTTTCGTTATACAATTCAAGAATGGTTGTACACGCCTTGCCCTCCGGCACCTTTAAGATATCATCCAGTGCGTTCTTGCAGATATCATAGGTGAGATCACCCACACGTTTAACCGCTGCACCATCCACAAATTTATCAATCTGCTGCAGGGTAACGACCTGCTTCTGATCAATGGCCTCCGTCATGGAAGCTGCGCCTAACGGCTCTACGCCAATGACCTTCGTTTCCGGATGAACGGTTTTGATATAAGCACCTACACCTGCCGCGAGTCCACCACCGCCAATAGTCACAAACACATAATCCGCGGGGGTGTCCAGATCCTCCATGATCTCCATCCCAATCGTTCCATTGCCTGCAATGATCTTCGGCTGATCAAAAGGATGAATAAACGTAAGCTCCTGCTCCTTGCATACACGCATGGCCGCTTCATAGGAATCGTCATAAGTGTCGCCTGTAAGCACGACCTCCACATTGCTTCCTCCAAAACGTCTTACCTGCTTAACCTTCTGACTCGGTGTTGTGCTTGGCATAAAGATCTTGCCCTGAATTCCCAAGGCATTACATGAAAAAGCAACCCCTTGCGCATGGTTCCCAGCACTCGCGCATACAATCCCCCGTTCTCTCTCCTCCTGGGACAGACTCCGGATCATGTTGTAAGCACCACGGATTTTAAATGAACGAACGACTTGCAAATCTTCTCTCTTTAGATAAACTTCGCAATTGTATTTCGCAGATAACACAGCATCACGCTGGAGTGGTGTACGTACGATAACCTCTCTCAGCACATGGTGTGCTCTGACGATATCTTCCATTCCCACAACAGGGACATTTCCACTTTTTGATGTCTCTACTGGTTCCATTCTCTCCACACTCCGCTTGAATTTGGTACGCGCAAGGCATGTACTCGAATCCATTCCACAACTCATCAAACGATGGGTGATATGAAAAGAATTCTCTTACGCAGCATTTCTCTGTCTATGACTTAGCTATCAGCTATCATTTCTATGTATTGTACCACTTTCCTGCGCGGCATGCCCTCCTCATCTGTACTTATTTTTACCAGCGAATCGAACTCCAATCAGACCATATTTTTGGGGATCTTATTTTCAAGATACCGATAATCATGATAGCCTGACAGTATAGCAATAGAGAACAGGAGATGAACAGCCATGGTCAATGATACAGATCTTGCACATTTGAAACGCTGCATAGAGCTAGCAGGAAATGCTCTTGAAGCAGGTGACGAGCCCTTCGGTTCCGTCCTTGTATCCGCTGATGGCACCGTACTTGCCGAGGAACGTAACCATGTAGGAGGCGGTGACCCTACCCAGCATCCCGAATTTGCATTAGCACGCTGGGCTGCAGAGCACATGGACCCACTAGAACGAAGCCAAGCAACCGTATATACATCTGGCGAGCATTGTCCAATGTGTGCCGCTGCCCATGGATGGGTTGGCTTAGGACGGATCGTTTATGCGAGCTCCTCAGCTCAGCTGTCCATGTGGCTGAATGATATGGGCGCCCGCTCATCTCGGGTGCTGAGCCTCCCTATTCACGAAGTTATTCGTGATACCGTAGTAGATGGCCCTGTACCGGAGCTAGCCGAGCAAGTCCGGAAGCTCCATCACCAGTTACATACCTGCTAAAAAAGAAAAAGCCAGTATTCCCGGCACTGTGCCCTGTCTCCTAAACAAGGTATAATCCCGGACATACTGGCTTTTGTTATTGTGAGTTATCGCGTGAATTTCATTATCCCATGCTTACCGTTACATTGACATTTCCTTTAATGGCTTTGGAGTACGGGCAGTAATCATGAGCAAGCTCTACATACTTGTGAGCTGTCTCCTCATCCAAACCGTCGATTCGCACATCCAGCTCCACCTCAAGCTTAACACCGTTATCTGCCGGATCTGTTTTTAAATATACCGTTGCGGACACGGTGCTCTTCTCGATCTGCACATTGTTCTTCTTCAATTGGAACTCAAGTGCTGAGTTAAAGCAGGCACTGTATCCAGCTGCAAACAGCTGCTCAGGATTGGTAGCCGTTGTATCCTTGCCGCCGAGCTCCGGTGGTGCAGCCACCTCCAGCAAAAATACATTATCTGGAGATTGCACAATGCCTTGACGCCCTCCTGTATTGATTACCGTTGTTTCATACAATGTTTTCATTTTCCTCATTCTCCTTTTCATTATCCATATTGAATATAGCCACTATTTAATTCGCTTAAAATTATATTGTTTACAATTTAATTTTACTAAATTTATTTTTACATGTAAAGCATAAAAAAATTTATATAGTAAATCCATACCTTGCTTGAATTAAATAAAAATAAAAATGACTGCCGAGAATTTCTCGACAGCCTAAAGATCTTTAAGGGATTAACTGGTCTTGCTTGATTGGTGATGAGAGTACGATCATGGTCGTTGAGTCACCATATTTTCCAAGCTCATTAATTGCACTCTCCAAGGTTAGTAAAGATTCGGTAACCAGTTTGACAAGAAAATTGTACTGATGTCCGCTGATTCGATGCAACTCAACGACATCGCGTGCTTCTTTACAGTAACTGACGAAGTTATCACATCCTTTAGTATAGAACAGAATGAATGCGGATATTTGCTTGTTGATCTTCTCTGGGGTAATGACTGCACGATAGTGATCAATAATTCCGTTCTCTTCCATGCGGCGTACTCGCTCCGTAACGGCAGGCTGTGATAAGGAGACGGCCTTTCCTAGATCCGTCATAGAGATGCGCCCTTCCTCCTGCAACCGCAGCAAGATTTGCTTGTCCAGATCGTCCATCAATCATACTCCTTTATATTCAAGGTATAATTCATCAAATGAAATGAATTTAAAGATTCGAACTCCATATTAACTTTAAAACTCTATAGTACCTAACATCGATATTATATAAAATTATTTATTATATCAATTGAAAGAAGAGGCATGGATATGATAAATAACGAATTGTTACAGCCCGTTCGAATCGGGCCCTGGCAACTACAAACACGGATTGTAATGGCTCCAATGACGCGCTCATTTGCCAATGATGTTACGGGTACGGTTGGTGAGGATGTCATTGCTTACTATCAACGCCGAGCGGAAGACGGAATAGGCCTTATCATCACAGAAGGCATTATACCGACAATCCAAGGAAAAGGGACCTTTGGAGTACCTGGATTATATACAAGCGAGCAAGTGAGTGCTTGGCGCAAAGTCACGGAGGCAGTACATGAAAAAGGCGGCACCATTATAGCACAGCTATGGCATGTCGGCAGGCTGACCCATCCTGATTTAACAGGGGGCCGTCCACCCCTTGCCCCCTCTGCTCTGCGTGCTGAGGGGCTTGTACATCGGTTGCGTAAACCTTACGCTATGCCTAAGGAAATGACGAATGAAGATATTCGTATGACCGTACATCACTTTAAACAGGCAGCTAATAATGCTATACAAGCCGGTTTTGACGGGGTCGAAATTCACGGAGCCCATGGCTATCTAATCGATCAATTTGCATCGGAATCCACAAATCGACGTACGGATGGTTATGGTGGTCACAGGACTCAGCGTCTGAGACTAATGAGAGAAATACTCTCTGCCATTGGTGAGGATATCGGTATGGAGCGTGTCGTTCTACGCTTCTCTGAATTGAAAGACGATGAGCCCAGTTTCCGATGGTTAGACCCTATCGCTGAGATCGAGTCATACATCGAGATGTTTCACGAGGTTGGTCTGCAAGTCATCCATCCATCTACAAACCATTTCTCCCAGCCGATGTGGGAAGGTCTGACATTTCACGAGCTCGTGCGGAGTCGATGGGAAGGTTATATCATCGGAGTTGGCAATCTGACTCCCGATTCTGCTGTGACAGCCTTCCGTTCAGGTGTCATCGATTTGGCTGCATTTGGCCGTCCCTTGCTGGCGAATAACGATTTTGTTAACCGCCTTAAGAACGGATTGCCGCTCAATCCATATAATTCAGCAATCCATTTAGCACAATTGATCTAGAAGAGAGCATTTAGCACTTTTAATTCACTTTTAATGCACTTTTTTAAGCGACCCAGGTTAAACGATACACCACAGGTGTGTACTTTTCCGGTTACTTGAATAAGTGCTTTTTTGTGTTTATTTGCTTTTTCAAATGCTGGTGAACATCAGGTTATCTGCAAATAATCAGGATATTCAATCCATTTTTTAAAATTATTTACAATTATGTGGTCGTCCGATATAATAAGCAACAAGACTGTAAACGTTTACATTAAGTAATTAATAAGGAGATGACTGTTATGTTGGCAAAATTCAAGAAGATTCCAGCTCTCTTGGCATTATCCCTGATATTCTCCGTTATCACTCTCCTGATTCCGCCTTCCTCTACTGTCCTAGCGAGTTCAGGAGAAACGGCAAGTATTTCCGACATACTCAAATATCAGCAAGCCGATGGCGGATGGAAAAAGGATTACAGCACGACGAGCGGAGAATGGTCCAAATCTACGATTGATAATAAGGCAACTTATACCGAGATCAGAAGATTGGCCGCGGAATACCAGAAAACCAACAATGCTCAATATTCTGCTGCTGCGATCCGTGGAATCAACTTCTTGCTAAACATGCAATATGCGAATGGAGGCTGGCCGCAAATATACAACAGCTCCGGTTATCACAAGCACATTACATTTAATGACAACGCCATGATTAACGTTATGATTCTACTCGATGACGTCGCTAACAAAAAAGGCGATTTTTCCTTTGTGGACAGCACGTTAGCCAGCAGAGCCAGTAGTGCTGTATCCAAGGGAATCAACTTAATTTTGCAAATTCAGGTGTCTGTGAACGGTAAACTTACCGTTTGGGGACAACAGCATGATTCCTCAACACTAAAGCCGGCTGGAGCAAGATCCTATGAGGTTCCTTCTCTTAGCGCACAGGAAAGTGTGAACATCGTTAAGTTCCTCAAGACTAGAGCCTCTACTACGGCAATTGCAAATAGTATCAAGGCAGCGGAAGATTGGCTCAAAGCTGTAAAAATCACCGGTATCAAAGTAGTAAAGACTACGGATGATGTTGTGGTGGTTAGTGATCCGAGTGCGCCGGCCATTTGGGCTCGTTTCTATGAGATCAATACCAATAAACCGATCTTTGTCGGTCGAGACGGTATAGTGAAGTACAAGCTAAGTGATATTGAACAAGAACGAAGAGTTAATTATTCCTGGTATGGGAACTGGGCCAATAGCTTGGGCATCTATTAAGATGAAGCGGCTAATCCTCCAATGGCTGATGTGATAGGAATGAAATAACAAGCAGCTTCTTTTGCATGTCTATGGGTCATTATGGTTAAATAAGAGCATTGACCTGCAAAGGAGGAACGATCATGACTGTTAACTATGAACAAGACCTGCTGCCGATCGGTTCTGTAGTACGCATTAAGGAATGGAAGCAGAAGCTGATGATCTATGGCCGGCTGCAAAATGATACTGAGTCTCAGAGTACATGGGACTATGTGGCATGTTATTATCCACACGGCAATTTAACAGAAGACTCTAATGTCTTCTTTAACCACGAGGATATCAAGGATGTTATATTTAAAGGATTTGAGGATCATGAGGAAGTTGCTTTCCGTAAAATCCTTGCTGAAGCGATCAAGGAAGCCGAGTAAATACGTTCGGTTTTTGGCTGAATCGAGCGTTCGGTTTTTGGCTGAATCACTCCGGTTAGTCGTTCTTCATCCAAAAATCTCACTAAGTGGGTGTAAAGAAGTAGCCCAGCTGTAATTTAGCTGGGCTTTCTTCAAAAATCCTTTTCAAATCTCTCTTCGAGTAACGAAATCACTTTTTTCATTATTTCAGTGCCTTGGCTGTATAGATCAGCTCGGTTTCACGGACGTTTGTTTTTCCTGCGGATTGGATCGCTCCGTATTGGTGCATGTTGGTTACAATGACAGGTGTAATTGTTTCGTAGCCTGCTTTTTCGACCTCTTCCCTGTCGAACTCCATCAGAAGATCACCCACGGATACCCTCGCTCCAGCTTGAACCTTCGGACTAAAGAATTGCCCTTTCAGCTTCACTGTATCAATACCGATATGAATCAGCATTTCCGCTCCGCTGTCACTCACAAGGCCAATCGCATGACCGCTCTTGGACAGTGAGAAGACAGTTCCGTTAATCGGAGAGACAACCCGGCCTTCGGATGGCTGAATGGCAAATCCTTGACCCATAATCTCTTCAGAGAACGCAGGGTCATTCACCGCACTCAGCGGTTTGACCTCACCTGTAATCGGGCTGTATACTTCCTGATCTTCTGTTTTTACTTCCTCCTCATTCACGGACACGGAAGCTGCAGCTCCTGCATCAGCTGTCACAGAAGTTTGTGAAGCATTGGCGCCCTGTGTATTCACTTCTTTAGCTTCCTGAGTCTCCACCGCGATCTCTTCATCAAATCCAAGAATATAAGTGAGGACTGCAGCTGCAGCCGAACCAATCACAAGACCGATAACAGCATATACGAAAGTTTCACCCAGAATCATGGGAATACCGGACAAACCGGCAAGGCCGCCGACAACATAAGCTTTCGTATGGAACAAGCTCATGAAGGCACCGCCGATACCCGCCCCGATCAGGGCCGCGATAAACGGTTTCTTATACTTCATGTTGACCCCGTACATCGCGGGTTCCGTAATTCCCATGAAGGCCGTAACACTCGTCGACATTGCGAGTGATTTCGTTTGTTTGTTCTTGGACTTGAGCGATACGCCGAGCGCACTGCCAGCTTGGGCAAAGTTCGCTACCATCATCATCGGAATCAGGTAATCATAGCCCAATGTTGCGATCGAACCGATCATGATTGGTACAAGGGCATAGTGCATGCCTGTAATAATCAGCAGCGAGAAAGCTCCGCCAATAATAAGTCCTGCAAACAGTCCTGTGTTATCAAACAGCCAGGAGAAACCATCCGTCAAGCCATTACCGATAATAACACCCAGTGGACCAACGGCAATAAGCGTCACAGGTACAATGACGAGCAGCGTAACTGTAGGAACAACAATTAGCTTAAGTGATGCATGGGTAACCTTGTCTACGGCTTTCTCAACATAGGAGGCGAGCCACACCGCAATTAGGATCGGGATCACCGATGAAGAATAGGTGGCTGCCACAACAGGAAGTCCGGCAAAGGTTATACTTTCACCTGTTCCTAGCAAGGCGGTTATCGTCGGATGGAGTACAGAAGCCCCGATCGCTGCACCGATGTACATATTGCTTCCCAGCTTGCGTGCTGTGCTAATCCCCAAGATAATTGGCAGGAAGTAGAACGCTCCGTCTCCGATCGCCGACAGAATTTGATACGTCGAACTTGTCTCGGACATCCAGCCCAGTGTGACCAGGAGTGCGACAATCCCTTTGATCATCCCCGCTCCGGTAATCGCCGGAAGAATCGGGGTAAAGACGCCGGAGATAAAATCAAACAAAGCACTCAGCGGATTTTTCTTCGTCTTTGTTTCGCTGGATGCATTCGTACCCGCATCCGGTGATTTGCTCATATTGCCGACTAGTGCGTTGTACACTTTAGGTACCTCGTTACCAATGATAACCTGGAACTGACCCCCGTTGATCATAACACCCATGACACCCGGGGTATTTTGGAGTGTCTTCTTATCGGCCTTACTATTGTCGTTCAGGTTAAAGCGAAGACGGGTCATACAATGCGTTACTTGATCAATATTTTCTTCACCGCCGACCAGCTTCAATATATCTTTGGACAATTGTTGTTTATCCATGATGATCTGCTCCTTTTTAGGAAAAGTAATAAGTTCAAAGCTCGTATTGCACTTAGAATAGGAAAGAAAAAAACCTAAACACTGAAACCAAGACAAGATCAACTTATCTGTGATTCAACGTTTAGGTTTTGCCTGTACGACAGTAACAATCCCGTATTATTCGGTTGGCTGTTCGTTTCTGACGATCCGCTCAATATGAATGGTCAGATATAATATTTCTTCCTTTGATAATACCCGTCCATAAATTTTTCGGGTGTAATCGTTAATCTTCATGGCACAAGCGTAAGCATCAGGATATTGCTTGCTGACCAGGTCGTGAAGCGGGTTATCCTCTTCCTTCCCTTCAATGGCGGTCCCTGCTATCACCCGCTGTGCAAAGTATTTCAGATGCGTTAAGAACCGATAGTAACTGAGCGAATCTTCATCCAGCTCAATCACAAAGCTTCGTCTTACAATGTTTAGAATATCCTTGACGATATTCGTAATGCTGATCGTTTCCCTCATCTCGCCGTTCATCTGGGCATTTACAAGATGCATTGCGATGAATGCGCATTCGTCTTCCGGCAGGAGAACGCCGAGCGTTTCTTCAATAATATTCAGCGCCTTCAGACCAATGGCAAACTCCTTGCGGTACATCCGTTTGATCTCCCACAGCAGTGCGTTCCGCAGCTGCATGCCCTGCCGATGACGGTCTATGGCAAAATGAATATGATCCGTCAGCGAGATGTAGATGCTCTCATGAAGCTTCTCGCCAAGTACTGTTTCCGCATAACGGATAATCTCATCCGAGCATTCCACATATTCGGCAGGAATATCCGACAGCAGCGTTTTCAGCTTCTGTGATACTTCCTTGCTTTCGAGTGAGAATACTTTCTCAATAAGAGATTCGTCAATCGAGTCTCCTGTATGTTTCTTGAAGGCGATCCCCCGCCCCATGACGACTTGCTCGTTACCATTTAAATCGATGACCGTCACAACATTGTTGTTCAGCACCTTCGCTATTTTCATCTGTTCACATCACCTTGTACTGGCAAAAAATTAAAGGCAAAACCAAAGCCGAGCATTGTTGCAGCCCCGCCTCTGGTTTTGCCTGATTTAACAGTAACAATCCAGTAATATATTAGCTATAGGCCTATCTTACCATATCAGCAGCCAAATGACAACGGTTTTATGAAAGCGTTTAACATTCCCGAAGGTGCCACTATTCGGTAATTACTTTTCGGCAGCCGGATCTGTAAGACTCGCTCCATTTGTACCAATAACTTCTTTATACCAATCAAATGATTTCTTCTTATACCGTTCGAGACTGCCTGTACCGTCATTGTTGCGGTCTACATAGATGAAGCCATAACGTTTCTTCATCTCGGCAGTAGATGCGCTCACCAGATCAATACATCCCCAGGAGGTGAAGCCCATGACCTCGACCCCATCCTCAATCGCTTTACCGACTTCAACAAGATGATCGTTCAAATACTGGATTCGATAATCGTCAATCACGGTCTTATTCCCCTGCTCGTCCGTAACAAGCTCATCAATAGCCCCAAGTCCATTCTCAACAATGAACAATGGCTTCTGATAACGGTCATAATATTTATTGAGTGTAACACGAAGACCTTGAGGATCAATTTGCCATCCCCATTCGCTTGCTTTCAGATAAGGGTTTTGCACACCTGCGAACAAATTGCCTTTACCTTCATTCCGCTTGTCCGGATCGGCTGTTTCGCAAATGCTCACATAATAACTGAAGGATATGAAATCCACCGTGTGCTTCAAAATTTCAGCATCGCCATCTTCAAACTGAATGCTGATATTGTTCTCCTTGAAATAACGATTGATATATTTAGGATAATAGCCACGGGCATGCACATCGGCGAACAGATCATTTCTTTGCTCTGCATGCATCGCTTTAACCACATCATCCGGGTTCGGCGTGAGCGGATAAGTCGGCATACTGAGCACCATGCAGCCGATTTTGGCCTCTGGCATCATCTCATGTCCGATCTTCACGGCTAAGGCACTGGCTACCAGCTCATGATGGATCGCCTGATACAAATCCTGCTTGGAGAGCTGCTCCTTCGGAGTAAAGATGCCTCCGCTCATAAATGGCTCCTCCAGAATAGAGTTGATCTCGTTAAAGGTCAGCCAGTATTTCACTTTTCCTTTGTAGCGGGCAAACAGTGTTCTAACATAGCGTTCATAGAATCCAATCATTTGGCGGTTAACCCAGCCGTTATATGTCTTGGACAGGTGCAGCGGCGTCTCATAATGAGAGATGGTGACCAGCGGCTCAATACCATACTTCAAGCACTCGTCAAACAAATCATCGTAGAACTGCAGCCCTTTTTCATTCGGCTCAAGCTCATCTCCTTGCGGGAAAATACGCGACCAGGCGATCGACGTACGGAATACCTTGAAGCCCATTTCAGCAAACAGCTTGATGTCCTCTTTGTATCGGTTATAAAAATCAATCCCTACGAGCTTCAAGTTATCTGAAGTCGGTTCTTCCGTTCTCGGCGCTGATATACCCTTTGGCAGCACGTCTTGAACAGACAGTCCCTTACCATCTTGATTATATGCTCCTTCGAGCTGATTGGCCGCTACAGCACCGCCCCATAGAAAGGCTTTCGGAAATGGAGTTGTCATATTTATTCAATCCTCTCTCAATTGTTATATCCTGCACAGAAGCCGGGCTGTTCATTCTATCACCCGAAATCTTCTTTAGAGCACTTCGCCGTTAGTAGCAATAACGTTCTTGAACCATTCAAAGGAATCCTTTTTCGAGCGTTCGAGTGTACCGTTGCCTGCATCATCCAGATCGACATAAATAAAGCCATAGCGCTTGGACATTTCAGATGTAGACATGCTGACCAGATCAATCGGCCCCCAGCTTGTGAAGCCCATCAGTTCTACTCCATCCTTAATTGCTTCATTCATCTGCTCAATATGCTTTCTAAGGTAATCCATCCGGTACGTATCATGAATGGAGCCGTCCTCTTCGATCTTGTCATATGCGCCTAGTCCATTTTCTACGATAAAGAGCGGTTTATTGTAACGATCCCATAGATTGTTGAGTGTAACTCGAAGCCCAATTGGATCGATCTCCCAGCCCCAGTCGGAAGCCTCAAGATAAGGATTCTTCACGCCGCCAGCCAGATTGCCAGCTACCTCTTCCTCATCCGCAGATGCTGATTTCGTTACACTCATGTAATAGCTGAACGAAATAAAATCCACTGTATTGTTGATCAGAATTTCATCATCGCCCGGCTGGCGCTCGATAACCACGTTATTCTCTTCAAAGTATCGTGCCATGTAATTTGGATACTTACCACGAGCATGGACATCAGTAAAGAACAGGTTGATTTGATTTTCCTGCTGAGCCAGTCTTACATCCTCTGGATTGCAGGTCTTCGGATAGGTCTCCATACGAGCCAGCATGCAGCCTACTTGGGAGCCTGGAATAATCTCATGGGCCAGCTTCGTCACCAAGGCACTCGCCACAAACTGATGATGCAGCGCTTGGAAGGCCGTTTGGAGCTTGTTATCCACCTTGTCCACCAGAATACCGCCGCCCGTATATGGGCTGATCAGCATGACATTAATCTCGTTAAACGTCAGCCAGTATTTCACCTTATCTTTATAGCGCTTGAATACCGTTTCCGCATATCTCACATAATGGTCGATGACTTCACGTCCGGCCCATCCATTATATTTTTGCGTCAGACCCAGCGGTGTTTCATAATGGGACAGCGTTACGAGCGGCTCAATGCCGTATTTATGCAGCTCATCAAACACCTCATCATAAAATTTCAGCCCTTCCTCGTTCGGTACTTCATCATAGCCGTTCGGGAAAATACGAGCCCAATGAATGGACATCCGGAATACCTTAAAGCCCATTTCAGCAAACAGAGCGATATCTTCTTTGAAACGGTGGTAGAAGTCGATGCCATGACGCTTTGGAAAACGCTCTTCAATCTCTCCAGCGAGGATCTGTTCGATACGGTCCGAAGTAATGTCCATGGCATGACCGCCTTTACGAAGCTCCTTAGGAACATGGGCAATCATGTCTGCGGTGGAGAGACCTTTGCCACCTAGGTTATAACCTCCTTCAAGCTGGTTCGCTGCGGTTGCTCCGCCCCATAAGAAATTTTCCGGAAATCCTTTTTTGGCTAATGTCATTATTAACGACCTCTCTTCTATGTGATATAAATATAGAAATTTCGAAATATAGATAAAGATACTTAAATGATACACAGGCTTGATTGTTTTCGTAGGCAGACTCCCGAATACGCCGGCTGTCATCCGAGGTCAGAAAACAAAAAAAACCTAAACTCAAGGTAAAAGCACACTCCGCTAAGGAGCCTGTCATTTCACCATCAGTTTAGGTTTTGCCTGTCTTAAGCAGTAACAATCCATTAAACGATGCTTATAAGTTATGTGGTTGTCATGTAATGTAAGCGTAACACAGTGCAAATATAAAATCAACTTGGTCACTGAGATGCCATCAATTGTTGCTGTGCCTATAGCTGTCATTATCTACTTTACTCCGAATGTATACTGACCAAGCTATCATTTAGATCATTATAAGAGCAGACAATCGTTTGTTTCAAGCCATAGGCACAGCTTAGGCATCAGACTATTAACAGCCCCTCCCTCAGGAGAGATTCCATAAGAATGAATCCGTCATTTCTCCTCAGGATCCTATTTGCTTCTCTTTCAGAGTTCTTGACATGACTCGGCTGACTGGGCTGGATCACAGCTCAAGTCCTCTTTGAGCACAAGGTAATAATGCCAAACATTGTCCTCCGGACCGTTTATTATTCTGCGGTATACCTTAGATGGAGGATAGATCTCATGAGGATAGTCTTCTCCGTTAATCACCTTGCTCACGACAAGAGCAATCGTATCCTCCGATACACTGCTTCGCTGCCATTCTCCCCCCAAGTGTTTGATGATCGTTTCTCCCAAATAACCGCCCCAAGCCTTGGACATCTGAATCTTCTCGTGTTCTGAAGGGCCCCTTCTAAATATCTTTCTCACACCTCGGGGCAATTCTTCATGATAGCGTTGTAATATCCCTTCCAGGCTCTTGATGCTATCTTCACTGTAATCAAGCTTCTGACCCAGCTTCTCAGCTAACTCAACAGCGTCTTCAGCATAAGCCTTCATCATGTCTGCTACGGTCGGCTTCATTTCGTCTCTTCATCCTCTGCCTTAATAGTATGTTTCAGCCTATTCAATACCTGACCACAGCTTGAACATGGGCTATATCATTAGACGTAAGAGTGAATTAGAAGTTTTGTTATAATCTATAGTTTCTAAGCAGAATCATTCCTGGTTTTCCAGAAGGTAAGTCCATCCTGTTCATGCTGCCCATACCAAGCCTTTAGCTCTGGCAGCGTCCGGACCCCATAATCCACGACGGCTTCATAGATTCGGACCGACCTAGTATCTGATTTGCTGCTCTTAAATTATCCTGTGCTTGTTCAAAGATACTCATTGTCCCCCATCTCCTCCAAAGAATCTAATCTATTCTAGATTTAAATCATCTGTTCCTCAAGCCGCCTAAGCCGTTCCTTCGTCTATGTATGTTATTCCTCGGTCTGCTCTAGCTGCCGCCTTAAGTCCGCCTTGATAAGAAGGCACTGGCATCAGTTGATCAGCGTGATCCATATTAATCCAGGCGATTTCCCCGATCTCCTCGGGTGATGTGATTTGCAGTTCTCCTCCGATCACTTCACTGAGAAAAGTAAAGAACAGCACTTGCTCTCCGCGCTTTTCAATAATGCACTCACTTACCCCGACAAGCTCTCCTACTTGTATGGAAAGGCCTGTTTCTTCTCTTGCCTCTCTAACTGCAGCTTGCTCCAATGTTTCATTCGCTTCTACCGCCCCGCCGGGCAGTGACCAACGTCCGTTATCCATGTTTTGAACCATGAGCACCTTAGAGCAGGTATCATCCATAATTAAGGAGTAGACTACATTCCTTCTTTGCATCTCTAATTCCTCTTCCTACAATTAAGATTGGAAATATAATCCTATTGTAGATCTAAACCATATCAGGAACAAGTGTTCTTTCCCAAAAGAATAAGACACCCTTCTCAATATTGAAGAAGAGTGCCTCTTAATATAAAAATGATAAATATGCAAATGTACGATGATGATTGCTTTGCTATTCAAGTTACGCAATTACAGCGTACCGAGCACAGACCAAGGCATACTAAACGATTGATTAGCCTGACCCTTGAAGATCATTGAATTGCTGTTTGGATCTGCCGTAATGTCCACGATGTATCTAGCCCCGATCTTATCCCAGCGCTTCACCAGATGTCCGCTTGGATCGAACGCCACGACTGCCATTCCTACCCGATTATCTATATAGCTCAGCGGCCAGTAGGTATAACCGTCCGATTTAATGATCGGATATATCGCATTCGGTTGAAGCGTATCTGGAGAAGCCAAGCATGTCGGCTTCAAATCCGATGGAATAGCAGGCAGTGTACTTTCAGGGGCTTTGGCTATCAAGAAGACCTTATGAGGCCCAGGAGATTCCGAAGGTACTTCGTCTTCTGCTGTCCATGATCCACGCTGCTGATCGAGCTGATTCAGCTCAGCAATGACGTTCTGCAGTGTCACAGCATCGGCCTGAGCCAGAGCCGGCTCTACCGTTTTTTGCACAATATTGCGCACAACTGCATCACTGATCTCAATATTGCTCTGCTGAAGAGAATCCAGAGCCCGCTGAATGCTCTTCATGGACTCCACCATGATACTGGCTTTATCGAGAGAGAGCTTCAATGAACCGCGCACTTGATCCATCTGATGTATACCATGCCGCAGCTTGCTTCGTAGGATGGCCCCTTCGATCGCATCAATGGCTAGCCCGATACCTACAACGACAACCGCCGCAATGACTCCAGCAATGAGTCCGCCTGCAAGTGTTCCGACAGCTATCTCGACGCCGAGGACAGAGCCAAGCACCGTTGCAGCCGTCTCCGCTGCCATGATGCCCGAATCGACCAACACGGCGGTTACTCCTGGAGCAAGATATTGCACGGTGATAAGAAAGCTCGCTACATCGACTAAAATATTGGTGATCCCTACAGCCGTATCGCCTGTCGAGACATCATGTGCCGCTCCGCTTGCCTGCAGGATATCAAAGCTCGTAACATCGGGGACAGCCAAGCCATGCTGTATATATAGATCTGCAATCTTGGCGTTAATATCCTGGCTCAGTATCGTAAATTCTGCATAGTTACTTTTCAATTGATTCAAGAAACTTTGTGTATCCGAAGATAGCTCAATGAGTCTCGCCTGCCGCTTATCATTGTCCGGAAAAAAGATCGACATTAATTCGTATCCTCATTTGTCCAGGATTTGCGGTCAGTGTCCAGTCCGCTCAGTTCAGCGTTGACTACATCAAGCGTAATAGCCTGTGCTTTTTGCACACTTGGCAGCACGTCTTTCGTAATCAGATTGGTGATGATCTGCTCATTCAGCTCGATGCCTGCACCCGTAATTGCATCCAGCGTCGTCTTCACGGATTGAATGGAGTTTTTCAGCTCTTTGGTCTGATCAAGTGACATTTTTGCCGTTTGTCTCATCGGGTAAATCTGATGCAGCCCTGTTCTTAATTTGTTTTTGGCAATGGAGCCTTCGATCGCATCGATACCCAGATCAATTCCAGCAACGGCAACGCCTCCGGCGATCCCCCCGAGGATGCTCCCTGCCAGGTCTCCCGCTGTAATCTCTACTTCTCTGTCGATGAGTGGTACCGTAAATTTGGTCAAGACCTTAGCGGCCGTTTCCTCTGTCATAAGCCCTGCTCTGACCAGCATCTTGGTAGCCGCTGGCGCTAAATATTTAACCGAACCGATAAACCCGGCTACATCGACAATGACCTCAGCAATCGCAACAACCGTCTCCTCCGTGTTAATATCCGTAGAAGGATCTGCCTGCTTGATGACATTAATCTGGCTGATATCCGGCTGCTTCAATCCGGCTTCCTGATACACACTTACGATTTGAGCATTGACTTGAGTACACAGAGCTTTAAAATCGTTATAATTCGCTGTTGCATCATATAAGAAATTTTCAGTGTCCGTAGCGAGTTCAATCAATCTTCTCTTTCTATTGTCGTTGTCTGGATAAAAAATTGGCATAACCTATCCCACCTTCTCATTATTTGAGTTTGAATCATTAGTCTGTTGCTGAGAAATACACATTAAGTACGTATCCATCTTGTGGTACTCGGCCAGTCCTCGCCCGCTCCCAGGAATATCTAAGGAGTTTACCTGGATGCCGACTTCCGGCTGAGCGAATCCAAGCTCACTAGCAGGAAGCTTTGGCACAATATCCGGCGCATTATAGATACGCCATGTACTGGGGACCAACTTCTCATAGGCGGACGTAAAAGTCCGATCTCCGACCATGGGAGAACCAAAGGTGTATACCTCTGTCTCCATCCCGCAAAAGGCGGCCGCATACGCCGTCAGTACAGTCAATGCTCCACCGAGGCTATGCCCCGCAACAGTCAGGCTGCTTGCTTGGAGATTCTGGGTATACTCTGTCATGAGCAGGGATTTGTCTCCTTCAAGCAGGTGAACCTTAAGGGAGCGGTACATTCTGGCGAATCCCTCTTCCACCTTGCCAACGCCTCCAGGTTCCGTGTAGGACAGCAGGAAGAATTCAAAATCATCAATCCACTCCAGCTCTGTCTCCGTTCCCCGATACACAATTCCCTTGCGGGAAGGGTCGGTCAAGGATTCCATAACGCAGCCAATCCATTCTTCGGAATGCGATTTGAACAGAGAAGGCTCAATTGAAATCCCGGCGATGATCTTCCAGTTCGGCAGTTCAATCTCGAGGAGTGCGTTCGCATCACTGACTGTTCGATCTGCACTGTAGACGGACTTGATGAAGCCTCCCCATCGCATTGCCTCGTCGTGGTTAAACACCGAGCTACACATATCCGGGATCTCCAAAATGAACCTCAATGCTCTGAATTACAATGGCAGGATTGGACTGAATGAACATCCGTATAATCTCCATCCTTTCTAATTTAGGATAACTTCTTGACATTTCTTATCTTACAGACCCGCGTTAAATTTACGTTCAAGCCAATCTAAAGAATCGTTAAAGAAACGCTAAAGATACATAAAAAAACACCGTCTATACATAGACGATGTTCTATAACTAATATGAAGTTGATCATCTTCACATCATTGGTGCTTGTTATTGATCCAGTGCATTCAGTTTGCAAATGAGATCTTCGAGCTGTTCCTCGGAAGAGTGATTTTACGAGAATCTTCAATAAGTGGACAGGAATAACCCCGCTTCTATACCGCAAAAAAACGGGGATACGCGAGTAGTCACAATGATCGTGACTGACTCCGTATTCCCCGCATTGCCAGGTTTAACATCATCATTTATGTGATTAATATTTTAAGCTTTGAATTGGACCTTGAACCAGGCAGCTGCGGCAATGACTTCATTACGGCTCAGCTGGTGACCGTTATTCTCCCAATGCATCTTCACGTTGGCACCGGCGCCGGTAAGGAGTTCTTCAAGCTCTTCCGATTCCTGCGGAGCGCACATCGGGTCGTTTTTTCCTGCGGCAATAAATACCGGAGCACCTGCCAAATCCGGAAGCACAACGTCCCGAAGAGGTACCATGGGATGGTGAAGTATCGCCCCACGCAGCGAATCCGCGTAATGGAACAACAGGCTGCCCGCAATATTGGCACCGTTAGAGTAGCCGATGGCCACGATATTGCGGCGGTCAAAGCCGTACTGCTCTGCCGCTTCATCCAGGAATTCATGCAGCTCTCGTGTACGGAAGATCAGATCCTCTATATCAAATACCCCTTCAGCCAGACGGCGGAAAAATCGGGGCATTCCGTGTTCGCTTACGTTTCCTCTCACCCCAAGTACACTTGACTCTGGAGATACCAGCTCTGCAAGCGGAAGAAGATCGGTTTCTGTTCCTCCTGTGCCGTGGAGCAATAGGATCGTTGGTGCTGAGGGGTTGCTGCCTTCACGATAGATATGCTTCATATTCATACTTTAGTTCCTCCTTCAATATTACGGACAATGACGTCCGGCAAATTTGCTTCGATTGCTTCACGGTGAGGCTCATACCAGGATGGAAGCATGATCTTCTCACCCAGTTTATCAGGTGTTTCATCATTTGCGAACCCAGGAGGGTCTGTGGCGATCTCAAACAGGATGCCGCCCGGTTCTCTGAGATATACAGCGTTAAAATATTGACGGTCAATGATGCCTGTTGGATGAAGTCCAGCCTCTACGGCCATGTTCCGCCAAGCTTCATGTTCTTCGAAATCTTTGGCGCGCCATGCAATATGATGGACTGTTCCGGAGCCGCCGCGTCCAGGAGCCATTTTTACTTTGTTGATATCAATAATATTACCCAAATTTCCTGTTCCTTCGAAACGAACCCATCCTTCCTCTTCAGCTACTTTCGTCAGCCCAAGGAAATTTTCGAGCACCCGGATCGTTTGCTCCGGAGCCAGACTGTACAATACAGAACCGCCAAAGCCTTTGATCGCTTTATCTGACGGAACTCCATTGAAGGACCAGGTATTCAAATCCCCCGCCTCACGTTCAACGAGCTCAAGGACAAGTCCTGCGTTATCCAAAAACCGAATATAGCTCTCGCCAAAACGATGTTTCTCTTCAAAACGGATATCAAATGAGGTCAGTCTTTCCTTCCAGAAATCCATGCTGCCCGGTGGAATTGCATATACGGTTACTCCTGTTTGCCCGCCTCCGACAACACCTTTACGTGCACCAGCCTGCGGGAAGAAGGTGATGATTGTACCCGGACTTCCTTTCTCATCTCCGAAGTAGAAGTGATATACTTCCGGTGCATCGAAGTTAATGGTCTTCTTCACCAGGCGAAGTCCGAGCACGCCGGCATAAAAATCGACATTGCGCTGAGCATCGCTCACAAAAGCGGTAATATGGTGAATTCCTGCGGTTTGTAACATGTTAATTTCCTCCACTCCATTATTGAATTTTGGTTTATACATTTCCAATCTATATCTGAGCTGCTAAGCTTTGTAAAACATTTCAAATTATAATATCTTAAATTTAAGATAATTTCTATGTTCTTATCATAAACCCTCCACAACGAATTTGCAAGAGGAGATTTTCTATTGTTTTCCAACACAAAAAAACGGCCTCTTTGTATGATGAACCATAATGAAGTTCTGCATACAAAAAAGCCGTTATGGTTTAGTTATTCCTGTGTTGAAACTTATACCAGTGCTTTGGCCGCAATATCGGTCCGCTGATGCTTTCCTTCGAAATCAATGCCTTCCGCTGCTGCATAGGCTACCGCTCTCGCTTCTTCAATAGTGGCACCCCGTCCGACGATACCCAGTACGCGTCCACCGTTGGTTACCCATTCTCCCGCCTCGTTCTTCGCCGTTCCCGCATGGAATACAAGCGCAGACTCCCCGCTTGATACCTCATCCAGTCCTGAAATAACAATTCCTTTAGGGTAAGAAGCCGGGTAGCCGCCCGATGCCTGGACGACACACACGGCAGCTTCTTCACTCCACTCGATGTCGATATCAGCCAGTGTTCCGTTGACGGCGGCCAGGAAGATCTCGAGCAGATCGGTCTTCAGCCTAGGGAGCACGACTTGCGTTTCCGGATCTCCAAAACGTGCATTGAACTCTATTGTCTTTGGTGTTCCATCGGGAGATATCATCAGCCCGGCAAACAGCACTCCACGGAATGGACGTCCTTCTTCTACCATTGCCTTTGCGGTAGGAATGACTATGGATTCTATGGCCTTGTCAATAATGGCTTGATCAATATGAGGAAGCGGAGAATAGGTTCCCATTCCGCCTGTATTCGGCCCTTTATCTCCATCATACACCGGCTTGTGATCCTGTGCTGCCGGCATGCAGCGTACCGTTTCTCCATCCACAAATGCAAGAATGGACATTTCCTGCCCTTCCAGAAACTCTTCAATAACGACTTGAGTACCGGCATCACCAAATACCTTGTCCAGCATTATACTGCGAAGCGCCTCTTCGGCTTCTTCCATCGTATAAGCTACGGTTACCCCTTTGCCCGCAGCAAGTCCATCGGCTTTGATGACGATTGGAGCCGTGCGTGAGCGCAAATAAGCGAGTGCCTGTTCATAGTCACCAAACTTCTCGTAGGCTGCCGTAGGAATGTTGTATTTCCGAAGCAGATCCTTCATGAACGTTTTGCTGCCTTCGATTTCTGCTGCATTTTTGCGTGGGCCAAACACAGGAATGTCCTTCGCTTCGAATGCATCCACAATTCCGTCGGCCAACGGATCATCCGGTCCAACGACGACCAATCCGATTTCTTTTTCCAGCGCAAAAGCGGTCAGCTGTTCGAACTCGCTCACTGCAATCGGCACACACTCCGCAATCTGACCGATTCCTGCATTTCCCGGTGCACAGTAGATCTTGTCAGCCTTTTCCGATTTCGACAAAGCCCATACGATGGCATGCTCGCGGCCGCCGCCGCCAATAACGAGAATATCCATAGGTTAGGTTCCTCCTTAATATCATCCTATAAAAAAAGCTTCTATCTAGTGTAAAGCTGAGGACCGGCGACAAGTTATCGCTAAGCCCTCAGCTTCTTTTTCTGGGTAAAGATAAGGATCTGATCACGCTCCGCTTGTCCGTTCAAATCCCCTTTTTGATCTTTTGTGCGGATAACGCTCGAATCCTCTATTCAATTGTTTATCTATTGATTAGTGTTTGAAATGACGTACGCCCGTGAAGACCATGGCAATGCCATGCTCATTCGCAGCCTTGATGGATTCCTCGTCTTTGATCGATCCGCCCGGCTGGATGATGGCTGTAATGCCGTGTTTTGCAGCAAGTTCAACCGTATCGCCCATCGGGAAGAATGCATCAGATGCAAGCGCCGCCCCTTTGGCTTTGTCTCCCGCTTGCTCAAGCGCAATCTTGGCTGCACCAACGCGGTTCATCTGACCAGCGCCTACACCCACCGTCATATCATCGGCTGCAAGCACGATCGCATTGGATTTCACATGCTTAACAACTTTCCAGCCAAAGAGCAGCTGCTTCATTTCTTCGGCAGAAGGTGCACGATCCGTTACAACTTGAAGATCACCTTCATCGATGGAGTGAATGTCACTTTGCTGCACGACCATACCCCCGTCAATGGAAGTGACAACAAACTGGCTTGTACGCTCCTTCGCAGAGCCAAGCTCACCCATTTTCAGCAAGCGGATATTTTTCTTTTTGGTCAAGATTTCCAGTGCTTCCGGTGTAAAGTCCGGAGCAAGGACGATCTCAAGGAAAATTTCACTGAGCTTTACAGCTGTATCACTGTCAATTGTCCGGTTAGCTGCAACAATGCCGCCAAAGATCGAAGTTGGATCTGCATTGTAGGCTTTCATGTAGGCTTCATAGATATTCTCACCTGTACCTACGCCGCAAGGATTCATGTGCTTAACTGCGACTACAGCCGGAGCATCAAATTCCTTCACGATCTGCAGTGCTGCGTTCGCATCGTTGATATTGTTGTAGGACAGCTCTTTACCATGCAATTGCTCTGCAGTAGTGAGTGTCCCGTTCGGTGCAAGCGGTTTGCGGTAGAAGGCAGCCTGCTGATGCGGGTTCTCCCCATAGCGCAGATCCTGGATTTTTTCATAAGTCACGGTGTAGCGCTCTGGTAGTGGATCTCCGTTGACATTAGACAGATAATCAGAAATAAGGGCATCATAAGCCGCCGTGTGACGGAAAACTTTTGCCGCAAGCTGTTTACGAGTTTCAAGAGTCGTATCACCGCTCTCACGAACTTCAGCAAGCACCTGCTCATAGTCGGCTGCATCGACAACCACACTGACAAAAGCATGGTTCTTGGCTGCAGAACGAAGCATAGTCGGACCGCCGATGTCGATATTTTCGATCGCGTCCTCGTAAGAAACGCCCGGCTTCGCAATGGTCTCTTGGAATGGATACAAATTAACGACAACGAGGTCGATATAATCCAGACCCAGATCTTTCATTTGCTGCTGATGCTCAGCATTGTCTCTAACTGCCAGCAGTCCGCTGTGCACAGCAGGATGCAGTGTCTTGACGCGTCCATCCATAATTTCAGGAAAACCGGTTACGTCCGATATCCCGATCACAGGAACGCCTTCGTTCGACAGCAGGCTGCTTGTTCCTCCTGTCGAGATAATTTCCACACCCAAATTAGACAGCTCACGGCAAAAATCCACGATACCCGTTTTATCCGAAACGCTAACCAGCGCTCTTTTAATACCCACGATTAAGATCCTCCTCTTGTTCATCCCATTTTGGTGCTAAAAATTGTTGTTTTATTTCCCGAGAAATATCATATCTTGCAGCGAACAAATGAGTAATATCGCAAAATGTTACTTTTCCGAGTTCTGCCTCTTACTTTCTGACATCATTCTCCGCAATCGTAACTTTGCGTCCATCCAGCGTGACAAGCCCTTTGGTGAACCAAGATACGACCTCTGGATACAGCTCACGTTCCAATTCATGAATCGAAGCAGCAAGTGTCTCTGTTGTATCCTCCGGTGAAACCGTAATGGCTCTCTGGGCTATAATCGCTCCCGTGTCCATTCCTCCGTCCACAAAGTGCACCGTAATCCCCGTCATCTTTACTCCGTAATCCAGAGCTTGTCCAATGGCATCCTTACCCGGAAACGCGGGCAGCAAGGAAGGATGAATGTTAATCAGCCTGCCTGCATAACGGTCAACGACAACAGAGGTTAAGAGCCGCATATAACCGGCAAGGACTACAAGATCAATCTCGCGCTCCTCCAGCTTGGCGACAATCTCCTGCTCGTAGGCTTCTCTTGAAGCATACTCTTTAGGCTTAAACACATGGCATTCAATTCCAGCGGCTTCCGCCTTCTCCACTACTGGAGCCTGTGGTCGATCACTGACTAACAGCTCAATCGTTGCATCCAGCTTACCGCTCGCTGCAGCATCCACCAATGCCTGAAAATTGCTGCCCTGTCCCGAAGCAAACACGGCAATGCGATAGCCAGGCATTAGACTTCCACTCCTGTAAAGGTCACGATTCCGCTGCCTTCGGTCACACGGCCGATGGTGTAAGCTTCCTCACCATTCGCACGAAGGACTGCGAGTGTGTTCTCCGCATCCGCTTCACTGACAACAAGGACAAGACCAATTCCCATATTGAAGGTCGTGAACATATCGCGATTAGAGATGCTGCCTTTGTCCTGCATCAGCTTGAAGATTGGCAGAACCGGCCAAGAGCCATGATCGATGTCTACGTTCACGCCTTCAGGAAGCATCCGCGGAATGTTCTCGATGAATCCACCGCCTGTAATATGCGCCATGCCTTTTACTTTCACTTCATCCAGAAGTGCGAGGACTGGCTTCACATATATCTTGGTCGGCGTAAGCAGCGTACCGCCCAGTGTCCCGCCAAGCTCTGCAATCTCATCCTGCAAGCTGTATCCCGACTGCTCCAGCAGCAATTTGCGAACCAAAGAGAAGCCGTTGCTGTGCACGCCGCTGGAAGCAAGACCGATCACCGTGTCTCCAGGTGCAATCGTGCTGCCGTTAATGATCTTCGCTTTGTCCACGACACCTACCGTAAAGCCGGCAATATCGTATTCCCCTTCACTGTACATGCCCGGCATTTCGGCTGTTTCTCCGCCGATCAGCGCAGCTCCAGCCTGATGACATCCCTCAGCAATACCGGCTACAATCGCTTCGATCTTGTCAGGCACGACCTTGTCACATGCCAGATAGTCGAGGAAGAACAATGGTTCTGCACCTTGTACGACAATGTCGTTCACACACATGGCCACTGCATCAATGCCGATCGTATCATGCTGATCCATCGCAAATGCAATCTTCAGCTTCGTTCCGACACCATCTGTGCCAGACACGAGTACGGGCTCATCGTATTTATCCTTGTTCAATCCGAACAAGGCACCGAATCCACCAAGATCGGTCATAACTTCAGGGCGAAATGTACGTTTTACGTGTTTCTTCATTTTCTCAACCGCTTCGTTGCCTGCCGCGATATCGACGCCTGCATTTTTGTATGCTTCTGACAACTTGGTCACCGTCCCTCAAATATAAATTCACCCTCCTAAATCCTCCCTGACAGGGAGGACCCCAAAGAGGCCGCGGCCCCTCTGGACACCCGCAAAATGTTATCGCGGACCGGAGTTTGGTTGGATCCTGCTATGGTTACTGTAGTGCTGGGATTCGCTTTCGTCTTGCAGACACGCTCTACTGCTGATTGCGCTATGCGCGCGGGGGCTTCACCCGAGCTTACCCACTGTTTGCCTTCGGCAGATGCGCTGGGGCTCACGGGGAAGCTCTCTGGCACGCTGCGCGTGCAGCTCCGCTGGGACCTTCTGCTGTTTGCCTTCGGCAAATGTGCCGGGTCCTTGGCGGTGCCTTCTGCGCTGCGCGCCTTGCTTCATCAGAGCCATCCCCTGTTTGCTTCGCAAATGTAGGGCGGCTCTTCATGGAGCAATTGATTACTGCGGCGTATTAACAGCCGCAGCCCGCCTTCGCATCCTTGAAGTCCAGCGTCGTTGGGTAGTCATTATCGAAACAGGCAAGGCATAGGCCGCCTTTATATTCATCCTGGTGGTTTCCTTCTATAGAAGAGATCAAACCTTCGGGACTGAGGAATGACAGAGAGTCAGCATTAATCTCGCGGCAGATCTCCTCAATCGATTTGGAAGAAGCAATCAGCTCATCCCGGTTCGGGGTATCAATCCCGTAGAAGCATGGATTCTTGAACGGTGGTGAAGTTATGCGTACATGCACCTCAGTCGCTCCTGCATCCCGGAGCATGTTCACGATCCGGCGTGATGTCGTACCGCGCACGATAGAATCATCGATCATGACAACCCGCTTGCCTTCGACTACCCGGCGCACCGCACTCAGCTTCATCTTCACTCCCTGCTCACGCAGCTCCTGACTTGGCTGAATAAAGGTACGTCCAGTGTATTTGTTCTTGATCATCCCCAGCTCATAAGGAATACCCGTCTGCTCAGCATAGCCTATTGCCGCGGAAATACTGGAATCGGGAACACCTGTTACGACATCAGCATCCACAAACGATTCAATAGCTAGCCGGCTGCCCATCCGCTTCCGTGCACCATGCTGATTTGCTCCATTCATATCACTGTCCGGACGCGCAAAGTAGATATACTCCATCGCACACAGCGCTTTCCGGTGCTTTTTCTCCTCGAAGCGGTCTTCATGCAGCCCATCGCTGTCGAGAACCAGCATTTCTCCTGGCTCAATATCTCGGATCAGCTCCGCACCGATCGTTTCCAGTGCACATGTTTCGGAAGCAAAAATATAAGCATCGCCCAGTTTGCCCATCGTCAGTGGACGTAGTCCATGAGCATCCGATGCAACGATCAGACGATCGTTGGTCATGATCAGGAAGGCATAGCCTCCGACAATCCGGCGGAATGCATCTTTTGCCGCCTCAACCAAATCCTTAGGTGAACGAGCGATCAAGTGTGCAATAACCTCGGTATCACTCGTCGTTTGAAAAATCGAACCGCCTTGCTCCAGCTCCTTGCGAATCTCTGGCGCGTTCACGATATTTCCGTTCGTCGCAACCGCCAGATCGCCGTCACGATATTTAAATACGAGCGGCTGCGCATTCGTCAGCTTGCTGTCGCCGCTGGTTGAATAACGCACATGACCGATAGAGATATCACCAGAGAGGGAAGCCATGAGATCCTTGGTAAACACCTCTTTGACAAGTCCCATTCCGCGGTGATAGTGAAACTCACTGCCGTCACTGACACACATTCCGGCACTTTCCTCGCCGCGATGCTGCAATGCATGCAGTCCGTAATAGGACAAGGAGGCCGCGTCGGGGTGTCTATACACCCCGAACACCCCGCACTCCTCTTTCAATTTATCAAACAGTCCCTCTTTGCCCGAACCCTCGTTGTAATAATCGCCGGTCCAAAACTGCGGGGTCTTTACTTCATCAGACATGGAATAACATCCTCCCAGACCTGTTTCAGAACCGCTACCGGTTCGTCCACAGCTGATGTGCCGTTCAACTCCAATTTAAGATTGCTTCCTGTTACTTGTCCGATCACTTGAACCGGAACACCGCTGTTTCTCACGAACGCTTCCAGTTCCTCTGCCTGTGCTTGGTCTGCTGTCAGCAGAATACGGGATTGGCTCTCACTAAATAGAGCAATATCACCGCGAAGCTCCGTAGTAAAGTTCACGCTCGCGCCAATACCGCCGCTGATGCAGCTCTCGGCCAGTGCCACGCCAAGTCCGCCTTCAGACAAGTCATGTGCAGATTGTACGAGACCTTTTTGAATAGCACCCAGTACCGCTTCCTGCAGCTTCTTCTCTACTTCAAGATCAAGCTGTGGAGGGCGTCCCTCCGTCAAGCCATGAACCGCATATTGGAACTCGCTGCCGCCAAGCTCAGCATGTGTATCCCCAAGCAGCAGGATAACATCTCCTTCTTTCTTGAAGCCTTGTGTCGTAATGTGGTCTGTATCATGCACAAGTCCAACCATACCAACGACAGGCGTTGGGTAAATTGCACCTTTGGCATTCTCGTTGTACAAGCTCACGTTACCGCCGATAACCGGCGTACCCAGTACTGTACATGCCTCAGCCATTCCATCTACCGCTTTTTCCATCTGCCAGAAAATATCCGGCTTCTCCGGCGAACCGAAGTTCAGATTGTCTGTAATTGCCAGCGGCTCTGCCCCGGAGCAAACGATGTTACGGGCAGCTTCGCTGACTGCAATTTTGCCGCCCACTTCAGGATCAAGATACACATAACGGCCATTGCAGTCTGTTGTCATCGCAAGACCTTTACGTGTGCCATGAACCGTCACAACAGCCGCATCCGATCCCGGACGAACGGCAGTGCTGGTCCGCACCATATAGTCATATTGGTCATACACCCAAGCTTTGCTGGATACGGTCGGGGAGGACAGCACCTTTTTCAAGGCTCCTGTCAGGTCCGACACTTCTTCATAACGCAGGGTGTCGATTTTTTCATTTTCAATATAATAAGCAGGAACTGAGGATGGTTTGTTATACACCGGACATTCGTCAACCAATGCCGTTACCGGCATGTCGCCAACGACTTCACCGTGATGGTACAGCTTCAGTCGTCCGTCATCTGTAACCTTGCCGACCTTTGCACAGATCACGCCCCAACGCTCGAAAATTTCACACGCTTGTGCTTCGTCTTTAGGCTCAACGACGAACAGCATGCGTTCTTGAGATTCAGACAGCATCATCTCGTATGGTGTCATGCCCTCTTCACGCTGAGGCACTTGGTCCAGATACAGCTCCAGTCCGTTTCCTGCCTTACTTGCCATTTCCGCACTGGAGCACGTAAGACCCGCAGCACCCATATCTTGAATACCGAGCACGATGCCAGTATCAATCAGTTCAAGACAAGCCTCCATAACCAGCTTCTCCATGAACGGGTCGCCGACCTGTACTGCCGTACGCTTGGATTCAGATTCCTCCGTTAGCTCCACAGAAGCAAAGGTTGCTCCGTGAATACCATCACGTCCTGTTGGAGGTCCCACGTAAAACACCGGGTTACCTACACCTTTGGCGACACCGCGCTGAATTTTGTCGTGATCGATAAGACCTACACACATGGCATTTACGAGCGGGTTGCCATCATAGCTCTCATCGAACATCACTTCTCCGCCTACCGTTGGAATGCCGATACAGTTACCATAGCCTGCAATACCGGATACGACGTGTTCAAACAAATATTTCACACGATCGCTTTCCAGCTTGCCGAAGCGCAAGGAATTAAGGGATGCAATCGGTCTTGCACCCATGGAGAAAATGTCGCGGATAATTCCGCCAACCCCTGTAGCTGCACCTTGGAAAGGCTCAACCGCAGAAGGATGGTTATGACTCTCGATCTTAAATACGACCGCCTGGTTATCTCCGATGTCGACAATCCCTGCACCCTCACCCGGTCCCATCAGGACACGTTCGCCTGTTGTCGGGAAACGACGCAGCAGCGGCTTGGAGTTCTTGTAAGCACAGTGCTCTGACCACATAACACTGAATACACCGATCTCCGTGTAGTTTGGCTGACGTCCCATGAAGGACACGATCAGGTCATATTCACTGTCAGATACGCCCATTTGCTGATAAAGTTTATGCTCGGCAATCTGTGCTGCGGTTGGTTCTTTAGCGGATACTTGCTGTGTCATGCTGATCCCTCCAGGAGTTCAAAATCGATGTAAACATGCGTTTGCCGTCCGTCGTTCCAAGCACTTCGTTCACCGCACGTTCCGGGTGAGGCATCATGCCTACCACGTTACCGCGCTCATTACTTACGCCGGCGATGTTATTTAAGGAGCCGTTCGGATTGTTTTTATAAGTAAAGACGATTTGATTATTTGCTTTAAGCTTCTCAAGCGTCTCTTCATCACAATAATAGTTGCCTTCCCCATGCGCGATCGGGATAATAATCTCTTCCCCAAGTGCATACTCGCTTGTAAAAGGGGTGTTGTTGTTCTCCACTTGGAGTACGGAGTCATGGCACACAAACTTCATACCTGTATTGCGCAGCAATGCGCCAGGGAGAAGCCCTGCTTCCGTCAGGATTTGGAATCCGTTGCAGATCCCGATAATGTATTTACCTTGCTCTGCAGCCTTGGCTACTTCGTTCATCACAGGAGCAAATCTGGAGATTGCCCCGCATCTTAAATAGTCACCGTAAGAGAAGCCGCCGGGAACGATGATGCAGTCATAGGCAGACAGGTCTGTTGCCGTATGCCATACATAATCCACGGGCTGTCCAATCGTTTCTTCTACTGCCTTATAGCAGTCAATATCACAGTTGGATCCAGGAAACACGAGAACTGCAAATTTCATGAATTAAACCTCCAATTCAAAGCGGTAGTCTTCGACAACCGTATTTGCGAGCAGCTTTTCACACATGACCTTAACGCGTTCTTCTGCTTCATTACGATCACTTGTATCCAGTGTCAGCTCCAGATATTTGCCGATGCGTACCCCTTCTACTTCACTGAAGCCCATGGAATGGAGCGCGCCTTGTACGGCAACGCCTTGAGGGTCAAGTACGCTTTGTTTAATCGTAACGTATACAGTAGCTTTTATCATGATCGGAAGTTCCTCCTAAGGAATGTTTTTAAGGTTTGGACTATTAATGATGATAATGATTGCTAATATGAAGCTTTTATCTGCTAAGTTTCCATAATGGGGTTATGAATACTTCCCATGTACCACATCTTAAATTAACGGGTCAGCCTGTCCTTAATCTCTTTATAGCGTCTGCTCGTTTCCTCTACTACATGCTCAGGAAGCGGCTCCGGCTGGCTGTTCTTATCCCAATCCGTGGATGCCAGATAGGCTCTTACCGGCTCTTTATCCATACTGTCGATCTCGATGTCCAGCGCGTATTTCTCCTTGGCCCAGAACCGGGAGGCATCCGGTGTAAAGATCTCGTCGATCAAAATGACCTCGCCATCCACGATCCCGAACTCAAACTTGCAATCTGCCAAAATAATTCCTCTTTGCTCGCAATAGTCTCTTGCGAACTCATACAGCTGAAGACTCTTCGCTTCAAGCTCAAGTGCAAGCTCCTCGCCAACCGACGATTTCATCTGCTCCATGGAGATATCCTCATCATGGCCTACATCGTTCTTGGCCGCCGGCGTGAAGATCGGCTTATCCAGCTTCGCATTTTTACGAAGTCCTTCCGGAAGCTTAATCCCGTTAACTATTCCAGAGGATTGATACTGTCTCCAGCCATTGCCGGTAATGTATCCACGAACCACGCACTCGATATCAATACGCTCGGCTTTTCTCGTGACCATAATCCGATCCCTCAGCGCCTCTGTATCCAGCACGATATCGCCCAGTTCTTCTATATTGGTATGGACAACGTGGTTTGGCATCCATTCCTTGGTTTGGTCAAACCAGAAAGCACTAACTGTATTGAGTACATTGCCTTTCTCCGGAACAGCCGGCTCCAGCACATAATCAAATGCTGAAATCCGGTCTGTTACGACGATCAGGAAATGCTCACCCAAATCGTACAACTCTCTAACCTTGCCTTTGTATAACAGTGGTGCGTTAATGAGCTCTGCTGCGGTGGATAAAGCCATAACGTTAATCACTCCACGTTTTATTATTTTTTAAGCCGTATCAGCCCTTTAGATATCTTGCTGGACTAGTTCAATCCCAATTTGTCAAAAATCGTATCCACATGCTTCAGATGCCATGCCGGATTAAAGGCGTCCTCGATCTCCTCTGTGCTGAGCACTTCCGTAATCGCCGGCGTTGCTTCCACGATGTCGCGGAATTGGCGCTGTGTCTCCCATGCTTCCATCGCACGAGGCTGAACTGTATCGTACGCTTCTTCACGGCTGAAGCCTTTATCAATCAGCTTCGTCATAATGCGTCCGGAGAACGGAACACCGAAGGTACGGGCCATGTTGCGCTTCATGTTCTCAGGGAACACCGTCAAATTCTTGATGATGTTGCCAAAACGGTTCAGCATGTAGTTCAGCAGCATCGTTGCATCTGGCAGGATGACGCGTTCTGCTGAGGAATGCGAGATATCACGCTCATGCCACAGCGTTACGTTCTCATAAGCTGTCAGCATATGTCCGCGAATGACACGGGACAAGCCGGAAATGTTCTCACTGCCGATCGGATTGCGCTTGTGCGGCATAGCAGATGAGCCTTTTTGACCTTTAGCAAAAGCCTCTTCCACCTCACGGAATTCACTCTTCTGGAGTGCACGTACTTCGGTCGCGAATTTGTCCAGGGAAGTCGCGATCAGTGCGAGGGTTGCCATATATTCAGCATGGCGGTCACGCTGCAATGTTTGCGTTGAGATCGGAGCCGGCTTCGTGCCCAGCTTCTTACATACGAATTCCTCAACGAAAGGATCAATGTTGGCATACGTTCCTACCGCACCTGAGATTTTGCCATACTGGACATTGTCGGCAGCATGACGGAAGCGTTCGAGGTTGCGCTTCATCTCTTCATGCCACAGTGCCATTTTCAGACCAAAGGTTGTTGGCTCCGCATGTACACCATGTGTACGTCCCATCATTGGAGTGTGCTTGTATTCAATCGCTTTGTCTCTCAGGATCTGAATGAAGTTCAGAATGTCCTTCTCAAGAATTTCGTTCGCCTGACGAAGCAGGTAACCGTTCGCTGTATCAACCACATCTGTAGAAGTCAGACCGTAATGCACCCATTTACGTTCCTCTCCAAGACTTTCGGATACGGTACGTGTGAAGGCAATGACATCATGACGTGTCTCCTGCTCAATCTCGTAGATCCGGTCAATATCAAAGCTTGCTTTCTCACGTAGGACAGCTGCGTCCTCTTTGGGAATAACGCCGAGTTCTGCCCATGCCTCACAGGCACAAATTTCAACTTCAAGCCAAGCCTTAAATTTATTCTCTTCCGTCCATATCGCCCGCATTTCGGGTCTGCTATAACGTTCAATCATTTCTATTCGTTCCTCCATATATTGGTTTTGTCTATCCAATCCAGTGCATGCTGCACATCATGGCATAACAGGTTGATATGTCCCATTTTACGTCCGGTCTTGGCTTCGGCTTTGCCGTACAGGTGAAGCTTAGGCACGACGCCCAGTTCATCTGCGTCTGCATCCTTTTTGGCAAATCGATCAATAACGGCTTCGATATGTTCTCCCAGGACATTGACCATCACAACAGGGCTCAGCAGGCATGTATCAGCAAGCGGCAGACCGCATATTGCTCTTACATGCTGCTCAAACTGCGATGTACTGCACGCCTCCATCGTATAATGACCTGAGTTGTGAGGCCGAGGGGCCAATTCATTAACATACAGCTGTCCATCTCTTGTCACGAACATCTCGACAGCCAGCAGCCCAACGGCTCCCATCGATTCGGCGATCTTAGCTGCGAGCTGCTGCGCTTCGAGCTGGAGCTCTGATGACACTCTTGCCGGTACAACGGAAGTGTGCAATATGTTATTGACATGCACATTCTCAGCTGGAGGAAATGTCCGAATCTCTCCTTGGGGATTACGTGCAGCAATAACAGATATTTCGCAGTCAAAGGAGACAAACTGCTCTAATACGAGCTCTGTGCCAAGGCCCGCCAGCTCTTCGTAAGCCGCAAGGGCTGCCTCTCTGTCACGAATCACGCGCTGGCCTTTGCCATCGTAGCCTCCAGTTACGGTCTTAAGCACACAAGGAACGCCTAGCACCTCAACCGCTGCGCTCATGTCCTCCGCACTCTTAATTTCCCGATAAGGAGCAACCGGCACACCCGCCGCTTCAATGGCACGCTTCTCCCGAAGACGATGCTGAGTCGTATACAGCAGTCTGCTTCCTTGAGGGACATACGCTTCGTTCTCCAGCAAGGCTGCCACATCGGCATCCACATTTTCAAACTCATAAGTGATTACATCGCACTCTTCTGCAAGCTGGCGTGCTGCATTCTGATCATCGTAACCTGCCACAATCTGCCGCGCGACTTGCCCGCAAGGTGAATTCTCGGTCGGCTCCAGTGTAATAAACCGGTATCCCATGGCTGTACCTGATAATGTCATCATCCGCCCAAGCTGTCCGCCTCCAAGTATTCCGATCGTAGCTCCAGAAGGGAAGACCTTTATGCTCTCGCTGATTAGCTTATTTATCATAACGTATCACTGCTTTCTAGCACTTCTTTGCGGATTCGATCTCTGCGTTCCTGTGCTCTGCCCGCAACCTCAGGATCAAATGCACCGATGATCTGTGCAGCGAGCAGTCCTGCATTCGTTGCTCCCGCTTTGCCGATCGCGACCGTAGCTACCGGAATACCGCCAGGCATTTGCACGATAGAGAGCAGCGAGTCAAGACCATTCAGTGCCTTCGACTGAACAGGGACACCGATCACAGGAACCAAGGTTTTGGATGCGACCATTCCAGGCAAATGAGCGGCTCCTCCTGCCCCAGCAATGATCACTTTAATTCCGCGGTCATACGCGCCCTCTGCGAATTCAAACATAAGATCCGGCGTACGGTGAGCAGAGACAACCTTTTTCTCATAAGCAATGTCCAGCTCGTCCAGCACTTCACAGGCATGTCTCATCGTTTCCCAATCTGATGTACTCCCCATAATTACGGCAACTTGCACTGACATGATATCCACTCCCTTGAATTTGATCAACAAGCACCTTCAATTGACGAAAAAAAACCGAAATCCTCGAGTTATGATGACACTATACGGATTCCGGACGATATGAAGATATCAGAGCTGCAGCCTTACGGGAGAAACAATAAACCACCATGGATGTGCTTCCACACAAGCCAGACCCTGTCTTTAGCGGCGGCTCAAGCTCACCTATAAACAAGATACCCCATGCTTAAAGATTTTGATGTTGGCTTTGAAAAAGCATGGACATGAATTCCGGCATCAACCCGCTGCTCTCAACATTGATATCCTCGTAGTCCGAAAATTAACGGTTTTCGGGTAGAAACTTCCGGGCCGTATTCCCGGTACTATACGAGATCATTCTATATTTTGGACGAATCGATTTCATTAATACGACAAACATCGGTATTTTGAAATGGATTCTTTGCTCTACAGTTTACTTATTTCTTTGATTTTCGAGTTTATTCTTTTTACCTTTAACAGTTTAACAATCCCCTACACCCGATGTCAACTTAAAGACGAACATTTTAATCTTTACCATATTTAATGTTCGGATATTAATAAACTAAAAACATAAATAAAACCAGCAGCTTCCATGAAGTACAGGAAAGATACTGGTTTTTCTCGAACAAATGATCTGTTTCATATTGTTTATTTCACAACGAGTACAGGCACGTCTGCTTCCTGAACTACACGATGGCTTACACTGCCCAGCACAAATTCGCGTATTCCGCTCAGTCCTCTGCTGCCGATTACAATGAGATCCATATCGTTCTGTTTCACATACTCCAATATGACATCCACTGGAGACCCTTGAATGAGTTCAACCTTGGCTCCAATTTGCTCATTGACTAGACGTTTCTTAAGCTCGTCTACAGTCTCTTCAGCAAGCTCATATACATCACTATTTACCGAGGGCGGGATTGGGGCCAGACCTTCGCCGATAAATACCCGCGGGAAATCGTATACGTGAACAATATGCAGCTGTGTATTTTCAGATAATTTGGCTAACTCCACTGCGCGCTCAAACGCTTTGTTCGCTAACTCTGATCCGTCGTATGCAAGTAGAATATTGGAAAAAGTCATGAGGAACGCCACCTTTCTGTATGTACTTATATTTAACCGATTACGGATTTGTTTGAATCAACAAGCTGTCTGCAAGCTACACTGAGTCTTAAGCGAACCTCAGCTCAAAAAATAGCCATATAGTATCGCATTAACGAAGAGAAGAACAGGTACGCCAATGGTAAAGCTGGCATGCCTTGTTTTGTGCCGCTTCCGGTACATTGCAATCAGTATGCCGAGTGAACCTCCGATCGCAGCAAGTAAAAACAGCGTTCTTTCCGGAACCCGGTCTCGTCTTTTCTGTGCTCTTCTCTTATCCTCTGACATCACAAGATAGGCTACCACATTTATAAAAACAAACCATAGAATGATGCCTGTCCGCATTGGCAATTCCCCTTTCTTTAGGGATCACATTCCCCACTCCATTATAGCTTCTGAAGAAACAGAGTGACAATGAGTGCGGGCAGGCTCAGGTGTAGTCGGCTGAATTTAGTGTATCTATATGGGCATTATTCTATGCGTTACATAACTTCATGCTGCGCTTGAAACATACAGAAGAACCAGATTCGATATTGAATCTGGTTCTCATGCTGCCAGCTTATCACTGCAAAGAGCAAGTTTCAGCTTAGGATTCCTGCTTAGGAATGCCGTTTAAGCTTGGCGGAGTGTGGGCGGCCTTGGCTGGACGAATGGTTCTGCTTTCCTCTAGCACACTAGACTTATTTTGCTGGTTTTTAATTTTCAGCGGTTTATGATAAGGCATGTGTCGCTCACCCCCTAAGACATAGATTGTCATCTTCGGAGGCGCATTATACGAACACTTCATATTCCGCCTCACACTGCTTATTTGCCTTCTTTCTTTTCCAGTGCTGCTTTCAGCAGATCACCGAGGTTAGAGCCAATCGGCTCCTTTTTCTCAAACTGCTTAACGAGCTTCTGCTGCTCACGTTTATTAACCCGCTGCTTGTCCTTGTCCACGGTCTCCGTGATGCCGCATGGCAGACACTGCACATACATTCCTGCCTTGCCTTCTTTAAGCTCCATCTTCTTATGGCATTGCGGGCAACGCCGGTTGGACAAACGCTTCTCTGCCGATCGCTTGTAGCTGCAATCCTCCGCAGGACACACCAGGAACTTGCCTCGCTTGGATTTCTTCTCTAGCAGTCTTGTACCACAATCTGGACAATGGCTGTTAGATACATTATGCGGCTTGTATTCCGTGGTACTATTCTTGACACTGCGTACAAGTTCATCAGCCATTTTCCGAATTCCGTTTAAGAACGGTTCAGGAGAGCCCTGTCCTTTGGCGATGCGCTCCAGCTCAGACTCCCATTTGGCAGTAAGCTCAGGTGTACGAAGCTGTGGTGCTGCCAATTCAATCAGCTGTTTTCCTTTGCCGGTTGGGTGCATCACATTGCCCTGACGCTCAATGGTGTCACTGCTGACAAGCTTCTCGATAATATCAGCTCTGGTCGCAGGTGTACCCAGACCATGCTTCTCCATTTGAGCCAGCAATGCTGCTTCGTTATAGCGTTTCGGGGGCATTGTACGGGCAGATTTAATGATACATCGCTGTATCTTGATGATCTCCCCTTCGCGAAGCTCAGGGAGATCCTGCCCCGTTCCTCTTGAATCGGAGGCATCCTCTGAAGTCTCCTCATCCTCATCGCTGTAACCTTCTGCGCCATATACTTCACGCCAGCCGTGATTTTTGACTGTTGTTCCTTTCACAATAAAAGCTTCATTCTCTGCTTCAATCTTAACCTGCACCGCATCATATCTTGCTGCCGGATAGAACAGACTTATAAATCGCCTTACAATCAGATCGTAGAGCTTGCGCTCCTCCGTAGACAATTGATTGAGCAGAACCGTTTGCTCTGTAGGGATAATGGCATGATGGTCACTCACTTTACTGTCATCCACCACACGCTTCGTAATTGGAAGCTTGGTACGAAGCAGCGGTCTTGCTAATCCACTGTAAGGGCCTACCGCTACACTCTCCAGGCGCTCCTTGAACGTCTCTGTCATATCCGAGGGCAAGTATCTGCTGTCTGTCCGTGGATAAGTGACAAGCTTATGCTGCTCATACAATTTCTGCAGAAGATTAGAGGTTTGTTTCGCTGAGAAACCATATCGCTTATTGGCGTCTCTCTGCAGCTCGGTCAAGTCATATGCCAGCGGATGGGCTTCAACCTTCTCGCTTTTTTTCACTTGAACAACTTTGCCAGAGCGTCCTTCAAGCTTGCGCTTAAGCTCTTCTGTCCGGGCTTTATCAAAAATACGAGAGTCTCCCTGAGGCGCTCGCCACATCGCTTGGAAGCTGCCAAAATCAGCAGACAACGTTTCGTATTCCTCTGAGCGGAAGTTCATGATTTCTTTTTCCCGATTCATGATCATGCCGAGAGTCGGGGTTTGGACACGTCCTGCAGACAGCTGGGCATTATATTTGACCGTAAGGGCACGGGTGACATTCAGACCGATCATCCAGTCCGCCTCAGCACGGCAGCGTGCGGATTCATACAACCGATCAAACTGCTGACCCGGCTTCAAATTCGCAAACCCTTCTTTGATGGCTTTGTCCGTCTGAGACGAGATCCATAAGCGTTTAAAAGGCTTCTTGAAATGCGCCATCTGCATAATCCAGCGGGCCAATAGCTCACCTTCACGGGCAGCATCTGTTGCAATGACGAGCTCCTTGATATCTTGTCTCTTCATTAGCTGCTGTACAGCTTTATATTGATGCTGGGTTTCACGCAGTACCTTCAGCTTCGTCTGCTTCGGTAGAATCGGCAGATCAGCCAGATTCCAAGTTGCATATTTATGATCATAATCCTCAGGCTCAGCCAGTCCGACCAGATGGCCCAAAGCCCAAGTTACTACATATTTAGGTCCTTCAAAATAACTCTTATGCTTCTCTCTGCTTCCCATTACACGGGCAATCTCACGTGCCACGGAAGGCTTTTCGGCTAGAACAAGTACTTTCATGGAACTCTCCTTTCTATAACATCCTTCATTATATCATTCCTTTAAAGTACCTGCGAAAGAACAAGCCCTTACATACCAAGAACATTCATTATGAACGATGACACGAAGAGAATTCAAAATACGGAGTGGAGTAAGAAATAGAAAACCAAAAAAAGTGAGAGGACCCAGCTCTCTTAACATATTAGATAGATGTAGATGTATACGAGAGAGACCAACGAGGAGCGTTAGCACTACGCATTATGTCATGTAACATAACATTCCTTCTATGATAATAGTCTTATGACTCCTTACTCAATTTATTTTCATGGATATATTCAATCAAAATAATGAGCATTATCCAGTAAACAAGTGATGTAATCGCTTTATTCGATGTCCACTGTACTTGTAAGAATTTATGACATTAAATATGATCTAACTTACACGAGTTAGGATATGCTATCGACTCTGAGCTCAAGATTAACTTACAAGGAGAGTGTTTATATGAAAGTGGACAAGCCGTTACATCGGTGGAGAAAAAGTGGACAAGCCTTGCTTGCAGCTGCACTCCTCACCAGCTCCTTCCTCCTTCCAGCCTATACAGTGTCAGCAGCAGATGGAACGAATTCAATTGGTACTTCCTCTGCTGAGATCAGCCCTAACAAGCCGGCTGGCACCACCTATTTTTACGATCAAATGAAACGGGCTGCAGAGACGGCGGGCGTTCCTTTTACCTTGGAGAAAGCTACCGGCACCGTGATATCAAGACAAGCGGCAGCCCAAGCGATTCAGGATTGGCTCTCTTTGCCTGCAGCGGATCATACATTTAAAGATATCCCTCAGAACAGCTCCTATGCTGATGCGATTAGTGCTGTAGCTCAAGCTGGAATTATGACAGGCTACAGCAAAGAATCCTTCTTTCCCAGAACCCCACTCACCGTTTCAGATGTCCAGCTTATCTATGATCGTGTATTAGAATACATACAGCCTTTTGAAGTAGAGGAAGCTACCATTTCAGATATGCAAAAAGCGATGGAACAAGGCAAGCTGACCTCCGTCCAGCTTGTGCAAATGTATCTGGATCGGATTGAACAGTATGACGATCAAGGTCCTTCTCTAAATGCAGTGCTCACGATTAACGAGGATGCTCTTGATATCGCAGCTGAACTCGATAAGGAACGTACAAGTACAGGACCTCGCAGTGATCTTCATGGAATCCCGATTCTGGTCAAAGATAATTATGATACGAGTGATATGCCAACCTCAGCAGGCTGCCTATGCCTCAAAGATTCTGTTCCCGATGAAGATGCAGAGCAAATCGCCAGATTAAAAGAAGCCGGTGCAATCATCTTGGGCAAAACAAATCTGCATGAATTTGCCTTCGGCATCACAACATCCAGCTCTCTCGGTGGACAAACCTTAAACCCTTATGCACTTGATCACTATCCCGGCGGTTCAAGCGGGGGAACGGGTGCTGCGATTGCCGCCAACTTTGCAGCTGCAGGCTTAGGCACAGATACCGGAGGCTCGATCCGTATCCCTTCCAGTTTTAATAGTCTTGTAGGGATTCGTCCAACGATTGGACTAGCAAGCCGTGACGGCATTATTCCGCTTGCACTCACACAGGATGTAGGCGGACCTATGGCACGCACCGTTGAAGACGCTGCGATCATGCTGGATGCTATTGCAGGATATGACCCTGAGGATGTAAGCACCGCAGCAAGCGTCGGACGAATACCAGAGAGCTATCTCGATGAATTGGACCCACAAGGCCTGCAAGGCGCTCGCATCGGCGTAGCTTCTGAGCTCTTCTCCACCAGCAGTGATGCGGAACAAGAAACTTCCTCCATTATTTATAATGCAATTAATGAAATTGAAGGGCTTGGCGCTACTGCTGTAGAGATCCGGATCCCTAATTTGGCCGAGCTCTCTAAGTATCCAAGTCTCAGCAGCTATGAGTTCAAATTCCAGCTTAATGATTACCTTGAAGGACTTGGTGAAGATGCTCCATACACCACCTTGTCTGAGATCATTGCATCCGGCAATTATGATTTAGACCAAGAGCAATCAATGAAGTCCCGCGATGCCCGTGAAACATTGGAAACCGAGGAGTATAAAGATATCGTGCTGAAGCGAACGAAGCTGGCCAAGGACTCTCTTCTAAAAGTGATGGCAGACCATGACCTGGATGCCATTGTGTATCCTAGTACAGCTGCGGCTGCTGCGGTAATAGGTGAGCCTCAAAATGCCGGCGGTAATAACCGGCTTAGCGCATTCTCTGGATTCCCCGCCATCACGGTTCCAGCAGGTTTCACCAAGGACGGACTTCCTGTCGGGATTGAATTCCTTGGCAGAGCCTATGATGAAGGTAAGCTCATCAAGCTCGCTTACAGCTACGAGCAGGGAACACAGCACCGTAAAGCCCCCATGTTATCCGAGTAGTTATACGTGTTGCTTAACAGACACATAACGATTTCATATGATGAGCACATGCCGACCTGCCGGTATGTGCTCTTTTTTCAGGGAAATGATTTAGATAGCCGAGCGGCAAGAAGTTTTATATAATAGAACTCACTGTAAATATTTTGAATGTAGTGGAACTCAGTTTTGTTTAACTCGTAAATAAATGCCATAATCCAGCTGCGTTACATAAATTAAAAATGAGGTGGGCTATGCTTTTTTGGCGCAAGGCTTTCGAGAAAATGTTTAAAATGAGCAATATAACGCTCCTCTATTTTACACTCTCCTTTTTCTTCATTAGCCCGATTATCATTCATATTCTAGAGCCTGAGAAGTTCTCTACGTATATCAAAGGACTCTGGTGGGTTATTGTTACGACCACAACGGTCGGTTATGGGGACTACTTTCCTGAAACCACACCTGGGATGATTTTCGGTACGATTGTTATTTTTACAGGGCTTTTTCTCATCGGGACACTTATCGCTAAAATTTCGGAACGATTTATTAAATGGATCAAGATGAAGGAGGAAGGAAAAATGGATTACAGAGGTGAGGATCATTATGTCATTATTGGCTGGTCTGACGATAAGATCAAGGATACCATTAAGGAAATGCTGAACAGCGACAGTGTTCATAACATCGTTCTTATCGCTGATCTTCCTTCGAGTCCCATAGACCATAGTCAAATCCATTACATACAAGGCGAGCCGACAGAATACGAGACACTTGATCGTGCAAACGTGGCCAAATCAAAAGCGGTTATTATCTTTTCTCCTCAAGGAGTGCCGGCCAAATATGCAGATGGACAGACACTGCTGATTGCCACAACAATCGAAAGCTACGGTGAGAAAGTGAACCGCCATATATACACCATAGCAGAGATTCTTAAGGAGAATCACCTTATGAACTTTAGGCATGCGAAGGTAGATGAGCTCATCCTTTCACAGCAGTCTATCTCCTATCTGATCGCCCATGCAAGTGTACATAAAGGTTCTTCCAAGCTTTTTATGAATCTGCTCAGCACAGAGAGTGGCGAGAAAATATATGTTATTAACAAAAAGAAAGAATGGATAACATACAATGACGCCTTCGAGGATATAAAAGCAATGGGGGCCTTGTTGATTGCTGATCATGATGATACTAGTATTATAAGAAGACCTAACGCCATCATTCCAGAACAAGCTAAGTTATTTATTATCGCGGACGAAGATACATTCCAAAAGATAAGTGAGGGATATGTCATTATTTCATAATAGATTTTATTTACTCATGCTGCAAATTCATTGCAGGTCTCTGGATACTCAAATTAATTATGTAAGACTAAGATAGGAATGAGGACAATCTCCCCATTCCTATCTCTTAATTGCTATCCGGTACGGTCCAGCGCATAATGACTCCTGCATACGTTAGGCCTCCACCAAATCCAAACAATAACATCTTATCATTATATTTAAGACGCCCATCATCAAGTCCGAGCTGAATTGCCAAGGGGATCGAGGCAGCCGAGGTATTTCCTCTAAACTCCACACTAGTCAACGTACGCTCAATAGGAATCGGACCTTTCATACAAATGGATTCAATCATTCTTAAATTCGCGCTGTGCGGTACAAACCAATGAATATCCTCCGGCTGCAGCCCTGATTGCTCAATAAGCTGTTTAGAGGCCTCAGGTACATGACGTACTGCCCATTTGTAGACCTCCCGTCCGTTCTGAACAAGAAATGCATCCTTCTCAATATTCATCCCATCAATTTCGGTAGCAAATGTTCTTCTATATAAATGACCTCCACCACTGCCATGGGTGCCGGACATCGACGCTATAAAGCCAGGATGCTCATCATCTCTTTCGATCAACACAACTCCAGCCCCATCCCCAAAGAGGATACAGGTAGATCGGTCTGTATAGTCTGTGATTTTGGAAAGAGTCTCAGCACCAACTACAAGCACTTTCTTGTGAATACCACTGGATACCATTCCATCAGCCAGCTGCAATCCGTAAACAAATCCAGCACAAGCTGAGCCTAGATCAATAGCACCTGCTTGTTTAATATTAAAATGCTGTTGAATTCGGGAAGCGACGTTCGGAAAAGTATACTCAGCTGTACTAGTGGCAACCAGAATCATATCTACATCCGTTACATCAACAGCGTAGCGTTTAATCATGTCTGAAACTGCGTTATAGCTCAGATCAGACGTATACTCGTTCTCTGCAGCTATTCTTCGTTCTCGCATGCCTGTACGCTGTACAATCCACTCATCATTAGTATCTACCATTTTTTCGAGATCTTCGTTAGATAATATTTTCTCCGGTACATAAGTGCCTATTGCCGTGATTTTCGCCTTTGATTGATACATCCTGTTCACCTTCCTTACAGTTAGTATCCTTATTATATCATCTGGTACTAGTACTTGGTACTAAATTTAAGAAAATATTTTATGTTTAAGCTCTCGAGCAAAAAAAAGACACTATCGAATTTCATCGATAGTGTCTTATGTGTGCTTGGCGGCGTCCTACTCTCCCAGGACCCTGCGGTCCAAGTACCATCGGCGCTGGAGGGCTTAACGGTCGTGTTCGGGATGGGTACGTGTGGAACCCCTCCGCTATCGCCACCAAACATGATTTTTGCGCTGTGATATCTTCGGCGAATCATCACCAGCAAAATATCAATCCTTAAAAAGGACATACAGCGTAAAATCTTTACAAGGATTTGCTCCCTGAAAACTAGATACGAAACAATGTGCGATGTTAGAATTTTTGTTTACCCGGTTTTGTTCCGGGCCCCGAGAAAGTATTCGGATTCACCTTCGAAGCATTCGCTTCA
>NZ_JBHUMJ010000001.1:0-729 GCF_042684905.1 Paenibacillus shunpengii | reverse complement strand
TGACGGAATCACTATTGTTTTCTCTTCCTCAAGGTACTTAGATGTTTCAGTTCCCCTGGTCTGCCTTCTGGCCACCCTATGTATTCAGGTGGAGATAACTATCCATTACGATAGCTGGGTTTCCCCATTCGGACATCCCCGGATCAAAGCTTGCGTACAGCTCCCCGAGGCAGTATCGTTGTTCGCCACGTCCTTCATCGGCTCCTAGCGCCTAGGCATCCTCCGTGTGCTCTTAATAGCTTAACCAACGTTCGGTGTTTTGGCTGAATCTCTCCAGTCGACTGCGTCAAAAGTCGTTCTTCATCCAAAAACCTCACTAAGCACTTTCTTACTTCACTTGTTGAACACAAGTTCAGGTAAGAAGGATATTTCTAAATCGCAAAATTGTTTCGTTTATCTAGTTTTCAAAGAACAAATTTAATTGACAGAATCTTATGGTGGAGCCAAGCGGGATCGAACCGCTGACCTCCTGCGTGCAAGGCAGGCGCTCTCCCAGCTGAGCTATGGCCCCTCAAGTTCCATCAAAACTGAACAAATGGAATGATGAAGCTTTGCTATTGCAAAGTAATCCGCCGACTTTCGTCGTGCGTATATTTGAATGTTTCCATTGCAGGAAACGAGCATATGCTCTCGATGTACGCTTCCCTACAGGAAGCTAGTACTCCATAGAAAGGAGGTGATCCAGCCGCACCTTCCGATACGGCTACCTTGTTACGACTTCACCCCAAT